>NZ_CP053837.1:0-1200000 GCF_013201705.1 Aliarcobacter faecis | reverse complement strand
CTTCGAAAACTTCATAATCTATATTTAAAGTATCTTCAAGCGTTTTTAAAACCATTTTTCTTGCCATTTTTGAATCGTCTGTTATTAAAAATTTCATTTTTAAGCCTTAGAGAAAAAGATAATGATTATTTTACCTATATTATTTTAAGAAAAACTTTTATTTAATAATAATATACTAATGTTATGAAAAAGTATGATTTTATAATAATTGGTGCAGGAATTTCTGGTTGTTCATTGGCATATTTTTTGAATAAAAATTCAAAAAATATTTTATTACTTGAAAAAAATTCTGATGTTGCTTTTGGAGCAAGTGGTGCAGCTGGGGCTTTTTTATCCCCACTTTTAGGAATTGAAAATAAATTTAAGAGTTTGGTTACTACATCTTTAAAATTTTCAATAGATTTTTATAAAAATAATTTTCCAAATTTATTAAATAATTGTGGAACAATAAGAATACCAAAAAATAGTATTGATGAAGAGAAATTTCAAAGTTATATGCCATTTATGGATTTTGATTTTGAAGAAAAAGAGAGAGGTTATTTTTTTCCTATTGGAAGTACAGTTAAACCTTATGAGATTTGTAAAGCTTTGAGTAATGATATTGAAAAAGTTTTTGATTATGAAGTTAAAAATATTGAGCAAATAGATGGTTATTGGAAAATAAATGATGATTTATTGGCTTCAAAACTATTTTTATGTACAGGTGCAAATATTAGTTTAGTAAAGGAAAGTTATTTTGATATAAGAGCAGTTTGGGGGCAAAAAATAGATATTCTAAGCTCTACAAAATTGGAATTTAATTATCATAAAGAGTGTTCTTTATCAAAAAGTGTTGAGCAAGCTGGAAAACAAAAAATCTCAATAGGAGCAACTCATAATAGATTTTCAGAAGATATGAGTGATACTTCTTATAATTTAAATCTAAAAAATATAAATCTTTTATCTCATAATGGTAAGAGTTTAAAGATTATAGAAGAAGATATAGAAAAGCTATTAAATAAAGCAAAAGATATAAAGAAGCTTGAAGATATTGAAGTTATTGATATAAAAATTGGTGCAAGAGCTTCTAGTATTGACTATTTTCCTATGGTTGGAAGTTTAGTAGATAGTAAAAGTAGTTTTTTTAAATATCCACATATAAAAAATGGAACTCATATAAAAAATGAAAATTTAGAATTAATTCCTAATTTATTTACTCTAAATGGAGTAGGGGGGCGAGGTTTTGTATTAGCCCCATATTTAGCAAATGTTTTAGTAGAATCTATAATAAATGGTAAAAAAATGCCAGAAGAGATAGAAAATTTTAGACTATTTTCTAGATGGGCTAAAAAATTAAATAATAGAGGTAAAGATTGAAAAATATTTTAAAAGTAGTTTTATTAGGAGCTATAGGATTTGGCTTTTTAGTCTATCTTACTATACCAAAAGAGAAAAGTCAAAATAAAAATATAGTAGAAAGAACAATAGTAAATCTTCCAAAACATTTTGAACTTATTGGAAAAGATATTAAAAAAGATGAGCTTTTTCAAAAAAATAGTTATATTGTTTTGTTAAATCATGATGCTTTAGTAGTTTTTAAGGATTTATATAAAAGAACTAATAAAAATATAGTTTTATTTGCAAATATTTCAAATACACCTTGGCTTATAAAAAATATAGCAGTTGATGGTGAACTAGAGAATTTATATAAAGAGTCAGAAATTCCTTTAATAAACGATTCAAATGGAAGTTTTAGAAGTTTTTTTGGGATAAATGATGATGCCCAAAATATATATATTGTCTATAAAATTTTAGAAAATGGTAAAATAGAGCAAATTTATCAAGGAAGTGTAAAAAAAGGTGCATTACAAGATGGAATTACACAGGCTCAACAAAATAGTAATTTAGAAGATTTTTTAGAAAATTTAAAATGAAAAAAATTATAAAACTTTCAATAAATAAAGAGATATTTGAAAAAATATTATCAAAAAATCTTTATTTTTTTGAAAAAGAAGCTACTAATTATTGGAAAAAAGAGCTTTTTGAAGCAAAAATAGATGAAAAAAATATAGTATATAATCTTTGTAAATTTGATAAAATTATTTTAACAAACGGTTTAGGCGATGATAAACCTCAAATAACAGTAGAATTAGAAAATTTAGAATATGATAAAACTAAAGGAGTTTTTGTATTTTATTTTGGGAAAATTTTAGAACAAAAAAATATATTAAACCTTGAAGATGATAAAGATATTTTAATTAAAAAATTATTAGATGAAAAAAAAGAGCTCATAAAAATAATAGATGAGATAAAAAAGATCAATATTTTAAGATAGCTAAGAGTATTCCTAGCTATCTTTAAAAAATTATTTTATGATAAGATCAGCAATCTCATTCATAGTTGCTTCATCCATACCTTTTACTTGACCAACCATTAAACCTTTTTGTGCTCCACCATAAGTTCCATCTTGATAACCTTTAAGTGCTGCAACAAAATCTGCTTTTGTCATATCTTTAATAATTTTAGATTTCCCTAATGCAACTTTTTCTCCATTTGCACCATGACAGCTAACACATTTTGCATATGGGTTAGCGAAAGCACATGTTGCTGCTAAAATCGTTGTTGCAATAATTATTTTTTTCATAAAATTCTCCTTTTGAAATGAATTGAACAATTCTAATATAAAGAATATTAATATATATTGATTTTAGTCAATAATATTTATTTATTCATAAAAATTTATTTATTTATAGCAACATCTATTTTTCCAATAGCACAAGATACAAAACTTTTTGCAGTTGTCGCCGCTTTTTCAAAACCACTTAACTCATCACTTGTTAGAGGATAACCTAAGCCTCTTAATTTTAATTTTAACTGTTCAATTTTATTATCTTCTATATTTAAAGTTATTTGTCTTGGATGAATATCTAAATTTACTTCTACTATCCCAAAATCATCTTTTAAAGATTTTATTAAAGTATTTGCACAACCTCCACATTTTACATTATGTACTTCAAATGTTTGTTTCATTTTTAGCTCCTATAAGATATTTATAGGGTATTTTATAATTAATTTTATTTAAAAGAGATTTTAATGACTTATTTTAAGAAACTAGGACTTTTAAGTCCTAGTTAAAAATTATGCAAGAATTTTATTAAGAGTTGCTGATGGTCTCATAGCAGCTGATGTTTTTGCATGATCTGGTAGGTAGTATCCACCCATATCAACAGGTTTACCTTGAACTTGCGTAAGCTCTTTTACTATTTGTGTTTCATTTTCATTCATAGCTTTTGCAATTGGAGTAAATTCAGCTTTAAGTTCAGCATCATCATTTTGTTTTGCTAACTCATTTGCCCAATACATTGCTAAATAGAAATGACTTCCTCTATTATCGATGCTTCCAATTTTTCTAGCTGGAGATTTATCATTAATAAGGAAAGTTCCTGTTGCATCATCTAAAGTTTTTGCTAAAACAGCAGCTTTTTTATTATTTTGAGTATTTGCTAAATGATCAAATGAAGCAGCTAAAGCCATAAATTCACCTAAACTATCCCATCTTAAGTAGTTCTCTTCTTGGAATTGTTGAACATGTTTAGGAGCAGAACCTCCAGCACCTGTTTCAAATAGTCCTCCACCATTCATAAGTGGAACAATTGAAAGCATTTTAGCACTTGTTCCTAATTCTAAAATAGGAAATAAGTCAGTGTTATAATCTCTAAATACATTTCCAGTAACTGAAATAGTATCTAAACCTTTTCTCATTCTATCAAGAGAGTATTGAATAGCATCATCAGGAGCTTGGATAGATATTTCTAAACCTGTTAAATCATACTCTTTTAAGTATTTTTCAACTTTTGCAATCATTTGAGCATCATGTCCTCTATTTTTATCTAACCAAAATACTGCAGGAGTATTTGATAATTTTGCTCTATTAACTGCTAGTTTTACCCAATCTTTAATTGGTTCATCTTTAGTTTGGCACATTCTGAAAATATCACCATTATCTACATCAAAGCTAAATACAGTCTCTCCTGCACTATTTGTAACTACGATTTTCCCATCAGCTTTAGCTTGGAAAGTTTTATCGTGGCTTCCATACTCTTCTGCTTTTTTAGCCATTAAACCAACATTTGGAACACTTCCCATAGTTTTTGGATCTAAAGCTCCATGTTTTTTACAATCTTCAATAACAACTTGATAAGTTGTCGCATAGCATCTATCTGGAATCATTGCTAAAGTATCTTCTTCTTTATCATCTTTATTCCACATTTTCCCACCACCTTTAATCATAGCAGGCATAGAAGCATCAATAATAATATCAGAAGGAACATGTAAGTTTGTAATACCTTTTGCAGAATTTACCATAGCAAGTCTTGGTTGTTTTGCATAAATTGCATCTATATCAGCTAAAATTTCAGCTTTTAAAGAAGCATCAACAGAATCAAGTTTAGAGTATAAATCTCCTAAACCATTATTGAAGTTTACACCTAATTTATCAAATGTACTACCATGTTTTGCTATTAAATCTTTAAAATATACTTTAACTGCAAATCCAAACATAATTGGATCAGAAACTTTCATCATTGTAGCTTTTAAATGTAAAGATAATAAAACATCTCTTTTTTTAGCTTCATCTATTGATTTTTGATAAAACTCTTGTAAAGCTTTTGCAGACATTTTAGTTGCATCAACAACTTCACCATTTTCTAAAGGTAAAGATGCTTTTAAAACTGTTTCTTTTCCATCTTTTCCTATAAAAGAGATTTTAAAATTATCCTCTTTATTTAAAGTTGTAGAAACTTCAGTACCATAAAAATCACCAGAATTCATAAAAGTAACATCAGTTTTAGAATCTTTTTTCCACTCTCCCATTTTATGAGGGTTGTTTTTTGCATAGTTTTTAACAGCTCCTGGAGCTCTTCTATCAGAATTTCCTTCTCTTAATACTGGATTTACAGCACTTCCTAAAATTTTAGAGTATCTAGCAATTGTATCATCACTCTCTTCATAATTTGGAACTTTATAACCTTTTGCTTGTAGTTCAGCAATAGCTGCTTTTAATTGAGGAATAGAAGCAGAAATATTAGGTAACTTAATAATATTTGCATTTGGATCTTGAGTCATCTCACCTAATTCAGCTAATGCATCACCAATTTTTTGTTCTGGTGTTAAGTTTTCAGGGAAAGCAGCAATAATTCTTCCTGCTAATGAAATATCTTTTTCTACCATTTTAATACCAGAGCTTTTTGTAAAAGCTTCAATAATTGGTAAAAAAGAGTATGTAGCTAAGGCTGGAGCCTCATCAACTTTTGTGTAAATAATTTGTGCCATGTTTTATCCTAAATTTTGAATTTTGATATGCGTGGATTGTAACTTTTATTTTATTTAAAATGATTGAAATTGTGTAATTTAAGTAGTGTGAATATTTGATTGTTTCAAATATTCACACCTAATTTATACTATTAAATAGGTCTTTTATTGAAGGAGTTTTCTGTTTTGTAATATCAGTTTTCATAATATCTTGAGCTTGAGTATCAATTTGTGTCTCTTCTTCTTTTAGTTTTGTATATGTTTTTTCTACGCCAATATTTGCATTAATATTTGCTTGATGTTTTTCATATGTATTTGAAAATTTATGAAGACCAGTTTTATTATCTCTTACAAAATATATATATTCACTTTTTACAGGGAATATTCCAGCTTTAATTGAATCAAGACTAACTGCACAAACTGGATCTTTGGGTAAGCCTTTATATTTATAAGTGTTATATGAGCTTTCATCATTTCTTATTCTTTCTGCTGTAATAACAGAGTTTGAATATTTACCATAGTTCAATGTTCCATCCATTTGTAAAGCCATATTTTTTTTGAGTCTATTATGAATTACACTTGCAACTATTGGCATTTCATTTGTTGTTGCAGCCTCTTTTTGAATAATAGAAGCTAAAGTTATATAGTTATACCACTTTTTTTTATCATAAGAACCAAATATTTTAGTTGAAAACTCCTCATATTTCTTATCTGTTTGTGAAAATAAGTATAAAATAATATAATCTTCATTCATTCCTATTGGTAAAGAGTAAGTATCAGCAAGAATATTTCCATCTAATTTATATGCAAATTCATTATAAACCTTAAGTAACTTTTGCTCATTTAAATCAAACTCTTTTGCTAATTTTTTTAAAAAGACATAATATGTTTCACCAGGAATTAAAGTTATACTTTTCATAGCAGCTTTTGAGTTTACTAATCTATTTATAAAATCCATTTTTGTAAGTTTTGTTTCACCTATATCAATCCAACCGCTTTGTATAAAGCCTGTTGCTTTTATTACTATTTCATCTAGTTTATTCATCTCATAACCAGTTTTATTTAAGTAACTTATGATATTATTGGTACTACCTTTTGGGATAAAAAGGATTTTTGATGATGTCATTGGTAGAGTCAAATAGTATAAAAGAACAATTGTAAAAATAAGGATACTTTCAATAATGCTAAAAGCTATAAAAGCTCTACTTCTTTTTCTATTTTTATCTATAATAATATTATTTTCAATTCTATTTTCAGGTATCAAAATAAACTCTTTTTCCTTTGCTAATTTTTTTGTCTCGCAATTCTATATAAAATTGGATAAAAAACTCATTGTTAGAATTGATAAGATAGATTTTACATCTAAAAAAAGTGAAGTTAAATCTTCAATAGAAGATATAAAAAAGAATATTGAGCTTTTCCCAAAATTAATAAACTTTTTTCAAGAAATTGATATAAAAAATCTAAAAATAGATGGAAATGAGTTCTCTATTTTCATAGATAATGATGATTTGTACTTAGACAATAAATTTGTAAATTTAGTCTCGACTATAAATAGAGCTTCAAAACAAGTAGAGTTTGATATAAAATCTCTATATTTAAAAGATTACAGTGTACTTTTTCAAGGTTTAGTTAAACTTGATTATTTTAAAAATGAAATTAAATATTTTGGAGATATCCATTATGAAAATTTAATTCTTAAAGCAAATATTGATATTTCAAAAGATAGATTGAAGTTTTTTACAAGAAGTGAATATTTTGAAAATCTTAATTTTCTAAAAGAAATTCTTGATTTACCACAAACAGCTAATGAGTGGATGTATGATAATGTAACAGGAAACTTTAAATTAGATTGGTTTTATGGAGAGTTTGATTTAGAAAAAAATGAAATTATTGAAAAATCCTTACAAGGAGAAGCCCATATAGAAGCTGCTAATATAAGGTTTCATAAAAATATCAATAAAATTATTACACAAAATGTAAAAGTAAAGTTTAAAAATGACACTTTACATTTTGAATTAGTTAATGCAAAATTTAAAAATAAAGAGCTTATAAATTCTTATATAACAATAAAAAATTTAACAGATGAGATAAATGGTGTTGTAGATGTAAATATTGAGACCAAAACAAAACTAGATAGTGATATCTTAGCTATTCTAAAGGCTTATGATATAGATTTACCAATTTTACAAAAAAGTGGAAATACTAATGCAAAACTTCTTTTAAGTTTTCCATATGATGAAAAAAAGAGCTTAACTACAAAAGGCGAGTTTATTGTAGAAAATAGTGAAATTTCAATAGATAGTTTTAATTTTAAAAGTAACAATGCAAAAGTTAAATTAGAAGATAATATGGTTTTTGTAGAAGATGCCAGTTTTCTATTTAATGATATGATAGATGCAACAGCTAATATAAAAATTGATACAAATACTCTAAAATCTTCTGGAATAACGCAAATAAATAGAATTTTTATAAAAGACAATGAAAATAATGAGATATTAGATATAAAAGATTTTACCACTTCTATAAATATGGATTTCTCAAAAAATATAGATATTGATATAGAGGCTTTACATACAAAAATTAAATTTGAAAATAATCTTTTTATAATAGTTGATGATTTAAGTAAAATTTATGATTACTCAAAACTTTTAAAAGATTACTCTATAAAATCAGGAAATTTAGTTTTAAAAATATTTGATGAGAAAAATATTGATTTTGAGGCTTTAATTGCTGGATTTGATTTTCCACTTTATAAAAATGAGGTTAAATTATCTGAGCTTTTTGTAGAAGGATTTATAAAAGAGAATGATATAGCAATTAGTTCAAAAGATAAAGATTTTAAAATTGAGATAAAAGATAACATAGATATTTTTCTAAAAGATTACAAAATTATTGATACTTTTTCAAATAATAAGAATAAAAATTTTGATAAAAATATAAATATAATTTTAGAAAACTGCTCTTTAGAGCAAGAAGATAATATTTATAGTTTTAAAAATGCAAAAGTCTTTATAAACAAAGATGAGACAAATTTTGAAGCATCTTTAAAAGAGCTCACTTTTCCTCTAAAAAAAGATGGTATGGATTTACAAGAGTTGGATATTAAAGGAAATATTAAAGATGATATTACAAAAATATCTAGTATTGATGATAATTTAAAAGTTGAGTTAAGAAATGATTCTTTAAAATTGGAAATTAAAAATTTAGATGTGGATTTAGATTTTAAAATAGCAAGTAAATTAAGCTATAAAAAATTACTTATAAATGCAATTAATTCAAATATAACTATAAATAATGAGTATAAAATTTTAGCAGAAAATTATATTTTAAATTTAAATGATAAAGAGAGGTTTGTTTATTTAAAATATAAAGATAGTGAACTTAGTTTTCGAGAGTATGAAGATGAAAAAATAGATATCTTTGCAGCAAATTTAAGTGAAGAGTTTTTAAATTCTCTTTTAGCTAAACAAATAATAAATGGTGGAACCATAAATTTATATGCAAATGGAAATTATAATCTATTTGGTGGAAAACTTTTAGTGAAAGATAGTAGTATTTCGAATTTATCAATATTAAGTAATCTTTTAGCTTTTGTTGAAACAACTCCTGCTTTAGCAACACAAATTATAACCTTGCCTTTTAATCCTCTCTTTGCATTACCAACGGCTGGAATTGGACTTAAAAATATTGGAGTCTATACTTTAAAAGAGGGAAATATGGAGTTTACATATAGTAAAGATGAAAATATTTTAAAAATAGATAATTTAAATACTATTGGAACTGGAATCGATTTTGAAGGTTTTGGAGTTATAAATTTAAATAATTTTACAATAGATGCAAAGATAAATTTGATATTTTTAAAGGATTATACAACATTTGTACGATTTATTCCATTGGTAAATTATATTTTATTAGGTAATGAAGAGAGAGTCGAAACTTTGGTTGATATTTATGGAGATTTAAGTAATCCAAAGATTTCTACAAATCTTTTAAAAGATAGTTTTTCTGCTCCAGTTAATATATTTAAAAGAGTTTTTACTGCTCCTGCAAATATTTTTAATGGTTTAAATTTGGATTATTCTACAAAGTGATTTGATAAAAGGTTGAAAAATATCGGTTATACTGATTTTATAATTTTTATGTTAGAATATCTTGATTACAATATAAGGAGTTATTATGAATACAAGTATCGTTGGAAGACACATTAAATTAACAGATGCTATAAAAGATTATGTAAATAGTTCTATTAGTGCATTTGAAAAATATAACTTAGATATTATCTCTGTGGCTTCAATAATTAGTGCAGATGAAAAACAGGGTAAAAATGTTTTTACATTTGAGTTTACATTAAATATTGCAAATATCGATACTGTTGTTGTAAAACAAAAAGATAAAGATTTATATGCTGCTATTGATATAGCTGTCGATAGGGTATCTAAAGTTTTAAGAAGACATCATGATAAAGTTGCAACTCACAAAGCTACAAAACTTAGTGAAGTTGAATTAAATGAAGTTGTAGATAATGTTGCAAAAGAGCTTGAAAAATTTGAAGATGAAATAATCCCACAAAGACTTACATCTTATAAACCAATTGATATTGAAGAAGCTTTAGAAGAGTTGAAAAATTCAACTGCTCAATTTAAGGTTTTTTACGATAAAGATGATAATATGAGAGTTCTTTATAAGGCAAATGCAGCTGGAAAATTTGGACTTTACTAGGAGTTTAGTAAAGTAGAAAAAAGGTATTAGCTTTAGGCTAATACCTTTTTTAATTTATATAATTAGGATAAATATTTATGGAAAATAATTTAAAAAAAGTTGCATTAATAGGGCAACCAAATGTTGGAAAATCATCACTGTTTAATAGACTTGCAAATAAAAGAATAGCAATTGTTTCAGATATTGCTGGGACTACAAGAGATATTAAAAAACATGAAATAGAGATTTTAGATAGATCAGCACTATTACTTGATACTGGTGGAATTGATGAAACAAATGATGAAATTTTTTCAAGTGTAAAAAATAAAGCTATAAAAACTGCAAAAGAGGCTGATATAATACTTTTTATGGTAGATGGAAAAAATATTCCTGATGATAATGATAAAGAACTATTTTATGAGCTTCAAAGACTAGGAAAAGAGCTTGCTTTAGTTGTAAATAAAATTGATAACGATAAAGAATTAGAGAGACTTTGGGAGTTTTTTGAGTTTGGAATAAGTGATGAAAATCTGTTTGGAATATCAGTTTCACATAATCGTGGAACGAAAATGCTTTATGAGTGGATTTATAAACAACTTCCAGAAAACCCAGAGACTGTTGCTAAACTTGAAGAGGAAAAAAGAAGAAAAGAGCTTGAAGATGAATTTTTTGATGAAGAGTTTGATGAGAATGAAGATTTTTCAACTGAAGGTTTAGAAAAACTAGAAAAGGAAGAGATTGTAGATGATACTTCTATAAATGTAGCCATTATAGGTAGAGTTAATGTTGGGAAATCTTCTATCCTAAATGCTCTTGTTGGAATGGAAAGATCTGTAGTATCATCAATAGCAGGAACAACAATTGACCCAGTTGATGAAAAATTTTCATATAAAGATAAAGATATAACTTTTGTAGATACAGCAGGGCTTAGAAGAAGAGGAAGTATTGAGGGAATAGAAAAATATGCTCTAATGAGAACAAAAGAGATGTTAGAAAAGGCAAATGTTGCTTTAGTTGTTCTTGATGCTTCAAGAGAGCTAACAGATTTAGATGAAAAAATAGCTGGGCTTGTAGATGAATATGGATTGGGAACAATTATTGTTTTAAATAAATGGGATGAGAATATGGATACTTTCCAAAAAATTGAAGAAGAGGTAAGAAGAAGATTTAGATTTTTATCTTATGCTCCAATTATTGCTGTTTCAGCTAAATCAGGAAGAAGTATAGATAGATTAAAAGATAAAATTGTAGAAATTTTTGATAACTATACTCAAAGAATTCCTACTTCTCAACTAAATAAAGTAATCGAAGAAGCAGTTATTAGACACTCTCTTCCTAGTCCAAATGGAGCATATTTAAGAATATATTATTCAACACAATTTAGTTCACGACCTCCAAGAATAGCTTTAGTTATGAATAAACCACAACTTTTACACTACTCTTATAAAAGATATTTAATTAACTTTTTAAGAGAAAAATTTAATTTTGAGGGGACACCTATTCATGTTATTGCAAGAGGTAAAAATGATAAAATGGGAGATGAAGAGTATTTAGAAAGGTAAGGTTTTTGTGAAGTTAGTTACCATAAAAAATGATATCTTAGCAGGAATTACAGTTGCAATAGTTGCTCTTCCTCTAGCTTTAGCTTTTGGAGTTGTAAGTGGTGCAGGTGCAATTTCTGGGCTTTATGGAGCAATAATTTTAGGTTTCTTTGCAGCTCTTTTAGGTGGTGTTTCTGTTCAAGTTTCAGGACCTACTGGTCCTATGACTGTTGTTACAGCTTCAGCTATTGCTGCTTTTCCAAATGATTTCCAATCTGTTATGGCAGTGGTATTTTTTGCAGGACTTATTCAAATATCTTTTGGTATTGTGGATTTAGGAAAATGGATAAAGTTTATTCCTTATCCAATTATCTCTGGTTTTATGTGTGGAATAGGTGTTATTATCATATTTTTACAAATAAATCCACTTTTGGGTGTTGAAACAAGTAGTTCAATTATTTTTATAGTTACAAATCTTTTAGATACTTTAAAGAATATAAATTATGAAGCACTTTTTGTTGGAGTTTTAACAATACTTATAATGTTTTTTACTCCAAAAAGAGTAACAAAAATTGTTCCTGCTGCTTTAATTGCACTATTTTTTGTAACAGTTTTATCATACTTTCTAAATTTAAATGTAGTAACAATAGGAGAAATTCCTTCTGAGTTACCAGATTTTGTTATTCCTTTACCTTTTGATATTTTACATTTAAGTACTATATTGACTTTTGCTATTACTTTAGCTGTTTTGGGTTCAGTAGATACTCAATTAACTTCTGTTTATGTTGATTCAAAGCTTAAAACAAATCATAATTCAAAAAAAGAGTTAATTGCTCAAGGTATAGGAAATACAATTTGCTCTTTTTTTGGTGCAATTCCAGGAGCAGGAGCAACTATGAGGACTGTTGTAAATATGAAAAATGGAGCAACAACAAGAATATCAGGAATAACACATGCTATTGTATTACTTTTAGTAGCTCTTGTTTTAGCACCAATAGCTTCTAAAATTCCCCTTGCTCTTCTTGCTGGAATATTAATTAAAGTAGGTTTTGATATTTTGGATTATAGATTTTTGCAAATTATAAGAAAAGTATCAAAAGATGAACTTTTAGTTATGGTAACTGTATTTTTAATGACGGTTTTTGTAGATTTAATTATGGCAGTTGCTGTTGGAGTTACTATTGCTTCTATTATGGCGGTTTATCAAATTTCAACAAAAATAAAAATGAAGCATTATAAAACAAAAATAAAAATAGATAATAATACAAAAAGTATTGATGTAATAAGAGTAAATGGGGCTCTATTTTTTGCAACAGCAACACTTCTTGAAAAAGTTCTAAATAGAGTAAAGTTTAGTGATAAAATAGTTATTGATTGTACCGAAGTAAACTATTTGGATATATCTGCTATATTTAAATTTGAGGATATTATAGAAAAATATCGAGATAAAGATATTGAAATTATATTGGTTATAAAATATAGTTTTAAAAGAAGGCTATTAAAAATAGCTAATATTTTTAATAGTATAAAAATATATAGAACATTTGAACATGCTAAAATACATATTAAAGAAGAGTTGAAAAATGGCAAAAATCTATCTTTTAAATAGTCAAAAATTTGATAAAGTTGTAAATCTTGAAGTTTTTAAAGTACAAAGTTTAAAATTTGAAGTAGATTTAAAACTTTATGATGCTTTAGTTTTTACCTCTAAAAGTGCTATTTATGCTCTAGAAGAGAATAAAATAGATTGGAAAAATATACCCTCTTATCTAATTGCAGAAGCTACTTCAAAAATAGCAAAAGATTTAGGTGCAAATATAGTTTATACAGGAAAAAGTGGACATGGAAATGATTTTGCAAATGAATTAATACATCTTTTAAAAGATAAAAAGGTTTTATATGTAAAAGCAAAAAAAACTGTATCAAATCTTCAAAATATTTTAAGAGAAAATCAAATTGATATTGATGAATTAATATCTTATGAAACAGTTTGCAATAGAAGTTTAAAAGAGGTTGATTTAGAAGAGGGATCAACTATCATTTTTACATCTCCTTCAAGTGTTGAGTGTTTTTTTAAAAAATTCTCTTGGAATAGTAGTTTTAAAGCTATTGTTATAGGAAAAACAACAGCTTCTTATCTACCAAAAGAGATAAAAAACTATAAAATTACTCAAACTACAAATGTAAAAGAGTGTGTATCTCTAGCTATGTTAGATTTTAATTAAACATAATTTTAAAGATAATTTAGATAAAATCTATCTTAATATACACCTAAGTAGTTCGGGATTTCCATTGACGCGGGTCCGATAATTTATTTTTGTAGGCAATTTGTAGTTATATAGTGTGCAGCGTTTCATTGCGTTTACGCTCCTAAAATATGCTCTTACCTACTGTCCTGACTTTTCAGGGCCATTTTTATGGTAACGGCTACTTGGGTCTTTTTATAAATTTTTTAAAAGGAAATAATCGTGAATATATTAATACTTGGAAGTGGTGGTAGAGAGTACTCTATTGGTTTAGCAATATCAAAAGAAAAAGCTCATAATTTATACTTTATGCCAGGAAATGGTGCAACTTCAAATTTGGGAACAAATATTAATATAAAAGATTATACAAAACTTGTAGAATTTGCAAAAGAAAATAAAATTGATTTAACAATAGTAGGACCAGAAGCTCCTTTAGTAGATGGTGTTGTTGATATATTTAGAGAGAATAATCTTACAATTTTTGGACCAACAAAAGCTGCGGCTAAACTTGAAGGTTCAAAAGCTTATATGAAAAATATTTTAAAAAAATATAATATACCAACAGCAGCGTTTATAGAAACATCAAATGAAAAAGAGGCACATAATTTTATTGAAAATATGAGTTCAACTCCAATAGTTGTAAAAGCAGATGGACTTTGTGCAGGAAAAGGTGTAATTATCGCTCAGAGTAAAGATGAAGCAAAAAAAGCTGTAAGCGATATGTTAAGTGGGGAGAGCTTTGGTGATGCAGGAGCAAATGTTGTAGTTGAAGAGTTTTTAGATGGTTATGAATTATCAGTATTTGCTATTTGCGATGGAGAAAATTATAAAATTTTACCTGCTGCTCAAGATCATAAAAGAGTAGGAGATGGTGATACTGGACCAAATACAGGCGGAATGGGTGCTTATGCTCCAACTCCTTTAGTAAATAATGATATTTATAAAAAAATAGAAGATAGAGTTATAAAACCAACTTTAAAAGGAATGCAACAAGAGAATGCTCCTTTTGAAGGTGTTTTATTTATAGGTGTTATGGTTGTAAAAGGTGAGCCAATTATTCTAGAGTACAATGTTAGATTTGGTGATCCAGAGTGTGAGATTTTAATGCCACTTTTAGAAACTCCTGTATCTGAATTATTTTATTATGGAGCTACAAAACAACTAGATAAATTAGATATTAAAATTAAAGATGAATTTGCAGTTGGTGTTGTAATGGCAAGTGAAAACTACCCTTATAGTTCGAGTAAACCAGCAGAGATTATAATAGATAAGATTGTAGATGAAGATTTGAAAAATAATTCTCATATCTCTTTTGCTGGAGTGGAAAATATAGATGGTAAACTTATGGCAACTGGAGGAAGAGTTCTTGTTTGTGTTGGAACTGGGAAATCTATAAAAGAGGCTAGAGATAGAGCTTATAATTTATGTGGTCAAGTTCATTTTGCTGGTAAAAAATGTAGAACTGATATAGCTTATCAGGCTTTAAAGTAATTTTATGCAAGAGCAAATAGATATATCAAAGCTTCAATTAGCATCTATGAGAAGTAGGGCTTTTGCTTTTGTAATAGATGATATAATAGTTACTCTTTTAATAATGTTTGCCTATTGGGATACTATTGTTGCAGCTAGTAATAGTAGTGAAGAGTTAATCTATTTAATGCAAACAAAATTAGTTGTTCCTTTAATGTTTTTAAAAGTTATTTACCATACTTTTTTTGTTTGGTATAGTGGACAAACTATTGGTAAAAGAGTTGTAAAAATAAGAGTGATTGATGCTGATAATTGGGGTTCAGTAAACTTTATACAAGCATTATTAAGAAGTTTTGGAAGAGTAGTTTCTGAGATGTTTTTTTATATTGGTTTCCTTATAGGATTTTTTAATGATGGAAGAAAAACATTCCATGATTTTACAGGTAAAACGTTGGTAGTAAATGCATAAAATAGTAGCCTCTTTAGTAATAACTTCATCAATATTGTTTGCAGCTGAAATAAATAATGAGAAATATCAGTTAATTGCCGAAAATGTAGATACAAAAGATAATATTATAACTGCAACAGGAAATGTTGTAATATATTCTCCAACTTATTATCTAAGTGCAGATAAGGTTGTCTTTCATCAAGATAGTGAACATTTTGAGTTATTTGATAATGTTTTAATAATTAAAGAAAATAATATCCAAACTCAAAGTAATTATGCTTATGTAGATTTGAAGAATGATATTTTTAATCAATCTCCAACTTTTTTAATGGAAAATACAAATAGTATTTGGACAAATGCAAAAGAGTCAAGAAAGAATAAAGAGATAGTAAAATTAGATGGTACAATAATCTCATCTTGTGATTGTATAGATCCTGATTGGAGTATTAGAACTTCAAGTGCTGATTATGATACAGAAAATATGTGGATAAATGCCTATAATCCAAGACTTTATTTTAAAGATGTACCTGTTTTTTATCTTCCTTATTGGGGATTTCCTACTGATACAACAAGAAGAACTGGATTATTACTTCCTTTAATTGGTTATTCAAAAGGAGAAGGACTTTATTATTCTCAACCAATATTTTTTGCACCTGCACATAATTATGATATAGAGTTAATTCCTCAAATCAGAACTTTAAGAGGAAGTGGAGCTTATTCATATTTCAGATATGCAGATTCTCCAGATTCTATACTTAAATTAAAGACAGGATATTTTAAAGAAAAACCTAAATATAAAGAAAAAGAGGGACTTGAAAATTCTGAACACTTTGGAGTAAATTTAGATTATGAAAGAAGAGGAATTTTAGCATCTAAAGAGAATCATGAAGATGGTTTATATGCCTCTTTAAAATATTTGAATGATGTTGAATTTATTACACTTGAAGATAATGATAATGAAATTACAACTGATAAGAAAGTTGAATCAAAATTAAACTATTTTTATAATACTCCAAACTATTATGGTGGAGCTTATGGAAAATATTATAAAAATGTAGGTACTATTAAAAATAATAATACTGATAGATATGAACAAATATCAAATAAAAATACTTTACAAGAGTTACCGCAACTTCATGGACATATTTATAATCAAGAGCTATTTTTAGATAGTTTAGTCTATTCATTAGATACTAAATTCTACAATTATACAAGAAGAGAAGGGATAACGGCTAATATTTATGAGTTAAATCTTCCTATTTCTTATAGTAAAAATATTTTAGATGATTATATGTATGTTGGAGTTGAAAATAGGTCAATTTTAACTCAATACAATTATGATAATTCAAAATATAAATATGATAATGGAACTCTTTTACAAAATACAACATCGTTTTTTATTGGAAGTGATTTAATAAGACCATATACAGACTATATTCATACAGTAAATTTAAAAGCAAGTTATAATATTCCAGAAAATATAAGAAAAGATGGAGATATTTATGGAGTTACAGTTAAAAAAATAGATAAACCAATAACAGTTGAAGAAAAAGAAAATAATGCTAGATATAATGAACTAAAAGATTTCCCAGCTATTCAAGATAATAAAACTATAAATTTAGATTTAAATCAATCTATTTATGGTAAAGAGAGTTTAAAACAAATTGTTAATCATAAAATGAGTCAATCTATAATTTATGATAGTTTAGATGATCCAAAAGCTCAAGATTATGAAAACTACTTAAAATTTAACCATGATTATGGTTCTATTTCTGGGAAAGTTGTATATAATATGCAAGATAAAACAATAGTTGAAAAAAGTGCTAGTAGTACATTTAATTATGAGAAGTTTACTTTAACTGCGAACTATAATAATACTAAGAAAACAGAGAATGAATTTAATAATAGAGATGATTTAGAGTCTTATGGATATTCAGTTTCATATGGATTTGCTAAAGATTATTCTATTAAATATCGTGAAAATTATAATTTAAAAGATAAGGTTAGAAGTAGACAAGGGATAGGATTAAATATTGATGATAGTTGTTGGAATTTAGATTTGTTAGTAGAAAAAGATATCCAACCACAAACAGGGAATAATCCAAATAAAGAACAAACTATACTTTATGCCTTCTTAACTTTAAAACCAGTTGGCGGGATTAGACAAAAATATAGAATTGATGATAACTCAAATGACTTTAGATAGAATTTATTTTAAAAATAGAACAGATGCAGCAAATAAACTAGCTGAAGTTTTACCAATTGATAGTATGAGGCTTGAAGAGTGGACGGTAATTGCAACTTCAAATGGTGGATATGAAATAGCAAAAATTATTGCTAAAGAATTAAATGCTAAGTTTGATATTATGTTTAATGAAAAAATATATGCTCCAAATAATGAAGAGTGTGAAATTGCTGTTGTTACTGAACTTGAAGAGGTTTTAATACATGAAGAGCTTATAAAATCTTTTGATATAGATTTAAATTATATCTATTCTAAGTCAAAGAGTATTTATGAAGATATTTTAAAACCAAAGATATCTTTATTTAGAGCTGGTAGGCGACTTGATAATTTAGCTGGTAAAAATATTTTAATTGTAGATGAAGATATCAATATTGGTTTAGTTATGATGGCTTGTATAAAAACTATTATAGATCAAAAAGTAAAATCTATAAGTGTTGCAACACCAATACTTTCAACTGCAAGTATTCCAGCAATTGATTCAATTACTGATGATTTGTTTTATATAAAGAGTTTAGACCATTTTGTTGAAGCAAATCACTATTATGAAGAACTCAATGAAATTAGTATGGAAGATTTAGAAAGAATTAAAAAAGAAGGATAAAAAAATATGTCAATAGTTTGTGAATTAACACTAAATAATAAAAAAGAAATTTTTGAGTTTGATAAGGTTGCAAAACAAGCAAATGGAGCTGTTTTAGCAAAAATGGGGAATGCTGTAATTTTAGCAACAGTTGCTTGTGAGTTCGATAATCCTGTAAGTGAAGATTTTACACCTTTAACTGTTCAATATATTGAAAAAACTTATGCTAGTGCAAAATTACCAGGTGGGTTTATAAAAAGAGAAGGAAAACCTAGTGATTTTGAAACATTAACTTCAAGAGTAATTGATAGAAGTTTAAGACCACTTTTCCCAAAAGGGTTTGTATATCCAACAACAATTACAGTTATGGTTCTAAGTGCTGATAAAGATATAGATTTACAAACAATGGCTTTAAATGCAGCAAATGCAGCTTTATATACATCAAATCTTCCAATAAAAAAATCAGTTTGTGGAGTAAGAGTTGGAAAAGTAGATGGACAATTAGTAATAAATCCAACAAGTGAAGAGTTAAATAATTCTATTTTAGATTTATATATAGCAGGTTCAAAAGATGAGCTTTTAATGATTGAGATGAAAACTATTTCATCTTTAAATGATTCTTGCCATTATGCAAATGAGATGGAAGAAGAAGTTTTAATAGAAGCTATTGCTTTTGGACAAGAAGCATTAAAAGAGGCAAATATAGCATATGAAAATAATTTTGAGAAAGCTTGTAAAGATATAATAAATATTGAGTTAGTTGAGTTTACAATTCCTAAAATAGTTATTGATTATGTAAGAGATAATTTTTCAAATGAGATTAAATTAGCTATTAAAAAATTAGCAAAAAGTGAAAGAGCAGTTGAATTAAAAGAGTTGTCAAAAGAGATATCAAAAAATGATTATTGTATTACAAATGAGATAGAACTTAGTACTATTTATGAAGCTGTTGGTATTATAAAAAGAGAATTAGTACGAGATATGATTGTAAATGAGAAAATAAGAGCTGATGGAAGAGGACTTAAAGATGTAAGACCTATATCAATAGAGACAAATCTTTTACCTTCAGCTCACTCTTCTTGTTTATTTACAAGGGGAGAGACTCAAGCCCTTGTTATTGGAACAATTGCAGGTGCAAAAGATGGACAAATGTATGAAGTTTTAACGGATAAATCAACATCAATGGAAAACTTTATGGTTCATTATAATTTCCCTGGTTTTAGTGTTGGGGAAGCAAAACCAATTTTTGGTGTAGGTAGAAGAGAGTTAGGACATGGAAATTTAGCTAAAAAAGCACTTGAAGCTACAATAGATAAAAACTATAAAGAGACTTTTAGAATAGTTTCGGAAATTTTAGAATCAAATGGTTCATCATCTATGGCTACTGTTTGTGGAGGCTCTATAGCACTTAAAGCTGCACGAATTCCTATTTCTAATTTAGTTGCTGGAGTTGCTATGGGAATGGTAGTAGAAGGTGATAAATATTCTATTTTAACAGATATTATGGGACTTGAGGATCATGATGGAGATATGGATTTTAAAGTTGCAGGAACAAAAGATGGAATTACAGCTTTACAAATGGATATTAAATTGGGTGGTATTGAGTTAAATGTTTTAAAAGAAGCATTAATACAAGCAAAAGAGGGTAGAGAACATATTTTAAATATTATGGAAGACGCTACTAAAGAGATTGTTTCTAGTCCTGCTTTACCAAAGTCTGAAGAGTTTGATATTGATAGTTCTAAAATGATGATAGTAATTGGAAAAGGTGGAGCTACAATTAAAGAGATTATTGAAAAATATAGTGTAAATATAGATTTAAATAGAGATAGTGGAGTTGTAAAAGTAAGTGGTGATGACTCAAATAAAATAACTGAAGCTAGTAATTTTATAAAAGATTTAGTAAATAGTTCAAATTCACAAAAAGCACCAACTAAAATAGATTTCGAAAAACTTTATAGTGTAGATGAAGTTGTATCAGGAAGAGTTGAAAGAGTAGTTGATTTTGGAGCATTTATTCTTCTTGAAAAAGGTGGAGAAGGTCTTTTACATATATCAAAACTTTCAAAACAAAGAGTAGAAAAAGTAAGTGATGTTTTATCTGTTGGACAAGAAATAGAGGTAAAAGTTCTTAAAGTTCAAAAAGATAAAATAGAATTAGGTTTAAATTAATCCTTTTGGATTAGTTTTTCTATTCCAATCTTAATAAAATAACTGACAAATCTAATCATAAATTAATATTTCTTACGATATTATAGTAAAAATAATTTTTTAAAATGTAAACTTTAAGGGGTTTTTATGGCCAAACTTTTAATAGTAGATGACTCTACAATGCTAAGAGATATGTTGAACTATGCTTTAAATGAAGGTGGTTATACTGATGTAGTTGAAGCAATTGATGGAGTCGATGGTTTAGCAAAAGCAAAAACAGCTGATTTTGATTTAGTAATTACTGATGTAAATATGCCAAATATGGATGGATTAACATTAATAACTGAATTAAGAAAATTATCAGCATATTCAAAAAAACCAATTTTAGTATTAACAACTGAAAGAAGTGATGAGATGAAAGCAAAAGGAAAAGCTGCAGGAGCGACAGGATGGATTGTTAAGCCATTTGTTCCAGATCAGTTATTAAAAGCCGTAAATATAGTATTAAGCAGATAAAAAGGATAAATCATGTCATTTGATATTTCTAAATATAGAGAGATGTTTTTAGAAGAGGCTTCAGAACTATTTGAATCAGCTGATAATGTATTACTTGAAGCTGAAAATAATGGTACATTAACTGATGATGAGATGGGTCAACTATTTCGTGATGTTCATACATTAAAAGGGAGTGGGGCTTCTGTTGAATTAGCTTTTTTTGCAGAGTTCACTCATGATGTAGAGAACTTAATGGATAAGTTAAGAAGTCATAAAATAGAGTTTATTCCTGAAATGGCAGAGACTCTATTGGATGGTCTTGATGTTATGAAAGAGATTTTAGATTTAGAAATTTCAAATAATATAAATAGAGAAAAATTTACAGAGATGACATCAGCTTTACTCGAAGAGATTAGAGCATACTCAAAAGGAGAAATTGTTATAAAACAAAAAGCAACTCCTGTTGTAGAGAAAAAAGTTGAAACTACAAAAGAGATAAATGAAGATTCAAAAGAACATTTTGGATTTTTTGATGATGATATGAATAGTATAAGAGATGAAGAAAATCCATCTTTTGGTTTATTTATGGATGATGAAATAAATGAAGAACATAAATCTTATGGATTTTTTGAAGATGATTTAGAAAAAATATCAAAGCTTGTTGAAGATGAACCAGAAGAGATAAAAGAAGAGAAAGAAAATTTTGGTTTCTTTGATGATGTTCCTTCTATTACTCCAAATTCTATAATGAAATCAAATGATGTAGAAGATGAAAAAGTAGTAATATCTTCTACAAAAGAGATAAATGAAGAGCCAACAAAAACGGTAACTAGAAAAGCAAAAGTATTAGAGCAAGATGAAGATGGTAAAAAATCAATAGCAAATAATAACAATAATAGTATTAGAGTTAATCTTGATAAAATTGATTTATTAATGAATAATGTTGGAGATTTAGTTATTACAAATGCTATGCTTACTCAATTCTCTTCTTCAATTGAAGAGACAAAAACAAGAGCTTCTGTATTAGAAAGATTAGAACTTCTTGAAAGACATATACGAGATATGCAAGATAGTATTATGAGTATTAGAATGGTTCCTATGGAGTCTATTTACTCTAAATTTCCAAAAGTTGTAAGAGATATTTCAAGAAAACTTAGTAAAAAAGTTGAGTTTAAACATTATGGAGATAATGTTGAAATTGATAAAGCAATGATTGAAGGATTAACAGATCCATTAATGCATATTATTAGAAACTCTTTAGATCATGGTATTGAGATGCCAACAGATAGAGAAGCAGTTGGAAAGCCTGAGACAGGATCTATCTCTATTAGTGCAGAACAAGCAAATGGTCAAATGATTATTACTATTGAAGATGATGGTAAAGGTATTGATTGTGAAAAAGTTGCTCTAAAAGCTTTAGAAAAAGGGCAAATAGATGAATACCAATATAGTAATATGACTGAAAACGAAAAAGCTATGCTAATTTTCGGTGCTGGAGTTTCAACTGCTGACCAAATTACAGATATTTCTGGACGAGGTGTAGGAATGGATGTTGTAAAAACAAATATCTATAAATTGGGTGGAGCAATTAAACTTGATAGTAAAATAGGTGTTGGTACAACAATTACAATTATGCTTCCTTTGACTCTTGCTATATTAGATGGGTTAGATATAAAAGTTGGAAATCAAAAATATATTTTACCACTTAGCTCTATTGTAGAATCACTTCAACCAACATCAGATATGATTAAAAAAATTGGTGATGGAAGTAGAGATTTATTGATGCTAAGAGAGGAGTTTATTCCTATAGTTAGACTTCATCAACTATTTGGATTAAAAGATAGTTTTGAACATTTAGAAGATGGTATGCTAATTGTTGTTAAATCTGGAAATACAAAAGTTGCATTATCTATTGATGAGTTTTTAAATCAACACCAAGTTGTTGTTAAACCTCTTGATAAAAACTTTAGAAGTGTTCAAGGAATTGGTGCTGCTACTGTAAGAGGAGATGGAAGTATAGGTCTTATTTTAGATGTTGTTGGTATTATAAATGCTCAAATAAAAATTGAAAAAGATATGCATTCAATAAAAAAGGCTTCGTAAGACATGTCTTATTCAGTAGATGATGTACATAATAGGGTAAAAAAAATTCTTTATTCTCTAACAGGAATTACACTTACAGAGAATAAAGAAATTATGATTTCAAATAGAATTGATAAGTTAAAACGAAATTGTAAATTTTATGGAGATATTATGGAGTTGCTCGACTTAGTTGAGCAAGGTAAATATGAAACAGATTTTATAAATACTTTTACTACAAATAAAACTCATTTTTTTAGAGAGGATTTTCATTTTGTAGATTTAAGAGATAGAGTTTTACCAAAGTTTGCTCAAAGTGGAGAAAAAATTTCTATGTGGTGTTCAGCCTCTTCAACAGGAGAAGAGCCATATTCTATGGCAATTACTGTATATGAAGCTATTGAAGATTGTGGAAGAAATATAAGTGCTTCTATAATAGCCACAGATATAGATACAAATGTTTTACAATACGCAGCAGATGGAATTTATAGGTATTCTAAATCATCTAAAGAGTTTCCTTCTTGGATAAAACCACAAAAATATTTTAAAAGAAGAGTTCAAAAAACACTATCTGGTGATGAAGTTTTAATAAAAGCAAATGATGAGTTGAAAAAAATGATCTCTTTTCGAGAGTTAAATTTAAATGATTCATCATATAGTTTTTCAAATAATCAGTTTGATGTAATATTTTGTAGAAATGTATTAATATATTTTTCAGTTGAAGATCAAAATAAAATTTTAAAGAAACTTTTTAGACATCTTAAAATTGGTGGAACACTATATCTTGGTCATTCTGAAAATCCTCAAGATTTGATTAATTATGTAAAAAGAGTTGGGCAAAATATCTTTATAAAAGAAAAAGAGATTATATGATTATAATTGGTCACAAAGATGGAAGTATCGAGAAGGTTTCATCTTCTAGATTCACACAACAAACTAAAGGATACAATACTCATACAGTTATTGGTGGAGAGTTTGCTGTTGGAAGAGATGAAGATGAAGTTGCTTTTAAAACACTTTTAGGCTCTTGTGTAGCTTTGATGTTTTATGATAAAGATAAAAAAATAAAAGCTATGAATCATTTTTTATTACCAAAAACAGAGAATACAATAGATGATATGAAGTATGGTCTTTATTCTGTTGAGGCTATGTTGAATGAGATGTATAAAATGGGTTGTAAAAAACAAAATATGGTCGCAAAAATATCAGGTGGTGCTGATATTATGCAACTAAATTTAACTAATACATCTATTGGACAAAGAAATGTAGAGTTTGCAAAAGAGTTTTGTAGATCAGAGGGATTTAAGGTATTATCAGAACATACACGAGGAGAGCATGGAAGATTAATTCTTTTAGCTGATGATTTTGATACATTTATTAAAGTTACTCAAAAATCTGATACAGATAGTAAAATTCTTTCTGATGAGAAGAAATTACAAACAGAGATTACAAAAGCTCCTGTTATCAAAGAATACAGTGGTGCTGTGGAGATTTTTGGATCTACTAATAAAGAAGTTGAACCACAAATGGAAATCGAACTTTTTTAAAATATATTTAGGGTTAAGATATGTATACTGTTTTGATTATTGATGATTCTGCTTCTATGAGAAGAGTTTTGAAAGATATGATAGGTTCTATTGATGAGTTTGAGGTTATAGGTGTTGCAAATGATGCTTATGAAGCAAGAGAAAAAATTAAAGAGTTTGAACCAGACCTTGTAACAATTGATATAAATATGCCTAAAATGGATGGAGTTACTTTTTTAAGAAATTTAATGAGACTTCATCCAATGCCTGCAGTAGTAATTTCGGGTGAAAGTGTAAGAGGAAATGATATTTTTGATGATGGTGCAGTTGGATTTATACCTAAACCTGAAATGGGTGAAGCTATGGACTCTTTTGCAGATAGAATCAAAGATACTCTTTTAAGTCTTACTTTTTTATTAAAAAGATATACTCTTAAAAAACCAAGAGCATTAAAACAACCTACTATTTCTTATAATGTTGATTATAAAGTTCATCCTGATGAAGTTATTCCACTTAGAGCTTCAAAATTTCCTGGCTCAAAAGTAGTAGCTATAGGTTCATCAACAGGTGGAGTTGAGTCTTTACTTAGAGTTTTTAAGAAATTACCAAATGACCTTCCTCCAATATTAATAACTCAACATATACCTTATGGTTTTTCCAACTCTTTTGCACAAAGATTAAATGATAATTCAGATGTAGAGGTTTGTGAAGCAAAAGATGGAATGATACTTGAAAAAGGAAATGCTTATTTAGCTCCAGGAAATATGCATTTAACTATTGAAAAATATGGAAATGAATTAAGAACAAAACTTCTTGATACAAAAAAGGTAAGTCAACATAAACCAAGTGTTGATGTTCTTTTTAGATCTGTAAATAATAGTGTAGGTGGTTCTGCTATGGCTGTTATGATGACAGGTATGGGAGATGATGGGACTATAGCTATGAAAGAGTTATTTGATAATGGTGCATATACTATTGCACAAAATGAAGCTACTTGTGTAGTTTTTGGAATGCCTATGAAAGCTATACAAGCAGGTGCAGTTAAAGATATAGTTTCTTTAGATGAAATTGCTGATTATATTATTGCTTTTTCAAGAGGTAAAATTAGATAATCTTTTTATTTATAAGTAATTAAAAAAGGGTAAGGATTTTTATATCCTTACCCTTTCTTTTATAAAAAGATTAATTTTTAATCTAATCTAGGTCCAGCAGCTGTAAAATCATATTCACTCTCTAAAGTCAAATATTTTTTAAAGTTTTCAATATACATTTCTGCTAATTTTCTTTTTGCTTTATCATATTCTAATGGATCTGACCATGTATATCTTGGAGTTAATACATGTGTATCTACACCTTTTAAAGTTTTTGGAATTTGAAGATTAAATATTGTCATATTTTGGAATTCTGAGTCATTAATAGAACCATCTAAAATAGCATTTATACATGCTCTTGTATTTTTAATACTCATTCTTTTTCCAACACCATAAGGACCACCAGTCCATCCAGTATTAACTAAGTATACATTTACATTGTGTTCATCTATTTTTTTACCTAAAAGTTCAGCATAAACAGTTGGGTTTAAAGGTAGGAAAGCTTCTCCAAAACAAGAAGAGAATGTTGCTATTGGTTCTGTAATTCCTCTTTCTGTTCCTGCAACTTTTGCTGTATATCCACTTAAGAAATAGTACATTGCTTGTTGTTTATCTAATTTTGCAACAGGAGGTAATACACCAAAAGCATCTGCACATAAGAAGATAATATTTTTTGGATGTCCACCTCTCATAGAAGGAGTATGGTTTTCTATATGGTCTATTGGATAAGAGACTCTTGTATTTTCTGTTTTTGATTTATCACTATAATCAACAACTCCATTTTCATCAGCAACAACATTTTCTAAAATAGCACCTTTTTTAATAGCACCATAAATTTCTGGCTCACTATCTGGATCAAGATTGATTACTTTCGCATAACAACCACCTTCAAAGTTGAATACTCCATTATCATCCCAACCATGCTCATCATCACCAATTAAAGCTCTATTTGGGTCTGTTGAAAGTGTAGTTTTTCCTGTCCCAGAAAGTCCAAAGAATAGAGCAGTATCTCCATCTTTCCCAATATTAGCTGAACAGTGCATTGGAAGTTTTCCTTCAAGTGGAAGCCAGTAATTCATCATAGAGAATACACCTTTTTTCATTTCACCAGCATACCAAGTACCACCAATAATAGCTTGATTCTCTTCAACATTGAATATTACATAAACTTCAGAATGTAAACCATGACTTACATATGCCATATCTACAGTTTTACAAGCATTTAATATTGTAAATTCTGGCTTAAAGTTATCTAATTCCTCTTTTGTAGGAATAATAAACATATTTTGAATAAAATGTGCTTGCCAAGCAACTTCAGTTATAAATCTTACAGCTCTTCTTGAATCCAATGATGAACCACAATAAACATCAGTTACAAAAACATCTTTATTACTTAGTTGTTTTTTTGAAGTTTTTAATAGATCTTCATAAACATCTTTAGAGACTTTTCTATTTATATCTCCCCAAGCAATATATTTATTTGATGGGTCTTGATTAACAAAAAATTTATCTTTAGGGCTTCTTCCTGTGAATATCCCAGTGTCAATCATTAAAGCACCTGTTGAAGATATTTTAGCACCTTCATTTTTAATTGCAAAATCGATTAAAAAATCAATATCCGAATTTCTAAATACCGTACCAACGTTTTCTAAACCTAATGAGTCTTTAATATTAGACATAATTTAAATTCCTATCCTAATTTTTAATGCGAAATTTTATCCAAAAAAATATAAAACTTTCTGAAATATGAGTAATTTTTACTAAAAAATTATATTTTCTTTGTTTTTTTAAAAAAATTACCACTAGATTATCTATTTTATAGTATCTTATCACCAATTTTATATATTAAACCATCAATTTTTCTTAAAAAATCAATAAAACTTTTTTTAGTTTCTACTATTCTTTTTGACATTTTTAAATCCTTAATAAAATTTCTAAAATCTTACAATATTTTTTAAAATTACTTGAAAAATATTGCAAATTGTAATATAATTTTAAAAATTGCTAAAAAAGGAACTATTATGTTTATTGTTGATGAAATTATTAACAAATTAAAAAATATATTAAATACAGATAATAATGGTAAAAAAATATTTGATAAAGATGTTGCAGAGTCTTTAGAACTATCTCAAGCAAATTTTGCAACTATGAAAAATAGAGGCAAAATTCCATATTCAAATATTTTAAATTTTTGTGCAAAGAGAAAAATATCTATAAATTGGCTTTTATATAATCAAAATCCCAACTCTTTAATAGATAGTACAGACAGATATTGGATAAAATATTATCCTAGTGTTAGTGTTAGTGCAGGAGGGGGTGCCTATGAAAATGAGGATAATTACGAAAGTTTAGAACTTCCAGATAGTTTTTTAGCTGTTTTAGGAGGAAAAGAGAATCTTAAAAATATAGAAGCTATAAATGTAATTGGCGATTCAATGGAACCTACATTAAATTCAAATAATATTATTTTTATAGATAAGACAAAGAGTGATATAAGTAAAGATGGAGTTTATGCTTTTACAACAAATTATGGACTCTTTGTAAAAAGAGTTCAAAAAAGAGTTGATGGGAAGTTAGATATTATTTCAGATAATAAGGATTATCCTGTACAAATTTTAAATAAAGATGAGTTAAATGTTTTAGGAAAAGTTATAAGCTCTTTTGGAAAGATATACTAAAAAAGAGTATTGGTATTTTGAGATTTTTGGAGATATTCAAAAATCTCTTTATGATTAAAGCCTATAATATAAGCACAATTAAAAGATGATTTTTTTAATATATTTCTTAATTCATTAATATTTTCAATAACTATTTGTTCAGCTCTTTTTAAATTATTAATATAATCTTTTGTTATAAAAATAGTTTTTGCATATTTAAACTCTTTCTTAAGATAATTTATCTCTTCTTCAATTAGATTTAGATTATTTTGACATATTATGAAACTATCACTTTTTCCAAACTCTATTGGTTCAAAATTTTTATCTATAAATATTGCTTTAAAATTTGAATAAAGTTTTAGTTTTGAAATATCTATTTGTCTATCAAAAAAATTAAATATATTTAAAAAACTATTTAAATATAAACTTGATAATTTAAGTCTTGAAAAATAGCTGTTTTCATAAGAGAAACTTAGTTCAAAAAGTGAGTGTTTTGTTAAATTTGTTAGTTTACTACTCTCTATATCTTTTTCAAAAATTTTATTATTTGGATAGATGCTATTTAGAAGCTCATAATTTTTTGAGATTATTATATCTTCATCTTTTATATCATCAATAAATTTAAAAATCTTTTCTATATTTTTAGGAATTAAAAATATAGGTTTAGTGTGATAATTTTGGTATAGTTTTATCATATCAAAACTTTCATCTTTACAAAAATAAGCCTCTAGTCTAAGACTTGATAATTTAAATCTAATTAATTTAATAATAGCTAAATATAAATTTTTTACTTTAATAAAGGCAATTTCATTATCAAAAACATCAATATTATCTTCAAAAATTATTGCATAAGCCCCATTTTGTACTGCTATTTCTAAATCTTCTTTATTTTTAGCAATAAATAAATCTGAGATTTTTACTTTTTTTGGGTCAGTTTTTATACCATTTATAAAAGAGATTGATGGAGAGTTTAAAAGTTCTCCATCTACTATATCAACTATTGAAGAGATTTTCACTAGCTTATTTTTGTTCCGATTTTTTTTGGTTTTTCAGGTCTTATTAGACTTAAACCATTTTCATCTTTTGCTGCAAGAAGCATACCTTCACTAACATATCCCATTAATTTAGCAGGTTTTAAATTTGCAACAACACAAGCTTGAGTTCCTATTAAATCAACTGCTGAATAGAACTCTTTTATTCCTGCTAAAATTTGTCTAGGTCTATTTTCTCCTAAATCAACTTTTAATAAAAGAAGTTTTCCTGATTTTGGAACCTCTTGAGCTTCAATAATTGTTCCAACTTTTATTGTAGTTTCAAAGAATTTATCAATAGTTATAAGATTATCTTCAATATCGAGTTTCTCTAATTCTACTTTACTATCACCATCTTCAGTTTTTGTAACATCACTAGTTTGTGGTTGAGCTAATAAAATATCTTCAACTCTAGGGAATAGGGCATCTACTTTTGTAATTTTTACATCATTTAAAAATTCTTTATTTAAAATTAGCTTATTATAGTTTTCTGTAGAAATCTCAACTCCTAAGCAATTAGCAATATCTTTTATTTTATGAGGCATAACAGAGTCTAAAAGTAATGCTACTTTTGCCATAATATTTGTTATTAAAGCTACAAGAGCCATAGCTTGATCATTTTTCCCATCTTTAATTAAATTCCAAGGCTCATAATCATTTATTGCTTTATTTGCTATTGTTAATATTTTCCAAATCTCTTCAAGATATCTATTTATTTGCATATTATAAATATAATTTTCAAGAGAATCAACTATAGAATTTACCTCTTCTATCTCTTTTTTGTGGAATTTTTCTACATCTTTTGAAGATACATTGTAGTCAAAATATTTTCCACTCATTCCTATAATTCTATTTAATAAATTTCCTAAATCATTTCCTAAATCAGAGTTTATTCTATCAATTAAAGCTTTTTGTGAAAAATCTCCATCTTGCCCAAATGGAACTTCTCTTAAAAGAAAATATCTAAAGGCATCAAGTCCATAAGCATCAGCTACCTCTTTTGGATTTACAACATTCCCTTTTGATTTACTCATTTTTTCACCATCTCTAGTCCACCAACCATGAGCTGCTATATGTTTTGGTAAAGGTAGATTTAAACTCATTAAAAATGCAGGCCAATATATTGCATGAAATCTTAAAATATCTTTTCCTACTAAATGAATATTTGCTGGCCAAAAATTCATATTTTTTTCATCAGTTCCATAACCTAAAGCAGTTGTATAGTTTAAAAGGGCATCTAGCCAAACATACATAACATGTTTTGGTTCATTCATCTCTTTTGGAAGTTTTACTCCCCAATCAAAAGATGTTCTTGAAATTGATAAATCTTTTAAACCATTTCTTACAAAATTTACAATCTCATTTTTTTTAGCTCTTGGTAAAATACAATCAGGATTTTCTTCATACCATTTTAAAAGTTTATCTTCATAAGAACTAAGTTTAAAAAAGTAGCTTTCTTCTTTTACGACTATTGTTGCTCTTCCACACTCAGGACAGAATTGTTCATCTATTAGTTGAGATTCAGGATAAAAAGTTTCACAAGGTACACAATAAAAACCTTCATATTCACCTTTATAAATATCACCATTTTCATACATTTTTAAAAAAGCTTTTTGAACACCAATTTTATGCTCTTCATCTGTCGTTCTAATAAATTTGTCATAAGTTATATCAAATTCATCCCATAAACTTCTAAATTTACCAGATATTTCATCTGCATACTCTTTTGGAGTTTTATTTCTAGCTTCTGCACTTTGAGCTATTTTTTGCCCATGTTCATCTGTTCCTGTTAATAAATAAGTGTTATGTCCAATAAGTCTTGAATATCTTGCTAGCATATCAGCAATAATTGTTGTATAAGCATGACCTATATGTGCCACATCATTTACATAATAAATTGGAGTTGTTATATAAACATTTTTACAAGAGTTTTGCATCTTTTCCCTTCTTTTTAAAATTCAAATCCACCGCCAGAGCCTTTATTCATTGACTCATAGACAGCAACTACATACTTTTTTCTTAAACTGCATTCAAAAAATTCACTACAAGGTTTACAAGAGTTTAAATTTTTTGAATTTTGGCAAGATTTAAGCTCTTTTAAGACCTCTTCAAGTTTTTCTTCCCACTTATCTAAAATTTTAGTTTCTTTAGACATTTTTACTATAAACTTCTAAAACTCTATTTATTTCACTATTTGAACCAAAAAAGCAAGGAGTTGTATCATGAATATGAGTAGTAGTTATATCTAAAACTCTTTGATATCCATCAATAGCCATTCCACCAGCTTTTTCAAAAGTTAATGCAAAAGGGAAAACTTCAAATAATTGTCTTAATTTTCCTTTTGGTTTATCACTTGTTCCTGGATATGAGAAAAGTCCACCACCTTTTAATAAAATTTGGTGTAAATCAGGGACCATACCACCACTATATCTTAATCTATATCCATCATTAAAAATATCATCAATTAATTGTTTATGAAATGGTGCCCAGCAGTTTTGAGTAGAACCAGGGGCATTTAATTTCCCTTTTTCATTTAGTTTAATATTTTGAATAAATTTAAATTCACTATCTAATAATCTATACATTTTTACATCATCTGTAGTTACAACCATTTCAACTCTTGGACCAAAAACGATATAGACTGAAGCTACTATATTTTGAGCATTAAATTCATTTTTATATATTCCGAAAATAGAACCTACACTTAAGTTTACATCAACTAAAGATGAACCATCAAGCGGGTCATAAGCTATCAAAAACTCTCCATCTTTATTTATATTTTTAATATTATCTTGCTCTTCACTAACTATTGCTTTAATAGTTGGAATTTTTGAAAAAATAGCTTCAATAATCTCATCACTTTGAATATCAAGTTTTAATTGAGTATCACCAGTGCTATTTTCACTTTGGCTTTTCTCTGTATCACCTGTTTGTATTAAATGTTTTATTTTTATTGCTGATTCTTCTATTGCTTTTATTATCTCTTGCATTTATACCCTTTTTGCATTTTTATCTATCCACTCTATAATCTCTTCTGGATTGTTTAAATCTAAAATATCTAAACTTTTAGGAATCTGTTTTTTATTAATACTATCATCAACTGCTAAAGCATTAGAAACAGTAAAATAGCTCTCATCAAGTTTATCTCTAAAAATAGAAATTCTAGGAAGTTCCAAAGTTTTTAACCCTTCAACTAACAAATAGTCAAAATCATTAAAAATAGAGATAAGCTCATTTACACTTGAAGTATCTTTTTTAAATATTGTTGTTTTATTTGGGCTTACAACAGCAACATCAGCTCCTGTTTGAGAGAATTTAAATGAGTCTTTTCCTTCTCTATCAAATATTGCTTTATCTTTTGGATCGTGTTTTATAATACACACCTTAAAATCACTATCTTGTAAAATACTTGCAACTTTAACAATAGCTGTTGTTTTTCCACTATTTGATGGACCTGAAAAGGCCACTACTAATCTTTTTTTATTCATAGGCTGGATTTTATCTAAAGAATTGTTAAACTCTATTTATATAAAAATATTTTTTAAAGGCTTTGTAATGTACAATATTCGGCAATTTCAAAGGAGAATTTATGTATAAATTTCTATTTTTATTAGCAATTCCACTTATATTTGTAGCTTGCACACCAAAAAATAGTGCTTTTAGATTTTTTGATAAGGGCTTAGAAGAGACTAAGGCAGTTAAATATACTAAAAAAGCTGATATTGTAAAAGATAAAGAAGTTGATGTTATTTTTATGGCAACATATTTAAATATGGTTGATAAAAAGTTAGATTTAGCAAAAAAAGAGCAGTTTTTAGTTTTTACATATTTTGCTAAAGAGCAATCACAAGATATGGAGAAAAATGGATATACTATATATTTAAATCAAAAAGAGCCTATACTTTTTGAAAAAATTGAAAAAGATGATGAAAAATATAAAGATTATATGCTTAAAAATCACTGGGGAACTTACTATTTAGTAGAATTTGAAAATTTAAATAATATTAAAAACTTCTCTTTGGTTTTACAAAACCAAGAGTCTAATAAGGCGACACTAAGCTTTGTAAAATAGTAGATAGTGAGATTTTATTCTCACTATTTAAATAGTTATTATAAATATAGTAGTTTGTTAAAACTTTTTTTCCATAATCTTTTGTTTCATTATATGAAATCATCTCCATACTTAAAAATGGCTCAAATCTATTTTTTTCTTTAAATAAGCCTTTTTTTAATTGAGTTCTTGTATAACCAGCTCCACCATTATAAGCATAAGCTACAAAAAGAGGATTATTATCAAATTGTCTATTTAATTTATCTAAATGATAACTTGCAAACTCTATATTTTTTCTAGGATTAAACTGTTCATAAATATTATAATTTTGACCTAGTTCTTTAGCTATATCTTTTGATAAAAAAGGCATTATTTGCATCATCCCTTGAGCACTTGAAAATGAGATTGCTGATGGAATAAATCTACTTTCTTGTCTTGCTATTGAATAGATTAAGACTTGTTTATCTATATCATAATTTTTTAAAATCTCTCTATAAGGAGTTATATAATATTGAGTTTTATATTTTTCAAATCTTTCTAAAATAAATGCCATATGTGGTTCTGTATCTTTAGAAGAAAAAATATTATAATATTTTTGAAGTTTAATTTCATCTAAATTTTTCTTTGTATCTTCTGTAACTTCATCCCACAAAAAAGGGTTATAAACATCATAAGAAGTTGCTTGATTTTTTAATTCTATACTATAAAAAACATTGTCAATTTTTACATTTAATAGCTCTTTAGCATATAATGAATAAATATTTATATCACTACTTTTTGCTAATTCATCTAAAAAAGAGTTATCATTTGAAGTTAAATATAACCAATATAAAGATTTGTCTTTATCGGATTTTAAATATGAATTATTATAAGATTTATTGAAAAAGTCTTTTGCTTTTAGTAAATCTTTATTATTTATTGCATTTATACCTAGCATAAATGATATTGTAGAAGATAGAGTTATATTTGTATTTAAATTATCTAAAGATCTTTGAATACTTTTTAAATCTTTACTATATATTACATATCGTAAAAATTTTTCAAAGTCTTTATTTTTGGATAGTTCATTTAAAAAATTTATATCTATATTTTTATTTAAATATTTATTTCTATAACTATCACTTACTTCAAAAAATATTTTTAAAAATCTTGTAGCTCCACTATCTCTTAACTCTTCATAAACTTTTGTTGAGGCAATTGTTTGTAAATCTTTTTTTAGTGTTGGATAGGAGTCTAATTTTGATATAAAAAAATTCAAATCATTTTTTGATAAATCAGAAGCTTTTTTTAAAGAGGCTAAACCTAAAGCAATACATTTAGAGCTTGAAGATTTTAGCTCTAAAATAGAGGCATTATAACAAAATCTATCTTCTGGACTTATCTTTTCACTAAATTTTTGTTTAAAGGCTCTATCTAAAGTAGCATTATTTCCTTTTCTCATATCATAAGCTTTTTTTGCTATCTCATAAGTTAAATTTTCGTCTTCTAAAAATTGTAAGATAAAAAAGTCTTTTGCACTTGATTTAGGTCTATTTTCTAACCAATCAAGGGTAACTTTAAAATCTTTTTGCATAAAATCAGCTTGTGGGTTTTCAAGAGCAAAAAGATTAAAAGATAGAGAAAAAATTAAAGTAAGTTTTAAAATACTTTTTATCATAACAACTTACATTAAAATTTTTTGTAAAAATGTCTCTAGGAATATAAGAGCAAAAATCAAAATAAGTGGAGCTAAATCCATTCCACCAAAAGTTGTTGGAATTACTCTTCTTATTCTTGCATAAACAGGCTCTGTTAATCTATAAAGCATTTGAACTATTGGATTATATGGGTCAGGTCTTACCCAGCTTAAAATTGCAGAGATTATCACAACCCATTTATAAAGGAAAATAATACTAAAAAAAACAGTTAAAATTGAGCTAAATAATGCATCTATCATCTTACAATCTCTCCTATATAATTTTTAATAAATGGATAAATATCAGCTAAATTTGGTCCATTTTCAACACCAGTTAATATATATCTAAGTGGTTTAAATAGATTTTTACCTTTTAAGTTTGTATTTTCAACTACATAATTTTTTAAATCTTCATAATTTTCAAAATATGGTGCATTTTGTAGAGTATCTTTGATTTTTTTACTCTCTTCTTCAAAACCTTCTAAAGTAGTTTTTAAACTAAAAATATCATCTAACTTAGCTTTTATATCTTTTATTGTACTAGCTTCTTCTAAATATAGTTTTGCTAATTTTCCTATACTTTCATCTGCAAAACCTAAAATCTTTGATAATCTCATATCTTCAAGTAGTTCTATATGTTTTCTATTTATAAATCTTAATTTATCAATATCAAATTTAGCTCCACTTTTTGAAATATTCTCTATTTTAAACCACTCTATGGCTTCTTCAAGAGTGAAAATTTCTGTTGGTGTCTTATTTCCAATTAAAACTAAATAGTTTGCTATTGCACTTGGTAAGAAACCTTGTTCAATTAACCATTTAACGCTACTAGCATCATCTCTTTTACTCATTTTTTTACCTGTAATTGCATTCAAAATGATTGGTAGATGAACATATTTTATCTCTTTTGTATATCCTAAACTTTCTCTAATATGTATTTGCTTTGGTGTATTTGAGATATGGTCTTCTCCCCTGATAACCATTGAAATATCCATTAACATATCATCAACACTACAAGCATAGTTATATGTTGGAGTTTTATCTTGTCTTAAAATAATAAAACTATCAACATCAAAAGGTGCATAATCAAAATCACCTTTTAGTAAATCTCTAAATTTTATATTGTGTTCAGGTTTTTTAAGCCTTACTGTAAAAGGAGCATTTGTATTTAAAACTGTTTCATCATTTAAAGTTTCACAAAATCCATCATATCTAAAAGGAATACCTTTTTTTATACTCTCTTCTTTTAACTCTTCAAGTTTTTCATCACTACAAAAACAAGCAAATGCCTTTTTTTGAGTCATTAATTGTAAAGCCATTTTTTGATGATATTTTAAATTTTCACTTTGATAAAAAACATTTTTATACTCAATTGAAAAAAGATTTAAAATCTCTAAAATCTCTTTATCTTTTCCTTCAATATTTCTAGCCTTATCTGTATCTTCAATTCTAATAATAAGACCTTCATTTAACTGCTTTGATACTAAATAGTTAAAAATTGCAACTCTTAGGTTACCTATATGCATATCTCCTGTTGGACTTGGTGCAAATCTTAGCATAAATTATTTCCTTACAATAAAAAATGTTAAATTATTTAACTCTGTATGAGTTTTTATGTAGTTGTTTAAATCTTCTAAAGTTAAATTTTGGATTTTTTCAAGTTCAATTTTTGGGTAATCTTGACTTAAACCTCTAAAATCTAGCATAAAAGCTCTATTTAATCTTTGAGCCAAAGTTTCTGTTCTAAGTGGTTCACTTCCACTTAAAAAGTTTTTAGCAGCATTTAATTCCTCTTTTGTTACTCCATTTTTTACAAACTCTTCAACCAAAGATATTACAATATCTTTTGCCTCTTTATAGCTTTCATTTTTTGTTTGTAAATAACCACTAAAGCTAGAATAAGACCTATTTATATTTATATTTGAGTAAGCACTATATGCTAAACCTCTTTTAACTCTTATTTCTTCCATAAGTCTTGAACCAAATCCAGAACCACCTAAAATAAATGAAGCAACTTTTGCTTTATAATTATCTTCATCTTGACTATTTGCATTAAAGTTTGAACCAAAATATATATAAGCTTGTTCTGTTGGTTTTAAAAGCTCTTTCTCTTGTTTTTGTGAGATAAACTCTATCTTAGAATTTTGCTCTTTTTCTCCAATCTTTAAACCTTTTAGAATAGGAGATATAGCTTTTTCAAGCTCTTCAAAAGCTATATCTCCTCCTGCTACAATAACTAAGTTATTTAAAACTAAAGAGTTAGATAAAAACTCTTCTATATTTTTTAAATTAATTTTAGAAATAGATTCAATTGTTCCACTAGCAGGATTTGCTAAAGGAGTTCCACTATAAAGTAGGGCATTTAAACCTTTACTAGCTACATCATCAAAATCATTCTCTTTTCTTTTAATACTTCCTGTAACTAAAGTTTTTACCTTGCTTAAAGCTTCATTTGAAAAATTTGGAGATTTTAAAAGAGTATTTAATAATTCAAGCGCTAAATTTGATTTCTCTTTTAAACTTGAAAGTTCTATAGTAAGAGTTTCTAAACCAATAGCACTATTAATAGTTATGGCATTATCATCTAGTTTTTCTGCAAACTTTGTAGCTCCTAACTCTTTTGTACCTTCATTTAAAATTTTTGAAGATAGATTTGCCAAACCTAAATTATTTTTATCTTTTATGTAACCAGCATTTTTGAAAATTAGTTGTAAATTTAAAATTGGTAGTGATTTTTGTTCTTCAAAAATTACTGGGATATCAATATTATTTATATTTATATGCTTTATCATTGCACTCATCAAACTTCCTTGTAATATTAAAAAAATATATAAAATATATCTTATTTTCATCTTTTATTAAAATCTCTCTATTATATTGTAAGCTGTGTCTCTTTTTGCTGGAAACTCATCTATATCTTTGATTAATCTTATCATTTCATCTTGATTCATTCTATTTACTGCTCCTGCTGCTTTTACAACATTCTCTTCCATCATTGTACTTCCCAAATCATTTGCACCAAATTTTAGAGCCATTTGACCAATATATGAACCTTGAGTAACCCAAGAGCTTTGAAGATTCTTAAAATTATCTAAATATAGTCTTGAAACTGCAAGAAGTCTTAAATACCTATTTGAAGATTGAGGTTTAATATCGGGAATTTCCTCTAAAAGTTCAGTATTTTCTCCTTGAAAACTCCACATAATAAATGCTCTAAAACCACCTGTCTCATCTTGCAATTTTCGTATTAAATCCCAATGTTCAATAATCTCTTCATCTGTTTCAACAGTTCCAAACATCATAGTTGCTGTTGTTTTCATACCAATACTATGTGCAGTTTTATGAACTTCTAGCCATTTTGCAGTATCAAGTTTTTTAGGAGCAATTATATCTCTTACTCTATCACTTAAAATTTCAGCTCCAGCACCTGGAACTGAACTTAAACCTTTTGCTTGAAGCCTTTTTAAAACTTCTAAAATAGATATTTTTGATACTTTTGCTATAAAATCAATTTCAATTGCTGAAAAACCATGAATTGTAATTTGTGGATATTTTGTATGAATGTGATTTACTAACTCTTCATAATAATCTATTTTTAAATTTGGATGAACTCCACCTTGAAAAAGAATTTGTGTTCCACCAATAGCAAGAAGTTCATCAATTTTTTTATCAATTTCATCAAATTTTAAAACATAGCTATCATCATCTTTTTTGTGTCTATAAAATGCACAAAATTTACAATCAACCCAACAAACATTTGTATAGTTTATATTTCTATCTACTATAAAAGTTGTTAGTTTTTCACTATGAAGTTCTAGTTTTTTTGCACTTGCAAGACGACTTAACTCTAATAAAGAAGTATTTTTGATTAAATCAAGAGCTTCTTCTTTACTTAATCTTTTATTTAAATTAACTTCTACTTTTTTTGTCATTAGAAGCTTGCTCCGAATGAGAACTCAAATGAAGATGTATCATCTCCTGGTTTTTTACCAATTGGTTTAGCAAAGATAAGTTGTAGAGGACCCATAGGTGAAACCCACTCTAAAAGTGCTCCTGTTCCTGATCTTTTTGTTTCATTAAAAGAATCTTGTCCTATCATACCATAATCATAAAATACTCCCCATCTCATTTTTGCACTAGGAACTAGAGGAAAACTAATTTCAAATTGGTTTGACCACATTTTTTTATATGGATCTGTTTTTTCTCCAGTTTCATTAGTAGGGAATGCATAAGACTTATACCCTCTTAGTGTTCTAGGACCCCCAAGATACAGTGAATCTCCTTGATTTATTTGACCATTATCTATTAAAATTCTAGCTTGTGTTTTAAATCTTAAAATCCAATCTAAATCAGTTAAATCCTCTAAAGAATAGAAATATCTAAAATTAGCACTTGGTTTTATATATTTTGAATCTCCACCAACTCCAGCATATTCAGCTGAAATATTTGATCTCCATCCCTCTCTTGGAAAATAAAAATCATCTGTATTATCAAAATTAACATAAGGAGTAATTGAACTGTTTATATAATCTTGGTCTGTAAATCTCTTTTGCTGAGAAACTATACTATCTATTGGATAATCATAATTTTCTTTAATAAAATCAAGTCCATATTTAGCTCCAACATAAGTATCTCTAATTACCTCTTTCCCTGCTCCAATAGAAAACCCTTTTGTTCTTACATCAGAGTCATATCTACTTCTTCTAATCTCATTTTTTGTCGAGTGAACTTCAACTTCTCCATTATAATCGCTATCTCTTATAGCTGGATTTTTAAGGCTAAGCTCAAATCTACTTGATCTTTTAGATAAGTCAGCACTTAGTCCAAGCGCGAGCCCTGAACCAAAAATATTTGCATCACTAATAGACCCATTTACCATAAATTTATCGTAAGAACCATATCCTCCACCTAGCATTAAACTTCCTGTTGGTGCTTCAGTTACTTTTACAACAATATCCATTTTATCATCACTAATTCTTTTCTCTTCAATTTGTACATCTTCAAAGAATCTTGATCTTTTTAGTTTATTTGTAGAGTCCTTAAAATCTGTCATATTATATAAATCACCAGGTGCTAAATAGACATCTCTTCTAATAACTCTATCTAAAGTTCTAGTATTTCCAGAAATTTTTACATCATTTATATATACTTTTTTTCCTGGAACTACACTAAATACAACATCAACAGTATGTTCAGCTTCATTTTTTTTCAAATCAAATTTAACATCAGCAAAGGCATAACCTTGATTTGCTACTTGAGTTTTAATATACTCTTGATCTTGTCTTAATTTTTTAATATTGAAAGTTTTATCAACTTTTAGCTTTAATTCTGGATAAATATCATTAGGATTAACAATTGAAGAGTCTAAAAATATTTTAATATCAGTAGTTGTATATTTTTCTCCCTCTTTTACAAAAAAATCTAATTTTGCTTGGTTTGATGCAAAATCAATATCTAAAAATGGCTCTTTAACATCTGCATCTAAATAACCTTTCTCAAAATATAGGTCATTTATTCTTCTTGCATCATATTTTAATTGATCTAGTTTTAATTCACCTGTATTTTGTCCAAACCACCAAGAAGCAAACTCTTTTTCTTTATTTGCAGTTACATCATCAAAATCACTTTGACCTAAATTTTTTGCTCCATGATATTGAGCATTATTAATTATAATCTCATCACCTTTATTTACATAAAAAGTAACTTTTTTTGCATTCTCACCTAAAGTTTCTACTTCTGTTTCAACAACTGAGTTTATAAAACCTTCACTCTCTAGCATACTTAAAAGCTTATTTTCAGCCTCTTTTACTCTTTTTTCAGTATACATAGACCCTTTTTTAAATTTAATAATATTTTTTATATTATCAATATCTTCACTTCTAGTCTTATACCCTTTAATATCAACACTAGCAACTGAAGGGTTTTCTTTAAATTTAAATAATAAATTTCCACCATTATTTGAAACTTCAACATCTTCAAAATAACCATATTTATAAAATTTTACAACAGCTTCATTTAGTTTATTTTCATCTAGTTTGTCTCCAACTTTCATATCTATTGTTTCAGCTAAAACCTGAGGAGATAATTTATTTACATCTTTATATTCAATAGATTTGATTGTTGTTGCACTAAGTAATGTTGCACAACTCAATGATAAAAGTATTACTTTGTTTTTCACAGGTGTCCTTAATTTGGATAATAAAGCAATAATATATCTAAAAATAGTTTATATAAATCTAAAGTAAGATATAATTTTGCCCAATTTATTTATAAAAGGTTTTATTTTGAATATAGGAATTATAGGTTTAGGACTTATGGGAGGCTCTTTAGCAAAAGCTGTAAAAAGATATGGAATTGCCCAAAAAGTATATGGATTTACAAATAGCGAAAAAAATAAAAAAGATATTTTGGAGTTAAATTTAGTTGATGAAGTAGTTGATTTAGAAACTTTAAAGAAAGTAAGTGATGTAATTATTTTATCTATACCTGTTGATGCAATTATTTCTATGTTTCCAAACTTTTTGGATATAGATGAAAAAACAACTATTATTGATATGGGCTCAACAAAAGAGTATATTGTTAAAAATATTCCAGCAAAAATAAGAAAGAATTTTATAGCTGCTCATCCTATGACGGGAACAGAGAAATCTGGACCAAAAGCTGCAATAGACAACCTTTATGAAGGGAAAACGGTAGTTTTATGTGATTTAGAAGATAATGCAAATATTCATGTAAATAAAGCATTTAAAATCTTTCAAGAAATTGGAATGAGAATTGTTGTTATGGATAGTAAAGAGCATGATATAAATGCTTGTTATATCTCTCATTTACCTCATTTGATCTCATTTTCATTAGCTAATACAGTTATGAGTCATCAAAACCCAAAAGAGATTATAGCTCTTGCTGCAGGTGGATTTAAAGATATGAGTAGAATTGCAAAATCAAGTCCACGAATGTGGGGGGATATTTTTAAACAAAATAGAGAGAATATGCTTCTTAGTATAAAATCTTTTGAAGAGCAGATGAGTATTGCTAAAAAAATGATTGAAGATGAAAAGTATGAAGATCTAGAAAATTGGATGAAAAAGGCAAATACTTTACATGAAATTTTATAAATTAAAAAATTAGAGCTTAGAAAAGCTCTATTGATTCATCGAAGATTTCAATTCCATCAGCTGCTGTTAAATCATTATATTTTAGAAATTGTGATCTTCCTTTATTTTTTGCTTCATAAAGTGCAATATCAGAGTGTTTTATTGAGTCATTTATTGTTTTTTCTGAATTTAAAACAAATTTATCCATTCCTATACAAATTGTTTTTTTCAAAACTTGTTTAGTCTGTTCATTTACAATAATATTAGTATCTGCAAAATCATCAATTATCTTTAGAGCTAAATTTTCTATATCATTTTCATTTGAGTTACTTAAAATAGATACTAAGAACTCATCAGTTCCAAGTCTTCCTACTAAATCAAAACTATCTATATTTGAATGTATAACTCTTGCAAGTTCAACTAAAACTTTATCAGCAGTATCATAGTCAAACTCATCAATTACAGCTTTAAATCGATCAATTCCTATCATTAAAAAGAAAATCTCTTCTTGATTTTTATTTGATAATCTAAGATGATTTGTAAGATTTTGAATTAGATAAGTTCTATTATAAACATTTGTAACTGAATCTAAAGAAGATGATTCTATAAAGTTTTTCTTTAAAATTAAGCTTTGAATAATAGGCGAAATTTGAAAAAAAGCAACTTGGATAGTCTCATAATGATCTTCTATCATTTTGTGATGGAGTTTAGAATTTGCACAAAAAGAGACTGTTGCATTTAAACTTATATGAGTGTTAATTATAAAAAAATGAGAAAGTTCATCATCTAAATAGAACTCTTCCCCCTTTGAAAAAATCTTATCTTTACTATTTTTATTTATATCAAATAAGCAAAATTCCATATTTGTAATCTTAAATTCATAGCTTAACCAGTTAAAAATATCTTCTGCTAATTGTTTTAAATTTGTAGAATAAGATAGTTGTTCCTGAAGAGAAAATATACTTTCCAAAGAGTGATATATAAACTCATTTGTAGTAGAAGATTTTATTAATTCCATCATTTTATATTTCATATGTTTCCTAAAATAGATCTATTTTATTTGTCTCTTTATCATTAAATAAAAAAACTTTTCCCCGACCTCTGTTTCTTGCCTCATAAAGTGCAATATCAGATTTTTTTATTATTTCATCTATTGTTGTTGCATTATCTGGAAAAATTGATATTCCTCCACAGATTGTTTTCATTAATATTTGTTTAGTATCTTCTTCTACAACAACACTCTCTTTACTAAAGTTATTTATTAATTTTTCAGCTATCATAATAGCATTTGTATTTGAAAGAATATTTAGTAAAATAACTAAAAATTCATCATTTGATATTTTTATTACAATATCAGATTCTCTAATACTATTTTTAAGAGAATTTGCCAATGCCTTTAATACTTTATCTCCAATTTCATAATCAAATTCATCAATTACAGCCTTAAATTGGTCAATTCCAATTTTTATAAAAGCTACTTTCTTTTGCTCTCTATTTGAAAGACTTAATAAATTTGAAACATAGTTATTCAAATAAGTTCTATTATATGTTCCTGTAACAGAGTCTATTAGAGATAAATCTTTTATAGCTTTTTCTATATATTTATTGTATAAAGATTGAGAAAATATATTTAAAGAAATTTTTATTTTATCTGATTGCTCTATAAGTTTATTTTTCTCATTTTCATTCGCTACCAGAAAAATAAATATAACTTTTGTATCAATATTTTGGGGGAAGTCTAAAGAAAACTCTAAATAATTTTTATCTAAATCAAATAAGGAGAATATATTTTCTTCATCACCATCTTGTTTTAAAATATTAATTTTAATAGCTTGAACATCATGATGTATTTTTAAATATTCAAAAATATTTAAGGCACTTTTATCTAAGTCTGAAACTTTTAATTTATCATTTTCATTCATTATTAATTCACAAGAGTAACTCATATTTTTATGCCTTTATCTGTCTTTCCCATAGTTTTAGTGTATCTATTTCGTTGTTTAAAGTAGTTTTGGAACCATGTCCTGGATATATATGATAATTATTTTTCCATGTTAATATTTTTTGAAGACTATTTTTCATATCTTTTGGATTTGACATAGGAAAATCAAATCTTCCTATTGTACCTTTAAAAATAAAATCTCCACTAAAAAGAGTTCCATTTATCTCAATCATACTACAACCTGGAGTATGCCCTGGAAAATGGTGAAATTTTATTTTAACTCCAAAAATATCTAGTTCTTCATCTGGATTTACTAAAATATCAGCATATGATGGAGGCATTCCTAAATTATAAGGGTTTAATGTTAACATAAATTCGTCATCTTTTGGAGTATAAAGTTTAATATTAAAAAACTCTTTTAGTTCTTGATTTGACCAAATATGGTCAAAATGACCATGAGTATTTAGTATTGCAACAGGATTTGTACTGTTTTGTTTAATCCAAGAAGTTGCACCAACACCTGGGTCTATTATAAAATCTTTTTCATCGATAGTCACAATATAACAATTTGTGGCATAATCCCCCATAGGATGAACTTTTATATCCATTTTAAACCTTACTTTGCTAAAATTTAATTCATTATATCAAAAAAAGGTTAATTTATGGATTATTTTTCTACCTTAGAAGCTATTTTACTAGAGAATTTACCAAAAAATAAGTTTAAAATGTTTGATAACTTTTATAAAAACTTTTTAGAAAACAGTATTAGTTTTGATAATAGTTATAAACCTTTAATATTAACTAGTCCCTCTTACGAAAGTTTTTTAAATATTGTAAAGCCAACTGCTTTACCGCCAATTAAAAACTTTAAATCAATAGAAGGTAAAAAATATCTAGTTCATACAATTTTACATATAGAATATAGTGCTATTGATTTAGCTTTAGATGCTGCTTTGAGATATCAAAATATGCCAATAAAATATTATAAAGATTGGCTTGAAGTTGCAAGTGATGAGATTAGGCATTTTTTAATGTTAGAAGAGTTATTAAAAGAGTTAGATGGATTTTATGGAGAGTTTGATGTTCATAAAAATCTTTTTGAAGTTATGCAACAAACACCAGATTTTTTAAGTAGAATGGCCTGTGTTCCTAGATATTTAGAAGCAAATGGTTTAGATCAAAATCCAAAAATAATGGAGAAACTAAATTCAAATAGAGATAAGTTTAATATAAAATTTGTCAAAGCCTTAGAAATAATATTAGAAGAAGAGGTTGATCATGTTAAAAAAGGTGATTTTTGGTTTAAATATGAGTGTGAAAGATTACAATTAGACCCAGTAAAAACCTATTTTGAAGTAATTGAAAGAGTTTTTCCTGGAAGTACAAAAAGGAAGATGGATTTAAATTTTATTGCTAGAAAAGAGGCTGGTTTTTCTTGTGATGAGTTGAAGTTTTTATCAAAAAAAGAGGATTGTTTTTAGTTGATTTAAGTTAAGTCTTAAATATTTTTGTTTTGCTAAAATTTAAATATAATTTTAAAGATTAGAGGAAAAAATGGAACTTACAAATATAACTCAAGTTGTAATTTTTTTTATTTTCGTTTTAGCACTTATGGCTTTTTCACTATCTCCTGCCATATATATTAGCGAAAAATTAGCATTGAAATCGACTTTTGTAGAGAAACACTCAACAAAATTTTCCATTATTTTTTCAATATTTTTTGCAACTCTTGCAACAATTTTTATATTTAAGTTTTAAATCTATAACCAAAATTTTGATTATAGACTTGTAGTAAATAGAAGGTGAATATTACCATCTTTTTCATATGTAGTAAGATTAGAATTCACTTTCTCAGCAGATAAAACACCTTGTAATGTTTTTAATGTATGCCAAAATTTTTCATTAAATGGAATATCTAATTTTTTTATTTTTTTATTTCTAATTAAATTTGCAATATTGTAAATAGCACTATAATAAAAAATTTTATTCTTTGCTCTATTTATTCTATAATCTTTCATATATTTAAGATTATTTAGATATATGTTTTTTTCTATTTCAGACAAGTTTTTTCTATTTTCTATCTCATTATGCTTTATTTCTATTTGTTTTTTATACTCTTCTAATTTAGAATTTATATCCTCTTTTAAATTTGGATTTAAAGCTAATAGTTCTTTATAAAGTTTATCAATATTTGATTTATCAATTTTAATAGAGTATGAGTGGCTTTTATTTACATCATAATCACTATTAACTGTATCTAAAAGCTCATAAGCATAGGGTAAATAAATATATTTATCATCTTTCCCTTGTTTAAAAGAGATACCTTTTTGGCTTATAATTGGTCTAAATCCTATATACTCAAATTTCATTTTTTCCCTTATTATTTAATTTATGAAAACCATTTTTTAACCTTATCAAACATTCCTTCAAATTTTGTTTCATGAGGAGTACTTTCTACGCCAAAGCTCTCTTGAAGTTTTAAAAGTAACTCTTTTTGTTCTTCTGTTAGAGTTTTTGGATATTCAATTTTTACTTGAATAATTAAATCACCTTTTCCATAACCTTGAGCTGATTTCACACCTTCGTTTCTAAAAGTAAACTGTTGTTTGTCTTTTGTTCCTTTTGGAATTTCAAGCTCTAATTCTCCTCTTAAAGAAGGAACTTTAATTTTAGCTCCCAATGCTACTTGAGTGAAGAAAATAGGGGCTTCAAAATATATATCATCATCATGTCTTACAAAATGAGAATCCTCTTTTACTTTTATTTGTAGATATAAATCTCCTCTTTGACCATTTGGTGCTATATTTCCTCTATTTGAAACTCTCATTCTCATTCCATCATTTATACCTTCAGGAATATCTACTTTAAAGTTATCTTTTTGTTCTTCATATCCAGAACCAGAACATGATTTACACTCATTAGTTTTTGCTTTTCCACTTCCAGCACAAGTAGGACAAGTTTGTGCAAATGTCATAAATCCTTGTCTTGAATGAACTTGCCCTTGACCACCACAAGTTCTACAATTTTCTAATTTACCATCTTTTGCACCTGTTCCACTACAAGATTTACAAGCTGTTTTATATTTATAGTTTATCTCTTTTTTACACCCAAAAACAGCTTCATTAAATTCTAAAGTTAAATCAACAACAATGTCAAGATTGTAACTATAAGTTTTTCTTTCTCTTTTTTGACTTCTTCCAAATCCAAACATCTCTTCAAAAATAGAACCTAAGTCATCAAAACCACCAAATCCGCTACCTCTTTGACCATGACCTTCAAGCCCAGCTTTCCCATATCTATCATAAATGGATCTTTTTTCATCATCACTTAAAACTTGATAAGCTTCGTTTATTGCTTTAAATTTCTCTTCAGCTTCAGAATCTCCTGGGTTTTTATCAGGATGATATTGCATAGCTAGTTTTCTATATGCTTTTTTTATAACTGTTTTGTCAGCACTTTTTTCTATCTCTAATAGCTCATAATAATCTATCTCTACCAAAATCAATTCTCCATAATAATAAATAATTAAATTTTTAAAGCCTGAATTCTATCTAAAAAGATAATAAATTTAAATTAATTGATTAATTTTTATTTAGATATAATCTTAAAATGAATAGAGGATTAGAAAAATTTTATGAATTAGTTGAGGCATTTGAGTCTCTTCCAACAATTGGAAAAAAATCAGCATTAAGATTGGCTTATCATATTGTAATGAATGATAACTATTGTGGAATAAAACTCTCACATAGTATAGAAAATGCTCTTAAAAATATTACAAAATGCAAAAGATGTGGTTCTATGAGTGAGCATGAAATTTGTGAATTTTGTTTAGATGAGAGTAGAGATAATGAAAAACTTTGTATAGTCCAAAGTGCAAAAGATATTTTTATTATAGAAGATTCAAAAACTTTTGATGGAAGATATTTTGTAATAGATGAATTGGAAATTGATAAAATTAATCTGCTTCAAAAATTTATAATAAATAATAGTGTTAAGAGTATACTGTTTGCTATAACACCATCTATTGCAAATGATGCTTTTATCCTTTTTATAGAGAGTAAATTAAAAGAGTATGATTTACAATTTACAAAAATAGCACAAGGTGTTCCAACTGGAGTTAGTTTGGAAAATGTAGATATATTATCACTATCAAAAGCTATACAAAGTAGGGTAGAGATTTAAAAGTTATGGAAAAAAGAGTTATTTGTCAAAAGTGCATCTACTATTATGTAACTTGGGAAGCAGGGCGTGGTCATGGTTGCAAAGCTTATGGTTTTAAATCAGGACAAATCCCATCAGTTGTTGTAAAAAGAAGTAGTGGACAGGATTGTAAATTTTATAGACTAAAAAATTTTGAGGAGTAAAATGGAAGAGTTTTTAAAACAGATAGAAAAAAATAAGATCTCATTAATTAGATTGTGGATCTCTTCAGCTAGTGTTTTAGAACTTATCAAAAAGTACTCTTTAGATGAGAATTTATTAATAAAAAGATATGCTTTTGCCTTACTTGAGTACTATATTTTAGTTGTAAGAAATAATGAAAAAAGTAAGAGTAATTACGCAATTATTGATTTTATTAAATATTTAAAAAAACATAATATTAAAATAAATGAGTTTTTCCTTCTATTTTTGGCTTTTAAAGATGCTTTAATAGATTTTGCAAATAATGAAAAAATAAAATCATCTTTTTTAGAAAAAAGAGTTGATTTTTATTTTAAGACTATACTTTCTGAACTTTTAGATATCTACTCAAAATCTATTGAGCAAGTTGAAAGTGCCTTAAATAAATCAATTGATATTGTTGATAAATATGTTTTAATGATTAGATGTGATATTGAAGGTAAAATTACATCTATTTCTACTGCTTTTTGTAAACTTACAGGATATGAAGCTTTTGAATTAGTAGGAGAGAATTTTGATATTTTAAACTATCCTAACTCTCAAAAAGAGAAGATAGAAGAGTTGAAAAATACTTTAAAATCAGGGCAAATGTGGAGTGGTGTTTTAAAAAATGTTAAAAAAGATGGAGAGATTTTTTGGCTAAAAACTACAATTCTTCCAACTTTTGACTCAAACTCAAATATTATAGGGTATGACTCTATAAATGAGGATATAACTTCTAGTATAGAGCTTAAAAATAAACAAAAAATATTAATAGAACAATCTAAATCGGCAGCTATGGGAGAGATGATTAGTATTATTGCTCATCAATGGAGGCAACCTTTACAAGCAATTTCTATACTAAATCAAAAGCTTCCTATGATAAAAATGTTAAAAGGTGAAATTAGTGATGATATTTTAGAAGATGTAACAAATGGAATAAATTTACAACTTGATTATATGTCAAAAACAATAGATGATTTTAGAGATTATTTTAAACCAAATAAGAGAAAAGAAGAGACAAATATTGAAAATATTTTAAATAAATCAATAGATTTTTTATCATATTTATTAAAATTAAACTCTATAAAAATAAATTTTATAAATAGCTCTAACTCAAAAATAGAGGTTTTTTTAAATGAAATAGTACAGGTATTTATAAATTTAATTAAAAACTCTTGTGATATTATGATTGAGAAAGATATTGAAAAAAAAGAGATTTTGATAAATAGTTTTGAAAAAGATGGGAAACTTTTTGTAGAATTTGAAGATAATGGTGGCGGAATAAATATTAAAATTATGGATAAAATATTTGACCCATATTTTTCAACAAAAAACAACAAAAATGGAACAGGTTTAGGTTTATATATGAGCAAAATTATTATTGAACAATATAGTTTTGGAAAAATATATGTAGAAAATAGTGAAAATGGAGCAAAATTCACTATAGAATTACCATTAAAAATAGGAGAATAATTTGATTTATAAAGATTTTAAAGAGGGCATTAAAAGTTTAGGTTTTATAACAATTGAAGATTTTATAAAATATTCTGGAGTTAGTTCTGATGATATTTTATCTTGGGAGACAAAAAATGAAGTTCCTTATACAATCTCTTTGTTACTACATATTTTAAAGGGAGAAAAAGATGTTCTTCCTACAAATTGGGCTTTACAAAATATAGTTGAAGAGTGTTTACCTTTAGCTACACTTTTGGAAGAGGCTTCATCTTTTCCACATAAATTAGAAGAGATGTTTTTACTTCAAAAACAGCTAAATGATTCAACAAATGGAAAAAATTGGGAGTTAGGTGTAAATAAGTTTGGTAAAGATATAAATTGGTTAAGATGTATACATATGGAAGTTTCAGAGCTTATTGAATCAACTCCTTGGAAGCATTGGAAAAATATAAATTCAAATCCAGATATGAATAATATTCATGTTGAATTAGTTGATATTTGGCACTTCTTAATGAGTTATATTCTTCAAGAAACAAATGTACCTAAAGCAGTATCTTTAGTAAATACTCATTGTATTTATGAAGCTTCTTCTGATATTGATATAAAGTTTATGGTAAAAGAGGCTGAAAAATTATCTTATATTGCTTTAGCAATTGATACGGGGAATATGCCATCATTTAGTGGTGTAGAGAGATTTATCGACCAATTTTTTAGATGTTGTAAAATTTCTGGTTTATCTTTTAATTGGCTTCAAAAATTGTATATTGGTAAAAATTGTTTAAATCAATTTAGACAAGATAATGGCTATAAAGAGGGAACTTACAAAAAAATATGGAATGGAAAAGAGGATAATGTTGTAATGGTTTCTCTTTTAGAAAAAATAGAAAATGTAAGTTTTGATGAATTATATAATAATCTAAAAATTGAATACTCCTTAGCAAAATAGTAGTTTAATACTACTTTTTTGTAGAAAATAATTTTTATAAACTATTAGATTTAGTGTAAAATCGTAACAAAATTAAAAAAAACTGAAATTACTTTACTCTTATATATTTTTAGAACAGTTTTTCAAAAAGACTCTCTAGAAAATCGTAAACTTTTTTTTACCTTTTTAAAAAACACTCTGAAATAATCGATTTTTATTAAAAAACTTTTATGCGATTATAAGCTTATTTGGAATACTTTTACTATGAATATTTACTTTTAAGTAGGAGGAGCAAATATGAATGATAATATAGAAAGAGTAAGAGAAGTTTTTACTCAAAAATCTATTAGAATTGATACAAATAAAGGTGATGAATTTTATAACTCTTTATTTGAACAATCAAAAGCAAGACTTAAATCTTTAAGAGAACAAGAACCTCTTAAAAATATTGATATGATGGATATTTTAGAGGGAGAGGGTATAAATAGAAGGGATTTTATGAAGTGGGTTAGTGCAACAACTGCTACACTTATGCTCCCTCCTATGTTTGCTCCACTTGTTGCCGAAGCAACTGAACTGATGAATAGAGTTCCAGTTATTTGGATAGAACTTCAAGATTGTGCTGGAAATTCTGAAGCACTTTTAAGAAGTTCTGCTCCAACTGTGGATGATTTACTATTTGATGTTTTAAGTTTAGAGTTCCAAGAGACTCTTCAAGCAGCAGCTGGTCACGATGCAGATAAACAATTGGAAGAAGCAGTTGAACATTTTAAAGGCAAATATCTTCTTTTTGTTGAAGGTGCAATTCCAATGGCAATGAATGGTCAATATGGAACTATTGGAGCTATGGGAGAGACTTTTTATGACCATTTAATAAGAATGTCAAAAGATGCTGCTGCTGTTGTTGCTGTTGGAACTTGTGCTACATTTGGTGGAGTTCCAGCAGCTGCTCCAAACCCAACTGGTGCAGTTGGAGTTATGGATTTAGTAAAAGGAAAACCAATAGTAAATATTCCAGCCTGTCCTGCAAATCCAGCAAATATGGTAGGAGTAATTTTACACTATGTTTTAACTGGACAAGTTCCAGAACTTGATTCGCTTTTAAGACCAAAATTTGCTTTTGGGTATAGAATTCATGATAATTGTGAAAGAAGAGCTCACTTTGATGCAGGAGAGTTTGTAGAAGAGTGGGGAGATGAAGGTGCTAAAAATAACTGGTGTTTATATAAAGTTGGCTGTAAAGGTCCTATGACATTTAATAACTGTTCAATTATTAGATATAACGAAGGTACAAACTGGCCAGTTGGTGTAGGAAGAGGCTGTATTGGCTGTAGTGAGCCTGATTTTTGGGATAAATATGCATATGAAAGACCTATGGCAAATGCTAGGATAAAAGCACCAACTGGTGGTGTTGAAAAAACAGTTGATGAGTTTGGTTTAGGACTTTTAACTGCAACTGCTGTTGGTATTGGAGTTCATGCAATTGCAAGTGTTGTTGCTGGTAAGAAATCAAATGAAAATGAGGAGAGATAATGACAAAGAAACATTTAGTAGTAGATCCAATCACAAGGATTGAAGGGCATCTTAGAATTGAAGCAATTATAGATGAAAACAATGTTATAACTGATGCTTTTTCATCTTCTACAATGTTTAGAGGAATAGAAGAAATTTTAAAAGGAAGAGACCCTAGAGATTGTGGATTACTTGCTATGAGAATTTGTGGAGTTTGTACAGGAACTCACTATCAAAGAAGTATTGAAGCTGTTGAAAATGCTTTTAATGTAACTATTCCCAAAAATGCAAGATTAGTTCGAAACCTTATTCAAGGTGCTTTATATCTACACGACCATGTGGTTCATTTTTATCATCTTCATGCTCTTGATTGGGTTGATATTACAAAAGCTTTAGAAGCTGACCCAAAAGCAACTGTTGCTGAAGCTCAAAAATGGGCTAGTGTAAGTGGACAAAGAGCTTGGAATGCAAGTGAAGATGTATATATTCAAGTAAAAGAGAGAGTTGTTAAATATATAAAACAAGGAAGACTTGGAATTTTTGGAAATGCTTATTGGGGAAGTGAAGGGTTTAAACTAACTCCTGAACAGAACTTAATAGGACTTTCTCACTATCTTGATGCTCTTGAACTTCAAAGAGAGTTAGCAAAAATGATGGCTATTTTTGGAGGGAAAAATCCTCATCCACAATCTTTTGTTGTTGGTGGAGTTACTTGTGTACAAGATATTAAAAATCCTGCAAGAATTGCTGAATTTAAACAACTCTTAAAAAAAGGAAGAAAATTTATAAAAGAGGCTTATCTAAGTGATATTTATATGGCTGGAACTATGTATGGTGAAGAGGCATTAAATGGAACTGGAGGAGGATTAGGAAACTATATGACTTATGGTGGATTTAATCTTGATGATTTACCATTTTATAAATCAAAAAAATTATTCCCTACAGGAATTGTAAAAAACAGAGATTTAAGTAAAGTTTATGAACTAGATGAGACAAAAATCACTGAAGATGTAACTCATGCTTGGTATGAGGGAAATACAAATCTTCACCCATTTGATGGAGTTACAAAACCAAACTATACTGGTTTTGGAAAAAAAGAGAATAATATTGCTTATTTAGATACACAAAATAAATACTCTTGGATTAAATCTCCACTTTACAATGATGAGAGAATGGAAGTAGGTCCACTAGCTAGAATGATTGTTGGGTTTGCAAGTAATGATGAGAGAATTAAAAAATACGTTACAAATTTTCTAACAAATGCAAATCTTCCAGCAACAGTTCTATTTTCAACAGTTGGAAGAACAGCAGCAAGAGCAATAGAGAGTGAATTAATGGCTGATATTATGATGGAGTGGGTAGATGAATTAGCTTTAAATGTTGCAAATGGAGATCTATCTACATGGACAGAGTTTGATTTTAATACAGTTGCAAAAGATACAAAAGGTTTTGGACTTGAAGAGGCTCCAAGAGGTGCATTAGGACATTGGGTAAAAATCAAAGATGGAAAAGTAGCAAACTATCAAACAGTTGTTCCTTCAACTTGGAATGCAGCACCAAGAGATTATAAAGGAAGAATGGGAGCTTATGAATCTGCTTTAATTGGTACAAAAGTAGCAAATGTTGAGCAACCTTTAGAAATTTTAAGAACTATTCATAGTTTTGATCCATGTATTGCTTGTGCAGTTCACCTAATTGATACAAATGGTAAAGAGCTTGGTGTTTATAAAGTAAATCCAATTTAAGGAAGAACCATGTCTAAAAATAGAGAAATAAAAAGAATGACTGCAACTATGAGAATAGTTCATTGGGTAACTTTCTTTAGTATGATTATTGCAGTAATTACAGGTTTATATATAGGACATCCATATTACCAAACATTTATAGCTGATCCAGCAGTAGATAAATATGTTATGGCTTGGAATAGATGGGCTCACTTTATAGTAGCAATTATTTTTGATGTAACTGCTATTTTAGTTGGGTATTTATACTTCTTTTCAAGATTTGAAAAACCATATAAAAAATTAATCCCTACAAAAACAAATCTTGTAGAGTTTTTTGAGGTATTTTTAAATCTAATTACACTTAATAGAAGAAAAAAGTTTGACTCAAGCCATAGTGATAGTTTTAATATTGTATTTTTTACAATATTTCACCTATTATTGATATTTATGCTCTTTACTGGACTTCAACTTTATGTTCATGGACTTGCAGCTGGGCTTAGTTCAATTGGAGCTTGGTGGCCAGCTATGCTTCACTTAGTAACTGATTGGACTTTATATCTTTTTGGTGGAAATATGGGAGTTAGAGTTGCTCATCACTATGCTATGTATTTTATATTAGTTTGGGTAATGTTTCATATTTACTATCAAATTTGGCGAACAGTTTTTTGGAAAGAGGGCGATATTGCCATTGTTTTTGGTGGAAGTAAGTTTGTAAAAGAAGAGGAGAAATAAGGTTTAAGCAAAAGCTTAAACCTTTAAATATTTATGAAAGATACAATTATTATTGGTGTTGGGAATATGCTCTTTAAAGATGAGGGTATAGGAATTTATGCAAGTGAATATATAAAACAAAACTATGAATTTAGTGATAATTTAGAGATAATTGATGGTGGAACATTGGGATTTAAACTAATGGCATATTTTCAAGAGTATAAAAATGTCATTATTTTAGATACTGTATCTATCAATGATGAGGCAGGAAGTATATTTAGACTTCCTAGTGATGTTTTATTGGGACTTGGAAAATATAGAAAAACAGCTCACGAAGTTGAAATTGTTGAGATGTTAGAGATAGTTTCAGTTTTAGACTCTCATGCAAATGTAACAATTATAGGAATAGTTCCACAAGATATACAAAGCGTTGAAATAGGGCTTACAAAACAAATGGAAGAGAAATTCCCACTTTTTATAAATACTGCTTTAAAAGAGATAGAAGATTTAGGCTTTAATCTTACTAAAAAAGATGATTTAAATGTTGAAAATATTGTAAAGAGTTTAATTGGAAGTTACAATGGCTCACATCTAACTAGAATTCCAAATGAAGAAGATTTTACTCATGAAACTAATCTATAAAATAGAGTATGATTCAACATCTTTTTATTTTAAAAGATTAATAGATGAGCTTATAATTACTTCAAAAATAGAAGCAAATACAAAACAATATTTTGGATTTATCTTAATTTTTATAGATGATGAACTAGAAAATATAGAAAAATTTTTCTTAAATTTAGAGAAAAATCTTCCATACTCTATGTTCTTAAAAAAGTCATATTTAATTGAAGAGTTAAATGAAGATATAAAAGAGCTTGAAGATAAAAATATAAAAGAGAGTTTTGAAATTTTAACAAATCAAAAAGTTAAAGAGATTTTACAAAACTCTAATTTTGATTTTTTAAGTCAAATTGTAAGCTTAAGTCGTGGGGAAATAGTTGATTTTGAAGAAAAAAATCTATTTTTACCAAATAAAACTTTACTAGAAGAGTTTGAAAATAGCGATTTAGAAGTAAAACTACTACTTACAAATAGTCAAATTTTAAGTGATTTTTTCATAATTGAAAATGAAGAGTTAAATCTTTTATGCTCAATAGAGCGACCATTAGTTAAATTAAAACTAAAAAATATAGATGAAAATATCTCAAAAAGTGGATATATTTTTACAAGACTTGTAAATTGTACAAAAGAGATTGAACTTTCTAAAGCCTTTAAAGAGCAAAAAATTGATTATATTTTATATACAACTAAAAAACAGGAGTTAAAAGCTTGTAGTTTTGAAGAAAATAGTATTATTATTTACGATGATAAAACTTTGTATCCAAAATATGATTATAGAAAAGATAAAATTTTTAACTCTTCAAAAGAGTATTTAGACTCCTTTTCAAATATTTATCAAGCAGTTTTATGCGAACATAATCTTTTAAATATAAACTCTATTGGAGTATATTTTTCACTAAATTCAAAAAATAGTTTTGTAGATATAAAAACTTTAAATGAAGAAAAAAGAGTTATTTATATTCCTGATATTCAAACAAATATAGACTCAATATTAGAAGATATCTCTTCTATGGATGAAAATTGTAAAAGATTAGTTGATAATTTTTTAAAGAAATTTCCTTATGCAAAAGAGATAAAACTATCTTCAACTAATGGTTTTGCAACAATTATAGAAGCAATAGCAAAACTTTTAAATCTATCAAATATAAAAGAGTTTGAAGAGTTAGCACTAAATAGTGGATATGTAAATGCTCTTCAAATAGATATGAAATTAATCAAAATTGATAATAAAAACTATTTGGATTATAGAAAAATTATTCAATCAATTATGTCATACAAAATGGCAAATGTAGATAATGAAACACTTAGTTTCTCTTTTTATGAGTTTTTAGCAGAGTTTTTAATAGATTATTTAAGAGAAATAGCAAGAAAAACTGAGGCAAAATATATTGTTTTTTGTGGAGATATATTTGTAAATAGACAACTCTTTCATAAGGTTTATAAAGAGCTTAGCAAAAAATATAAAATAATCCTACCAAAACAATACCCTATTGACTACTAAAAATAGGGTACTTGGGAATTCTTAAAACTAATTTTGATAGTATAAATCAAAAATAAGAGAAAAATTATTAAAATGTTAAGATACTATAAAGAGTTACTTTTATATGTTCAAAAAATGACAAAAGATAAACAACAAGCTTTAGAGATAATACAAGAAACTTATACAAAAACTTTAGAGGCACAAAAAAATATAGTTATAGAAAATGAAAGAGCTTTTTTATATAAAGTTGCTAAAAATTTGACTTTTAATGAATCAAGAAAGATAAAAAATAAAGAGTTTATCGAATATGAAGAAGAGAAGTTTTTTTGCTCAAAAGATGAACAACCAGATGAAATTTTATTAGAAGCCAAAAAAGAGGAGTTACTCTTAGAAGCTTTAGAGAGTTTACCAAAACATTTAAAAGAGGTTTTTGTTTTACATTTCTTTGATGGATATGATAAAAAACAAATAGCAACTATCTTAAATCTCAATTTAAATACAGTACAAAAATATGTTATAAATGCTACTACACAACTTACAAAGTATATAGAAGAGAAAGAGTGGAATTAAAATGAAAGAAAGTATAGAAGAAAAAGCAGCCTATTTTTTTACCTGTAAAAAAGATGGTTTTACTAAAAATCAAGAAAAAGAGTTTCTCTTTTGGATAGATGAAAATATTGAACACAAAAAAGCTTTTGAAAAGCTAGAAAGATTACAACTTTTATGCTCTTCTTTATCAAAAAGTACAAAAGAGAGAATCTCACAAGAGGTTCATCAAAGTATAAAAAGTAGAAAAGCTCTAAAAAAAACAAATCTTTTAAAAATTGTAGCTTCTGTTATTTTTATATTAGGAGCAACTCTATTTACTATAAATGAATACTTAAATTTTGGTATAAAACATATATATACAAGTAACAAAGAGCTAAGAGATATAGTTTTACCTGATGGTTCAAAAGTGATTTTAGATGCAAAAACAAAACTGGATATAAAATATTATAGTGATAAAAGAGAGGTAAATATCAGTGAAGGGAAAGCTCTTTTTGAAGTTTCTTCAAATCCAAATAAACCTTTTATAGTTAATGCAGATATGATAAAAGTAGAGGTTTTAGGTACAAATTTTGAAGTAAAAAATGAAAAAGATAAAATAGCTGTTGATGTAATAAGTGGAAAAGTAAAAGTAGAACAAAATAAAAATGATGAGTTTCAACAACTAGCAATTTTAACTCAAGGTAAACATATCTCTTTTGATAAACAAAGTAGCAAAACTGTATTGAAAGATATAGATATAAAAAATATTGCTTCATGGAAAGATGGAGTTCTATTTTTCCAAGACTACTCTTTACAAAAAGCTATAGATGAGTTTAAAAAATATAAAGACATAGATATCGTAATTCAAAAAGATATTCAAAAATATTCTATAAGTGGCTCTTTTGGAATAGATGATATAGATAAATTTATATTTGCTTTATCAAAAATATATCCTATAAAAGTCGATAAAAAAGGTAATTCTATCTATATTTATAAGAAGTTCTAAATATTCCTGTTTTATCCAAAATATCAAGATATAAATTTCACTATTTATACAAACAATATCTCAAAACAACTAAATTTAGATTTCCAAAAATATAAAATCCAATATAAAAATATAGAGTTAAAAACCTTTAAAAATTCTCATGATAGATTTATAATTATAGATAAAAAAGAGATATATCATATAGGAGCAAGTTTCTTGTGCTTTAGCACTCTCTTTGAGAAAGGATTTAGGTAAAAAATGGTTTGCTTTTTCTAAAATTAATTTAAATATAGATGAAATGCTAAATAAGTTGATTTAATAACTCTTTTTGTTAGAATGGAACACAATAATTCTGAATAAAAGGAAAACTTATGAATATAAAAAAACTAAAAGAGTTAGAAGAGAGTTTTTTTGAGTATTATCCTAAAGGTTTTGAAGATGAAAAATTAATAAAAACTTCAAAGCTATTTAATACACCAAAATTTCATAAGTTAGCTAAAAATAGTTTTGAACTTAAAAACTTTTCAAATATCGAACAAATTTGTGAGGATTTTTTTACAATTTTATTAAAATCTCCACTTATTTCATTTTATGAAGGTGATATTTTAAAAAAAGCTTTAAAATCTTTTACAAATTTTGAAAAAGATATGTTAAGTATATATTTACAGGATATTTTACATAATGATATAGAAAGTAGTTTTGAAGATTTTATAGAGTTACTCTCTTCTAAAAATCTTGCCAAATGGCAAATAATCACTCTAATTCCATACTATTTTGAGCCAAATAAAAACTACTTCTTAAAACCATCTACTACAAAAAATATTATAAAATATTTTGAAATAGAAGATTTAAAATATAACTCTAAACCATCTTTTGAATTTTATAAAAACTATATTAAGATTTTAGAGATTATGAAAAATAGTGTAAGAAGTGAACTAAGAGATGATAATGCAAGATTTACGGGATTTTTACGAATGGCAATGAAATAATTAATCTATTTTTGCTCCCATCTCTTTTGCATACTGTTCTCCCCACTTACTCATTATTTCAAATACTTCTAGCAATCTTTTTCCATGTATTGTTAAAGAATATTCAACTTTTGGTGGAACTTCAGCAAAGACAACTCTTTTTACTAAAGATACTTTTTCTAAATCTTTTAATTTTCTACTAAGTGTTCTTTGAGAAATATCACTTATTTTTTCAGCTAATTCACTTATTCTTAAATCTTTTGTTGATAAATTCCAAAGTATTAAAAATTTCCATTTATCATCAGCTAAATCCATTGGAATTTGACTTGGACATTCATATATTTTCCCATTTAATTCAATCATATTATTCCTTTTTTGAAGTATAACTAAAAATCTATAACAATACAATTATGACAAAAAAGTCTATACTTGACAAAAATGTCAATATTGTGTAGAATTTGACAAATTTAAATAAAAAGGTCAAAAAATGAAAAAAGTTTTAATCAACGTAGTTCATCCAAAATTAGAAGCAGAATCAAGAGTAAATAAAACTTTAATTGATTTCGTACAAAATGAATCTGAAATAACAGTAAATAATCTTTATAGTAAATATCCAGATTTTAAAATAGATGTTGAAGCTGAACAAAAGCTTTTATTAGAAAATGATATTATTATTTTTCAATTTCCAATGTATTGGTTAAGTTCACCATCACTTTTAAAAGAGTATTTTGATGTGGTTTTTACATATAATTTTGCATTTGGTGAAAATTATAAATTAGAAAATAAAACTTTTGTAGTAACAACAAGTGTTGGAAGTGGAACAGCACAATATAGTAAAACAGGAAGTAATAAATTTACAGTTGAAGAGATTTTAAACTCATTTGAAGCAACAGCAAATTATGTGAAAATGAACTATAAAAAACCATTTATTGTTTATGAATCTTTCGTAATAAGTGATGAAAAACTTCAAGAATCAGCAAAAGATTATTTAACTTATATTAAAGAATTATCAAAATAGTTAAAAAAGGTTAGAAATAACCTTTTTTTTATACAATTTTTATAAAATTAAAGCCCTTTAAGATATAATCCACCCCATGGAAAATTTAATAAAAAAACTAGACTTAAATGACTATATTACAAGCTTTTCTAAGCTTTTTGCAAGAGAGAAATCTATTATTCTTGAGGGTGATATAAATATTCACTATAAAATTATTAGTGAGTTATCAAACTACAATTTTAATCCTCCAAAAAATGTAATAACTCTAGATTCACAACTTATGCATATACAAAAACAGGGTGTTCTAAGAGTATATGAAATTTATGAATTTATAAAAATAATAAACTATTTTTTATATCTAAAGAGATTTAATTTTGAAGGAAAATTGCTTGAATGGATGGAAAAAATAGTAATTCCAAATGATATTATAAAAGTTTGTGACTATTTTGATGAATATTCAAAGTTGAAAAGTGGAATAAATGAAGATTATGACAATATAAAAGAGGCTATAAATAGGAATAAAGAAGAGATAAAACAAAACCTCTATAAACTTGTAAACTCTTCTAAATTAAAACCTTATTTAGTTGATATGCAAGTTCATTTTATAAACCAAGAAGAGTGTTTATTGGTTCGAGGTGGTTTTAATCATGCCTTAAATGCAAGTGTTATAGACCGTTCAAATGCAGGATTTTTCTATGTAGTTCCACATAGTATTAGTGAGTTAAAACAAAAAAGAAGTGATTTAGAAAATAAACAAGAGGAGATTTTATATAAGATTTGTAAAGACATTTCTCATATTTTTGAAAAAAATCTTCTATTTTTAAAGTTTATAAATAAAGAGTTTGATAAATTTGACCATTACCAAGCTAGAATATTTTTTGCTCAAATTGGTGATAAAAACTTTATTTTACCTTCAAAAGATAATATAAATAGGCTTGTAGATTTTTCTCATCCAGCCCTAGCAAATGCAAAACCAATAACAGTTGATTTTTCGAAAAAGGTTATTATGCTAACAGGTGTAAATGCTGGTGGAAAAACTATGATGTTAAAATCTATTTTGAGTGCTATTTTTTTATCAAAATATTTACTTCCTTATAAGGCACATAAATCTACAGTTGTAAGTAATTTTAAATCAATAAATGCTGTTTTAGATGACCCTCAAAGTGTTAAAAATGATATTTCAACTTTTGCAGGAAGAATGCTAGAGTTTTCTAAATTTTTTGAACTAAAAAATGCAATAGTTGGAGTTGATGAGATAGAACTTGGAACTGATTCAGATGAAGCTGCAAGTCTATTTAAAGTAATTATTGAAGATTTAATAAAAAATGATATAAAAATAATTATTACAACTCACCATAAAAGATTGGCAGCTTTAATGGCTGCAAATCCTGATGTAGAACTAATAGCAGCACTTTATGATGAAGAGAATCAAAGACCAACTTATGAGTTTTTACAAGGAACTATTGGAAAATCTTATGCTTTTGAGACTGCTTTAAGATACAAAATTCCAAAAGGAGTAGTTCAAAGAGCAAAAGAGGTTTATGGAGAAGATAAAGATAGATTAAATGAGTTAATCGAAAGAAGTAGTGAACTTGAAAGAGAGTATAAACAAAAAATTATAAAACTAAATAGTGAAATAGATACTTATCAAAGATTGTCAAATAATCTAAAAGAGCAAAAAGAAGAGCTTGATACTCATATTTTAAAAGAGAAATCAAAACTTCATAAAGAGTATAAAGATGCAAGAGATGAGGCAAAAAAAGCTATAAAAACAAAACTTATAGAAGATTCCCATAGACATTTAAATATTTCACATAAATTAGTTAGTCAAATTGAAGTTGAAAAAGTCGAAGATGATACTCTTGCTTTGGAGCTAAAAGTAGGAGATAGAGTAAAATATAGAAATACAAAAGGAAATATTTTATCAATTAAAGGTTCTAAAGCTTTTATACAAAATGATGATGGAATAAAAATGCAAGTGCTTTTAACTGATTTAAAAAGAAGTGGAAATCCTCCTCCAAAACCAAAGAAAAAGGTAAGTGTAAATATCTCAAAACCTCAAAGTGGTGATATAAAACTAGATTTACATGGGCAAAGAGTAGAAGAGGCTATGGAAAATCTTGATAAATTTTTAAGTGATGCTTTATTAGCTGGATTTGAAGAGGTCTTAGTTTATCATGGGATTGGAGCTGGAAAACTAGCTCTTGCAACTAAAGAGTTTTTGAAAAAGCATCCAAAAGTAAAAAGTTTTGAAGATGCTCATCCAAGTAGTGGTGGGTTTGGGGCAAAGGTTGTAAAACTTTAAAATAGTATGATTAAATAATTTAATCATACTATTAGCTATTTTCCTGATTTTCAACTACTTTTTTACTACATAAAATTTTTTTAATACGATTGTTATTAATCTCTAAAATTTTATAGATACAATCTTTATCTTCTATTGTCTCTCCAGCTACTGGTAACTGTCCTATAAGATTTAAAATCCTTCCACCAATTGTTATAGAAGTCTCATTTTCATCAAAGTTTATATCTAAAATCTCTTCAACTTTTTCAATATTTACCATACCATCTAGTTCATAACTATTATCATCAATTTTTAAAATAGACTCATTCTTTGGGTCATGTTCATCTGTTGTTTCCCCAATAATTTCTTCAATAATATCATCAAGAGTAATTAAACCAGAAGTTCCACCATACTCATCAACAACAAGAGCTAGATGTATTCTACTTTTATTCATTCTTGTTAAAATATTCGAAATAGAAGTATTTTCTGGAACCATAATAATTGGTCTAACAAATTTTGATATATCTATATCTTTTCCCTCTAAAGCATTATTTAATAAATCTCTAGTATGAATCATTCCTGTGATATTATCTTTCCCACCATGACAATATGGGTATCTTGTATGTCTTGTAGAAGTTAATCTTTGTATATTTTCTTCAAGACTTTTTTCAGAATTTATACAAACCATATCTTTTCTTGGAGTCATAATCTCTTTTGCAACAGTTTCCGAAAAATCAACTGCATTTTTGATAATTTCACTCTCAATTGAATCAATATGACCACCTTTAAAGCTCTCATTTACAATAATTCTAAGTTCTTCTTCAGAGTGAGCTAACTCATGTTCTGTTGCTGGTTTTACACCTAATACTCTAAGAACAGAAGCAGCAACAATATCAAAGAAACGAATTAATGGATAAAAAACTACCCAAAAAAGATATAAAGGTCTTGCAATATATAAAACCATAGATTCTGCTTTTGCAATAGCAATAGATTTAGGAACAATTTCACCAAAAACTACATGTAAAAATGTAACTATTGAAAAAGCAAATATAAAGCTAATAGAGTGTAATAAAACTGGATTATTTGCAAGAAAAGATACATTTGATTCTATAAGTTTTGCTAAAGCAGGCTCACCAATCCAACCTAAAGCAAGAGAAGAAAAAGTAATTCCTAATTGAGTAGCACTTAAGTAAGTATCAAGAGAATTAGACATTTTTAGAGCTAAAACAGCACTTTTTTTACCTTGTTTTACAAACTCTTCTAATTTAGTTTTTCTAACTTTTACAATTGCAAACTCAGAAAGAACGAAAAAACCATTCAAAAACACTAATAATAGTGCAACAATCAACATCAAAATGGATTGTATATCGGGATCCAAATATTTTCCTTTAAATTTAAATTTATTTTAGAGTGATAATATAAGAAATATTGACTTAATTTTTGCTTTTAATAATTTTATATTGATAAAAATGACTCTATAACACAATTTATTCTAGTTTTTATATCACTAAGATCTGTTTTCATATAATCTATTTGAATTTTATATAAAATTTCACCCTCAAATTTAAACTCAAAAACTAAGTAACCTGCATAAAGTAAAGCATCTTTATTCTTTTTACCTTTATCTTCTTTATCATTTTCATAAATATAATAAGAAATCATAAGTTTATTATCATATTTTTTATCACTATTTTTAAAGCTATTTAAAACTTCTATTAAAATTTTATCACTATCTTTTGAGCTAAAAACTCCTTCTAAATTACTTTTCATATTTTTAGAATACTCTATTTTTGACTCTATTTTATAATTTGAACTTAAAATAAACTCTTTTGTAAAATCTAAATCTTTTGTAAAAATCTTTTCAAAAGTTGTAACACTATTTTGACAAGCAACTCTTTTTGCTTTTGGGTCATAAGTTTTTTGCTTTATTGCTCCATAAACAATAAAGCCTATAAATAGAGCTATAAAAAGTAGATATATTTTTGTTTTCATTAGAAAATCCTAATAATATTTTAGCTATATTATCTAAAATATTATTAATATAAGTTATGTATAAATATAAGTTTAATTTATATTTATTTTATTACTTCAATATTTAAATTAATATTTGGAGATGATTTTTTAATATCTTTTTCTAAAATAATCTGTTTTGGATTTATACTTTTCTCTTTTAATAAATACTCTTTTATATTTTCAGCTCTTTGCTGTGCAACTTTTTCTTTCTCCTCTTTTTCATTAAAAGAAGGACCAAATTTTATAGCAATCTCCTCTTTTTTCCCTAAAATTAAGGCAATTTTATCTAAAGTCTCTTTTTGAATAGGAGTTATTTCACTCTCTTTTAAATCAAAGTTTACACTTTTTATCTCATCTTCACTAAAATTAAATAGACTTCCAATAAGTGAAAAAGGTGAAGTTATAGCTTTTGTTATTAAATTTACAAAGGCTTTCCAAATTATAGAACCAACAGAAAATTGAGGGTCATCAACATTTCCTGAAACAGGAAGATTGATATCAATAATATTTGAACTATCTTCTAATAAAGTAATAGCTAAATCTAAAGGTAACGATATAGCATCTGCACTTTCTACTTTTTCTCCCAATTCTAATTTTTTGATGATAATACTATTTTTTGCTTTTAAATTTGAATCACTAATATTGTAATTTAAATCAAGTTCAAGTTTTCCATCTTTTATTGCACGTCCAACAAATTTTGCTGTATAAGGTGTAAAACTTTTCATAGCAATATTTTGGAATTTCATATTAATATCTGTTAATATTTTTAAACTATTTGGATTTACAACACCTGTTATTTTTGCAACCCCATACTCATCAACAACACCTTTAATTTCAAGTTGAGATGTACTTTCTTCTTTATTTTTTATCTCTGAAACTTGACCATTTAATTTTGAAATTGTTGTTTTAAATGGAATTGGAAGATTTTTATCTTCAAAATCAAGTGTAAGATTTTTTATATCAACTGGTCCTAGATTTAATCTAAATTTATTTTCCTCTTTTTTAACAACTTGATTCTCTTCTATTTTATTTGTATGAATAGAGTCATTTTTTGGAAGAACTATTGATATATGAGGATTTAATAGATCTGTTTTTTCAATTCTAAAAAAGTTCTCTTTACTTATTAATTTTTTTAAAGCTAAATCAATATTTTTAGCATCAATTTTTAAATTTGATTGTGTATTTAAAATTTGTAATTCAGGCTCTAATAGTTTTATCGAACCTAAAATTATATTTCCTTTATTAAATTTAAAATTATTTAAATCCAAAGAAAAATTTTTAGCATCAATTTTTAAGTTATTTTGATTATCTAATAGATTTATTGTTGGTTTTGTTAATTTCAAACTTTCTAAAGAGATATTTGTATCTTTTGAAATTAATAGATTTTTTGAAGCTAGATTTATATCTTTTGTGTTTATTGATAATTTATTATTTAAATCTTCAAAATGAAGGTTTGGATTTTTTAGATTTATTGTCTTAAAAATAGTATTATTTTTACTATCAAATAAAAATCCAGTTGTATTTAACTCAATATTTTTTGTATCTATTTTTAACTTATTTATCTTATCATTAAAATTCATATCTTTTAGCTTTAAATTATTTAATTCATAAGAGATATTTTCTTTAATTTCAAGATTTTTTAAAGAACTTTCAACTTTTTTTGAGTTTATATCAAGATTTAAATTTCCCTCTTTAAAAGCTAAATTATCTTTAGCTAACTCAATATTTCCTATTTTTACTTCACTATTTATTACACTTAAATTATCCAGTTTTAGATTTGTATTTGTTGATTTTATATCTAAATTATTTTGTTTATCTAGATAAGTGATATTAGAAGTTTTAAGATTTGCATTATTTAAATATATACTTGAATCTACTATTTTTAAATCATCTGTATTTAAAATTATTGATTTTATATCAGTTTTACTATTTAAAGAGATATTATTAAAATTATAATTTGCATTTACATTTATATTTTTAAAATTAATTTTCCAAGGTTTTTCATCTTTAATATCACTTTTAATCTCTTCTTGAGTATTATTTGTATTTACTAAATTTGCAAAATTAACTCCAGATTTATCCATAATCATATTTATATTTAAACCATCTATATTTATATCATTTAAATCAATATTTTGCTCTTTTAAATCAAAATTAAATCTTTTTATATCAAGCTTTTTTAAATTTACAATTTTATTTTTATTTTGAATTAAATCAAGATTGTTTACTTCTAAAACTTCACTATTTAAATTTAATAAAAACTCATTTGAGTTATCAATATTATAATTTAAAGCAAGATTTATATTTGCATCTTCATTTATACTAAAATTAAAAAAACTTTTATCAAACTCTAAAAAATCTTTTACTCTTAAATCTTTAATTTCTACTTTCCCATAGGCTTTAAATGGGTTTATATTAAATGCTCCTTTTATAGTTACATCTGTATTTTTATTTATTTGAAAGTTTAAATTGTTCGAAGATAAGAAGTTTTTATAAGTTCCTAAATCATAAATTGTATAGTTTATATCTTTTAAATTTAGATTAAAAGGCTCTTTTTGTAGATAACTTGTAAAATTTAAATTTGTATTTTTTAAATCTAATTTTGCAATTAAAAATGCTAGTTCATTTGATGGTTTTTCTTCATTTTTTGGTTTCTCTTCTACACTAACATTTTGTTTTAAAAGTTGTGCTAAGTTTATATTTCCATTTTCTGTTTGAATTAAATTTACAAAAAGTTCATCAAGTAGAATATATTCTACTCTAAAATGGTTCTGTTCAAGAGATTTTAATATTCCAAGAGTAATTTGTAACTCTTTCAATTTTATAAGTTCTTCATTTTCTAATGAAATAAGTTTGAAATTATGGACTTTTAAATCAAAAGTTAGTGGATTAAACTCTATTTTCTCAATAGTTGATTTTGCATTTAAATTTTCATCAAGATTTTTTACAAGCTCTTTTTTTAAAATATATGGAACCAGTAAAAATCCAGCTAAAATATAAATAGAAATAAGTGATATAAAAGTATAAAAAAGTTTTTTAATAATCCCCATAATAAACCCCTTTTTTTAATAATATTAATTATATCATTAAAAAAATAAAAGCCTAAAAAATATTTAAAATTATTTAAAGTTTGGTTCAGCAATTGGAGGACTAAAGTAGTACCCTTGAGAGTAGTCAGCTCCTAACTCTTTTACAATATTGAAAATCTCTTCATTCTCTACATATTCGGCTATTGTCTTTAAGTTTAAACTTTTTGCAAACTCTATTATAGTTTTTGTAATTTTATATGAGTTCTCATCTTTTTCAATATTTTTAATTAAAGAAGCATCAATTTTTAAGTAATCTGCATTCATTTTTAAAATATGTTCAAAATTTGAGTATCCAGTTCCGAAATCATCTATTGCAACTTTACACCCTAAACTTTTTATCTCATCTATAAATGATATTAAATAGGTATAGTTTTTAATATTTTCATCTTCAAGAATTTCAAAAATAACTTTATTTTGTACATTATATTTTAAAAGCATCTCTTTAATAAAATCGAGGAAATCATCTTTTTCTATATCATCATAAGAGATATTTACTGAAAATTCATAAGGTAGATTTGAAAACTTTTTAAATGCCTTTTCTATTACAACTCTTGTTAATTTTGTATATTGATTTGACTTTTTTGATATCTCAAGAAAGAAAAAAGGTGAAATTACTTTTCCATCATCTTCAATCATTCTTACTAAACACTCATATTTATGAACTTCTTTTGTAATATTGTCAATTAGAGGTTGATAAAAGACTTCAATACTATCTTTTATAAAAGCATTTTTAAGTTTTCTTGTCCAAAGCATATTATTTTCATACTCTTGGAATTTATCTAACTCCTCATAGAAAATTTCATAATTTTTATTACTTTTTTTTGCCGTTTGAAGGGCTATATCAGCAGTTATTAATTTATTATTTTTATCTGAAAAAGATATTCCAGCTCTTATATTTACATCAATCTCATGATTTTCAAAATAGAAAACTGTATTATTAATATTTTTTATAATTTTCTCAACTAAGTTTATTAGATCCTCTTTTTTGTATTCTAAATTTAAAATACAGTAATTATCAGTTGGAAATTTATAAAATTTAATACCTTTCAAATCCTTTAGGTAATCATTTATTAAATTTGAAACAGAGATTAAAATTTGATCACCAGCTTTATGTCCATAAAAATCATTTATCTCTTTAAAAGAGTTTATATTTAATAAAACTATTGATTTTGGAATAAATTTTTCATTTTGTAAAGAGTCTATTAATTTTGTTCTATTTGAAAGTTTTGTTAAATTATCGGTAAAAAGAAGTTTGTTTAACTCTTTTTTATGCTCTAATTCATGACTAATATCATGTAAAATAATTGAAAATATATTATTATTTAACTCTAAAATTTGGATTTTAAAGTATCTATTATTTATATGAATTTTTATATCATTAGGCTCTTTAGAGCAAAGATTATCAAATTTTAAAGGATTTCCATCTAAACAAATAAAAATATCTTCAATATTTTGATACTTTTTTTGTAAATCTGAAATATCTCTACATAAAACTGTATCTAGGAAATATCTGTTTGCAAATATTATTTTCCTATCTTCTATTAAAAAGATAGGACAGTTTATACTACTTATAATCTCATTTGATAAATTATTTAGAAAATTGTTATCCACTAAGAACCTTTTACTACTTTAATATAAGTTATATCTAAAAATTGATTAAAAACTATTTGTTAAAAAGAATTAATTTATACTATAAGCTATTTTTTTAACTATTTCAAAAACTCTGTTTATTGAGTCTTTATAAACTATCTCTTTTTTTGAATGAGGAAATTTTATAGTTGGCCCAATAGAGGCTATTTTTAGATTTGGAAATTTCTCTTTAAAAATTGCACATTCAAGCCCAGCATGAATTGCTCTTAATGAAGCATTTTTATTTGTATTTTTATAAATATCTAAAATAGTATTAGTAAAACTATTTATATCAGGACTCCAAGCTGGATATTTTCCATAAGTAGTTACTTCAAAATTACTATTTTCTAAATCTTTTTTTGTTTTATCTTTTAAATTCTTTAAATTCTCATTACACATAGATCTAGCACTAAATTCAACTATAATTTTGTCTATTTTTGTATTTATTAAGGCTAAATTTATCGAGTCTTGAACTACATTTAACTCTTTATTTAGCTCTCTTACTCCATTTTCAAAATCATATAAAAAATCAATAAGCTTATTATCATAAACTGTTAAATGTTCACTTTTTGTATCAATCTTTTCTATTTTCATATTTGAAATTATTTCTTTTGGTACTAAGTTAGTAGCAATTATAGCTTTTACATTTGCAGGAATAGAGTTTATTCTCTCTCCACCATTTATATCTAAAATCTTTCCATTACACTCTTTTATTACTTGAATTAAAAGTTTTATAGCATTTGGAATATTTTTATCTATATCAACTCCACTATGTCCTCCAGCTAAATTTGAAATAGATATTTCGTAAAGTTCTAAATTCTCATTATTTGAAATGATTTTTTTATCTTTAAAAGAGGCTTTTATATCAACTCCACCAGCACAACCTATGCAAATTTCACCTTCTTCTTCACTATCAAGATTGAGCATAAATGAAGCATTTATAGGAAGGTTTAAGCCATTTGCACCAATAAGTCCTATCTCTTCATCACTTGTAAATAAAAACTCTCCATCAAAGTTTTCATACATTAAAGCTATCATATATGAACAGCCAATTCCATTATCTGCACCCAAAGTTGAATCAACTGCTTTTAAACTCTCATTATCTTCAATAATTTGTGGTACACAATTTTCACTTAAACAAACAATATCATAGTGAGATTGGAAAACTATTTTTGCTTTAGAATTCTCTTTTTTGCATAAAATATTAAAAACATCATCAATTAAACATATATATCCAAGCCTTTGACTTAAATCTTGCATATATTTTATAAATGCTTCATGATTTCCTGAACATCTTTGAAGTTTTGTAATCTCTTTAAATATCTCTAAAATTGTTGGCAATTTTTGTCCTTTTTAAATTTTTTATTCTAAATTAAAAAAGGGCTTGAAAATCAAGCCCTTTTTCCTAAAGTGTATCTTTTAAATCTCTATTTCTATAAGCTAAAATTATAGCAAGTAGGGCGGTTGCAACTGTTACATAAGCCCAAGTAGGAATAGGAACAGGATCTCCTGTTGCATAAGAGTGCATTCCTGATAAGTAGAAATTTACTCCTAGATATGTCATCATAATAGAACTAAACCCTAATAATGAAGCTGTTGCTAATACATAAGGAGTATTTAAAGCTTTTATAAATCTTAAGTGAAGAACTATTGCATAAACAACTATTGATACATAAGCCCAAGTCTCTTTTGGATCCCATCCCCAGTATCTTCCCCAAGACTCATTTGCCCAAACTCCTCCAAGAAAGTTTCCAATTGTAATAAATGCTAATCCAATTATTAAAGATATCTCATTAATTGCACTAACATGTTTTATAATATCATCTAAGTGAGCTCTATTTTTTCTAAAAATAAACATAACTAAAGTTAAGAAACCTAATATCGCACTAAGTCCAAAGAATCCATAAGAAGCTGTAAGTATCGAAACATGAATAGTTAGCCAATATGATTTTAAAACTGGAACTAGATTTGTAATTTGAGGATCCACATCTGTTAAGTGTGCTGTAAACATAAAAATTCCAGCAATAATTGTTGCAGCTCCTAAAGCTAATAAAGAGTTTCTAAAGAAGATAACTCCTGCAAAAACAGCAGACCAAGAGATATAAATTAGTGTTTCATAAATATCACTCCATGGTGCATGTCCAGATAAATACCATCTATATCCCATACCAAAAGTTTGAATTATAAAAAGTAGGGCTAAAATAGAAAATATTATTTTTGTTGTTTTCTCTGGTTTGAAGCTAGGTTTAAATATTACTACAAAAGCTAAAACAATCATAATAAAACCTAAAAGAACATAGGCTAGTGTAAGATTAAAGAAAATATCTAATTTATTGAAAATTATTTCAGCATTTACTTTATTCTTAGATGGTTTTATATCTGTTCCTACTTTATCTTGATATAAAGCTGTCATATCTATAAAATTATTTGCTGCTTCCCAGTTATGTTCTGCTAAAGCTGACATAAGTCCTTTTATAACACTTTGAATTGCTGCTTGATTTTGTCCTGTAAAATTTTGCATAGCATCAAGTGGAGAGTACCATTTAAAGTTATCATCCGCACTTTTTTGGTCATAAACTTTTGGAAAGATATTTAATAAAGAACCATTAAATACAGAGTAGATAATATTTAGTTTCTCATCAGTTTTTATAATATCTTTTTCGTAAGTTCCTCTTTCAATTGGTTTTGTTTGAAGAGCTTTTTCAGTTTCAGCTGCTAAAAGATACTCACCATTTTTATTAAATGCTTCAGAAAAAGATATATAATTCTCTTCTAAAGGAATATTTAAGAATTTTTTTAATTTTGGTGTCTGAATTTTTATAATTTTTACATCTTTCCAAACATCAGGATTTGATAACATTCCTAAAACTAATTGATTTGCATCCATTCCCAAAAATGTTGCTCTACCACTTAATTTTTGAATAATTTCTCTATTTAATGTTGCAAGAGGTTTCATTCTTCCACCATTACTTTGAACTATTAAATGCCCAAATTTATCAGCTGTAATTTTTGACTCATCTTTTAATTTATTTAAGTATTCAACAGTTTGCTCAACTTTATCAGTTTGTTCTACTTTTTGTTCATTAGCTTTTAAAGATGGACCAAAGCTAATACAGAGTGCTAAAATAAAAATTGCTAAATTTTTGTTACTTACAAATTTTATAAGCTTTCTAAATCTTGATTTTTTATCAAAAAAGTTTAATAATAATCCAAGAGTTAGTAAAAAGTATCCAAGATATGTTGGCCATTTACCAGGGTCATTATTTACTGATAATACAGTTCCACTCTCATCAGGGAAATATGAGCTTTGGAAAAATAAATAATTTCCTTCACTTAAAGTTCTATTCATAAAAATCCTATAATCATAAGTTTTATCATCTTTTATAACTGTAATTTCAGAAGCATATGATGAAGGACTCATACTTCCAGGGTATCTTTCTAATTGAAACTCATTTAATCTAATAGAAAAAGGAAGTTCCATATATTTTGAACCATATTCTAAAACAATAGTATATTTATCAAATTTAAGCTCTTTTGGAACTCCAATTTGTCCTCTTAATCCAGGAAGTCTTATATCCTCTTTTTGATCATTGTATTGAACTTCAAGAGTTAAAAGCCCCATACTTGCACTATCTTTTTTTGCAAACATAAAATCTTTATAGTATAAATTTAAAGTTTGATTATCGAAATTAAGAGTATATGAAAAGTGATTATAAATTGGAAATAAAGATGTAAACTCTTTTTGATACTCTTCATAGGCTATAACTTCATCACCATCTTTTACTGTAACTTGCAAATATGGCTCTAGTGATAGCATCTTATTTGTAGTTACACCTTGAGGAATTTGCATAATTCCCTCATAACCAATATATCTAGTAATTATCGCACCTATTAAAATCACAACAAATGAGAAGTGAAATAGAAATCTTGGTAGATTTTTCCACATTTTAAATTTATAGATTATACCTATAAGGTTGATTGTTGTTAAAACCATTACAACTTCATACCAAATATTATTATAAACCAAAACTCTAGCGCTTGATGTTCCAAAATCATTTTCTATAAATGTAGCAACACCTGCTCCTATAGCTAATAAAGCCAATAAGAATAGTGTAGTTTTAAAAGAAAACAAAAAATTATTAATTCTCAAAATAGTCCTTTTTATTTAATTAAGTTTTTTCGTCAGATTCTATTATTTAGAAATTAACCTATTGTTAATAGAGTGATATATTATCATAAGCTTGTTTAAGATTTAAACTCATATAATTCGCTTATGAATTTAGAAATATTACAAAAGAAAAAAGAAGAGTGCAGAACTTGGAAAAATGTTGAACCTTGGTTTTTACAACTAAAAGAGGCTTGTAAAATAGAAAAATCAAATTTAAAAATAGATTATGGAGATTGGTTTAGTGTTGGGAAAAAAGAAGATTTAAATGAAGCAGAGTATGAAATCATTGTAGAAACTGCTAAAAAACTAATACCTTGGAGAAAAGGACCATTTAAGATTTTTGATTTAGAAATTGATAGTGAATGGCAAAGTAACCTCAAATACAACCTTTTAAGACCATATTTTAATCTAAAAGATAAAGTTGTAGCTGATATTGGCTGTAATAATGGCTACTATATGTTTAGAATGCTAGAGGATAAACCAAGAAGATTAATTGGTTTTGACCCATCTCCTCTTACTCTTCATCAATTTGAGTTTATAAATCATTTTGTAAAATCTGATATTATTTATGAGATGTTAGGAGTAGAACATTTAGAGCTTTATAACCATAAATTTGATTTTATTTTTATGTTAGGAGTTTTATATCATAGAGCTGATCCAGTAGGAACTTTAAAATCTTTAAATAGAGGTTTAAATAGTAAAGGAGAGATTATAATTGATACTTTTATGATAGATGGAGATGATGAAATTTGTCTTACTCCAAATCAAAGATATTCAAAAATCCCAAATATCTATTTTATTCCTACAATTCCTGCTCTCAAAAATTGGCTAATTCGTGCGGGATTTGAAGATATTGAAGTATTGGCAACTGTTGTAACAACAAAAGATGAGCAAAGAGCTACAAAATGGTCTTTTGATGAGAGTTTAGAAGAGTTTTTAGACCCAAATGATAATTCAAAAACAGTTGAAGGATATCCAGCTCCCAAAAGAGTATATATAAAAGCTAAAAAAGTTCAATAATAGTAGAAATCTACTATTATTTCCAATCTAAAAGTCTTTTTTCTCCTTCTAAAGCTCTTATTTCAGTTACATCTTGAGACATTTCAATTACACCTTTATAGTTTCTTTTTTCATCTCTAATAGCAAAATATCTTATGTGTACAAATTTTCCTTTAAAATTTATCCAAAAATCAGCTACATCTTGTCGTCCTGCTTTAAACTCTTCAAGAATTTTCAAAACCTGATCAACACTTTTTGGAGGATGACAAAATTTTACCTCTCTTCCAATAATTCCTGCACTTCTAGGAAAAACTCTCTCATCACCACGGTTATAAAAAATAACTCTATCATTTTCATCTACATAAGTTATATCAACTGGTAAAAATTTAAAAATAAAATTAACTTGTTCAGGTGTTAAATAACCTTCATCATAGTGTGTTCTATCTTCTAAAGAGAATGGTAATTTTCTCTTTTTTTTATCCATACTAGGATGAATATACTCTTGCTCTTCCTCTTTTAATGCTGGATATCTTACTGGTGGAGTTATAAACATCCATCCAATTTCACTATCTCCTTCATACATCTCTTCCCAATCTTCAGGTTTTAAAAGTTGTAAGGCATTTGGAAAAAGTCTATTCTCTTCTACACTTATTAAATGAGTTAAACTATTGTAAACATTTATAGTTTTTTCTAAAATATTCTCAAAATCTCTATTTTCAACTACTACTCTTGTATCTTTTATTAAAGCTCTAATATCATCATGAAAAGACCACATTCCTTGAGATGGTCCAGTCCAACCATATTTTTCAAGATAAGGAAAAAGTTGATTCTCTTTTCTAGCAAAATGCTTTTCTACTTCACAAATTTGATTAAAAATATTATAAAATTTTTGAAAATCTTCTTTAGGATTTATACTAAAAGCCTCTTGGAAAAGTTGTTTTATTAAGATATTCTCTTCTAAATATACCCTTACTGGGTGACCTTTGGGAAATTGTTCTAAGTTATTTGATAGATTAGTAATCATAAAAATCCTTTTAAAATATAGGACAAAGTTTATCCTATATTAAAAAAATACAAAATGATATATATCAAGATATTAAAGGCTAAATCTCAATTTCTAAAGCAATAGGGCAGTGATCACTTCCAAAAATATTATCTAAAATGTAAGCATCTTTTACAAAATCTTTTAAATCTTCACTTATATAAAAATAATCTATTCTCCAGCCAACATTATTCTCTCTTGCATTTGCTCTATAACTCCACCAGCTATATTTATCTTTTATATCACCATTTATTAACCTAAAAGTATCTATAAACCCATGATTCAAGAATTTTGTTATCCAATCTCTTTCCATTTTTAAAAAACCACTAGTATTTTCATTTGCTTTAGGTCTTGCTATATCAATTTCAGTATGAGCTGTATTTACATCACCACAAACAATTATTGATTTATTCTCTTTTTTTAAATTTTCACAATGCTCTAAAAATCTATCATAAAACTCCATTTTATAATCTAGTCTCTCTTGAGAGCTTTGCCCATTTGGAAAATATACATTAAAAAAAGCTATATCTTTAGTTCCTAAGCTAAAATGAACTTCATTTATTCTTCCCTCATCTAAAATATCTACACTAGGGCAAGTACACTCAAAAGTTATATTAATATCTGTAAAAAGTGCTGTTCCACTTCTCCCTTTTATTTTCGATTCACTAGCTGTTGAAAAAGCAAACTCTTTATTAAATATTGATTTAGGGATTTGATTTTTTTGTGATTTTGTCTCTTGAACTCCAAGTAAATCAATATTTACATCATCTATCCATTTTAGAGCATCTTTTTTATCAACTGCTCTTATTCCATTTACATTCCAAGAAATAAATTTATATCTTTTTGTCATTATTTTTTATCTTCCTTTTTATTTTTTTGTTCATCTTTTATTAAGTTTTCTGGAGCTTTTGGAGGAGTTGGTTTTATTATTCCAATATCATTTAAACCTTTATTTGATAATGAATTACCTTTATTTATTAAATTTTCACCTTTTCCACCATGCATATCTATTTTTCCACTATTTTCACCTGTATAATTATAATTTGCGAACAAAAAATTTGTAAAAATAAGTGTTACAATTAGTAGTTTTTTCATAATTCTTCCTTTTTTTTAAAGTTAAATTATATTTAAACTTTAATAATAAAGCCTTTATTTGGTATTTTACACAATCTTTTTGAGGAAAAATATTTATGACAGAGTTAATTTTAGGGTTTATTACATTTTTTACTTCAGTTATCGCTGCGGTTGTTGGGATTGGAGGAGGAATGATGTTAATAGCTATTTTACCATCATTTTTACCAGTAAATGCACTTATTCCAGTTCATGGACTTACACAAGTTTCAAGTAATCTTAGTCGGGCTTTTTTTGGATATAAAGATATTCAATATGAAGTAATACCTAAATTTTTAATTGGCTCTGTTTTAGGAATAGCAATTTTTGCAGGGATTTTAACTTTTATATCTTTGGAATATGTACCACTTTTTATAGGAATTTATATTTTACTTTCACTTTGGAGTGAAAAATTTAATGAAAAAATAAAAAGGTATGAGAACTACTATTTAGCAGGATTTTTCCAAACAGGTTTATCTATGGTTGTTGGTGCCACAGGACCACTTACTATGACACTTTTATTTAAAGACTATAAAGATAAAGATAAAGTTGTATCAACTGGAGCTGCTTTAATGAGTATAACTCATTTACTAAAAGTTGTTGTATTTATCTACTTTGGATTTCTATTTTTTGATTATATTTGGATTATTAGTGCTATGATTTTTGGTGCCGTTTTAGGTAGTTTCGTAGGAACAAAAGCTAGAAATTTAGTTGATGGTAAGAAATTTGCAATTATTTTAAAAATTATGCTTACAATTTTAGCAATTAATTTAATATTAAAAATTATTTTTTAAAAATATATTTGTAAAAATATTATAAAAATTGGCATTGATACTAAAGTTTGAATAGTAATTATTGCTCCCATTAATTTAAAATCACCACCAAGTTGTCTTGCTAAAATAAAGGCACTTGTTGCTGTTGGCATTATTGAAAATAGAATTAAAATAGGAACAATTTTTTCATCTATATTTAAAATCTGACAAAAAAATAGAGTTAAAATAGGAAAAATAATAAACTTTGAAAAGCTTGCATTAAATATCTCTTTAAAATTACTTTTAAAATCATTTAAGACTAAACTAAATCCTATAGACAAAATACCAAAAGGAAGTGCTGCATTTGATAATATTTGTATACTCTTATTCAAAAAAATTGGAATAGAAATTTCAAATATATTTATAAAAATTCCTAAAAGAGAAGCTATTATTAAAGGATTTTTAAAAATAGATTTAAAAAAGTAATTAAAATCTATCTTTGATAAATCTTGATAAATTAAATAAAAAGTAATATTTAATATATTTAGGAAAATTATTGTAAAACTAAGTATTATTGAAGCAATTTCAAGACCAAAGCTACCATATAATGAGCTACATAAAGCCAGAAATATATAAGTATTAAATCTAGTAGCACCTTGCAAAATAGATGTAAAAGAGTTATTTTGTGTAGGAATAAACCTATTTAAAATTATTAAAAAAAATGATACAAAACAAATAGGTAAAATTAATGACAAAATAAGATTTATATCAAGAAGTTTCAAATTTGCATCTTTTAATGAAAGTACTAAAAGAGAAGGCATTAGTATAAAATAAGTTAGTTTATCAGCAAAAGGCCAAAAATTATTCGAAGGGAAGGATATTCTTTTGAAAAAATATCCTAATAAGATTAAAAAAAAGATAGGAATAATACTAGAATTTAGTAGTTCCATTACTCTATTATTTTTCTTGAAGCATTTTTTTAAGAATTATTTTACCACCTTCAACACCTGGTTGATCATAAGTATTTATTCTTAAAAACTTTCCAACTATTGAAGTTAATAATTCATAATAAAATAGTAATTTTCCTATTTCAAACTCACTTATCTCTTCAATTTCTATTAAATCTATTGGAATATCTTTTTTATACTCTTTAACTGAAGCAATTGTTGCATCTGCTTGAAGATTTATTAGCTCTTTAAAATTAAGACCATTTATATAATCTAATTCTTCTAATCCTTGTAAAGAGATAGGAGCTATTTTTGTATCATCTTTAAAATCTTTTATTTTTATAAATGTTACAGTTTTATCTCTTTTACCTTCAACGATTAGTTGTAAAAAAGAGTGCTGATCAACTGGTCCTAAAAGCCCAATTGGAGTTAAACCCTGATTTGTATGGTTTGCATCAATTTTTCCAAGACTCTCTCCCCAAAGTTGGATATACCATTTATTGAAACCTTCAAGTAGTTGAGAATATGAAAAAATAGCATTTATATTATAAACATCTTTATACTCATAATATGTTCTTGCTTTTTTTAGAAGTTGATTATATAACTCATTTTGTTCAAAAAACGAAGTTGATATCTTTCTAGCTCCTTTTAAAAGTTCATCAATATCAAAACCTGCTAAATATAGTGGAACTAAACCTACATTTGATAAAACAGAAAATCTTCCACCAACATTTTTAGGTATCTCAAAAGTAGAAATTCCATTTGTATAAGCAAAAGAGTTTAATTTACTATCATCTTCTGTGATTACTAAAAGATTTTGGCTATTCATCTTTACTAGAGAACTTAAATATTTAAAAATTGATACTGTTTCAATAGTAGTTCCTGATTTAGAGATAACTATAAATAAAGTATCTTCAAGATTTAACTGACTTATTGTTCCATTTAAATTTATTGGGTCTGTACTTTCAAAGAAAAAAAGCTCTTTTTTTAGAGTTTTATTTCTTTGTTTATTATATTTTAGAAAATTATAAATTGCAAAAGTACCCAAAGTACTTCCACCAATTCCAATAATTGCTATTTGTTTTTGTTTAAAATCAAGATTATCAAGTCTTGCTTTCATATTTGAAGTATCAGCATACGGCAAAGAGTAATATCCGATATCTTCTCTTTCTTTTTTTATTTCACTAAAAATATCTTCATCACTTAAAGATACAAAAGGGTAATAAAGGTTATTTTTCACTATTTTTTCCCACTAGCTTTTTTTTCTTCTTTTATTGATTTATCATAAAAGTAGTTCGTAGCTTTTACAAATCCATCAATACTTCCACAATCAAATCTTTGCCCTTCAAATTTATATGCTAAAACCATACCTTTTTTTGCTTGAGTTAAAAGTGCATCTGTAATTTGAATTTCTCCACCTTTTCCTGGTTTTGTATCTCTAATAATATTAAAAATATCTGGAGTTAAAATATATCTTCCTATAATTGCTAAGTTTGAAGGAGCAACTTCTGGTTCTGGTTTTTCAACCATATCTTTTACCATAAAAATTCCTGGTTCTATCTCATTTCCAGCAATAACTCCATATTTATTTGTATCCTCTTTAGGAATCTCTTCAATAGCAACTATTGAACAGTGATATTTTTTATATAAATCAACCATTTGAGATAAAACACCTTTTGAGTTTGAATCACATAAATCATCTGCTAAAAGTACAGCAAAAGGTTGATCACCAATTAAATTTTCACCACATAAAATAGCATGACCTAAACCTTTCATTTCAATTTGTCTAGTGTAAGAGAAAGTACATTTTGTAATAACACTTCTAATCTCAGTTAAATAGTGTTCTTTACTTGTACCTTTTATTTGGTGTTCAAGTTCATAAGATATATCAAAATGATCTTCAATTGCTCTTTTTCCACGCCCAGTTACAATAGCCATATTTTCAATACCAGCAGCTAATGCCTCTTCAACTCCATATTGAATTAGTGGTTTTGTAAGCACTGGTAACATCTCTTTTGGTGTTGCTTTTGTTGCAGGTAAGAATCTTGTACCATATCCAGCTGCTGGGAATAAACATTTTTTTATTGGATTATTCATATTATTTTCCTTTTAAAGTATTAAATAAATTTATTAGTGCATCTTCATAGATTTTTGCATTATCTTTTGTATTAGCTTCAAATCTTGTTACTAATTTTGGAGTCGTATTACTAGCTCGAACTAATCCCCAACCTTTTTCAAAAATAACTCTTACACCATCAACAGTGATAATATCTTTTATTTTTGGAAAATCTGAAGGAGGATTTTGTAAAGCCCCTTTTAAATCTTCAATAATTTTAAACTTTGTCTCTTCAGTTACAGTTATATTTATCTCAGGAGTCGAATAAACTTCTGGTAAAGCTTCATACTCTTTATCAAAATCAAAACCTTGATCAATTAACTCTAATGCTCTAAATGTCGCATAAATAGCATCATCATAACCAAAATATCTATCATTAAAGAACAGATGTCCAGAAACTTCAGCAGCAAAAGATGCATTTGTCTCTTTTATTTTTACTTTTAGATTAGAATGACCAGTTTTATACATAATAGCTTTACCATAAGAGTTTATAGTATCATACATAACTTGTGAACATTTAACTTCACCAATAACTGTTGGATTTTTTATATGCTTAGAGAAAAATATTGCTAAAATATCACCTTTAAAGTTATACTTTTGAGAAAGTAAAGCAATTCTGTCTGCATCTCCATCATAAGCAAACCCAAAATCAAACTCTTTAGTTGCTAACTCTTTTTTAATATCTTCTAAAGTGTGTTCATCACTTGGATCTGGATGGTGATTTGGGAAATTTCCATCTGGTTGTTCAAATAAAATTTTATGTTGAATGTTTAATTTTGTTAAAATTTCACTTAAAACAACTCCAGCTACACCATTTCCACAATCAAAAACAAACTTTTTATTTGTTAATTTTAAGTGTGAAAAATGGTTTACAATATAATCTATATATCTATTTTTACAATCTATCTTAATAGTTGTTTCATTATCTACTATAGTTGAATTATCAGCTAAAATTTCTCTTCCTAAAGCATAAATATCTTCACCAAAAAAAGGGTATTTATTTAAAGTAATTTTAAATCCATTATATTCTGGTGGATTGTGTGAACCTGTAATCATTACTGAACCATCACATTTTAAACCATCAAACTCTGTAAAGTTTGCAAAATAATTCGCTGGTGTTGGAACAAGTCCCATATCAAGAACTTTTAATCCAGCTTTATTTATTCCTGAACTTAACCAGTTCTTTAAAGTAGGGGAATGAAGTCTTGCATCATAACCAACTGCCATATAAATAGCATTTGGAACTCTTTTTAATAAAGCTTTTGCCAAATAAAAACCAATTTTTTTTACAATATTTTCATTTAACTCTTTTTGAAAAATTCCTCTAATATCGTACTCTCTGAATATAGATGCACTCATTTACATATATCTCCTACTGTATAATTAAAAAATTGTGAAATTTTATCTAAAAATTGTTGAATAATTGTAATAATGGGGATTTTATTTATAATCTTGATTTATAGCTTCAAAAACTTTAATAGCTTGAAAGTGTTCTTTTACATCATGACATCTAATAATACTTGCACCATTTCTTAAAGACTCTAAATGAATAGCCAAAGTTCCACTAAGTCTATCTTCAATAGCAGTTGGAGTTATCATATTTATCATAGATTTTCTACTAGCACCTATTAAAAGTTCATATCCAAAGTGTTTAAAATGTTCAAGATTTTTTATAAGTGTTAAATTATGCTCTAAATTTTTTCCAAAACCAATTCCAACATCTAAAATTAGATCTTCTATTCCAAAACTTTTAGCTTTTTCAACTCTTTTATTAAAAAAAGTATCAATTTCGAGCATAATATTTTCATATTTTGGCTCATTTTGCATAGTTTGTGGATCATTCTGCATATGCATAATTATAGCTTTTGCACTATATTTTTTAGCAAGTTTACAAACTTCATCATTTTCTAAACCTGTAATATCATTTACTATTTTAAATCCGCTATTTAAAGCATACTCAATAGTTTTTGGTGAATATGAATCAATAGAAAATTCTACTTTCTCAAAATATTTTCCCTTATAAATTAAATCAATAATATCTTTAACTCTTTTTAACTCTTCATCTTCTCCTACATAAATACTTCCAGGGCGACTTGAAACACCACCAATATCTATAATATTAGCCCCATCTTCTATCATCTTTTCAATTCTAATTAGAGCACTAGAGTTATCAAATCTACTATTTTTGAAAAAAGAGTCTTCATTTGCATTTAGAACACCCATTATTTTTGTAGGATAGTTTTGCTCTTTTATAAAATCTTTTAAATTTTTTGCTAACTCTTTTAGTCCAAAAGGTTGGGCTAACTCTTTTTTACTTAGAATCTCAATATGTTTTGTTGTTCCTATTAGTAATACATCTACATATTTATCTCTTGCAACTACAACACCTTCAGGAACAGCTAAATCAGCACCAATAGAAAGAGCATCTTGTTTTAGAATATTTGCAGCTCCAACATGAAGATTTTTTATAAATAGAGTATGAATTTTTGTCTTTTTAGACATTATTTTAACTCCACTTTTATCACAATTTAGTTTTGTTAAAAAATTATTAGCATCATTTAATGAAATTTTATAAATTTGCATAATTAAATCTTTTTATTAAATAAAGTTAAAAGAAGAAGGGTTAAAATATTTATAGGTTTTGAATTTAAATCAAGAAGTTTTACAGATTTTGAGAAAACTTCAAGTTCTTTCTCTTTTAACTCAATTTTTTCATTCTTTACTTTTATTAAAATCTCTTCAAGAACTATTTTTGTTTCATCTTTTGAAATTTTTTGATTATCTTTTAAAAAATTATAAATATCTTTTAAATCCAATCTTTTAATATCTAAAGATGATTCATTCTTTAATTCAAAACTTCTTAGATTTTTATATGGTAATCTTGAATAAATTGTTGGAAGCAGGGTGTTTTTTAAGTTTGTTAATATAATAAAAACAATATTTAATGGTGGCTCTTCTAAAATTTTAAGTAAAGCATTTTGTGCTTCAACTCTAAAAGTTGCTCCACACAAAAAAAGATATTTTATTTCACTTGTTGCAATATAAGCCTCTTTTATAGCCATTTGAGCTTGGGCTATTTGAAACTCATCTTTTTCCTCATTTTTAATAACTCTTATTGAGTGTTTTGGATAAAGAGTTATTTGTTTATTTAAACTCTCCTCTATATCATCTACAAGTAAAATATGAGATTTAAAAAAGAACTCTTGCAAGATTAATTTTCCACATTTATTTGTGCAAAAAGTGCAGCACTTAAAGTTTTATTATATAATCTAAACATTTGTAAAAGCTTCATATCTAAAGCTTCATCATTTGATTTTAGATTAAAAGCATCTTGTTTCTCTTCATCAAAAAGCCAAAGAAATGAATTTTTTGACATTTTAGCAATATTTGCTCTATTATCTTGGCTTTTACCTATATACCAAAAACTATATCCATTTGGAAAAGAGATATTTAACATATCTCTTATATTTGAGATATCATCATCAGATTTTACACCATCAATATATCTATAAAAAGATCTAAAATCATAAAATGGTAAAAAAGGTCTATTTAGTTTTGAAGAGTTTATATTTGACAAAATATAACTTAAAAACCACTCTCTCTCTTTATCAGTTATTACAATAATAGAGAAGTTTTTATCCAAAATATTTGTTATATTTCTAGCAACTATTGGAGTCCACTCAAATTTTTTCTCTTCCAACCAAGGAGATATAAGTCTATCTTCCCTGATTGTATCAACTGTCCAATTTAAAAATTCTTGCAAATTATTTATCCAGTTCGTATGCGTCGTGTAAAGCTCGTACAGCTAATTCAGCATATTTTTCTTCAATAATCATAGATATTTTAATCTCACTTGTAGAGATAATTCTTATATTTATATTTTCATTTGCTAAAGCAGTAAATGCTTTTGAAGCGACTCCTGTATGAGATTTCATACCAACACCAACTATTGAAACTTTACAAATTGCTTCATTATAGTCAATATTTTTTGCTTGTAGGCTAAACTGTTCCATAACTTTTTTACAAATTTCTAAATCAGTTGTTGGAACTGTAAAATCTAAATCAGTTGTTCCATCAAGTCCTCTTGTTTGAACTATCATATCTACATTTATATTTGCATCAGCAAGTGCTGTAAATATTGCACTAGCAACACCTGGTTTATCTATAACTCCATACATTCCAACTCTAACTTGATTTTTATCTAAAGCTATTCCACTTACTATTGGTTTTTCCATAATTTCCTCTTCATTTGTGATTAATGTTCCCTCTACATCAGGTGTAAAGCTACTTCTTGATACTAAATTTACATTCAATTTTTTTGCCATTTCAACAGATCTATTTTGTAAAACTTTTGCTCCTAAACTTGCAAGTTCTAGCATCTCATCATAAGAGATTTTTTCTAGTTTTTTTGCTTTTGGCTCAATTCGTGGATCTGTTGTATAAATACCATCAACATCTGTATAAATCTCACAAACATCAGCTTTTATAGCTCCTGCAATAGCAACAGCAGATAAATCACTTCCACCTCGACCCAAAGTTGTAATTCTTGAACCATCAAGAGTTACTCCTTGAAATCCTGCAACTATAATAGTATTTCCCTCTTTTAAAGCTTTTTGCATATTTGAAGTATCAATTTTTTCTATTCTTGCTTTTGTGTGAGAGTTATCTGTTAAAATTCCAGCTTCTCTTCCACTCATAGAGATAGTTTTATACCCCATACTATTTAATGCAATTGATAAAAGTGCAGAAGTTACTCTTTCCCCAGCACTTAAAAGCATATCCATCTCTTTGGGTTCAGGAGTTTTTGTATAATATTCAGCATACTCTATCAACTTATTTGTTTCACCACTCATTGCTGAAACAATAGCAATTACATCATGTCCTTCATCTTTCATTTTTTTGATGATATTTGCAACATTAGCAATTCTATCCAATGCTCCAACACTTGTTCCACCAAATTTAAGTACTTTTAACATCTAATTTTCTTTCCTTTTCTTAAATATATCCCTCATCTTTAAAATACTTTAAAACTTGTTTATAAACAGTTCTTTTAAAAAAAGTTATATATTCATAAATCTCTTTTGTTGGTACAAATTTATACTCACTAAACTCTGGAATTTCTGTGTTTATATTGATTTTTGCACCTTGTTTTAGTTTTACTAAATAGTATTTTTGTTTTTGCCCATCATAAGGGTACATTTTTTGAGCAATTACTGGAGGGAATTCATAAGAGACCCAAGTTGGATACTCTGCAATTATCTCAACATCTCTTGTTCCAATCTCCTCTTCAAGTTCTCTAAACAAAGCCTCTTTAGTACTTTCGCCCTTATCAATTCCACCTTGTGGGAATTGCCAAGCATTTGTTATATCTGTTCTTGAAGCTATGAAAATCTCACACTTAGCTGGATATTTAGATGATAATATAATAGCTGCAACATTTGGTCTAAAATTCTTTTTCTCTTTTTTAATAATCTCTTCTTTATCAGTCATAAATATACTTTTCCTTATAATTAGGTGGATATTTTAATAAATATAGGATTAAAAATTGCTTTTATACATACATATACCTTTTTGTGATAGTAAATGCTTCTATTGTGCTTTTAACTCATATACAACAAAATTTAAGTTAAAAGATGACTATATGGAAGCTTTAAAAAAGCAATTAGAAGAAAATTTAAAAAAACATATTATTAATAAAAATAGAAAGATAAAAACTGTTTTTATTGGTGGTGGAACTCCATCAACCATAAAAGCTTCAAGTTATAAAGATATTTTTACCTTAATAAGACCATATTTAGAAGAGAATGCTGAAATTACAACAGAAGCAAACCCAAATTCAGCTACTTTTTCTTGGCAAGAGGAGATGTTTAATCTTGGTGTAAATCGTATTAGTTTTGGAGTTCAAAGTTTTGATGAACAAAAATTAAAATTTTTAGGTCGAGCTCACAGTAGCCAAAGTGCAATCGAAGCTATAAATAGTGCAAAAAAAGTAGGATTCAAAAAAATAAGTTGTGATATTATTTATGGTACTATAAATGATAGTTTTGAGAGTTTAAAAAAAGATTTTGATATTGTAAAAAATTTAGAAATTAACCATATTAGTGCCTATTCACTTATAATTGAAGAGAATACAAAGTTTTATTTAGATGAAAAATCTCTTCAAAAAAGTAAAAAAAGTTTAAAAATAGATGATGAAGACTTAAGTTATGAAATTTTTGATTATTTAAATAAGTTAGGATTTAAGCAATATGAAATAGCAAATTTTGCTACTAATGAAGAGTTTGAATCAAAACATAACTATGGATATTGGGAATATAATGAATATATGGGGATAGGTTCTGGTGCAGTTGCTTGTATAAAAAATGTTAGAGAATATAGTCAGAAAAATATAGAGAAATATATAGAAAATCCTCTACTTGTCGAAAAAGAAGAGCTGAGTAGCGAAGATATAAAAGCTGAAAAAGTTCTTCTAGGATTTCGATGTAAGTTTGGTGTGGATTTAAAGCTTTTAAATGAAAATGAACTAAAAAAGGCAGATGATTTACTCTTTGAAAAAAAGCTAGAATTAAAAGAAGATAGACTTATTAATATTAACTATTTACTTGCTGATGAATTAGCTTTATATATACTAGATTAAGGAAAAAATTTGACAATAAAAGATTGTGTAAAAAAATATAGTAATGATTTAAAACTTGTAACTCATATTCCTGCAAAAGAGATTGAAATTTTAATAATGTTTTTACTTGATAAAAATCCAATTTGGCTTCACTTAAACTACAATAATGAGTTTGAGAAAGAAAATGAGCTACAAACATTGGTAAAAAAGAGAGCTACAAACTATCCACTTGAATATATTACTAAAAAAGCCTCATTTTATGGTGAACAATTTATTGTAAATGAAGGAGTTTTGATTCCACGACCAGAGACTGAATTTTTAGTAGAAAATGCTTTTAATATTTTAAAAGAGCAAAAAGAGTCTAAAACTGTAGTTGAAATTGGAACTGGAAGTGGAATAATTTCTGTTATGCTAGCACTTTTAATAGAAAATATTAAAATAATAGCCGTTGATATAAATCCTAAAGCTTTAGAGTTAGCAAAACAAAATGCCAAAAAATTTGGAGTTTTAGAAAAAATTGATTTTAGACTTAGTAATTTATTTGAAAATATTTTTGAAGAGAATATTTTTATGGTAGTTTCAAATCCACCATATATTGCAAATGATTATAAATTACCTAAAAATGTAAAGTTTGAACCATCAAACGCACTTTTTGGAGGAGTTCTTGGAGATGAGTTATTAAAAAATATCATTAAAGAAACAAATGATAAGAAAATTCAATATTTATTATGTGAAATAGGATTTGATCAAAAAAAATCACTAGAAGAGTATTTTAAAGAGTTTAATGTAGAATTTCACTCTTTTTATAAAGATTATGAAAATTTTGATAGAGGATTTACTCTAAAATTTAAAAAATAATAAAGGATTAAAAATATGTTTTGTGAATTTAATTTAGAAAATTTAGAAAATTCAAGTATTGAATTAGAAAAAATTTTAAATGATAGTAGAAAAAAAATAGAAGAACTTTTAACTATTGAAAATAAAACTTATAAAAATTTTGTGTTGCCATTTCAAGAAATAGGGGAGAGTATAAATGAATTTATAACTCCAATTTTTCATATTGACTCAGTTAAAAATTCAGAAATCACTTCAAAAGTTTATGAAGATTGTCTTCCTATAATCTCAAAATATGAGAGTGAAGTAAGTCAGAATGAAAATATATATAATGCTTTAAAATATATACAGTCTAATGAAAATAGTACTTTAAATGATATACAAAAAAAAGTATTAGAAAATGAGATAAGAGATTTTGAATTATCTGGTTGTAATTTAGAAAAAGATAAAAAACAAAGACTTGAAGAGTTAGATCTACTTTTGAGTGAGTTATCACACAAATTTTCACAAAATTTATTAAAAGCTACAAACTCTTACTCTTTAATAGTTGAAAATTTTGAAGATGTAAAAGATATTCCTCAATCAGATTTAGAACTTGCAAAGTTTGAAGAAGATGGAAAAACTAAATATAAATTCACTCTTCAAATGCCTTCTTATATAGCTTTTATGACATATTGTAAAAATAGAGAGTTAAGAGAAGAACTATATAAAGCTTATACAACAAGAGCTAGTGAGAATGGAAAAATCATTGAAGAGATTTTAACTTTAAAAGAGGAAAAGGTAAAAATATTGGGATTTGAAAACTTTGCACAATACTCACTTGCAACAAAAATGGCAAAAAGTGAAGATGAAGTTATTAATTTTCTAAAAGAGCTTGGATATAAAGCTAAACCAAAAGCTATAAAAGAGTTTGAAGAGTTAAAACAGATGGCTTTAGAAGATGGAATTAGAGATTTTAGGGCAAGTGATACAAGTTTTTATAGTGAAAAGCTTAAAAAAGCTCAATATGATTTAGATGAAGAGTATTATAGACCTTATTTTGAACAAAACTCTGTTCTTGAAGGTTTTTTTGATTTCTTATATAAAATGTTTAATATTAAGTTTGTAAAAACTGAAGCTAAAGCTTGGGATGACAAAGTTCAAGTTTATAATTTGAGTGAAAATGAAAAAATTATTGCTAGAATTTATATAGATTTAGAAGCAAGAGCTGATAAAAGAGGTGGGGCTTGGATGAATAACTGGCACTCATATTATAAAACTTCAAATGATGAGATAAAACTTCCAACAGCTTATATAGTTGGAAACTTCCCTCAATCTACAAAAGATATTCCATCACTTTTAAGACATAGTGATGTTGTAACACTTTTCCATGAAATGGGACATGCTTTACACCATCTTTTAAGTAAAGTTGATGAACCAAATGTAAGTGGGATAGCTGGAGTTGCTTGGGATGTTGTTGAGTTTCCATCACAATTTTTAGAGTATTTTTCTTATGATAAAGATGTTTTAAAATTATTTGCAAAACATTATCAAACAGGTGAAGTTCTTGATGATGAGGCTATAAATAGACTTATTAAAGCTAAAAATTTTCAATCTTCTATGGCAACTGTAAGACAAATTGAATTTGCATTGTTTGACTTTAAACTATATCAAGAGCTATACAAAAAAGAAGAAGATATTCAAAATTTACTAGATAGTATTAGAAAAGAGTTTGCGGTAATAATTCCACCTTCATATAACAAGTTTCAAAATGGATTCTCTCATATCTTTGCTGGTGGTTATAGTGCAGGGTATTACTCTTACAAATGGGCAGAAGTTTTAAGTGCAGACGCCTTTTATATGTTTATTGAGAGTGGAAATATTTTTAATCATGAACTAGGATTAAAATATAAAGAGTGTGTTTTAAGTAAAGGTGGTTCATACAATATGGATAAGCTTTTCTACGATTTTGCACAAAGAGAACCAAAAATTGATTCATTATTAAAAATTGATGGAATAATTTAGCAAAAATTTGTAATAATACTATATCAATTATATAATATTTAAGGATTTAATAACTATGACAAATGCAGAAACAATTACAAAATTAAATAATGCTTTACAAACGCTAATTAAAGCATACGAAGAGTTACAAGAAAAAAATAATAATTTAAAAGAGAGAGTTGCTGAACTAGAAGATGAAGTTTTAAACCTTGAATTGGCAAAAGAAGGCTTAGAAAAAGAGGTAGATAGCTTCAAATCAAATACTGAACAAGATAAAACAAATATTTACTCAATGCTTGGAAAAATTGAAGATATTTTAAATAAAAAAGATGCTAGCTTAGATTTTGTTTCACCTGTACCAAAAGTTGAAAAAATAGACAAAGTAGTTAAAGAAGAGATAAAGCAAGAATTAGAAGAAGATAACGCTATTAATGAAAGCGAAAATCTTCTTAGCTCTTTTGAAAATGTTTTAAATAAAAAAGAAGAAGAAAAAGAGCAAAAAGAGGATAATAAACTTGATCTTTCAAGAATGTCTTCTTTATTAAACGGCTTTAATTAAAAATAAAATGGTTTTCTCTTTAGATAAAGAGTCTATCTATAATCTTTTTGGTGCAGATGATTTTTTTTCACTAGAATCTATTATAGATAATATTGCTCCATCGTTACTTGATTACCATTTTAGCAATTTTTGTAACAATGCTCAAGAAGTGGAGTTTTTTAATAAAAGAGAGGTAGAAAATAGCTTTTATTCAGGGATATATAGCCTTTTTTTAGACTATAATCAAAATCTTTTTTTAGAAGTAGATGATGTAAAAGAAGATGATTCTACATCATCTTTTTGGTAAATAGAGTTAATTAAAAAATTTCTGTTGTTTTTCTAAGTCTATCTTTATCAAAATGAGTATAAATACGACTTGTATTTATATCTGCATGACCTAGTGCCTCTTGAACAAGTATCAAATCATGGTGTTTTGAATAAAGTAAAGTTGCAAAAGAGTGTCTTAGCATATGAGCACCGTTTTTCTCTTTTCTTATGCCTGCACTTATTAAAATATTTTCAACAATTCGGCTAACATAAGCTTGAGTTAATCTATCACCTTTTTGATTACAAACTAAAATATCACTATTACAAACTCTGATATTTAGCCAATTTTGTAAATCATTTTCTATAATAGATTTTTTTATCATTACAACTCTTGGTTTATTTCCTTTACCTCGAATTTGTAACATATAAACATCTTTTTCATTGAAAATATCTTTTAGTTTTAAATTCAACATTTCACTAACTCTAATACCAGTATAAAGAATGATTTTTATAATAAGCCTATTTCTATATGCTATATTATCTGTAAACTCATATTTGTCAATAGCTTCTAAAAATCTATTAACTTCATCTTGATTCATAAAAGAGGGGAGTTTAGTACCACTTTTCCCACTTAATCCACCCCAATTTTTTAACTCTATTTTAAACAAATATGAACTTCCATCTTCATTTTCATTTTGCTTATCTATATATGAGAATAAAGATAGTAGGGCAATACGATGGTTCTTTTTACTTGCATCAGATAAAGAGCTAGTTTCACTAGCTAAGAAATCACTTAAAAGCTCTTCATCTATCTCTTTCATTGATGCTAATCCTAAGTTTGAAGTATAATTGTATAGCTTTAAAAGAGGATTAAAATATGTATTTATTCCGTTCAAACCAATATTTCTTGCTTCTTTTACAAAAACTTCTAACTCTTCAATAGATTTTGTACCTTTTACTAATTGTTGAATTATAAAAGCTAGTTTGTTTTTATCTGATACTTGTCTATTTGATAAACTTGTTAATTTATTTCTTACAAATCTCTCTATCCAAAAAAGCATAGTAGTATCAAAACTATTTTTAAAATCTAAATTGTATCTCATAAAAATTCCTAAAAAAAGTATATATGGATTATATCAGAAGAGATATTAATAATAGTTTGAAAATTATAGTTGTCAGCACCATAAAATAGGGCTTTGTAAGCATTTTGTTATAAGTCTAACTTATTTAAAAGTTAGCCGAAATTAAACAATAAAAAAACTTAATAGAAGCTTAAATAAAACAATAAGATTAACTCTTACTATTTTTGTTTAGTTTCTAAAATTGTTAATCTTTTTTCTATTGCAAAGGCAAATTTAAAAACAGGGTACAAAACCAAAGTATTTAACAATATCAAAAATTGAGATATATTATTTATTATTTCTAAATTCATTTAATTAACCACTATATCTTTTTTAAAAAGATTTAAATGAGTTTCGTCTTTTGAAACAACAGTATTTGGCACAGTAATATACTTATTGTCTTTCATGATTGAAACTTGAAAAGTTTCAAATGGGTAAACCCTGTTTTGAGTTGTTTTATCTTTAAAATCAAGATAGAAAGCCACAACTAAATCATCATTTTTAATAACGGTTGCATATTCAACTTCAATATTCTCAGGCGGAGTACCATTATCATATTTAAAAACTAAACCATTATAGTAATCAGAAGCAACAGTAAGAACTAATGACCCCTTTAAGCCTTGTGCATTATAATATAGAATTGATATTACATCTCCAATATTAACAGAAAGACCAAAAACAAAATAAAATCTATTCTTTAACAAAGCTCCATCTTGATACAACAAATTCTTATTTTTTAAATATTCAAATTTGTACTCTATATTTGTATTTTCTCCACTATTATCTTCACCGCCTTGATTGTTTTCTCCATTATTGTTTTCGCCATTATCTTCACCACCTTGAGAAGAAGCAAGAACAAATACACCACTGTTTTTTATATTATTTTGTATAAGTTCAACAAAACCATCAAACCCAGTATAAATACCATTGTTTACTAAATATCCCAGAAAATCTAAATCATTCCCATTTTTACCTATTAATGAAGCAAGATACTCATGTTCCGTTCCTGAAAAACCATTTTTTAAAGCTAATTCATAAGCTGATAATCCATTTTGACCTTTTAAACTATCTTTTTGAGATTGTGTTAAATCTTCAAAATTCCCATTTTGTCCTTTTAAAGAGTCTAAATATTCCTGCTCTGTTCCTGAAAAACCATTTTTTAAAGCTAATTCATAAGCTGATAATCCATCTTGACCTTTTAAGCTATCTTTTTGAGATTGTGTTAAATCTTCAAAATTCCCATTTTCTCCTTTTAAAGAGTCTAAATATTGCTGCTCTGTTCCTGAAAAACCATTTTTTAGTGCAAGTTCATAAGCTGATAATCCATCTTTACCTTTTAAACTATCTTTTTTAGATTGTGTTAAATCTTCAAAATTTCCATCTTTTCCTTTTAAAGAATTTAAAAAATCTATTTCATTACCCTCAAACCCATATCTTTTAGCTAATTCATAAGCACCATCTCCTTTATCTCCCTTATCTCCTTTAACTTTTAAAAACTCTTTTTGTTCAGGTGTTAAAGTATCAAATTCTATTTTTAAAGTATTTATCTCTAAATTTGTTAAAACTGAATTTAATTGCTCTAATTTTTGATTAAAAGTAACTTTCAAGGCTTCAAGTTCTGCAACTGTGTAATTTATAGTTTTATTTGATAACTGATTTAAAACATTATTGATATCAGATATCTCTTTATCTATATCTTTTGCTTCACTTGGTGTCAAATCTGATGACTCTAATCTATCCAAAAAGTACTTGCTTTGTTTTTGTAAACCTAAAAGCAAATTTTGTAAGATTGATTGTTGTAATTCTGTATTATCCATACTTTATCCTTTTTTTTATTTTTTATGTAAATTAAAAAAGGCTAGATAAATCAATATCTAACCTTTGTATTTTTTTGTTATCTATAAATAGATATTAAAGTAAACCAAAGTTTGCAGTATCTAATGAAACATCTTTTGGTGTATCTGCACTATATGGAGCAGGGAATGGTTTGCAAGACATTAAATAAGCATAAACATTTGATATTGGAGTTTTAAACACTATAGGTCTTCTACTACTATTTGCTACATAAATAGGAACGTGTACACCGTGCTTAATAAGTACTCTATCACTAGCATTTACTGAACTTGTAGCAGTTGAAACACCTGTAACAGATAAAGTTAAATTTTGCTCATATACTTCAACCTCGCCTTCTAAAAGAGCGATATATCCAGCAATCTCAGACTCATCAAGTTGTATTGTTGATGTTCCTGATTTTTCTCCTCTTCCACCCCAGTTTGTTTTTTGTTTAATTATAAATTTTTTTTGAGCCATTTTATTTTTTTTCCTTTTAATTTTAATTTTGTTTTTTTTATAATCCTAGTTCTTTTAAAAATCTTCTTTTTTATTTTTTTGAGGTTTTGCAAGACTTAAAAGCTATTGATTGATGAAATTAAAGAGTTTTTTAAAAAGGTTGTCAATAGTTCCGTTTTTTTCTTATGAAGTTCGATTTTATAGGCATTTTAAAGAGAAAAACGGAAATAGGCAATTTTTTTGGGTTTTAAAAGTTGTTAAAAGTAGGGTAGTTTATAGTATTTTTTTTAATCACTACTTTTTTTAATAGATACTACATAACCTATAAAAGATTTTTGAGAAGTTAAAATATTTTTAATAAAATCTTCATTTGTCAAATAGTATTCAACAGAACAAATCAAAAAATCATTTATACTTTTTATTGCTTCATTTGAATAATCATTTGATTTATTTATTTTTAAATCATAATAAGATAATTTTTTATTATCAAAACCTATTTCAAAATTAAAATCTACTTCTAAATGTTCTTTTAATCTTTTTGAACAATGTTCATATATATATATTCCATTTTTCTCATTTTCTTTTGTTTTAATTCTAAAATATCCATCTTTAGCAAAAGATATATTTAAAAGTAATATCAAAACTATTATTATTTTTTTCATTTAATTTTCCTTATTAAATAAAAATTGTCATAATCAAATCTTTATAAGTAAAAAAAGTATCTCCAATATTTTTATCTTTTTTTAAATCTTCTAAAACTTTAATCAAAATATCTTCGTCAAACTTTGAAAGATTATTTTTTAAAATAAATTTTATATCATAGACATCATTAAAACTAACTATCAAATCTATTCTTTTTTCTTTTTGAATATTCATAGTATGATAATAAACAAGCGATTTAACTGCATCAAAAAAATATTTAGTTTTAAACCTTTCTAAATCATTTAAACCTTTTGGATAGCTTCTTGGAATATAATCTTTATTATATACAATATTTTCAGATGAAAAAAGCAAAGAGCTTAAAAACAATAATATTAATAATATTTTTTTCATTTAATTTTCCTTGTGTATTTATAAAAATTAAGTTTGAAGTATATATAAAATCATTTTAGATAAAACTTTATCTTATCTTTCTCTATTCTTTTATTTCTGAACTTTAGAGTTTCGATAATAGCATTTTGAATTACTTTAAAATCTTTATGCTTTTTGATATTTGGAATAAAGCTGACCATTTGTAAGTTACCATCATAAATCTTAAAGCTTAACCTTTTAAAATAGTTTCCATCATCTTTTTTAATTGCTACATTTACATATTCAAACTCTCTTATTTCTATTAATTGACCTGAAACAAATTTATCAAAAAAGTTTTTTAATTCTTGTACATTATTAGAATAAAAGTTTTCTGTATAAGTTCTACTATTATATTTATACACTACTTGGAAGAGATTTTGGTCAAGTATAGTTTCGTCTTTTATATCAACTCTTACATCATCATAAAAACCTATTATAGGCTCATCTACAATCAATTGAGTTTTTAAAAATTTTTCGATATCTTCTTTTGTAGTGGTAGGCTTTAGATTATATAAATCAATTTGCTTTGAATGATTATTTGAATAACAAAAAAATGACCATTTATAAATTCCATAATCTTCACTTGGGAATCTATCTATATTATCATTAGTACCTATTTTAAAATTTTTAGAATAGATAACTTTTTTAATATTTAATATTTCAGCTTCTGAAATTTCAGTAATTAAATTAAAACAATCGTTATAGTTATCAGCTTCAAGGAAGAAGCTATCAACCCTACCTAATTGAGTAGAGATATGGTATATATTTGACATAATTATCCTTTATTTTCTTTTTAGTACCATAACGGGCGAAGCCCTTATGGTTAATTACTTAACAACTCCCGAACGATTAACAACTTTAAGCAATGCTTCCGTTAGGTTAAATATTTCGCCCTCACTATTTTTTGCAAACTCTGAATATTGATTTAATTTTTCAACAAGTTTACTCCAACTTTCCGCACTACTATCTGTTATTTTTTCGCCCGTTACTCTCTCAAAAAGTTTCTTATCTACATTTGTATTTTTCCAAGTGCTAGTTTTAGTTTTATGAAGATATAGATTAAAATTCTCTTGACTTGAAACTCCTTTAATTTGTGAAGCTTTACCGCCCATATCTAAAAGCCTATTTTCCATATTCATACGAATATTTTTATCTTGATAAATCTTATTATCAATATGATTTAAATTATCATTTATTATTTTTGCTACTTGTATTCTTTCGCCAGTTTTATCAGCACCGATTACAGCAGTAGCAAGTCTTAATCCTTTTTTACCAATTTTCGAAGTAGGTTTAAGTTTTTTAATTTTTTCTTTCATTTTTCCAGCAACAATATAAGCCCAAAGCATAGTAAATCTAGTTCCTGCTTTTCTTATATATTCCATTATGTGCATATAAGCATATAATGTAAGACCCATTGATAAAGTTGTAATAAAGTTTTGTACAGCTCCATCGAAATCACTATCGCTTTCAAAATCTTTTTTTACGGGTTCTGTATATTCTCTCATTTTACGAAAAAGAAAAGATGATACAAAATCATCTATTCCATCTTCTACACTATTACCTAAAATATTTCCTAAGCTTTGCATATTAAATTTCTCCTACACTTTTAATATTATATTTAGTTTTTTTCTCTTTAAAATCTTCCGTAAACTCATCTTTTAATTTATTTAAAATGACTTCAAAAGGGTTATAATCTAAGTCAAAACCATCGCTAAAGATATCTTCTATAAAATCAACTATATCCTCCATATTAAATGAGTTTTCATCTTTAGAGCCTTTTAATTGCTCTACATTTTTAAAATTCTCTATCTCTTGTGGACTATAATCTTTCCCCTCAAAATTAACAGTTTTAGCAGTTAGATTTTTATAATAAGTATCTTGTGTTTTTAAAATATTATTAATACTTTCTAAAGTCTTATTTTGTTGCTCTAAAATGGGCTTTATACTATCAGATATTTTATTTCCTAAAACTTCCGCAAACTCTTTATCAAATGTATTTGTTATATTTGCAGTATTTTTAAATGTTGTTTCTTTTTTAGATATTTTTTCTTGAATAGCTAAATTTTTACTTTCAATTTCTAATTTTTGAGCTTCGATTTTTACTAAACCTGCATTTGATTGAAATATTTTTTTTAAAGTTTCTGTTTGTTCAATCATTTCTTTTGTTCTAGCCAGATTTAAAGAACTATCATATTTTATTTTTTCGTAATTTAAATCAGAATTATATTTATTAAGCAAATGAGAAAATTGAGAAGCCATAAGCAAATCAGTAGGAACAACAATATCTTTTTTTACATCTTTATATTTATCTTCTGGATAAGAGATTTTAGCACCTGGAACATTTGAAAATGAACTACTTAACTTTTCTTCTCTATCTTTTTCTGCGTCTAAAGAGAACGAAACATCTTTATCACTACTATCCATAACACCTTTTAATTTCTTAAAATCGTTAATTGTGCAGACAGAATTTATAATCATAAAACCCTTATTAGAACGAACTCCACGAACTAAAAAATCATTATGTAACCAATCCCCCGTTTCCATAAAATCATTATTTTTATTAGGGTGGCTTTCATCAGAACAATCACTGTAACAAACACCATATAATTGTTTATGAGCCATTTGCTCCCCCTAATATTTTTAAGATAGCTTTTAAAGTAGTATCAATGCTTTGTAATAGTGTTTTACAATCATCTATTACTACAATTTCCTCATATTCGTTTTCATTTTCCATTTTTTTAACCTTTATTTTTTAAGCAGTCTAAAAGACAACACTTATATTTTATTTTTACTTTATTACCTAAAAGTTCAAGAGCTCCATAAAATTTCTTAAACTTTTCACCTTGTTCAACACCTTTTAAAAATGCAATATGAATAGTTATCGTATCGCTAGATTTTATTTTTATTTGTTCCTCTTGTCTCTCATTTACATATATTCCGTCATAGATATGTTTTTGAGTATAAAAAAAATATGCAAAGTAATCTTGAATTACAAGAGTAGAAGAGAATAGGGGGAATTGAAAATTTTTATAATTTTCTTTTAAGTATTTACTTAAATGATATTGCCTTTGCCCTAATCCAGAAATTAGATAAGAGTTTGCATTACTTGAATTTATATTAAGTAGTTCAAAAAGTAGATTAAAATCTTCTTTTTTAATTTGTTTTGAATAAGAAAATATCTCTTTAAAATCAAACAAAAAAATATTTTCTTCGACATATGGACGATGAATACTTCCTAAATAGTCTATCACTTCAGTTTCGAGATATTGAATACCTTTATAAAAATTTAATTTACCAACATTTAAACTAAATTTATTTATAAAAGTAAAAAAATTTTTATTGTATTCCCAATTCAAAAAGTGTTCCATATATTCAACAATCTTTTTAAAATTACTATGATTTCTTCCATAATGCACATCAATATTAAAAAATATTCTTTCCATGTAATCGGGGATTATTTGAGTATGTAGTGCGATAGGAGAAATATAATCAGGATAAGTTGTAAAGGGCAAAGAATAAGATTTATAATAATCATATTCTTTTAAAATATAAAATTCATTTATTTGCTCTTGGCTAAAATATTTAGCAATATTTGGAGCTTCAGAATAAATTTTTATTTCATATTTTTCATTATCTAAAATAAATAGATTTTCTTTTGTGAAGCCTTTATAATTAACATTTAATTCTGTAACTGCTGAAAACTCATTAAAAAGATAATTTCGAGGGATATCAATATATGGAAAAGCTTCTAGTACTTCCGTTGTTTGACCATCATTATCTGTTTTAGAGACATATTGCTCATAATATGGAGCTATAAATTCAACATTAGGATAACTTAATTCTTTAAAATCACCTATAACAAAATCAAAATTATTACTATTAAATTTATAGATATCCAAAGGATAACGACCTCTTGGATAGTTTTCCAAATCTACAATTTGAGACATAATTAAGCCTTAGATTTTTGGCAAGTAATCATATTACAATTACTTAAAGCATTTGAAATCTCTTTTGTAATTGTATTATTACTTTGTTCGGCAAGATAATCAATAGCTAGTTTTGAAACTTCTAGCAATTTATCATCTTTTTTTGTATCAGTTGTTTTAATATATTCACTTATTGTTTTAGTTGCAACTGGAATAAGCAAATTTATAAAAACTTGTTTTAAAATTGTTAGTAACATTATATAAATTCTCCTTTTCGCATTTGTAAAGCTAATTTATAGCTTCTTGTTTCTTTTTCATTTTTATCTTTTCTTAGAGCCACAAAGTCTCTATGCCATTTACTATCTAACATTTCTTTTGAAGCGGTTTCATAATCCCTTTCATTTACCGCTTTAATCATTTTTTGAAACTTTTTAAATCCAGTTTCGCCAAGATTAAAAACCATTTGAATTAATACATTTTTAACGCAGTCATCCACGTAGTAAAAATGATCAAAAAAACCATATAAAAATAAATTACATCTTTCTATATCTTCATCTAACATTCTAAGGGCTTCATCTTTTGTTATTCCTCTTGTTTCTAAATTTCTACCCACTCCTATAGTTTGATATCCAGCTGGGCAAGTGTAAACCTTTAATTTTAAGCCCTCATTTTCAATAAGGCTTTGTTTTAATTTTTCATAATTCATTTTTTTAACTCCATTAATCTTTTAATATTTCTTCTTACAGCGTTGTAAGAAATCCCACATCTTTTAGCTATTGTAAAAGCTGATATATTTATTTTTTTCTCATTTTCTATATTATCTTGTACAAGTTCACACATAGCATTTAAAACAAGAATTTCATTTTGTTTAAAATATAATCTACTCATTAAGCTATCCTTTTTCTAAACTCTTTAAATGTTGTAATATTTGAGCTATCTGTATCTAAGAAAGTAAAAAGGCAATCAAGATTATTTTTTAAATCTTTTTTATATTTATGAATTTCAAGCACATCTATTCCTGAATGATTTAAGAAATCTTCCGCCCTTGTACAAAAATCAAGAGTTTTAAGTCTTGCATTATCAACTAAGCCTAAATGTTTAGTTTGTTGCAGTTCTTTATCGGCATTTAGTAAAATTTCTACGAGTTCAGAAGCATTAAAAGAGCCTCTTTTTAATTTAATAAATGTTGATAAAACAGCTTTGAAAGCATTTTTAACATACATCACAGCGGGTTTACTTACATCTCTTATTTTTTGTAGTTTCTCTACTATATTGCCTTTAAATTCAGACATAAAAAGCCACAAAGGGTGTATAACTGCTCTTTGAAATCTCTTTTTAATTGCTTCTTGACTTAAGATGATAATTTCATCATCATTGATTTTATATCCTGATTGTATCTCTTGACACTCTTTATTAGAGAAGTCTTTTAAAACAAAGGTATTTATTAAATAGTTCCAAATACTAGAGATTGATTTTAATAAGCTATCTAAGTTTTCAATAAGACCAAAAGAGCTACAAAGTTCTTTTAACTTTTCTCTTCTTAATTGAAATTCAATTCGCCAAACTGTTTTTGTATCATCATATTTTGGGTTCTGCTCCCACGATAGATATTTTACAAATGCAGTTTTTTTATCTTTTTCAATTTTGTGAGTTTTATTATAAATTCTCAACATTTCAGCACCTTTACCAATAGAAAAGCCCGTAAATTTTAAGCCACTAAAAAATAATTCTGTATCTTGATTATGAATTTTTCTAAGTTTTTTTAATGTTTTTAATCTATAAAAATCTAGTATGTTAAAGTTATAACCTTGTATATCCTTAGCCAAATGAAGTTCTGATACTTTAATGAAATAGTTTTTTAACAAAGAGCCTACATATTCAACAACTGTTTTAATGGCTCTTGTATAACCATTTCTTAAAAGAAATTCACTCCTAAATTCAGCTTTTACAACGGGGTTTTTATGTTCACTTATTTTTCTAAAAGATAGGGTAAAATCAGCATTTTGACAAACAACATTAAAACCATTTTGAGACGAAGCCATAACACGAAGCTTTATTCCATTAAGATTTACAGAGACATATCGCTCTTGACTATCTTCGTTTTTAATATCCATAGCTTTTCTTTTTGCTACTAGAAAGATATCTACAAAAGCATTAAATATCATTTTGTCCGCTTCTATATCAGCTGGATAAAATTGTAATTTTAAAGTATCTACTAAATCATTCAAACATACATACATTTTTTAAAGTTCCTTTTTTTCTACTATTTAGGGTAGGGGTGCTTATTTTGTCCCTTTTAGCCCCCCTTGTTAATCTAGCAGGGGACTAAGATTTTTTTTTCTTTTTTTTTAAGTTTTATAACTCCACAAATTGCGAGAAAATAGGCTTAATTAAAGTATTTCCAAACTCTTTAACTTCTCCTAATCTTCCTACAGCTAAATATCTACAATCTATTTTTAAATCTTCAAAATCTTTTTGCTTAATAGGAGTTTCTATCTCTCCACCAATAAATGATATTTTTGCAGTATATTTATTAGGGTAAAATGCAGGTATTCCGTTATTTTCTTTTTGTATTCCAGTTTCTTTATCCATTATTGGTTTACCTGGTATCTCTACAAGCTCAACAACCTTGCAACCTAAAGAGATTTTGTTTTCTTCTCTTTGTTTAAGTTTAAAATCAAACTCCTCTTGTTGTTTTTGAAGAGCAAGAGCTATTTTTTCATCTATACTTAATTCTTTATTTTTTTTCATTGGGGTAATCCTTTTTTTTATTTATTTTAAGTTCCTAAGAACTTAAAGAAGTTGTTAAAAAAAACAACTTTCTTAAATTCTCTCTTTTCAGCCTAACGGCTAAGAATAGCTCTCTTTAAGCCTTAACGGGCAAAGCCCTTAGGCTTAAGGCTTTTTTCTTTTATTTTAATTTCCAATAAATGCCCCCAAAATTGATATAAAATACCTTTCCCATATCTACGATTTTTTCAAAATCGTTAAGAGTGCTTTGCACTCCGCTTTTAGAGGTAAAATTATCAAGTTTACTAAGAAGTTCATCTTTAGTAACATATTGGACTTTTTCCATTTCTTCTATTGGAAGTTTATTTTTAAAGTAGATTTCACAAGCTGACATTTTTATCCTTTCCTATATTTCAACATCTAAAGCTAAAAGCTTTAAATCAAAATTCATTTCTGACTTAAGTTCTTTTTCTATTTGCATAACTTCTATTTTTGCTTTAAACAAATCAATAACTAACTTTAATCTTTTAATATCCATTCCTAAATCGAACTCTTTATCTATCAAATCATCATAATTAAATGAATTTGTTTTATTTTGCTTTTGTAAAAGTGTCATATTCTCAATTACTTTTAAAAGCTCTTGATTTTTCTCAAAAAGCTTATTTTGACAATCAATCATTTTTTTAGTTAAATTTTCTATTTCTATTTTCATTTTAAAACCCTTCTAATTCTTTAGAAATAGCAATTTTATTGCTCAAACTATTTTCTATTTTTATAATTTCTTCTTTTATTTTTTCTTTATCAAAAGAAGTTATAAGAATGGAATTTAATTCATTTATAAGCTTTAAATATTTTTTTGAAAGTTCTGATATTTCAACAACTATCATAAATTTATTTTGATTTTTAAATTGTTGTGGTGTCATATTAACACTCCGAAACAAGATTTTCTAAAGCTTTAAATCTGTTAGAAAATTTTTCTTCTATTGCTAAAATATCTTTATTCATTCTTTCTTTTTTAGAAACACTAAATAAATCAAGAGTTAAAAGATGTAACAAACTTCCATATTCTCTATCTAAATCATTACATTGATAGATAAGCTTTCTTTTTTTATTATTCTTTTTTATTTGTAAAATCATTTTATAAGCCTTTCTAATTATGAACATTTAAGATTATTTGCTAAAGAAAACAATCTACTTTTTAATCTATTTTGAGATTTATTCTCAAAGCCATTATTTTGTATTTTTTTTAATAATCTATTCTCAAAAGCTGAGAAAAATTTTTCTATCTCTTGGCACTCTAAACTACAATATTGTTTAGGGCGACCTTTTTTATTTTCTTCAATTTTTGAGAAACAAAGAGGGCAAATCAATTTCATTATTAAGCTCCTTTATTAATTCTAGTTAATGAAATTAACTCTTGAATATTTTTTCTTAAAAGGATAGGGCGGTTATATTTCTTCTTTAACTCTTCATTTTCTGAAATAAAATCAATGATTGTTTTAATTTGTTCAAAAGTAAATTTGTCATAATTAAGAAGTAAATCAACAGCTTTATAATTCTCAAAATAAGCTATTTTTTTAGAAGTAGGGATTAATTCAAAAAAGTAATTATAAAGGCTTGAAGTATCTTTAAAATATGAATTTATAGAGTTATTATGATTTTTATGTACATTCAAATTTTTAGTAAGTACAAGATAATTATAAGAACTAACATTTTTTATTTTTTTAGTATGCTTAGAAACTTTCTCAATATACTCAAGTTTTTCTAATTTCTTAAGTGAAGATATAACAACGCCAAGTGAAGAAATTTTTAAATCTTTACTTAGCTTTTGTTGTGTAAAATTATCATTAAAATACACATAACATAAGACTCGAAAGTCTTTTACATTTAAAGAAGTATCAAGAGTAGCAAATTCAAGAAGTTGAACAAAGTCTGAATAATCAAGCTTTAAATTTTCCATTTAAATAATCCTTTTTATAAGAAACAAAAAAGCAAAGATTAAAGATTTTTTATTTATAATTTAGTATTGAAAACTATAATTTTCAAACTGTTGTCATTATTATAAAAATTGGTCTTGTAGGTAAACATTTAAGGTGGTTATCTATGAACGACTCAATAAGTAAAGATTTTTTACAAACTATTCAAATTGCATTGATTGATAGTGAAATAAAATCTATTGATTTTAGAATATTATCTTATATAGCTCTAAAATCGGACTTCTTATTAAAAGATATGAAAGAAGAATTAAGTATCTCTTCTTTTAATACTCTTTCAAAATCTTTAAAAAATCTTTTAAAAAATGGTTATATTGTTAAGCAAAATAAAAATGTAAAAAGCGAAAAAAATATAAGTAGTTATCAATATTTAGTAACTGTTAAAAATAAGCAATTACTAAAAAGTGATAATAGCTTTGTAAATAGCCCTCTTTCATCTGCTTCGGAATTATATTGCTATTTTTTTGAGAAAATTCCTTCTAAAACTAAAGTTAGTAAATCTACTAATTTAAAATCTATTTTTTTAATGCTTGAAAACTATCAAGAGATATTAATAAGAAATATCATTGATTTTATTTCAGAAAATGAAGAGTTAAAGAAGAAATATAACCGCCCTATCCTTTTAAGAAAAAATATTCAAGAGTTAATTTCATTAACTAGAATTAATAAAGGAGCTTAATAATGAAATTGATTTGCCCTCTTTGTTTCTCAAAAATTGAAGAAAATAAAAAAGGTCGCCCTAAACAATATTGTAGTTTAGAGTGCCAAGAGATAGAAAAATTTTTCTCAGCTTTTGAGAATAGATTATTAAAAAAAATACAAAATAATGGCTTTGAGAATAAATCTCAAAATAGATTAAAAAGTAGATTGTTTTCTTTAGCAAATAATCTTAAATGTTCATAATTAGAAAGGCTTATAAAATGATTTTACAAATAAAAAAGAATAATAAAAAAAGAAAGCTTATCTATCAATGTAATGATTTAGATAGAGAATATGGAAGTTTGTTACATCTTTTAACTCTTGATTTATTTAGTGTTTCTAAAAAAGAAAGAATGAATAAAGATATTTTAGCAATAGAAGAAAAATTTTCTAACAGATTTAAAGCTTTAGAAAATCTTGTTTCGGAGTGTTAATATGACACCACAACAATTTAAAAATCAAAATAAATTTATGATAGTTGTTGAAATATCAGAACTTTCAAAAAAATATTTAAAGCTTATAAATGAATTAAATTCCATTCTTATAACTTCTTTTGATAAAGAAAAAATAAAAGAAGAAATTATAAAAATAGAAAATAGTTTGAGCAATAAAATTGCTATTTCTAAAGAATTAGAAGGGTTTTAAAATGAAAATAGAAATAGAAAATTTAACTAAAAAAATGATTGATTGTCAAAATAAGCTTTTTGAGAAAAATCAAGAGCTTTTAAAAGTAATTGAGAATATGACACTTTTACAAAAGCAAAATAAAACAAATTCATTTAATTATGATGATTTGATAGATAAAGAGTTCGATTTAGGAATGGATATTAAAAGATTAAAGTTAGTTATTGATTTGTTTAAAGCAAAAATAGAAGTTATGCAAATAGAAAAAGAACTTAAGTCAGAAATGAATTTTGATTTAAAGCTTTTAGCTTTAGATGTTGAAATATAGGAAAGGATAAAAATGTCAGCTTGTGAAATCTACTTTAAAAATAAACTTCCAATAGAAGAAATGGAAAAAGTCCAATATGTTACTAAAGATGAACTTCTTAGTAAACTTGATAATTTTACCTCTAAAAGCGGAGTGCAAAGCACTCTTAACGATTTTGAAAAAATCGTAGATATGGGAAAGGTATTTTATATCAATTTTGGGGGCATTTATTGGAAATTAAAATAAAAGAAAAAAGCCTTAAGCCTAAGGGCTTTGCCCGTTAAGGCTTAAAGAGAGCTATTCTTAGCCGTTAGGCTGAAAAGAGAGAATTTAAGAAAGTTGTTTTTTTTAACAACTTCTTTAAGTTCTTAGGAACTTAAAATAAATAAAAAAAAGGATTACCCCAATGGAAAAAAATAAAGAATTAAGTATAGATGAAAAAATAGCTCTTGCTCTTCAAAAACAACAAGAGGAGTTTGATTTTAAACTTAAACAAAGAGAAGAAAACAAAATCTCTTTAGGTTGCAAGGTTGTTGAGCTTGTAGAGATACCAGGTAAACCAATAATGGATAAAGAAACTGGAATACAAAAAGAAAATAACGGAATACCTGCATTTTACCCTAATAAATATACTGCAAAAATATCATTTATTGGTGGAGAGATAGAAACTCCTATTAAGCAAAAAGATTTTGAAGATTTAAAAATAGATTGTAGATATTTAGCTGTAGGAAGATTAGGAGAAGTTAAAGAGTTTGGAAATACTTTAATTAAGCCTATTTTCTCGCAATTTGTGGAGTTATAAAACTTAAAAAAAAAGAAAAAAAAATCTTAGTCCCCTGCTAGATTAACAAGGGGGGCTAAAAGGGACAAAATAAGCACCCCTACCCTAAATAGTAGAAAAAAAGGAACTTTAAAAAATGTATGTATGTTTGAATGATTTAGTAGATACTTTAAAATTACAATTTTATCCAGCTGATATAGAAGCGGACAAAATGATATTTAATGCTTTTGTAGATATCTTTCTAGTAGCAAAAAGAAAAGCTATGGATATTAAAAACGAAGATAGTCAAGAGCGATATGTCTCTGTAAATCTTAATGGAATAAAGCTTCGTGTTATGGCTTCGTCTCAAAATGGTTTTAATGTTGTTTGTCAAAATGCTGATTTTACCCTATCTTTTAGAAAAATAAGTGAACATAAAAACCCCGTTGTAAAAGCTGAATTTAGGAGTGAATTTCTTTTAAGAAATGGTTATACAAGAGCCATTAAAACAGTTGTTGAATATGTAGGCTCTTTGTTAAAAAACTATTTCATTAAAGTATCAGAACTTCATTTGGCTAAGGATATACAAGGTTATAACTTTAACATACTAGATTTTTATAGATTAAAAACATTAAAAAAACTTAGAAAAATTCATAATCAAGATACAGAATTATTTTTTAGTGGCTTAAAATTTACGGGCTTTTCTATTGGTAAAGGTGCTGAAATGTTGAGAATTTATAATAAAACTCACAAAATTGAAAAAGATAAAAAAACTGCATTTGTAAAATATCTATCGTGGGAGCAGAACCCAAAATATGATGATACAAAAACAGTTTGGCGAATTGAATTTCAATTAAGAAGAGAAAAGTTAAAAGAACTTTGTAGCTCTTTTGGTCTTATTGAAAACTTAGATAGCTTATTAAAATCAATCTCTAGTATTTGGAACTATTTAATAAATACCTTTGTTTTAAAAGACTTCTCTAATAAAGAGTGTCAAGAGATACAATCAGGATATAAAATCAATGATGATGAAATTATCATCTTAAGTCAAGAAGCAATTAAAAAGAGATTTCAAAGAGCAGTTATACACCCTTTGTGGCTTTTTATGTCTGAATTTAAAGGCAATATAGTAGAGAAACTACAAAAAATAAGAGATGTAAGTAAACCCGCTGTGATGTATGTTAAAAATGCTTTCAAAGCTGTTTTATCAACATTTATTAAATTAAAAAGAGGCTCTTTTAATGCTTCTGAACTCGTAGAAATTTTACTAAATGCCGATAAAGAACTGCAACAAACTAAACATTTAGGCTTAGTTGATAATGCAAGACTTAAAACTCTTGATTTTTGTACAAGGGCGGAAGATTTCTTAAATCATTCAGGAATAGATGTGCTTGAAATTCATAAATATAAAAAAGATTTAAAAAATAATCTTGATTGCCTTTTTACTTTCTTAGATACAGATAGCTCAAATATTACAACATTTAAAGAGTTTAGAAAAAGGATAGCTTAATGAGTAGATTATATTTTAAACAAAATGAAATTCTTGTTTTAAATGCTATGTGTGAACTTGTACAAGATAATATAGAAAATGAGAAAAAAATAAATATATCAGCTTTTACAATAGCTAAAAGATGTGGGATTTCTTACAACGCTGTAAGAAGAAATATTAAAAGATTAATGGAGTTAAAAAAATGAATTATGAAAAATTAAAACAAAGCCTTATTGAAAATGAGGGCTTAAAATTAAAGGTTTACACTTGCCCAGCTGGATATCAAACTATAGGAGTGGGTAGAAATTTAGAAACAAGAGGAATAACAAAAGATGAAGCCCTTAGAATGTTAGATGAAGATATAGAAAGATGTAATTTATTTTTATATGGTTTTTTTGATCATTTTTACTACGTGGATGACTGCGTTAAAAATGTATTAATTCAAATGGTTTTTAATCTTGGCGAAACTGGATTTAAAAAGTTTCAAAAAATGATTAAAGCGGTAAATGAAAGGGATTATGAAACCGCTTCAAAAGAAATGTTAGATAGTAAATGGCATAGAGACTTTGTGGCTCTAAGAAAAGATAAAAATGAAAAAGAAACAAGAAGCTATAAATTAGCTTTACAAATGCGAAAAGGAGAATTTATATAATGTTACTAACAATTTTAAAACAAGTTTTTATAAATTTGCTTATTCCAGTTGCAACTAAAACAATAAGTGAATATATTAAAACAACTGATACAAAAAAAGATGATAAATTGCTAGAAGTTTCAAAACTAGCTATTGATTATCTTGCCGAACAAAGTAATAATACAATTACAAAAGAGATTTCAAATGCTTTAAGTAATTGTAATATGATTACTTGCCAAAAATCTAAGGCTTAATTATGTCTCAAATTGTAGATTTGGAAAACTATCCAAGAGGTCGTTATCCTTTGGATATCTATAAATTTAATAGTAATAATTTTGATTTTGTTATAGGTGATTTTAAAGAATTAAGTTATCCTAATGTTGAATTTATAGCTCCATATTATGAGCAATATGTCTCTAAAATAGATAATTATGGTCAATCAACGGAAGTGCTAGAAGCTTTTCCATATATTGATATCCCTAGAAACTATCTTTTTAATGAGTTTTCAGCCGTTACAGAATTAAATGTTAATTATAAAGGCTTCACAAAAGAAAATCTATTTATTTTAGATAATAAAAAATATGAAATAAAAATTTATTCTGAAGCTCCAAATATTGCTAAATATTTTAACCAAGAGCAAATAAATGAATTTTATATTTTAAAAGAGTATGATTATTATAAATCTTATTCTTTGCCCTTTACAACTTATCCTGATTATGTTTCACCTATCGCACTACATACTCAAATAATCCCTGATTATATGGAAAGAATATTTTTTAATATTGATGTACATTATGGAAGAAATCATAGTAATTTTAAAAAGATTGTTGAATATATGGAACACTTTTTAAATTGGGAATACAATAAAAGATTTTTTACTTTTATAAATAAATTTAGTTTAAATGTTGATAAATTAAATTTTTATAAAGGCATTCAATATCTCGAAAGTGAAGTTATAGACTATTTAGGAAAAGTTCATCGTCCTTATATTGAAGGAGATATTTTTCTGTTTGATTTTAAAGAGATATTTTCTCATTCAATAGAAATTAAAAAAGAAGATTTTAATCTACTTTTTGAACTACTTAATATAAATTCAAGTAATGCAAATTCATACTTAATTGGTGGATTAGGGCAAAGGCAATATCATTTAAGTAAATACTTAAAAGAGAATTATAAAAATTTTCAATTCCCCCTATTCTCTTCTACTCTTGTAATTCAAGATTACTTTGCATATTTCTTTTATACTCAAAATCATATCTATAATGGAATATATGTAAATGAAAGAGAAGAGGAACAAATAAAAATAAAATCTAGCGATATGATAACTATTCATATTGCATTTTTAAAAGGTGTTGAAGAAAGTGAAAAGTTTAAGAAATTTTATGGAGCTCTTGAACTTTTAGGTAATAAAGTAAAAAAAAAATATAAGTGTTGTCTTTTAGACTGCTTAAAAAATAAAGGTTAAAAAAAATGGAAAATGAAAACGAATACGAGGAAATTGTAGTAATAGATGATTGTAAGACACTATTACAAAGCATTGATACTACTTTAAAAGCTATCTTAAAAATATTAGGGGGTAATTAAATATGGCTGTTCCTATTGCTCTTGCTGTTGGTTCTTATATTAGGTCTGCTATTCCCACAATATATAGTAAAGCATCTGCTTTTTTAGGTGTTGGTGTTACTGCTACTGCTATTGCTATAGATGAGCACAATAAATTAGATGTTGGGTTAGTAAAATATTATAAAACTGAAAGTGATATTTTTAATAAAAAATCTATTGAATTGGTTGAAGAACTTGAAGTTGGAGGAAAGTTTATAAGTGAAAAACTTATGGATTATTATGCTACTTTACCTAAAGCTGCAGATATTCCTATTGCTCCAACTGTTGTAAATACTACAAATTTATTATCTGTATTAAGCGAAAATTCTTTAAGAATTGAAAAACAATTAGAATTTTTAAATAAATCTATTATAGGGATAAATACTCATTTATCTTCTTTAGTTGAGTCTGTGTCTATTTCTGGTTTAAATTCTTTCGCAGAACAATCTAAACAAAATAATATTTTATCTTCAATTGCTGTTAATATTTCTGCTTTATCCAAAGTTTTTGAATATTCTAATGATTTAAGTTTCTCTAATATCGCAATGAATGGTGTAGTAGCTGAAAATATAGAAAATGTTGAAAAAGCCACAAAACAAGGATTTAAAGATTTAGCAAAATCTACCGAAGAAAGTGGAGATATTATTAGAACTGCGGTAAGAGGTGTAACTACTCAATTAACTAATTCCGATACTTCTAAAGGTTTAGAAGCAATTAATAAAACTTTAGAAAAAACTAATGCTATGGAAGACGAGAAAGATATAACATATAATGGAACTAAAGTAAATAAAAGAGAATTGGAAGTTATTAGATTAAAGGAAGAGATTGAAGCCTTAAAATCTGAAAACTCTTTTGATATGGACGATATAACTGATTTTGTTGAAGATATGGTTAGCGATGGTTTTGACTTAGATTATAACCCTTTTGAAGTCATTTTAAATAGATTAAAAGATGAGTTTACGGAAGATTTTAAAGAGAAAAAAACTAAATATAATATTAAAAGTGTAGGAGAAATTTAATATGCAAAGCTTAGGAAATATTTTAGGTAATAGTGTAGAAGATGGAATAGATGATTTTTTATCATCTTTTCTTTTTCGTAAAATGAGAGAATATACAGAACCCGTAAAAAAAGATTTTGAAAGTGATAGCGATTTCGATGGAGCTGTACAAAACTTTATTACAACTCTCTCAATGGGTCTTACATTATATGCTTATATGCACATAATGGAATATATAAGAAAAGCAGGAACTAGATTTACTATGCTTTGGGCTTATATAGTTGTTGGAAAAATGAAACAAAAAATTAGTAAATTAAAAACATCTTCAAAAATAGGCAAAAAAGGTCTTGCTTTAGCTTCCGCTGTTATTGGTGCTGATAAAACATCAGAAAGAATACAAGTAGCAAAAATAATAAATGATAATTTGAATCACATTGATAATAAAATCTATCAAGATAAAAATATTCGTATGAATATGGAAAATAGACTTTTAGATATGGGTGGTAAAGCTTCACAAATTAAAGGAGTTTCAAGTCAAGAAAACTTTAACTTGTATCTTCATAAAACGAAAACTAGCACTTGGAAAAATACAAATGTAGATAAAAAACTCTTTGAAAGAGTAACGGGCGAAAAAATAACAGATAGTAGTGCGGAAAGTTGGAGTAAACTTGTTGAAAAATTAAATCAATATTCAGAGTTTGCAAAAAATAGTGAGGGCGAAATATTTAACTTAACGGAAGCATTGCTTAAAGTTGTTAATCGTTCGGGAGTTGTTAAGTAATTAACCATAAGGGCTTCGCCCGTTATGGTACTAAAAAGAAAATAAAGGATAATTATGTCAAATATATACCATATCTCTACTCAATTAGGTAGGGTTGATAGCTTCTTCCTTGAAGCTGATAACTATAACGATTGTTTTAATTTAATTACTGAAATTTCAGAAGCTGAAATATTAAATATTAAAAAAGTTATCTATTCTAAAAATTTTAAAATAGGTACTAATGATAATATAGATAGATTCCCAAGTGAAGATTATGGAATTTATAAATGGTCATTTTTTTGTTATTCAAATAATCATTCAAAGCAAATTGATTTATATAATCTAAAGCCTACCACTACAAAAGAAGATATCGAAAAATTTTTAAAAACTCAATTGATTGTAGATGAGCCTATAATAGGTTTTTATGATGATGTAAGAGTTGATATAAAAGACGAAACTATACTTGACCAAAATCTCTTCCAAGTAGTGTATAAATATAATAGTAGAACTTATACAGAAAACTTTTATTCTAATAATGTACAAGAATTAAAAAACTTTTTTGATAAATTTGTTTCAGGTCAATTAATAGAAATAAGAGAGTTTGAATATGTAAATGTAGCAATTAAAAAAGATGATGGAAACTATTTTAAAAGAGTAAGCTTTAAAATTTATGATGGTAATTTTCAAATGGTTAGCTTTATTCCAAATATCAAAAAGTATAAAGATTTTAAAGTAATTCAAAATGTTATTACCGAAACTCTAAAGTTCAGAAATAAAAGAATAGATAAAGATAAAATAAAGTTTTATCTAAAATGATATATACTTCAAACTTAATTTTATAATATACAAGGAAAAAATTAAATGAAAAATGATGATTTAAAAAACTATTGGGAAGATGACAAAAAACTCAATAAAGCATTTAAAGAAATAAAAACAGAAAATGAACATTTAAGATTAAAGGAATATGAAAAAATAGAAAATTATAAATTTAATGTTAATTTGATAATCTTTTTTTCATCTTCTCTCTTTACTTTTTTACTTTTTAATATTTATAAAAGCGATTATCATCAATTTATTTATTTTAATTTTATTTTTTTCTTTTTAGCTGTCTATAGAGTTGTTAAAGATGATTATCCAGATAAGTTTATAAATATATTTCTTTGTTTAGTCCCTTTTCTTAATATTGTTATTTTTTTTTCAAAATTCGAGAATAAAATTAAATGAAAAATGATGATTTAAAAAACTATTGGAATGATGAAAAAAAAGTTTTAAAAGCTGAAAATGAAGCTTTAGAAGATGAAATAACATATAAGACAATTAAGTCAAAAAATAATACTAATATAAATAATCAAAAGATAGACTCTTTAAATTCTAAAACTTCTCAAAAAGTTATAAATATAAATTCAAATAATAATAAAGAAAATGAAATAGATTATTTATTTTTAAATATTCAAATTTTTCTTCATATTTTCGGTATTTTCTCTATTCTTATAAATGAAACATTATCTATTATTATGGGTTTATTTATAATATTGAATTTTTGCATTTTATGGATATATGGAATTTATAAAATTTTTACAAACACTAAAGATAAGACATTTTGGTTATTGTGCTTTATTTTTATTCCATTTATTGCTGTTTATGTTTATCCCTTAAAAAATCGTAATCTATAAACACCCTACTTTTAACAACTTTTAAAACCCCAAAAAATTACCTATTTCAATTTTTTTCTTTAAAACACCTATAAAATCGGACTTCATAAGAAAAAAATTGAACTATTGACAACCTTTTTAAAAAACTCTTTAATTTCATCAATCAATAGCTTTTAAGTCTTGCAAAACCTCAAAAAAATAAAAAAGAAGATTTTTAAAAGAACTAGGATTATAAAAAAAACAAAATTAAAATTAAAAGGAAAAAAAATAAAATGGCTCAAAAAAAATTTATAATTAAACAAAAAACAAACTGGGGTGGAAGAGGAGAAAAATCAGGAACATCAACAATACAACTTGATGAGTCTGAGATTGCTGGATATATCGCTCTTTTAGAAGGCGAGGTTGAAGTATATGAGCAAAATTTAACTTTATCTGTTACAGGTGTTTCAACTGCTACAAGTTCAGTAAATGCTAGTGATAGAGTACTTATTAAGCACGGTGTACACGTTCCTATTTATGTAGCAAATAGTAGTAGAAGACCTATAGTGTTTAAAACTCCAATATCAAATGTTTATGCTTATTTAATGTCTTGCAAACCATTCCCTGCTCCATATAGTGCAGATACACCAAAAGATGTTTCATTAGATACTGCAAACTTTGGTTTACTTTAATATCTATTTATAGATAACAAAAAAATACAAAGGTTAGATATTGATTTATCTAGCCTTTTTTAATTTACATAAAAAATAAAAAAAAGGATAAAGTATGGATAATACAGAATTACAACAATCAATCTTACAAAATTTGCTTTTAGGTTTACAAAAACAAAGCAAGTACTTTTTGGATAGATTAGAGTCATCAGATTTGACACCAAGTGAAGCAAAAGATATAGATAAAGAGATATCTGATATCAATAATGTTTTAAATCAGTTATCAAATAAAACTATAAATTACACAGTTGCAGAACTTGAAGCCTTGAAAGTTACTTTTAATCAAAAATTAGAGCAATTAAATTCAGTTTTAACAAATTTAGAGATAAATACTTTAAAAATAGAATTTGATACTTTAACACCTGAACAAAAAGAGTTTTTAAAAGTTAAAGGAGATAAGGGAGATAAAGGAGATGGTGCTTATGAATTAGCTAAAAGATATGGGTTTGAGGGTAATGAAATAGATTTTTTAAATTCTTTAAAAGGAAAAGATGGAAATTTTGAAGATTTAACACAATCTCAAAAAGATAGTTTAAAAGGTAAAGATGGATTATCAGCTTATGAACTTGCACTAAAAAATGGTTTTTCAGGAACAGAGCAGCAATATTTAGACTCTTTAAAAGGAGAAAATGGGAATTTTGAAGATTTAACACAATCTCAAAAAGATAGCTTAAAAGGTCAAGATGGATTATCAGCTTATGAATTAGCTTTAAAAAATGGTTTTTCAGGAACAGAGCAGGAATATTTAGACTCTTTAAAAGGACAAAATGGGAATTTTGAAGATTTAACACAATCTCAAAAAGATAGTTTAAAAGGTCAAAATGGATTATCAGCTTATGAATTAGCTTTAAAAAATGGTTTTTCAGGAACGGAACATGAGTATCTTGCTTCATTAATAGGTAAAAATGGGAATGATTTAGATTTTCTGGGATATTTAGTAAACAATGGTATTTATACTGGGTTTGATGGTTTTGTTGAACTTATACAAAATAATATAAAAAACAGTGGTGTATTTGTTCTTGCTTCTTCTCAAGGTGGTGAAGATAATGGCGAAAACAATAATGGAGAAAACAATCAAGGCGGTGAAGATAATAGTGGAGAAAATACAAATATAGAGTACAAATTTGAATATTTAAAAAATAAGAATTTGTTGTATCAAGATGGAGCTTTGTTAAAGAATAGATTTTATTTTGTTTTTGGTCTTTCTGTTAATATTGGAGATGTAATATCAATTCTATATTATAATGCACAAGGCTTAAAGGGGTCATTAGTTCTTACTGTTGCTTCTGATTACTATAATGGTTTAGTTTTTAAATATGATAATGGTACTCCGCCTGAGAATATTGAAGTTGAATATGCAACCGTTATTAAAAATGATGATTTAGTTGTGGCTTTCTATCTTGATTTTAAAGATAAAACAACTCAAAACAGGGTTTACCCATTTGAAACTTTTCAAGTTTCAATCATGAAAGACAATAAGTATATTACTGTGCCAAATACTGTTGTTTCAAAAGACGAAACTCATTTAAATCTTTTTAAAAAAGATATAGTGGTTAATTAAATGAATTTAGAAATAATAAATAATATATCTCAATTTTTGATATTGTTAAATACTTTGGTTTTGTACCCTGTTTTTAAATTTGCCTTTGCAATAGAAAAAAGATTAACAGTTTTAGAAACTAAAGATAAGTTAAAATAAGAACAATTAAAATTAATTGTTTTTTAAGTTTTATTTTGTTTTAATTACAAAATTAAAAAAATACTAGAAACAAAAAAAGCAAAATTTAAAGCTATATTTAAGTTTATATTGATTATTATAGTTTTCAATACTAAATTATAATGCTAGTAATTTAAAACTAGCTTTTAAGACTCTATTTGTATCTCTTCAATAATTTCTAATCCAAAACCATTTAATCCAACAAATGAGTGTTTTCCTCCACTTGTCATTAGTTTTACTTTTTTAATATTTAATGAATTTAATATTTGTGCACCAATACCATAATTTTTCTCTATCTCTTGGTTTTTATTTTCATTATTTAAAAATATTAAAACACCACCTTTACTTTGTAGAAAATTTATAGTTTTTAACATTGAATGAAGTTTATCATCATTTAAAAAGATTTTAATATCTGGTCTTATTGTATGAAATTTCACATGAGTTAAATCTTTTATCTCACCAAATATAATAGCTGTATGGATATTATTTAAATGGTCTTTAAACTCTTTTTTTAGGACTTCTTGCCCAAAAAACTTACTTTGAGTACTTGAAACATCATTTATTAGTTTTTCATGAGATAATCTATATTCAACCAAATCAGAGATGTAAATCTGTTTTAAATTATGTTTAGTAGCAAAAATATCTAAATCATCTCTTCTTGCCATTGTTCCATCTTCTTTTAAAATTTCACAAATAACTGCTTCACCTTTTAATCCAGCTAGTTTACATAGATCTATACTTCCTTCAGTATGTCCAGTTCTTACTAATACTCCACCATCTTTTGCAATAAGTGGAAAAATATGTCCAGGACGAACCAACTCAACAGCTTTTGATATAGGATTTGCTAGAATTTTTATAGTATTATCTCTTTCTACTGCACTAATACCTGTTGCTGCATTTGCATCATCAACAGAAACTGTAAATGCAGTCTCATAAGATGATGTATTTGTAGTAACCATTGGATAAAGTTCTAATCTTTTTGCAGTCTCATTTGAAACACTAACGCAAACTAAACCTTTTGCATGTGTTACCATAAAATTAACATGCCAAGGAGTACTAAGAGCTGCTGAGTAAACTAAATCACCCTCATTTTCTCTATCCTCATCATCAAGCATAATTACCATATTACCTTTTTTTATCTCTTCTATTGCTTCTTTAACTCTTATTATTGCATTCATTTTTTATCTTTCATAAATTATTTATATTTTATTAATTAAATTTAAAATCATCACCTAAATAGTGCTCTTTTACTCTAGGATCATTTTTAATCTCTTCAGAAGTTCCACTTGCTAGTAAACTACCACTTTTCATAACATAAGCACGATGACAAATTTGTAAAGTTTCTCTTACATTATGATCTGTTATTAAAATTCCTATTCCTATTTTTGTAAGTTCATTTATTAGGTCTTGAATGTCTTTCACTGCAATTGGATCAACTCCAGCAAAAGGTTCATCAAGAAGTAAAAATTTTGGTTTTGAAACCAAAGCTCTTGCTATTTCTGTTCTTCTTCTCTCTCCACCTGAAAGTGAAACACCTTTTCTTTGTCTTATTGGTTCAATATCAAGTAATTCTAAAAGCTCTTCTACTCTTCTATTTTGCTCATCTTTATCTTTAAACACAATTTCAGCTGCTAAAAGGAGGTTGTCTTCAACACTTAAATCTTTAAAAATAGATGATTCTTGAGGTAAATACCCTATTCCTTTTAAAGCTCTTTTATGTAAAGGTAAAGATGTTATATCTTCATTATCAAAAAAAACTTTTCCACTACTTGGTTTTACCAAACCACAAACTGTATAAAAAGTTGTAGTTTTCCCTGCTCCATTTGGTCCTAAAAGACCTACAATTTCACCAGAATTAACTTCAAGAGAGATACCATGTAAAATTTCAGTTTTTTTAATACTTTTTTTAATATCAACAATTTTCAATTTATTCATATATTTTATACAACCTTTTATCATCTTTTTTTAAAATATCTATAACTAAAACATCAAATCCATAATCACACAAGATATTTTCTAGTTTACTATTACCCCACTCTACAAAATGAAGTCCACTTTTCTCAAACTCTTCAAGCATTCCTAAAGCAATAAACTCTTCTAGGGATTTATTATATAAATCATAGTGAAAAATATTATCACCATAAACCACTTGAAGTGAAAAAGTTGGGGAATTTACTATATCTTCTAAACCAAGAGATTTTACAAAGTATTTTACAAGTGTTGTTTTCCCACTTGCTAAATCTCCTCTTAAAATAACTATACAATCTCTATCTTGTAAAATATTTCTAAGATAAGAAACTACAATATCTATTTGGGTCTCTTCTAGTAAAAACTCTTTACTCATCAACAACTAAGCCTTTGTGAAAATTTTACTATCTCTTCTAATTTTCTTTTTGCATTTCCACCATTTATAGCATCTCTTGCTATTTGTATGCCCTCTTTTAAATCTCTAGCTTTTTCATCTACAACCAAAGTTGCTGCTGCATTTATTAAAACAATATCTAACTTTGCACCTTTTTCTTTTCCAGTTAAGATATCTCTTGTAATTTGTGCATTAATTTCTGGTCCTTCTCCTACAATATCATCTTTTGAAGCTAATTTTAAACCATAATACTCTGGATTTATCTCTAAATCTGTTTGTTTCCCATTTTCTAAAAGTGTTGCATAAGTAATGCTAGAGATTGAAATCTCATCCATTCCATCTTTTGAAGATAAAACCATAGCTCTTTTACAATCTAATAAATCTAAGGCTGTTGCAATTTTATTTATAAAATCTTTATGAAAAACTCCAATTACTTGTTTTTTAACTCCAGCAGGGTTACATAAAGGTCCAATTATATTCATAATAGTTCTATGGTCTATTGTTTTTCTCACAGGTGTAATATATCTCATAGCAGGATGATGATTTGCTGCAAACATAAATCCAAAACCTGTCTCTTCTAGCATTTTAGCTGTATTTTCAAGACTAAGATTTAAGTTTATTCCCAAAGCTTCAAGCATATCTGCACTTCCACTTTTACTTGTAACACTTCTATTTCCATGTTTTGCTACAAAACATCCAACAGATGCTAAAAGAATAGAAACTGTACTTGAAATGTTAAAGCTATAACTTTTATCTCCACCAGTTCCAACTATATCAATAGCTTTTTCTCTTAACTCTTCACTTATTGGAAGAGGAATAACAAAATCTCTCATAGAACTAGCAGCTCCTGCAAGTTCTGAAGCTGTCTCCCCTCTTTCATAAAGAGCCAAAAAATAATCTCTTATTTCATCGTGAGATAGTTTATCTTCAAAAATTTCATCAAATTTTGCTTTTGTCTCTAAAAACATCTAATTTAACCTCTCTACATATTCATCTATTTTTGATTTTGGTGTTGATTTTGTTGTTGGAATTTGAAGAATTTTGAATTTTTCACTCTTTTCAAGATATTTTATCTCTATAATATCTCCAACTTTTACCTCTTTTGCTTTTTTTACTGCAATATCATTTAAAAACACAACTTTGTGTTCCAACATATCTTCAGCTACGGCTCTTCTTTTTGTAATATTTACTGCATTTAAAAATTTATCTATTCTCATAAGATTGATTATAACGAAAATTTTCTAAAAGTGCTTAAAATTCTTTATAGTAAAACTTAGGTAAAATCCACAATAATTTACTAAAAATAGGATATAAGATGAGCAAAAAAGATATTAAAAAAGTAGTTTTAGCTTATAGTGGAGGATTAGATACTTCTATTATTTTAAAATGGCTTCAAGATGAGTACAATGCAGAAGTTATCACTTTTACAGCTGATTTAGGACAAGGTGAAGAGGTTGAACCAGCACGAGCAAAAGCAATAGCTTGTGGAATTAAACCTGAAAATGTATATATTTTAGATGTAAAAGAGGAGTTTGTAAAAGATTATGTTTTCCCTATGTTTAGAGCAAATGCTATTTATGAAGGAGAGTATCTTTTAGGAACAAGTATAGCTAGACCTTTAATTGCAAAGAAATTAGTTGAAATTGCAAATGAAAAAGGTGCTGAAGCTGTATCTCATGGAGCAACAGGAAAAGGAAATGACCAAGTTAGATTTGAACTTGGAGCATTAGCACTAAATCCAGATTTAAAAGTAATTGCTCCTTGGAGAGAGTGGGAGTTAAATTCAAGAGAAAGTTTACTTGAATATGCTAAAAAACATGGTATAGAAATAGCTCAAAAACATGTTGATGAAAATGGAAATCCAAAAATCAGCCCTTACTCTATGGATGCAAATTTACTTCATATCTCTTATGAAGGTCTTCATTTAGAAAATCCAGCAAATGAGCCAGAAGAGTCTATGTGGTTATGGACAACATCTCCTGAAAAAGCTCCAGATAAAGCTGAAATTATTGAAATTGAGTACAAAAATGGAGATCCAATTGCACTAAATGGAGAAAAACTCACTCCTGCAAATCTTCTTTTAGCACTAAATAAACTTGGAAATAAACATGGAATTGGAAGAGTTGATATAGTTGAAAATAGATATGTTGGAATGAAAGCAAGAGGTTGTTATGAAACTCCAGGTGGAACTATTATGCTAAAAGCTCACAGAGCTATTGAATCTTTAACTTTAGATAGAGAAGCAGCTCATTTAAAAGATGAATTAATGCCAAGATATGCAAAACTAATTTATCAAGGGTATTGGTTCTCTCCTGAAAGAGAAATGCTTCAAGCTGCTATTGATGCAACTCAAAAAAATGTAGAAGGTAAAGTAAGATTAAAACTTTACAAAGGAAATGTTATGGTGATTGGAAGAGAGTCATCAAAATCTTTATATGATGATGCTTACTCTACTTTTGAAAAAGATGAGGTTTATAATCAAAAAGATGCAGAAGGGTTTATTAGATTAAATGCTTTAAGACTTGTAATTGCAGGTAAAAAACAGAAATAATCTAACTTTAAATTGGGCAAAACCTTTGCCCAATTTATAAACTCTTATATATATTAATTAACTCATTTTTATCGATTTTATGGTTTGCATTATATGGAAAACTCTTTACTGCTACAATATCAGAAGGCACCATATAATAAGGAAGATTTTTTGAGATACTATTTTTTAACTCTTCACTATTTATCTTATTTTTACAAATAACAAAAGAGATTAGTTTAACTACTTCTGTACCCCTTTTTAGAGCTATTGTAATAGTATCTTCTATATTTTTATTTGCTAAAATCTCTTTATCTATTTCACCTAACTCTATTCTATATCCATGAAGTTTTATAAGCTCATCTTTTCTATTGGCAAAAAAGAGTAGATTATCTTCAAAATATCCAAAATCTCCTGTTCTAAAACTTCGTTTAGAGTATTTTTTCTCAAATTTTTGGCTATTTAACTCATCATTTTTAAAATATCCAATAGATACATTATCTCCTACTATCTCCATTTCACCAATATTTTGTTCATCAATATTTAATAAATTTATAGTAGTTTTATCTTTTACATAACCAACTGGTAAACTTTTTGGGTATTTTTCTAAAATCTCTTCAGTAATTTCAACTAAAGTTGTTGCAACTGTTGCCTCAGTTGGTCCATAAGAGTTTAAAACCTTTGATGTTGGAAAACTATTTTTTATTCTTTTAACACTGTTTACTGGTAAAACTTCTCCACAAAATAGGAAAGTTTTTAAAGCTTTTAAATTATCTTCATTAAATAAATCAGATAATAAAAGTTTACTTATAAAAGATGGTGTTGATACCCAAACATCACAAGAGTATTTTTTTAATCTTTCAAAATATTCAATATGATTTTCTATTGTCTCTTTACTATTTAAAACAATAGTTCCTCCTAAACTCAAAAAACCTATTAGCTCATAAACTGATAAATCAAAACTAAAAGGTGCTTGATTCATAAAAACACTATTTTTAGAGAATCCAAAATCACTTTCAAGCCATTTTTGAAAATCTAAAATAGAATTTTGTGTGATTTGTACACCTTTTGGCTCTCCTGTACTTCCTGAAGTAAAGATTATATAAACTATTGGGTCAGGCAAAAAATATGTTGTAGAGAGATTTTTATCATTAAAATCTATTTTTTTCTCTATAGCATTTATAGTAATAGCTGATTTCACAATTTCTACTATTTTATCAACTCTTGATTTTGGATATATTGTATCAATAGGAATATATGGGAAACCTAAACTCATACTTGCAACTATACTTACAATAAAATCTGACTCTTTATGACCATAAATAACAATAGGATGACCTTTTGGAAGATTGTATTTTAGAAGTTTATCTTTATAAATTTCAACTTCATTTTTAAGTTCACTCCAAGTTAAATCTTTATCACTTCCACAAACTGCTAATTTATCGCTATCTTTCTCACACTCAACAAAATCCATAAGTTTTAAATCAAATCTCATAAAGGAACTCTCCCACTAAAAAAATATAAGGCAAAAACTGCACCATTAATCATCAAAAACCTTTTTATATTTATACTTAATCCTTGTGGAAATATAGAAAAATAATCAAATCCACCTTTTTTTACATATAAAACATAAGAGTTATGAATACTAGAATAAACTCCAAATAAAAACCCACTAAAGATAAAATACCAAGTTAGTCCATTCCACATTCCCATAAGTAAAAATGTAGAAGTTATAGCTAGATTTTGTATAAGTAATTTTCTACCTTTTAAAAAAGAAAAATTGTGAAGATATTTATATAGAGGTTTAAAGAAGTAATCATTTAACCAACTTCCTAATGTAATATGAAATCTTCTCCAAAAATCCTGTGGATTTGGTGCTAAATAAGGATGATTAAAATTCATAGGGATAAAAATTCCAATCATAATACTAAGACCAACAGCCATTGCACTATACCCAGCAAAATCAAAAAACAGATAAACCGTATAAGAGTAAGCACTATTTATCATATCCACTAAAGCTGTACTATTCTCATCAATTTTTGAAAGCCAAAACATATAAACAAGTTCTGCAAAAATAAATTTAAATAAAACTCCAACAACTAAAATTTCCCAACCTTTTAAAATATTTGAAAAAGTAAGATTTTCATACCCTTTTTGTAAATCTTCTTGAAATCTATATGATCTATCTATTGGACCAGCAAGAAGTGTTGTAGGGAATAGTAAAAATGAAGTAAATTCAAAAAAAGACAATTTCCCATAATTTTGGCTATCAACAATAGCTTGAATAGTTCTAAATGTAATATATGAGATACCTATTATTTTAAACATAGGATTAGCTATATCAATTTTATGTAATATCATAGGAAAAGCTATCACAATCATAGGGAAAATTGTCTCTTTATACTCATTTTTAACAAAAATATAGTAAACAATATAAACATATAAAAGTAGTAAAAAGAGTTCATAAGATTCTGGTATACAAAAGTATATATAAGTAACAACAACAATAAATATCAAAGTTTTATATGTTATAAATTTATTCAAAATATTTTTAAAAAGATGTAAAAAAAGAACAAAAGCAAAACTTATTATAAAAAAACCTAGTCCAGAAAAAGGTAAAAAGTCTTGCATTAAAACTCCTCATATACAAATTCAACAGTAGAATCCACATCATTTCCACTTAAATCGCTTATATTCTCATTAGCTAATATGTATATAAACCCAACGATTAGCATTAAATATATGAGAAAAAATTTAAAAAAGTATTTCAAGCAAATTTCCTTTATTTCATAAAATGTTCAATGATTTTTTCATTAACTTTAACCCAGCCTAACTCACCTAAATGTACAATGTCCGTTAGTGTACCCATCTCATAATCATCTTTTTTATATGTCCACATATCCATATACTCAAAATTATGCTCTAATACTTTTAATTTTATAAGTCCCATTAAATTATTTGCTTCTTCTCTATTTTTAGCAAAAACATAAGGATTTAAATCTTGCATTATAAAAAGTGGTTTTATTTTATAACTTTTTAGAAAATCAAGTAAAACTAAAAAATCTTGGAACTCTTGATTTTTATCAATTTCTGGAGGTATTATTATAGAGAATGGAAAATTGTTTTTCGCAATTTCAGGCTCAATATACTTTGAATAATATTCACTATTTACTCCAAAACTATTATTTGAAGTAGGAGTCTCTATAGTTTTTGCTTTGACTTTTAACTCATCATAGTTCAATACTGGTTTAATATAATTTACTAATTTTAAATCTATATTTTCATCATCAAAATTTTGAATTATAAACTTTTTAATTTCGTTATTTAAATAATCCTCTTCTAAAATATTTAAAGGATATTTATATACAAAAGTTGGGTCTTTAATTAAAGATATATTTTTTTGAATATAATCGCTTATTAAATATCTATATTTATCATTTGTATCACTTTCAAAATAGAGTTTATTCATCATTCCAGGATACATAAATTCTAAAAATTTTGGCATTGTTAGTCCATTATCACTACTTCCAGTAAACCAACTAGGAGATAAAAGTACAACAACTTTTGCATTTTCTCTTACTATTTGATTATCACAAGCAGCTAATTGAGACATTATTACAAAAGTTTGCTGACCTTCATTTCCTTGAGCTCTTAATGGTAATTTTAAATCATTGTTAAAATAATTTTGTGGTAAAAATTTTTGATTAGGATAAATTAGTAATTCAGAAGAGCCAAAGAGCACGATTTTTCCAGTTTCTAAATCACTTTGTAAACTTACCGTTTTTTGTTGAGTCTCTTTTAAAGAAGTTGTAAAATAGTCAAAAATTTCATCTTTGAGTAAAAATAAACTTATAAATATGACTAATAGTGCCAATAAAAGAGAGAATATATTTAAAAATAATCTATTCACTCAACTCTGCTTTTTATATAGTTTACCAATTTTTCAATACTATCAAAATTACTTTCTATAATATCTCTTGTATCTATTTTAATACCAAATTCTTCTTCTAACATCATAGCTAAATCAACCGTTCCCATACTATCAATCAAATTTGAAGTGTATAGTGGTTCATCAACTTCCACCTTTTTAAAAGCTATCTCTTCAACCAAAGGTTTTATTCTATTTATAATATCCATTTAACTATCCTAATTTTTATCTAAAAAACAAATAGAATTATATAAAATAATTTCGATTATTCATCAAAAAAATCAAAAATATTTGTAATTTTATTGCTATTTTTCTTAAGTATAATAAAAAAATAATTAAGGAGAGTATATGATACTAAAATTTAAAGAGTTTTATCCCGTAATTCATCCATCTGCTTGGATAGCTCCAAGTGCAGATTTAATAGGAAATATTGAAATTGGTCAAGATTCATCTGTTTGGTTTGGATGTGTAATCCGTTCTGATGTAAATGAGGTGAGAATTGGTAAAAATACAAATATTCAAGATTTATCATGTATTCATACAGATACAAATACAAAAACTATTATTGGAAACAATGTTACAGTTGGGCATAAAGTTATGCTTCATGGCTGTATTATTGAAGATAATTGCCTAATTGGAATGAGTGCAACTATTTTAGATAATGCAGTAATTGGGCAAGGAAGTATAGTAGGAGCAAATTCACTTGTAACTTCTGGTAAAGTTTTTCCACCTAGAAGTTTGATTATGGGGAGTCCTGCAAAAGTTGTAAAAGAGTTAAGCCTTGAAGATGAAGAGAAATTTATAGCTCATGCCAAACACTATGTTGAGTATAAGAATGAGTACCGATAGGTTCCTCTTTTAAAGTTTTATTCTCTAATTTATAGATTTTTGAAACTAATTTTTGTATGAAAGATTTATGATGAGAAACTATTATCATAGATTTTTCTATACTATTTAAAATATTTAAAACCTTTTTCTCACTTTCATCATCTAAAGCATTTGTTGGTTCATCTAAAAGCAATATTTTTGGCTCTTTTACTAAAATTCCTGCAAGAGCTACAATTTTTTGCTCCCCTCCACTTAATTCATAAATCACCCTATTCTCAAGGTGTAAAATATCTAAACTTTTTAATATCTCAAGACTTTTTTTGTAAGCTTCATCTTTTTTTATTCCTAAAGTTCTTAAAGAAAACATAATATCCTCTATTACAGTTATACAAAGAAAGAAACTACTTACATCTTGTGGTAAATATCCTATCTCATCTCTATATTTTTCAAAATCTTTTTTTGTTTTTATAGGATTATGAAAGAGTTCTATCTCTGCTGTTGTTGGATCTTTTAATCCAGCAATAATTTTAAGTAGAGTTGATTTTCCAACACCATTTTGACCAATAACTGCAATCTTTTCTTTATGACCTAAGTTTAAATTGATATTCTCAAATAGAAATTTATCATCTTTTTTATATGAAATATTTTTTAAATTTATTGAACAGCTCATAAAATAACCTTTAATAAAAATGTAAAACCTAAAAGAGTTAGTAAAATAAAATCAAAGATTTTAAAACTATTATTATAGTTTAAAAATATCTCATCTTTAAAACCTCTTAAAATAAAGCTCTCTTTTAAACTATTTGATTTTGTAATAGTTTTTAAAAATAGTATCCCAAAAATATTTCCATAGGTTTTATAGGTAAAGATATCTGTTTTTGGTTTAAAATTTCTTGCTTTTAGAGAAGTTTTTATATCTCTTAACTCAAGATTTAACTCAAATATTAGTTTGACACTAAAATATAAAGAGGAGACAAACTTTTTTGGAAATCTTAATATTTGAAATCCTTTTACTATATCAAAACCATTTGAAGAGAAAAACAGTAAAAGATTAAATAAAATAATCAAATTTATCTTAAAAGAAAGGTTTAGTGCTTCAATAAAATTTGTTTCAAAATAGAAAAATATAGATAAAACAACTATAAAAAAGTTTAGAAATAGTATTTTTTTTAGAATTTTTAATATATCTTTGGAATTTAAAAATATTAAAAAAACTACTGGTATTATAAAAAATAACTCAATTTGTGAAAAACTTAAAATTAAACTAAAAAAGAGTGCACTAAAAAGTGCAACAGCAGGATTTAGGCTCAATTTTTAACTCTTTTTATAAAAATAAAGATTAAAACTATTAAAAGTAATCCAAAAACAATTTTAAATAGTTCAAAATAGTTTAGTTGCTCTTCTAAAACTTCAATTTTATGCTTTAAAGCCCTATTTTCTTCTAATAAACTATTATCTTTAAACTCTTGTTTTTCATTTTCATTACTATTTTTTATCTCTTTACTTACAATATGCCCAGCTTGGGCATCAACAATAACTTTTAACTCTTTTAAAGAAGTTTTATAATTATATTCGCCATTTTTATCTAAAATATCTTCAAATAATACTTTATTATTTGATTCAATCTGAAATTTACAATTAATACAAGGTTTTGCATTTGCAAAATATGAGTTTATATATAAGTTTTCATCTTTTAAATCTAAAAAAAGATTAATTTTATGGGCAAATATAAGTATTGGTAAACAAAGTATTAAAAAAAATCTCATATATTTGATTCCTTTAGTAAATTTGGCATAGTTTTTTTGATATATAAAAATAGAAAAAGAGTTACTAAACCTTCTAAAATCATTGTTGGAATATTTACTATTAAAATTGAGTAAGCAACTTTTTTATACTCCTCTTTTGAAAAAATCAGAAGAAAAAATAGAATAAAACTAGAGATAAATACTCCACTAAAACCAATTAAAAAAAACTTTATTTTCTCATTTAATCTTTTAAAAATCTCTAACTTAAATAGTAAAAATACCAAATATGAACTAACTCCCATAACTAAAATATTTGCTCCAATAGAGCTAAGCCCTCCAAATCCCAATAGTAAAGCTTGTAAAATTAAAGCTAAAGATATAGAAAATATCGCAACACTTCCTAAAAACATCCCTATAAATCCTATTAGCATTAAATGAATTTGAGTTGGTCCAAAAGGAATATGAATAAAAGAAGTTACAAAAAATAGAGCACTAAAAGCAGAAGCTAATGCTATTTTTTCATTTGAAAGGTTTTTAAAAGAGTAAATAAAAAAGCTAAAAGCAACAATAGAGCTAACTATTGCTACTTCAAGACTTAAAATACCATCACTTATATGCATATTCTAATATGCCTTTAACCACAATAATGCACCATTTTCAATAGGATATTTTTTACCATTTAGCTCTTTTTCACCATCTTCAATTAATGCAGCAAATCCCCACCAACCTTTATGGTTCATAACAAAAGAGAAAACTCCATTTGAATCAGTTTTTACACTTTGAGTAATATGTGAGCTAGTAGCTGCTTTTAAACCAAACTCATTATATAGTTCAACTTCTACTTCAACATCACTTGCAGGTTTTCCATCTTTTAAAACTTTTCCTTGAAAGATATTATTTGAGTAAATAGCAAATGGTTTAGTAAGTGGCACAATCTCATATTTTAAGCCAATTGGCTCATCCCAACCATCTTCAACTCCAAAAGCACTAACTATTACTTTTGGAACATGACTTATAAATAGCTCTTCGCTAGCTTCAAAATATGGTTGTGGTTGGACAAAAAACTTATAAACTCCAGGTTTTTTTATCTCATAACTTGCACTCCAAGCTTTTTCATTAAACTTTTTTGTTTCAACTAAGTTTAATGATGTTTTTGTGTCATTTACATAAATACCTATTGGTTTTTCCATATTCATTCCAGTTTGTTCAAAAGGATGAATAAACATAGTATCTATTTTTAAATTTGCCTCTTTTTTATCTTCAATATTATCGCTACTTGGAAGTAGTGTTAAAAAGTGTGCATTTGCTAAAATTGCTGTACAACATAAGGTAAAAAGCGTTTTCTTCATAATAATCCTTATAATTTTTAGAAATTATATTTATCTTAAATTTAAGTAAAATAAATTTTACTAATTCTTATATATTTTTAGAACATATAAGCTTAATCCATCTCTAAACTCATCAAATACATATCTTCTCCATCGGTTACTTTTAAATTTATACTTTGACAGTTTGGACAAGAGAACTCATGCTTTTGTAAAGTTGATTTAATATTACAATCATTACATAAAATCTCTATTTCTTGAAGATTTATAATAAATTCTGCATCATGGCAAATGGTTTGTTCTTTAAAAGTATCAAAAGCCGTTTGAAGTAAATCAGGCTCAACTCCACTTAAAACTCCTATTTTTACAACTACTTTTGTAATTTTATTAGCTTCATTTTGACGGGCTTGTTCTTCACAACTTTCTAATAATGATTGAACAATCGAGTATTCATGCATAATAGTTTCCTTTTTCATATAAACTTTTCTTTTTTAAAATAGAAATAAATTCTATTAAAAAAAAGCAAAAATTCTAAAGAGTGCAACGAGTTGCACTTGATTAATCAACATATTCTAGGAAGTAATTCACCAGTTGGAGTATCTAAAAATCTTTTTGTACCAAAAGAGCTGTTTATTACTACTTTTTGTGGATATTGAGAAGTTACTTTTCCAATTATACAAGCATTTTTTGATTCAGAAAATCTTTGTAAAATTTCAATAGTTTTTTTTGCATCATCTTTATTTATAGCCAAAACAAATGTTCCTTCATTTGCTAAATTTGTTGCTTCAAAACCAAGCATTTCACAAACTCCTTTTACCTCATCAGATATTGGAATACTATCTTCATCTACTTCTATACAGATATTTGATTGTTTTGCCCACTCATTTAAAACAGCACTTAAACCACCTCTTGTAGCATCTCTTAGCGCTGTTATTTTGATATTTTCATCAATTAAAGCTTTTACAAGAGGAAATAAAGAGGCACAATCACTTTTTAAATTTGAATTTAACTCTATTCCCTCCCTTGCTGTATATATTGTAGCACCATGAGTTCCTATATCCCTACTTACAAGAATTAAATCATCTTGAGTAATACTGTTTGAGCTAATACCACGATAAAGCACTTCACCAATTCCCGTGGTATTTATAAAAAGTTTATCAACAGAGCCTTTAGGAACTACCTTTGTATCACCACTTACAATAATAGCTTCATTTTTAGCTAACTCTTCTTTCATAGAGTTTACTATGATTTCAAGCTCATCAAAAGAAAATCCCTCTTCAATTATAACACTACAAGTAAGATATTTTGGTTTTGCACCCATCATAGCTAAATCGTTACAAGTTCCACAAATTGCTAACTTTCCAATATTTGCACCATTAAAAAAAAGTGGACTAACAGTAAAACTATCTGTACTAAAAGCAAGTTTTCCATCTTCAATAATACTAGCATCTTCACTTTTTTCTAATATCTCATTTTTGAAAGCTTTATAAAATATTTTAGATATTAGTTCATTATTCTCTTGTCCACCATTTCCATGTGCTAAAGTTATACTCTTCATCTATTTATCTTCTCTACTTTTACTATATTTTTTATTTCCACCAAAAGAAGTTTCTACTGGATATTTTGCTTCATTTTTTGTCATTTTACTTAAAATGGCATCTTCAAGATTTATATCTAATTTCATACAAATTCGTATAAGATAAATAGCAATATCAGCAACTTCCTCTTTTGTATGAGTTAAAACATCATCAGGTAAGTTTAAAGACTCTTCAAAATTTAACCATTGAAATATCTCATTTAACTCTCCAACTTCTCCATTTAATGCCATAACTAGATTTTTTGGATTGTGAAACTCTCCCCAATTTCTATCATCGCTAAACTTTTGTATTCTATTTTTTATTTTTTCTATATCCATAAATAGCCTTTATTCATAATATTTGCAAATAGCTTGAGTTCCTAAATCACCATCGCCATTTTTTTCCAAAGTTTCATACATCTCTAAAACATCATTTAATACTTTTAGATTTGGAACTTCTTGGGAAGCAATTTTTAAATCTTTTATCATATGTTTTATATAAAAACCTGCTTCAAACTCTCTTTTTAGCATTTTAGGAGCATTGTTTGTAAGATGAAAACTTTGTGCTGCACCATTACTTATACTTTTTAGCATAGTAGGTAAATCAAGCCCTACTTTTTTACCATAAGCTATTGCTTCACTAACTCCTGCCATAACTCCTGCTATTGCTATTTGATTTGCCATTTTTGTATGTTGTCCACTTCCAGCAACTCCTTCATAAACAATAGTTGTTCCTAAACTTTCAAAAATAGTTTTACAAGAGTTAAAATCTTCTTGCTCTCCTCCAACCATTATAGATAAAGTTGTATTTTTTGCTCCAATATCTCCACCTGAAACTGGTGCATCTAAAGCTTTTAATCCTTTTTGTTTTGCAATTTTGTGGATTTTTATAGATAAACTTGGAGTGGTAGTTGTCATATCTATCAAATATGTACCTTTTGAAGCACTATTTATAATACCATCTGACGAGAAATATACCTCTTCTACATCTTTTGGATAACCAACTATTGTGATAACTGCATCTTTATTTTCTACACACTCTTTTATAGATTCACAAAAAATAGCACCCTCTTTTATAACTTCTTCTACTTTTTGTCTGTTTCGTGCATAGATACTTACTTCAAAACCTTTTTTTAAAAGATTTGAAACCATATATCTTCCCATAACCCCAACACCAATAAAAGCTATTCTTTTCATAAGTCTTCCTTTAATTTATTACTATGAATGATTCTTATTTTATTATTATCCTTATTAATTATTATAACTTTTGAAAAATCTTTTAATTCAAGAAAATCAAATTCATACTCTGTTAAATTATCATAGAATAAACAATCAATTAAGACAAGCCAATATTCACTAAAAATTGTCTTATCATTTAAAACATCAATTTTTTTTTGCTTATCTTTTATGCAAAATTGAATATCTTTTAAATACTGTTCTTCTATAAAAAAAAAGGGAAGTTGTATTGCATTAAATTTAAATTTCTTCTCACAATCAAATGAACCTTTTACAAGTGTCATATTTAAATTTTTATCTATATTATGGCTATTACTATTTGTATCACAAGTTTTCAAATAATTTTTTAGATTTTTGAATAATGATTTTTCATGGATAGTACTATTACTTTTTTTTATCTTAAAATCAATAAAATAAGTTACCTTAGTATCTTGTTGAATAGAATTTAAAATTTTATTTATTTCATTTTTATATTTACTATTTAAATTATCAACTTCTGGAATTTCATTTTCATATATATGATTTCTATTTAATCTTCTAACTTCCACACCTATTTCTCTATCTATCCCAAAATCAGGAAAAGTACTAAAACCTAAAGGTTCATAAGAAATATTATTAAAGCCTAATGAAGTTAAATATTCAAATACTATCTTTTCTTCTTTTTTCATTAATTCACTTTTTATTTACTCAATTAAATTTTTTAAAGAATACCTTTAATTAACAATTATTACTTTTAAATTAGAAATTTTTATCAATACTACAACAAATTCCCATATTTATAGTAAGCACTACAAGCACCTTCAGAGCTAACCATACAAGAACCTATTGGATTTGTAGGAGTACAAATTGTTCCAAAAAGTTTACAATCAAGAGGTTTTGCAACACCCTTTAAAATATCAGGACATCTACAAGCTTTATTCTCTTTTACCTCTTGAGTTGGTAATTTATCTTTAAAAACAATTTTTGCATTATATTTTGAGTATTCATCTTTTAACTCCCAACCACTATTTTCTACCTCTCCAACTCCTCTAAAGCTAAAAGGAACCTTTTTAAAATATCTATACATAAGCTCTTGAGCTTTTAAATTCCCTTCAAAACTAACAACTCTTTTATACTCAAGCTCTAAATCTGCTCTTTTTTCTTTAAACTGCTTAACTAACATATAAATAGACTCTATTACATCAACTGGCTCAAATCCACTTACAACAACGGGTTTATTATATTTTAAAGGAAACTCTTCATATATTTTACTTCCACTAATCACACTAACATGAGCTGGTCCTAAAAAAGCATCTATTTTTGATTCATTACTAGTTATTAAAACTCTCATAATTTCTGGAACAGTAATATGATTTATATGAAAAAGTATATTTTTTATATCTTGTTTAATCACTTGCTCCAATAAAGCACAAGTCATAGGAGTAGTTGTTTCAAAACCTATTGCAAAAAATATAACTGTTTTATTCTTATTTTCATCAGCAATTTTTAGACAATCAAGTGGAGAGTATACAAATCTTACATCAGCACCTTTTGCCCTTGCATCTTGTAAACTTCCACGGCTCCCTGGAACTTTTATCATATCACCCAAAGTTACTAAAATAACATCTTTTTGAAGGCTCAGTTCATAAGCACTATCAATTCTATTTTTTGGCATAACACAAACAGGACATCCAGGACCATGAATAAAATTTATCTTTTTATTTAAGATTTGAGGAAGCCCATATTTCATAATAGTATGAGTATGTCCACCACAAACCTCCATAATATTTATAAGCCCATCATAATCTTTTAACTCTTCATCAATTAAATTTTTAAAGGCTTTTATGGTTTTAGCATCACGAAAGCCATCATATAAATCTTTTAGCTCAAGTGTTTTTTTCATACTCTAAAGCCTCTTTCTCTTCTAATTTTTCTATTAATTCTGTATAGACTTTCAAAGACTCCAAAGCATCAACTTCATCTATTTTATTCATAGCAAAACCAATATGAATTAAAACATAATCTCCAACTTTTACCTCTTGATCTATTAAATCTAAACTAGCACTTCTTTCAACTCCCATAGTATCAACTATACAAGAGTTCATCTCTTTATCTATACTTTTTATTTTTGATGGTATTGATAGACACATATTTTTATCTCATTTTTCTTTTAAAATTTATCCAATCTACAACAGCTTGAAGGGAATCTTTATCTTTTGTAGAAACTTCCAAAATATCAACATTTGGTTTTAATTTTCTCAAAGATAGTTTCTCTTTTTCTAAATCATATTCAAAATATGGCAACAAATCGGTTTTAGTAAAAAGTACTAAATCAGCACTTCTAAACATAACTGGATATTTTGCAATTTTATCTTCCCCTTCAGGAATTGAAACAAGTACAATATTTAAATGAGTTCCTACATCATAAGAGGCTGGGCAAACTAAATTTCCAACATTTTCCACAAAACAGACATCAATCTCTTTTAAATCTATATTATGTAAAGCTTTATGTACCATAAAAGCATCCAAATGACAGGCACTTCCTGTTTGAATCTGAACTGCATTTATCCCTTTTGCTTTTAATCTATCAGCATCTTTTGAAGTCTCTAAATCACCCTCAATAACAGCAAATTTAAAACTACAAATATCTGCTAATTTTTCTAAAAGAGTAGTTTTTCCACTTCCTGGGCTTGACATTAGATTTATTCCTAAAACCTTATGAGAGTCAAAATGGCTTCTATTGTGAGAGGCTTCATGGTCATTTTTATCTAAGATTTTTTGAATAACCGAGATTGTTTTTGAATCATTTAACAAAGGATTGTTTTTTAAATTATCATTTACTGTTTTAAAAGTAGTTGTCTCATGATGATGGTGATGTCCATGATTGTGATGATCGTGGTCATGTGAGTGTTCATGATGGTGGTGTTCCATTCCTGCTATTGTACATCCGCAATCTTTACACATAGTAGTTCCTTATTTTAATTTTATTGAAGTCTAATCTAATTTCTTTTAAAACTCTTTGATATAAGCTAAACACCTATATAGTTTTAGAACCAATTTGCTAAAATCTTTTTATGATTTGTCCAAACTGTAAAAATATAGAGTTTTATACTCTTGCAAATAATTATATAAAATGTAAAAAGTGTACAAAAAAACTATCTTTAAAAAAGATTGAAAAAGATATTTTGATAACTCAAAAATTTTGTGAAAATAAAACTGCCTTTGAAGTCTCAAATGAACTTGATTTGAACTATAAAACTATAAAAGATAGATTTGATATTCTAAGACAAAAAATTGCAGTTTTTTCAGAAGATATTTATAATAGCTCAATCAAAGATAACACCGAATATGAAGAGTTTTACTATCTAAAAGAGAGAGAAAAGGCAAAAAAAAGAAAATCTTTAAGTGAAGCTATAAATATTATTGGTTTTTATTCAAATCAAAAAGTTTATACCCTTTTGATGCCCAAAATTGGTAATAGAGCTTTTGATGTAGAAGATGGTTTTATTCAATATCTAAGTTGGTATAAAATTCACTCACAAAATTCCCACCAAACAAAACTTAGTAAATTTTGGAAGTTTTTGGAAAAAAATCTAAAAAAACATAAAGGGGTAGATGAAGATAATTTCTTCTACTATTTAAAAGAGTATGAGTTTAAATTTAACTATAAAAAGTCTGAACAACTAGAGATTTTAAAATCTCTTAGTTTTTCATAAAAATTAGAAATCAAAATCAAAAATTTCAGATAAAAATCCCTCTTTTTTCTTTTTATAAGGAGTTTGCTGTTGTCTATTATCATAAGAGTTATATTGTTGATGATTATTGTACTTATTGTATGAATTTCTATCTTCATTTTTAGAGTAGTTTGATTGATTATTTGCTTGATAACTTGAGCTTTTTTCTATAATTTTATCCAACTCTCCTCTATCAAGCCAAACTCCTCTACAAGATGGGCAATAATCAATCTCAACACCTTGTCTTTCACTCATTATTAAATCTACATTTTTACATACTGGACATTTCATAATAATACCTTTAATTTAATTTTGTAATTGGAAATATACTTGACCTAAACTTATAGATTCATCATTTGGACTATATTTTTCTCCTAGATATATTTTTTTATTTGTTTTTTGAAACTCTTTTAGCAAAATTTCTACCAAAGTTTTGTTTTGAAAAACTCCACCACATAGAATTATCGGCATTTCTTTATGATTATTTGAAATATCAAAAACTATATTTGCAACTGTATTTATAAATTTTGAAGCGATTATTTTTCTATCTTTTTCTTTTACAATTTCTTTAATCATTGCTGAAAAATCAATAAGCTCATCAATAATTTTATAAGAGAAACTATCTTTGATATTTTCATCATATAAATTTTCAATATAAAGCCCTGTTTGCCCCTCATACTCTTGTATATGTAAAATATCTGATAAAGAAGAAATAGCATCAAAAACTCTTCCAAAAGAGCTAGTTAATGGAGCATTTAAACCTTTTTGCCAAAGATTATATAAAAGCTTTATTTGTGATTTCTCAAAAGATTTCAGACAAGCTAAATCTAAATTTAAAACCTCTTCTAGTGTAAAATTATCAAATAGTAAGGATAAAGCAACTCTTTTTGGCTCTTTTATAGCTAATTCTCCTCCTAAAAGTTTAAAATATTTTAGATGATAAGCTCTTTTGTACTCTTTAGAGTTTGCAATAAATACCTCTCCTCCCCAAATATTTGCATCATCTCCATAGCCTGTTCCATCAAAAACAAAAGCTAAAACCTCCTCTTTTAATGAATACTCAGCCATTACTCCCAAAATATGTGCATAGTGATGTTGTAATTGCACTAACTTTAGATTTGGATATTTATTTAAAAGTTCAAAAGCAAACTTCGTACTCTCATATTTTGGGTGTTTATCACAAACTATAATTTCAGGCGAAAAATCATAAAAAGAGAGAAAATTTTCTATTGTTTTTTTATAGTTTTCTATTGAAGAGATAGAGTCTAAATCTCCTAAATATGGAGCTGTAATAATCTTATTATCAAAAGCTATACTAAAAGTTGATTTTTGATTTGCCCCTAAACTTAAAATCTTTTTATCAAATCTTCCATCTATTTTTAAACTATTTGGAGCATATCCTCTACTATTTCGAAGTTTTATAATCTTATTATTTGCTACTTGTAGGATTGAATCATCACAACTATTTACTATATCTCTATTATAATCAAGCACAAAATCTATTAAACCATACAATTTTGAGAAAATATCCTCTTTTGTTGTAATTATTGGCTCTCCCTTTAAATTGGCACTTGTTGCGATAATTGGTTTAAACAAAGTTTTAAATAGCAAATAGTGTAAAGCACTATTTGGTAAAAAACAGCCAATCTTTTTGATATTTGCTGCAACAAAATTTGATAAATTTTCATTTTCTTTCTTATCCAATAAAACTATTGGTCTTTCCTTTGAAGTTAAAATTCTCTCTTCAAAAATATCTAATAAAGCATAATCTTTCAATGTTTTTATATCTCTAAACATAACTACAAAAGGTTTTGTAGCTCTTTTTTTAAACTCTCTTAATCTTTTTATAGCTTCATTGTTTAAAGCATCACAAACTATATGAAAACCTCCCATACTTTTTATTGCCAATATTTTTCCATCATTTATATATTGTGAAGCTAAATTTATAGCATCTATTTTTGTAGCAATTGGATTTTGTTTTATATCATATAAAAAAGTTGTTGGTCCACACTCTTCACATGATATTGCTTGAGCATGGTATCTTCTATTTGTTGGGTTTGTAAACTCTTTTTGACAATTTTTACAAAGTGGAAACTCTTTTAAAGAGGTATTAACTCTATCATAAGGAATAGTTTCTATAATAGAGTATCTAGGTCCACAATTTGTACAATTTGTCAAAGAGTAAGAAAATCTAAAATTATTTTCATCAAAAATATCATCTATACAATCTTGGCAAATTGCCATATCAGGAGAGATAGTTGTAGTTTTGTTTTTAGAACTAGAACTTTGTATAATTTGAAAATCTTTATACTCTTTTCTATTTTTATTTTCTATTTTTAAATCAGTTATTTTTGCTAAAATTGGTGGATTTGATTTGATTTCATCTATAAAATTTTGGATATTCTCTTTTGTGGAGTAAGCTTCTATTTCTACTCCATTTTCATCATTTTTAACCCAACCTTTTATATTATATTTAATAGCTAAATTATAAATATATGGACGAAACCCCACCCCTTGAACTGTTCCTAAAACAGATATTTTTTTACTTATCATTTTACTTCATTTATTTAAAACTATATCTCTATTCCAAAATAGTATTTCACTAAATACCCAATCAAAAATGAGATAATAGCAACTCCAAAAGTAATTGCCGACATTTGTAAAACTCTTTTTGTAAAACTCAAATCTTTTGCAACACTAATATAAAAATTATATGAAACAATAGCTATAAAAGCACAGATAAACATTAAAATAATAGAGCTAAAAATAGAACTAAATATAAAAAATGGTGCAACTAAAATAGCAGTTGTAAGAATATAAGAGACTCCAGTATAAAGTGAATATGTAACTGGTTTTACTAATTCATTTGGATTCTCTTTTGCTTCAAGATAAGCTGAACCAGCCATTGATAAAGAAGCAGCAATTCCCATAATAAGCCCTGTAAGTCCAACTACCAAACTTTTATCAAAAGCAAATGCAAGACCACTTAAAGTTCCTGTTAATTCTACTAAAGCATCATTCATTCCCAAAACTATAGCTCCAGCATAAACAAGCTTTTTATCATGTAACATATCTATTAAGGCAAATTCGTGTTCAGTCTCTTGTTCATATATTTTTTTTGCTTCTGGATAAAGATCAAAAAGCTCTTTATAGAACTCTTCTGCTCCCTCTTCTCTTTTTTCTAGTGTTTTTAAAGCAAAAGATGTACCAAATATTTTTACAAGAAAAATATAAAAAAGAACAACAAACTTTTGAGCTTTTAGTTGTTGGTTTGTTATTTTTACCCAAAAATCATAATGACTTTTCTCTTCAATTGCAATTTTTTCAAATATCTTTTTGTTATTCTCATCTTTTTGATAAAAAGCCAAAGATTGATAAATAGTATAGTCATTTATCTCATTTTGTTGCTGTTTTAAAGCTTTTTTTAAATTTGTTTTATTTGATGAAATATCCATTTTCTTCCTTTTTTATTCAACTAGGATTTTACTACAATAAATCTTTTATAATTTGAATAAAAACTTAAGTATGGATTTCAAAGTAAAAAAAGGAGAGTTTTTCTAGTTATTATTCGAAATTTTAATCATAATGAGAAAATACCTTGAAACCCATACTTAAATCTATAATAAAGAGAGAAAACTCTCTTTATTTTTTAATTAAAACTCCATTTTCATTGAAAATGCAACACTTCTTGGGTCTCCTAAGAAATTATTATTAGCCCAATAATCTTTTCCAGTTAGATTTGATACATTTATTAAAAATGTTGTTGGATATTTATCTAACTTAGTTTTATATCTAAGTCCTGCATCATATAAAGTATAACTTGCGATTTTATCAGTATTAAGTCTATTTCCATATTTCTCACCAGTGTAATATGCTCCACCAGTTACAGTTAATCCTTTAATCATAGGTATATTATACTCTGCATAAAGTTTTGCCATTTTAGTTGCTGCATTTGTCGGCTTTTTACCTTCAATTGCAGGATTATCTGCTTTTTCAACTTTGATATCCATCAAAGTTCCACCACCAAAAATAGTTAGATTATCTGTAACTTTTCCAGTTGCTGTAAGCTCAATTCCTTGATGGATTTGTTTACCATCTTGAGTTAATGTTGGTTTTGGTATTGTATCAACTTCATAAGAATTTGATTTTTCAATTCTAAATAAAGCACTAGTTAATAAAATATTCTCATTTAAGCTATATTTTGCTCCAACTTCATATTGTTTACTTTTATATGGATCTAAAATTTCACCTTCATTTTTATAATCCTCTCCTACAGGTTCTCCTGCTTCTAAACTTTCTATATAAGTTACATAAGTTGTTAAATCTTCAAAAGGTTTATACATCAAAGATAAAGTTGGTGTTAATTCTGATTTATCATATTTTGAATCTTTTACTCCATTATCATAACTTGTACTTATTGCAGTTGCATAATTTACTCCAACTAAAGTACTCCATTGGTCATTAAATACTATATCATCACCAATTAAAACATTTTTATACTGTGTTTTCCAATGAGCTAATCTTCCTCCATGTGGATTTGGATTTGCTGGAATAATAGTATTTTTTATTTCATCTAATGTTTTTCCAATTATCCAATAGTCACCAACATACCAATTTCTATCTCTTTTATATTTCATATAAGTTTCAGAATAACCTGTAGTTAAAAGATGATTTACTCCAAAAGTTTCAAATTTACTATCTAAATAAACATTTCCCGCATAACTATCAAATCCTTGCCCACCTTTTGGAAAACGATAAAGTAAAGCATTATATAAACCATCTGTTCTTGTATAAGCAAATGCATCACCAGTAATTTCTCTATCTGTTGTTTCATAAAGAAGTGAACTTCTAAGAGTAAAAATATCATTTATATCCCATTTTAAACTTGTCATCACTCTATCATTTTTTTCTTCACTTGATACATAATCTGGTGAATAATTTTTACTTACATCAAGCTTTGGACGAGCAGTATTTGAACTTACAGTAAAAGGAAGTTTTTGATTTGTTCTTTTCAAATCTCTATGAGCATAGTTTAAATCCATAGTAAAATTATCTGTTGGTTTATAGTCAAATGCTAAACTTACAAATTTTTGTTCTTTTCCTACATTTTCTACACTATCACCATCTTGATATAGGGCATTTATTCTATATCCAAAAACTTTTTTTTCATCTATTTGTCCACTTAAGTCAATATGTCCATAATATTGTTCTCCTCCATAGTTTCCTATTTTTATACTTCTTTTATCTTCTAAAGTTGGTTTTTTCATTACATAATTAACTGCTCCTCCAACTCTTCCACCACCATATAAAAATCCAGTTGCTCCACTTATAGTTTCAACTCTTTCTAAATCTTCCATAGTTGTAAAACTATAAAAATCAGCTAAAGGCATACCATTTACAACTGCGTTATTTGAAGAAAATCCACGAATAACTGTATTATAATTACCTGATGGCTGGTCTCCACCATCTTGTGTGATTGGATTCATCTTAAAAATAGGAGCCATATCATTAGCTTGTACATTTTCTATAAGTTCTTGAGAAATTACAGTCATAGAGTATGGAGTGTCTTGTAGGCTTCTTTGCCCCCAAATTCCAACACCAGTTATATCTTCTACTAAATATCCAGATTCTGCACTTCCATTTTTACTACTTTTACTATTTACAGAAACATCATCTAAAACATAAGTTCCATTGCTTAAAACTTTTACAGAAGGCACCTCTTTTATTAAAATTGTCCCATCTTCAATATCTGCTTTTAGATTTGTACCTTTTAAAATTTCATTTAGAGCATTTTGTACACCTTCTATATTTTTAATATTTGGTGCTTTTTTACCATCTAGTAGTTTTCCATCTACCATATATGGCATATTTGATTTTTTACTTATTTCCTCTATTGCTTCTTTTAAAGATAGATTTGAAACTGAAAATTGCTCTGCATTTAAACTTGTACTTAATAGTATTGCTAATGCTGGAGCAATTAGTGACGATTTAAATTTAGTCATTTTTTCTCCTTAAATATTAAGAACGATTATCGTAACCATTCTTTTGCTAATAAGACGTTTGAGTAAAAAAAATCAGACACTTTTTTTCAAAAAATTTTTAATTTTTTTAAATATTGGAATAAGAATTCTATTTTATTGTATTCTTTTAAACAATTTAATTTTCTATTATTTCTTTGAAAACTTCAAACTATTTTGATTTTTATCAACTGTTATAGAGTATATTTTTGGTAAAGCCAATAAAAATTTATCAAAATCATTTGTTGAAAACTTACCTGTAATTGGTATTTGAGCTACTTTAGAATTGTCATATTCTATATTTATATCTTCATATCTTGAAAACTCTTTTAAACTATCTTTTAAAGATGTTTTATCAAATACTAAAAAACCTTTCTCCCAACTTGCTATATTTTCAAGTTCAGTTTTTGCAAATTTTAGCTCTTTATTTTTATCTACAAATATTTTATCCCCTTGATTTAGATAAGTAACTTTTCTATCAAAAGATACTCTTACAGTTCCCTCTTTTACTGTTACACTTAAATTATCATCAAAATTTGAAACTTCAAAAGCTGTTCCTACTACTTCAATTTTTGCATCTTTTGTTTTTATGATAAATGGTCTTTCTTTATCTTTTGCTACATAAAAAACTGCTCTTCCATCTATAAAATCTACATTTCTACTACCTTTATAGTAGTTTATATTTAAGTTTGAATGTACATCTAAAACTATTTTTGAGTTATCAGGAAGAGTAAGAGTGTTTTGTAGCTGTTGAGCTGAAACAAAATTTTGTGAATAAACTGGAACAAAATAATAATCTGCTCCAAAACTAATACAGAGAAAAATAGAAGCAGCAATAGTAAACTTTTTAGTTCTTTCAATAAATTTAGTTTTTTTTGCCCCTTTATTTGCCTTTTCTAGTAATTTTTCTTTTGTACTATTTGATAAATTTGAAAATCTTTGTCTTAAAAGTTTATTTGTATCATAAGATTTTTTATGAGAAGGATTCTCTTCTAGCCAATATTCTAACTGCTCTTTTTCAATTTGGCTTAATCCCTCTTTCTCTTTTATAAGCCAAGATATAGCTTGTTCATCAATATTTTTCATAAATTATTTCCTTCAATACTATCTAACTTCTCTTTTATTTTTTCACTTGCACGAATAATGTGTTTTTCAACTGCAGCTACACTTATTCCCATTTTTAAAGCTATCTCTTTTCTACTTAAACCTTCAAAAATATGTAAAATAAATGCTTGTGCATTTTTGGGAGGAATTGTGTCTAATATTTGTAATAATAACTCTTGTTGATTTTCTTCTAAAAGTAGCTCTTCTGGTTGTTGATTTTTAGGGATACTATAACTCTCTTCTTCATATTCGATTGAAGCTGAATGTTTCTCTTTTCTTGATAAATCAAAAACAATATTTCTTGCTAATTTATACAAAAAAGCTCTCTCATTTTCTATTGGAGTAGCTATACTTACATCTAACATTCTGCTATAAGACTCTTGTACTATATCTTTAGCTTTATCCTTATCCCCTATCATTTTTTGTACATAATATACTAATTCTTGATAATATTGCACCATTAAAAAATAGCCCTTTAAAATATTTTGAGAAATAGTATCATAATTAAAATTGTGCTTATATTAAAATAATTTTACTTTTATAACTCATCTAAAGTAGGAATTCCAAAGTTTTGTTTAGTTTTAAACTCTATTTAAACTCATAATGATAAATTTACTTATCATTATGAAATATTTAGCTATAAATGTAAAGTAAATTTATCATTTTTCCATACTAAAATTTATTAACTCAATATTTTCTCTTAGCACTAGATTTTTTTTAACTTCTATAAATCCAAACTTTTCAAAAAATGGTTTAGCAGTGATACTTGTATCAACTTTGATTTTGTCTATATTTTCATTTTTTGCAAGTTCAAAAATATGATTTAAAAGTAATTTTCCTATACCACAATTTTGATATTTAAAATGAACATAAAAACAATCGATATATCCATCATAATACTCACAAAATCCTACAACTTCATCTTCTAAAATAGATAAATAAGGTTTTGATTTTTCAAATCTTTTTTCCCAAATCTCTAAATCAAAATTTGGATTTGCCCAAGCATTTAACTGCTTTTTTGTGTAATCTTTTTTATTTATATTATGAACTGTATTTGTAAATAGTTCAACTATCTGTTTTAAATATTTTTTATCATAATTAACTATCAAAAATGAAATATCAGGAAAAACATCCATCATTTCGTCATAAGTTTTATTTTTTTTCAAAGCTTCAATGACAACATCTAAAGGTTTAGAATAAATATTTGGTAAATCAAACTCATCTTTTTCTAGTTTAAAAGCAAGTTGTTCAAAAGGTGGATTAAACTGTGCATTCACACCTTTTTTATTTCCTCTTGCATCAACTTTATACCAACCAAATTCTTTTAAATAAATTGCATTTAATCCATGTAAACAATAAATATCTTTTTTATATTCACTGCAAGATAATCTTTGATAACAAAATCCAGTTGGAATACCGTTTGCTCTTAAAAGTGCTGCCAAAAGATGAGATTTTGCATAACACCAACCAGTTTTATATTTTAAAACATCACTTGCTTTATAAGTTGTAATTTCATCTTTAAAATCTCCACTATGATGAATATTATCTCTCACATACAAAAAACAGTTTTTTGCTATCTCTTCATCTGTTTTACAATTTTTTGCCAACTTTTTTGCAAGATTAAAAACCTCTTTATTTTTAAAGTCAATTATTTCTGTCTCTTCTAAAAACTCTTTCATTTTAAACTCTCAAACTCTTTCAACTCTTTTTCTTAACTCTTCATTCATAGCTTCAAAACCTTTTTTTGTCTTTAAAATCATCTTCCCAAAAAAAGGTATTAAAATTCCACTAAATTTTTCACCTTGAACAAATGTAGAAATTCCATCACTATTCTCTTTTATTAAGAAATAATGTTCTCCATCAAATATTCCACTAAATAGAAGTTTTCCAAGCCATCTTAGTTCTTTGTTTTCTTCACATTCTAAAACTATTGGTTTAAAAATCATAGTTTTTTCATCTATTTTTACTACTATTTTTATAGTTTTATTTTTTCCCAACTCTCCACTAATATCAATAATAGATGGATTCCAATTTTTATATTCATCAAAATTTGTAAGTTCTTTCCATATTTTATTTGCTGTTGAAGATATTTTTATAGAGGTCTCTATCTCATTTGTAAACATATTTTGTCCTATTAGATTTCAAAGATTTTAACAAGTATTTGCTAAATTAACTATTTTTATTTAAATTTAAGATAGTATCAAATAGAATTCCATCGCAAACTCATTTAGAGTGGCCGTGAGCATTAACGTCAATCAATGCGCTAAATTAAATATAGTACACTGGACAGAACTCCAGATATTTAACTATAAAATATAGATTAGCGTTTTGAAGCTGTTTAGTGTAGAAAAGGGTACTATTATGAGTAAAAATCTCAAAAAACAAACAATCTTATTCGGAATTCCAAAATTTCCTACAAAATCAAGTGCAGTTATTATGCCTTTTATTTTATCATCATTGATGACGCTTATTGTATCTTTTATAAGTACAATTAGAGTAATTGGTTTTCAAGAAACATTAATAACTTTATGGATGAGTTCATGGGTAATATCATGGTTGATTGCTTTTCCTGTTTTATTAATTATTCTTCCAATTGTAAGAAAATTAACAAACAGTTTAATAAAAAGTGAATAATAATTAAGAAAGTCTTAGTTACAATTTCACAAATTTATTTTCTCAGGGCAAGGTGAAATTCCTTACTGGTGGTAACTATTTTATAGAAGTCCACGAGCGCCTTATAAAATTATAAGGGACAAGCAGATTTGGTGAGAATCCAAAACCAACAGTTATAGTCTGGATGAAAGAGAAGATTAAACTTTATTATTTGTTAAAAAAATTAGGTTTATTGCCCTGATTCAATAAGTTTACTTTATAAAAAAAGGAAAACTATGAATCAACAAATGTCAAATTCACAAAAAAATATAGCAAATGCTATAAAAGCACTTCAAAATGGAACTGGTATTATTATCACTGATGATAAAAGTAGAGAAAATGAAGCAGATATTATCTTTCATGCAAATACAATCACAAATGAGCAAATGGCACTACTTATAAGAGAATGTAGTGGAATTGTATGCTTATGTTTAACTTCTCAAAAAGTAAAAGAGTTAAATCTTCCTATGATGGTACAATCTAATAACTCAAGATTTCAAACACCTTTTACAATCTCAATCGAAGCAAAAGAAGATATAACAACTGGAGTTAGTGCAAAAGATAGAGTAACAACTATAAAATCAGCACTAAAAAAAGATGGAATAAACCATATAATTTCTCCAGGTCATATATTTCCATTATGTGCAAAAGATGGTGGAGTTTTAGAAAGAAATGGGCATACAGAAGCTAGTATTGATATGATGAAGTTAGCAAACTTAGAACCAAATGCAGTTTTATGTGAGATAACAAATGAAGATGGAACAATGGCAAAAGGTGAACAAATAATAGATTTTGCAAAAAAATATTCAATGCCAATTATAAGTATAGAAGAGATTATTGAATATAGATTAAAAAATGAGAAATAAGAAGCTTAAAACTTCTTATTTTTTTGGTCTAAAAGCTTTTATAACTTCTTCATTTGTCTCTAAATATGGACCTTCCATCAAATCTATACAATATGGAATAGCAGGAAAAACTGCATCAAGACACTCCCTTATTGATTTTGGTTTACCTGGAAGATTTACTATTAAAGAAGTTCCTCTAAGTCCTGCTGTTTGTCTTGATAAAATCGCAGTTGGAACATATTGTAAACTTACACTTCTCATAAGTTCTCCAAAACCTGGCATCATTCTATCACATACAGCTTCAGTTGCTTCTGGAGTTACATCTCTAAGTGCTGGACCTGTTCCACCAGTAGTTACCACTAAACAACACTTTTCATTATCAATTAAATCTTTTAAAGTATCTTCAATAGTATCTTTATCATCACTAATACATCTATAAACTGGTTCAAAAGAAGATTTTAAATAATCTTTTAAAGTATCAATTATCGCTCGACCAGATAAATCTTCATATATTCCAGCACTTGCTCTATCACTTGTTGTTACAATTCCAATTTTTGCTATCACAGTAAGTGTCCTTTATCTTTAAAATAGTAAACCGTTGCAAAATCTTTAAAAAAATCTTTTGCTTCATTTGAGTCAATTATCAAATCTTTTGCACCTAAAAAAACCTCTATTTTTACACCTTTAGAGTTAAGTTTTTTTAAATCATCTTTACTCCAAACAAACTCTAAAAGCTCTTTTAACTCTTCAATATTACCTTTTTGAAAATATTTATCTATATCTTTATATATAGGTGATTTTACATTTCCTAAAAAGTTTTTTATATATTGTTCTTCATCTTTTTTAAAAAACATTAGTTGCATTTTTTTAAATTTTTCATCTTTAGTTTGAAAAAAAGCAGGTGAAAAGAGTTGAAGTTTATCAACTCTAGTTTCACTTTTTAAGGCTTTTTGAATAGCCTTTATAGCTCCATAAGAAAAACCACTTATTGTAAAATCATTTTTTTCTAAATAATCTAAAAAAAGTTCACACTCATTTGAAAAACAAAAACCACTAAAAAAGTTGTTACAAGTCATCTTTATTTATAACCTCATTTTTTAACATTAACTCTTTTAATCTATTTATCTCTTCAATATTTTGAGAAAACTCTAGTTTTAAACTCTCTTTTACACTAAAAATTATCTCATCAACACTTGTTGCCATTTTATATTTTTCTACCATTTCAAGAGCAATATTTTCAGCTCTTTTTATAGCATCTTCACCTATTGCAAACTTCTCTTTTTTAATTAATTCAAGTCCTACATTTCCTGCAAGTTCTCTTTTTATATTCTCTAACATTTCATTATATGATAGAAATACCTTATTTATTTTACTCACACTATCATCAAGAAGATTTACTTTTACTTTTGAGATATATGCCTTACAAGATTGATAGATAGCTAAAATCTCTTTTTGCTCCATATCAAGTATTTTATGCTGTTTTTTCCCAAATTCAAGTTTATTTTTTGCAACTTCCATATCACTTTCATCAAGAGTTGATTTTCTATTTTTAATCATATATAAAAGAGCCTCATTTACAAGAGTTGATAAACTAGCCGAGTTAAAACCAGCTGTAGTAATAGCCAATTTTTCTATATTTATATTATGATTTTTATCTTTTAAATATAGTTCTAAAATCTTTTTTCTATCTTCTATATTTGGTAATCCTACATACAATCTTCTATCAAATCTTCCTGCTCTTAAAAGAGCATCATCTAAAACCTCTATTTTATTTGTTGCAGCAATTACAATAACTCCACTATCACCTTCAAATCCATCCATTTGAGTAAGAAGTTCATTTAAAGTAGACTCTCTTTCATCATTTGATTTTCCACTTCTTGCTTTTCCAATAGCATCAATTTCATCTATAAAAACTATTGAAGGGGCATTTAACTTTGCACTATTAAATAACTCTCGAACCTTTTTTGCCCCCATTCCAACATAAATATGAACAAAACTAGCTCCACTTTGATAAAAAAATGGAACTTGGGCTTCACCTGCAACTGCTCTTGCAATCAAAGTTTTTCCAACACCTGGAGGACCTACTAAAAGGACACCTTTTGGAAGTTTCACATTAAATTTCTGAAAAATTGAAGGGTTATTTAAAAACTCAACAATCTCTTCAAGCTCCTCTTTAATCTCTTTTATTCCAGCAACATCTTTAAAACTAATATTCGATTTTACTGGTAAAATAGTAGAATCTAACTCATTTTTAGAAACTTTTGAAGAGCTTTTTGCTAATTCAGTATCAAAACTATTAATACCATCTTTATTTATAAGTTTTCTAATCTTCTCTTGCTTTAATTTTAAAACAAAAGCTAAAATCAAAAGAACAAATAAAAAACCAATCCCTAAATAATAAGTTGTTCCTTCAATTACAGTTTTACTTTTATAAATTGTATAAATAAATAAAATAACCAATACTAAAGCTGAAATAATCATCAGCTTAAAGTTTTTATCAATACTTTTGCTATTTAAATCTTGCTTCATTTTTTGTTATCCCTACTTTATAATCATCTAAATTTAACCAATCTCCAACCAAATCTTCTGAACTTGTTATTTCAATTTGATTAAAAAACTGATCAAAACCTAAATACTTTCCATTTTTCTCTTGCTCTACTAAAACTTCAAGTTTTGTTTTATTTTTCTTTCTAAACTCATAATTTTTTTGCTTTATTATCTCCACAAGTTCAATATATCTATCTTTTGCTATATCACCTTTTACAATATCTTTCATTGTTGCACTTGGTGTTCCATCTCTTTTTGAATATGTAAAAGCATGAATATGAGTAAGTGGAAAATTATGTAAATTGTTCATAGCTTCTTGCCAAAGTTGAGGAGTCTCTCCTGGATGACCTACAATAAAATCTGTTCCTAAAGCATAACCATTACTACTTAAAAATTCGAAAAGTTCTAAATCACTTAAAACTTTATTTCTTCTATTCATTATTCTTAACATATCTTTTGAAGTGTGTTGAAGTGCAATATGTAGATGTTTTGCCATAAAAGGCTCATTTATAAGCTCTTTAAATTCATCATCAATTTGTATAGGTTCAATACTCCCCATTCTAATTCTCTTCACACCTTTTATTTGTGCCATTTTTTTAAGAAGTTTTGCTAAAGAAGTGTGCATTTTTTTACCATAACTTCCTACATTTGTACCTGTTAAAATAAATTCACTAAATCCATTTTGTGCTAAAGTTTTAACCTGATTTAAAATAACACTCTCTTCATAACTTCTAGCATCTCCTCTTACATGAGGAATAATACAGTACGAACATCTAAAATCACACCCCTCTTGTATTTTTATAAATGCCCTACTCTTTCCTACAAACTCTTCTACAACAGTTTTATCAAGACTTTTTAAATCTCCTAATTTAAAAAACTTCTCATCTAACTTTAGAAGTTCATTTATATTCTCTTTTTCACTCGAACCAAAAAGTCCATCTATTTTTGACTCACCAAAAAGCTTTTCACCCTTTGTTCTTGTTCCACATCCTGTAAAAATTACTTTTGGTGAATTTGAAAGTTTTTTTAAACCATTTATATAGCTTCTTGCTGTTGTATCTGCACTATTTGTTACAGTACAAGAGTTAATTACTACAATAGAAGCATCTTTTTCATCTTGTGTTACTTCAAAATCTTTTAAATTACTCATCATAACTTGTGTATCAAAAATATTTGTTCTACAACCAAAAGTTTTAAAAAATACCTTTGGTTTATCTATACTAAAATTCATAAATTATCTATCCTAATTATCTTTTTGTAATGATATCTTCAATATCAACTTCCTCTTTTGGCATAGCTCTTGATGGTCCATAAGCGTTTGAAGTCTTATTTATATTTATTTGTTGAGTTGGATAAGCTATATGAATATCTTCTTCTTTCATCAAAGCTTCAATTATTTCAGCACAAATTGTACTTCTTAAAACTAAAGCAGCAAAAGAGTTTGTAAGATACCAACCAGAAACTACAACTCCATATGGCTCTATTAAAGTAAATACTCTTGGTTCTACTCCTGTTGCCCTTAGTTGGTACTTATTTCTCATTTTTGATAGCTGTTTTCTTGTAATATCACTATAACCTTTTGAGTAATGTTTTAAAATTTCACGAATTATTTTTTGAGCTTTTTTAAAGTTTGAATCAAATGTTAAAGTAATATCTATTCCATCCCAAACTGTTTTTAACTCAGAGTGGCTATAATTTGCAATAAGCTCAGAAAAAATATAGTTATTTGGAACAAAGAAAATTCTTCCAGCTCTTCTATTTTTCATATAAGAGACCATAGTTACATCTTCTTTTATAGTAATTTTAAATAGTGATATATCTAAAACATCTCCAACAGTTTCAACATCCCCTTTTGTAACTCTAATTCTATCTCCAACTTGAATAAACCCAGAAGTTACAATAACCATCCAACCAAAAAGTGACATAAACCAATCTTTTAAAGCAATCGCAATACCAGCAGATGCAAATCCAAGAATTGTTACAAGGTACGAAACATTGTCAATATATGAGAAAAGAAGAACCATTAAAATCAAAAATACTAAAGTAAAATTGATGATTTTATTTACCATATAATAGTTTTCATTTTGTGAAAAATATTTTTTAAGTGCTAATTTAACCAAAAATGAAATAGCAAACATAGTAAGTATTATTATAAAAATAGCCAACATTTTTTGAACTTGTTGAGTTATTTGGCTTTTTATTTCCAAAATAACTTGCTCTATTTTTCTACTATAAACCTCTTGTGTTGTAGTTACAATATCTAAAACTATCTCAAAATCTTTTTTTTGTTTTTCAAGATAAGTAATCTTCTCTTTATACTCATTTTTAGGCTCAATTTCATATAACTTTGTATAACTAATTAACTCTTCTTCTAACTTTTCTGTCAAAAAGACAATATCAGCTTCAACACTTGAAAACTGTTTTTTATTATTTTCTAGTTTTTTTATATTTGATAAAGCATTTATTATTCCAAATGGGTTTGTAATATTTTCAACTTTCTCTATTTCAGGAGGGTTCATTAAAGAACCAATAGCAGAACCTTTATACTCTGCAATTAACTCAAGCTCGTTTTCTTTTACTCTTATTTTATTTGAAAGTTGAAAACTCTCCTCTTCCCTTAAATTATTTTTTCTTTTTAAACTATCCTTTAAATTATCAAGTTCCGTAGAAATTTTTCCATAAGATAAATAGTTCGAATATCTTTTCAATAAAATATTATCTTTCAAACTAAGTTCTATTTTATTGATTTTCTCATTTAAAATATTTGCTTCAACAATATTTTCTATTTCAGAACTACTCTCTAAAGCTTTTTGTTCACTAATAACTTCATCTTTTTTTTCAACTTTATTTGCAGCATTCAAAAATAAAAAACTAACAAATATTAAAAGTAGAACTTTTTTAATCAATTAAAATCCTTTTAAAATTTCGCATACATCATCTTTTTTAATCTCATCAGTAATTTTACAATCCCCTATACCTAATGGTACTATGAACTTTATTTTACTATTACTTGATTTTTTATCTAGTAAAAAGTGTTCATAAAAATCTTCAATATCAGTTATTTTATAAGTTGTTGGGATATCATATTTTTCTAACAAATTTTTAACTCTTTGTTCATCTTGTTTAGTCATAAATCCGAGTTTAACAGCTAAAGCATTTGCCATACACATTCCAATTCCAACTGCTTCTCCATGAAGATAAGTTTTATAATTTGTAAGATTTTCTATTACATGTCCAAAAGTATGTCCATAATTAAGTGCCGCTCTAAGCCCTTGCTCTTTTTCATCAATACTTACAACATAAGCTTTTGTCTCAACTGATTTTTGTATAGCAATATCTATATTTTTTTCTTCTCTTAAATCATTATTTTCAAGCCAAATAAAAAACTCATTATTAAAACAAACAGCCATTTTTATAATTTCAGCAACTCCAGCTCCAAACTCTCTTTTTGGAAGAGTTTTTAAGAAACTAGAATCAATATATACAGCTTTTGGTTGATGGAAACTTCCTATTAAATTTTTACCAAATTTATTATTTATTCCTGTTTTCCCACCAACACTAGCATCAACTTGAGAAAGTAGAGTTGTTGGAATTTGAATAAAATCAATTCCTCTTTGATAAATTGAAGCAGCAAATCCAGTCATATCACCTATAACTCCTCCACCAAAAGCAACAAGCAAAGATTTCCTATCAAGTTTTGCCAAGAAACATGACTCTAAAATCTCTTCTAAAGTTTGCATATTTTTGTACTCTTCACCATCAGGAATAATACAAAAACTGAGCTCTTTTGCACTCAATTTAGATTTTAAATAATCTAAATGAAACCCTGAAATAGTAGGGTTTGTTACAACAACAACTTTTCTATCAAAGCTTAAACTTTGAAGCTTATCTATATAAATTTCATATGAGTTTTCATTTGAGAGGTCTATTTTTACAGTCATTTCTTATATCCAAAAAAGTTTTATTAAATTTATTGGATAATAGCTAAAAGTTACTGAAAAACTAAAATTTACTTTTTTAGAGTTTTTATATCATTTTCTAAAATAAAAATTACAATAAATTTTACTCCTAAAAATAGAGTTAATATTTTTAATATTATATTTGTTAGAATTCATTAACTATACACAAGGTAAAACATGAGCCAAGAAGTAATAAACAATAAAAAAATCTCTCTAAAGACTACAGTTTTATCTATCTTTACTTTTATGGCATTTTTATTAATAGCTATTTTAGGAGTTCAACTTTTTTATATAGATAAAGAGCTTTCTATAAAAAATATCGATTCAAAACTTAACTCAATCTCATATAGTGTTACAGCAGCAATTGAAAATAGTAAAAAGAATTATTTTAATACCATTGAGCTTTTAAGTATTGTAAATAAAAAAGATAAAAAAGATCAAGATGAAAACTTTAAACTATATATCAATACTTTAATGACACAAAATACTCTTTATGCAATTTATACAGGTTATAGTGATGGTAGTTTTTTTGAAATTATAAATTTAGATATTGACCCTAATTTAAGAAACTCCTACCAAGCTTCAAAAAATGACAGATGGTTACTAATAAAAATTAATGGAGAAAATATAAATAAAAGAGAGATTGTTTTATTTAATGAAAAACTACACATAACAAATGTAAGAGTTGAAAATAGTGACTACAATCCAACTTTAAGACCTTGGTATAAAGATGCGATTTCAAACAATGGGTCTATAAAAACTATCCCTTATAAATTTTCTCATATAGATACCTTTGGAATTACTTATGCAAAAGAGTTAGAAAATAGTAAAAATGTTGTATCTATTGATGTTTTAGTAGATGATTTTAGAAATATTTTTAATAATTTTATAGACAAAGAGTCTATGGATATATTTTTGTTTAAAAAAGATGGTTTTGCAATATCTTACATATCAAAAAAAGAGAAGTTACTTGAAACATTTTTAAAAAATAATAAGGATTTAAATGATTTTAAAAAAGCAAAAATTATTGATATAGAAGATAATAAGTATATTGTTCAAATTCAAAATCTAGAAAATCTATCAAATGATGATTTTTTAGTTCTTTTTGCTGATTATAAAAAGAGTATTGAACCATATAATGCCCAAACTTACAAACTAATCTCACTATTTTTACTTTCAGGGCTTATTATGATTCCAATAGTAATATATTTTTCGAGTATTATTGTAAAACCTATTTATAAACTAGCTATTCAAAGTAGAAAAATACAAAATAGAGAGTATGAAAAAATAGTCCAAATTGATAGCCCTATTTTAGAAGTCTCAATGCTTTCAAATGCTTTTAATGATATGTCAAAATCAATTTACGAGTATCAAACATCATTAGAAGATAAAGTAAATCAAAGAACAAAAGAGCTATCTTTAAAAAATAAAGAACTTTTAAAAATATCTATAACTGATAAATTAACAAATATCTATAATCGTGTAAAACTTGATAATTCCCTACAAGATGAGTTAAATAGAGCATTAAGATACAATAAAATATTCTCAATTATTTTAATAGATATTGATTTTTTTAAAAAAGTAAATGATAATTTTGGACATCAAATAGGTGATGATGTTCTAAAAGAGATTGCACAAATTTTAAGTAAAAATATTAGAGCAAGTGACATTTTAGGAAGATGGGGTGGGGAAGAATTCCTAATAATCTGTCCTGAAACTGATGTTCTAGAAGCTTATGAACTAGCAATTGAACTAAATCTTAAAATTAAGAATAATAAGTTTTGGACATATTTTGATACAGTAACTCTAAGTATGGGTATAGCTTCATATGAAAAAGGTATAAAAACATATGATACTATTATATCTAACGCTGATAAAGCTTTATATCAAGCAAAAGAGCAAGGCAGAGATAGAGTTATAATTTACTCTTCTTAATTATTTGAATTTATATGGCGACCCCAACAAGATTCGAACTTGTGTGTTTAGGAGGAAATCCTAACGTCCTTGGCCTCTAGACGACGGGGTCATAAAAAAGAATAACGATTATATTTAAATGTCTGTTTTGTTTTGCTTAAAATATGATAATATTTATCTTATTTTTTTTAATCTATTTTTACCTATTTTATAGATATTTGAAGAGTTAGTTTCAAAAAACCCTAAATGATTTACAACTTCAACATCTACATTTTTTATTGCAAATTGATAATCAAAGTTTTCTTTTGTTTTATTTGCAGATGTTGAAGATAAAACTTTAAATTTTCTTATAAATTCAAAAAAAGAAGAGTCTTGATTTATAATTCTAAAAGAGTACAAATTTGGATAGATAAATGTAGTTTTTTTACTATTTCTAACCATTTTTCTATGATTCTTCGGAACTCTTGAAAACTCTTTTAAAGTAGTAAAACTATCAACAGTTTTAAGAATCTTTTGATTTTTAGGTCTTTGTTTAATATTTGATAGCCTCTCATCATTTAATGATGAGAAACCAACAGTTGTATCTGTTTGTACCAAATATACTAAATTTGAGTTCATTTTTAGTAATTTAAATACTCTTGAATTGATTTTGGAGTTGAAACATCAGAAGTTTTTAACTCTTTTATAGCATCAGTAGCAGCAAAAGCAGCTGCAACAGTTGTAAAATAAGGGATACTCATTCTTAAAACAGCTCTTCTTATATCTTTTCCATCGTCTTTTGAAGACTCTTGCTCTCCACTTGTGTTTATAGCCATTGCAATATCACCATTTGTTAAAAGGTCAGTGATATTTGGTCTTCCTTCACTTACTTTTAAAACTTTTTCACAAGCTATTCCTGCTTCAGAGATAATTTTTTCTGTTCCACCTGTTGCTACTATACTAAATCCACTTTCAACTAAACTTTTAGCTATAGAGCTAGCAAATGGTTTATCTAAATCACATAGTGAAATAAATACTTTTCCAGCTTTTGGTAAAGAGTTTTTAGCAGCATTTTGTGATTTTGCAAATGCCATAGCAAAATTTGAAGCAATTCCCATAACTTCACCAGTAGATTTCATCTCAGGACTTAGAAGTAAATCAGCACCAGTTAATTTATTGAAAGGGAAAACAGACTCTTTAACTGCAACATGGTTTTTAAGTTTTGGTTTTAAAACTCCATTGTCTTCATAAACTATATCTCTATCATAAACTTTTAGAGCATCTCTTAAGCTATGTCCCCACATAACTCTAGTTGCAACTTTTGCTAGTGGAATTCCTGTTGCTTTACTTACAAATGGAACCGTTCTACTTGCTCTTGGATTTACTTCTATTAAGTAAATTTGCCCTTTATGAATAGCATACTGAACATTCATTAGTCCTACAACTCCAAGTCCTAAAGCCATCTCTTTTGTTTTTGTTTCAAGCTCTTTTATAAACTTATCTTCAATACTTATTGGAGGTAATGAACAAGCACTATCTCCTGAGTGAATACCTGCTTCTTCAATATGTTGCATAATTCCACCAATATAAGCCTCTTTTCCATCACTTATACAATCAACATCAAGTTCAATTGCTCTATCTAAAAACTTATCTATTAAAACTGGTGCATCATTTGAAACTGAAACTGCTTCATCCATATATTTTTTTAACTCTTCAGTTGAATAAACAATTTTCATTCCTCTTCCACCAAGAACAAAAGAAGGACGTACTAAAACTGGATACCCTATTCTTTCAGCTATTTTTATAGCTTCAATAAGTTCTACTGCTGTTCCATTTTCTGGTTGTAAAAGTCCAATTTTTTCAACAAATGCAGAGAATTTTTTTCTATCTTCAGCAAGATCAATTACATCTGCTGTTGTTCCAATAATTTTTGCTCCAGCTTTTGTTAAAACTTGTGCTAATTTTAATGGAGTTTGTCCACCAAAATGTACAATTACACCATCTGGTTGCTCTTTTTCAACTACACTTCTAACATGTTCAAAATCTATTGGTTCAAAATATAAAACATCTGAAGTATCATAATCTGTACTTACAGTTTCAGGATTACAATTATACATAATTGTTTTTACACCCATTTCTGCTAGTGCAAAACTTGCATGTACACAACAATAGTCAAACTCTATTCCTTGACCAATTCTATTTGGTCCACCACCAATTATCATAACTTTTTTATCATTTGATTTAGGAGTTTGCACTTTTGGAAGTTTTGAAACATTTGTAGTTGAATATAGATATTGATTTAAAGCTTTAAACTCTCCTGCACAAGTATCAACTTCATTGTATTCAAAATCTATATCTAAAGCTTTTCTAGCAGTATATACATCTTCTTCTGTTTTTCCTATAATATTTGCAATAAATTTATCACTAAATCCATTTGACTTAACTTTTCTTAAAAGTTCTTCATCCTTTAATATTGCTGGCGTCATAGCAAGTTCTAGTTCATACATCTCTCTAAATTTAGCTAAAAACCAAGGATCTATTTTTGATAGTTCAAATATATCTTCATTTGTAAGACCTTGTCTCATACCATCCATTAAGTATTGAAGTCTTTTATCATTTGGTCTTCTAATCTCTTTTTTAATTAATTCTAAATCTGTTGTAATACTATCAAAACCACAAATTCCAGTCTCTAATGAACAATAAGCTTTTTGAATACACTCATTAAAATTTCTTCCTATAGACATAACTTCACCAACAGATTTCATAGAAGTTGTTAAAGTTGAGTTTGCTTTTGGAAATTTTTCAAATGTAAATCTTGGAACTTTTGAAACAATATAATCAACTGCTGGTTCAAAACTAGCTAGTGTTCCTGTCATATCATTTGTAATTTCATCTAAAGTAAATCCAACTGCTAAAAGAGTAGAAACTTTTGCTATTGGATATCCTGTTGCTTTTGAAGCAAGTGCTGAACTTCTACTAACTCTTGGATTCATTTCAATAACTAGCATTCTTCCAGTATTTGGACACATAGCAAACTGAACATTTGATCCACCACTATTTACTCCAACTTCTCGCAAAATTGCAAAAGAAGCTTCTCTCATTTTTGCATACTCTTTATCTGTAAGTGTAAGAGCAGGAGCAATAGTAATACTATCTCCTGTATGAACTCCCATAGGGTCAAGATTTTCAATAGAACAAACAACTATACAATTATCATTTGTATCTCTAATAATCTCCATTTCATACTCTTTCCAACCTAAAACAGACTCTAAAATCTCAATTTCATTAATTGGAGAAGCATCAAGTCCAGCTTGAGCTAAAGCTTTAAACTCTTCCATATTATAAGCAACCCCACTTCCAGCACCTGCAAGGGTAAATGAAGCTCGGCTAATTACTGGAAAACCTATCTCTTTAGCCACTTTTAAAGCCTCTTCAAGATTATAAGCATTTTCACTTCTTGGTAGATCAAGACCAATTTTTTTCATAGACTCAGTAAAAAGATGTCTATCTTCACCTTTTTTAATAGATTCTGGATGAACTCCTAAAAATTTAATTCCCTCTAAAAGCCCTTTTGAATACATTGAAGTTGCAACATTTAATGCAGTTTGCCCACCCATAGTTGGTAAAATTGCATCAATATTCTCTTTTTTTATTATATTTAAAACAACCTCTTCCGTGATTGGTTCAATATAAGTTTTATCAGCAAATTCTGGATCTGTCATGATAGTTGCTGGATTTGAGTTTACTAATACAACTCTATATCCTAGCTCTTTTAAAGTTTTTGTTGCTTGAGTTCCTGAGTAGTCAAACTCGCACGCCTGCCCTATTACAATTGGTCCTGAACCAATTAACAAAATGTTTTTTATATCTTCTCTTTTTGGCATAACTTTCCTTTCGCTGATTTAAAAATTTGGCAAGTTTATCTAAAAAGTACTTAATTTTTTGTTATATAAATCATACACTAAAGAATAATTTAATAGCAATTAGCAAAAAAATAACTGCTACAAATTTATTTAAAACTGTTTGAAACTTTTGAGTTGATTTTAATCTTTTTGATAAAAATGATGCAAAAAGTACAATAGAGCTAAAAACCAAAATTGTTGAAACCAAAAATAAAAATGCCAAAATCAACATTTCTAAATTCTGATTTATCGAATTTTTGGATACAAATTGTGGTAAGAAGGCAAGAAAAAAAAGTGTTACTTTTGGATTTGTTACATTCATAAAAAGCCCTTTTAAATAAAGCTTTTTATAATTTATTTTTATTGATTTTTGTTCAATTTGATTAAAAATAGGAGCTTTATATATTTGAAATGCTAAATAAAATAAATAAATTGCTCCAATAGTTTTTAAAATAAAAAAAGCTGTTTGTGAAGATTGAATAAATAGTGCAACACCAAAAATAACTAAAAGAGTATGAAAAATCAAACCACTACATAATCCAAGAATCAAAGAGAATCCAGCTTTTTTGCCAAAATAAAAAGAGTTTGATAATAGATATATATTATCTGGTCCTGGAATTATGGCAAGTAAAGTAGAACTAAAAAAAAATATTATTAAAGTTTGTAATTCAATCATTATTTAGGTAAATTAAATTTTTTTATACCTAAAACACCATCTTTATCAAAAAATAAATAGTGTAAAATATCTTTTTGAACCTCTAATCCTGCCAAATATCGAATAGCAAAATTAGCTTGTAAAGAAGCTATATTCATAACAATTGGACAAGCTATTCCATTTGGTTTTCTATTTGTTATTTGAAAAACTGTTTCATAAGAAGCTTTTTCAAATAAGCAAACTTGTCCATGAAACTCTTCAACACTTCCATATAACCAAATTTGATTATTTTTTTGACACCAGCTATTTATAGCTGCTCTTGTAGGAAGATTATCTGTTGCATCAATTACTAAATCAAATTTCAAATCTCTTTTTATAAAATCATCAAAACTTTCAACATAAGCTGTGGCTTTTGTAAAAGGACAACGACTCTCAATTAACTCTTTTAAAACAACTGATTTATATTTTCCTTCATCGGCAACTTTAAAAGCTATTTGTCTATGTATATTACTAATACTAACTGTATCGAAATCTATTAAAGCAAACTCTCCAATTCCACTAGCTCCTAAAGCAAAGCCTAAACTACTTCCAAGCCCACCACTTCCAATTATTGCAACTTTTTTATTTTGAAGAGATTTTTGAATCTCTTCCCCCCAAAGATTTATTTGCCTATTAAAATATTCATTAAACTCTATCATATTTCCACCTTTATTATTACAAAAAATTATTATTTTTATTTGTAGAATTAATAATATCAGAAATTAAAAAAAAATGAGAAACTAAGACCTATTTTGTGTAGTAAAAATTAATTTTGCTTCTTCAAGTAATTTTTGTGCAACTTCTAGCTCTTTTAAGCCCTCATTATACAATTTTAGTGAATCACTTAAGGTAATATCACTTTTAGTTAGTTCTTCCAAAATCTCTTTTGCTTTTACTATTTTTTCTTCAAAATTTATATTTTCATTATCTTGCATTTTAATCCTTTAAAATCTCTTTTACATGCTCTTCAAACTTATCAACTTCAACGAAAAATGAGTCATGACCATTAGAACTATTTACTTGTAAATATGTAACTTGCTCTTTTTTCCCTATTTTTACCATAATATCTCGTATCTCTTCCATCTCTTGTGGAAAAAATAACATATCATCAGCAAAAGATATTAAGTGAAGTTTCCCCTCTATTTTCATAAAAGAGTCTTCTAATTTATCTTTGTTTCTTCCTGCATCAAAAATATTTATTGTTTTACAAATATATAAATATGATAAAGGATCAAAGAACTTTGGAAAGCTATACGAATTATGTTCAAGATATTTTTCTATCTCAAATCTTCCAAAAAGTTCATAAAGTCCATCTGTATCTACATAATCTCTTGCAAATTTTCTATTAAATAGTGCTGGAGTTAAATAAGCAATTAATCCAGCCATTCGTCCAACAGCAAGCCCAACTAAACCAGATACTTTTAAATCCTCTTTATCATACTCACCATTTTTAAAAGCTTTGTCATGTCTAATTGCTTCTATTCCTATTTTATTTAGGGCTATTACCCAAGGTCTTGTATAAGCTGTACATGCCATTGCAATATAATGTTTTGCAAAAGTTGGTTGCTCTATTGCATAACAAAGAGCTTGCATTCCACCCATACTTCCACCAATTACTGCAAGAGCATTTGTAATTCCTAACTTTTTATAAAGCTTCATTTGTGCATTTACAATATCAGATATTGTTAAAACTGGAAATTTTAATCTATACTCTTTTTTTGTTGAAGGATTAATACTAAGTGGACTTGTTGAACCATAAGAGCTTCCAATATTATTTGAACAGATTACAAAATATTTTTTAGTATCTATTGCTTTTCCATCTCCAATAAACTTATCCCACCAACCTGCTTTTGCTTCATTTTCATAACGACCTGCTGCATGATGACTTCCTGAAAGTGCATGGCAAATAATAATTACATTTGATTTATCTTCATTTAATGTCCCATAAGTTTCATAGATTATCTCAAACTCTTCAAGAAGCCTTCCACTCTCAAGATATAAAGGTTCATTAAATTTCTCTATTTTTGTCTCTATTTTCAAAATATTTTCCAAGTTCTCCAAATTTTTAAGTTTAAAGTTTATCTAAACTAAAATAAAAAAGCCTTTTAGTGACATAATTGTCTAAAAAATAATAGATTTAATTTATTATTTTAATAATTAAAAGTAATTTTTAATATAATAACTAAAATTTTAATAAAGGATATATTTTGAGTAAAATAAAAGAGCTTGAAACACTTTTAAAAACAGATGTTCTAATAGAAGTAGAAGAAGAGATAGTTGCAATAGAAAAACTCTTAGAAGAAAATAGCAACAATAAAAATCTAAAAATAGAGTTAGAATATATGCAAGATGTAAAAAAATTTTATAATGAAGCACTAAATCAAATAGATAAAAATTTATTAAGTGAAGAAGAGGCAAATAATATCTTACTTGATCTTGAAGATATGAGAGAAGATGAGGATGAAATATAGTTATGTTTGAATTAGAAACTTATTATTTGGTAAATATTCTAGGTCTAGCTTTAGGAGTTGTTTTTGGGTTTATCGCTCAACAAAAACAGTTTTGCTTTAGTGGAAGTATAAAAGATTTTTTACAAATAAAATCTACAAAAAGAGCTTCTAGTGTAATTATGGCAATGATTGTTGCTATTATATCAACTCAAGTTATATCAAATATTTTTGAATTAGATTTAACTCAAAGTGCATATTTTAAAAAAGATATTAATTATATTGCAATAATAATTGGTGGAGCTTTATTTGGTGCTGGAATGATGATAGCGGATGGATGTAGTAGTAGAAGTATAGTAAAATTTGCTCAAGGTGATTCAAATGCTTTAATTACTCTACTTTTTATAGCAATTTTTGCATATGCTACAACTAAAGGTATTTTATTCGAAATTGTAAATCCTTTTATAAACAATCCTACTTTAATAGAAGCCTCTAAAATAATAGATAATTTCCAATTAAATATCTATCTTGTTTTAACTATTTTATTTATACTTTTGTACATGTTTACAAAAAATTTAAAAAGAGTTTTTACTCTCTATGATGGTGCTATAATTGGACTTTTAATAGGTGCTTCTTGGTTTATTACTGGATATATTGGTTCAGAAAGTATGGAAAAAGAGATACCAATTCAGGCTATTAGTTTTGTATACCCTAGTGCAAAAACTTTAGAACTATTTACATACTATCAAGTAAATGAGTTTAGCTTTGGTGTTTGTCTAGTTATTGGAGCAATAATTGGAACTTTTATCTCAACTTTATTTAATAAAAAATATAGTTTTGGATGTACGGCAAATAAAAATATCAATAAAGTAAAATATAATATGATTGGTGGTGCTATGATGGGAGTTGGTGGAATTATGGCGATTGGATGTACTGTTGGTCAAGGATTAAGTGGACTTTCTACTTTAGTATTTAGTTCATTTTTAGCAATAATCTCTATTTTTGTATCTGGTTATTTTACAGGAAAATTCCTACTTAAAAGAGATAAACTAGCAATGTGTTTTATTTTTGAGTGGGAAGATAAAGAGAAAAAATCTAAAGAGATAGATTTTCAAATATAAAAAGGTTTTAAAACCTTTTTATATCTACTTTAAGATATATTGAATTTTATAATCTCTCATAAGAGGTGGTGTATCTAAATAGTTTTCACTATCAACAGGAACTGACTTTTGTTCATTCTCTTCACCATTTCCTTCTAATTGATCTCTATCTTCATTTTTTGAATCAAATCCAGTAGCAATAATAGTTACTTTAATCTCATCATTTTCTAAAGTTTTATCAGTAGTTGTTCCAAAAATAATATCTGCATTTTGATCTAACTTATCATGAATTGTACTCATAACACTTGAAATTGCAAAAAGTGTAATATTTGGACTCATACTAAAGTGAATTAATATTCCTTTAGCACCTTCAAGAGGAACTTTATCTAATAAAGGAGAGTTAATTGCATTATCAAGTGCATCTTGAACAGAATTTTCTCCTTTTCCTTTTCCAATTCCCATTAAAGCAATACCTTTATGCTTCATAATAGTTTTAACATCTGCAAAGTCTGTATTAATATCTGAATGTCCAGGATTTAAAATAACTTCACTCATTCCAATTACTGCTTGATATAAAACATTATCAACTATTTTAAATGAGTTTTTAAAAGTTAAACCAACATCAACAATCTCATTTAATTTCTCATTTGGAATAACAATTAAAGAATCACTTACTTTTTTAAGCTCTTCAAGTCCTAAATTTGCCAAACCTGCTCTTTTTTTACCTTCCCAAGCAAAAGGTTTTGTAACAACTGAAACAGTTAAAGCTCCAACATCTTTCGCAGCTTTTGCAATAATTGCGGCTGCTCCTGTTCCTGTTCCTCCACCTAATCCAGAAGCCACAAAAACAATCTCTGTTCCTTCTAGAACAGTTTTAATCTCTTCATAACTCTCAATAGCTGAATCTCTTCCAACTTCAGGATTCATTCCAGCACCAAAACCTTTTGTTAATTTTGGTCCTAACTCTATTTTTTTAGGTGCTTTAGAAGAGTGAAGAGACTGAAGGTCTGTATTTGCTACAATTAAATCTATCTTATGAGCCCCCTCTTCTATCATATGGTTTACCATATTACAACCACCTCCACCAACTCCAATTACTGCAATTTTTGGTTGATTGTTTGATAAAACTCTTGTTGGCATCTGCTCTGTTACTTTAATTTCAGCTGTTCCGAATAAGTTACTATTTTCCATTAAAACCACTCCGTTACTTTTTTAAATAATTTTCCAAGCCCCTCTTTTTTCTTCTCTTTTACAAGATGAGTCAAATCCATTCCTCCACTATCTTTTATAGAGTAAGAGTCTGCTTTTGGTTCTGCTATTTTATTTTGCATATTTTGCATATTTATCATATCAATAGCTCTCTCTTTTTGAAGAGGTCTTACAAGCTTTTTACTAGAATCTAATTGATAGCTTCTATTTTTTCCTAAAGAGTACTCTAAAAGACCAACAATAGTAGCCATATAGGCCTCATCAAAATTTACATCAAAACTATTTAAGATTGGTTTTGGTGCTGAAATACTAATAGGAATTCCTTCAAAAACCTTTCTCGTTAAATCTTTTATTCCATCAAGATAAGTCATACCACCAGTTAATACTATTCCAGAACCTGTACTATCCAAAAGTGCATTTTTTTTCAATTTTTTCTTAACTAAAACTAAAATCTCTTCAACTCTTGCATGAATTATAGTTTGAATAGAATCAAGTCCTATTTCAGAAGTGCTATTTTCATCACCAATTCTAGGAGTTTTTACTTTTCTATCTTCAAGCTCATTATTTTCTGAATAATTTTTAATTAAAGAACCATACTCTAGTTTTATATTCTCTGCAGCACTAGGTGGAGTATGAAGCATAATAGATAAATCTGTTGTAATATGATTTGAACCAACAGGAATAAATCCATTATAAACTATTGAATTTCCTTTAAAATAGACAAACTCTGTTGATGTTGACCCTAAATTTACAACAACTGCTCCAAATTTCTTTTGTTGCTCATCTAAAACGGCCAAAGCTGAAGCATAAGAATCTAAAACAAATTTTACATTATCTATTCCAGAAGTTTTCAAAGCAGATTTTATATTTGTTAGAGCTGTTCTTTTTGACATTACAATATTTACTGAAACTTCAAGTCTTGTTCCATTCATATTTAGTGGATTATCAACTTCAACACTATCATCAACTTTAAAAAACATAGGAATAACATGTACTACTTCATAATCTGGAACTATTGTCGCATTATAAAGGGCCATTTGCATAACTTGATTTATCTCTGTTTCAGAAATAAGTCCATTTGGAACATTAACAGAACCTGTACTTCTATGACTTTTTGAGTAAGCTCCTGAGATTGAAACAATAGTAGTATCAATTGGCTCATTTGTTGATTTTTTTGCCATATCAACGGCATCTCTTATACATTTTGAGGCATCTTCAATATTTATTATTAAACCTTTATTGATACCATTACTTACTTGTATTCCTGTTCCTAAAATATTTATATTATTTTCATTATCATGTTTTGCAATAACTGTAGTAATAGCGGAAGAGCCTAAATCAATTGCTAAAATATTATTCAATGTTACTCCTTTGTTTGTATTGATGTTTTGATTGTATACATAGTTTCTAATTTTTTCAATAAATTATTTATTAAATCACTCTCTTGAACTTGAATTGCTGCATTTTTTACTAATTCATCTTTTGATTTATCATAACTTGCCATTTTAGAGTCATTGATTCTATATAAAACAGCTTTATTTTCCAATCTAATAACACCCTCTTTTTTTGTCGAAGAGAATAATTGATTTAAAAAATTTGCTGCTTCTTGTTGCTCAAGATTAGTTATTTTTGAAATAGATTCTCTTGTAACATTATTAATATTATCTCCTGTAAATCCTTCTAAAGTACTATTTGCAATCTCATCAAGTTTTTTTGATTTTAACTCTTTTTCAAAATTAAGTGTAACTTTATCTTTTGCCTCTTCAAAACTAAGAGGAGCTGAAGGTTTTTTACCTACAAGTTTTACTATATAATAGTTCTTATTTTCAAAGAATGGTTTTGTAATATCTCCACTCTTTATTTCATTTATTTTCTCTATATTTTCAGCTAAAAAAGGAAGTTTTGATTGAACAAAATTCCCACTTTTATCAAACTTTTCTTCATCTTTTTTAAGTTTTAAATATAAGTTTAAAGCCTCTTTTTTTGTAAACTTTTCATCTAAGTCAGCAATTACTTGCTCTTTTGCTTCATCAAAAGATTTTATTCTTCCATCTTCAAATTTATAATCAGATTTAAATTTTTCATATTGTACTTTTATCTCATCTTCACTTGAATTTGAAGATATTAAAGGGATAGTTTTAATCTCTAAATCATAAGAAACTTCACTCATATAACTATTTTTATTTGCTTCATGATATGATTTTAACTCTTCAGGTTTAATCTCTACTTTCATATCATTTAGCGATAAAATTTTAATTGTAATATCATCTTCAATAAATAATAATTTACTTAAGTTTTCAATCTCTTTTAAACTAGGATTTAAAATAAATAAATTTTGAGTCTTTTGAAATAAAATCTCATTTTTTAAATTATCTTCAAAATCTTTTGGTGTCATTTTATTTTGATTTAAAACTTTTATATAAGTATCTTTATCAAACTTTCCATCTTTTTGAAAAACTTCATATTTTAAAAGCTCTTTTGCAACTTCTTCATCTGTTGCCATAAAACCAATAGAATCCCCATATGCCATAATTAGATTTTTTTCTAAAACTTTTTTAAATGCAATATCTTTTAATTTTAGTTGCTCTGCTAACTCTTTTGAAAACATTGGACCAAACATCCTAGCGTATTCACCATAAAGATTTGAGTACTCTTGTTGATACTCTTCAATAGTTACCTCTTTACTACCAACTTTAGCAACAACTCCACCTTTAGATCCATAATTATAAGACCCCCAACCTACAAATCCAGCTCCAACAAATGCTATTGTACTAATCCAAATAGTAATAACGAGCCATTTTTTATGCCTTTGCATCCAAGTTATCATAAAATAAAATCCTCTTAATTTTTTTAGAGGATATATTACAAAAAAATTGCTTTTATGTTATTTAAATAGTAACGATAGAACTATATGTTTACTCAATTTTATTATTTTTACTTAACAAATCATTTATAATTGATTCTCTTATTGTTACTTCTATTTTTTTACAAGCACTTTTAAAGGCTTCCTCTTCTCCAACAATAAAACACATTTTTTTAGCTCTTGTAATTGCTGTATATAAAAGTTTTGTATTATGCATAATATAGTGTGAAAAAGTCATAGGAATTAGAGCATTTTCATATTCCATTCCTTGAGTTTTGTGAATTGTTAGACAATATGCCAAATTTAAAAGATTATGAATATTATCAAAGTCATAAAATACAACCATATCATCATTTGGATATAAAACTATACATTTTTGCTCATCAAAATCAATCTTTATTATAAGTCCTAATTGTCCATTATAAACTCTTCTCTCCATAAATTCAGTGGAGTTTGATTTATACATACTCATAGTTTGGGCTTTCATATTTTCATTTTTTATATGAATTACTTTATCTGTTAATTTATACTCAAAATCTTTTATTTTTAAACTCTTTGTTTTTGTATGATTAAAGAGCCTTTGTAACTCTATATTTAAATTTTCAACTCCTAAAACACCACCTTTCATCGGTGTAATTACTTGAAAAAGAGTTAAAGCTTTACCAATATTTTTCTCTTTTATAAAATCATAATAGAGTTGAATATAATCACTTGCTATATTTAAAATATTATTTAAAATATATTCACTATTTTCACCTCTAATATTTGAAAATTCATTTTGACTCAACGAGTTTTTAATAGAATAATAATTTGAAATAGAGACATCAACAAATTTAAAATCCTCATAATCCTCTTTATAATTTGGTAATTCACCTTTTCTAATGTCATTTGCAATTATTGCAATTGCTTGATTTTCATTTTGTCTATAAATTTTTGTAAGTTTACATATTGGTGCAAGTTCAAATTTTATACTATCAGCTAATATATTTCCAGCTCCAATAGCTGGTAACTGGCCATCATCTCCGACAATTATAAAAATTGTATCATCACTTATTTTTGAGATAATTTGATAAAAAGTAACAGAATTTACCATAGATGCTTCATCAAGTAATATAACTTTATATGGGAAAAAATCTTTCTCTTTATGTTTTACAAGCAGACTTTGAATAGTACTTGAATTATAACCTGTTGTATCACTTATTCTTTGACTTGCAATTCCTGATAGTGCAATAGTTATAATATCATCATAACTCATTATCTCTTCCAAAAGTTCTAAAATAGCTCTACTTGATGTCGATTTTCCTGTTCCTGCATAACCTATTAAAAAGAGAGTTTTCTCTCCAGAGTTTATAAGTTCAACTGCTTTTTTTTGTTCATCACTTAAAGAAAAACCCAAACTTTCTTGTTTTTTACTTAAATATTCATCAAATTTTTCAATAATTTTTCTATTTTTATCATCTTTTCTTCTATTAAAAAACTCTAAAATATTTTTTTCTGCAAAATATAACATTGATAAAGCAACTCTATTTTGATTTGTGCTATAAATCTCCTCTTTTGCTAACATTTTTGTTAAAACATTTTCATAAAGTATCTCTTCATTTGAAAACCTCAAACTATCATCTAATAATTTATAAAGATGAAATTTATCTATAGATGAGTTTCCATTGTTATCACAAAATTCTCTTAAAGTATAATTTACACAAGCTCTTATTCTAAACTCTGATTTTAAGTCAATTCCTAAAGACTTTGCTATCTCATCAGCTCTTTTAAATCCTATTCCTTTTATATTTATTAGAATATATGGGTTTTGTTTAATTTTTTCTATTAAGTTATCAACTTCACTAAAAGTTGAATATATTTTTGTAATTAAATTTGAAGTTACACCAAATTTTCCTAAAAAAGCACCAAGTTCTCTTAAGTGTTTAAAAGAGTGCCAAGAGCTTAAAATTGTTTTTAATTTTTTCTCTTTTATTCCTTTAAAATTTAGTAGTTCATTTGGATTATTCTCTAAAATCTCTATCAATCCATCTTCACTATATTTATCTAAAATCTCATTTGCAAGTTTTTTAGTAAATCCTTTTACAATTTTTGTAAGAAAGAAAAAAAGTTCGTGCTCTTTTATTTGTAGAGTATCAAACTCAAATTGAACCCCATATTTATTATGAGTTGTCCAATCTCCACTCATTATTATCTCTTCACCTACTATTTTTTCAATATCAGCATCGAAATATGTTCCACAAATTTTTTGATTATTTTCTAAAACTGCAATAATATATTTTGTTTCATCATTTTTATAGAGAACTTTTTTCAAAACCCCACTTAAGTTATACTTTTTTTCACTAGTTTCCGTCATCAAATCTATCTTTTTTATGTTTATCTTTTTTATAAGTGCTCTTATTTTTCTCTTTTTGTAGTAAATTTGCATCTTTTAATAAAGTTGCTCTCTCATCTACAAAATCATCACTTGGATTTTTTATAAAATTGATAGTTTTTTCAATAAAACTATTTAAACCTGTATAATAATCTGAATAAAGATCTACTTTTGGAGTTTTATTTAGATCTTCATAGTTTTTAAATGTTCTTTTTATAAATAAATCTCTATTAAAATCATCTAATTTTAATAAAGATATAGTTCTTGTTAAAAATTTCTCAACTACTCTTATATATCTTATTCTTAACTGTTTTTCGTTTAGATTAAAGCTCATTTATTATATCTTCTATATTTTTTGGTGGTCTTGCTATAAAAGCTTTTTTATTGCCTATTAAAATAGGTCTTTGAATTAAAATTGGATTTTGTTCTATTATTTCTATAAGCTTATCTTCATCATCTATATTTTTTATATTTAGTTCAGAATATAAAGATTCACTCTCTCTAATTAAACTTTTTGCACTCATATTTAATTTTTTTAAAAGTTCCTTTATCTCATCTTTTGAAGGTGGATTCTCCAAATAATCCCTTATTTCAACTTGTACACCATTATCATCTAAAAAACATTTTGCACTATTTGATTTTGAACAAGCAATGTTATGCCACATTGTTATATTTTGCATTTTATCTCCAAAACTCTATTTTTTTAATTATAACCAAAACTTTTAAATTCTTATAAAAGCATTACAAATTGTAAGATTTTATATTGAAATCATCTATTATCTTAAAAGCACCTTCTTCCATCTCATCAACTCTAAAGCCTGAAAATTCCAATCTATGAAGTTTTATCACCCTATTTTTTGTATAAGCAAACATTCTTTTTACTTGATGATATTTTCCTTCAACTATTTCAAGATGAACTAAAGTAGGAGTAATCTCTTTTAAAATAGCTGGCTTTAGTGGCTTTTCTTCACCATTTAAAAGCACTTTTCCACTAGCAAATAGCTCTTTTTCATCTCCATTTAATGGTTTTTCTAAACTTACTTCATACACTTTTTTTACATCTTTTTTTGGACTTGTCAATTTATGATTTAACTCTCCATCATCTGTTAATAAAATAGCTCCTGTTGTATCAATATCAAGTCTTCCAATAGTTGATATTTTTGGATTTCTATTTTGATATCTTCTTGGAAGAAGTGAATATATAAGTTTTCCTGCATCATTATGTGAACATATATATCCACTTGGTTTATTTAATAAAATTAAAATTTTTTCACTATCAAGAGCTTCATTATTTACAAGAACATCACAATGATTTGCTTTAGAAGTAGGATTAAAAACTCTTTGATTTTTTATTAAAACTTCATTTTGTTTTAAAAATAACTTTGTCTCACTTCTGCTACAATATCCCAAATTTGATAAAAGTGCATCTAATCTTTTCATAAAATCTTTAATTCCTAATTAATTTTTTGGATATTAACATATTTTTAACTAAAATGCCAAAATGAAATTATTAGATAACAAACACAAAATATATTTACTTGATGATGATAGTTTTGATTTCCCAAATTTAGAACAAATGGGAGATGATTTAGTTGCTATTGGTGGAGATTTTCACCCACAAAGATTAGTAAATGCTTACTATAATGGTCTTTTCCCCTGGTTTATAGATGATTATGGTTATATAAACTGGTATAGTCCACAAAAAAGAATGGTTTTAAAACCTGATGAGATGAAAATATCAAAAAGCCTTAAAAAATCAATACTAAATAAAGGCTTTATTGTAAAATCAAATACAAATTTTCTTGAAGTTATAAAAAATTGTTCAAATGTAAAAAGAAAACATGAAAGTGATACTTGGATAAGTGATGAGTTTATTTATGCCTATACACAATTATATAATTTAGAAGTTGCAAATAGTATTGAAGTTTATCTCAATGATAAGCTTGTTGGTGGGCTTTATGGACTTATTATTGGAGATGTTTTTTGTGGAGAGAGTATGTTTAGCCTTGTAAATGATGCTTCAAAAGTTGCTTTTTACCATTTATGTCTTTGGGCTAAAGAGAATGAAATAAAACTTATAGATTGTCAAGTTTATAATTCTCATCTTGAAAGCTTGGGAGCTTATGAGATAAGTAGAGAAGAGTATTTTAAAATACTAAAAAACAATTAACTACTATTTTTAGGAGCAACTCTAATATTATTCATAATATTTACTTATTTATATTTCATAAGTTTTTAATATATTATTCCCTACAATATTTTAAAAATTTAACAAAGGATTATAAATGATTTTAAGAGAAAGATTTTCTCCAACTTGTTTTTTAAGTGCTTTAGGCGCAGGTGGACTTAGTGTCTCATTTTTTATGTATTTAATGTTTTTAGTTCCTCATCCAACTACTCCAATGGCAACTTTTGAATATATTTTTCAAGCCTTAGAAAAAGGTGATTATATTAGCTTTATAACTGCTTTTTCTTTAGTATTTATTTTTGCATTTGCTTTAATTCATTTTAAACTTCTTATTTGGAATACAAAACAGTTTTTATTATATAAAAAAAGTGAAAGTTATAAATCTTTAATAACATCAAATGGGCAAATTAGTCTTATGACTCTACCTTTAACTTATACAATGAGTATAAATGTAGCTTTTGTTTTAGGTGCAGTTTTTATACCAAAATTATGGAGTATAGTTGAATATCTATTCCCTTTTGCTCTTTTAGGATTTGCAATAAATGGCTATTTTGCTTTAAAAATATTCTTTGATTATTTTTCAAGATTAATTATAAAAGGTGATTTTGATTTTACAAAAAACAATAATCTTACACAAATGATTTCAATTTTTGCTTTATCTATGGTAGCAGTTGGATTTGCTGCTCCTGGTGCTATGAGTTCAAATATTATTGTAAATTCTATTGGAATATTTTTTGCAATTTTCTTTGCAAGTATTTCTATAGTTTTAATTTTTATAAAAATTATTTTGGGCTTCAAAAATATGTTTGAACAAGGAATTAATATTGAAACAGCTCCTTCACTTTGGATTATAATTCCTATTTTAACACTTCTAGGAATTACTTTTATAAGACTTACTTTTGGACTTGAACACAATTTAAATGCTACAAGTGATAAACCTTCTCTTTTTGTTTTAACTTCTACTATTTTAAGTTTACAGATAATTTTTGGAGTTTTAGGTTATCAAATTATGAAAAAACTTGGATATTTTGAGAAATTTATCAAATCAAATGAGAAATCAGCTCTAAGTTTTGCTCTTATTTGCCCTGGTGTTGCTTTTTTTGTTTTTGGAATGTTTTTTATAAACATTGGTCTTGTTCATAATAGTATTATTGATAAATATTCAATAATCTATTTTATACTTATGATTCCTTTTATCTATATTCAAGTAGTTACAATTAAACTATTTTTTAGGCTTTACAAAAAATTCTCATTCTAAAAAGAGCTTTTGCTCTTTTTATCTATAAATAAGTATTAATTATATAAAATCAATAACTTTTAATTATTAATTAAAAGAATTATATAAAAGGATTAATTTATGAAAAAAATATTATTAAGTTTAAGTGCCATTTTAATTTTAGGAACTACTGCAAATGCAAATGATAATAGTGCAAAAGGGTTAAATGTACTATTAACTTCAGAAAGTGCTGAAACACAGATGATGGGAATGGTTTTAAGTGCAATGACACTAAAAAAGGGGAAAGAGATAAACATGGTTTTATGCTCTCATGCAGCAAATCTTGCTTTAAAAGATAGCTCTAGTCCAAAATTAAAACCTCAAGATAAATCTCCCAAAATGATGTTAGAAGAGCTAATAAAAAATGGTGCGAAAGTTGAAGTTTGCCCACTATTTTTACCAAATGCTAGTAAAACAGAAGCTGATTTAATAGAAAATGTAAGTGTAGCAAAACCACCTGTTGTTGCTGATAGACTTTTAGATAAAGATTACCAAAATTTAAGCTACTAAACCTAAAAAAAGGAGCTATTTAGCTCCTTTTTTTCATAATTGGTTCTAAAATATAACTATAAAATTAATTTAATAAAAAAGTAATATTTTCAATAGTCTTACTAAATAAATATATTAACATAGTAAAAACTTTGTGCAAATATTACATAATATCAAACTTACCAATTTATTGAGTTTTCTATCTATTTTTATAATATTTATCTAGTATAGTTGGATTGCTATCTTTTTCTACATAATCCCAATCACTTATATAATAAGATTTTACATATAAAAGTGGTTTTGCACTATTTGCATCTATTACAAATGAGTTTATATAAAGGTATTTATCATTCTCTTCTTCTGTAAAAAAGTTTATTACATAAACTTGCATTGGGAACTTTAGATTATTTATATCATTTCCATAAAAATTATGCTCTTTTACAAGTTCTTCCCAAAAAATTTCTCGTACAGATAAACCATCAGCTATATCTTCAAGTCTATCTATTTTTTTTCTTTTTATATATGTTCCTTTTTTATCTTTCCAATATTTCCTATGTAAATCTATATTTGGAAACTCTTTTTTAAATATATCTAATACTTCACCTAATTGGATTTTATAATCATCATCTGCATTTATTGTTTTTACTATATTTCCCTCTTTATCAAAATGGAGTTCTTTTATAAAATACCCTCTTGCCCAAAGCTGATAACGTTTTATTTTTCCATTTTCATCATACTCTTTATATTCAGATAAAAATGAGGGTTTAGGATAAGTTCTCCTTTGGGCATACTCATTTTCATGTCGATATTGACTCCACTCTATTTTAAATCCATCTTTATCTGTAAAAAAGTAATCTTCTCCATTTGGACTTTTCTCTTTAAACTCTTTAATATTAAATACTTCAGACATCTTTTCTCCTTTTATCTCTTTATATAAATTATCTGCAAAGCTTATAGTAAAAAGTAAGCTTAGACTTATTAATAGTTTTATCATCTCTCTTTCCTTACTGATGAATTATTTTGCATAGTTCTCCATTGATAGTGCCAAGAGAAGTTTTTAGGTGTAGCATTAAAATAATCCATTATATTTAGTGTTAAATATTTTTTAAAATAGTATTTATTTTCTTCACTAAAAGTGTGATGTAATCCTAAAGCATGCATTAATTCATGACTTACTCTTCTATCACTCCCTCTTTTCCCAAATATTGTTGCACTTTTAACTCCAATTCCATCTGCTAATCCATAATATTCATTATGTAAAAGTTTAGCTTCTTCTTTTGTAAAAAATATCTTTATATGATTTTTATATTGTGGGTAGGCTTTATCAAATCTTGGTAAGATATAATCATTTGGGTCGGGAAGAATTTGAAAATATCTTTTATTGCTAGTAAAAGTATAATCTTCAAGCTCTTTATCATTATTAATAGTAAAAGAGTTTTCTAATATAGTAATATTTGCTTTTATATAGGCTTGTCCTAAATGTCTTTTTATCTCATCTTCTATATTTAATTTTTTTAAATAGTTTCCATCTATCTCTTTTTCTCCATTTAAAAAAGTTTTTAATCCTACAAATATAATATCAACTTCATATCTATTAGCTTTACTATTTGCTAAAAGCTGTACTTTCCCTACTGTTTTTCCATTTCGTTTTGCTACTATATATGCATCACTACTTATCTCCCCTTTTGTACCAAAAGATATAGTTTGATTACTATTCTTTTTTACTATTAAGTTAGGGTTTGTTGATTCAAACTCTACTTCTTCATAGTTATTACAATATATCTGTAAATCTGCTGGAGTTTTTGGGTAGAGTGTCATCTTTGGAATATAATACTCATAAGATTTCCCACTATCTAAGTTTATAATTTCATTATTATAATCTTCTTTCATTTTTTTATATTGGTCAGCTTTATTTATTCCTTCTTTATCTTCCAATATTTTTTCATAATCTCTTTCAAAAATACTTGAAGTTTCATTTTGTCTTAACCAATCAAAACCATATTCACCTATATAATTTTCTTTTGGTCTAAAAAATACTATTCCTACTGTATTCTCTTTAATTGTAGAGTTATTTGAGTAACTATCAGGGTCATTACTTTGCATATTTGCTGTGTTATTATCCATATCTACTTTTTCAACTTCATTAGCAAAAGCACCAAAGTAAATAGAGTTTGTATTTACCAAAGGAGCATTCATAAAAATACCATTTGGGTTTACTATTAGATTATTATTAGCACCTTTTAGGTTTACTTCTGTATCTGAAATTAACTCTATAGTTTGGGCTTCTATTTTAATTGTATTTGCTTTAGTGTGAAAGTTCTCTTTTACATCAATTCTAAAATCTTTATCTATTTGTTTAAAGAGATTTTGAAGGTATTTTAGTTTTACATCTTTTTCTACATGTTCTATTTTATTACCTTTTACTTTTTGTATAAAATCCTTTTCTATTAGTTGTTTTATTGTGTTTTTTACTCTTATATTTAAATCTTCATTAGCATAAATATTATAATCTTTATTTACAGTTGTTATTTTCTCTTCTTCTACACTTTGTGTTAGGTTTTTATTTACATTTATTGTATAGTCTGATTTTACATTTAAGTTTGAGTTATTATTTACATCTTCTTTTTTATCATTCTCTATTAGATTACTTTGATTATGTTTAACTATTTTTGTTTCATCATTTAGTATTAGAGTATTCATATCTTTTTGAGCTTGAATATTTAGTTTTTCATTTCCTTGAATATCATCAAAGAGTATTTCATTATATCCTTCATCATTTTCATATTGAGGAGTTGTATATGTTCTTATATAACTTTTTGTTTTATTAGCTGGAAGTGGGTAAGGTATTTTATTCTCACCATTATACAAAGTTCCTATTATTATTGGGCAATCTGGGTTACCATTTACAAAGCTTACTATTACTTCACTATTTACTCTTGGAATAAATTGTGAGCCATAATTATTTCCACTAGATAGATTTGATACTCTTAAGTAACAAGAGGTTGTTTTATTTCTTTCAAAATGAAACAGTACTCTTACTCTTCCTTCTTCATCTACATCTATACTATTTTGATTTTGGTTTATTGGTGAGTTATTTACATCTTGTGATGTTACTATTGCTGTTTGTACTCCATATATCTTTGGTTTTTTTATTGTAACTTTGGGTTTATATATTATATCTTTTGGGATTGCTTTAAACTCTACACTATATTGCATATTTGAGTTTATATCTTTTATATCATTTAGTTTTGAATACTCTTCTAAGGCATTTGGAAAGTATGCTTTATAGTTTACTTCTATTATTATTACATCTTCTTCTTTATTCTCTTTTTCACTTACTATTAAGGCATTTAAACTATCTTTTACTATTAATTCATTTGAAACTGCTTCTATTATATTTGATTGACTATACTCTTTATTTGTATCTATATTTGTGTATCTATTTAAATCTTCATACAAGCTTTCATTTAACAAGTTTAGTTTATCTCTAAAGCTCTCTTTTTCTATATCATTTCTTAATTGTTTACTACTTGCATTATCTTTTATCTTACTACTAGTTACTACCTTTGTTTTCTCTATTTTATACTCTTGGCTTGGATTATTCTTATCATAGTAATCTTCTATATGTTTACTTGCTTTAAACTCTATTTTATGATTATATGTACACAATATCTTACTATCTATTTTCTCTACATAATCATTTAATTCACACAATACTATTTTAAAGCTACTATTATCATCTTCTTTAAATATTAAAGAGTATCCCTCTTCTTCACAAAGCATTAAGATAAACTCTAAATCACTTTGATTATATTGGGTTGTATAATCTTTTATTGGATATTTTATATTATCTACTCTTATCTCTAATGAAATATTTAATAAGGCTCTATATCTTGTTACTATTTTATTTATAATATCTGTTGCACTTAGACTATGATATATCTCATATTTATTATTTAATCCCAAATAGTATATTGGATGTACTACTTCTATTTTATACATATATTTATTTGATACTATACTATCTTCACTAGCTTTATAAATCTTTCCAAAGATTGTTTTACAAGATTTTAAATTTACTAAATCCTCTAAAACTATCTCTACATCTGTATCTACTATATCTTCTACTTCTATTCTTTCATTACTTATAAAGGTTATCTCATATTCATATACTTTATTTACTCCACTTTTCCCTTCTAAATTATATATTGAATAATTCCCATCTGTATTTCCATATAAATCATTACTTTTATAGTTTAAAAGTTTTAACCTTCCTTTTATCTCTTGAACTTCTTTATTTATGTTTTTATTTATTAAGTCTATTGGAAAGTTATTCATGGAAAGCTCTTTATTTTAGTATTATCTATATATTTAATATTTCAAATTAGAAAATTAAATAACTAAAAATATTAGTATAAGATAATTTATAAAGATATTAAAGTTTGAGCTCTTTTTTATAATTTATTAAAAATATTAATTTGAAGTTTTAAAAGTTAAAAGAACTTTTGCTATAACTCTACAATCTTCAAGTTTATATTTAAGATGAGAATAGCTTGGATTTATAGAGACAAAATAGTTCTTATTTTCTATAATTTTTGCCTTTTTTATCCACATATTATTATCTTTATAAATCAAAAATATAGCATCAGCCAAAAAATCTTTTTGACTTAAATCAGCAACTACTAAAGAGCCATGTAAAATATCTGGTTCCATAGATTGCCCATCAACCATAGTTACAAAAAGAGAGTTTAAACTATATTTATCTTTTAGTAAATCTTTAGAAAACTCTAACTCTTTTTTTACAATCTTGCCATTAATATTTTGGTGATACTCTAATTTTAAACTCATAATTTCTCCTTTCTTAAAATATTTTTAAGATTAAGATTTATTTTTGTTCCATCTTTCAAGGTTTCAATATTTATTGATATTTTATACTTATCACAAAACTCTTTTACTATTGCTAAGCCCAAACCAAAGCCACTATTTTGTGAATCTTCTTGAAAATATCTATCAAAAACTAACATAATATTTTTCGTATCAATCTTCTCACCCTTATTAAATATTGATAAAATTGTATCATTTAGCTCAATTTTTATATATGGGTTTTCCTTATCATTATATTTTATTGCATTTGAAAAAAGATTATCAAAAGCCATCAAAAAACCATTATAATCACAATATAAAAGAGGATTTTGAATGTTTGTTTCAATTATTGTATCTTTTTTTATATCTTCAAATTTATCCAAAGATATTTTTATAATATCCTCTAAATAAAACTCCTCTAGCTCTATTTTATCAATCTCTTTTTTAAATTCATACTCCAAATTTTCATACAATTTTAAAAGATTTTCATTTGCTTTGCTTATTCTTTCAACTCTAACTAAATTTTTCTCCTCTTTTAAACTTTTTTTCAAAAGCTGAACATTCATTTTTATCGTTGAAACTGGTATATTTAACTCATGAATAGTATTTTTTATATCTTTTTCTAACTTTTCATCACTTTTGAAAGTATATTTTATCAAAGAGCTTGAGAAAAAAAGAAATATAAGAACTCCTATAAAAAGTAAAAAAAGTTCAAAAACTAAATATTGTTCATTTGTAAAATAGATTGTAGAAGTAAAATAATAGTTCAAATATAAAATAATTGATAAAGAAAAAATAAAAACTATAGAAATAGAGATTAAAAAATCAATTTTTTTAGAATTCAAGTTTATACCCTATTCCTTTTATATTTATTATTGCATCTTTATTATCAAATAATTTTTTGACTTGATTAATATAAACCCTAATTGAACCCTCACTATAACTTTGACTTGTACTCCAGAGTTTTCTTATTATCATATCTTTTGAGACAATTTCATTTCTATTTTCCAAAAATAACTCCAGTAACTCTAAAACTTTTATTGGTAAATTCATATCAATTTCTGATTCAAAAACTCTTTTTGAAATAGGATTAAAAACTATATTTTCTCTCAAAGTTATCAAATTAAACTCTTTTTTATTTCGTTTAAAAATAGCCTTTATTCGTAAACTCAACTCATCTAAATCAACTGGTTTTTTTATATAATCATCACAACCTTTTGAATAAGCATCTTTTAAAGTATCTTTATCTTTATATGATGTTAAAAATATAGTTGGTGTATTATCATTGTTTTCTCTAAGAGATTTTAGAAGTTCCAAACCATCTATTTTTGGAACATTTATATCAAATATATATAAATCATAGTTAAAATCATAATTTAAACTAAGAGCTTCTTCTCCATCTTTTGCAATATCTACATTAAAGCCCTCACTACTTAAAAAATCTTCTAAAGTTGAAGCAAAAAGTAAATCATCTTCTAAAACCAAAATTTTATACACAAAACTCTCCTAGAAATATAAGATTATAAGATATTATCTAAAATCTACTTATTAAATAAATATTAGTTATAATCTAATATTATATACATTAGATTTTGGGGGCATTTTCTGTGCAAAAAAATATTATTATTTTTATATGTTTATCTATTTTAGCATTTATAGTAGTAAAATATCAAAATTTTACCGTTATCTTAAGTGGAATTGCAATTTTTATAATTGGTATGTTCTTTATGCAAGATGGGTTTAAACAACTTTCTGGTGGGCTTTTAGAAAAACTTTTACAAAAATTTACACACAATAGTTTATACGCCATTATAACTGGTTTTGTTGCAACTTCAATAGTTCAAAGTTCAACTATTACAACACTTCTTACAATATCATTTGTTGGAGCTGAGTTAATTACACTTGTTCAAGGAATTGGAGTAATTTTTGGTTCAAACCTTGGAAGTACAACAACAGCTTGGATTGTTTCAAGCCTTGGAATAGATGTTAAAATCTCAACTTATGCCTTTCCTATGATTGTTTTTGGAGTAATTTTAAGATTTCTAAAAACAAATGCTATGAAAGGTAGTGGAAATGTCTTATTAGGGCTTGGTTTTATTTTTCTTGGAATTGCATATATGAAAGATGGATTTGATGTAATAAAAGATCAAATTGACCTTGCAAGTTATGCTATGGATGGATATACTGGAATATTACTTTATATTTTAATTGGTTTAGTTATTACAATAGTTATTCAATCAAGTGCAGCTACATTAGCTATTATTATTACAGCTTTAAATGTAGAAAGTATTACTTACATAAATGCTTTAGCTCTTGCTATTGGAGCAAATATTGGTACAGTTTTAACAGCTGTTTTAGCCTCACTTACATCAACTCAAGATGCAAAAAGGGTTGCTGGTTCACATGTTATTTTTAACTTTGTAACAGCTGCAATTATTACAATATTTATTTACCAATTTAAAGATTTTGTTGATTTCTTAGCTCCATATTTTGGGATTGCTGAAACAAATAGTGGAATGAAATTAGCACTTTTCCATACAATTTTTAGTTTAGTTGGAATTATTGTACTATTCCCTTTTATTCCTCTAATTGCTAAACTTTTGGAAAAAATTATTCCTCAAAAAATATCTTCTGCTTCAAAACCCAAATATCTATCTCCAGTTGTTTTAAATAGCCCGGATGCTGCACTTGTAGCTATTAGAAAAGAGACTATAAATTTGTATGAAAATTGTCAAAAAGCTATGCTACATGCATTAAATCTTCATACAACAGGTCTAACAAAAGAGACTTTAAAAGTACGATTAAATGATGAATTATCAATAATTGATACAAATATAGATGAAATTTATCAAAAAAATCTAAAATCTCTTTATAGTGATATTGTAAAATTCTCATCATTTGCTCAAGAGCATATGTTTGATTTTCAACATAAAGAAGCAGGTGAATTAAAAAGAGCTGCATCTATAATAGTAGAAGTTTTAAAAGATACAAGAGATATACAAAAAAATTTAAACTACTACTTAAAAAGTAGGAATGAGTTTATTAAAGAGGAGTATAATATATTAAGAAAAGAGTTAGCTGAAATTTTAATAGATATCAACACTCTTTCAACTTTGGAAAATGATGCAGACCAACTAACACAATTAGAGGTGATAAAATCTGAATTAGCTCAAAATGACCTAGCAAGTAGTGAAGAGATAGATGCACTAATTAGAGAAGATAAGATAAAAGCAACAATGGCAACATCATATATGAATGATAGTGCTACTGGTTATTCTATACAGAAAAAACTTGTAGAAGTTGCAAATATTTTATTTGTAAATAGTGATTTAAATAAAGATTTAGGAGAAGTAAAAAATGAAACTAAGTGAAATTATTGAAAAAATCCAAAAGTATCTAAAAAAAGACAAGCTAAAAGAGAAAAAAGAGCAAAAACTTCTAGCTCTTATTGAAGATTTAAAAGATAAAAAGATAAAAATAAAAAACGATATCAAAGAGCTTAAAAAAGCAGATATTGAAAAAAAATTATCTTTACAAAAAAAGTTAGTAGCTATAAATAAACTTATTAAAAAAAGTACAACTTTAGTAAAATCTAAAGATTAATCTTTAGATTTTAAAACTAGAGAAATTTTGTCTTAAAGCTTCATAACAAACAATTGAAACAGAGTTTGCAATATTTAGGCTTCTTGCATTGTTTGTCATAGGAATAGTAATGCAAGTTTTTTGACTTTTTTCTAAAATCTCTTTTGGTAAACCAGCATCTTCCCTTCCAAAATAAAAATAGTCCCCTACTTCAAATTTTGTCTCAAAATATAGCTGTTTTGTCTTTGTTGTAGCAAAAAAATGTCTATTAGAAAATGAATTTTTTGCCCAAAAATCATCTATATTTTCATACTCAAAAACTTCTAAATCATACCAATAATCAAGTCCTGCTCGACGAACCTCTTTTTCTGTTATCTCTCCAAATCCATAAGGTTTAATTAAATGAAGTTTACAATTTAGAGCAAAAGCCAATCTTCCAATAGTTCCTACATTTCCAGGAATTCTTGGTTCGTGTAAAACTATATTAAACATTATAAAATTACCGTTTTATTTCTATGAATAAAAACTCTATCATTTAAAAGTAGTTCAAAAGCATTTGAAAGCACTACTTTTTCAACATTTCGTCCAGCATTTCTCATATCTTCCCAAGAGTATGAGTGATCAACTCTTACAACATCTTGAAAAATAATTGGTCCTTCATCTAAATCATTTGTAACATAATGAGCAGTTGCTCCAATGATTTTCACACCTCTTTCATGAGCTTGTTTATATGGGTTTGCACCAATAAATGCTGGTAAAAATGAGTGATGAATATTTAAAACTTTTCCTTCATATTTTTCTACAAATTTTGGTGTTAAAATTCTCATATATTTTGCAAGAACTATTAATTCTGGGTTAAATTCATCTATTTTTTGAGAAACTAACTTTTCATGTTCATCTTTACTTAAATTTTCAGCACTTATACAAAAAAATGGAATATCAAATTTCTCAACTAAACCTTTTAAATCATTATGGTTTCCAATAACTGCTTTTATATTTGCATTTAACTCATTTGAAGTATATCTGATAAGTAAATCACCTAAAACATGAGACTCTTTAGTTACCAAAAGAATACAATCTTTTTTTGTTTTTTTATTTAATCTTATGTTTGCACCACTTGGTAAAACCTCTTTTAGCTCTTTTAACAAAATTGTTTGCATAACTTTTCCGCTAATTATAGTTCTCATAAAAAACTCTTTTGTATCAGGATCTACATATTCAGCATTTTGTTCAATATTTAAATTATTTGCAAAAAGAACTTTTGAAATATTATAAATAAGTCCTTTAGCATCTTGTGTAGAAATCTTTAGTATATATTCGTCCATTTTTTATCCATTTTTAAACTTTAAAGCCCAAATAATACCATTTTATATATTAAATACATTTTCTTAAATTTAATAAAATAGATTGCGTAAGTAACTCTAAATGCAACTATAGATAAAAGAGTTAAACTTGTTTCAAATTATCTTAAAATATAAGTAAGATTATAAAATTAAAAAATCACTAAACTATTTTAAAATTATAATTCCTGCAAATCTTCCAGTTTTTTTCTCTTTTCTATATGAAAAGTATGGTTGATTTGAACATTTTGTACAAATAGGAGAAACTTCTATATTTTTTACTCCTAAATCCTCTAATAATTTTTTGTTTATTCCTTGTAAATCTATATTTCTATTCTCTACAAACTCTTCTCCAAAAGAATTTTTAACTATATTTACTAATTCCAAACTCACTTCATAACAACATTTTTGTATAGACGGTCCTAAAATAGCTTTCATATCTTCTACTTTACAATCAAACTCTTCTATCATTTTTAAAGCAGTAATTTGAGCAATTTTTAAAAAAGTTGAGTTTCTTCCTGCATGAATTGCACAAATTACACCTTTTTTTTCATCAAACATTAAAACAGGAATACAATCAGCAACCATTACCATCAAAGGAAGATTTTTTCTATTTGTAATAATTGCATCACAATTATCTATCATTTTAGGAGAATTTTCATCTACAACTACAATATTTGCACTATGAATTTGATTCATATAGACTAAATTCTCATTTTTATATCCAATTTTTAGTGCTAAATTTTCTCTATTTTTTATAACATTCTTTTCATCATCACCAACATGAAAAGCCAAATTTCCATCATTTGTAGTTGTAAATGTATAAATTATCTCATTTTTCATCTTTTCTTCTTTTTATTTGCTTTTGATATAATTTAGCCAAAATTTCTTTAAGGATAAGATTTGAGTAGATTTGACGAAAGAGCAAAAGATTGGGATAAGAAGCAGTTAAGTTTGGAAAAAACAGAAGGTTGTATAAAACACTTAAAAGAGACTTTGGATTTCTCAAAAATAAAAGATATCCTTGATTATGGTTGTGGAACAGGTTTGATAGCTTTTGAACTTGTAGATGAAAACAGAGAAGTTTTAGGACTTGATAGCTCTACTGGAATGGTTGAAGAGTTCAATAAAAAATCCCTAGAAAAAGGTTTAAAAAATATAAAAGCCCAAAAACATGATATTTCAACTGATGATTTAGCTGAAAATAAATTTGATTTGATAGTTATTTCTATGTCACTTCATCATATAGAAAATCTTGAAGTTTTCTTTGAAAAAAGCTATAAAGCTTTAAAAAATGGTGGATATATCTGTGTAAATGATTTAGAAAAAGAGGATGGAACTTTTCATAAAAAACATAATAATGCTGGAGTTTATCATTTTGGATTTACAAAAGAAGAGTTAGAAAATATCTGCTCTAAAATTGGTTTTAAAAATTATATCTATGAAAGAGTATTTATTTACCAAAGAGATTATGGAGATTTTCCACTATTTAATTTCTATGCAAAAAAGGAAAGTAGATGAAGAAGTTTGTAATATTTGGAGACCCTGTTGTTCACTCAAAATCTCCTCAAATGCAAAATGCGGGATTTAAACATATAAATTTTGATGCAGTTTATGAAAAGTTTCATTTAATAAATGGAGATTTAATAAAAGATGAGTTTATTAAAAATGGTTTTAGTGGAGCAAACATAACAGTTCCACACAAAGAAAAAGCTTTTAAAAATGCAGATATAGTAAAAGGAATAGCACAAAAAATAGAGGCTGTAAATAGCTATATTTTAGAAGTTGATAAAGTTATAGCTTACAATACAGATGCACCTGGCTTTTTAAAAGCTATAGAAAGTTTTGGAAAAATAAATAGTGTTTTACTTTTAGGTGCTGGTGGAACAGCAAAGGCAATAGCTCTAGCTTTGCAAGAGAATAATATTGATGTAACAGTTTTAAATAGAAGTAAAGAGAAACTAGAATTTTTTAAAAATTATCAACTAAAAGCCTTTAGTTTTGATGATTTTGATTTTAAAGTAGCTAAATTTGATTTAGTTGTAAACTCTACAAGTGCAGGTTTAAAAGATGAATTTTTACCTGCACCAAAAGAGTTACTAGAAGAAGTTTTAAAAAATAGCTCTTTTGCTTTTGATTGTATTTATGGAAAAGTTACTCCATTTTTGGCTTTAGCTCAAAGCTTAAATAATAAAATTAAAGATGGTGAAGATATGCTTTTATATCAAGGTGTTTTAGCATTTGAACTTTTTACAAAGACAAAAGCCGATAATAGCTTAGTTGAAGCTATGAGAAAAGGGTTAAAAGGAGAATAATATTCTTCTTTTTTAATTTTATAACTCTATACTAACTCTATTTCTTCCAGATTTTTTAGATAAATAAAGAGCATTATCAGCTTTTCTTATCAAATCATTTTTCTCAATTTTTTCATTTGGAATGATACAAGAAAGCCCAATACTAATGGTAACAACATTTGAAGTTTTAGAATCTTCATGAAGAATTTTTAGATTCTCAACTTCCACTCTTAATCTTTCACAAATTATTTCTGCATTTTCAATATTAGTATTTGGTAAAATACAAATAAACTCTTCTCCACCATATCTTGCTACAAAATCATGAGAGCGATTTAAATTATCATCTAAAACTCTTGCAACCATTTTTAAACACTCATCACCAGTTTGATGACCATATTTATCATTATATAGTTTAAAATTATCAATATCTATTAAAGCTATAGATAAATTCATTTTATTTCTTTGACAATATCTCCACTCTTTATCTAAAAACTGCTCAAAATATCTTCTATTTGCAATTTCAGTTAAACTATCAATATAAGCATAATTTTCAAGTATTTTTCTCTTCTCTTCATCTTGTTCTATCTCTTGTAGTCTAGCAAAATATCTCTTTTTTTGAAGAAGAAATAGACCAAAAACTGAACTTAATATTAAAATTAACATCAAAACAACTACTATATAGTTTTCATTTTTTATATTTATATATAAAGCATTTAAATCTCTACTAACTGTTATATATAAAGGTGAATCAATATCAATATTTTGAGGTTTTACAGTATAAAAAGCGACTAATCTTTCATCATTTGATATATAAGATGTCCCTTTATAAACACTAGTTAATTTATTTCCTAGTTTATGTTTATATAAAAATGAATTTTCACTATCAATTTTTTTACCTAATGCTTCATCATTTTGTGGAGCCATTAAAAAGAGAGTTCCATCTCCATGAATTATAGAGCTTCTCATATCACTTGCATAAAAAACTGATTCTAAATTCTTCAAAAGTTCTAATGGTTCAAAAACTGCTAAAACTATACCATTAAAATTACCTTTTTCATCATTTAGCATTAAGGCTAAATTTATAGTCCAAGTTCCTAACATTGTTTTATAAGGAGTATTTATATAGATCTTAGTTCTAGAAGGGTTATTTTTAACATTTAAAAAATAATCCTTTGTTGAGTGGTTAAATTCAGAAATATCTGTTCTATTTGTAGCTGTAACCTTTCCATTTTTATCCAATACTACAAATGTTCTTAAAGTAGGAATTACTTTTATAAACATCTTTATATGCTCTTCTAGATGCTCTTTTGATTTTTTATCTTCTAAATCACCTCTTTCAACCCCTTCTCTTGTTAGTAAAAGGGCTTGGTTTATTGAGTTAATCTGATTTAATAAATTATCATTTAAAATTTTTGCTTGAGTTGATAATCTCTCTTCTTCTCTTTGTAAAATATTTTCATTTTTATTAAAGATAATAAATGATACAAAAATACCTAAAGCCAAAAGAAAAAATATAAGAAATATCCATTCAAGGAAAAAATTTCTTACATCAAGATTTAAAAGATAGTTTTTTGATTTGTTATACAATATTTTGCCTTATTAATATTGTAATATAATATCTAAAAATTATTTAAAACTTATAATAAAAATTATTAACAAGTAAAAAACTTCCCAAAAAGGGGAAGAATTTTATAAAATTTCAGTTATTAAATCTAAAGAAGTTTTAGAAGATAGTAAATTTGGGGCAACATCAAATATTGTTTTTGCTCCAAAATCACCTTTTAAAGCCATTTTATATGTAGCTCTAGCATAAGCAACTAAAACACTTGCTGTAAATTCTGGGTTACTATCAAGTTTTAAAGAATACTCAATTACTTGATTAACTCCCTTACTACTAACTCCACTTCTTATTACAAATCCACCATGAGGCATAGTATTATGATTTTTATTAAACTCATCTTCTGAAATAAAATTAACTGTTGTATCATAAGGTTCAAAGTAGTTTGGCATAGTTTTAATCTCATTCTCTACTTTTTTAGCATCTGCTCCATCTTTTAATACTACAAAACACTCTCTTTTATGTTTATCTTTTGTACTTAATTCTGGTCTTGCTCCACTTCTTACTTTCTCAATAGCTTCAGTTGATGGAATAGTATATTGAACACCATTTTTTACACCTTCAACTCTTCTAATTGCATCTGAGTGTCCTTGACTTAAACCTTTTCCCCAAAATGTATATGTATCTCCATCTGGTAATAAAGTTTCACCAAAAAGTCTATTTATAGAAAACATTCCTGGATCCCAACCAATAGAAATCATTCCGATTTTATTATTTTTTGAAGCTACTTTATCAACACTTGCAAAATACTCTGGAATTTGTGCGTGATTATCATAACTATCAACTATATTAAAATGTTCTACAAATTGTGGTCCTTGAATAGGTAAGTCATCTTTTGAACCACCACATAAAATTAAAACATCAACTTTGTCTTTAAATTCTAAAATATTATTTATTGAATAAACTGGAGTGTTTATCGTAGTTACACTTTGTGGATCTCTTCTTGAAAAAACCGCCACTAAACTCATATCAGGATTTTTTGAAATAGAAAGTTCAACACCTCTTCCTAAATTCCCATATCCAACAATCGCAACTTTTATTTGATTATTCATACTAAACGCTCCTTTTGAATTTAATATTTTTTGTATTTAACAAAAAAAATCGGGAACGATTTTACTCTTTTTTTTATTGTATACAACTTAAATCAATTTTTAAGCTATAGAAAGAATTTCTATAGCTTAATATTATAAGTTTCTGCAGTTTATCTCTCTTATTTTATTTAACATTGTAAATACAATATCAGTATTTTTTTCTATCTCATTTGTAACAGAGAAGATTTCACTATTTGGTTTTGAGTTTGAATATAAACTTATTGTATCTTGAACCAATTTATGTACTAAATCATGAGATGTTACTAACTCTTCCCACTCTTTAGTTTTTGCAAAATCTTTATTTGAATTTGAAATAATCCATTTTCCTAAATTACACTCTTTTGAACTAGTAACTGTACAAGTAGCCCCATCTTTACAAGCAGCAAAATTATAGTTTTTGAAATTTATATGATCTGATTTTAATTTATTTATCTCAATAATCATACTTCCATCACAAATTCTTTTATGTGCCTCTTTATCAAAGCTTGTTTGATGAATTGTCTCATCTAAATTAACTGCTAATTGTGAAGTTTTAGTTGCCATATCATTTATAGTTGTAGCTAAAACTGCATTTTTTTGTGTTGCTTGATCAAGACTATTTACTGTATCATTTATTTGACTCATAGCCTGTTGTTGCTCTTTACTTGCTGTTGCCACATCTTCTATTAGTTTAATTGTAGTATCAATATTCTCTTTTAATTCATTGAAACCTTCAATCATATTTGATGTTATTGTTTTCCCATTTTTAGCTTTTAGTGTTGCCATTTCAACTATTTTTTTAATCTCATTTGCAGCATCTGCACTTCTTGTTGCTAAATTTCTAACCTCTTGTGCTACAACCGCAAATCCTTTTCCAGCTTCTCCTGCTGTTGCTGCTTCAACTGCTGCATTAAGTGATAAAATATTTGTTTGGAATGCAATATTATCAATTATAGAAATTGCTTCATTTATTTGTATAACCTCTTTATTTATTTCATCCATAGAGATTGCTGTTTGTCTAGCTAATTCTATTCCTTGATTTGTAGATTCAGTAACATTTAGAGCATACTTAGCCATATTTGAAGCATTTTGACTACTTCTTGAAATAGTTGAACTAATCTCTTCTATTGCTGCTGCTGTCTCTTCAAGACTAGCTGCTTGAATATTTGAAGATTCACTTAAACTTCGTGAAGCTATTGCTAACTCTTTTGAGCTTCTTGTTAAATCTATTGTTGATTTCTCAATTAAACACATAATCTCATTTATACTTGATTGAGTAACTTTAATTCCACTTAAAAGAGAAGCTATAAGCCCTGTTACATTTGAGATAACAGGAACTTCATAATCAAACTTTGCATGAGAAAGAGCAATTAAAGAATCGCTAACTAAAGTTAAATTACTTTGAGTTTTTGCAATCATACTATTTATTTCAACAACTAAAGAAGCAACTCTTTTTGAGTTTGCTTTTCCTTTTATACTATCATTAAATAGTCCTGCATTCACTTTTTCAATAATATCTTTTGCTTCATCTATTACTATTTGATCTTGAATTAAACCTTTTTCTATTGAATCTAAATAGTTATTGAAACTTGTTACAACATCTCCTATCTCATCTTTTGATGTAACTTTTATTCTTGTAGCTTCTGATGATCTTTTTGTGATATCATCTATTGTATTTTTAAGATTTAAAATAGGATTTAATATCTCTCTTTTCATACTAAATAGAGTATTTATCATAGTAAAAAGTAAAGCTAAAGTTAAAATAATTAAAGCAGCATAGATAATATTTGATGCTTGTGAAATAGATTGTTCAACATTTGATATTGGTTCAGCAACAAGTGCGATACCAAGTTTTTTACCACTAAAATCTGTAACATTTATATATGTATAAAAATAATTCTGAGAGATCAAAAATTTATCTTTTAAGAGTTTAGAAAAATCTATAGTTTTAACATCTGCCATAAAATTGTCATTTCTAAATTTTTGAGAGATTAAATAGTTATTTAATTTATCTTCTTCTTTTATTTTAGCTGTTGCCAAGCTTGTATCCATTAAAAGTAAGAATCCTCTTTTCTCTTTATCAAAATCAATAGCAACAGAGTTTATTCCTTGCATAAATTCTAATGATCCAACATGATTTTTATCTTTAAATATAGGTACAACTGCTCTTAAACTTAAACCATCATTTCCTATTTCAAAACCATTTATAGCTTTTTTTTCACTATTTACTTTTACAACACTTGTTCTAAAAGAGCTTAAATCATCTCCAAAATCTGTTGGTTTCCATGATCTCAAGAAAGAGTGATTATTTAATGTATGAATATGAATTTGAATATTTTTAAATGGAGTTTGTTCTTTCATTGTAGAACTTAAACTACTAAGAGTTTTTATAGCTAAATCTCTATTATTAGAGCTTAATGCCTCTTGAATATTTGAATCATTTGCTATTGAAGTTGCATTTGATATACCAACATCTAGTTTTGAACCAATTCTAAGTTCACTAAGGGAATTTAAATTTAAAATAACATCATTATAAATTTCATCTCTTAAATCATTTTTATATTTATTTAATATAAAAAAACCAATAATCAAAACAACAATCGTAACAATAACATTTGTTAAAGTAAATTTTCTCCCAATAGTCATATTCTCCATCCTACTTTTTAAAAAAATAATATTTATTTTATTCAAAAAACTTATAATACTTTCTTAAATATAACAATTTATTTTATAAGATAAAAAATATAATTAAAATAATTGGTAATATCTGATTTTAAAAGAAAAAAATCAGATTAAATAAAAAACGGCGTAAATACCGTTTTTTATTTAATTATACATGATAGTTTGGTGCTTCATTTGTAATAGTTACATCGTGAACATGAGACTCTCTAAGTCCCGCACTTGTAATCTCTACAAACTCTGCTACTTCTTGGAATGTTTCTATATCTTTTGAGCCTAAATATCCCATAGAACTTCTAAGCCCCCCTACAAATTGATGAATAATATCTGATATACTTCCTCTATAAGCTACTCTTCCTTCAATTCCTTCAGGTACAAGTTTATCAGCAGCTGTTCCTTCTTGGAAATATCTATCTGTACTCCCTTTTGTCATAGCGCCAATACTTCCCATCCCTCTATAAGTTTTAAATTTTCTTCCTTGAAAAAGTACAACTTCACCTGGACTTTCATCAGTTCCAGCTAATGCACTTCCCATCATAACACAACTAGCCCCAACTGCTAAAGCTTTTGCTACATCACCAGAATATTTTATACCACCATCTGCAATAATTGGTATTCCAGTTTTTTTAGCTTCAATAGCACACTCATCAATAGCACTCATTTGAGGAACTCCAACCCCTGCAACAATTCTAGTTGTACAAATACTTCCTGGACCAATTCCAACTTTTACTCCATCAGCACCAGCAATAATTAAATCTCTTGTAGCTTCAGCAGTAGCAACATTTCCAGCAATAAGTTCAACTTTAAGTTCTGCTTTTATAGCTTTAACTGTATCTAAAATCCCTTTTGAGTGTCCATGTGCTGAATCAAGAACCAAAACATCAACTCCAACAGCAACTAAAGCTCTAGCTCTATCTAATTGATTTACACCAATAGCAGCTCCAACTCTTAATCTTCCAAACTCATCTTTACAAGCATTTGGATACTCTATTTTTTTATTTATATCTTTGATTGTAATAAGTCCAATTAGTTTATTATCATCATTTACAATAGGGAGTTTTTCTATTTTATTTTGGTGCATAATTTCTGCAGCTTGTTCAAGTGTTGTACCCTCTTTTGCAGTAACCAAAGGCATTTTCGTCATCTTTTCATAAGCTTTAAATCTATAATCTTTTGTAAATCTCATATCTCTATTTGTTAAAATACCAACTAAAATATTATTATCATCAACTACTGGAACTCCTGAAATCTTATATGTAGCCATAATATCTTCAGCATCTTGTAAAGTTTGATCTGGTTTAATAGTTATTGGATCAATTATCATCCCAGATTCAGATTTTTTTACTTTCTGACACTGTAAAACTTGAGATTCAATATCCATATTTTTATGAATTATTCCAATTCCACCAAGTCTTGCCATTGCAATTGCTGCTTGATATTCAGTTACAGTATCCATAGCAGCACTTACAAAAGGAATATTTAATTCAATGTTTTTAGTAACTTTAGTTTTTGTACAAACTGCTTTTGGTAAAATTTCTGATTTTGCAGGTACAAGTAACACATCTTCAAAAGTTAAAGCTCTTTTTCTTATTCTCATTTTAAAATCCTAATAAATTATATATATTTTACAGCTTTTTCCATAGATAAAGCACCATCAAATAAAGTTTGTTCTTCAAAACTATTTGCTATTAATTGAAGTCCTATTGGAAGTCCTGAACTATCTTTTGCAACTGGTAAACTAATAGCTGGAAGTCCTGCAAGATTTATAGAAATTGTATATAGATCTGATAAATACATCTCTAAAGCACTTGTATATGAACCAAATTTAGGAGCTGTTGTTGGAGCAACTGGTGATAAAATCAAATCGGCAGTTTCAAAAATTTTATCAAATTCAGCTTTTATAATAGATCTTACTTTTTGAGCTTTTATGTAATAAGCATCATAATAACCAGAACTTAGTACAAATGATCCTAACATAATTCTTTTTTTAACTTCATATCCAAACCCTTGAGTTTTTGTATCAATATACATATCCTTTAGTCCACTATTTGAAGCTCTAAAACCATATCTTACTCCATCATATCTAGCTAAGTTCGCACTAGCTTCAGCTGCTGAAATAATATAATATGTTGAAATTATTTTACTTGAATCAATCATATTTGTATGAATAATTTTATGTCCTTGCTCTTCTAAAAGTTTAATACTATTATTCAAAGCATCTTTTATATCTTGTGAAGCTTGTTCAACAAAATTATCAATTACGGCTATTGTAAATTTTCTATCACTAGTTAAATTTGGAGTAACTTTTGTATAATCTATATTTGCACTTGTAGAATCTTTTTCATCATATCCAGCTAAAATATCGTATAAAATTGCAGCATCTTCAACATTTTGTGTAATTGGTCCACATTGATCAAGAGAAGATGAATAAGCAGCTATTCCATATCTACTTACTCTTCCATAAGTTGGTTTCATTCCAACAACACCACAATAGGCAGCAGGTTGTCTAATACTTCCTCCTGTATCAGTTCCTAATGCAGCAATTGCTAAACCTGCAGCAACAGCAGCAGCACTTCCTCCACTACTTCCACCTGGAATTCTTGAGTTATCAACTGGATTTAATGTTTTTCCATGACAAGAAGATTCTGTACTACTTCCCATGGCAAACTCATCCATATTTGTAAGTCCAAATGGACTTAATCCTGCATTTTGTAATTTTTCAATAACAGTTGCATTAAAAGGAGCTATATAACCTTTTAAAATATTACTAGAACAAGTAAGCTCCCAGTTTTTTACATTTATATTATTTTTAATAGCTATTGGAATACCATTCCCACAACTATATACATCTTTATTTTCTAATTGCTCAATATAAGCACCAATATTGCTATTTTTAATCTTTGTATTTAAATCATCTCTTAATTTTTGTATATCATCACTATTTAGTTTTAGTGCTTCTTTTAGAGTCATAAATTAGGTTCTCCTATGTTTTGTAGGTATAGTAAACGGCTGATTATATCAAAAAGTTGTTTAAAAAAAGGGTAAGTAAATTTGATATGGGATTTTTTTAAAAAATTTAGAAAATAATTTTTAGGAATAAAAAAAGGGATAGTTTCCTATCCCTTGAAAGATTTAGATGAAAGAGATGAATGCCATTGGTGTAGCATCACCTTTTCTTATTCTTGTTTTAATTATTGAAGTATATCCACCATTTCTACCTTCGTATTTTGGGGCAATTTCATTAATTAATTTTTTAGTAGCCTCTTTACATTGTAAAGCAGCAAATACATATCTATGTGTATTTAAATCAGCATTTCTTGCAGATGTTACTAATTTTTCTATAAATCTTTTTAATTCTTTTGCTTTTGGAACAGTTGTTTCGATTTTCTCTCTTTCAATAATAGCAATTGCTAAATTTTTTAACAATGCTTTTCTATGAGCAGAAGTTCTATTTAACTTTCTATATCCGTGCTTATGTCTCATATTAAACCCTTAATTTATGCTTTAAGTTGCTCTAATTTTCTTCTTAATACAGAAGCAACATTCTCTGGAAGTGTATTTTCAACTGGGTATCCTAATGACTCTAGTTTTTCAGCTATTTCATCATAAGATTTTTTACCTAGATTTTTAATATTTTTAACTTCAACTTCACTCATAAGTACTAGTTCACCTAAATATTTAAGTCCCGCTCTATCTAAAGAGTTGAAACTTCTAGCACTTAAATTTAGTTCTTCAATTCTTTGAACTAACTCTTTAATCTCAACAGACTCTTCACCTGATTCACTTACAGTTATTTCTGATAAATCAAATACTTTATTAAATACTGACATTTGAGAATACATAACACTAACTGCTTCTTTAAATGCAGCTATTGGTGTAATTTGACCATTTGTCAATACTCTAAATACAGCTTTTTCAAAGTTAGGATTATCTTCAACTAACATTTTTTCAATATCGTAAACCACTTTTTTTACAGGTGTAAAGAATGCATCAATTGGTATATAATCAGGCCCAACAATATCTCTAATATCTTCAGAAGGCATATAACCAATACCTTTTTGAATAATAACAGAGAATGTTAAGTTACAATCGCTATTAATTGTTGCTAAATGTGCATCTTTTGAAACAACATCAACTTCAGAGTTAATTAAATCTTCACCCTTAATATCTCTTGGTCCATTAAATGTATATTCAACAACAACTTGTTTTTTATCACCATTAATTTTAAACTTTATGTTTTTTAAATTAATAACAAAAATAGCTACATCTTCTAACATACCCCTTAATGAGTCAAACTCATGAGTAGCACCCTCTATTTTCACAGCAATTGGAGCATATCCAACTGATGAGCTCAAAAGAAGTCTTCTTAAAGGGTGTGCCAAAGTAATTGCAAAACCATCTTCAAATGGGTATGCTGATATTTTAGCCTCATTTTCGCTGATAGCTTCTATCTCAACTTCAGTTGGTAAAAATGGAGTTTCTGCAAATTTTTTCATTAGCTACCTTTTATTTATTATTTAGAATATAACTCTACGATTAATCTCTCTTCAACAGGAATAACTATCTCTTCTCTAGCAGGTATTCTTGTGAAAATTCCAAATACTTTATCTTTATCTACATTAACCCAATCAACCATTCCAGTTTGATTTGTTAACTCTAAAGCTCTTTTAATTTGAGGATTATTTTTAGATCTCTCTTTAATCTCAATTTTTTGTCCAGCTTTTACTAAGTATGAAGGAATATCAACTTTTTTTCCATCTACTAAGATATGTCCGTGAGTTGTTATTTGTCTAGCAAATGCTCTAGTTGTAGCAAATCCCATTCTATAAATAACATTATCTAATCTTTGTTCAATTAATGAAATAAGAATAGCTCCTGTATTTCCTTCTCTTCTTACTGCTTCTTTGAAATAATTGCTAAATTGTTTTTCTGAAACACCATACATGAATTTAACTTTTTGTTTTTCTCTTAATTGTAATCCATATTCAGAAATTTTAGCTCTTCTTTGTCCATGTTGTCCTGGAGCAAATGGTCTTTTTTCTAAAGCACTTTTACCTGAAAGTCTTCTCTCACCTTTTAATCCAAGGTCTGCTTCAAGTCTTCTTTCGATTTTTTCTACTGGTCCTCTATATCTTGCCATATTTTACTCCTTACACTCTTCTTCTTTTAGGAGGTCTACAACCATTATGAGGTAATGGTGTAACATCTTTTAACCAAGTAACTCTAACTCCGTTTATAGCACCAACTGATTTAACAGCAGTATCTCTTCCAGAACCAGGACCTTGAATTTTAATTCCTACATTTTTAATACCATGCTCCATTGCTTTACTCATAGCATCTTCAACAGCAGCTTGCGCAGCAAATGGAGTTGATTTTTTAGAACCTTTAAACCCTAAGTTTCCAGCACTTGACCATGCAATAACATTTCCTGCATTATCTGTAACTGTAACTAACGTATTGTTAAAACTTGCAGCAATATGGATGATTCCATCAGCAATATTTTTTCTTACAATTTTTTTTCTAGTAACTTTTCTTTTTGCCATCATCTATCCTTATTTAGTCGCTGCACCGATAGTTTTCTTTTTACCTTTTCTAGTTCGTGCATTAGTTTTAGTCTTTTGCCCTCTACAAGGTAAACCTTTTCTATGTCTTAAACCTCTATATGAACCTAAATCCATTAAAGCTTTAATGTCCATTGCAACTTTTTTTCTTAAATCCCCTTCTACTAGGTAGTTTTCTTGGATCTCTTTTCTAATTAAAGCAGCTTCATCTTCTGTTAATTCAAATGCTCTTTTATTGAAATCAATTCCAGTTGCATTTAAAATAAGTCTTGAATTATGTAATCCAATTCCAAAGATGTATGTTAAAGCATACTCCATTCTTTTTTTATTTGGTAAATCAACACCCGCGATTCTTGCCATGTGTCTTATCCTTGTCTTTGTTTATGTTTTTTGTTTTCGCAGATTACTCTTACGATACCTCTTCTTTTGATAACTTTACATTTATCACACATTTTTTTAACTGAAGCTCTTACTTTCATAAGTCTCGTCCTTCTTATCATTTGTGTTTTAATTTCCACTTTCAACAGGAAAAAGCCTTAAAAAATAGTACTTTTATTTTTAAGCTTTTACCAACTCTTTATAAAATATCAATCTATTTTATAAAAACTTCTTCTATTGGTTGAAAAAATGGAACTGGATTATATTTAAAAATAGCTTAATTCTTGTTGAAAGTATAATATTTTATTTTATATACTTTATTGTACTATTGCAAAATATATTTTGGAGAATAAAAATGGAAATATTTAAAAATGAACTAATAAAAATAGAGATTGAAAAAAGTGAAATTCCTTGGCTTAAAATATTTACTATAGAAAATATTAAAGAGTTTTCAGAATGTAATTTTAAAACAAAACAAGAGATATGGAAATATCTTGACATCATAGAAAAATTTATGCTTGAATACTACAAACCTGAAAAAATAAATATAGCTTCATTTGGAAACTATGTTCCTTGGGTACATTTTCATATTATGGCAAGATTTAAAGAAGATAGTTATTTCCCAGAACCAATGTGGGGTGTAAAACAAAAAGAGAGTAATTTAAATCTACCCTCTTTTGAAACTTTTATAGATGAGTTAAAAAAGAGATTTTAATCTTTTTTAAGCATCTTGATTTATCTGTTTAATTAACTCTTCTAAAACTATATTTGATTTATCTGTATCAATTTGACAACCTCCAGCAGCCAAATGACCACCTCCTCCATATTTAAGCATTAGTTCACCAACATTTGTTTTTGAAGTTTTGTTAATAATAGATTTTCCTGTACTAAATACAACATTTTGTTTATCTTTTCCCCAAACAACATGAATAGAAATATTTTGTTCTGGGAAAAGTGCATAAACTAAAAACCTATTTCCAGGATAGATAATCTCTTCATCTTTATAATTTATTATTAAAAGGTTTTTCTCAACTTTTGTACATTTCAAAAGTTGTTTTTTAAACTCTTCTTCATACTTAAAATATAAATCCACTCTCTCTTTTATATCTGGAAGTTCTAGAATTTCATCAATACTTAAATTTACACAATGGTCAATTAAATCCATCATAAGAGTATAATTAGAAATTCTAAAATCTCTAAATCTTCCTAATCCAGTTCTTGAATCCATTAAAAAACTGAGCAATGCCCAACCTTTTGGCTCTAAAATATCTTCTATTGTAAAATCTGCACTATCGGCTTTATTTGCCCAAAGCATCATATCATCAAAAGTTGAAGGGAAAACTTCTTTTGCTCCATAATAATCATATACAACTTGAGCTGCACTTTTTGCATTTGGATCAATTATATGATTATCATATTTTTCATTTCTTAAAGTTTCAGAAAAGTGGTGATCAAAAGCAAGATTTACACCTTTTACATATGGTAAGTTTGTTGTAATATCATTTTGAGAAATCTCTATTTTTCCATCTTGCATATCTTTTGGATGAACAAAACTAATCTCATCTATAACATTTAAATACTTCAATAAAGTACCGCATACAAGACCATCCATATCACTTCGTGTAACTAATCTATACTTTTTTTCACTCATTTTAAAGCCTTATTTTACTATTTATCTATTAATATATTCTACTATTTTATCACCCATAGAAACGCAATTTAGAACCTCTTTTGCATCGAAAGAGGCTAAATCTTTTGTTCTATATCCATCTTTTAGAGCATCTTTTATCGCTTTTTCAATTAAAGCAGCAGCTTTTTCTTCATTTAAAGTATATTTTAGCATCATAGCAGCACTTAAAATTGTAGCTATTGGATTTGCTATTCCAAGTCCAGCAATATCAGGAGCACTTCCATGAATTGGTTCATAAATAGCTGTTTTATCTCCAGTTGAAGCACTTGGTAATAGACCAATTGAACCAACAACCATAGAAGCTGTATCTGAAAGAATATCTCCAAAGATATTTCCTGTAACAACTACATCAAACTGCTTTGGATTTCTAACTAACTGCATAGCTGCATTATCAACATACATATGAGAAAGCTCTACATCTGGATAATCTTTTGCCAATTCATTCATTGTATCTCTCCAAAGTTGAGATACTTCAAGAACATTTGCCTTATCAACAGAACAAACTCTTTTACCTCTTTTTCTAGCTAATTCAAAAGCTGTTTTACCAATTCTTACAATTTCTGGTTTTGTATAAACCATTGTATTAAATGCTTTAAATCCATCATTTTCTCTAGGTTTTCCAAAATAAATTCCACCTATAAGCTCTCTTACAACCATAATATCACAACCTTTGATAACTTCAGGTTTTAAAGTTGAGGCATTTACAAGTTCATCATAAACAATAGCTGGTCGTAAATTTGCATAAACACCCATTTTTTCTCTAAAAGTTAAAAGTCCAGTTTCTGGTCTTAACTCTCTTGGTAAAGTATCCCATTTTTCACCACCAATTGCACCAAATAAACAAGCATCAGAGTTTAAAACACCTTCAACTGTCTCTTCTGGAAGTGGAACTCCTGTTGTATCAATAGCAATTCCACCCATTAAATACTCTTTATAACTTAGTGTAAAATCACATTTTTTAGCAACTGCATTTAAAACTTTAATAGCTTCAGTCACAATTTCAGGACCAATTCCATCACCTTTTATTATCGAAATATTATAATTTTTCATTAGTTTACCTTTTTCATTTCATCTATTGCATAATTTATTAAACCGCCACTTGCTATTAACTCTTGCATAAAAGGAGGAATAGCTATAAATTTATAAGTTTTTTTAGTTGTATTATTTATAATCTCTCCATTATCTAAATCAATACTAATCTCTTCACCCTCTTTTATTTCAAGTGATTCTGGAAGTTCAAATATTGGTAATCCCATATTAAAAGCATTTCTATAAAAAATTCTTGCAAATGATGGTGCTACAACAGCAGCTATTCCAGCAGCTTTTAAAGCTATTGGAGCATGTTCTCTACTACTACCACAGCCAAAATTCTCTCCTGCAACAATAATATCACCTTTTTTTAATTTTTTTGGAAAATCTGGATCGGCATCTTCCATAACATATTTTGCTAAATGCTCAGGGTCTGAACTATTTAAATATCTAGCAGCTATAATAACATCTGTATCGATATTTGCTCCAAAATTCCAAACTTTACCTGTAATTTTACTCATATTTTTATCCTTGATATTTTTTAGACAATAATTAAGGAATTATTTTACCCTAATTTATAGTAAACTTTCTTTAAATAAAGCATTTTAAACTATTATTTAAACTATTTGGGTATAATATACCACTATTTAATGAGGAGGATTTCCTAAGGCAATGAGTACAAAAGATATAAATAAAGTAATTGAACAACTTATAAAAGAGTATAAAGACTCTGTTCTAACATATGAAAAAATTATTAAAATTTTTCCAAAAGCACCAACTGGCGCAACTATCAAAAAAATTCTAGCTCTCGTTCAACTATATAATGTAACAGTTATAAGTTCTCAAGAGCAAGCAAAACTTCTAAATGATGAAGAGGCTAAAAAAAGAAGAGAACAAAGAGAAAAGCTAATTGAAAGTGAAGATGATGAGTTTGATTTACTAAAAAACAAAGAGCTTCTTGAGTGGTCAAGATCAGATTCTCCTGTAAGAATGTATCTAAGAGAGATGGGGCAAATTCCTCTTTTAACAAAAGATGAAGAGGTTGAAATATCAAAAAGAATTGAAACAGGAGAAGATATTATTCTTGATGCTATTTGCTATGTTCCATATTTAATAGACTTCATTTTAGAGTATAAAGAACCTCTTGTAAATAGAGAAAGAAAAGTAAAAGAGCTCTTTAAAAACTTTGATGACGAAAATGAAGAGGATGAAGAAGAAGAAATTGATGAATATGAAGATGAAGAAGAGTATGATGGCGACGATGATGAGAAAAAATTATCTGGTGCAAAACAGAAAAAATTAGATAAAAGAGCTCAAACTATCATTGAAGCATTTAAAAATTTAGAAAAAGCAAAAAAAGAGTGGTTAAAATTTCAAACAAAAGAGACTGCAAAATCTGATGATGAAACAGACTTAATGACATTTAATCTTGCAACTGCATTTAAGAAAAAACAGTTAAAAGAAACTCTTTTAGATTTAGGACCAACTTCAAAATTAATAACTGAAATAGTAAAAGCTATGGAAACTTCACTAAAAAGTGAAGATGGATTTGAAGATGAATTAAAAAGATTAGAGTATAGATTACCTCTATTTAATGAGACTTTACAAAAAAATCACCAAAAGATTTTAGACAATATTGTAAATTTGTCAAAAGTTCAAATAACTGCAATGGTTCCTGAGGCTACAATGGTTTCAACTTATATGGAGATTAAAAAACTTTTCCAAACAGCAGAAGCATCTAAAGATGGTTTTGATTTAACTCCTGAAGAGTTAAAAGCAGTTTTAGAACAAATAAAAAGAGGTAAACAAATAACTGATACTTCAAAAACTAGAATGGCTCAATCAAACTTAAGACTTGTTGTATCTATTGCAAAAAGATATACAAATAGAGGTCTTCCTTTCTTAGATTTAATTCAAGAAGGAAATATTGGTCTAATGAAAGCTGTTGATAAGTTTGAATATAAAAAAGGTTATAAATTCTCAACTTATGCAACTTGGTGGATACGACAAGCCATCTCTAGAGCAATTGCTGACCAAGCAAGAACTATTAGAATTCCAATTCATATGATTGAAACTATTAATCGTATCAATAAAATTATACGAAAAGGTGTTCAAGAAAATGGGAAAGAGCCTGATGTTGAAGAGATTGCAAAAGAGGTTGGATTACCTGTTGATAAAGTAAAACAAGTAATTAAAATCACAAAAGAGCCAGTTTCACTTGAAGCTCCTATTGGAAGCGATGATGATGGTAAATTTGGGGATTTTGTACCAGATGAAAAAGCTCCAACTCCAATTGATAACATTATGAAAGAGGATTTACAAGGTCAAATTGATCAAATTCTTGGACAATTAAATGAAAGAGAACAAGCTGTTATTAGAATGAGATTTGGTCTTATGGATGATGCAAGTGATAGAACTCTTGAAGAAATAGGTAAAGAGCTTTCAGTTACGAGAGAAAGAGTAAGACAAATCGAATCAAGCGCTATTAAGAAATTAAAACACCCAAAAGTTGGGAAAAACCTTAAAAATTATGTAGAAAGTTAATCTTTCTACATAAATTCTTATAAAATTCTAGCTTTAAAAAAAGGCATAAATACAAAATGATTATATTAGATAAATCAATAAAAGAGCTATTTCAGATTTTTTGCAAAGAAAATAGTATAAGTGATATGCAAATAGCAATAAAATACTTTACAGTATTTGGTGGGCTTGATATAAAAGTAGATATAACAAAACCTATTTTAGAGCTAATAGAGATACATATTTTAAACAATTACTCATATCTAAAAAGTGAAATAAACTATCTAACGGGTGGTTACTCTGTACATCATGCCGTTCTTTCTGGGATTGCCTTAGGTGATAGAAAAACGACAAATGCTTTTAAAAGAGCTTTTATTAGCTTTGAAGAAGGAATGAAATGTGTTGATTTTTTATATGAAAAAGAGATTATTGATATAGATTCCTCTGAACACTTTTTACTAGGAAGAAGAAATGATTCAAAAGTAGCGAAAAAACTACTATTTATAAATCCTTTTCTTAGATTTTGGTTTGCTTTTGTCTCTCCTATTTATAAAGGAATAAAAGATGGAAATTATGAAGAGTTTAGAGTAAAATTTCAGAATAGAGAATCTGATTTTAGTGATTTTATATTTGAAGAGTTAGCTTTATCTTTTGTAAAAAATAGCTTTCTTGGTGAAGAGATAAAACAGCATGGACAATATTGGGATGAAAAAATTCAAATTCCAATAGTGGCAAAAACAGTATCAGGAAAAACCATAGTTGGCTTTTGTAAATATAGTGACAATAAAATCAAAAAAAGTGAATTAAATAAATTTTTAGAAGATTTAAAAAGTGAAAATATCTCTTATGATATTGTAGTTATTTTTACAAAAAATGGTTACTCAAATGAAATAAAAAATCTAAAAAGTGAATCACTAAAACTTTTTAATGCTAAGAGCTTAAAAGCTTTGATTTCTTAAGAAATCAAAGCTAACAGATTTACTTTATCACAAATTGAGTACAATAGAAAAATACTTGTTGTTGGAAATGAAAATTTTGAGGATGGAAAAATATATATCTTTAACAAAAATTAGTAAAGTTACAGCAGTTAGAGATATAACTCAACTTGTAGAATTTGGATGTATAGAGAGTACGAGTAGAGTAGTGAAGTTATGTAAAAATACATAAAATAATTAAAAGCTAACTCGTAAATTTACACCGTTTATTTTTCAGGCTCAGCCTAAATGAGAATATAAAGAATTATTTTCATTCAAATTGTTTTTTAAAGAAATATCCCAAATTATTATAATTTTGTATCACATCTTTTCCTATTTTTTTTCTTAATCTATATATTATATTTTTAATTGCTTGTTCACTTTTTATCTCATTTAAAGATAAATAAGATTGAATAGTTTCTATTGAAATAATAGCATTTGCATTTTTTATTAATAACTCAAATATAACTATTTCACTTTTAGATAATTTTCCTATTACATTTTTTTTATCATTAAATATTTCTTTAGTTAGAAAATTATAATTAATTTCAGAGTTAATTTCGAAATCATAAAGATTATACTTTTTATGTTTTTTTAACATTTTTTCCAAACAAATCATTAAATCTTTATAACTAATTGGTTTTAGAAGATAACTTGTCAATTCTAAATCAATTAATTTCATTAATTTTTCTTTTTCTGAAAAACTGCTTATAATAGATATAGGTATTTTATGGCAATCTATTCTTATTTGTCTAGAAAATTCTTCACCATCCATTAAAGGCATGACATAATCTGTAATAATCATATCAATTTTATTTTGTACTAACATTTCCATAGCTTCTATGCCATTTTTTGCAATAATCACTTTAAAAAAAAAATTGATAATGTCTGAGATAAGCTATCTCTTAATTCTTCATCATCTTCAACAAGAAGTATTGTTAATCTTTTAAGCAAACTCAAATCAGAAGTCACTTATTTCCCCTTCTTTTTATATCTAGATACAAAAAGATTTCTATATTTTTATGAAATCTTAATGTATCCAAAGTAGTTAATTATTTAAAATTTGTATGTAAATGATAAGTTTGTATTATATCCTACATTAGATTTACCTATTTCATTAACACCTGCATCAACTGATATACTCATATTGTCTTTAATTTTATATTTTGCTCCTGCATCTAATCCTAAAGAAGTTTGTCCCATTCCTGGATTTTCAACATTAAACATTGTTTCTTCTGATGATACTTTTGCTTTTACATTAAAATTATCCGCATCTGGCATATATAGTGCGTTTATACCTGTTTTTAATTCTAATTTCTCAGTAACATTTGAAGAAATTGATGCTTTTGCTTGATATGCCATTCCATTTTGTTTTTGTTTATCAACAGATAAAGCATCAAGTTTATTAGTATTACTCTCTTTAAATGAATCTACATTTACATTATAATATGAAGCATCAAGTGAAAAATCAAAAGTTAATGAATTGTGATCTTTTGTATAGCCTAATCCTAATCCACCAATTATTCCATCAGAGTTTACACTTGCACTTGAATCTGTTGTATAAGTTTCTCTTTTAGTATCATTTTCATCTTTCATATATCCAATATGACCTCTTAAGCTCAATCCTGGTGCTAAAACTTCTTTAGCTAAACCTATACTAACATCATATCCACTTCCATCTGCTGTTAGATAATCACTTTTAATTTTTCTATCATTTTTACCTACAGAAACAGCTAAAGCAGTATCTTTTGTTAAATGTAGATATTCCAATTTAACTGAAGTATTATCCATATCATATTTAGACCAATCACTACTATTACTTGTTGATTTAGAACCAAAATTTGTATTTACAGTTAATCCTTCTTTTGCTTCTTTAAAATTAACTGGAAGTTTTACGATACTATCAGTTACTGATAATCTAGCTTGATCAATTAAACTAGCATAAGCTTCTGGTGATGATAATCTAAAAATTCTATTAATTTCAGAATTATTTCCATATGCACCTGCTAATCTTGATACTAAATTACCTCCATAAAATTGAGATACTCCCCCATTATTTTCAACTTTTAAACTATTAAGCATTGATTTTTGATTTTTTGTTTTAGCAACATTATTTTCAAAATCAGTAGATGAAACACCACCTAAACCTACAACTTCACCACTTGCAAGATTTAAAATAACATCATCAGCATAAGTAGAAGTTACATTTCCAAAATTACCACTGATAGCTCCTGGTGTGAAATTAAATATTTTGATACTTTCTCCCATATTAAGTTCTCTTGCATTAATATCTGCTGTATATTTTGATATATTAAGATTACTTCCTTCTTTAATTGTAAAATTTCCTGTTGTAGTAATTTGGTCAAAATGAACACCTGCGATTCCTGATGTAACTATTTCCATATCAGTAATTGAACCAGATTGTAAATCTAATGAACCAAGTGTTAAAGTACCAGGAGAATTCCCAGGAGCAATTGTTCCTCCACTATAAACAGTAGTTGGACCATTTATAGTTCCTGTTCCATTTAACTTTCCATAAATTGAAACATTTGAAGTATTAACTACACCATCAATATTATTAGCTGCATCTCCTAAATGAAGTGTTCCATTTTTATCAACAAATAAACCATCAGAAGCAGAAGCTTTACCAATAATATCTAGAGTTCCACCTTCTTTTACATTAATTTTAGGGAAATTAAGCTCAGCATTATCAGCAATAGTTGTTGTAGCTCCTTGTGCAACATCAAAAGTTCCTGTTGTTGAAGTAATATTGTCAACAATATTAAATCTACCACTTCCAATATATAATGTTCCACTTCCTGTTACAGTTCCTGTAAATTCTCCACCATTATTTACATAAAGAATATTTGAACCTAAATCAATTAAACCTTTTCCACCTAAACTATCAATCGATTGATTTCCAGTAATAAGTTCCAATTCACCATCTTTAGATACAATTACATCTAAATCAGCATCAAATATATTATGACCATCTAGTCCTATTTTACCATTTTCAATAGTTAATACACCAGCAATATTAACTAATGCTCCATATAAAGTTAAAGTACCTGTGCCTGTTTTAACAAAATTCCCTGCTCCTAAAATCTTACCACTATATGTTGTATCTCCTGATTGATTCAACGTTAAAGTCGTACCTGTATTATTTACATTAATAGTACCTATTGTTGCACCAGATAATCCACTTTCTGTTGTTATTGTTCTATCTGCTGTTAAAGTTGTTGTTCCATTATTTACAAAATCAGTCCCTATCGTTAAATTTGCATTTAAAGCCAATGTTCCATTATTTATAAAATCACCTTGTGTTGTTATATTTTCATTCATTGTAAACAGACCTGCATTACTTCCTGTTCCTATAGAATCAACCAACACTGAACCTACTGTATCTTCTACTCCTGCTATAAATGTTGAATCTTTAGCTACATGTATTGCTAATATATCTGCTAATGTTCCACCAGGTAATGTTCCAGCAGCGGCTAATGTCTCAAATGTTCCACCTGTTACATTTAATCCACCTGTGAATGTTTGAGCATCTGATATTTTTAATGTACCTAATCCTGTTTTCTCTACTGAACCTGAACCTGCAATACTTCCATCAAATGTTGATATTCCACTTTGATTGATTTTTAGGTTATTTGAACCTAATGCTACAGTTGCATCACCTGTTAAAGTTTCTGTATTTAATACTCTTGTACCATCTACAACATTCCAATTTCCATTCATAATTGCATTTATTACTCTTATATCTGCATCTTGATTAAACTCTGCATATACATTATTTGTTAATATTCTAACTATAAGATTATCATCTAAGTTTACAATTCCACTATTTGTAATAGTATCTACACTTTGAGAACCTGTTTTAATATGTAATGTTCCATCTGTATTTACTGTAATATCTTGATCTGTAGCAAGTACATTTGCTAAAGTTGTTGTTAATGTTCCCTCATCTACAACTACTCCTTCATCTAAATCAATATTTCCAGCTGTTCCGTTTAATGTTAAATTACCTTTTCCTGTTTTAACAAAATTCCCTGCTCCTAAAATTTTACCACTATATGTTTCATCTCCTGATTGATCTAATGTTAAAGTTGTGTCTGCACCATTTACATTAATAGTACCTGTTCCAGATAATCCACCAGTTGTTGTTATTGTTCTATCATCTGTTAGATTTGTTATTCCATTATTTACAAAATTAGTACCAGTTGTTAAATCTGCATCTAAAGTCAATGTTCCATTATTTGTAAAATCTTCTTCAGTTGTTATATTTTTATTCATAGTAAACAGACCTTCATTATCCACAGAACCAACTGTATCTGCTATTCCTGCTATAAATTCTGAAGCTTCAGATATATATATTGCTAAATCATCTGCTAATGTTCCACCAGGTAATGTTACAGCAGCGGCTAATGTCTCAAATGTTCCACCTGTTACATTTAATCCACCTGTGAATGTTTGTGCATTTGATATTTCTAATTTACCATCTCCTGATTTTGTAAATACACCTTTACCAGTAATATCCCCTTCAAATTTTGAGTCTCCACTTTGTTCGATTTCTAAATCACCATTATCAATATTAAATGTTCCATTTCCAGTTAGTGTTACCAAAGAGATTGTATTTTTCACAGAATCTTCATAATTTACAAAACTAGCTACTCTATTCATAATTTGTTGTTGACCAGAATACCAAATTCCATCATTTGTTAATCTAGAAGTTAAAGTTATATTATCTTGTTGTTGCCAAGTACCATTATTTTTTATATTGTAAGCAGAAATTGTTCCTATTTGATTCCATAATGTAGTAGTTGAATCGATAATACTATCATTTATAATATCTGCATTTACTATAATATTTCCACCATTTGCAAATTGTCCATTATTTGTAATATCTTTTTCAAAAGTTCCTGTATTTACTACAAGTTGCCCATCATTTGTTATTGTATTATCTACACTTAAATCTTTATTACTAACAAATAAAGCACCTTGATTAATTGAGATACTATCTAAAGTTTCAGAATTTGATAAAATTAATTTTCCAGCATACATTTTAACAACAGTTTTTGAACTACTATCACTAATTTTTCCACTTCCTGATGTAGCTGTAGTTCCATCTAAAATAGTTAACTTATTTAATTTATTAGTTCCTGTTAATATCAAATTACCATCATAATTATCAGCTCCTACAAGTAGCTCATTTCCAATCCAATTACCAGATAAAATAGCACTACTTGAACCAAGATTATCTTCTAAGTTTGTATTATAAACAGCAACTCTTGCAATATTTGAACCAATATTTACACCATTTTGAAAATCAACAGAACCTAAAGAGTGTTCAGATCCAAAAGTTAAAACTTTATCAGAAGCTCCTGATTCAAAGAAACCATTACTTCCCCATACCAATGATTGTCCATTAGATGGAGTTATTTGACCAAAATTAACTACTATACCATCTTCAACTCCAGAAGCAATACCTCCTGAACCTTCCCATGAAACATCTATAGCTCTTTTTCCTACTCTTTTACTTGTTAAATCTTCAGAAAGTAATAAAGTTCCAACTGTTCCTAAATTTAAATTATCTGCATATACAGTTGGACTTGTTACAGATGATGTACCTGCTCCATTAAAAACAATTTTAGAATTATCATTTATCCCTATACCTAATGTAGCACTTAATGTAGCACCCTGTAAATATGTTTTCCCTGAATATGTATTTTCCCCATTAAATTCTACTAATCCACCATTACCTTTAATATATATATCAGCTCCAGCTCCAGAAGCATAAGATGCACCACCATAACTTGATGCACTATCATCAGCTATCGTGTCATTGAAAATAATAGTATTCCCTTTTCCTGGCATTAAATTAACCATAGATCCTTTCATAATAAAAAGTGCTGTTCCAGCACTTTCTCCTGCTGAACCACCATTATTACTTGACCCTGCCATAACACTATTTTCTTCAAATAAAGTATTACCAGTAATATTTAATGTAGCACCTTTTCTAACAAAAACAGCTCCACCAAATCCAGAACCACCATTTCCATATAGTCCATCTCCATCACTACCAGATCCTCCACCAAATCCAGCCTTTCCACCATCTCCGGCTTCACCATCTTCAGCTCCACCTGTTGAACCAGCTATTCCACCAGCTCCTCCAGCTCCTCCTCCAGCTCCAAATCCAGCATCACCACCAGCTCCTCCTTCTCCACCATTTCCTCCATCAGTATGGTCTAAAGCACCTTCTCCACCATTTCCACCAGTTCCACCAGCTCCTCCACCAAAGAATTCATCACCAGCTCCTCCTTTTCCACCAGCTCCTCCTTCTCCTCCCATTCCTGCAAGACCAGCATTCAGATTTTTTGCCCAAAATACTGTATTTGCTATTGCTGTTGCTAAATCAATACTTGCTGTAGTAACATTAATTATAGCACCAGGGATATCTGCAATTTCTGGCATAGGAATAGGTGCTCCTTCAGGAACAAAAGCCACTGCTAAATCATTAACAGCTTCCTGAAAGTCTCCCGTTGCTCCCCAAAGTTCAGTCATAAGTTGTGGATTTACAGCTAATCCATCAGAGCCGTTTCCTCCATTCCCTCCTTTTCCTCCAGCTGCTCCATCACCATCTTTAGCAGCATATCCTCTTGTTCCCTCTTTTCCTTCCCCTTCATTAAAAAATGAAGAATAATAATTTGCATCTATTCCATTTTTCCCATTAGCTCCTAATGTTCCTTTTGAAGCCAAATTATTCATAGAACCACCTGTTTCTAATGTATCAACAACAAAAATTTTTGAGTCACTTGATAATGAATCTGTAGAGCCAGAAAGTTTTAGAGTAATTTTTCCATTTGATGATGAAACCTCTTCAATAGTTAAATCCGTACCTTCAATTAGCATACCAGTTGAAAAATTTTGACCTTTATCTAATAAAGTTATAGAGTTACCTGAAAGAGAAACCGTATTAACTTTTAATGTTAATAACTCACCATCATCTTCAACTTTACTTTTTGATGCAGAATCAATAGCATTAGACAAGGTAATAACACCTGTTTCCTTATTATAATTAGAAATACCATAATCTGTTCCATTTATATTTATAGAACTTGCTCCAACTAAATCAGGATTCGGAGCTGATAGTTTAATTTGTGTATCTGATATAAAAGGAGAACTTTTCCCTGTAATTGATGTAGCACTTGTCAATTTAGAAGTTGTATTATCTACAGTTAGAGTATAAACTCCATTTTGCTCTGAAACAGCTGTAATTTTTGCACCTGTTGAATCTCCTTTTTCATCATAAAGAATCATTCCAGCTTTAAAACCTCTCGTAGCTCCAGTAACTATAATTGTATTACCAGCTATTTCATAAGGTTTTGTTTGAAATTTTGAAACTGGAATAACATCTAGTGATGTAGTAGCATTAACTGTAAAACTACCAATATCACTATCTAATTCAAATGATTTTATACTTCCATCAGTATTATAATCAACTTTTGATATTGTTTTTGTAGAGATATTTCCATTAGTATCTCTAAATGAAATTTGTCCACCATAAGTGATATTATCTTTAACTTGATTTACTAAAGCTGTATCAACATATGTAATAGTTGGATTTGAAGAATCTGTATAATTATAATTCAAAGTTACACTCTTCCCATCTACTGAGAAACCTGTATTTGTAGTTACATTAGTAGTTATTGTTTTAATATCTGAAGCATTTATGCTTATTTTATCAGCTAAAGTTACAGATGATTTATCAACTGAAGATATCTTTCTACTAGTATTATCTAATTCAGAAAATGTAATACTTGAACCTTCATTTAGTAATGTTGTTCCTGTAGCTATTTTTATAGTATCAAAAGAGTACTTACCATTGCTATAAGTTAAAGTTGGAGTAATTGATAATTGTTCAAATCCAGTTAATCCCAAACTAAGTTGATTTATATTTATAGTTGTATCTTCTATAACTTGGGCAGGTAAAGATCCTCCCTCTCCACCTTTTGAAGTATTAAATTTAAATACAGTATTATTTAAAGTCAATGTTGAACCCTTATCTACAAAGAATACTCCTCCTAGTCCAGCTCCTCCACCTGAACCAGCTCCTCCTTCTGTATAGTAATTTGTAAATACTGTTGTATCAGTTGAGTTACCTACTGTTAAATTTGTTTGTGAATTAGCTGTTGCATTAGTTAAAGAAGAGTAATTACCATAAATATTCCCAACAAAAATACCAGTATTTCCATTACCATCATAAGTCACTGTATTTGCACTCAAAGTTGATTGAAACATTACTCCAAACATCATTAAGGATGCTGCAAGTCCTATTTTCCCACCCTTCAAAATTCTAAATCTTAAATCTTTAATTCTAAATGAATTCATAATAATCCTTCTAATAATTTTAGTTATTTTACTCATTAGAAGTCACAAAAAAGTCCCATTTTTAATTTATTTGGTGATTATAAGAGCAAGGAGATTAAGAATTTTATATTTTGTAATATTAGTAGAAAATTATTTTTTTAGAAACTCCGTATAACATTCAATAAATTTATCCATTTCAAGATTCATACAATTATTTAAATCTAAAGCATAAAACTCAAAAATTCTATCTTTTGCATTAAATTTAAAATTAACATATTTATTTATAAAATCTTCATTTGTCAAATAGCCCTTTTTCTGGGCTATTTCCAAAATTATATGTGTACTATTAATATCTAAACACAATCCTGAAACAAATTCCACTTTACCCTCCCTATTTTAATAAACTATCAACCTTTTTTCTTAATTCTTGTTGTTTTGCCAATTTAGTTAAAAACTCTTTAGATTCTTTAAAACTCACTTCTTTTGCAGGTTTATAATCAGCTATTAATAATATTTGCCATCCAATATTTTCTAAAGGAGCTATTAATATATCATTTGTATTTTTATCTTTTATTTTTTCTTGAATATTTTTATCTAATTTTTGTATTTCTATCCAACCTATATTTCCATCTTTTTTATTAGAAATAAAATCTTGAGAATTAATTTTTACTTGTTTTTTAAATTCATTTAATCTTTCAGTTTTAGGAAGTTTTTCTATAGTATCAAATAAATTTTCAGCTTTTTCTTTATCTGTTATAAAAATATTATAAAGATTATAAGTTGGAACTGTTTTAGGTTTTTCTTTATTATATAACTCTTTTAATACTTCATCACTTATTTTTAAATTTTGCATATATTTTTGAGACCATACATTTACAGCTATTAAATTTTTTGCTGCTTTATAAGCTGCTTTATAATCTGTATCATTTTTTACATCATTAGAAATTAAAGCCACTAATCTAATTGTATCTTCATACTCTTTTTTTAATTTATCTTTATTTTCTTGAGTTTGAGTGTCGTAATCTACTTTATATTTTTGAGATACAAAAGAACTCAATTCATTTTGTAATAGAGTTGCTGCATTTAATGTCAGCATCGCTGGGATTATTAAAGAAAGTGCTATTTTTTTCATTATTATTTTCCTCTTAATTTTTGAATGTTTGATAAAGATATTAAATGTGCAGTTATTAATGGTATTACATTTTTATACATTTCTTACTCTTTAAAAATTTATCTTTGTATTATTTTATTAATAATAAATCTCAAAGAAGTTTCATTTATGAGAAAAATCATTTTTTATCACACTTTAAAGGAGTCTTTTTTTAATATTATTAATAAAATTTTAGTTTTTAAATAATTATCTTAAACAAGGCACCTTTATCTGTGTTTTTAACACTAATTGTTCCATTTAATTTCTCATTAATCAAAAGTTTAACAACAGCAAGACCTATACCTGAGCTTTTACTATCTTGTTTTGATGAGACAAAATAATCAAAAACTGCTTCAATAGGTTTGATTGTTATTCCACCTGCATTGTCTTCATAAGTTATTACTAATTTTTGATTTATATTTTTTACACAAATTTTTATACAATTATTATTTTCTGCTTTAAAAGCATCTAAAGAATTATTTATTAAAACTAAAAAAATATTTGAAATAATGTGTTCATAACTATGTACTTTTAAATTCTCTTCTATTTTATATTCAATATTTACTTTTCTCAAAATTATTTTAGAACTCAAAATTTCTATAATATTTGAAATAGTCTCTAGTAGTAAGAAATCTTCTTTTTCTAATTTTGTTTGATAAAAATTAGAAAATTCATCAATTGACTTTTTCATCAAATTTATTGATTTTGTCATTAATGGTAAATGTTTTTCAAAAGTTGAAATCAACTTTTTTGAATCATGGTTGTAAATTACTTCAAGTAAAGTTAAAGATGTACCTACACTAGTGAGTGGAGTTTTCCATTGATGAGAAATATGACCTATTGCTTGTCCAATAGAGTTAAATCTTGATTGTTCCATCAACATAAGTTGAGATTTTTTTAAAATTTCCTGCTCTTTTTTATTTTTTAAATATAATGCAATAACTAATAATAATAAATCAATCATATATGCAAATGGTATTGAGAATTTTAGAATATTTTCATAAGGTATAAAATTAAATAATCCTAAAGTATGAAGAAATATTATCAGAAAAAGTGTTCCTTCTCTTATAAAATAATAGACTGAACCTATCTCTTTTTTTAAAAGAGCATATAAACCAAATAAGAATAGATATAAAGTACTTACTAATATAACCACTGTAATAAATTGTGTATATTCAAAATAATCTTCATTAAAAAATTGAGCATAAATAGTAAATATTATTAACACAATATAACAGATAATAAAAAATATAGTAGCATAAGAAGCTTTTTTATACTTACTTTTTTGTTCAAAAAAGTAATAAACAAATAAAAGTAAAAATATTCCACCAAAAGAAGGAGCATTCCAAGTTATTGCAGTGATAAGTTCTAAATTTATATTTATATCAAGAAAATAGATAATCCCATGAAATCCATATTGATAAGCCCCTAAAGAAAAAGCAATTCCACAAATAATGAGATAAGATTTATTTTTGTATAAAATAAAATTTATGATATTATAAATACAAAATAGAAGAATTATTCCTCCTAATAACCCAGCAAAATAGGTTTTACTACTATCCATTTTAAAATATTCAGAAGTTTTTAATATATTCCAACCAATATTATAAACATAAAAATTTTCTATTTTAGAAATTATAGTAATTTCATCTTTTGGATTTAGTGTTAAATTAACATTTGAATAACTACTCAAACTTTCTCTTTTATCTTGACCTCTTAAATCTCCTAAGTAAAAAGTATTTAATAAATAATTATTTTTAAGTATATAAACATCAATTTTATTCATACCAGATAAGGGGTTATATAAAGTTATATTTTCAATTTTATCTGAATTATTAACCAATGTTAATTTTGTCCAGAATGGTCCTTTTGCAGCTCCAATATGCATAATTTTAAGTGTTTCTAAATCTGCTTTTGAGTCTATATCCTTATATGAATAGATATTATTTTTATCATTTATAAAATAGATATTATTCGTAACATTTACACCATTTAAATTCGATACATCAAGACTATTTGGAAAAAGATTTGAAGATAAAAATAACAAAAAGAATATAACTTTTATCATCATAAGCCATACTTTAAAATATATCCAATACCTTGTATATTACGTATTGTATTTTTTGCTAATTTTATTTTTAACCTATAAATTATATTTTTTATAACCTGTTCTCTTTTATATTCATTTATTTTATCATTTAAAATCTCTGATAAAAACTGTTTTGCCAAACTTGGAAATAGTGATTTTATACCACTAAAAATTGTAAAGTTTTTTATATCATCAAAATTTAGTTTTTCCAAAACATACTCTTTTTAAGAGTAATATTTCTGCACTTTTTTCATTGCTAAATAAAATAATCTTGTAAAATCTTGCTCCATTATTCTTGTTGATACTCCAAACTCTTCGGCTAAAGATTCAATAGTTGTTGATAATTTGTCATACTATAAAATTATTTTTATTGTCTATAATCAAAAGTATTTTAATATATTACCAATTACAAGATACTTAATTAAAGATAATAAGGATTATAAAATATTATTTTAAAATATAGTTGAGAATTTGATATTTATATCAATAATAAGGATAGATTGATTTCAAGTATTACAAAAGATTTAGGGTTAAATAAAGAGAGATTAACTTTGTGGGAAATGAATATAAATCTAAAAATAATTTGTTGCTTGTAATAGCTAATTATAGTTAAAAAAATTTAACTATAATTCATCACCCCATAGGATACAAAATATCTTTTTGAATTTCCTCTATTTTTTTAAGTAATTCTTCAGAAATTTTAAAATCAAAAGCTTTAAAACTATCTTCTAATTGTTCTAATTTTCTAGCTCCAATTATTGTAGAAGCTATAAAATCAAAATGTTTAGAGTAAGCAATAGCTAAAGTTACTGGTGAAACTTGATACTCTTTTGATAAATCTAAATATCTACTTGTAGCTTTTAATGTTTTTGAGTTTACAAATCTATGTGCCATTGCTTGAACTCTTTTATTTTTATCTTTTAAATATACGGCAAACCTTACATCTGGTGCTATAAAATCACCATTATACTTTCCACTTAAGACTCCACCAGCCATAGGAGAGTATGGAAGAAGTGAAATATTCTCTCTTCTACAAACATTTGCTAGCTCATCATGAAATCTTGGATTTAAAAGTGAGAAATTATTTTGAATAGATTCAAATCTTGCAAAATTTCTGTTTTTTGATATCTCATTTGCTTTTGTAAGCCCATAAGTACTATCATTTGAAGTTCCAATATATCGAACTTTTCCTTCACGAACTAACTCATCAAAAGCTTTTAAACTCTCTTCTATTGGTACAATAGTATCTGGCCAATGCATTTGGTACAAATCTATATAATCAGTTTCAAGCCTTTTTAAACTTCCTTCTATTGCTTTTTTTATATGAAAACTATCAATTGCAGTTAAACCATGTCTTACTGGTGGTACAAACCATCCAGATGCAGCTCCTGCTATTTTTGTAGCTAATATAATAGAGTCTCTAGGTTTTGTTTTGAGCCATTTTGCTACTATTTTTTCAGTTAATCCAAATGTCTCTTTTTTGGGACTTACTGGATAAAGTTCTGCTGTATCATAAAAATTTATTCCTCTATCATAAGCACAATCAAGTATTTTAAAAGCCTCTTTTTCATCTGTTGTACTTCCAAAAGTCATAGTACCCATACAAATAGAACTAACTCTAAGTCCACTTTTTCCAATATATCTAAATTCCATAAATAAAAATCCTTTTCAAATATTTAAAGAATCCATTATACCCTATTCCATAATACAAATCTCTTTTTTAAACATATGTTTTATAGTAGCAATTGCAACTAAAAGCACAATTAAAGTTGTAATTGTTGCTAAAATATAAGACAAATAAATATAAAAATCTTTTTTTGTAAGTTCATACATTAATATTGAACTTAAAGTTACTGCTGCCATAGGAAAGGTAAATGCCCACCAAGAGATAAAAAATTTAATTTTTACAAAATTTTTATACATAAAAGCTACAAGTATAGTAAAAAATAGAGCTAAGCTAAATAAAATTTGAGCAAAAAAGTCTAAATTTCCTGTTAATTTTATATAAGAGATAAACCCTATAGCAGGTGGTGCTATTAAAATAAACATTGTTGGCATAAATTTTGGTGCAAATGGATTATGAAAAATAACTCTATTTAAAATAATTGAAAATAGTATTATCCAAAAAAACATTCCTATAGAGAAATAGAAGATTAAAATTGAGTTATCCCAAAAACCAACTCCAGCAATAGGAACTATCAAATTTCCAACAATAGGAATAAACCAAGCTGGATTTGAGTGTACTATTTCTAAATTATTATTTATCCAAAATCGAATAGTATAATATGTTAAAAATAGATGTAAAATAGCCCCACAATAGAAAAATACCAAAGAAGTTTCTATACTATACTCTTTATAAGCAGCTGATAAAATAAGCATTGATATAGAACTTGCTGCAAAAAAATTAATTCTTATTGGATGTTTTAACTCTTTTTTTACTTCATCTATATATTTTATTATTTTAAATAAATAAGTCAGACATATTAGAAAAAACATAATAGTTGTAATAGTTATTAAACCTGTAGCAAAAAGACTAGGAAAATAAAAAAAATGGTTTAATCTTTCAAAAACTAAAGTTAAACCCCCTAGACCCATAATTGTAGCAAACATCATAATTGGAAAATATTGCAATCTATTTGAGGGAATTGCTTTTATACTCTCTTCATTCATACTTTTAATCCTATTTTAGTAAAATTATCGAAATATATTTTAGGATTTAATTTTGGCAAAGAAAAAATTAATAGATTTAAGAGACTCTAATCTTGAATTTATACAAAAAGATGAGACCATAAAGCTCTTAAGTTTTAATTTTGAAAAGATGAGTCTAGAAATAGCTATTTTTAAAAATAACTCTTTTATAAAAAATAGCACAATGGTCTTTGCACATCTTCCAAAAAATTTAAAGGCAAAATTAAATCCTAAAAAGTGATTATAGCAATATAATTTTTAAGAATTAATTGATAAAAAATAAGTTTTTATTATATTTAAAAATAAGGATACTTTATAATATGAAAGAATTAGTTTTAATTAGACATGCAAAATCTTCTTGGAAAGATACCTCTTTAAATGATTTTGATAGACCACTAAATAAAAGAGGCAAAAATGATGCACCCAAAATGGCAAAATTTTTAAGAAAAATGATAGTAAATAGTCCTGATTTAATTATCTCATCTCCTTCAAAAAGAACAAAATTAACACTAGACTTTTTTTTAAAAGAGTTTGATTTAGAAAAATCAAAAGATGATAATATAATTTTTGAAGAATCAATTTATGAAGCACCATATACTAATCTTTTAAAAGTTATTAAAAATATAAATGAAAATAAGAATATAGTTTTTCTCTTTGGACACAACCCTGGTTTAAATGATTTAACTAACTATTTAATAGGTAACTTTAAAGAAAATATCTCAACAAGCGGTATTTTAAAAATAAATTTTGATATTAATCTATGGAGTGAAATAGAAGAAAATAGTGGGAAATTAGAGTTCTTTAAATATCCTAAAATATTAGATATTTGATTTTATAATATTATTTGATTTTGAAAAAGCTATTAAATCTTCAGTAGATTTTATCTTTTCTAAATCAATATTTTTTAGACAATTTTCAAAAATAATTTTTGTAGTAAGAGCATCATAATATGCTCTATGATGATTTTCAACATCTATATTTAAAAGCTCTTTTAATGTACTAAGTCCATATTTAGAAGAGGGAATTGTTCTTCTTGCTAAATCAATAGTACAGATTTTTCTATTTAAAAGTTTTCCTAAATTATATTTTTCAAAGCTATCAGAGACAAAGGTATAATCAAATTTTATATCATGAGCCACAAAAACATCATCACCTAAAAACTCTTTAAAATCTTTTAGAACTTTTTCAAGTCTTGGAGCCGTTTCTAACATTTTTAAAGTTATATTTGTAACTTCTTGAATATATGGTGGTATCTCTTTTGCAAAAACTAAAGAGTCAAATTTATCAATTATTTGCCCATTTTTATATTTTACAGCTCCCAATTCTATAATCTGATAACCTTTTTTAGGACTTCCACCATTAGTTTCTATATCAACAAAACAAAATCCTTGCTCACTTAAAATATTTTGTGTTGTCTTTAAATATACAAAATTATTTTTAATATCTAAGGGCAAACCATTTATCAAAAGTAGTTCAAACTCCAATTCACTATTTTCATAAAATTTATCACTAATTTGTTCTAAAAGCTTTAAAAATTCATTAAACTCTATAGGCTCTTTTTTTAATCTTCTTAAAATATCTAAAAATGTTGGTTTAGGTTTTAATACATATCTTCTTTTAGGCGATTTCATGAGCTACTTTCACAAAATCTATCATTTTTTGCTTATCTTTTTTACCTTTTTCTTTCTCAACTGCACTACTTACATCAACTCCAAAAAAACCATATCCCTTTAACTCTTTTAAATTTTCACAACTTAATCCACCTGCAAGAATATACTTATAGCAATCCATATCATTAAACCACTCCAAAGCTACTCTTTTTCCAGCTCCACCAAACTCCTCTACAAAAGCGTCTATCAAATAGTATTCATCTTTTAAATTTTCTAAACTCTCTTTATTTTTTACTCTTAATACTTTTAAATATTTTATATTCAATTTAGAAAAATCAACTATATTTTCATCATCAATTATCTGAGCCAATTGCATTTTTGTTTTTTGACAAATTTCATTTATAAACTCTGTTGTTTCATTTACAAAAAGAGCTACAGTTTGTACAAAGGGTGGTAAATTTTCAACTATTTTTAAAGCTTCAATAGGGTTTATATATCTAGGAGATGGTTTATAAAAAACAAATCCTAAAGCACTTGCACCGGCATTTACAGCATCTAGTGCATCTTGTAAATTTGTAATTCCACAAATTTTTACTCTCAAAATTAAACCTTTAAACTATCTATTGCTTTTTTATAATCGCCACTTCCAAAAACATAACTACCTGCAACAACAATATCAACTCCTGCATCTTTTAACTCTTTTATATTTTTATCACTCACTCCACCATCAACTTCAATTAAACAGTTTGGATTTCTTTTATTTATAAGCTCTTTTAATTTTTTCACTCTTTCAATAACTGTTGGAATAAATTTCTGCCCACCAAATCCAGGGTTTACAGACATCAATAAAACCATATCTAAATCTTGTAGTAAATACTCTATATCTTCAACTTTTGTATGTGGGTTTAGTGTAATTGCTGGAGATATTTCTAAACTTCTAATTTTTTGAATAAGTCTATGAGGATGTTTTTCACTCTCTAAATGAAAAGATAAATATTTAGGTTTAAGAGGAGCAAATAAATCAACAAAAAAGTTGTTATTTTCTACCATCAAATGAATATCAAGTGGTTTTGTACTAGCCTTACTTACAGGTTCAACAACAACTGGTCCAATAGTAAGATTTGGTACAAAATGACCATCCATAACATCAACATGGACCAAATCACAACCAGCATCACAAATAGCTTTTATATCTCTTTCTAAATTCCCAAAATCAGCCGATAAAATAGATGGAGCAACTAACATTTCTTACCTTTTTTATAAAAATCAGGCAAAAGTATATCACTTTGAGGCTTTTATAAAGTATAAACCAATTTTTAGATAAGATTGACAAAAAATTTTATGGAACTATTTTATAAATGAAAAAATTTTTATCAATTTTAGCTTGTACTTTTTGCTTTGCTTCAACTGAACAAATACTTCTTGAAGCCCAAAAATTAGAGAATGAAGGTAATTTTAAAGAAGCTATGCTTTTATACAAAAAAGCTGCAACTATAAATAACAATAAAGAAGAAAAATATTTAAATGAAATAAATAAAACTTCACAAGAAAAAGGAAAAGAAACTAATTTAAAAAGAGCATTTTTTGAAAGACATATAGATAATGTTGATGATAATGAAACAGAAAAGAATTTAGAACAACTTGTAACAAAAGATTTTGGAATATATCCTTACAAAAAAAACTATATTCTTCCAACAACTTATACATTTAATAATATAGAAGATAGACATAATTTAGAAACCTCTTTTCAAATAAGTATAGAAAAACCTTTAGCTGAGAATTTTTTAGGACTAGATGAAACAGTTAGTATAGGATATACTCAAAAATCATTTTGGCAAACTACAAAACACTCATCTCCATTTAGAGAGACAAATTATGAACCTGAAATCTTTATTCAAATGCCTGTTAAAGACAATGACCATTTTAAACTTCTAAAAGCTTCATTTATGCACTCTTCAAATGGTAAAAAAGATGAGTTAAGTAGATCATTAAATAGAGTATATTTAGAAGGTTATTTTCAATTAGCAAATCTCTTTGTAGTTCCTAGAGTTTGGTACAGAATTCCTGAATCAAGTAAAGATGATGATAATCCTCATTTTACTAGATATTATGGATATGGTGACTTAAATTTTTTATATGCCTATAAACAACACACTTTTGAATTACTTTTAAGAAATAACCTAAGATTTGATAAAACAAATAAAGGTGCTGCTGAATTTAACTGGACTTTCCCCCTTCCAGAATTTATGGCATCAAAAAATAGTTATGGGCTTTTTCAAATTTTTCATGGATATGGACAAAGTTTAATTGATTATGATAGAGAGCTTACAAATGTAGGAATAGGTGTTGCTTTTTCAAGATAACTATTTTTTAGTTTTCATATTTTGAATATAGTAATAAATAGCCTCTATCTCATCTTCAACCAAAAAATATGTAGGCATAACATTTGCTTGATAAATAAGCTTATCACAAACCTGCTCTTTTTCAAATTTTAAATTTTCATTCTTTTTAGAGTTTATTTTTTTTGAAAAGATATCATATTCAACATATTTTATATCAGGGGCAACCAAACTACAATTAAACTCTTTTTTATTATTTGTTGTATGTTCATTTATTATATGTTTAAATTCAACTATTTTTTTCCCTCTAGCATCATCACCATGACAATTATTACAACCAATTCCTCTTGGATTATTAAATAACATTTTTCCATACTCATATTTAGTAATAAATGAGTTATTTATATCTAGTTCTTCTGGATTTATATTTTCTTCAGCAAATAAACTTAGAGATATTATTAAAATTATAAAATATTTTTTCATGTTACAAACCTAAATTATCTCTATTTTTTAAAAACCAATAAAGAGAGAAAATTAATCCTGGCGTCTTTGCCTTTGTCTCATCAAAAATAAACTCATCAACACTATTTGTATCAAGAAAAAACAACTCAATTTGCTCATCATTTACTCCACCACCACTATGAATTTTTTGGCTTTCATCAATAGTAGCAAAAAACAAATACTGTTTTGCTCCACTAATTCCAACATTTGTAAAAAATGATGTGATTTTTTTTAGATCTTGTAAATCAACCTTATATCCACACTCTTCATCAATCTCTTCAATAGCTATCTCTTCAATAGTTTTATCTTTATCAACAAGCCCTGCACAAAGTTCAAAGGTAAATTTAATATTTTCATCATTTAAATAAACAGGTATTCTAAACTGTTTTACAAGTAAAAAAGCTTTTTTTTGTGTATGATAAAGCAAAATTGATACACTATCATGACTTCTTACAGCTTCCCAAGTTTTTCTAACACCATTTTGAGTAAATTTAACCTTTATTGGTTTTATATAATTTGTCTCTTTTAATTCACAAATTTCTAAATTTTCTATTATATTTATCATCTATTTTCTTATATTTTTCTATATTCTAACAAAAAGTTTATTAAGGTAATTTTTTCAAGCTATTTACAAACATTTGAAAAATCCACAAAAAACTTACTTCCAACATCTTTTTTTGACTCTAAATTTAAAGTCAAACCATACTCTTGAGAAATACTTTTAACAATATCAAGCCCTATTCCAAAACCACCTTCACTATTTTCACCCCTCTTATATCGTTCAAAAATCTCTTTTACATCTTCTTCTTTTATACCTATACCAAAATCCTCAACTATTAAAATAGAATTTTGCAAAAAAATATTTATTTTAGACTCTTTTTTACTATATTTTATGGCATTTGAAATAATATTATTTACAACTCTTTGAGCTTTTGTTCTATCCATTTTTACAATACAACTACTAAGACTTTGAGTTATCTCTATATTCTTTAAAATTGCAATATCAGCAAAAAAATCTATACTTTCAATCAATAAATCTTTTAAATCAAACTCTACAATATGGTTATTTTTAAACTCATTAAAAGTTGCAAATTGAATATCATTATATATTTGTGAAATTTGTTTTGAACTACTTAAAATATATTTCATCATTTTATCACTATTTTTTCCACTCTTTAACATAGAAACAGAACTTAAAAGAACTGTTATTGGAGTATTTAACTCATGTGCTGAATCTTTTATAAATTTGTCCATATCCAAAACTCTTTTTTTTATAGGTTTTAAAAGTATTAAAGATAATAAATAACCAACAAAGGCTATAAATATAATTGATAAAAATAGAACTATAAAAATAATATATTTTAAATTTTTAATGTTATTATACTCTTGACAACTCTCCATAACTATATATTTTATTCCTATTTCATCTTCATTTATAGTTGTTATAAAATAGTTATATTTTAAGTTTGAAAAACTTTTTTTAGAAAAATCTATATTAAATTCTTCATCTAAATATGAAAAAACAATATTCTTATCCTTATCAAATAATGCATATTTTACATCTATATTTTCTAATTTTGAAGGATTAAATTTTTCATTTTTCATATATTTATCAACAATTCCACTCTTTATCTGCATGGAAGAGTTATAAAGTTCCATACTACAACTATTTTTCAAAGATTTAATCTCATTTGTATAATAAATATATAAAATTATACTTAATAAAAAAATAGTAGAAATTATATAAATAGCTAAAAACCCAAAAAGAGCTTTTTTCTCTTCTTTATTCAAATTTATAACCGACCCCTCTTATTGTAACTATTCTATTCTTTCCAATTATTTCTCTTAAACTCTTTATATATACTCTAATTGTAGCATCACTAGGAACTTCATCATAAGTCCAAATATTTGAAAACAACTCTTCATTTGAAATAACTCGCCCTTTATGGTTTATAAAATATCTTAAAATATCTCTCTCTTTTTGTGCAATATGTATTATCTTACCATCTTTGATTATTTGAGAAAGCTCTGGTTTAAAAATAAGAGTATTATCTAAAATAACACTATCTTCTTGAAGTAAAAATTCTCTTTTTAATTTAGAAATTCTAATATTTAACTCTTCAAGGTCAAAAGGTTTTCTAATATAATCATCAGCCCTATTTTCAAATGCTTTTTTTAAGTTATTTATATCTTGATATGCAGTTATTATGATAATTGGAATATTATTTTTATATCTATTTCGGAGTTCTATTAATACTTCAAGTCCTGATAAACTTGGAGTATTAATATCTAAAATTGCTAAATCAAATCTATTTTCTATAAGATTTTCTAAAGCATCTTGACCATTTTCACATAAAGTTACATTAAAGCCATTATCACTTAAAAAATCATTTAAAATATCACTTAAAGCAATATCATCTTCAAGAAGTAGAAGTTTCATTATTTAAAATTATCAAATACTAATGGTGCTTTTAAATCCAAAGTTCGTAAATGTTTCATTATTATTTGTAAATCATCAATATTTTTTCCAGTTATTCTTATAGTATCACCTTGATTTACTGCACTTACTTTTAGTTTTAAGTTTTTTATCTCTGTTTGAATTCTTTTTGCTTCATTTTTTTCAATACTATCAATTATTTTATAAGTATATTTTCTATTTCCTCCACTACTATCCTCTTTTTTTACCTCTTCTAGTGAATTTATACTTATTCCTCTTTTATTCATTTTTGAAATCATAATATCAAGCATTGCATCAATTTTATTATCACTTGCACTAACTAGGGTTATACTTTTAGCCCCAATATTCAGATCAATATCTTTTGTAATACCTTTAAAATCATATCTATTTTCAATCTCTTTTTGTGCTTGAATTACTGCATTTTTCATCTCTTGCATATCAAGTTTTGCTGAAATATCCAATGAATGTTCTTTTACTGCCATAATAACTTTCTCCTTAATCTTTTAAAATTCCAAAACATAATAACAAATAAGCAATAATTTGTAAAGTTCCACCAATTGGAGTAATTGCTCCTAAAACTGGCATATTTAATATTGTAAGTAAATATAGTGAGACACTAAATATTAAAGTTCCAATTACAATTAAATATAGACTTACTTTTATTTTTTTTGACTCTTTTTTCAATATATAAATCAATGTTGCAAAAAATAGCCCAAAAGTATTATAAAATTGATACTCTACACCTGTATGAAATATCTTTAACATCTCAGGTTCAAGTATTTTTTTAAGCCCATGAGCCCCAAAAGCCCCTAACATTATAGCAGTTGCCATAAATAAAGTAGCAAGTGATAAGAAATTCTTAGCTTTATTATCTATTATCAAAATTTATCCTTTATATCTAAATCCACTTCCCAAAAAAATTCTATCCAAATATCTGTTTTATTTATACTAAAATCTGGTTTTACTAAAGACTTATCTTTATAAAAAAGAGTTGCTATTTTAAACTCAACTTTTGGATATTTCTCTTTTAAAAGCTTTAAAACTTCTTGTAATGTTTTTCCACTATCAATAATATCATCAACTATTAAAACCTTTTTCAATCCATCCAAATTTGGAATATTAAAAATTTCAACACTATCTTTTTGTATTTTTCTATCATAAGAGATTGTGTTTATTGTAAAAAGATTTCTTTGATTAAGTACTTGTGACATAAAATGGGATAAAGTTAATCCACCTCTAGCTATACCTAAAATTGCATCTTCTTTAAAACCTTTAGATAAAGAGGTTAATTTTAAAGTATCATTTTTAAACATTTCATAACTATAATATAGTTTATTCAATAAATATTCCTTAATTATTTTAAAAATTAATTATACAAAAGCTTTTACTACAAATAGGTTAAATTGAGGGGGGAAAAGCTTTTAAGATATAAAAGACTAAAATAGATATATAAGAAGGGATAAAAGTTTAATAAAAGAATATATAAAAAAGCAAATTCAATTTAACTCAACTTTATAAGAATTAATAAATGTATTAAAGCTATTAACGCAAAGGGATAAAAGATTTATAAAAGAATAAAATGAAAAATAAATAAGAATAAAAGAGGTGGCTAAAAAGGATAAGAAACTAAAATAGCTATTACAGTAAAAAAGGAATAGATAGTAATTTAGGTAGATAAAATATATGAAATGTATTAATAACTCAAAAAGAAGATATAGTTTTTTAGATTTTATAAGTCCAAATAAAGATGGGAGAATCTAAATAATATGTAAAATAAGAAAAGAAAAATATAAAAAGAGAAAAAAGAAACCTAAAAAATAAAGTTAAAAACATAAGAATAAAGGGATCGAGAAGAATAGTTATGATAAGAATAAAAGAAGTTGAAAAGCTAAAAAAGGGGAAACAAGTAGGCAAGTAAAGCAAATACAGACTAAAGAGAAAAACAACAATAAAATAAGGAAAGGGAATGAGAGGGGAGTAGGTAAAAAAAGCTTAGCACGATATACTGATAATAGTATAAAGAGCTAAGCTTTTGTGTGTATGTAAAAACTCAAAAGAGCTGGCGGCGACCTACGTTTCCACAAGGGGACCCTGCAGTATTATCGGCGATGAAGTGCTTGACTGCCAGGTTCGGAATGGTACTGGGTATTTCCACTTCTCTTTAACCACCAACAAATTTGAGTAAAAAAAGTTAAAGTATAAATGCTTAAAGAATATTGTAATTCTAAAAGGATTAACTCTTTCTACTCAAATTGTGATATTTGAGAATCTAATGCTAAAGTCTTTATGCTTTCATATTTGTATAACTACATATAAATCAACAAATTAAACATAAGTAAAATATGCTTAATAAGATAGTAAACCAAAGAAATGATTAAAATAAGCCAAACGTTCTATTAGTACTGGTCAGCTAAAGGGCTTACACCCATTACACACCCAGCCTATCAACCAGCTAGTCTTGCTGGGAACTTCAGGGAAAGTTCATCTTAGAGTTGGCTTCGAGCTTAGATGCTTTCAGCTCTTATCACATCCCAACGTGGCTACCCAACGATGCTCTTGGCAGAACAATTGGTACACCAGTGGTTGGTTCATCCCGGTCCTCTCGTACTAGGGACAAATCTCTTCAACTTTCCTACGCCCACGGAAGATAGGGACCGAACTGTCTCACGACGTTCTGAACCCAGCTCGCGTACCGCTTTAAATGGCGAACAGCCATACCCTTGGGACCGACTACAGCCCCAGGATGCGATGAGCCGACATCGAGGTGCCAAACCTCCCCGTCGATGTGAGCTCTTGGGGGAGATCAGCCTGTTATCCCCGGCGTACCTTTTATCCTTTGAGCGATGGCCCTTCCACGCAGAACCACCGGATCACTATGACCGACTTTCGTCTCTGTTCGACTTGTTGGTCTCACAGTCAAGCTAGTTTATGCCATTATACTCAACAAGCGATTTCCAACCGCTTTGAACTAACCTTTGTAAGCCTCCGTTACTATTTAGGAGGCGACCGCCCCAGTCAAACTACCCACCAGACATTGTCCTGAAAGAGGATAACTCTTCGCAGTTAGTAACTCAAATATTCAAGGGTGGTATCTCAAGGATGGCTCCGACTCTACTGGCGTCTAGTCATCATAGCCTCCCACCTATCCTGCACATGAATATCCAAGCTACAGTGTCAAGCTGTAGTAAAGGTGCACGGGGTCTTTCCGTCTTTCCGCGGGTAGGAGGAATTTTCACCTCCACTACAATTTCACTGGATCCCTCTTTGAGACAGCTCCCATCTCGTTACGCCATTCATGCAGGTCAGTATTTAACTGACAAGGAATTTCGCTACCTTAGGACCGTTATAGTTACGGCCGCCGTTTACTCGGGCTTCGATCAAATGCTTCGCGTGAGCTGACATCATCAATTAACCTTCGAGCACCGGGCAGGCGTCACACCTTATACATCCACTTACGTGTTAGCAAAGTGCTGTGTTTTTGGTAAACAGTCGGGAGGGACTCTTTGTTGCAACCTCTTTAGCTTTTTGAAGCAAGTTCATATACCAAAGTAGGCACACCTTATACCGAAGATACGGTGCTAGTTTGCAGAGTTCCTTAAAGAGGGTTCTTCCACGCGCCTTAGAATACTCATCCCACCCACCTGTGTCGGTTTACGGTACGGGCAACATATAATATACTTAGTGGCTTTTCTTGGCACGACAGTATCATCGATTCTCCATCTCCTCCGAAGAGTGTCAAGAGCCTGTAAGATCTCGGTCTAACGTTAAGCGGATTTGCCTACTTAACAACCTACATCCTTCGAGCCACACTTCCATCCGTGACCTCGATTAACTCTATGCGTCCCCACATCGCGCTTATATGTTGGTATTGGAATATTAACCAATTTGCCATCGTCTACCCCTTTCGGACTCGACTTAGGACCCGACTAACCCTACGATGACGAGCATCGCGTAGGAAACCTTGGGTTTTCGGCGAAGGGGATTCTCACCCCTTTTAACGCTACTCATGCCTGCATGCTCACTTCTATCCGCTCCAGCACTCCTTACCGGTATACCTTCAACGCTGAATAGAACGCTCTCCTACCACTCAATTAAAATTGAATCTAAAGCTTCGGTGTACATCTTAGCCCCGTTATATTTTCCGCGCAGAATCACTAGACCAGTGAGCTGTTACGCTTTCTTTAAAGGATGGCTGCTTCTAAGCCAACCTCCTGGTTGTCACAGTAACTCCACATCGTTTTCCACTTAGATGTAACTTAGGGACCTTAGCTGTTAGTCTGGGTTGTTCCCCTCTCGACGACGGATTTTATCACCCACCGCCTGACTCCTGTGATTCCACATATAGTATTCATAGTTTGATAGGGTTTGGTACCGCGGTAAGCAGCCCTAGCCCATTCAGTGCTCTACCCCTATATGCTACAACACAAGGCTATACCTAAATATATTTCGGAGAGAACCAGCTATCACGAAGTTTGATTGGCCTTTCACCCCTATCCACAAGTCATCCCAAGACTTTTCAACGTCAGCGGGTTCGGTCCTCCACTGGCTCTTACACCAGCTTCAACCTGCTCATGGATAGATCACTTCGTTTCGGGTCTGCAGCATCTGACTATGTCGCCCTATTAAGACTCGCTTTCGCTACGGCTTCGCACTTGGCTTAACCTTGCCAGACACCACAACTCGCAGGCTCATTATGCAAAAGGCAGTCCATCACCCTGATAAATCATAGGGCTCTGAATGATTGTAAGCTAATGGTTTCAGGTTCTATTTCACTCTGCTCGCTGCAGTACTTTTCACCTTTCCCTCACGGTACTTGTTCACTATCGATCTGTAAGTAGTATTTAGGATTGGAGGGTGGTCCCCCCAGCTTCAGTCAAAATATCACGTGTTCCGACCTACTCAGGATACCATTAAAGTTATTGAGAATTTTAATTACAGGAGTTTCACCTTCTATGCTACACTTTTCCAAGTATTTCATCTATCCTCTTTAATCTTATATCATGGTCCTACAACCCCCAATGCAAGCATTGGGTTTGTCCTAATCCGCGTTCGCTCGCCGCTACTTACGGAATCTCTTTTGATTTCTCTTCCTCTAGCTACTGAGATGTTTCACTTCACTAGGTTTGCTCCCCGTAGGGTAATATAATTCTCATTATATTGGGTTGCCCCATTCAGAAATCCACGGATCAAAGCTCTTTGGCAGCTCCCCGTGGCTTATCGCAGCCTAATACGTCTTTCTTCGCCTCTTACAGTCTAGGCATCCACCATTAGCCCTTAATAGCTTATATACGGAGCCTAAAAAAATCTTACGATTTTATTCAGGTTCCTTTTTTCTTGCCTATAAATATAATTTCTTATATTTATAAATTTGATAATATTCTTTGGCTACTATCTTATTAAACATATATATCTCTATATACTCTAATAATCTAGTTGTGTTATCTATAGTTAATTTAATATCTCTATTAAATTTTAGATATGAAATTTTTTTGTTTTAAAATTAAATATTTCTATTTAACCTTACGAAAAAAATTAAAAGACTTTAACATTATATTTTTAAATATCTTTAGAAACTTCTATTTAAAGCTCTAATATAAATCTTATATCTCTATAAAACTTATATTAAATCTCTCTTTAGTGGTGGAGAATAGCGGGATCGAACCGCTGACCTCCTGCGTGCAAAGCAGGCGCTCTCCCAGCTGAGCTAATTCCCCACTCTAATCTTTTAAGATTATTTAATGGTGGGCCTATCAGGACTTGAACCTGAGACCTCACGATTATCAGTCGAGCGCTCTAGCCAGCTGAGCTATAGGCCCATTTCACCTATTTATCAAATAATCTTTATAAACCGAATATATTATCTTGATTTTCTTTTTTTCTCTTTTGAATCATTAAGAAACAAATCTTAATTCTATTCTCTGAAAGGAGGTGATCCAACCGCAGGTTCTCCTACGGTTACCTTGTTACGACTTCACCCCAGTCGCTGAATCCACTGTGGAAGGTAGCTATTTTAGCATCCCCGCTTCGAATGAGTTCAACTCCCATGGTGTGACGGGCGGTGAGTACAAGACCCGGGAACGTATTCACCGTAGCATAGCTGATCTACGATTACTAGCGATTCCAACTTCATGTAGTCGAGTTGCAGACTACAATCCGAACTGGGAGGTATTTTATAAGATTTGCTCCACATCACTGTATTGCCGCTCTTTGTATACCCCATTGTAGCACGTGTGTAGCCCTGGACGTAAGGGCCATGATGACTTGACGTCATCCTCACCTTCCTCCTACTTGCGTAGGCAGTCTCCTTAGAGTTCTCAGCCGAACTGTTAGCAACTAAGGACGAGGGTTGCGCTCGTTGCGGGACTTAACCCAACATCTCACGACACGAGCTGACGACAGCCGTGCAGCACCTGTATGCAAGTTTCTGCAAGCAGACACTAATCTATCTCTAAATCATTCTTACTATGTCAAGTCCAGGTAAGGTTCTTCGTGTATCGTCGAATTAAACCACATGCTCCACCGCTTGTGCGGGTCCCCGTCTATTCCTTTGAGTTTTAATCTTGCGACCGTACTCCCCAGGCGGTACACTTAATGTGTTAACTGCATTACTGCAAGATCTAGTCTCACAACAACTAGTGTACATCGTTTAGGGCGTGGACTACCAGGGTATCTAATCCTGTTTGCTCCCCACGCTTTCGCATCTCAGCGTCAATAATGTTCCAGTAGATCGCCTTCGCAATCGGTATTCCTTCTGATCTCTACGGATTTTACCCCTACACCAGAAATTCCATCTACCTCTCCCACATTCTAGATTAACAGTTTTCAAAGCAGTTCTATAGTTAAGCTATAGGATTTCACTTCAAACTTATCAATCCGCCTACATGCTCTTTACGCCCAGTGATTCCGAGTAACGCTTGCACCCCCCGTATTACCGCGGCTGCTGGCACGGAGTTAGCCGGTGCTTATTCATATAATACCGTCATTATCTTCTTATATAAAAGGAGTTTACGCACCGAAATGTGTCATCCTCCACGCGGCGTTGCTGCATCAGACTTTCGTCCATTGTGCAATATTCCCCACTGCTGCCTCCCGTAGGAGTCTGGACCGTGTCTCAGTTCCAGTGTGACTGATCATCCTCTCAAACCAGTTATGTGTCATTGTCTTGGTAGGCCATTACCCCACCAACTAACTGATACAATACAGGCCAATCTCTTACCGATAAATCTTTCCCTTATTAACTTATGTTAATAAGGAGTATAAGGTATTAGCAAACGTTTCCATTTGTTATCCCTTAGTAAGAGGCACATTACCTATACATTACTCACCCGTGCGCCACTTAGCTGACAACTATAGCAAGCTATAGCCCGTTCTCGTTCGACTTGCATGTGTTAAGCACGCCGCCAGCGTTCACTCTGAGCCAGGATCAAACTCTCCATAAATTTTTTATTCTATATTTAAAGTATGTATTTATATACATAAAAATTAAATATCTTTTATCTTTTTATAGTGTTTGAAACTGACATATTTTATAATTACTCTAAATTTCTCAATTTATTGTTAGTTACAAAATTATCACTCAAATTTATAGACAAGAATTTACTTCTTGTTCTTTTTTATTTTTTTTGAATATCAAGTTTAACATATTCGGTTTACAAAGATTACTTCACTTCTTCTTTACAAACTTACTTATCCTTTTAAAGATCGTAATTTTTAATAAAATTTAAATGGCTCCGGCACCTGGGATCGAACCAGGGACCAAATGATTAACAGTCATCTACTCTACCGCTGAGCTATGCCGGAATTTTTTCTATCCTCTTTAACCCTCTGGTCAAATTGGACGGGAATTATAGTAAATTTTTATCCTATTGTCAAGGGGTTTATTATTAAATTTAGCTTAAATTTATATTTTTCGATAATTTTAATATATTTGACTACCTTAGAGTAAAAAATTATCAATAATATTAGAGTTCCTATTTTATCTCAATTTAAATTTATTTTATAGCCAATACCAGAGATATTTAAAATTAAAACATCTTCAAACTTATTTCTAAGCCTTTTTATAAGATTTTTTAATCCATCTAAAGTAGATATATCTGTATAAACTAAAAGTTCATCATATAGACAAATTTTATTTCTATTTTTAACTAAATATTCAAATAGTAATTGTTCTTTTTGTGTTAAATTTATCTCTTGATTTTTAAATTTTAGAATTTTTGTAGAAAAAGAGTAACTATAAAACTCTCTTAATATTATCTCTTCATTTAAAATAACTTCAAATTTCTTCAACTCACTAATGGCTAATTCAAAAGCCTCCTTTAAATCTTTTCTATTTACAGGTTTAAGTAAATATTTTGTAAGTTTAAGTCCCATGGCTTCAAGTAAAAAAGATTTTTCACTATGAGCTGTTAAAACTATTATTTTTGTCATTAAATCTTTCTCTCTAATTTGCCTAGCTACTTCTAAACCACTAATCTTTGGTATATTTATATCAAGCAAAATAATATCAACTTTTTTTGTTCGATATATTTCCAAAGCTTCTTCTCCATCATTTGATTCAAAAACATTTTCATAAAACATTGATAAATATGAGACAAAATTCTCTCTGGCTTGATTTTCATCTTCCACTACTAAAACATTATATGTATATTTATTCATTCTTTAACCCCTAATTTTATTTTAAATTTTGCACCCTCTTTTCCATTTTCAACACTCAAATCTCCATTTAAACTATTTTGTAAAATCATTTTTGCTAAATAAAGCCCGACTCCTGTTCCTTTCGACTTATATTTTGTAGTAAAATATGGATCAAAAATTCTTTCAATAATTTTTTCATCTATTCCTAATGCATTATCTTCAACTATAATTATTACTTCATTATTTTTAGAAATCATATCAAAAATAATTTTAGAGTTTACTATATTATTCATATCAAAAGCATCTATTGCGTTATTTATTAATACTAATAAAACTTGTTGTAACTCTTCTCTTTGTCCATAAATTTCTAATTCACTTGATATATTATTTACAATCTCAATATTTTTTAAATTTATATGTCCTTGTACAATATTTAATGCTCTTTGTATAGCATCTGATATTTTAAAAAGAGTTCTTTGTTTATTTGGATTAAAAAAGTTTTGAAAATCATCTATAGTATGAGATAAATAGCTTGTAACATCTTCTATTTGAGATATTCCTTTTTCTATCTTTTCATCCATACAATTTTTTTCATTTAAATAAGCATCTAAAAGCATCAAAGTTGAATTTATTTGTGAGAGTGGTTGTCTCCATTGATGAGCAATATTTTGTATCATCTCTCCCATTTGTACTAATTTACTTTGTTGCATTAATAGAGCTTGTTGTTTTGTACTTTTTTCTATCTCTTTTTTAATCCTTTTTTCTAAACTATTATTTAATTCTTCTAATCTATTTTTTGCAAATCTTAAAGTTAAACCATTTTGTTTTAATAAACCTTCATTTTCTATTTGCTCTGTAATATCATGCCCTATATGAATAATATCTCCATTTGGAAGAGTAATATTTGTCCATTTAAGAACTAAAATTTTTCCATCTTTTCTTCTTGGATACAATACTTTATACTCATTTTTTTCCATTTTTGAAGCAAGTAACTCTTTTTGTATTTCTTCATTTGTATAAAATAAAGAAATTGGATTTTCATATTTTTGGAGTTCTTCTAAAGTCCAACCAAAAACCTTTTCACACTCTTTATTCCATAATACAACTTTTCCATTTTCATCAAAAGCATTTAATAAAACAGGAGCAATATCAAAAAGTTCTCTATATTTCTCTTCACTTAATTCAAGTTCTCTTTGAAAATCTTGTTTTTTCTTTGTCTCATCTCTTAATTTAATTATCCAATAAATAAAAATTATAACTATTCCAAAAAATATATAAAATAATATAGTTGATTTTAAAAATTCTTCTTGCATAATAAACTTTCTTATAAAATTTTTGTCATTATATTAAAATTCAAATCTAATTTCAAATTTGATACAATAAAATCTTATTTAAACCAAAGGATTTCGTATAAAAACTTTTCATAATTTAAAACTAAACGAAAATATTTTAAAAGCAATTGATGATTTAGGGTATAAAACTCCAACTCCTATTCAAGAAAAAGCTATTCCAATAGCTTTAAAAAATAGAGATATTATAGGCGTTGCAAAAAGCGGAACTGGGAAAAGTTGTGCATTTTTGCTCCCTATTTTAGAAAATTTAATAGAAAAAAAAGATGAAAATAGTGTTTTAAGAGCCTTAATCTTAGTTCCAACAAGAGAATTGGCAAAACAATTAGTAAATGCAATTGATGATTACTCAAAATATTTAGATATAAAAAGAGTTGCTATTTTTGGTGGAATTTCAAGTAAAGAACAAGAAAAAAAATTAACAAATGGAGTTGATATAGCTGTTGCAACAACAGGAAGATTACTTGAGCATATAAAAAATAATACTATAAACCTTTCTAGTGTAGAAAAAGTTGTTATTGATGAGCTTGATACTATGCTTGATATGGGATTTTTAGAAGAAGTTGAAAAAATCCTACCAAATATAGGAAAAAATAGACAAATTTCAATGTTTAGTGCAACAATAAACTCAACGGTTAAAAAACTTGCAAAAGAGTTTTTAAATAACCCTGTTGTAATTGAAGTTACAAACCAAAGAGAGCATGTTGAAAATATTGAACATCAAATAGTTCTTGTAGATGAAGAAAAAAAAGCTGAACTTTTATCATATTTGATTGGATCCAAAAATATAGCTCAAACTTTGGTTTTTGTAAATAAAAAGGCCCAAGCTGATAGTTTGGTAGAAAATCTAAATCTTGATGACTTAAAAGCCTCTTGTATTCATGGAGATATAAGACAAAGTAGTAGGGCTTTAGCTTTAAGAAAATTCAAAGAAAAAGAATTAAGAGTTTTAGTTTGTACAGATATTGCGGCAAGGGGAATTGATATAGAAAATCTTCCTTGTGTTATAAATTTTGCTCTACCTGAAACTGTAAATGACTTCACACATAGAGTTGGAAGAACAGCAAGAGCAGGAAATGATGGAGTTGCCATTACACTTTTAAGTGTAAAAGATTATAAAATAATGGCTGAAATTGAAAAAGAATTAATACTTAAAATTCCAAGAGTTGAGTTAAAAGGTTTTGAGACAACAGAAAAAAAACCAAGAGTAAAACAATCAAAGCCAAAATCTTTAAAAGAGAAAAAAATCAACTCTAAAAAAAGACAAATTGAAGATAAAACAAAATCTTCAAAATCTACTAAAACAAACAAAAAAAGAAAAATCACAAAAAGAGGTTAAACCTCTTTTTAAATTATTTTTAACTGAATTAAAGCTAATAAGAGTATACAAACAATAGCTAGAATAACTCCATAAATAGACCATTTTGAAAGATTTTCTTTAAAATAACATTTACCAATTATTACTCCACCAACTATTACTCCCAAATTCATAGTAATAAATACTAAAGTTGGAGTTTGTGCAAATATTTTATGTGCTTTGATATAAAAATAGATATTTGAAAAATTTAGAACTCCCAATAAAAGTCCAAATAACAGATATTTTATCTCTATTTTTCCTTTTAAAATCAAAATATATAAAAGTGAAATAAATGAAGATAAAACAAAAATTACAAAAAGTAACTCTACAAAGTTTATATCTTTATTTGTCGCAATTAACTTAAATAAAGTATCAATAATCCCATATCCTAAAAATACAGCTATTAAGTATAAAAAATTTGTTGATTTATTATTTGATTTTTTTCCTAAAATCAAAAAAATACTAAGAAAAGTTAAAAAAATAACAAAAGCTTTTATATATGTAAAATTCTCATTAAATATAAAAAAGCTAAAAATTATAGGAATAATCAACGATAATCTTTGAAAAATATCTGTTTTTGCAAGTCCAGAAATCTCTAAAGATTTGTGTAAAAAATAAAAAATTGTTGGAAGTAAAATAGCAACACAAATCACTAATTTATAATCAAAAATTGCAAAATTTATAGTTGAAATTGATAAATTAAAAAGATAATAGCTAAGAAAACTAGCCATTACATAATTTGCAAAAACCAAGACAAAAAGGCTTCGTTTTGTCTTGATTTTTAGATATTTTATATAAAATCCAACTAGTAAGGATGATATTAAACTAAGAATTAATACACTCATTTTTTATGATTTCCAATATTTTTTGGGATTATATTATAAGAAAGATAAATCTCAAACTAACTTTTACTCTTTTTTATGAGCAAATACACAAAAAAAGGAGCCCCAATAAAAGCAGTAACTACTCCTATTGGAAGAGCTGAAGCTGTTGGCAAAACCCTAGAAATCAAATCACAAAACACCAAAAAGACTCCACCAAAAAAGAGTGTTGGGAAAAATAGTTTTGTTGCACTTTGTTTATAGATTAGTTTTACAATATGAGGAATTACAAGTCCTACAAAACCAATTGGTCCAGTGAAACTAATACAAATACCTACACAAATTGTTATAAAAATTAGAAGTATTAGGATTATTTTATTTACATTCAAACCTTTTAAAAAAGCAGTATCATTTGAAATAAGAAGTAAATTTATACCATTTTTCATTTTATAAATAAAAATTATAAGACAAATAGAAGTAATTCCAACTATAAAAGTTGGAATAAATCCTACAGTATCAAGGCTACCTAAGGTAAATCTTACAATTGAATAATTCTCTTGTAAGTTGCTTATAAAAAATACAAGCATTAAAGCTGAACTATAAAAATATGATAAAGCAATTCCTATTAGAAGTATTGAGTTTGTAGAGTTTATAAGTCTTTTAGAGTTTAATTTTCTTGAAATTATAAACAAAATTAGAATTGTAACTAGTGAACCAAAAATACTAGAAAAAAATAGAGGTATAAATGGTAAAAAAACTATTGAAATAGCAGAAAAAAGAGTTGTTCCACTTGCAATTCCTAAAGTATAAGGAGTAATTAACTCATTTTTAAAAACTATTTGAAAAACTAATCCACTTAAAGCCAAAATTGAGCCAACAAAAAAAGCTAAAATAACTCTAGGAACTCTTAAATCCCAAAATACCATACTTAAACTATCATCTAAAAAGAAAATCTCTTTAAAATTTATTAAAATCTCTCCTACAAATGGAGCAAAAAATATTAAAAGAATAGAAAATAGATATAAAAAAATTTTCATAAATCTAGTACCAAATGAGAGTTTAAAAGCTTTATACTTTTTCCATAAAATCTATCTAAATTTTCTTGAGTAAAAAAATCTTTATGCGAACCAAAAAATTTCAAAGAGCCTTTTTCTAAAAATAGCACTTTAAAATCTTTTAAAGCATAGGCAAAATCAAGGTTATGAGTAATTATAATTTTTTGTTTTAATAAATCAGATTTTAAAATATTAAAAACATCTTTTACTCTATTTAAATCCAAATTTGCTGTTAATTCATCAAAAATTGTAATTTTTGCACTGTGTAAAATTGCACTTGCAAGAAGCAATATCTGCTGTTCACCTGAACTCAAAACCGAACAAGAGCTTAATTTAAGATTTTCAAGTTTTAATAAAAAAATAATATCTTCTAGTTCTTTTATATTTTTTTCTTCTATAATAGATAACTTTAAATACTCAAAAACTGTCATATATTCATCAAAAATCGAAAAAATACTAGGAATATAGTTTATAAACTTTGCTCTATCTAAAGCTTTTATATTTTTTACATTTTGATTTTCAAAAAATAGGTTTGAAGATGACAAAAGATTTGATAAAACTTTTGCTAAAGTAGATTTTCCTGCACCATTTTCCCCTAAAATAAGCAGGTTCTCACCTTGATTTAAAATAAAAGATATATCTTTTAAAATAAAATTATTGTAGTTTTTTAGCTCTAACATCTTCTAAAATACCTCTAAAATCATCTATAAAATTTTTAACTCTATGACTTGGAATACCAGAATATAATTTATCAATTATATAAATATTTTTCTCTTTACTTGCACTAACTGGCAGTTTTTCCCACATTTTTATATATTTTTCTTGAGTTATTTTATCATTTTCTAAAAATGGGGCTAAAAGCACAATAATATCAGGATTTAAAGTGATTATTTTTTCACTATTTATTACTGGTTGAGATTTTATGCTACTTTGATAAGCATTTTTATTTTGGCTTTTTTTAATAACATCCTCAAAATATACAAAATTTCCTGCTACAAAAATCTGATTTGATAGAGTGTTTTGAGGGCTAATTACTATTAAAATCTTTTGATTTTTAATAATATTTTCAAGTGATTTTAGACTACTATCTATTTCATCATTTAATCTTTTTGCTTCTTGTGTTTTTTGAAAAATATCTCCTAAATCCTTTATTGTATATTTTATATCTTCGATATTATCACTTTTATAAACCAAAGTTTTAAAGCCCAATTTTTCTAAATCAGAATTTAGTTTTTTATCATAACTTTGATTTATTAATACATTTGGATTTAGTTTTACGACTTTTTCCAAACTAACACTTCCATACCCCCCTACTTTTTGTACACTTTTTGAAATATCTGGATAATCGCAAAAATCTGTATTTGCTACAACTTTTCCCCCTAAACCCAAAGCAAAAACTATCTCATTTATTGCTGGGCTTAAAGTGATAATCCTCTCATTTGCTCCTAAAATATTTAAAAAAGAAAAATTAAAAAAGAGTAGAAAATATAGAAGTTTTTTCATCTTAGAAACTAGCCTTTAATCCAACAAATGCTGCTCTTTGACTTGTTGCATAACCATCAACTATTTGGTAATCTTTATTTAAAATATTATCAAGTTTTACATAAGTTGAGAAGTTTTTATTTATATCATAATCAACTAAAGTATTCCAAATTGTGTAGTTTCCAGTTTTTGCACCTTGCTTATTGTTAAAATCATATCTTTCTCCAATATATTCACCATTTATATTAAAGTGGAAATCTTTTAAACCATAATAATCAACTCCAAAACCAACTTTATCATTTGGTCTTCTTCCAAACTCTTGTTCATCTTTATTTTTTGCACTAAGTCTAGTGTAATTTAGATTTAAGAAGATGTCATCTATAATTGAGTTTTTATAAGCAACTTCAACACCTTTAAATCTACTTTTACCTTCTACATTTTGATTCATTCCATCATAAGAACCTGGTCCAGTCCATATCCAATTAATTAAATCCTCAATTTTTGTATTAAAATAAGTTACAGAGAAACCTTTATATTCAACTCCAACATCATAAGTTTTTGTTTTTTCAGGTTTTAAATTTATATTACCACTAGAAGCATCATACAATTGAAAAGTACTTGGAATATTATATCCAGTTCCATAGTTTGTACTAATATTCAAATCATCAACTATATATTGCTTTAAACCAATTTTTCCTGTTGTTTTATTGTCGAAATCACTATATTTATCATATCTTAAAGCTTCAGTTATAATTGTTTTATCATCAAAAAATTTATTTGTATTTGATATAAAAATAGCTTTATTATTGTACTCTTTATCTATATTTGCTTTATTTTCAAACTTTTTATAATCAGCCCCTAAAACTAAATTTGAAGTACTATTTAAATAATCAATATTTGTATTTACACCATACTCATTAATACTTCCTTTATACTTAGAAGTACCATCTGTATATTCTCTTTTAATATCTGTATAATTCGTATATACTTTTGAAAGAGCAATATCATTTCTATTTTCATAAGTTACATTTGCTAAATGAGTTTTTGTTTTAGCTGTATCTGTATTATTTGGGTCTGGATTATAAAAAGTGTCATATCCGTCAATATCAACTTTTGAATCTATAAACTCATAAGAAGTTGAAATTCTATTATTTTCATCAAAGTTATAACCTAACTTTGTATTTATAGTTGTATTTTCATAGCCATCTTTTTCATAATCTTTAGCTTTACTACTTTTTGGTGACATAGCAGAAAATCCACTTGTATCAACTCTTACAACTCCTAATTTCGCATCAAAATCATCTGTTTTATGTGAAATATTTGCTTTTGCAATTTTACTATCATATCTTCCATACTCAAAACTTGCACTTCCACTAGTTCCTTTTTGAGCCGATTTTGTGATGATATTTATAACTCCAGCACTAGCATCTGCTCCCCAAATACTACTTTGAGCACCTTTTATTACCTCAATTCTTTCAATATCATTTATCATCAAATGTTCAAAATTAGCACCATTTCCACTTGGATCATTATATCTTATACCATCAATTAAAACTAAAGTTTTATTTGAATCCATTCCTCTTAAAAAAACCGAAGTTTGTTGCCCTATTCCACCACTTGGTGAAACTTGAACCCCTGCAAGAGTTTGTAAAGCTTCAGCTACAGTTTTAAACTTTCGAGATTCTATATCTTCAGAAGTTATAACATCAACACTAGATGTAATATCTTTTAGTTTTTGTTGTGATTTTGTAGCACTTGTAATTACAATTTCATTTAAATTTGTAGTTTCATTTGAGTAAAGATTTGTTGCTAATAAAAGTCCAGCAACTAAGCTTGTAGTTATATTTTTTTTCATTTCTCTTCCTAAGTTTTATTTATAAATTATTTGTTGAATATTGTTTTATTGGCTTTAGCTCTGTTCTTTGTAAGCTATTTCTTATACTTGGTAATTTTTCTAAATAGTTTTTCTGTTTTGAGTAAAACTTATTTAATACAGCATTTGAACTTGCCATTAAAATACCAAAAAAGCTAAAATATCTTTTCATTTCCTCTCCTTTACAAAATTTGATTTTTTACTTATATATGACAATTTAGTATTGACATATTTGGATCACTAATATACATATAACCTTTATAAGCTATATATACTCCAAAAATGATTACTAAAATAGAAGCAATTTTTATAAATATATCTCTTAAATTTGATTGTTTGAATATTCCTATAAAAAAACCCAAGAAAAATAGTGCTGGAATTGTGCTAAGTCCAAAAATAAACATAACAATAGCACCCCAAAAAGCACTTCCTGTACTAGCTGCTGTAATTGCAAAAACATATACAAAACCACAAGGTAAAAGTCCATTTAACATACCTAAAAGATAAAAACTAAATAAAGAGTTTGATGTTAAAAGATTTTTGAAAGTTTTTTGATAAAGTGGTGATTTTGAACAACTATGTTCTAAAATAGTTAAAAATTTAATTTTCCCTAAAAGAGAAAAACCTACAATTACCATTAAAAGACCTGTTATTAATAAAAAAATTCCACTTGTAGTATTTGAAAAAGTTACAACTCCTCCAACAAAACCAAAAATAGCTCCTAAAATAGTATAAGTTGTAACTCTTCCCAAGGAGTATAAAAGATGTGCAAAACTTTGAGTAGTTTTTGAATATTCACTTTTTATTTTTGTACTTGTATAAGCAACAACAATACCACCACACATTCCAATACAATGTCCAAAAGAGCCAAGAAGTGCAATAGTTATAATAGAGATTAAGCTAATAGTTTCCACTATTTATGCTCACTATGGTTATGTTCTTTAAAATTTGGGTTTGATAAAATCTCTTTTCTTAAAACTCTTAAAAGAACTTCATCAAAACTAATAAAATTTTCATTACTTTGTTCATATGCTCCAAAACCATATCTCATTGGGGTCTCTTCATTTGTACTAAAAAAAGCATTTTTTGCCTCAATATATTTTTTACTATCTTTTGTCATAACAAAAATTTTAATATTATTTTTAAATTTTTCATCTTTTTGATTTAACCAATTAGCCATTCCCCCATGATCATGAAAAAACCAAGTTTTTCCATCATTTGATACAACTTGAGAAGCAAAAGTTAAATCATTTATAACCATACCACAATCACTATCTTGATACTTACCTAAAACTACCTCTAATGGAATTTGAGAAATATTTCCCTCTTTTATAACTACCATTTTTTGTTCTTTTGCCATAGATAAAAATATTATTACAACTATTGCAACTATTAAAATTACTGTTAAAATTTGTAAAAGTTTTTTCATAAATCTCCAAAATATATATTTGAAATAAAGGTAGATTGTATCTTTTTTGGCATAAAAAAAGGCTTTACAGAGGGAAAAACTGTAAAGCCTATATAATAAATTCATTTCAAAAAAAGTATAGGATACTATTAAAAATTGTATTTAGTAGTAGGAGGATTTAATACAAATATCCTATGAATGCAATTATAATACTCCTAATATTAAAATAAGATAAAATTTGTCCTATTTTAATTAAATTTTTACTAATTTTAAAACTATATAATACAAAACTTAATTTAAAAGGCAATTTTTTATGAATATGATTATTTTTGATATGGATGGAACTGTTATAAATAGTGGATTTGCAATAGCAAATACAGTTAATTATGTAAGAGAAAATTTAGGATTAGAAAGTTTAGAAAAAGATTTTATTTTAGAAAATATAAATGATATAAATATAAATAGTGCAGAATTTTTTTATAATGAAAAAGTTTTTACGCCACAAATTCAAGAGCTATTTGAAGACTATTATAGTAAAAATTGTTTAGTTGATTTACACATTTATGATGGTATAAAAAAACTTTTAGATAACTTCAAAAGTGATTTTAAATTTTGTATTGCTACAAATGCAAACTCAAATTATGCAAGAAAAATGTTAAATCATTTAGAAATAGATAAATATTTCTCTTCTATCTTAGGTTATAATGATGTAGAAAAACCAAAACCAAACCCAGATATGGTTAATGTTTTACTAGATAAATATAGTATAAAAAAAGAGAATGCTCAACTTGTAGGTGATTCAACAAAAGATACTATAGCTGCTTTTAATGCTGGAATAGACGGTATTTTAGTAAATTGGGGATTCTCAAACTATGACAATGAAAAAGGAGCATTAAATAGTGTTGAAGAACTTGAAAAAAAGATTATTGAAAAATTTTATAGTAGGTAAACAATAAGCCGCGTTTTGTCAAGGACAATAATTTATCTAGGTGTTAAATTACTTTAACACTCTTGCGAAGACCAAAAAATGTGAAGTAAATACCAGATCTTCTTGCTGCAGGTTGGGTTTACAAAGCCAAAAAAGTTACTTTTTTTGCTGGTAAGCTCTTACCTTACCGTTTCACCATCACCAATAAATTGGCTGTCTACTCTCTGTTGCACTATCCCTTAGATTACTCTAGCCATTATTTAAATGGAACCATACTTCACAGCAGCCCGGACTTTCCTCTTGAAAATTTCAAGTTATTGTCTTGTTTACCTATTCAAATTATAGCTATTTTTACTTAAAGTAATTCTACTTTCTAATCACATCATAATTACTAGGAATTATAAATTTAAAAATTTCATCAGAAATATCACCATTTTGAACAATATTTAAAAAGTTAATTGCCACAAGATTATCTAATTCATCTTTATATGCTATTTTTGAGATTTTATCACCACTTACTTTTATACTATATTTTATTCCATTTATTGTTGAAATATAATTTTCATTATCAACTTTTTTTGCTTCATTTAGAAGCTTTATAATATTTATCTCATTATCAAGTTTTGTAAAAATTGCTTGTTCTAATTCTGGTTCATCAACTATTGCCATACTATTATCTATATATACATTTTTCTTAATTGGTGTCTCATATTGCCACAAAATTTTTCCACTTTTTTTAATAAAAACTTTTCCATTATACTCAATAACACTTTTTGAATCAGAAGTAATTGTCTGTTTAAAATTTCCAAAAAAACTATCCAAATTTTTAATATCATTCGCATTTAAAAAAGATAATGTAAAAAAACCTAAAATAAAAAAAACTCTATAAAACATTTTTAACCTTTTTTTCTATATAATCTTCCTCATTATAACGAAAAGGAACTAATTTTATGTTAAATGTTTTTTCAAAAGTTTTTGGTACAAAAAATGATAGAGAAGTAAAGAAATATAGAAAAAGAGCGAATGATATAACTCTTTTAGAAAAAAAATATCAAGAGCTAAGTGATGATGAACTAAAAAGTGAATTTAATAAGTTAAAAACTGCTGTACAAAACGAAGAAAAAACACTAAATGATGTTTTAAATGACTCTTTTGCAATCACAAGAGAAGCTAGTAAAAGAGTTTTAAATATGAGACCTTATGATGTTCAACTTATTGGTGCTATGGTTTTAAATGATGGAAGAATTGCAGAGATGAAAACAGGAGAAGGAAAAACTCTTGTTGGTTCTATTGCTGTTTGCCTAAATGCACTTAGTAAAAAAGGTGTACATGTTGTAACTGTAAATGATTACCTAGCTAGCCGTGATGCAAATGAACTTAAACCTTTATATGAATTTTTAGGCTTTAGCGTAGGTGCTTTAACAGACTCAATAAAAGATGATTCTGAAAGAAGAGAACAATATAATTGTGATATTACTTATGCTACAAATAGCTCTTTAGGATTTGACTATCTAAGAGATAATATGGTTTATGACCTAAAAGATAAAGTTCAAAGAGGACACAATTTTGTTATTGTAGATGAAGTAGATTCAATCTTAATTGATGAAGCTAGAACTCCTTTAATTATCTCTGGTCCAACAAATCACAAAAACTCAAACTATGTAAAGGCAAATGAAATAGCTTTAAAACTAGTTCGTGGTGAATTAATAGAGCCAAAAAATCCAGCTGATAAGCCTATAACAACTGGTGATTTTATTGTAGATGAGAAAAATAGATCAGTTATTTTAACAGAGCAAGGACATGAACAAGCTGAACTTCTTTTTGGAGTTGAGAATTTATATTCAATTGAAAATGCAATGCTTTCTCATTCACTTGACCAAGCACTAAAAGCAAACTATATTTTTCAAAAAGATGTTGATTATGTTGTAAAAGATGATCAAATTATTATTGTTGATGAGTTTACAGGAAGACTTAGTGAAGGAAGAAGATTTAGTGAAGGACTTCATCAAGCACTTGAAGCAAAAGAGAAAGTTGCTATTCAAGATGAGAGCCAAACTTTGGCAGATACAACTTACCAAAACTACTTTAGAATGTATAAAAAACTTTCAGGAATGACAGGAACTGCTCAAACAGAAGCAACAGAATTTGCTCAAATTTATAATTTAGATGTTGTATCTATCCCTACAAATTTAAGAGTTCAAAGAGCTGATAAAAGCGATTTAATCTATAAAAGTGAGAGAGAAAAATTTGAAGCTGTTTGTAATAAAATCAAAGAGTATCATGAAAAAGGACAACCTGTTCTTGTAGGAACTGCAAGTATTGAAAAAAGTGAACTTCTTCATAAAATTTTAGCTGATAAAAAAATCCCTCACACTGTTTTAAATGCAAAACAACACGAAAAAGAAGGAAAAATTATCGCTGATGCAGGACAAAAAGGTGCAGTAACAATTGCTACAAATATGGCTGGAAGGGGAGTTGATATTAAATTAACAAATGAAATTTTAGCTCTTGGTGGATTAGCAATCATAGGAACAGAAAGACATGAAAGTAGAAGAATAGATAATCAGCTTCGAGGAAGAAGTGGAAGACAAGGAGATGTTGGAGAATCTCAATTTTACCTAAGTTTAGAAGATAATCTTTTAAGAATTTTTGGAAGCGATAAAATAAAAAGAATTATGGAAAGACTTGGAATTAAAGAGGGTGAATATATTGAGTCAAAAATGGTTACAAGAGCAGTTGAAAATGCTCAAAAGAAAGTTGAATCAATGCACTTTGAAAGTAGAAAACATCTTTTAGAATATGATGATGTTGCAAATGAACAAAGAAAAGTTATCTATGCTTTTAGAAATGATTTACTAAAAGAGGATTATGATATTGCTTCAAAAATAGATGAAAATAGAGTTGATTATGTAAAAAATCTTCTTGTAAGCTCAAATATTTTTCAAGGTATGAGTGAAGATGAGTTTGATTACTCACAAATTGTTGCAAGATTAAAAGATGAGCTTCACTTTATAATTGAAGAAAAAGATATAAAAAGTGAAGATTATGAATCTTTAGAAGATAGATTAATTACTATTTTAAAAGATGTTTATGAGAAAAAAATGAGTGTTGCTGACCCTAAACAAAAAAGTGAAATAGAAAGAATCTTATACCTTCAAATTTTAGATAATGCGTGGAGAGAACATTTATACTCAATGGATACTCTAAAAACTGGAATTGGACTTAGAGGTTACAATCAAAAAGACCCTCTTGTTGAGTATAAAAAAGAGTCTTATAATATGTTTATAGAGTTAGTTTCTAGCATAAAATTAGAGATTATCAAAATACTTTTTGCAGTACAACTACAAAGCAAAGAAGATAAAGAAAAAGAGCAAGAAGCACTAGAAAGAATGAAAGCTTCTATGGAAAAAGCAACAGAGCATCAAACTACAAATAAAGCAAGAGAAGCTGTTTTAGCTAGTGATAAAAAAATTGCAAGAAATGACCCTTGTCCATGCGGAAGTGGTCTTAAATATAAGCAATGTTGTGGGAAAAGTGGTCCAAAAATAGGACTTGCAGCAGGAAATTAATTTGAATAAAACTTTAGTAAATTTTATTGTAAAAAAATATTTAAGATTTGATAAAAAAAATCCATTTATCTCTATTAGTGCTATTTTGGCCTTTGTTGGAGTTGCTATTGGGGTTATGGTTCTAATTTTATCAATGGCAATTATGAATGGAACAGCAAAAGAGTTTGAAAGAAAACTCTTTACTATGAATTATCCTCTTACAATATATCCAAAAATGGCAAATAGTGTAAATGAAGAGCTTTTAAATAAACTTATAAAAGAGTACCCAAAACTTAAATTCTCTCCTTTTGTATCAACTCAAGCAATAGTTCAAAATGGTGATAATATGAGTGGAGGTATGATTTTTGGTGTAATTCCTCAAAATGAAGCCGAAATAAATCCCATTTATAAAGAGGCTGTAAAAGATCAACTTATAAATAAATTTGATTTAATAACAGGGATTGGAATAAGTGATAAACTTCTTCTAGCCTATGATAGTAAAGTAACTTTATATTTTACAGAATTAAATCCAGCTGGTTTTTCTTTAATGCCAAAAATGAAAAGATTTAACTATCTTAGTTCATTTCGTTCTGGTTTAAATGCCTATGATAAAGCATATATGTACACTACTATTGAAGCGTTACAAACATTACTTCAAAAAGAGCCAAATGTTTATGATGGAATTCATATCTTATCAGATGATGCATTTACAGATATAGAAAAATTAAGAGTTACATTAAAAGAAGATGGTGTAGGAGTTGTTGGTTGGTGGCAACAAAATGGAAACTTTTTTGCTGCTATGAAGATGGAAAAAACAGCACTATTTATAGTTTTAATGCTAATTATTTTAGTTGCTTCATTAAATATTATCTCATCACTTCTAATGACGGTAATGAGTAGAAGAAAAGAGATTGCCCTACTTTTATCAATGGGAGCTAGTTCAAAAGAGATTAAATCAATCTTCTTAAGGGTTGGTACAATTATTGGTTTTGGTGGGATTATTTTAGGAATTATTCTAGGATTTTTTGGTTACTTTTTACTAGATACTTTTGATATTGTATCTCTTCCAGCAGATGTTTATGGAAGTGCCAAATTACCTTTAGATTTAGCTCTTAGTGATTTTATCTCTATTATTGTTGGAGCTGTTATAATAGTTCTTTTATCATCTTATTATCCTGCTAGTCGTGCTACAAGAATAGATGTAATTGATGTATTAAGAAATGAGTAAACTTTTACTTATTTCTTAAAGTTTTAAATTAGTCAAATTAAAATTAATAAAACTACAATTTACATATAAATCATTTTTATATTCATTCTTTAGCATCATTAAATTCAATTGGTGTTTTAAATTCTAAAGTTACTATTTTAGGCTTTCCTTCGGGATCTCCATGGTGTATTGTCTGTTGGATAATTTGCTTTTTTGTAAGATAATTTGTACTTATCATTTCTCCAGTTCCATCAGCTCTACTATCATGAAACTCTTCTGTTCCTGCCAAAATCAATTTATTATTTCTATATATAAATTGATATCTCTTATTTCCCTGTCCCCAACCACCAGAACTACACCAATAATGAGTATATAAAAATAGGCTCCCTTTCTTTATCTCAATATTATCAAATGAATCATCACAATTTGTACTTTCATTTGAATATATTAAACTACTATTTTTAGCAACTAATTCATATTTATCATTACTATTTAAAAATACTAACCATACTCTTTCATTTATATTAGAAGAATCAAAATAATAGTTTCCAATTTCTATTTTATTTGGTTCAACAGTCTCAATAACTAAAGATATATCATCTAAACCATCTTTATTTAAATCACCTTGAGTTATATCTAAAACCTGATATTTTTCTTTTTGTAAATTGTTAAGTTCAATTAAAATATCTATGTACTTTGAGTATCTATACATCAACTCTTTTGGAATTTCTGAATCTCTTTTATCATATAGCATTTGAGCTATATAACTAAGATAATGTTTATCTATACTAGTTTCATTTATATAATATATATCCTTTTTATCTAAAAGCTTTTCCATACTTTTGGCAAGTTTATAGTGGTCTTTTGTACGATTAGTAAAATATTCTAAAATATCTACTAAAATTTCCATAGCTTGTTGATATTCATTTATCTCATAAAAATAATGTGCTATATTACTATAAATTTTAATATTTTTAATATTCATCCTAAATTGACTTTGTAAAGAATTTATAGGGAAATTATTATATTTTTCTATTGATTTTACATCTTTTAATAATACTTCAAAAGCTTCTAATGAAGTTATACGACTATATTTAACATCATTTTGATTAACTTCATCTTTCATAAAAAAGGAGTCTATATTTTCAACAACTGCCGTTTTTGTAAAGTTTACATTTTTTTCATCATCATTATAGTTAAATATAAGATATACTTTTTCATCTTTATTTAAAACCTCTATTTTGTTATCAGGTTTAGGATATTCAGACCTTATAAAAGTAAAATAACTCTTATCAACACTATTTCTTATCTCTATTACTACATCATCAAGTTCATTTATATAAAGCCCTTCATTTAATGGATATTTAGCAAATAGTGAAATTACTAAAAGTAATAACAATTGTAGAATTTTCATATTTTCTCTTTTATATTATTTAATTTATTAAAGCATTTTTTGGTATCCAAGATTTTATCTCTTTATTATCTTTTGAAATATATAAAATATAAATCCAATCTTCTTTTTCTTCAAGTATTTCTATAATCTTCTCTAAATTGTTATTTTAATTAACTGAATAAATTTTTGTCTACTTTTTTGGAATCATTCCATATTCATGGAAAGCTCTTTATTGAGATTAATATTATTTTTTAAGAAAATTCAAGCTTAGATTGATGATATTCTTTTTAAAACCTCATAAGTTTTACTAACATCATAGGTTGCACTATGATATTTTGAAGAGTCAAACTCTATTCCAAAATAGTTACAAGCCTCATCAAGTTTTGGATTTTTTAATCTTCCATCTTTTCCGTATGATTTTACAAGATTTTTACTCTTTTGCATAGTACAAATATGATTTTGAAAAATTACTCTACTATTTATATGCCTCAATTCAAAACTTATATTATGTGCTACTAAAGTAGAACTTCCTTTACAAAACTCTTCAAAGTCTAAATCTTCACTAAAATATGAACTATATGTTTTATCTTTTCTATAATCCATTATTAATTCGGGAGTTAATCTATGAACAGCATATGAGTAGAAATTTAAAGGGTATCTTGAAAGATAATATCTATGAAATTTATCTAAAATATTAAAATTTTTATCTATTTTAACAGCTGCAACTTCAAAAACATCACCTATATTATGTGTATTTGTCTCAAAATCTAAAATTATCATTTTTTATTTTACAATATTTTAACTCAAAGCAAAGGCTTTGAGTTATCTTGAATGTGAGAAACCACCATAAACAGTAGTCTTTCCATTATTAGGTCTATGATGTCCAGGTCCATAATGTGGTTTATAGTAAGGTCTTGGAGCAAAATGGGGAGGTCTATAATATCCTCTATCATAAAACCCTCCAACATAATTTATTGAAATTTGTGGATTTGCTCTATAATATGGGTCATTATAGTAGTAATTATTTATAACTGTATTAGTTTTTTCATATTCAGGATCATAATAACCATTATTATATTGAACATTATTTGGATTTCCATAATAGTTGTTTGAAACATAGTTCTCATTTGCTCTTGTACTATTTGCTACAACTGCACCCAAAATCCCACCTGTAACTTTAGCAGTATCTTTTCCACTTCCATGCCCTATTTGATTTCCAATAGCAACACCTAAAGTTGCACCTATTACAGTATCTAATCCTATAGAATTATTATTAGCAAAAAGAAAAGAACTTGAAATTAAAAATATTGATACAACTTTTTTCATAAATTATCCTTGAAATTTTAATTATGAAAGATTATCTTTGATTTGTGAATATATTGTGAAAAATTATTTTAATTTTCCAAAAAGATTATATTCATTCCAATAAATATCTAAAGCTTCTCTCAATGCTTCATCACTTAATTTTGTCTTCTTTTTTAAACCAAATCTTTTTATAAGTGATTCTGACATCAAACTCTTCTCTAAAGTGGGTTTTTTTATAAATTGGAACATTGCTTCTTTTACATCTTTTTCACTACTATATTCAAGCAAATATCTATAAAAATATTTATCTATACTAACAGGAATTCTATTATGACAAGCTACACAATTTTTTTCATAAATATTTTTCTGATTTGAAAAGCTAAAACTAACTATTAAACATAAAAAAACTACTACTCTTGCCATCTTATTTTTATCCTTGTTCCAACATTTAATTTTGAGATTACATCTATTTTAAAGTTATACTCTTTTGCTATCATCTGTACAATATTAAGCCCTATTCCAAAGCCACCTACACTTTTATCAAATCTTTTATACCTTGTAAATAGACTTTTCAAGTTCTCTTTACTAAGCCCTTTACCACTATCTTCAATAACTAAAAGATTATCTTTCAAACTAACTTTTATAAAACCTTGAAATTTATTATATTTTATTGCATTTGATAAAATATTATCTATTAATTTTGATAGTTTCTTAACATCACAAACTATAAAAATATCTTCTTTGATATCCAATTGAAACTCAACTTTTTTACTATTTGCTATGGCTTTAAAAAAATCAACTCTTTGTCTTAAAATCTGTGATAAATTCAATTCTTCATTATTTGAAATTATCTGATTATTTAAAGAGATAAATGTCAAATCTTCATAAATATTTGAAATAGTTTTTGCCCCTATTTCTATACGATTTATTTTTTTTGCCAATTTTTCATCAATACTATTTTTATCAATCATTTGTATATTTGATAAAATTGCTGCTACTGGAGTATTTAACTCATGAGTTGTATCTTTTATAAATCTATCTAGCATTAAAATAGATTCTCTCATTGGTCTTAAAAATAGTTTTGCAATAAAATAACCAATCAAAAGTAGAATAAAGAATGCTATAAAAAACCAGAAAATTATCTTATATTTGATTTTTATAAACCAAATATTATCATCTTCTATTTCAACAATTACATATTTTGAACCCAAATAGTATGATTCTGGCTCTTTTATTAGATGAATATAACCATCTTTTAAATATATAACTTCATCTAAATTTACATCATTCATAATCAAAGTTGAAAAAATCTTTTTTTTTGAACTATCAAAAATAGCCGAATTAAACTTTTCATCTCTTGGATAAATATTTGATTTATCAATATTTATATGTAACTCTTTTAAATTTGATATTTGATTATTTGAGTAATTTTGTAGAGTTTGTCTTTTATCTTGAAGCATTAAATCTTTTTTAAATTGATAATATAAAAAAGAGATAACTCCCAAAATAACCAAAACTAAAATTGAGTAGATTAAACTAAACCCAATAATAGTTCTAGTTTCACTCTTGGATAAATCTATACCCGAGTTTTTTAAGGCTAACAATTGTATCTTTTCCTAAAATTTTTCTAAGATTTTTTATATAAGTTCTTAAAGAGTTATCACTATACTCTTCATCATAATCCCATACAAAGTCATAAATTTTATCATGAGATAGAAGTTCATTTGGGTGTTGTAAAAATAGTTTTAAAAGTTTTAACTCTTTTAAATTTAATTTTATCTCTTCATTATCACATTTTAGTTCATTTGAGATAGAGTTAAATGTAATATTTGGGGCAATTTGGATTATTTCATTCTTTTTTGAAAACTCTTTTTTGATTAAAGTTTGAACTCTAAGTTGTAGTTCTTTTAATTCAAATGGTTTTCTAATATAGTCATCACAACCACTAGTAAACCCTTCTTCTAAAGAATCCATTGAGTTTAAAGATGTTATAAATATTGCTGGAGTTGTTTTACCATTTGCTCGTGCTTCTTTTAAAACTTCAAAGCCATTTTTATTTGGAACATTTACATCTAATAAAAATAGGTCAAAAGTTTGTTCATATATTTTAGCTATTGCTTCTTCGCCATCATATACACAAACTACATCAAAACCTTCATCAAGAAAGTACTCTGCAACAGTCTCACTTAGATTATAATCATCTTCTAATAATAAAATTTTACTCTTCATCTTCAATTATCTTTCTTTCTGGTATCTCTTGTAATCTCTTTTCATATTGAGCTTTTTCGTTTAGACTCATCTTTGGAAGCCTAAATTCAAGCTCTTTTTGAAAAGCAACTCTATCTTTTTCATCAACAAAACCAATAATCTCAATTAACTCTTGAGTACTCATTTGACTATAGTTCTCTTTTGCAAAAGTAAATCCAAATAATAATAAAAATAATAAAAAACCTCTTCCCATAAAACCCAACTTTTTTTATTTTAATACTATAAAAGAACTGTATAATAATTGTTGATTATAGCCAAAAATGGATATAATAAATCCATGAATGAAAAAATATCTTTAAAATCTATATATAAACTTCTATTAAATAACAAAAAATCTCTTATTTGGGGACAAATTTTTACTATTATTGGAATATTAATTAGTGTTCCAATTCCACTTTTACTTCCTTTATTAGTTGATGAAGTATTATTAAATAAACCAGATTTTTTTGTAAATAATATAGATAAATTTTTTGGAAGTGGTAGTGCTTTCTACTATGTTGCTATTGTTACAGTTGTTGTTATTGTTTTAAGAGCTTTACACTTTATTTTTGGAGTAATTAATACAAAAATATTTACAAAAATATCAAAAATAGTAATTTTTGATATTCGAGTAAAACTTTTAAATCATCTAAAAAAAGTAAATATGAATGAGTATGAAAGTATTGGTAGTGGGAAAATTGCAGCAAATCTAATAACTGATGTAAATACTTTAGATAGTTTTATTGTAAATGTTTCAAGTAAACTGATAACATCAACTTTAACTCTTTTAGCTGTTGGTTTTGTAATTATTAAAATAGATCTAATTTTAGGTTTAATGATACTTTTAACACAACCAACAATTGCAATAATTTCAAGAAGAATAGCAAAAAAAACAGGTGAACTAAAAAAAGAGGAAAATGCAGCAATTGAAACTTTTCAAAATAATATAAATGAAACTCTTGACCTATTTTCACAAATAAAAGCAAGTAACAAAGAAAAAAGTTTTTTTGATACTTCAATACAAAAAGCACAAGATATAAAAGTAGCTTCAAATGAGTTTAACTATAAAAGTGTAGCTTATGAAAAATTTTCTTACACTATTTTTCTTTTTGCTTTTGAAATATTTAGAGCAACTGGACTTTTATTGGTAGCTTATAGTGATTTATCTATTGGTCTTATGTTTGCTATGTTTGGATATATTTGGTTTATTATGACTCCTGTTCAAGAGATTTTATCTATTCAATACTCACTTGCTAGTGCAAAAGCTGCTATTACTAGAATAAATAAAGTTTTAGATTTACAAACTGAAAAAGATGGAAAATTAGAGATAAAAGATAAAAAAGTCGATATAACATTAAAAAATCTAAGCTTCTCTTATACAAAAGAGAAAACTACTTTAAAAGATATTAGTTTTTCTATAAAAAGTGGTGAGAAAGTAGCAATTATTGGAGCAAGTGGAAGTGGAAAAACAACCATTTCACAACTAATTGCTGGATTTTATGCAAAAAGTGATGGAGATATTTTATATAACAATATAAGTATAGATGAAATCTCAAAAAAAAGCTTAAGAGAGCATATCTTTTTAGTTCTTCAAATGCCAATATTATTTAATAACACTTTACGATTTAACCTTACAATGGGTGAAAATATAGAAGATGAAAAAATTATAGAAGCTTTAAAAATTGCTGAATTATCTACTATGCTTGAAAACTTACCAGATGGTTTAGATACTGTTGTTGGGAAAATGGGGATAAGATTAAGTGGAGGTCAAAGACAAAGATTATCTATTGCTAGAATGATTTTAGCAAATCCAAGTGTGGTTATTTTTGATGAATCAACTTCAGCACTTGATGTTCATACTGAGACAAAACTATTTAAAAATCTAGAAGAAATCTTAAAAGATAAAACAGTTATTACAATAGCTCATAGATTAAGTACAGTTAAAAATGCTTCAAAAATTTATGTTTTAGATGATGGAAAACTTGTACAAAGTGGAACTCATAATGAGCTAGAAGATAAAAAAGGTCATTATATGGAGTTTGTAAAACATCAACTTACAAATAATTAACCCTTAATTTAAATCGAGGGTTAATTTTACTTTTCAAAATATATAAACTATTCTTGTATTGTATATATAAGTTTAGATTTATCAAATCCTAAGCTCGTAATTTTTTCTAATAATTTATTTAAAAGCTCATCATTCATAATTTTTTCTCTTGAAAGTATCCATAAATACTCTTTTGATGGAGTCCCAATAATTACATATTTATAATCTTTATCTAAATCTAATATCCAATAATCACCATAAAATGGTCTAAAAAAACTAACTTTTAACTTACTATTTGTCTCATCAACACTATATGCAATAGCTTTTGCATCTTTAAACTCATTTGTAGAAATTTTTGTACAACTATTTACAACTTGGATTTTTTTATCCTCTCGTAAAGAGTAGTTTGCTTTTACATTTTTACAATCTTTTTGAAAAGAGTGTTCATATCTAGCTATTTCATACCAAGTACCAAGATATCTTTCTAAATCAACTTTCTCTACAGTTTTTAAATCAGTTTGTTTCGTACTGCAAGATGTAAAAAACAAAGATAAAAAAACAACTCCAAATAAACTAAATATTTTCATAAATTTTCCTTACATTTAATTTTAAATCTTTTTATTTATAAATTTATAGGAAACAAAAGATTTTTTGTAGTTATTTTTTGTTAGTTTATATATTTATACAAATATTAGCACTCTATCTTGACAAGTGCTAATATTTTTGATAATATTTCAATACTTGATATAAATACTATCAAGTTATACATATTTTAAAAGGAGTTCACAATGTTTTTAACAAAATTTGACCCATTTAAACAGTTAAAAGAGATAGAGAAAAATCTCTACAATCAAGTTAGTAATAATGAAGGAGTTACAGCTTTTGTACCTATTGTAAATACAAGAGAAGATGAAAAAGGATTCTATGTAGATGTTGATTTACCAGGTGTAAAAAAAGAGGATATTAAAGTTGATATAAATAAAGGTATCTTAACAATTAGTGGAGAAAGAAAAACAAAAGAGGAGATAAAACAAGAAGATTACTATAAAGTTGAAACATATTTCGGAAAATTCTCAAGAAGTTTTACACTACCTGATAATGCCGATATTGAAAATATAGAAGCAAAAAATGATAATGGAGTTTTAGAGATAGTCATTCCAAAATTAAAAGAGGATATCTCAAAAAAATCTATAGAGATTAAATAATAGCCTTTAGTTCAAATCTATGCACTCTTTACTTAAAATAAGCTTCTAAGTTTTCTTAGAAGCTTATTTAAAAAATATCACTCTTAAAAATCCAAAAGAGACTAAAAACAAAGCAATATTTTTCAAATTTTCATCATAAAAAATCAAAAACAGTCCAAATAAGATTAAAGCAAAAAGCTTAAAATAAGAGCCAAAATACTCTTTTAAATCTTTTTGTACAAACTCTAATTGCTCTTTATTTAGTAAAACTTCAAGTTCACCTTTTGAACTCTTAAGTACCATCTGTTTGAAAGATTTTATAAGCTTTGGAAAACTTTCAAGTTCATCAATAATATTTTCAGTAATTGTTGTTTTATAACCCAATGCTTTTGGAATATTATCTTTTAAAATTGGTAAAATATCTTTTACACCATTAAAATTTTCTATATAAGTTGTTCCCAGTCCTTCAATAATAGCGCTAACTCTTAATATATAAACAGCATCACTAGGAAGTTTAAAAGGTAAATCTCTTGTACTTTCTAAGACTTCAAAAGCTAGTTTTTGCATAGATTCACTAGATAAATTATCATTTGAAAATATATCAAACATTTTTTGGCTAAACTCTACCATCAAACTTTCTGGAGCCTCATAACTAATAGTTCCTAATCTCTTATTTGCTCTTACAAAAGTTTCAAAATCTGCTCTATTTGCACCATCAATTAACTCAATTATTGAGACTCTTGTATCATTTGAGATATTCTTTACCATTCCAAAATCAAGTAAAATCAGATCTCCATTTTGGTTTACAAGCAAGTTTCCAGGATGTGGGTCTGCGTGGAAATAACCATTTATTAGCATTTGTTCTGTATAAAAATTCACAAGTTTTGAAATAATTTCTTTAAAATCTATATCATATTTTTCTAAAGAGTTTTTATCATCAAATCTAAAACCTTCCATATAACTCATAACAATAGCATCACTACTACAAAACTCTTCATAGGGCTTGGGAAATAAAATTCCACTATTTTCATAAGTTTTAGAGAACTTCTTTAGATTTTCAAGCTCAATACTTAAATTCGTCTCATCTTTTATCATACTTGAAAACTCATTTATAACAGCATCTATTGAATTTTTTGTATAGTATGAAAAAAGTGGTCTAAAAACTCTATTAAAGAAATTTAATATTTTTATATCAACTCTTACTTGTTTTTCTATATGCTTTCTTCTAAGTTTTACAGCAACTTTTGTATTATCTTGTAAATATGCAATATGAACTTGTCCTATTGATGCACTTGCTATTGGTTCATTCTCAAATTTTTTAAAAAAGTGTTCTTTAAAAGAGTCTCTAAAAACTACTTCAAAATCATCTTTAGACATCTTTGGAAGCTTATCATGTAGCTCTTTTAGCTCATCTAAATACTCTTTTGAGAAAAAATCAGACCTAGTTGCCAATACTTGTGCCAATTTTATAAAACTAGCTCCCAAATAAAAAATAGTCTCTTTTAGTTTTTTTGGTTTTAAAGGTTTAATAAATAAAAAGCTATCCCTTTTTTTAATAAGTAAAAAAAGAGATAGTAAAAATCTAAATATTAAATAGACTCTAAGAGGTGAAAAAAGTTTTAGATATATAAAAAAAGTTTTTATTTTAAATCCTCTTTTAACTTCTCTAAATCTGCTTTTGTAGCAACTCCTAATTCATCTAAAACCTCTTTAAAGATATCTTTTATCTTTGCTTTAATTCTCTCATCTTCATCTTTTCCTTTTTGCTCTAATGACTCTAAAAAACTCTTTGCATCAGAAGTTTTGATTTTACCCTTTTCTTCAAGAGCTTTTAACTCCTCTTCTACTTTCTCTTTTAAAAGTAATGCTCCACCAAGTCCTGTATATATAATCTCTTTTAACATCTTTTCTCCTTTTTTTTAAATTTTATAAGAATTAATAAATATCTTGTATCTATTTTTTTCCAATTTATATACTTTTTTTATCCAAATACTCTCTAAACTCTTTTGCCCCATCTTTTGAACTAATGATAAACTCATCAACTCCACTAAAATATATCTCAAGTTTAGATTGCTCAATACTTTTTATAGATTTTATCTTATCAACATTTACAATATATGAACGATGAACTCTAAAAAAGTTTTTATCTTTTAAAATCTCTTCAACATCCCCTATTTTTTTCTTTGCATAGACAAAATTATCTTTAGTTCTAATAATAATCTCATCTAAATCAGCTTTAATATAAAAAATCTCATCAATTTGGACTAAATAAATTTTATCTGAAACTTTACCCAATATCTTTTTTGATACATTTTTCTCCTCTTTATAAAGAGAGATTTTTTCTAAACTTTTCTTTAATTCACTATTTTCAATAGGTTTTAGCAAATAACCCATGCCACCTTTTTTAAAGGCATCTAAAGCATACTCTTCATAAGCCGTTTGAAATACTATAAAAGTTTTTGGTTCAATATTTAGTATAAATTCTGCTAACTCTAAACCACTAAAATTTGGCATAGAAATATCTAAAAAAGCTACATCAAATTTTGTTTTCGATAACTCTTTTATAGCAAGAAGTGGGTCATTAAACTCCATAATATCAAAGATATTATTATCATTTAAAAGCCTTTTTAGTCTTGCTAGTGCTAAATTTTCATCATCTACTATTAATACTTTCAAATTTTATCCTTTAAAATAATACAAAAAGCCATATTTTCATCATCTACTAAAAATTCCAACTCCCCAATATTCAATAATCTCAATCTATTTTGTAAATTTAATAAACCTGTTTTAAATTTTATATTTAAACTTTTTTTACCATCATTTGAAACTTTTATAGAATTTTTACTAAATTTTATAAATATATTCAACTCTTTACCTAAATATCCATGTTTTATACCATTTTCTACTAAAAGTTGAATTGAGAATTTTGGTATTTTTACAAATTTCAAATCTTTAAACTCATCTATATGCAAAACTATTTTATCATCAAATCTAATATTTTCAATACTCACATAGGTTTGTACCATAAAAATCTCATTTTCAAGGGTAACTAAACTCTCCTTATTTATGGCATTTCTTAAAAATTTTGATAGCTGTAAAACTGCATTTTCAGCCTTTTGTTTATCAATATATATTAGTTGAGATACTGAATTTAAAGCATTAAATAAAAAATGAGGGTTTAACTCATTTTCTAAAGATTTTAGTTTTGATTCTAAAATCTCTTTTTCTATTTGACTATTTTTATTTTTCAAAAATACAAATTGATGCAGAATCAAAGCTATTAAAAGAGTTAAAAATCCAATAATAACTGCCAAATTTAACCAAAATGGAGTTACTAAAATTATGATTTCAAAATTTGAATCAAGAAAAATAAAAAAAACTAAAATAAATCCAAGAAATCCAGATAAAAAAGAGAAAAAAAGGCTAAAAATAGTCCAAAATCTTTTATCAATCTTTGGAAGAATATATCTATTTGAAAAGCTAATTAAAATTATTGCAAAAACTGTTATAAAAAAAGCTGTGCTAATACTAAAAATTGTTGTAGAAAAAGTTTGTAAATTTTTATTTAAAAAATAGAGTATCAAAGATTGAAAGAAACCAAATAATATTGCTATTATTAAAACATTTATCCAATCTTTATAAGATATTTTTAGTTCATTTTTAAGCATCTAAAACCTTTAAACATTTTTGTCCTATTCAAATTTGAGTTTAAAACTTTTCACTATTTGCTCTTTTAAACTCTAAAATAGCCCTATTTCTTGAAGTTGAGATTCCAATAATCTGTTTTGGGTAATCTAAAAAAATATTTTCTTGAACCCCATTTTCTATATGTATTAATTTTACTGGAATATCTTTTAACTCTTTTAAAATACTTTTTATAAAAACTGCATTAGCATCAAATTTTTTTGATTGTAAATAGGGATTAAAAACTCTAAAATATGGTACTGCATCAACTCCTGTACTTGCAGCCCATTGCCAAGAACCAATATTTGAACTTTTCTCATAATCTAAAAGTTTTTGTGCAAAATAGTTCTCACCTTTTTTCCAGTCTATTAACAAATTTTTAACTAAATATGAGGCTACTATCATTCTTAGACGATTGTGCATAAGTCCTGTATTATTAAAATATCTCATAGCAGCATCTATTATAGGAACTCCTGTTTTTCCTTCACACCATTTTTTAAAGTTTTCATCATTTTGACTCCAATTTACCTCTATCTTATTTAAGTTTTCAAACTCACTTTGTGGGAAATGGTACAAAATATAGTTATAAAACTCTCTCCAAATAAGCTCTCTTATAAAAAAATTTATCTCTTTTTTACTTACTTGTAGTTTTTTTACTCTATTAAAAATCATTTTAGGTGAAATTAATCCAAATCTTAGATGTACTGAGAGCTTTGAACCTGCATCTAAATATATATAATCTCTATTTTCTTGATAAGAGTTAAGTTTTTTTGAAAAATCCTCTATCAACTCATCTGCACTTTTATATAAAAAATCTGGTAATTTTTGTTCTATAAATCCCAAATCTTCTAAAGTTGGAATAAAGCTATAATCAAAATCTACTTTTTTTATATTTTTAGAGATTTCAAACTCTTTTATAGAATTTGATTGATGTAAAGGTTCTAAAGAGTTATAAAAAGGGGTAAAAACTTTATATGGTGTTTTATCACTTTTTAAAATATCTTTTGGATCAATCAAAAATGAATCTAAAAATCTTCTAAGAGGTAAAATCCTCTCTACTTCTTCATCTCTTTTTTTTGCATAAAAGTCAAAATCAATAGAGGTTAAAATTTCACTAAACCCCTCTTGTTTTAATTTTGTAAAGACATTTTTAGGTATATCAAAAAATATTGCTAAATCAAGCCCAATCTTTTTCAAACTCTCTTTTAGTTCATTAACACTTTTATAGATAAATGTAACTCTTTTATCTTCTTTTGAGAGTTTTTCTAAAATATTTTTATCAAAAATAAATATTGGTAGCACTTCACCTTTTGCATTTGCCAATATCTCACTATCAACTACTCTTAAATCTCTTCTAAACCATAAAATTTGTTTCATTTATAAGCCTTTAAATCACTTCTTAATGCAAGTTTTGCAGGATATGGGTTTAAAAATTTTTGATTCATTAGATAGGATATATTAAATCTATTTATATAAATATTGAAAATTTTTATTACACTAATTAATGGAATTACTCTATTTTTAAAGTCATAAATACTCTCTAAAATATCTGATTTTTCCTCTTTTGTTATATGTTTTTTGAAGTATCCAAAAATATGAAGCAAGATATTATAAGTTTTATTTAGAGTAGATTTTGTAGCTATTGCTTTTAAAAACTCCTCTTCATACTTTTTATATAACTCATCAATATCTTTTTTTCCCTCATTTGCTACTATTTTTCCTAAAATTTTATAAGAGGTATGAGATTTTGAGTAGATTAAATACTTATAAGAGGTATGAAACTTCACAAGAGTAGAGATTTTTTTCTCATTATTTAATAAAATTTTTAAATCATTATATGAATAAACTTGCATTAAAAAGTTCTCTCTAAGCCACGCATTATTTAATCTTTTCTCCTTTTCTAGTGGAAGATTTGGCATTTTTTCTTTTAATTTTTTTACAAAAATTCCTACACCATTTTTAATTGAGGGCTGATTTAAAGGTTCATAAAATTTAACCCTTTCCATTAAACTATCAAAGACAAACTCATCTTTTACACTATGACCATCATATCTACATAAATTACCCAATAAACAAGATGAAACTCCCAAAATCACAATAAAGCCTTTTTATCCCCATTTTATAATAGAAAAAAGCTTTTTTGTAGCTCTTTTTTATAACTTTATACTACTTTTTACAAATCTCTTTTAAACACTCTTCTATATTCTTATACTTAAACTCAAATCCACTATCTAAAAGTTTTTTAGGAACTGCACTTTGCCCATCACTTAAAACTTTTGCACCTTCACTAAATATTAGTTTTAAAACAAACTCTGGAACTGGAAAGATTGTTGGTCTATTTAGAATTTTTCCAAAAGTTTTTGTAAACTCAAAATTTGTTGTTGGAGTTGGAGCTGTAAGATTAAAAACTCCATCTAGCTCTTTTTCTATTACAAAAGAGTAAGCTTTAATTAAATCATCTATATGAATATAAGAAAAATATTGTTTTCCACTTCCGATAACTCCTCCAAGCCCTAGTTTAAATGGAAGCATCATTTTACTTATAGCTCCTCCATTTTTTCCTAAAACTATTCCAAATCTAAATATTGTAACTTTTGTAAAATCATTGTTTACTTTTTTTGCCTCTTTTTCCCACTCTTGGCAAAGAGTTGATAAAAAATCATTTGAATAAGAGCCATCTTCATCATAGGTTGTTTTATTATCATAAATCCCAACAGCTGAAGTTGAAATAAACATTTTTGGCTTATTTTGAACTCTATTTAAACTCTCTACTAAACTTTTAGTTGTATTGATTCTGCTACTATATAAAAGCTTTTTATACTCATCGCTCCATCTATTTATAATATTTGCACCACTTAGATTTATAAGTACATCACAACTTTGTATTTGCTCATCTAATTTTGAAGGCTTATTCAAAATCTCTCTTTTTATTTGTACTACTTTATAGTTTTGTTTAGAAAAAAACTCAACTAAACTTTGCCCAACAAATCCACTAGCTCCAGATATAACAATAGTTTTCATAAGTTTTCCTTCATAGTATTTTTTGATAGTTTATAATAGATAAATGTTTTCTTGTAGATATTCTTTGATAGTTTTATATAAAAATCTTATTTTTTTAAAAATTTAGTAATTAAAACTCCTAAAGGTACTATGCTAAGACCTATTATAAAAGCAAGAGGAAGAAATAATTTATTATTATTTAGTGCAAAAAATCCAAAAATCAGAAATCCATATCCCAAAACTCTATATATAGATACAAATCCCCCTGCACTAAAAAGTGTATTTTTAAAACTATTTTGTTTTACCTTTTTTTTCTCTTCATTTATTATCTCTCTTATTTTTTCAGGAGTCAATTCCTCTTCTGGTATCTCTTCATATTCACTATACAAATCATAAGGGTCATCAATCTCATCAATTTTATCTCTTTCATTACTACTTACTTTATTGAGTTCCAAATTTTCCAGTCTATTTTGAATATTTTTTCTATATGACAAAAAAGAGGCTAAAGTTACAAATAACGAAGCAAAAAATGCAACTTGTAAATTTAATAACCAAGTTGTATTTTGAAAAATTATTGCATAAAAGCTTAAACAAAGATTTATGGCTAAAAAAACCTTTGCAAAACTTAAAATATCTTTATCAATCTTCATCATCAAAAGCTTTATCACCATATTTTGCTCTATGTGCATATCGTGGGTCATTTTCCATACCTTCATACACCTTTTGAGCTCTTTTATAAGCCTTATAAACATTTAATCCTGCAGCTGCAATTCCCCAAAAAATACCAACCCAAAGAGTCCAAGTATATCCAGTAAGATATTTAAGTCCTAATCCTATACCAACTCCAATAATAATAGCAGCAACCATAGAAATACCAACAGATAAACTATCAAGGGCCTCTATTTTATCTCTATGTTTTGGCTTTGTTTCTTTTGTTTCTTCTATATTTTTTTCCATAAAACTACTTTATATAACTACAACAATAATCACTTATTGTTTTTACTTTTATATCAAAACTTGAATTGGAAGGAATAGAAAAAGAGCTTCCACTTTTATAAGTTTTCCACTCCTCTTCTCCTTTTAATTTAACCTCTACTTCACCTTCTATAATCTCCATAATTTCAGCTTCCACAGTACCAAAAAGATACTCTCCAACCATCATAATTCCAAGAGATTTTTTATCTCCATTAGAGTCTATAAAAGTTCTACTTGTAACATTTCCATCAAAGTAAATATTTGCTTTTTTTATTAGTTCTACATCTTTAAAGCTTTGCATTTTTAACCTTATTTTAAATTCTTCATAACAGTTGCAGCTGCTTTTATACAATCATCTATCATATCATTTGTAATTTTTGTACAAATAAATCCAGCCTCATATTGACTACAAGCAAAATAAAAGCCTCTTTTTAACATCTCATGGTGGAATGTTGCAAATCTTTTGAAATCACAAAGCCCTACTTCTTTAAAGTTTTTAGGCTCATTTTCACAAAAGAAAAATCCAAACATACTTCCTCTTGTATTTACTTGAAGAGCTATACCATTGTCTTGTGCGACTTTTTGAAGTCCATTTACCAATCTTTTTGCTTTTTTACTTAACTCATCATAAATTTTTGGATTTGCTTTTAATTTTCTAAGGCTTTCAAGACCAGCCGCCATAGCAACAGGATTTCCACTTAAAGTTCCAGCTTGATAGATTTTTCCTTCAGGAGAAAGTTGACTCATAATCTCTTTTGAAGAAGCAAAAGCACCAACTGGCATACCTGCACCAATTACTTTTCCAAATGTAAGAATATCAGCTTTAATATCTAATATCCCACTAGCACCTTTTAAACTTGCTCTAAATCCACTCATAACTTCATCAAATATTAATAAAGCTCCATATTTATCACAAAGCTCTCTACAAGCTATTAAAAATTCATTTGAAGCAGGAACTAATCCCATATTTCCAGCAATTGGTTCAATAATTATACAAGCAATATTACTACTTTGCTCAAAACATTTTTTAAGTTGCTCTACATTGTTATATTCACAAAGTAATGTATGTTTTGTCAAATCTTCAGGAACTCCTGGGCTACTTGGACTTCCAAAAGTTGCCATTCCAGAACCTGCTTGAACTAACAAAGAGTCAGAATGCCCATGATAACACCCCTCAAATTTTACAATATCATTTTTATTTGTAACACCTCGTGCTAATCTAATAGCACTCATAGTTGCTTCTGTTCCAGAGCTTACAAATCGTACTTTGTCAATATTGTCATACATTTCAACAATCTCTTGAGCTAATTTTGTCTCTAAAAGAGTCGGTGCTCCAAAACTTAAACCATCTTTTACAGTTTTAATAACTGCTTTCTCAATATCTTTATCACAATGTCCAAAAATTAGTGGTCCCCAGCTTTGTACAAAATCTAAATATCTATTTCCATCAATATCATACAAATATGCACCTTTTCCTTTTTTTATAAAAGGAGGTGTTCCACCTACACTTTTAAATGCTCGAACTGGTGAATCAACCCCACCAGGAATTACTTCACAAGCCTTTTTATAAGCTTTTATAGATTTTTTAAACATCTTTCATCCTAAAATTATTATTAAGTAAATATTCTACAATAAACTATATAAGCAAAAGGTTATTTTTATTTTAGTTATCCCAATTTTGATATATCAAATTAGACAAAAATCATATAAAATAGATGGCTACATATCTTAATTTTCAACAAACTTTACTATAATTCGCGAATGAAAAAAATATTTTTATCCTTACTTTTGTCACTGTTAATACATTTTTTATTTCTTTTAAACTATAAAACCGAACAAAAAAACCATAATAAACAAGATAACAAAAAAATAGAAAAAACAGATATCAAACTTGTAAAGCTAAAAGAGATAAAAGAGCAAAAAACTACCAAAATTGAAGAACCAAAACTTGAACAAAAAATAGAGAAAACAGTAGAAAAGAAAACTGAAAAAGTAGTAGAAAAAAAAGTTGAAAAAGTAATAGAAAATAAAATAGAAAAGCCAAAAAATATTGAGCAGAAACCAAAAAAAGATGAGATAAAAAAGGCAAAAGAGTTTCAAAACAGAGTTTTAAAAGAACAAATTGTGGAAAATAAACCAACAATCCAAGATAAAACTTTAGAAAATTTTTTAAATCAAAAAGAGCCAGTTGATAAAAAGATATTAACTGAACTTGAAAAACTTTATGGTCAAGAGTATGATACTTTCACAAAAGTTCAAAAGGCTTATTTAGAAAAAAATTTAAATAACTTTCAAGCAATTACTCAAAAAGTTTTAAATCGTATGGGTTACCCAAAATTAGCAGCAAAACTACAAATTGGTGGAGTAAATATTGTAGAGTTTATGTTTCATCCTGATGGAAGTATTACAGGACTTAAAATCACTAACTCATCAGGATATACAATACTTGATGATTATAGCTTAGAATTAATAGAAATAGCCTACAAAGACTATCCCAGACCTACTGAGAAGACAAAAATAAAGTTTCAAGTATTTTATAGGATGTATTAAAATAGCTACAATTTCCTATCATAACTATATAAATCCATATATCTAAATGCTATTAAGTTTTCTAAAATTGCAAAAGTTACTATAAAATTTATAAATGAACTTCCACCATAAGAAAATAGTGGTAAAGGAATCCCAACAACAGGTGCAAAACCAATAACCATTAAGATATTTACACTCATATTTAAAAATATTAGTAAGCCAAGCCCTGAAGCAAAAACTTTGACCACATAATCATCTTTAAAAAAATAGTTTATAGATAGAAGATGAAATATCAAAAGAAAATATATAACTATCAAGCCAATAGCGCCTATGAATCCATATCTTTCAACCAAATAAGCAAAAATAAAATCACTTGTAGAAATAGGTAAAAACTTTAGTTGAGTTTGAGTAGCTTCATCACTCTCTTTTCCCGAAAGACCTCCTGAACCAATTGCAATAATCGATTGTTGAACATGATAACTTGGTTTTTCAGCAACTATAAAATCATGAATTCTCTTTTTTTGATAATCTTTTATTCCATAAGTATAGATAAATGGTGAAGTAACTCCTAAAAAAATAATTATACTAGCCCATATTTTCCAATTTACTCCAACTAAAAATAAAATTCCATAACCAACCAAAAGTAAAACTAAAGCTGTTCCTAAATCTGGCTCTTTTGCGATTAAAACAAAGGGCAATAAAATATAAAAAGAGAAATATAAAAAATCTTTTAATCCATATCCATTTTCTGGTGGTTGCCTAAGTTGTATCAAATACCCTAGCATTAGAATAAATATTGGTTTTATAAGTTCTGATGGCTGAATTGTTGCATGAACAAATGGTAATTCTATCCATCTTTTAGCTCCGAGTTTTGAGACTCCAAAAATCTCAACTGCAACAAGCAAAATAATTCCAATCCAATATAACATAGGAATAATTCTAAGCCTTCTTCTAATTGGTAAAAAAAATACAATAAAAAAAACAACTAAAGAAAGGGAATAATACATAAGTTGCTTATTTGCTAGAAATTCGTTTGTTTCACTAATTAAATGGTATGATAAAATTATCAAAGGTAAAACAAATATTATTAACAAAAAATCAAAGTGTGAAATAATTCTTTTATCTAATAAACGCATAACAAAAGAGTATCATAATATGTATAAATATTTTATTGCAACAAACATAGAAAGAGTTGATAAATTTCTAGCTTCAAATATTGATGCTTCAAGAAATCAAATAGAGCAATTAATCAAAAAAGAGTTTGTAAAAATTGATGGGAAAATTGTAAATAAAACTGGATTTAAACTAAAAGAGAACCAAAAAATTGAAGTCTTTTTTCCTCAAATAGAGTTTTCAGAAATAAAAGATGAAAAGTTTATAAAAGAGTCTTTAAAAGATAAGAATATAGAAATAATCTATGAAGATGAAGATATTTTAGTATTAAACAAACCATACAATCTAACAGTTCACGATGCTCCTAGTGTAAAAGATGCAACACTTGTTGATTGGTTGAAGCTAAAAAAAATTTCACTTTCAACAATAAGTGGAGAAGAAAGACATGGTATTGTTCATAGACTTGATAAGGGAACAAGTGGTTTAATCGTAATTGCAAAAACAAATGAAGCACATACATCTTTAGCAAAACAATTAGAAGATAAAAGTATGGGAAGGTACTATCTTGCTATTATTGATATGCCTTTAAAAGATAATTTAATCATAGAAAAACCCATAGGAAGAAATCCAAACAATAGGCTAAAAATGGATATTATTGAAAATGCTAGATATGCAAAATCAGCTTTTTTAAAACTATCTTTAAGTAATAATGAGAAATATGAATTAATAGCTGCTAAACTTTTTACAGGTCGAACTCATCAAATAAGAGTTCATCTAAACTCAATAAATAGGCATATCTTGGGAGATACTTTATATGGATTTAAGGGCGAATTAAATAAAATAAATAGATTTTTTTTGCACGCTTATATCTTATATCTAACTCATCCAACAAAAAATATAAAGATGAGCTTTTGTGCAAACTTACCAGAGGATATGAGTAATTTTTTAAAAACTAATTTTTCTAAGGATTTTACAAATGAAGAAATTAATACAACTAACATCATTAACAATTTTGCTAATTTTTGCTAGTGGATGTAGTAATGTTTTAGACTCTCTTTCTACAACAACTACACCAAAAATAAATCAATCAGCACCAACTGTAAACTACTCTTCAATTAAATCTCTTCCAGATATGACATCTATTGGTTTTGAGTGGCAAAAGGTAGATGATCCAAGAGTTATTGGGTATAACTTTTATAGAACTGAAATAAGTAAAGGTGAAACTACTTTAAAACTTATTGCAAAAATTGATAGTAAACATGCAACGCACTATGTAGATAGAGAATTAGAACCAAAAACTAAATATGCTTATCAAATCTCTTCAAGATTAAGTGATGGAAGTGAATCTCCTACAACAGAGGCTTATATAGCTGAAACTCTTCCTAGAATAAAACCTGTTGCTTTTGCTCAAGCTATATCAAATCTTCCTAAAAAAATAAAACTTCTTTGGGAACCACATCCTGATCAAAGAGTAAGCTATTACAGAGTTGAAAAGTACAATACAACTTTAAATGAATGGATCTATTTAGCAACAATAAACCAAAGATTATCAGCTGAATATATTGATACAGGACTTAGTAATGCTTCAAAACATAAATATAGAGTAAAAGCTTTTACTTTTGATGATGTTGAATCAGCACCTACAAATGTTTTAGAAGCAGTTACAAAACCAGCTCCAAAAAGTGTAAGTGGAGTAAAAGCATCAAACAATATTCCAAAAAAGATATTTTTAACATGGAGTGCATCTCCAACAAGTGATGTTGTACAATATGAGATACATAGAAGTAGTTATGAATCTTTTGGCTATAAAAAAATAGCAACTATAAATGCCTCTATTTTAGAGTACACAGATGAGCTAAATGAAGATGGTTTAAAATACTATTATAAAATTATCCCTATTGATAAAGATGGTTTAGATGGAATTTTTGATATTCCTGCTATAAAAGGAGAAACTTTAGGAAAACCAACTAAACCAAATCTTACTCAAGCTTCTATTCAAGGTGGAGTTGCTGTTTTAAATTGGAGTAGTTCTCCTAGAGCTGTTTCATATATTGTGACTAAAAAAACTAAGCAAAACTTTTTTCAATATAAATCAACAAAATTTGAAAATATAAGTGGAACTAGTTTTCAAGATAGTGATGTTGTAAGTGGAATTGATTATAAATATAGTGTTCAATCAGTTGATGAATTTGGAGTAGTTTCAGAATCTTCAAATGAAGTAAGTTTAACTAGAAAATAATTACCTAAGAGGAATAATGCCACACATACTATTTGAAAAAAAAGAGTTAATAAGTACACCATCTTTTATTGATGGTGTAGATTTCAAGTTCATTGCACAATCTTATGATTTTTCACAAAACAATAGAAAAATAGAGTATAGAGTTGCTACAAAATATAAGGATAAAGAGTTTTTATTAGCAATAAAACCAAAAGATGAAAATTTTATGATTAAAGCAGATAAGGTTACAAGACTATCTCCTGTAAGCCTTATAAAAGATGGTCTAAATGCCTATGTTAAAGAAAATGGTGCAAAAGTTCTATTTTCAAATACAAATAGTTTTAAAATAGAAAAAGAGGAAAAACACAAATATTTAAAAGATATAAACTATTTTGTTGATGAGTTCAAAACACAAAATGAAATTCAAATAGAGATTGGTTTTGGAAGTGGAAGACACCTTTTATATCAAGCAAAAACAAATCCAAATATTCAATTTATTGGTCTTGAAATACACTATCCTTCAATAGAACAACTCTTAAAACAGTTAGAACTTCAAAATATAACAAATGTTTTAGTTGTAAATTATGATGCAAGACTTTTTATGGAGTTTATAGAGTCAAATCAAGTTGGAAAAATATTTGTACATTTTCCTGTTCCTTGGGATAAAAAACCACATAGAAGAATCTACTCAAATGAGTTCGTAAATGAAGCTTTAAGAGTTCTAAAAGTTGGTGGAACTTTAGAACTTAGAAGTGATAGCAGAAACTATTTTGATTTTTGCTTAGAACTTCTTACTAATTTACCAAAAGCAAATATCTCTATTGATATAAATAAAGATTTAGAAGTTACAAGTAAATATGAAGATAGATGGAAAAAACAGGGTAAAAATATTTATGATTTAGTTTTAACTTCATTAAATGAGGATAAAAACATAGATTTATCTTTTAATTTTTCATTTGAAGATTCTATTAATTTTGACGAAATAATCACAAAAATTCCACAAAAAGCTACTATATTCAAAAACTTTTTTGTACATATAGAAGAACTTTATACAATTTTAGGGAAAAATAACTCTGGTTTAATAAAAGTTACAATGGGAAATTTTGATAGACCAGTTACAAAATATATTATAATAGAAGAAGGAAAAGCATCATATTATCAAGGAAATCCACTTCCAACAAGTTCAAATATTGATGCACATAAAAATTTAAAAGAGATTTTATTTAAATGATTGAAGCAACAAATATCTATTTAACTTATGATGACAATAAATATATTATAAAAAAAGGGAATTTCTCTATAAAACCAAAAGAGTTTATCTTCATTGGTGGAAATTCTGGAAGTGGAAAATCTACACTTTTAAAATCTTTTTATGGAGAGATTCCTATAAAACATGGTAATTTAAGAATTGCAGGGCAAGAAGTTTTTGGAATTGGTGGAAAAAAGTTAAGACTTCTTAGAAAGAATATAGGAATAATTTTTCAAGATTATAAACTTGTAAATGAGTTTACAATTGAAGAGAATATAATGATTCCACTAAAGATAAATGGTTATTCAAATGAAGTTTCAAAAGAACAAGCAAATAAACTTTTAGCTCATGTAAGACTAAGCCATAGAGCTGGTTATTATCCAAATGAACTAAGTGGAGGAGAGCAACAAAGAGTTGCAGTTGCTAGAGCATTAGCTCACAATCCTAAAATTATTATTGCAGATGAACCAACTGGAAACCTTGATGATTATTCAGCTGATTTAGTTTGGAATTTACTAAAAGGGGCAAATGAACAATTAGGTATAACTGTTGTTGTAGTAACTCATAGAGTTCCAAGAAATTTGGGTATAAAATTTAGACAATTATCAATTGATGATGGAATTATTTATGAAGTCTCTTAAAAATATTTTTGCCTTTTTAATTCCTTTATTATCAATGTTAATTGCTTTTACAATATATTTATTAATTAATAATGTTGTTGCAAACTATCAAAGTAAAATATCAAAAGATTATTCTATTATAGTAGTATCCACTTCGGTTTTAAGTAAAGAGAATATGTCAAAACTTGCAGGTATAAATATTGAATCTATTCAAGCTTTACCAAATGATAAAATTATTGGAAATATAAAAACAAATCTTTCTGAAAACTCTATTGAGCTTTTAAAACAAAAACTCCCAAATTTTTACCAAATACATTTAGAGATATTTCCAACAAGCACTGAATTAGAAGAGATAAAAAATATACTTTTAAAAAATCCTGATATTAAAAAAGTAGAAGTTTTTTATAAAAACCATAATCAAATCTATCTTCTTTTACTTTTAATAAACAGTGTTTCTTTTATTCTATTTTTTATTATTACTATTTTTGCAATAATTATTATTGCTAAACAGATTAAACTTTGGTTTCACGAACACCATATTAGAATATCTATATTAAGGCTTCATGGAGCTTCTATAATATATAGTGCAACATCTATTTTAAATTATGCAATGCTTAGTGCTTTTTTATCTTTTATTATAAGTTCAATTTTTCTATACTATGTTTCACATAATATGGAGATTCTATTTCCTCAAGAGTTACACGAAATTGTTGATATACAAATTGATTTAGGTTTAGAGATTGTTAAGCTATTTTTATTATCTTTTTGTATATCAATCTTTACCATTTTTGGTGTTTTATTAAAGTATAAGATTAATAATGATTAAGATGATTTTGACTCTATTTTTAAGTTTTTATTTTATAGAAGCTTCAACTATTGATAAAAAAATACAACAAAATAAAAAACAACTCGACACTACAAAACAAGAAGAAGAGACAAAAAATATAAAAATAAAAGAATTAGCAGACAAAATAGAGGCTCAAAATAGTAATATATCAAATTTAGAAAAAGATATAATGCAAGTAAATAAAGATATAGATGAACATCAAAAACTACTTGAAGAATCAAAAAGTAAACTAACTGAATTAAAAACAAAATCAAATAAATTAATTCAAGAAAAAACAACAAATGAAAGCCAAATAGTAGATACGATTGTAGAAGAGTTTTCTATTTCAATTGCATTAAATCTTGCTTCTGAAAACTCTTTACAAGAGTTAATAGACAATGAAATATATACTCTTTTAGCTCAACACTCAAAAGATAAAGTTGCAAAAATAAACAATAACTACAACACAATCACAAATGACTCAACAACAAATCAAAAAGATATAGAAAAAATTTCATCATATATAAATGATAGACAAAAGACAAAAGATAAATTAACAACTCTAAAGAAACAGCACTCAAGCTCTTTAGGTGATTTAGAAAAACAACACAAAGCTTATCAAGAAGAGCTAAATAAAGTTGTAAAAAGCCAAGAAAACATAAAAAATCTTCTTTCTCAACTAAATATCCTAAAGCTAGAAGAGGTTAAAAAAGCTGAAGAACAAGCTAAGGCTAAAGAAGAAGCGGAAAGAAAGAAAAAACTCGAAACTTTAATGAGTAAGAAAAATGAAAACAATCAAAAAGATGAGAGTTCATCTTCAGATGAAAATGAAGTAGAAATGCAAACAGCAGATACAAGAAATCAAAAATTTGCAAAAAATTTAAACCTTGATGTAAAAAAAATTGGCTCTTCAACAGATGGAGTTACAATTACAAAATATAAAGGAGAAAAAACTATAGCTCCTTTAAAATCTTTTAAAATTGCAAAAAATTTTGGAACATATTATGACCCTGTTTATAAAATCAAACTATTTAACGAATCAATTGTTTTAAAAAGCACTGAACCGCAAGCAAAAGTTGTTTCAGTACTAAGTGGTAAAGTTGTTTATGCAAAAAAAAATGCAGGAATGCTTGATAATGTTGTGATAATTCAACATGAAGGTGGATTACATACAATTTACTCTCATTTAGATGATATAGCCCCTACTTTAGTGGTAGGAAAATGGGTACAAAAAGGTTCTGTTGTAGGAAGAGTAAATGAAAGTTTATCTTTTCAGGTTACAAAAGATTCATCACATATAGACCCAAAAGAGTTATTTAACATATGATTCTAAAAAAAATCATTATAAAAGACCAAAAAGAGCTTTATAGACATAAGAACTATCTTTTATCTTTAGATTTAGAGTTTAATAGTGTAAAAAAAGAGTACTCAAATAGTAGTCATTTAGAGTATGATATTGAGTTTGAATTAATTGAGTTTTTAAATAATCATGAGTTTAAATATAGTTTTGTTAATGAAGAGATTAAAGATTTTAAGAAAATTATTTTAGTTTCATATAAAACTATTTATATAGATGAAAACACTATTTTCATTGTAGAGAAAAAAAGTAATGAAAAGCTCTATCTTTTACATAAAGATAATAAAAATATTTTAATTATTGATTTAAAAAAACAACTTCTAAAATCTTATAAAATCCTATATAAAGATGAAAGAATTTCAAAATTAAATATTCAAGTTCTTGAAATTTTAGCTTCAAATCAAGATGATTTTAAAGAACTTTTTACTATTTTCTCTATCTTAGAAAACCAAAATAGCCAAGATTTACTTCTACAAGATAAACTAAAAAAATTTAAATATTTCTGTATTACTAAAGTAAAAGAGTTACAAAAAGATATGTTTTTATGTAACTGTGTACCTGGATTTTTTCCAGAAACAAATTTTTTTATAAAAGGTGATAGGATTTACTCTAGTTATACAGATTTCTTTTTATCTTTTGATTTAGAGATGAAAGTTTGGAAATATTTATATCACAATAGAGCTTTTATTGGAGTTTATAAAGAGCCTACTTTACAAGAGCTTTTCTTAGGAAGAAAAATATATACAATAGATGAATTTTCTCAAAAAGTTAAAAGATTGATTGTAAATGCTTATTATACAGAAAATAATAATATTCAAATTACACTTTCAAATGGAGTTACAACTCAAAAATTATCAAAAGAGTTCACAAAAGAAGAGCTTCTAAGAAGAGTTATAGAAGCTAGAGATTAGTTATTAACTTATAAAAGTAATTTAAAAGCTTTTTCTATCTCTTTGTAATTTGGACAAAACTTTTCAACTAAAGAGTAAAAACTTTTAGAGTGATTTTTATATTTTATATGAGCTAGTTCATGAACAACTATATACTCCATAATATAGAGTGGATAACGCATTAATAAGATATTAAAGTTCAACTCATTTTTATAGTTACATGAGCCCCAAGTTCTCTTATTTTTTCTATATGAAATTTTCGTAGGAAATAGTTGCATAAGATTTGAATATTTTTCTACTAAAGTTGGAATAAATTTATCTATCTCTTTTTTATAAAAACTATCTAAATTTTTTATTTTTAAATTTTCTAATTCTCTTTTCTCTCCCAAATATAAGAAATATCCATCTTCTAATATTTTATTTTCTACTCTTTTTATATTTTCTAAAATCCACTCTTTTTTTCTAATAATTAATTCTTTGGCATCATAAATTGTAAAATATCTATTTGCTTTTATTTGTAATAAATCTTTACTTAAAACTCTTAAATAGCAATGCTTTATATGTTTCTTATTTTCCAATTCAACATTTATTAAACTATCATTTAAACTAATTTGAAAATTCAAAAAAAACCTTTAAGTAAATTTTGGATAAAATCCGCCCGATTATACCATAAGTGTAATGATAATTTAATTGAGGAAAACTATTATGAAAATTGCAAATAGAATGGAGAAATTAGCTCCATCACTTACTTTATCTATAACAGCTTTAGCAAATGATTTAAAAGCTCAAGGTAAAGATATTCTAAGTTTTAGTGCAGGTGAACCAGATTTTGATACACCACAAATTGTAAAAGATGCAGCAATAAAAGCAATTAATGAAGGAAAGACTAAATACACAGCTGTTGAAGGTATTAAAGAGACTAAACAAGCAATTATTAATAAGTTAAAGAAAGACCACAATTTAGATTATACACTAGATAAAATAGTAATTAGTAATGGAGCAAAACACTCCTTATTTAATCTAGCTCAAGCACTAATTGATGAAGGTGATGAAGTTATTATTCCAAGCCCATATTGGGTTACATATCCAGAATTAGTTGTTTATAGTGGAGGGATACCTGTATTCATTGAAACAGATGAAAATACAGATTTTAAAATCACTCCGAAACAACTAAAAGAGAAGATAACTTCTAAAACAAAAATTTTAATGTTAAACTCTCCATCAAATCCAACTGGTTCTATATATTCAAGAGAGGAATTAGTAGCTATTGGTGAAGTTTTAAAAGGTACAAATATTATTGTTTTATCAGATGAAATGTATGAAAAACTGATCTACAAAGGTAAAAAATTTACTGCAACAGCTGAAGTTTCAGAAGATATGTACAATAGAACAGTTACTATTAATGGTTTAAGTAAATCAGTTGCCATGACAGGATGGAGATTTGGATATGTTGCTTGTCCTAATGCAAAATTAGCAAAAGCTATGTCAAAACTTCAAGGACAAGTTACATCAAATGTAAACTCTATGACTCAATATGCAGCTATTGTAGCTCTTGAAGGAGAAGCAAATAAAGATATTGAAATGATGAGAGTAGAGTTTGAAAAAAGAAAAGATTATGCAGTAAAAGCAATAAATGATATAGAGAAACTATCTTGTTTTGACCCAGATGGTGCTTTTTATCTATTTATAAATATCAAAAAATTCTCAAATGACTCTATGAAATTTTGTGCAAACTTACTTGAAAGTAAAGGAGTGGCTCTTGTTCCAGGTCTTGCTTTTGGTATGGAAGGATATGTAAGACTATCTTTTGCTACAAGTATGGAAGCAATTAAAGATGGAATAAATAGAATAAAAGAGTTTATAGAAAACAACTAATGTCTCCACAAAAGAAAGCAACTGCTGTATCATCTACCGTTGCAGCAGTTCTTACTCTTCTTAAATTAGTTATAGGGCTTTTTAGTGGTTCTGTCTCTGTATTAGCATCTGCTGTTGATTCTATTTTAGATATGTTTGTATCACTTTTTAACTATTTCGCAATTTCAAAATCAGAAAAACCAGCAAATAAAGCTTTTAACTATGGAAAAGGAAAAATTGAAGCATTAGCTTCTGTTATTGAAGGTGTAATTATTACACTTTCAGGGCTTTTCTTACTCTATCAAGCATTTTTAAAATTTAAAAGTGGTGAAACTTCAAATTATTTAAATATATCAATCTATGTGATGATTATCTCCTTAATAATTACTATTTTTTTAGTTTTATACCTTAATACAATTGCAAAAAAGACAAATAATATGGTAATAAAAGCTGATGCTCTTCACTATAAAACAGATATTTTTAGCACTTTTGCTGTTTTATTATCTCTTCTATTAGTATATTTTACAGGTTATGAGCTTTTTGATGTAATAATTGGAAGTTTAATAGCTTTATACATTATCTATTCCTCTTATAGTTTAATTTATGATGGAGTTATGGTTTTACTTGATAGAGCATTAGATGAAAAAACTGTAGAAAAAATAATTTCAATAATTTTAAAATATGAAGAAGTACATAGTTTTCATCAATTAAAAACAAGAGAAGCTGCAAATAAAGTTTTTATAGAAGTTCATCTAGTTTTTAAAGATATATCTATATCTTTAATAAAAGCTCATCAAATTAGTGATTTTATAGAAGAAGAAATAGAGAAATTAGACTCTAAAAAAAAGTGGTATATTACAATTCATCTTGACCCTTATAATGACTCAAAAGTTTTGATGTAATTTAAAATATTTAAATTTTTACTAAGAAAAAGCCCAAGAGATTTAAATCTCTTGGGCTTTTATATTATAGATATTATCTTGAAGTTAAAAGAGTACTTAAGTGATCAGAACTTACTTGGTGGAAGTTTAAGTATTTATAAACTCCATCTTTATTACTATCATTTATTTTTTTAGCAACAATTGTTAAATACTCTTCAACTGTTGGTAGTTTTCCTAAAAGTGCAGCAACTGCAGCAACTTCAGCAGAACCTAAATAAACTTTAGAGTTTTTACCAAGTCTATTATCAAAGTTTCTTGTAGATGTACTAAATACTGTTGAACCTTCACTAACTTGTGCTTGGTTACCCATACATAATGAACAACCTGGAATCTCTATTCTAGCACCAGCTGCTGCAAATGCTGCATAGTATCCCTCTTCAGTTAATTGAGCTTCATCCATTTTTGTTGGAGGTGCAACCCATAGTTTTGCTTTAGCAACACCCTCACCTTTTAATACTTCTCCTAAAGCTCTGAATAATCCAATATTTGTCATACAAGATCCAACAAATACTTCATCAATATTTTTTGGTCTATTATCATCTGCTAAAATTTCACTTAAAGTAGCAACATCATCTGGATCATTTGGACAAGCTAAGATTGGCTCTTTAATATCATCTAAATTAATCTCAATTGTTGCTAAATACTCAGCATCTGCATCTGGCTCTAAAAGTTTTGGATTTTTAATCCACTCTTTCATTTTATCAGCTCTTCTTTGAAGAGTTTTTGCATCTTCATAACCCTCTTCAATCATTTTTTCAATTAAAGCGATATTTGAAGATAGGTATTCAATAATTGGCTCTTTATTTAATTGAACTGAACAAGCTGCAGCACTTCTTTCAGCTGATGCATCAGATAATTCAAATGCTTGCTCTACTTTTAAGTCTGGTAACCCTTGAATTTCAATAATTGTTCCAGCAAAAATATTTTTCTTATTTTTCTTAGGAACTGTTAATAATCCTTGTTTAATTGCATAATATGGAATAGCATTTACTAAATCTCTTAAAGTAATTCCTGGTTGCATTTTTCCAGAGAATTTAACTAAAACAGACTCTGGCATAGTTAAAGGCATCATTCCTGTAACTCCAGCAAATGCAATAAGTCCTGATCCAGCTGGGAACGAAATACCAATTGGGAATCTTGTATGTGAATCTCCACCTGTTCCTACAGTATCAGGTAAACATAATCTATTTAACCATGAGTGAATAACACCATCACCTGGCTTAAGAGTAACTCCACCTCTTGAGTTAATAAAATCTGGTAAAGTGTGTCTTAATTTAATATCTGCTGGTTTTGGATAAGCAGCTGTGTGACAGAATGATTGCATAACCATATCAGCACCAAAAGATAATGCAGCAAGTTCTTTAATCTCATCTCTTGTCATTGGTCCTGTTGTATCTTGGCTTCCTACAGTTGTAGCGATTGGCTCAACATACATACCTGGTTTTACACCTTCAACACCACAAGCTTTTCCAACCATTTTTTGTGCTTGAGTATAACCTTTTCCATTGTTTGCTGGTTGCTCAGGAGCTATAAATTTATCACTAGCACTTAATTTTAAAGCTTCTCTAGCTTTAGCAGTTAAACCTTTTCCAATAATTAGTGGAATTCTTCCACCTGCTCTCATCTCATCTGTTAAAGTATTTGGGCTTAATTTAAATGTAGATACAACTTTTCCATCTTTTAAAATTTCACCAGCATAAGGTTTTAAAATAATAACATCTCCAGTATCAATACTATCAACATTTGCTTCAATTGGTAAACATCCTGAATCTTCTGCAGTGTTAAAGAAGATAGGTGCAATAATAGAACCAATTACAACTCCTCCTGTTCTTTTATTTGGAACACCAGCAATATCTCTTCCCATATGCCATTGAACAGAGTTGATACCTGATTTTCTTGATGAACCAGTTCCAACAACATCACCAACATAAGCTAAAGGATAACCTTTTTGTTTTAATTCAGCCATTTTTTCTAAAGGTTTTTCCATTCTTGATTGTAACATAGCAGTTGCGTGTAATGGAATATCTGCTCTTGTAAATGCAACAGTTGCAGGAGATAAATCATCTGTATTTGTCTCACCTGGGATTTTATAAACAGTTAAAGTAATCTCTTCTTCAAGTGCTGGTTTATTTGTAAACCACTCAGCATTTGCCCAAGACTCAATAACTTCTTTAGCTTTTGCATTTCCAGCATCCATTAAAGCTTTTACATCATTAAATGAGTTATATACTAGAATTGTATTTTTTAACTCTTTAGCAGCAGCATCAGCAACTTCAGCAATTTTTAAAGCTTCAACAAGTGGTGGTACATTATATCCACCCATCATTGTTCCAAGAATTTCAATAGCTTCAACTTTTGAAATTACAGAACATGCAACTTTACCTTGAACAATATCATTTAAAAAAGCAGCTTTAACATAAGCAGCATCATCAACACCTGGATTAATTTTATTTTTAAATAAATTTAATGCAAACTCTGCATCTTCTACTTTACTAGCTTTTAAAAGCTCTACTAAATCAGCAGTTTGAGCAGCTGTTAGTGCAAGACCTGGTAATCCACCTTCACTTGCTCTTTGTGCTTCATGTGCTTTATAATCTTGTAATAAACTCATTTTTTCTCCTATTAAATTTAAGAATTTGGAAAAATTATATCACAAAGAGTTTAATTATCTTGTACAGTTTCTGTAAAGATTTGTACAACTTTATTTTTTGTAAATAAAAGTTACATATCGCAACTAATAATGATTTTTAATTGGGTTTTAAACAAAAAATTATATTTACATCTTGTACAATTATTGTACAAATATTTATATTATAGTTCATCTATTTTTTCTAATAAATTAAGTACTTACTTATTAAAACTACAATAATATAATATAAATTATTACTAAAAAGGCTAGAAATGATTCGTTCAAAACAAACTATTTTATTACTATTAAGTACATTTATTTTTATAGGTTGTTCTAGTAAAACTCCTTATACAAATAGGTCTCAAATGATATTTGTTTCATCTAGTGAAGAGATGGCTCTTGGTGAAAAATCTTACAAAGAAGCTTTAAGTGAAGCAAAAGTTATAACTAATACAACAGATGCAAAAAGGGTAAAAAATATTGGACAAAAAATAGCACAAGTTGCTAATAAGCCTGATTTTAAATGGGAGTTTAATTTAATTGAAGATAATCAAGCAAATGCCTTTTGTTTACCTGGTGGAAAAGTTGTAGTATATACAGGAATTTTAAAATATGCTAAAAATGATGATCAACTTGCAACTGTAATTTCACATGAAATTGCTCATGCCCTTGCAAGACATGGAGCTGAAAGAATGAGTCAAAGTATGATTCAACAAGGTGTTGGTATGGTAGGAAATATTGTAATTGGAACAGCTGCTCCACAATATCAAAATGCTTTTAATCAAGCCTATGGTTTAGGATCAAATCTTGGAATTATGCTTCCTTATGGAAGAATGCAAGAGAGTGAAGCAGATGAAATTGGAATTCATTTAATGTATAAAGCTGGATTCAATATAAATGAAGCAATAAAATTTTGGCAAAATATGAGTGAAGGAAAAAGTGATGGAACAGATTTTTTTTCAACACATCCAAACTCAAATACAAGAGCTAGTGACATACAAAAGGTTATAAATAAAATAAATACTAAATAAAGAGCTTAAAAAGCTCTTTTTTTACTCTCATACATATTTTTATCTGCGATATCAATTAAAGTATCAATATCATTTCCATCATAAGGATAAACACTAATTCCAAAACTAAAAGATATTTCAATAGTTAATTTCTCATTATAGTGCATTGGACTATTTTTTGAAACCTCTTTTATTCTATTTATAGTTCTATCTAAATACTCTATAGAATCAAGATTTTTAAGAAGAATTATAAACTCATCTCCTCCTAGTCTTGCAACTACATCATTTTCTCTAACAACTCCTTGTAGCACATCAGCTAAATGTTTCAAAAGCATATCACCAACATGATGTCCATAAGTATCATTAACTTCTTTAAATTTATTTAAATCAATAAAACAAATAGCAAAAATCTCTTTGTCTTTATTATATCTTTCTATACAAGATTCAAGTTTTTTCTTTAAAAATAGTCTATTAGGTAACCCTGTTAAACTATCATGATTTACAGCATATTCGAGTTCTGTCTCTATTTTTTTTAAATATGTAATATCTTGACAAATTACAATCTTTTCGGATTTAGTTTTAGATGAAATTGGAATAATATCAGCATGAAAAAATATCTCTTTATTTGCAAAATTTATTGCTCTAAAAATATGGCTATTTGCACTTATATTTACTTTATTTTCTCTTGAAAAAAAATAATTAGAGAAATGCTTTCCGATTAAAGCTTGTTTATCTACTCCTAAAAAGAAAGAACAAGCATTATTTACTTTTGTAATATTTCCTAAATGGTTAATATTAAAACTAATTAATTTCTCATTAATAAGATTATAATACTTCTGTTTAGACTCCTCTTTATAATATTTTTCCAAATTATTTTGATTTATTTTTTGTATTGTTTTTAAATAATTTAAAGAGTTACTTAACTGTTTTGAGAACATTGCAATAAAAACTTTATTATTAGATATTTCACAAAGCTCTATATTTATATCATAAAAAAGAGAATTCCTTGATATTAATGGAATATGAATATATCTCTTTTTTAAATCTACCAAATTCTTCAAATCATTTTCTAACCCTACAAACTCCCAAAAAATATCTCTTATATCTGTATTTAACTCTATTTTTAAATCATCTTCAACAAACTCTCTCATATTTAAAGAAAAATCTAAAATTTTAAAATCTTCATCAAAAATAATATAAGAGAGATTATATTTTCTAGAAACTATTGGAAGTAAAATATCTTGTTTCATTTTATTGTCCCTTCAATAATTTTTAAATTTAATATCTCAAAAATATCATTTACTAATTTATCCTCTTTTGCTGAAGTTTTTAAAACATTAATTATATTAGGAGATAGATTTTTTATATTTTCTAAATTTATATCTATATGTTCTAAATCACACTTATTTAATGCAATAATTATTGGAGCATTTACAACAGTTTTTTCACAAAGTCTTATATGCTCTTCTATAGAATTTATACTATCCATTCTACTTAAATCTGCAACTATTATAAAAGCTTTAGCACCTACTAAATGATAAGAAAAAATTGATTTAAACTCTGTTTTTCCTTCTATATCCCAAATCATCATAGTAGAATCATAAATTTCATCATTTAACTCTTGCTTTAATAATTTTTTTGAAATAGATACACCTATACTACTTTTATACTCTTCACTAAAACTATTATCAACAAATCTTCTTACAAGACTTGTTTTCCCTGTACCAAAATCTCCAACTAATACTATTTTATAGCTAAACATTATTCCCTACTTTTTCCACTTGAATACTACTTTTCTACCTTGCTCTGGATACTCTTTTTCATCTATATCTTTTGGAACTTCATTTAAACCTATACTAACCAATTTTTGAGAAATATTTCCTTTTAATTTTAAATATTTCATAATAGTTTTTGCTCTTTCATTTACTAAAGCTTCATTTCTCTCTAAAGTTCCACTAAAATCTCTAAAACCATAAATTTCTAGAACTAAATCATCATCTAATTTATGAAGTAAATTTATAATATTTATAAGTTTATACTCTTGATTTGGCGAAATTTCAGAAGAGTTTAAATCAAAATGAATAACTTCATCTATATTAGGTGGAATAATCTTTATGTCAAAATCAATACTATCTAAACCTTCAATAAAAGAGAATTGACTCTCAACATATTTTTTCTCAGCCTTACTAATAACTGAACCAAATATTTTTAAATTTGGATAATTATAACTATACTCTATTTTATTTCCATCTTTTTGATTTAGTGCCATTCGTAAATATGTAACTTTGTCATAAATATCTTTTGGATTATTTATATAATCTATAACTTGAATATTGTTTTCTATATTTTTTACTTTATCCAATTTTTTTATCTCATTAAAGACCATATCTTTATAAATAGTGTTTGGAACAACTCCATTTATAAAAATATCTCGATTTTTAACCTCTGCTTCAAGCCTATAAATTGTTAGAGAAGGATTTTTAAAAAGTAGCTCATTTGCCTTTTTTTCTAAATTACTATCAATAATATAGTTATAAATAAAATAAGAGATTATAATTAATATAACTATTGGAAAAATATAAATTATTGGATGAATTTTTTCATTTTTCTCAATATACTCTTCATAACTCAAAAGTGGTAATAAAACTTTATTAATATTTTCTAATGGTAAATCATCTAAATTTCCATTAAAATCTCTTATTTTACTTCCATATTTAGAAACAATTGAAGCTAAAGCCTCTTCTATTTTTCTATAAGTATCTTTTGTAATAGCTCCATCAACAATAGTGGCTAAATAACAAGTTGTTGCCGTTTCAATAATAATCTTACTTCCACCATAATCAATAGTATTTAGCTCTTTATTCTCTTCATTTTGTTTAATCCAATCATTTACAAAACTTCTAATAGCTGTAAGCATCGAAGCAACCATTTCAGGTTCAATAATAGTGCTATTTTTATTCTCTAAAGTCGTTAAAACAACTCCACTATTTTTATCTATTAAAAAAACTGTTTTTATATATGCTTTACTATTCTCTTTTATTAAAAGCTCTGTTTCACTAATACCTTGTGCTTTTGCTCTTAATTTTCTACTAATTGCTTTAAAAGAGAATCTATTTCTAATTTGATTATTAATAGAGTTAATCATATCTTCAAATGTTCTTGATACATACTTTGTAATCATATTTCCTATAATAGGATATAAGCTATCAACAACATCATCTTTTGAGGATTTTATACTCTCTTTTATTGCTGTTGCAACAACAGGAGATATTTTTTCTTTTATATGCTCACTACTATTAAACTCAAAGTCTAATTTTTTTAATTGTTTTTTTAACTCATCAAAATCTTCAAGCTCATTTTTTAATAAAAGCTCTTTTAATTTTTCTAGTTCATTCATTCTTAAACTACTCTTGTAGCTGTGGCTCTTCAATTAAATTTAATTGACTTTGAATATTATTTCCTTTAATTCTTAAAGCTGCTTCCATAATAATTTCAGCTGCATCATCTCTTGAAAGTTTAATATTGTTCATTTGTGCTAATTTTTCTTCAATAAACTCAAAAACTTCTAATTTTAGAAAATTCAACTCTTCACTTAAAGATTTTTTACTATCATTTTGATCTTTAGTAAGTTGCTCTATTTTTACACCTATCTCTTCATTTAATAAATCAATATTGTGCTGAATTCTTTTCTCTTGTTTTAAGTTACTATCCTTTATATCTGCTAATTCATCTTGCTGAGTTGTTGTTAGATTTTTAATTCTTTTTGATATTAACTCAACTTCATTTTCAAGTTTTTGATTAAACTCTTTTTGACTAAATTCAATTTTTGATTTTAAATCATCAAAAGACCTTTTAATATCAACTTCCAGCTTTTCAAATCTTTTATTTAGCTCTCTTGATTGAGAACCAAATAAAATCTCTCTAATTTGATCAACATTTCCTAATTCACTAGTTTCATTTGACACTTTTTTATTCTCTTGCATATTTAATCTCCTTAAAAATCTAAGCTATATTTGTATAAACTGCTTGAACATCATCATCTTCTTCAAGCTTTTCTATTAATTTCCCAATATCTTCTTGTTGAGCTTCACTAAACTCTTGAGGATTATTTGGAATTCTTTTTAATTCAGCTTTTGTAAGTTCAATTCCTAACTCTTCAAATTTATTATTCATATTTCCAAAATCTGTGTAATTTGCATAAGCAAGAACAACTCCATCTTCCTCTTCAAGCTCTTCAAGTCCAGCATCAATTAACTCCATCTCTAAATCTTCAAGTTCATAATTATTTGGTTTATTAAATTCAAAAATAGCCTTTCTATCAAAGAAAAACTCTAAAGAACCTGTAGGTACAACTTGCCCCTGTGTTTTATTAAAATACATTTTAATATTTGCAACTGTTCTAGTATTATTATCTGTTGCTGTTTCAACAAAAATTAGAACACCATGTGGTCCTTTACCTTCAAAATTTACTTCAGAAAAGTTTGCTGCGTCTTTTCCTGTTGCCCTTTTTATTGCTGCATCTATATTTGCTTTTGGCATATTTTCAGCTTTTGCATTTAAAATTGCAGTTCTTAAAGCTGAATTCATTTCTGGATCAGGAACACCTGTTTTTGCAGCTACTTCTATAGCTCGTGCCAATTTCGGAAATACTCTTGACATATTTCCCCATCTTTTCATCTTTGCTGCTTTTCTATATTCAAAAGCTCTACCCATAAAACAACTCCAATATAATTTAGTAAAATTAGCTTTTATTATAGCAATATTTTAATAATTTTTTGGTAAATCAATTTTATAATAAATTTCTATTAAAGTTACTTTGTACCAATTTTATATATAATGTTTGTTTTATTTTAAAGGATTTTTATGAAAAAACTATTTTGTATAATACTTTTTATATCTTCTTTTGCTCTTTATAGCAATGCTTCGCAAGATGATTTTGCAGATGATATAGAGAGTGAATTTAAGCCAATGAATAGTGTAGTTTTTGACCCATTAAGTGGTTATAATAGAGCTATGACATCTTTTAATGACGGATTTTATACACATATTGCTTCTCCTGTTGCAAAAGGTTACGCCTATATTATGCCAGAAACTGCAAGAACAGGAATAAATAACTTTTTTACAAACTTAATGTTTCCTATTAGATTTGTAAATAATCTTTTACAATTTAAATTTCAAAATGCTAGTAAAGAACTAGGTAGATTTATGGTAAATACTGTTTTTGGACTTGGAGGCTTTATGGATCAAGCAACAAATACTTTAGGAATGAAAATTTATAGAGAAGATTTTGGACAAACTCTTGGATATTGGGGAGTTGGTCAAGGATTTCATATAGTTTTACCAATTCTAGGACCTTCAAATTTAAGAGATGTTGTAGGTCTTAGTGCTGACTTAGCTTTAGCACCAACAAGTCAATTAGCACATAATACAATACCTTATAAAATACCTCAAGATAGCCTACAAGAGCTAGGAATTGATATTTTATTTAAAACAAATGAGTACTCTTTCCATCCGGATTTCTATGAAAAAATCAAAGCAGATGCTATTGATTTATATCCATTTTTAAGAGATGCTTATACTCAAAAAAGAGAAAAAGAGATAAAGGAATAATATGTTAAAAAATAATTTACTAAAGATTTCAATACTTTTAACCATACTCTTTACAAATAGTTTTGCACTAAAAAAAGATGAAATAAAAAAAGAGATGGAAAACAAAATCGATAGTGTTTTAATCATTTTAAAAGATAAAAGTATCTCAAAAGATGATAAGAAAAAAGAGGTTATAAATATTGTAAGTGATAGTTTTGATTTTGAACTTATGGCAAAAATAGCTCTTGGAAAAGATATTTGGGCAAGTTTAAATGAAGAGAAACAAAAAGAGTTTATAAAAACTTTTGAAGAGAAATTAAAAAAATCTTATAGTGATAAATTGGAACTTTACAATGACCAAAAAGTTAAAATCATATCTTTAGAACCTTACAATAATACAAGACTCCAACTCAAAACCGAACTTGTAGGTAAAGAGGGAACTTATAGCATTAATTACAATTTCTATGAAAAAAATGATGAATGGTATATATATGATATTGATTTAATTGGTGTTAGCATTATTCAAACATATAGACAACAATTTGCAGGACTTTTAAAAGAGAAATCTTTTGATGAAATGTTTGCTCAATTTAAAAATCAATAAATATGTATAAAAAATTTTATGATACTTTAATTTTTAAGTATCCAGTACTATTTTTAATAATAGCCTCAATTTTTGTAGGCTATTTATCTTATAATGCAAAAAATATGCAAATTGATGCAAGTGCTGAAACATTACTTTTAGAAGATGATGAAGATTTAAAATTTTTTAGAGAAAGTTTTAAAAAATATGAAAATTCAAATTTTTTAATAGTTACTTTTTCTCCTAAAAAAAACCTTTTAGATAATGAAACTTTAGAAAGTATAAAAAGTATCTCTAATGATTTCTTAAAGGTAGAAAATATCGCTAAAGTTGATTCTATTCTTACAGTTCCTCTACTTCAATCGCCTATTCGTCCTATTTCTGATTTAGTTGCTGGAGTTGATAGCTTAAGTACAAAAGAGTTTGATAAGTCTTTAGTAGAAAAAGAGTTTTTAAACTCTCCACTATATCAAAATGCTCTTGTTAGTTCTGATTTTAAAACAACTGCTTTAATACTTCATTTAAAAGATGATACAGAATATTTCAAGTTTATTGATAAAAGAGATAAGCTTTTAGAGAAAGAAAAAAATGAAAATTTAAGCCAAGAAGAGAAAAAAGAGTTAGAAAAAAATAACTTAGAATTTAAGGAATATCGAGAAAAAGTAAGAGTAAATGATAGTAGAAATATAGAAGAGATTAGAGAGATTATAAAAAACTATGAAGGTGAAGCCAAAATATTTTTAGGTGGAGTTAATATGATTGCAAATGATGCTGTTCATTTTGTAAAAAACGATCTATTAATTTATGGTTTAAGCTTAATTGTCATCTTTATATTTGTTTTATACTATATTTTCAAAAGTATTAGATGGGTTTTTATAGTCCTTTTTATCTGTTTTATCTCTATTTTAAGTACTGCTGGAATTTTAGGTCTATTTAACTGGGAAGTAACAGTTATATCATCAAACTTTGTAGCACTTCAACTAATAATTACAATGTCTATGGTAGTTCATTTAGTTGAAAGATATAAAGAGTTATATTTTAAATATAAAAATGCTAGCCAATATAAACTTACGATAAATACTGTTTTATCAAAGTTAATTCCATCTTTTTTTGCAATTATTACAACTGTTGTTGGATTTTCTTCACTTGTTTTATCAAAAATAGAGCCTGTTATTAATTTAGGGCTGATGATGAGTGTCGGAATAATGGTATCTTTATTTTTAACTTTTATATATTTCCCAATTTTTTTAATATTTATTGGTAAAAAAGATGAAATAGAGAAAAAAGAAAAACTAATTTCTTTTATTCCAAAACTACCTAATATAGTTTTAAATCATGGTAAAAAAATAATTTTTATAGCAATATTAACTACAATTTTTTCTGTTGTTGGAAGCACTAAAATATTTGTAGAAAACTCTTTTATAAACTATTTTAAATCTAATACAGAAATTTATAAAGGTATGAAAGTAATTGATGAAAATTTAGGAGGGACAACTCCTCTTGATGTAATTATCAAATTTAAAGATATAGAACCTCAAACAAAAAGTGAACAAGCTTCTAATTTTGATGATTTTGAAGATGAATTTAAACTAAATAAAGATGATAAACAATATTGGTTCTCTCAAGATAAAATGCAACTTATCACAAAAATTCATGACTATTTAAATAATATCCCTGAAATAGGAAAAGTTCAATCTTTAGCAACACTTTTAAAAATAGGAAAAACCTTAAATAATAATCAAGATTTAGATGGGATAACTCTTGCTCTAATTTATAAACAACTCCCAGAAGATTATAAAAAACTTATTTTAAGCCCTTTTGTAAATATAGAAGCAAACGAAGCTAGAATTACTATGAGAATTATTGATTCAAATGATAATTTACGAAGAAATGAGCTAATCAAAAAAATAAATCATGATTTAGAAGAGATTATCACAAATAAAGATACAACTTTTAGACTTACAAATCTTATGGTTTTATATAATAATATGTTGCAATCTTTGTTTGATTCTCAAATATCAACTGCTGGTGCTTCTATTTTAGTTTTAGCTATTATGTTTTTAATACTATTTAGAAATTTTAAAATGGTGATTATAGCTTTAATTACAAACTTAATTCCAATTTCACTTGTTTTTGGGATTATGGGATGGCTTTCTATTCCACTTGATATTATGACAATTACAATAGCTGCTATTGCTCTTGGAATTGCAGTTGATGATACTATTCACTTTATGCACAGATTCGATTTTGAGTTTAAACAAAGCCATGGAAACTATGCAGTTTCTATAAATAAAGCTCTAAATACAGTTGGCCATCCTATGTATCATACAACTATAATAATAGTAATTGGGTTTTCAATTTTAATGCTATCAAATTTAGTTCCAACTATATATTTTGGACTTTTAACAGCTGTTGTAATGATAAGCGTATTAATAGCAAATTTACTACTTTTACCAAGATTATTAATTATTTTAAAACCATTTAAAAAGGAGAAAGCTTTATGAATGTAGCAATTTATTGTGGTTCTGCTTTTGGGAATAAAGATATTTATAAAGAACAAACTATAAAATTAGCAAAAAAACTTGCACTTAATAATATAAATATTGTTTATGGTGGAAGTAAACAAGGACTTATGGGAATAATCTCAAATGAATCTTTAAAACAAAATAATAGAGTAATTGGTGTAATAACTTATGATTTAGCATCAAAAGAACTTGAGAATATGGATATTACATCAATTTATAAGGTTGAAACTATAAACCAAAGAAAAGCAAAAATGGAGGAGCTAAGTGATGCTTTTATAGCACTTCCTGGTGGTTATGGAACTTTTGATGAGATTTTTGATGTAATATCTTCTGCTCAAATAGGTCATCATCAAAAACCATCTGTTTTTTTTAATATAAATGGTTACTATGATAAATTAATTGAGTTTTTATACTCTTGTGTTGAAAATGGATTTATTGCACAAAGATTTGTTGATATGCTAATAGTTAGTGATGACATAGATGAAATAATAGAAAAAATAAAAACTTATAAAGCTCCAAAAGCTAAATGGGAGAAATAAGACAAAAATTATCTTGTTTACTTTTGATTAATAGTTTATTTAAATAATATTAATCATAAACACTTATAATCACCTTGTAAGTTGATAATTTTTTAACTTAAACTCCTCCTATATTCTTAAGGAAGCTTTTAAAAAGCTTCCTTTTTTTTTACTCTATATTTAAGGATATTAATGAAAAATTTAAAAAAATATATTCTTTTTGATAATGATGGTGTTTTAGTAGAGACTGAAAAATGGTATTTTGAGGCAAATAAAAAGGCTCTTGCTCTATTAGGATTAAATCTTGAAATGGATTTTTATCAAAAAATTATGATAAAGGGTGGAAGTGCTTTTGAATTAGCACAAATTAATAATATAGAAAAAGATATCATAGAAAAACATAGAAGTATAAGAGATAACTTTTATCAAGAGTTTTTACAAACAAAAGATATAACAATTCCAAAAGTAAAAGATATTTTAAAAGAGTTATCAAAGAGATATAAAATGGCAATAGTAACAACTTCAAGAAGAGTTGATTTTGAACTAATTCATAAAAATCGACAAATTATAGATTTTATGGATTTTATTCTTTGTGTAGAAGATTATGAAAGAGCAAAACCACATCCTGAACCCTATTTAAAAGGCTTAGAAAAATTTAATGCAAAAGATTTTGAAGCAATAGTTGTAGAAGATTCTCAAAGAGGGTTACAAAGTGCAAAAAGTGCAAATATTGATTGTATAGTTATTAAAAATGAGTTTACTACTTCTCAAGATTTCAAAAAAGCTGATTTTTTCATAAATAGTTTTGAAGATTTAGAAAACTTACTTTAAAGTATCTCCAAAAAAAGGGATAAAATCCCTTTTATCTCATATCTAAATAGTTAATAAAATTCTCTGTCATTCTATCAAATCTATATATCTGTTTTCCATGTTTTGTATCAAAAAACTCTTTAGCATCAGACTCTAATTCAAAAGGGATAACATCATCTCCACCAACACTCATAAGATTACTCCCAAAAACATAATAAGCTGTTTTTGCATCAATTATCTTTTTTGTTTTAAAATCTGTTACATAAATAGCTTTAATATTCTCATTTTTATTATGATTTAACTCTTTTAAATAGTAAGCAAAACTATATTTAGGAGAGCTAAGAGCTATTATTTTTCCATCATTAAACTCTACATATCCCAACCAATCTTTATGTTTTTCAATAGGTACATTTTTTACGGGACACATATCTTGTTTAAGATTTAAATCTTTATACTCTTTTGATAAAATATCAGCACCAAAAATTGATACACAAATAAAAATAAGTAAAAAAAATATCTTTTTCACACTAAATCCTTTCTTTTAAAAATAAAATATCCAAAAATACTAAATAAAAATCCAACAATAGCTGGATAAAAAATACAATATATTGCTATTAGCTCTTTTCCAAACTCATCAAGAATAAAATAACTAGCTGGTCCAATAACAGATAACTCTGGGTCAAATAGAGTAATAGCACCTATTCTAAATACTTGTAATGGATTTATTAAAGCTATTGAGTAGATTAACTCTGGATTTGCTGTAGTTTTTATTAAAAATCCAATTAAAAGTAAATCTATTAAAGCAAGTAAAAATAACCAAACAAAAAAAGCAATTCCTAAGGCAACTTCTTGAGTTTTAACTATTGAAGATATAAAAAAACTAAGCCCTAAAAAGCAAATATTAACTGCAATAATCAATCCCATATAATAAAAAAATATCCCCCAAGGAACAGTTGCACCTTTAAAAAGACTCCAAACTAAAGCTAAAACTAAAGCACCAATTATTGGTAAAGTTACAACAAAAAGTTTTCCAAAAAACTTTCCAAAAAAATACTCTTTTAGTGAAATTGGAAAAGATAACATATACTCTAAAATATTACTATCTCTCTCACCTGCAATTGTTCGTACTGTATTTATCAAAATAAATATAGGAACAATTACTATACAAATTTCAATAAAAATTAGTAGTAATCTACTAAGACCACTAAAACCTTGAATTCTTGATTCAGTAATACCTGTTATAAAAAACAAAGCTATAATTCCACCAAAAACTAAAGTATAAACTAAAAACCATTTGGACCTTAAAGCTTCACTTATATCAGTTTTAAAAACTAAAAATAGATTTTTCATCTATTTTGTCCTAATATTTTTTCTCTAGTATAACTATAATCATAATTTTCTACACCATCTTGTCTTTGTTCATAAGCACTAAATCCAAAATCCATAGGAGTAGTTGCTCCAAAAGTCCAAAACGCTTTTTTTACATCAAGCCATTTTCCTGTTTTTGCATCTGTTACATAAATAATTGCCTCTTTTTCCCAAGTTATACCATTCTCTTTAAACCATAAAACTGCACAACCTATGTCATCATGATAGTACCTTTTACCATCATTTGGATTAATTATTTGAACTGCATAATTTCTATCACTAATAATCATCTTACATCTTTCACAAATCTCTCTATCAAATTTTACCTCTTTTGCTGTTGTATCAATTTGTGAATCACAAGCTGTAAAAAATAAACCTAAAACAAAAATTAACAAAAAACTAAATTTTTTCATCTAAAACAACCTTTCCTAAATCAAGTTCAATTCTTCTATTTACGATATTAGAAACCTCTTCTATACGATGGCTTATAAATATACTAAGTCTATCTTTTTTATACTCTTTTATTATCTCATAGAAACTCTCTCTTCCTTTTGGGTCAAGATTTGCTGTTGGTTCATCAAATATGAATATATCAGGATTTTTAGCTATTGCTATAGAGATTAGAAGTTTTTGTTTCATTCCACCAGAAAGTTTAAAAAAAACTTTTTTAAAATGCTCTTTTATATCCAAATCCATTTTGGAACAAAGAGTAATTACCTCATCTTTACTTATATTACTAGATTTTACTGCAAAATTTATAAGCTCATCTACAGTTAATTTAATTGGTGGTGGAAGTTGAGGAACAAAACCTATTTTAGAGATTGTATCAACTCTATTTTTAAAAGGGTTTATACCAACAACCTCTATTTTGCCACTTGTAGGAATATATTGTCCTAAAATACTTCTTATTAAAGTAGTTTTTCCTGCTCCATTTTGTCCCATAATTATAATACTATCCCCTTTTTTTAACTCTAAAGAGATATTATTTAAAGAGATTTGAGTTCCAAAAACTTTTGTAAGGTTTTCTATTTTTATCATATTAACTTCTTTAATTTAGTTTCAAATTTTAGTGAATCATTATGACACACCTCAACACATCTTCCACAAAGTGTACAATCTCCACTAATAACTGTCTGCTCTTTACTATTATTTATATTTGCATTTTTCTTTGTGATATCTAAAACATGTGGAACTAAACAAACATTTGCACAAACCCTACAATGATCACAACTATCATCCCAAACTATTTTTGTTGTACTTCCCCATCCAATAAAACTATATGTTGTTCCAATAGGACAAACATATCTACACCAAAATCTTTGAGAAAAAAATGTATCAACTAAAAAAACAGCTACTACAAAAGCTATTGCCACACTATAACCATATATTAATACTCTTGAAATTATTCCAACTACATTTATTATCTCAAATACCAAATATCCACTAATAAAAGAGAGAAATAAAAATATTGCCCAAAATATATATTTAATATTATGATTAAATTTATATGATTTTACAATCTTTCTCTTTTTTAAATATCTATGTAATTTTTCTGAGATTTCACCCAAAATAGTATAAGGACAAACCCAAGAGCAGTAAGCCCTTCCACCTATTAACATATATACTATTACAATAGTTAAAGTACCAATTATTAAATTTATTGGTATATGATGCGTACTAGCAAAAACTTGTAAGGCAATAAAAGGATCTGTTAAATGAAATCCTAAAAATCTAGAACCACTTAAATCTCCCTCCAACATTTGTAAATCTATATAATATGAAAGAATAAATAACAAATGTACAAAAATAACCACAAGCCATCTATAAAATCTAATTCCAAGCTTTTTTTTACCATCTTTTGTTGTAGTAATAAATGTATCAAAAAAGCCAGTATCTTCTATAGTAGCTCTTGTATTATACTTATCCATAATATCCTCTATTTAAAGTTTGCAATCTCTTTTGCTAAAATTTTTAAATCTTCATCACTTGTATTGTTCAATAAACCTTTCATTAAAGAGTTTACTACTCTATCATTTTTATAATCATCAAGTTTTTCTACAATATACTCATAAGATTTCCCAGCAATACTTGGAGCAACTTTTGTTCCTTCTCCAGATTTTCCATGACAAGAAGAACAGGCTGTTTTATAATATTTACTAACTTCATAATCAGTTTTTGCTCCAGCTTGTTTTTTTAAATCTTCTAAATATTTCTCCTCTTCACTTTTTTCCAATTTTGGCTCAACTTTAGAAACTTTTTCTTCCACTTTCTCTACAACTTCAACTTTTTTAGAGCTCTCTTGAGAAAGAACTAAAAACAGTAAAAACAGAATTACTACAATAAGGATTATCCCAACAATATTTTTTGCTTTCATCTATTTATTCTCCCTTACTTCTTTATTTAATTGTGCAATTTCACTAGCCAAACTTCTAATTTCACTATCTGGCATTTTTGAAATCAAATCTTTCATAAGCACATTTTTCTTTTCTCCCGTTTGATATACCTTTATAGCTTGGAATATCTCATCTTCACTTTTATCTAATAAAGATGGTCCAATAACTCCATTTGCATAGTTATCATGACAAGCTGAACATTTTTGCATATAGTTTTTGCTAAGTCTTTGAGAGAGTATTTTTGCATTTAATTTTTCATAACTATTTTTGATAGATATTAATGCTCCTAACTCTTTTGTAAGAGCTGTTTCCTCTCCATCAGGTGAAATTCTAACAACCCTATTCCCATCTAAATCATAAGAGATAAATGGATTCTCTTTTTCAATAGTAGTATTGTTTTCTGTTATAGTAATTTTTTGATTTGAAGTAGTTTTTACCTGCTCTTTTGTTTGTTCATTTTTAAGCTCTTTCTCTTTTTTATTATCACTACAAGCAATAAACAAAGATGCAATAAGTAAACTTATTAATATTTTTTTCATGAATATATCTCCTCATATTTAACTCTAGGTATAATTACAATAGCAGACTCACCACTTACAGGGCAAAGTTCTTCACAAACTCCACAACCAACACATTGATTTCTTACTTCTGGATAAAAATTACCTTTATTATCACTAACCATTGCTATTGCTTTATCTTTTTGTGGATATGGGCATAAATCAGCACAAATAGTACAAGGTTTACCTACATACTCTTGTAAATCATCAAGCACTTTTTGTTCTCTTTCATTTTTATTTGAATGAGTTAAAATAGAAGCTATATCCTCTTGTTTTACATTTTGTCCTAAAAGAGCTAAACATTTATTTGGGTTTTTAAGCATAGCAACTCCCATTTCTACTTGCTCCGCTTTTGTAATATCATGATTTAATGAACCACTAGGACAAGCTAATACACAAGGGAGTAAATCACATAAATAACACCCTCTAGCTCTTGCATCTACATAAGGTGTTCCTATGCTATTTCCATAAGTTATATCTAAAAGTGATAAAGTATGATAAGGACAAACTTGTACACATTGCCCACACTTTATACATGTAGATAAGAACTCTTTTTCATCTAAAGCACCAGGTGGTCTTAAAAGTCTCTCTCTTGCATTTAATCTTGGAGCTAAATACACTCCTGCTCCTATTAATGAGCCAAAAAATAGTGCACCTGCTCCCAGTTTTACAAAATCTCTTCTTTTTTCATCATTTTTACTTTGCAATTTTGTACTCCATCATTGGTTTATTATCAACTGCTAAAAGTTCTGGCTCTGAAAATGGAATAAATTTTGCTAAGAAATTTAATAAATCCATAATAACTGAACCATAAAAGAACTTTACATTTGGGTTATAAAGCCACAATTTATCAGCATAAACATAGTGTTTATATGGAATATCTCCATAACCATCTCCATTTTTATCAAATCCTTCATACATATCCCAGTAATTTGCATTCCAGTCATTTATTGAAAGATTATTTCTAGGAGTATCACTTACAACTGCTTCAATATTTCCTTTAATAACATTTTCATTAAAGATACTTCTCTCTCTTGATACTTGAAATTGAATCCCACTTGAATTGTATAAAATATTATTTCTTTCAAAAATATTTACAGTTCTTGGATGATAAGGAGATTGGTCAAGATACAATCCTCTTGGATTATAAATAAGATTATTTTCAAGAAGTGTAAAGTTTGAAGAGTCTTTCATACCAATTCCAACTCCAAATGCTCCCAAAGAGTTTTTTACAGTATTAGAAATAGCAATTGTTCCACTACTATACATAAAAAATATTCCTACTGAGTTATACTCAAAAAGGTTATTTCTAACCATATTTCTTCCAGCATACATAAAATGCAAAGAGTATCTATTGTAGCTTCCATAATTATTTTCTATATTATTTCCACTTGAATACCAAAGTACAAAATCTCTTGATTTATAAATTCTATTTGATAAAAGTTGATTATCATGAGAACTCCAAAGCCTAATTGCATCACCTCTAATACCCAATTCTAAATCTTTTGAAGTAATAAAATTATCTATGATTTTAGATCTATTTACTTGCTCAAAATTTACACCAAACAAACTATCCGAAATATGGTTATTTTCAATAGTAATATTATTTACCTCTTTTGCAAATATCGCACTATCTATATTTTCTACACTAAAACCACTATTAAGAATAGTTAAATTTTTAATAACAACATTTGAACTTTTTATAGTAATTACACTACTATTTCCATCACCAATTATTTTTGCTTTTTTATCTACTCCATCAATAGTAAGTGGTTTGTTTATTACCAAATTACCATGATATTCTCCTTGGGCTAAAGTTATTTTAGAGCCAATAGGAGCTTTATCTATTGCCTCTTGAAGTTCAAATGCAAAAATAAAATAGCTAGAAAAAAGTAAAAGTAAAATTAGTTTTTTCATCTAATTTTTTTGCTCTTTTCTTTTTGAAAATATAGCTAATAGACTTAAAACACTAACCGCAATTAAGATATAAAACCCTGTATGTGGATAAGAGTGAGTTGTAAATTGTGCAACTTTTCCATCACCAAATACTGTTGGCATAAATGGTTTTACTTTGAAAGCTCCCCAATCTTGCATATTATGTCCATACCAATATAGCCATCCTGAATAATCAATTAAAAAAGCAATTGGTAAAACAACAGGAATTATCATAAGTAACCATGAGGCTTTTCCATCATAATATAAAAATCCTATCATCATTAGTGTAAGAGCCAAAAAGAAATAAGGTACAACACTTCTTTCAAATTGACCACCATGCTCCATTGGATACATTCCAATATAATGGTTTATTGTATTCATCTCTTGTACATCTCCACTATAACCATCAAAATGAAAATATACGGGAATTCCATCAGGAAAAGCCTCTTTTGGATAATTTGGAGCTTCAAGTGAAACTCTCCATACAGGCATACTAGCAACGCCTATTTCAGCCTTTAATTCCATCATCTTTTCAAAAGACCCAACTGCACTTTTGGGAGTATTTGGACTTACATATTGAAAAGAGTGATAAAAATCCCAAATTTTTGCTACATAAGTTGGAATATCTTTTGTATCATGATTCTTTATTCTTTCCATTATCCCATTAAATCCAATAACTGGAATTGTATAACTAAAAGTTAATAGTAATAGAGCAACAATAGTAAAAATTTGATATTTTTTCATAATATATAGTCTCCTAATCTATAATAAGATTAAAGTAAGGAGAAAAACTCCTTACTTTATTTGCTAATTATTGTAAATCAGCGTTTTCATCAATCCATTTTAAATATTCAATAATATTTTTAACCTCTTCTGGTTTCATATTTTGATTTGGCATTCTTAGATTAAATGTTTTAATCATAGCATCTATATATGGTTCATTGTAGTATTTTGCTGGATCTAAAATAAAGTCATAAAGGAATTTTTCTCCATTTTCATGTCTTAACAAAGCTCCTGTTAAATCTGGTCCTGAACTCACCTGCCCAATTACGTGGCAACCATTACAACCACCTCTTAAATAAGCTTCTTCTCCAAGTCTTGCTTTTTCACTCATAGGAGTTGCCAGCTCTTTAGCCAATAGATTTTTAGCTCTTAAACCAACATCTGCTGTTTTAACCATATATTGCCAAACTTGGTTTTCCCAAAGAATTGCTGTATTTAAATCTCCAGCTTTAAATGCCTCATCTGCTTTTGCTTTTTCATGAGAAATTTTATTATATTGGTCTAGGGCATCAGTTACTAAAGATTTAACTTGAGGATATTTATCAAAACCTTTATCTTTTAAGAATTTAACAACACTTTGAATTACATCATCAGTTGCTTTATTTGTTGCAACAATCTTGTCATACTCTTTTTGTAACTCTTCAGGAGTCATTTTAGAAACTTTAGCAGCCTTATAATCTGGATACTGTTTTTTAGGGTCTTTAATTTTTAAATATCCCATCATCTCTAAGTGTAAAGCTGAACAAAACTCTGTACAATAATATGGATAAACTCCCTCTTCTTCAGCAGTAAATGTAACTGAAGCAGTTTTTCCAGGCTCAACTGAAGCATGAACATTTAATCCAGAAAGACCAAAAGCATGAGTCTCATCTTGAGCTCTTTCAAGGTTTGTAATATAAATTGTTACTTCATCACCTTTATTAACTGTAATATGTTCTGGATTTAAGTGGCTTCTTACAGCTGTCATATAAACTTTAACCTTATTCCCATCTCTTTCAACTCTCTCTTGACCTGCTAATGTTGCACCTTCGTGAGCATTACCAGTTCTACTATTTGTTCCCATTTGGTCATAAGTTTTTTTAGGTTTAATTTTACTTGCATGAATTGAAACAACATCATGTGGTTCACCTAAACCTATTGGCATATCATAAATTAACTCCATTTTATCGCCATTTAAATCAATTAATTGATGATTTTGAGGATGAAGTGGACCAACAGGTAAGAATCTATCAATAGATAGTTTATTTAAAGCAATTCCATATTTACCTTTTGGTTTAGTTGATTTCCCTTCCATTGAATCAAGATGTCCAATATTATAATGAACATTTACTCTATCAAGAAGTTTTAAATCTCTAAAATTCCATTTCACAACTTGTGAATCAACATAAAGTGAAGTATAAACTATCCCATCTTTTTCATCAAAAGTATTATGTAAAGGTCCTAGTCCCAACTCTAATTGACCATGAAGTGCTTTTTTGAAATCTAAAATAGGAATCCCATAAGGATCTTTTGAAGTAAACTCTTTTTTATCAATTTGCTCTTTAATTTTTGCAAAATCAAAAATTGTTACATGAGTATCAAGTTTTCCACCAATAATTATATATTTACCATCTGGAGTAACATCAACACCATGTGGAGATTTAGCTTCTGGCAATAAGAATAATGCTCCTGCTTTAACAGCAGCATCAATTGTTACAACTCTATGTCCATTTATAACTTTTGTATTTTTTGGATCTTTTGCAAGTTTTTCCAAAATTTGCCAGTTATAAATATGTAAAAAGTCCGTATCATTTCTACTCATACCTGCTTCAAATGGAGGAAGACCTTTTTCTATTCCACCTGTGTACATCTCTGAGTTAAAACTATTTGTAAATGCCCAACCATGAGATGGACCTTTTCCAGCATCACTTAAATCTTGCATATATGGAGGTAATTCTAATGTAAAAGACTCTTTTTCATTAATTAACCCTTTTTCATAATCAAATTTCCAAAGAGTAACCCCACCTCTATATTTCTCTTCATAAGCTTCAATAGGAACCCACTCATTTTCAAGTGGTGCAGCATATTGACAAGCATCTACAATATATTCAGTATTTGGAGTAACAAAACTTCCACCATGAGTACTTTTTAAGACTGGATTTACGACAATTTGAGTAGTTTCAAAGTCATGTAGATTAATAACAGCAACTCTAGGATTTGCTTTATCATTTATAAATAGGTAATCACCTGCATATTCACCATTTTTTTCACTAAAGTTAGGATGGTGAGTATCTCCCCATTTAACCTCTTGACCTCTTATCTTTCCACTATCAAGGATTTTTTTTGATTCATTATCAAATCCATACCCTTGCCATGGCTCTGGTGTAAATACACCAATGTATTTTAAAATTCTCATAGATGGAACACCATAAACAATTACTTGTCCTGATTGTCCACCTGAACTAAATACATAATATTCATCTTTCATACCTGTTGGAGTATAAGTTTTAGCAGCTGCCAAAACATCTCTTTCAGTAAGACCTCTATCTTTCATAACTTTTTGCAAATCAGTATTTGCTAATACTGATGTAACAGAAAAAAGAAGCATCGAACTTAAAATTGATACTTTTTTAAACATTTTAACCTCCTACAAAATTAAATGTAGGTTATGTTAACACATAATTAACAGTAGTTTATTGTCTTATATCAACATTATTAAAAAATTTGAAATTTTAATTATTACAATAAGTTATATTTAAAATTTAGTTTTGAATTGCTATTTCAAGGTATTTTTCAAGCTCTTCTTTAGAAACTTTACCAACAAATTTATGTACAAATTTCCCACTTTTTGAAAATAAAAACATCTCAGGAACTTTTTTTACACTTAATTCATCTGCTAGTTTTTGATTATCACTTCCCATTGTTATTGGATAATTTATTTGATGCTCTTTAATAAACTCTTTCATCTCTTCAACAGTTTTTGGATCTTGAAAAAGTACAGATACAATCTCTAAATTATCTTTATTATTCTCTTTTATCTCTTTAAGCATTGGTAAAGACTCTATACAAGGCGGACACCATGTTGCAAAGATATCAATAATAACTGCTTTTTTATTTTTAAATTCATCAAAGTCTAAGCCCTCTTCTGTACTTGTAAAACCTATAATTTTCTCATCTGTTGTAATTAAACTATAAGTTTGTGATTCAAACTTTGGTCTCTCTTCATTTATTTTCGTTTTTGAAACTGCATTTGCTGTTATTGGTGATTTTGAATCACAAGCCGTAAATCCTAAACCTAAAAAAGCTAAAGATATAAATAAAATTTTTCTCATATACACTCCATTTTTGATAAATTTTCTAAAATTTTTCTTGACTCTTCTTTGTCAAAAAATATATTCATTGCCAACTCTTGATTTACTCTTTTTAAGAATTGAACTTTTTTTTCTATTTGTAAAGCCCTATTTTCACCACAAGAGTTTAAAATCTCTTTTAACTCATCTTCATATGCTTTTATAATTTCATCTTTTTTCATAACCTTTGGTTTTGGTATAAAACTATTTTTATTTTTAAAGTAAAAATATAAAAAGGTAAAAATAGCACCAAAAATTAAAGCTAAAAAATATTCCATTATTTATAAATCTCTTTCTCAACTAAATCAAATAAAGCTTTATAACTTAAATTTTCAAGTTGAACTCCATTTACAAATATTGTTGGTGTTCCTCTAACTCCTAAAACAGTTGCATCTTCTCTATCTTGTTTAATAATTTGTGCTATTTTTGGATTTTTCATATCAACTTTTAATTTTTCAATATCCAAATTAGTAATCTGTTTTAAAAATTCCCATAAAAGTTCTGGTTTTTCATTATTATGTTCAGCCCAGTAAGGAAGTTTCTCAAAAATCACATCTAAAACTTCATTATAAAGATTTTGTTCTCTTGAAGCTTCAAGAATTTCAATAGCAAATTTTGAGTTTTTATGATTATCTAAATATTTTACAACAATTAAAATATCATCGCTATACTCTTTATAAAGCTTTTTCATAACAGGATTAAATATCCCACAAGATTCACACTCAGGGTCCAAAAACTCAACAATTGTTATATTTTTTTTATTTAATCCTTTTTTATAAGAGTAATCTTTTAATAACAACTCATCAATATTTGTTCTACTATTTGAAACACTATCTTTATAAAAATATACTGCTCCTATAAATAAAGCTAGAACAATAAAAATAGAGATAAAAACTAAATTTTTATTCCGCATAACATTCCTTTTGTAATTTTTTCGTACTTTAGCCAAAAAAGAATAATAGATAATTAAAGCCTATCTTCCCTTTTTATAGATGATTAAAGATATAAAGATAATAAAAAATGCTAAAAAAGATAAAAGTGGTATTGTAATAAATCCAAAATAATTCAAATAATCAACACTACAAGGAACACCACTAACACAAGGAGATAACTTTTCTGGAATTATTTTTAATATCAAAAGATTATGATAAATTGAGATAATTAAACCTACAACTACAAGAGGAAAACTATATTTAAATACGCTTTTATCGGGATATAAAAGATTTACTAAAAATATAAAAACTAGTGGATACATAAAGATTCTTTGATACCAACACAAACTACAAGGGACAAAATTCATTATTTCTGAAAAAAATAGACTACCAAGAGTAGCTACAAGAGAAGTTAAAAAAGCAAAAAAAAGCAAAACAATTATCCTTATACCGATATTTAATAAGTTTCATTGTAACAAAAAAATGTTAATATTCCCAATTATTTTTAAAAAAGGAAAACGAGTTGAGATATATTATCTTAGGTCTTATTATGGCTGGACTTTTTCAAGTCTTTTTTTGGATTACACAGGATAACTTTGTAACATTAAAAGATAGCTCTATGGACAAAATAGAGTCTCTTTCTTACTCTCCATACGAGGGTTATGAGAAAAAACTTTTGTCGAAACAACAAATTTCTGATGATGTAAATTTATTACAAAACTTTACAACAAAAATTAGAACTTATGCAACTAAAGAGGCCTATGAAATATTGGAAGCTTCAAAAGATAGCACTATGCCAATAGATTTAGGGCTTTGGATTAGTGGAGATCATCAAGAAAACTACTTAGAAATCCAAAGAGCTCTACAAATTTTGGAAAAATATCCTTCCAGAGTTGAAAATGTAATAGTAGGAAACGAGGTTTTACTAAGAGCTGATATAAATGAAGAGGAACTTTTTGCTTATGTTGATTTTATGAAAAGTCGTACAAATAAACCTATAACAGTTGCTGAAACTTGGGATGTTTGGGAAAGAGTTCCAGATCTTGCAAAACATGTTGATTTTTTAACAATTCACATTTTACCTTATTGGGAAAAAATCCCAATTGATAGATATAATGAGTTTTTACTAGAAAAATACTTAATAGTTGAAAAAATCCATCCAAATAGAAAGATAGTAATTGGGGAAACTGGTTGGCCTAGCCACGGATATAATAACAATAAAGCTGTTCCAAATATCAAAAATCAAGCACAAGCTATTAGAAGTTTTATAAATCTTGCACATGAAAAAGGTTGGCATTACAATATAATCGAAGCCTTTGACCAACCTTGGAAAGGATATGATGAGGGAAATGTTGGACAATATTGGGGAATATTTGATATAAATAGAGCTTTAAAATTCCAATTAATTGGTAAAGTTGAATTAAATCAATATTGGCTATATCAAATGATTGCTGCCATTTTAATTGGAGCATTACTTACAATTTTTGGACTTAGAAATCAAAAAGTAAATATTAGCCATGCTTTTGCTTATGCGATTGCTGCTCAAGGTATGGCATTTGGTATAGTAATGGCTGCTATATATCCATTTATAAACTATATGAATTTTGGTATGTGGGTTATGTGGGGAATGGGAAGCTTTTTGATGATTCCTCTTGTAATCATCACTTTAGCAAAAGCAAATGAGCTATTTCGTTCAACTATTGGTGTAACTCCAACTAGACTTGTTCCTCTTGATTTAAAATCACAAAATGCACCACTTGTATCAATTCATGTTCCTGCATATAAAGAGCAACCTCATGTTTTAGCTGAAACTTTAGAGAGTCTTTCAAAACTTACTTATCCAAATTTTGAAGTTTTAGTTATCATAAATAATACTCCAGAAGATTATTATAAAACTCCAATAAAAGAGCTCTGTGAAAAACTAGGAGATAAATTTAAATATCTTGATATAAAATGTACTGGATTTAAAGCAGGAGCTTTAAATACTGCTCTTGAATATACAGATAAAAATGCTGAAATTATTGCTGTTATTGATGCTGATTATAAAGTAGAATCTCCTTGGCTTGTTGATTTAGTTCCACTTTTTGATGACCCAAAAGTTGCAATCGTTCAAGCACCACAAGACCATAGAGATGGAGATGAAAGTATAATTAAAGCAGCTATGAATGCAGAATATGCTGGTTTCTTTGATATTGGAATGGTTGATAGAAATGAAGAAAATGCGATAGTTGTTCATGGAACTATGGTAATGGTAAGACTTAGTGCTATGATGGAAGTTGGTGGATGGGGAACTGACACTATTGTTGAAGATAGTGAATTAGGTTTAAGACTATTTGAAGCTGGATATATAGCTCATTATACAAATAGAAGATATGGATATGGACTACTTCCTGATACTGTTGAAGCATTTAAAACACAAAGACATAGATGGGCTTATGGTGCTATTCAAATTCTTAAAAAACATTGGAGAGAGTTTAAACCAAGTTCAACAAAACTTAGCCCTAGACAAAAAAATAAATTTGTTACTGGTTGGTTTTTCTGGTTAAGTGATGCTATGGGTCCAATTATGGCTGTTATGAATATTATTTGGGTTCCTGTTATCATTTTTGTTGGGGTTACAATTCCTACTATTCCTCTTACAATTCCTATTATAACAGCATTTATAGTAAATATTTTACATACTTTTATACTTTATCGAACAAAAGTAAAAGCTACTTTTAAAGATATTTTCTTAAGTTCTATAGCCTCTATGAGTTTACAACTAATCATTTTTAAAGCCGTATTTGATGGATTTATAAAAGATGGTTTACCATTTAAAAGAACTGAAAAGGGTGGAAAAGCTAAAAAAGGTTCAAGCCCTATAAAATATGAGATGATTTTAGGAGTTTTACTTTTAATTGCATTCTTTGCTCTAATATTTACAAACCATACAGGTATTACAGAAATCTATGTATTTGCAGCAACAATATTTATTCAAACAATTCCTTATATCTCTGCAATTATTATGAGAATGCTAGAACTTTACTCTTTAAAAAATCAGAAATCTTAAAAGGTTTCTGATTTTTTTTAAATTAGTTCATCAATTTATTTAAAATATAAAGAGAACAAAATAATGTTAGATTACTATAAAGAGTTACTTTTATACATAAAAAACAAAGTCTCAAACAAGGATAATGCTCAAGATATTGTTCAAGAAACTTATGAAAGAGTAATAGCTATAAGTAATACACAAAAAATTGAAAATGAGAGAGCTTTACTTTACAAAGTAGCAAAAAATCTTATTATAGATTTATCAAGAAAAAACAAAAATATAACTGAAATACCATTTGAAAAAGATACTCATATTGAAAAATATCTTACAGAAGATGAAGTTATAAAACAAAATCAACAAGATATCTTAATGCAAGAACTAAAAAAACTCCCTGCAAAAAGAAAAGAGGCTTTTGTACTACATATTATAGAAGGATATACAAAAGAAGAAGTAGCAAATATAATGAATATCTCATTTCAAGCAGTTGAAAAACATATCTCAAGAGCAACTATTGAACTAAAAGAAAAAATTAGAAAAAAAGAGGAACTCTAATGGCAAAAAATAATATACAAGAACAAGCAAGCCATTGGGTTAGTTTAGAAATAGATGGGAAAGAGTTAAAAAACAATAAAGAGTTTAATATTTGGATAGAAACTTTAGAAAATAAAACTGCTTTTGAAGAACAAAAAGATTTAATAAATGAGATAAAATCTCTACCTAAAGATTTTTTAGATGAATTAAAAAATGAGGTAAAACAAAATAGAGAGATTGAAAATAGAAGAAAAATATTTCTAAAAAGAGTTACTCCTTTAGTTGCAGCATCTATTTTAGCTATTTTTTATATATCATTTTTTGTAGAATTCCCAAAATATTCAAAAGAGTATTTAGTTTCAAATAAGATACAAAATAATATTTTACTACCTGATAACTCTAAAATTTCACTAGATGCAAATACAACTATAACTGTAAAATATTATAAAAACAGAAGAGTAGTAGAACTATCTAAAGGAAAAGCTATATTTGATGTAAGTTCAAACAAAGAGCAACCTTTTATAATAAATACAGAGAAAATAGATATTGAAGTTTTAGGTACAAAATTTGAAGTTGTAAATTTTGAAAATAAATTACAAGTAAATGTTTTAGAAGGAGTTGTAAAAGTATCTAAATCAAAAGAGAAAAATAAAGAGTTAGCTATTGTGGAAAAAGGGCAATCTTTACAACTTGATAATAATGCAAATATAATTAGCCAAAATAGTTTAAATATTGAAAAAATGTTGCAATGGAATGAAGGTAAATATAATTTTCAACAAACAAATTTAGAAGAAGTTTTTAATGAATTCTCAAAACATTTAGATATAAATATAATTTATGAAAAAGAGAAAGCAAAAAGATATCAAATAAGTGGAAATTTTGATGTAAAACATTTTGATAATTTTTTAAATGTTTTACCAATGATTCATCCAATAAAAATAGTAAAACAAGATAAAACAATTGTTGTAAAATAAAATTTATAAAAATTTTCAAAATTTAATGTCAGGAATAGTAAAATTTTTCGTCTTCTTTTATTAGAGAGTAATTCTCATAATTAAAATTTAAGGAGAAAAAGTGAGACTATTAAATAGAAAATCATTAATAGCACCTAGTTTAGCCCTACTTTTGGCTACAAATATCTATGCAGCTTCATATACAGTAGATACAACAAATGCTACTTTAGCTATAGAGAAGATTTCAGAACTTGTAAATATACCTTTTTTGGTGGATACAAATATTTTAAAAGGTAAAAAAACAAATAAAATAGAAAATTTGCAAAATTTAGAGGAAGCTTTAAAACAGATGTTTGAAGGAACTGGACTAGAAGCAATTATAAAAAACAATACTATTGTTATAAAAGAGATATCTTCTGTAAAAGTTTTAAGCAATGGAACTTATGTTTTAGATGATGTATCTGTAAGTGGTAAAGGTAGTAAAAATGGAAGTGCAGAATCTGGATATTTAGTAGAAGATGTAAAAACTCTTGGAGTTTGGGGAAATTTATCTCTTCAAGATACACCATATTCAATGAGTGTTATGTCATCTGACTTTTTAGAAAATACAATCACTTCAAATATGAACCAAGTTGCAAAAGTAAATCCAGTGATGAAGAATAATGAAAATGCTTCACAAAATGGAGAAATTTCATCAGCTATTAGAGGATTTGGTGTTTCGCAGGCTCTAATAGATGGAATACCACTTCCATATTCATTTTTTGGTACAAGTACAAATGAAGTAGATAGAATAGAGGTAATTTCTGGGCTTAGTGGGTTTTTATATGGTGGTGGAAATGTAGGTGGAACTATAAACTATGCTTTAAAATATCCTACTTTAAAGCCAATTACGAAAATATCCGTAGGAAATAATGGTGGGAAAAACTACTATACAAGTGTGGATACTTCTCAAAATATCAATGATAAATTAAGTGTGAGAGTATTTGGTAATTATCAAGGTGGCGATACAGCAATAGAGAACTATGAAGATAAAGAGAAACTAATAGGTGTATCATTTGCATATAAACCAACAGATAATCTTGATTTAGGACTATATTATGCTCATAGAGAATCAACAACAGGAACAAAACCTATGTGGAATATAACAGGGAAAAGACCTGATGCTTCTAGTTTTGATACAAAAAAAACTTATGCACCTGATTGGGCTAATGTAGATGTAGATTCTGATAAAGTAGAGTTAAAAGCAAATTATAGTTTTAGTGATAATTTAAGACTTAGAACAGCATATATTTATAAAGATGCCACTAGAGTAAGACCATATTTTTATAATTTGGTGAATACAAATACAAATAGTTTTCAAAGAGGTTTATATTGGTTTTATAAACAGCAAACTAAAAACGATGGAGCTTATGTTTACTTAGATGGAGATTTTAATACAGGTTCTGTTCATCACTCTTTAACATTTGGTGGTTCTTTTGGAAATGAAAAGTTTTATAGTCGAAGTGATCACAGTACTTGGGGTGATTCTCTTGGTAGTACAAATTTCTCTGATTATAACAACTGGAATTATACAATTCCTAGTGGTACAGTAAAAAAAGGTTTAGCTAGAAAACAATTTAAGTCAAATATTGTTTTAGGAGATAATATCACTTTTAATGAACAATGGAGTGCTCTAGTTGGAGCAAATTTAGCTAATGTTCAACAAGATACTTGGAATACAAGTACTAAAGCAAAAACAGGAAGTTATGATAAAGATGCTTTAACACCTACAATATCGCTTATTTATAAACCAATAGAAGATTTAACAACTTATATTACATATATAGAATCACTTGAAAATGGTTCAGTTATAGATGAACCTAAAGATACAAATGATGGAAAAGTTTTTGACCCACTTACAAGTAAACAGTATGAGGTTGGTGTAAAATACTCTATAAATAAAGATTTACTTTTAAGTACGGCACTATTTAGAATAGAAAAAGCAAATAATATGACTGAATATTTCGCTAATAATGGTAATGGTAAAACACAAACAACAACTCAAGATGGTGAACAGATAAATCAAGGAGTTGAAGTTTTAGTAACTGGAAAAGCAAGTGATAGTTTAACTTTAATGGGAGGAGTTACTTACCTTAGTCCAAAAGTAGAAAAAACTACAAATAAAACACTTCAAGGGAAAGAGTCTCAAAATGTAGCAAAATATCAAGCAAAAATATATGCAGAATATCGTCTTCCAGTAGAACCTAAAATCTTTCTAAATGGTGGAGTTTACTATACTGGAACTCAATGGGTTGATAATATGAATACTCAAAAACTAGATGCTTATAAAACATTAGATTTAGGGGCTAGATATGAGACAAAATTAGATGGATACGATACTACATTTAGAATTTATGCTTCAAATCTAACAAATGAAAAATATTGGGCAAATACTTCAACTTTAAGCGACCCACGAAGTGTTGCTTTTAATGTAACAGTTAAGTTTTAAGAGTTAATTGTAAATGAAAAGTGATTTTAATACAAGTATGAGTTTAACTCATACTTGGGTATCTTTGATAGTTGGCTGGGCAATATTTTTTATACTTGTTACTGGAACTCTATCTTTTTTTAATTATGACCTTACTAGATGGTTAGAGCCTGAGCGACCACTAGAAATAAACCTTTTACAAAAACCACAAGATAAACAAATTGAGGCTATGTTTGATTTTTTGAGTAAAGAATCACAAGAAGCAAAAGAGTGGTATATAAAACTTCCACATATAAAAAATCAGACTCCAAATGGTGCTAGTAGAACAGAAATTGTTGCAAGAAGCTCCACGAATTGGGCTAAATATTGGTATTTTGACCCATTGACTTTAGAAGAAGTAAAGCAAACAGAAGTTAGACAAACAGAGGGTGGAGAACTTTTTATAGATTTACACCATAAGTTTTACTATATAGATGAAACTTTAGGGATTATTCTTACTGGGTTTTTGGCATTTTTTACTTTGGTTGCTGTTGTAAGTGGAGTAATAATCCATAAAAAAGTGTTTAAAGACTTTTTTACTTTTAGAGCAAATAAAAAACAGAGGTCTTGGATAGATATGCATAATATCACAGGGATTATAACTTTGCCTTTTGTGTTGATGATATTTTATACTGGACTTGTTTATTATAGTCCACACTATGTAACTATTCCTTATAAAATGATAGAAGATAAAAAAGAGCAAAGAAAAGATGAGAAACAAGCTTTACTAGATAATAGTTCTCTTCCTATTATGGAGAAACCAACAGCAAATATAGAAAATATGATAAGAGAAGCTGAAAAAAAATATGGTATTGGAAATATAGCTTATATAGAAGTTGGTAAGAATAATACACAAGGTTTATATATAGAGTTAAAACCACCTTTTGGTAGCGAACTTACTCGTAGTGAATCAGATGATACAGTTATGAGATTTAGTGGAGTAAGTGGAGAAAAACTAGAAATTACAAACGAATATAGCACAGGAACAAAACTTTTTAGAAGTTTGGTTTCACTTCATGAAGCTTGGTTTGCTTCTTACCCATTAAGATGGCTATATTTTATCTGCGGAGTATTAGCTTGTATTATGACAGCAACAGGGATGATACTATATACAGTAAAAAGAAAAGAGAAGTTTGAAAGAGAGAGTGATAAAAAAAGTCTAGTTTTAGAAATAGTTGAAAGATTAAATATTGGTATGATAGTAGGACTTTTAGTAGGAATTTCAGCTTTTTTTATAGCAAATAGAACTCTTAGTGTGAATATGGCAGATAGAGCCGAATGGGAAGTAAATATACTATTTCTAACTTGGGCTTTTATGATTGCTTTTGCCTTTTTTAGACCAATTAAAAAAGCTTGGATTGAAAGTTTATATATAGCTAGTATATCTTTAGCTTTTATTCCAATACTAAACTATTTTACAACTAATAAACATTTAGGAGTTACTTTAAAAGAAGGAGATTTTGTATTAGCCTTTGTTGATATAACTATGCTTTTATTTGCTTTAGTTTTTGCTTTTCTTGGATTTAGACTTAAAAAGAAATGGAGTAGAAAAGATAAAGAAGATAATGAAAATAAAGAAGTTTTAATAGGAGAGAAATTATGAAAAATATGGATATGTTTTTTAGAATATTAGCTTCTACTTTTGGAATGTACTTTTTATCTTCTGCAATTACTACTTTTGTATTGGTTCTTTTAGAGATAAATCCTGAAATTCAAGAGATGGTTGAAGCTATAAAAATAGAGTTTATTTTAGGTATCTTTATAGTTCTTTGGGTTTTTTATACAAAAAATATAGCTAGAGCTTGGTTTTATATGATAGCTCTAACAGTAATATTTTTTGCTTTAAGTTTCTATTTACTTAAAGGAGGTGTTTTATGATGCCTAATGTTTCAATCCTTTGGTATGGTTTAGTAACTATTTTAGCCATAATTGGTTTTTTACTCTTAGCAATAACAAGAAAAAGAGAAGGTGTAGTTTTACTAAATAGAGAATTACAAGAGAAAGAGAAAACTATATTTAAAACCTTAGGTTCTCTTTTTTTAATAATCTCTTTTGTATTTTGTATATATCTTTGGAAATTTAGCTTTGGAATAGTTTTGTACTTTGGAATTTTAACTTTTGCTATTTTGTTTGTGATATTTCCAATATCTTATTTAGCTTATAAAAAAGCTAGAGTTAAAAATATAGTTTCTAAAAGTAAAGAAGAGATAAAAGATAAAGTACCATTTAAAAAACTCTATCTTCTTTTTATGATACTTATTCCTCTTTATGCTATTTATAGTTTAAATAATACTCCACCAAAATCAGTTTTAAGAGATGATGTAATCAAAGATAAAATAGGAGAGTTTGAGTTTGTTTTGGCTGAACACGATAGTGGAGAGTTTGAAATGGCAGATAATGGAATAGCTTTTATGACTTTTAATATTAGATTTTGTGAAGAGTGTGATTTAAAAATAGATGATGTTTTTATAACAATAAATAAACCTTTTATCCAAAATAACTTTGGTATGCCTTTTGGTGGAAATTATTGGGAAAGAATTGCTAGTGTTCAAATACCTTTTTCTTTAGATGAAAAGAGTGAACTATACTTAACTGTTGTAAGTAGAGATAAAAAAGTTTATCAAAAAACTTATAATATAAAAGAGAATTTCCAAACTACTTTTGAAGAGTTTGAAAAATATTCTAAAAATGCTAAATTGGAGATACAATGGTAATAAAATTTAAAAGATATTTTACTTTGATAACTTTGTCTCTTTTTCCAATAATGGCTTTTTCTCATGGTGCTACACCAACTGCTTTTTTAGTTTGTAAATATAAAAGTGAAAATATAGTTTGTGTTTCTGGATACTCAAATGGATCTCATGCAAAAGGAAATAAGATAAGCTTGGTAAAAGTAGAGAATAATGAAGTTTTAGAGAAAAAAGTGTTTGATAAAAGCTCTAAAGTTGTTTTTGAGAATATTCCTAAAGATGATTTTTATATCTTGATGCAAAGTGCAAATGGTAAAAGTAGTATTGAAGTTGGTAAAACTGAGATTTTAGAATAGGAATGGAATATATTGGAACTGGGACTCTCTTTTAGAGTACTAAAAGCATAAGTCCCAGTTCTAAAATAAGTTTAAGTATGGGTTTCAAGGTATTTTTCTCATTATGATTAAAATTTCGAATAATAACTAGAAAATCTCTCCTTTTTTATACTTTGAAATCCATACTTAAGGTTATAATAAATCAATAGGCTTTCAAAGATATTTTCTTAAGTTCTATTGCCTCTATGAGTTTACAACTAATCATTTTTAAAACCGTATTTGATGGATTTATAAAAGATGGTTTACCATTTAAAAGAACTAAAAAGGGTAGGAAAGCTAAAAAAGGTTTCTGATTTTTTTAAATTAGTTCATAAAAAAGTTTTAATAATTACTTAACTATAAGAAAAAAGAACTTCTGCTTCATTTAATGAAAAAATCACTATAGCATCTACATTTTTATTTAATAACAAAGCTTTTAATTTTTGTCCCAGAGTATAGTTTCTAAAGATAACTACTCTTTCTTCACTATCAAAAACATCTTCTTCACAAATCAAATAACACCTAACTTTATTTGAAATAAGCTCTTTTTGTTTATCTAAAGCCTCTTTTTTATTATTATATAATTCTATAGGGATTTTTCCATCACCTTTTAAAAGTAAATCTAAAAACTTCCCTATATTCTTTTTTGAGATATCTCCACCACCAAGCAGTGGAGCAAAGTTTACTTCATTTATAATTGCATTTGTTTCATACCAAGGCTTTGATATATCAGAAGTAATAATATCAATTCCTGCAACTTTAAGTTCAAAAAGCTTTGTAGCTTGTAGTGCAATTTTTATATTCTCAATATGAACTAACTTTGTTACATCTTCATCATATCCACCCCATTTTGTAGATTCAATATCTCTTAAAGGAATTAAAACTCCTTTTTTAGGTGTTGATTTAAGACTATATGAAGTATCTTTTATGAATTTTAAAGCTAATTCATCATTTGGAAAAAACTGTTTTGAACTATCCCAAGGTGTTTTTAAATCCTCTTTATCATTTGCTTTTTTTATTAACTCTTCAATAGAACTTTTACCATCTGCAAACACACAAATAGGCAATCTTTTTACACAATAAAGCAACTCCTTACCGACAATAAAAAGCCTATGGCATACACCAACTACTTGTTTTTCTATAATAACTTGCTTTTTCTTTGATAAATTATAAGCTAATTCAAATGCTTTGATTAAACTCTCTTCATCAAAAATATTTACACTAACCCCCTCTCCTCTATCTAAATCTATAGGTTTTACAACAAGTGGATATTTGAGTATTTTTGCCATTTGTAAAGCTTCATTTTTATCATTTGTTACACTATGAATTGGGGCTGGAAGTCCTGCTAATCTTAGTAAATTTGCAGTAAATAACTTATTTTGTGATAACTTAGAACCCATAGCACTATCACTATCTATAGTACTTCTATCAATTTTTCTACTTTTACTTCCCCAACCTAATTGGTAAACACCATCTCCTAAATGAAAAAATGGTATATTTTTTTTAGTAGCCTCTTTTAATATATGTATTGTAGATTTTCCAATTGGCATTTGAAATAAAATTTGATTTATTAAATTAAATATATTATCTAGTAAAAGTTTTTTATTCTCGAGTGTTATTTGATTTTGTGCCATAAATAAAACATAGTTAAAAGAGTTATCCAATATTTTTGTATAGTGTTGTATTGAAATAGAATCCACATATTCATAAGAAACAGTTAAGATAAATCTATTTTTTTGCACTTCATCTACACTTAAAGAGTTTATTTCAATATCTTTAAAAATAGGAATTTGACAAGCTTGGAATAAAGATGTAACTAATTTTATAACATATTTTGATATAAATAAAATATAATTCTTTTCTTTTATTTCCAAAATATCTAAATTTAAAACTTCTATAAACCATTGTCTTAAATAGTTTAGATTAATCTCTTTTTCTATTCTAAAATTAATATTATAGTTTCTAATATTTCTTCTTTCAATTTGTTTTAAAAATATTTTTTGCTTTAATTTGGATTTTATAACTTTTCCCTGTTCATTTTTAGGAATTTCATCTAAAAAAACAATATCCTTTGGACTTAAAAAACCCAATCTTTCTACACAATAGTTCATCAACTCTTCTTTTTTCACTTTTTTATCATCTTTTAATACAATAGCACATATTGGTATATCTTGATGGATTTTATGTTTAAAACCAACTACACAGAGATCTTTTACAGCTTTATGAGAGATTATTTGATTTTCTATTTGTGTAGAATAGATATTTATTCCATTCATTATCATCATATCATCAGATCTTCCACAATATATAAGCTCTTTTTCTTTTGTAAATTTACCCAAATCCAAAGGATAGTACCAACCATTTTTAAAAGCTTTTTTTGTAGCCTTTTCATCATTTAAGTATCCATCTATCATACCTAAATTTTTTACTCTTATATATCCAACTTCTCCTATTTTTAACTCTCTATCCTCTTCATCTACAATTTGTACTAAAACATTATTTAAAGCCTTACCAACGGTTTGAGATATATCAAATACACTTTCTTTATTCGCACAAGTTATACCACCAACTTCATTTGTTCCATAAGTAACATATAAATTTGAAGTTAGTTTCTCTTTTATTCTTTTTCTTAAATCATCACTTATATTTGAAGCTCCAATAGATAAAACTCTTAAAAAACTAAAACTCTCTTTTGATATATTTGGAAATGTTTTTAAAATACTCTCTATATGAAAAACTGTTGTAAAAAGTATGCTTATTTGATACTTTTTACAAAAACTTACAAAATCATTATCTTTTTTATCCCAAATCACATAAGAAGCACCACTATAAAGTGTCATAAGAAATCTTATTTTTGTACTATTATATAAAAGTTCAAGAAGAGAAAGCACTCTATCACTACTTATTGTCTCTATTGAACTTTGAGATATTTTAACTCTTTCAAACTCCAATTTATGACTTACTTCAAAAAACTTAGCTTTTCCTGTCGTTCCTGAACCAATAACAACTTGCCAAATTAAACTAGAATCAAACTCTTTTTCATCTTTGTAGATACTATTTTTTAAAGAGTTTAAAGTTTCGTTTGTAAAAATCAAACTTTTCACTTTAAAATCTAGTTTTATATCACTACTATTACTTAAAATATATTTGGGAGATAAAAGATTTTTTATCTCATTTAGTTCATTCTTTGGACTATTTTTTGAAATACTTACTAAACAAGCACCAATCTTTGCCAATGCCAACATAGTAACTGCAAGTAAAAACTCATCATCAAAATAGTGTAAAACTACATCTTTTGGTCTAATATCTTGACTTTTCAAATAATTTGCTATTTTACAAACAAACTTTTCTAGTTCAAGAAAAGTAATAGTTGAATTTTTTGTATATATTGCTATTTTGTTTGGATTGTTTTTTGCTTGAAAGCTTAAAATATCTGCTAAGTTTTTTATAAGCACTTTTTTCCTTAACTTCTAAAGTTTGATAAAATCTCAAGAATAAATCTTGAGATTCTAAGTTTTTAAAATTTCAATACATATTTAGCAGAAATTACATTATTACTGAAATCTGTCCCTTGACCTTGGTAATCATATGAAATATTAATATTATTTGTTTTATTAATATCTAGTTCATATCCTATTCCTGCTTCATATGACCATCTTCCATTATCTATTCCATTTGTATCAAAGCTTGTTCCTACATTTCCTTGATAAGATGAAGTCACCATTTGGTTTTTATCTTGTAAATCATAACCTACATTTAAGTTTCCTATTAGTTTTTGATTATCACTTATTTTATAGTGAGCAAGAGTTCCTAATCCTAGGATTAATTCACTTGTTGTAAATTTATCTACATTTAGATTTAAAGCTCCCGCACCATTTTCACTATAAGCAGGGTTTGTAAAATGTCTATAAGTAGCATTTACAATAGGTTGAAGTAATAATTTATCAGTTACATTTACATCTCTCATAAGTTTTAAATCCAAAGATGCAACTTTACTTGTATATTTTGACTCAGCTGTTTGCCCCGTGAATATATCTCTTTTCGTATCTGTTTTTTGCCAAGAGTATCCAGCTTGATATAAGAAATTTGTTTTATCATCAATTATTGGTACATTTCCATATACTAAAGTTGTAAATACATCTAAATCTGCTTTTTGACTAACATTATTTATATCAACATTTCCATTTGTATAGAAAAATGCCAATCCCAGTTTTGAATTGTTTTTTATTTCTGTATCAGCTCCAAATCCTAAACCATAAGTTTTTAAATCAAATCCATTTATTCCATCTTTATTATTTTGTTTACCAATACTTCCAAATGGTTTTATCCAAAGATTATTTTCACTAAACATTCCATCACCTGAGTTTAATCCACCTAAAATATTTGCATTTTGTCTTTGAGTTACGATAGTAGAAATACCATTTGATATTTGAGTACCTGCTGTTACAGTTCCGTTTGTTACTACTGGAGTTGTACTTTCTACTGCTTTTGCAACTGCACTATCTGTTGGAAGGTTATTAAAGGCACTTGCTACATTTGGATCTATATCATACAAGCTTTGTATAGCTTTTGCTGCATTTTGATCATTTTTATTTCCACCACCCAAAATAGTACTATCTACAATATTATTTTCAGAAGCTTTAACTACATTTAAATGAATTGCTCCATCTTCTCCATTTACCCAACCATCACTTGTTTCATACTCAAAATTAAGCAAGGCTGAATTATCTGTGATCTTTATCTTATCATCTATTGTTAAGCTATTAGCAGTAACAACATTTTCAAGTTTATTTCCAGCTAATGATGCTTGATTTGTAGAACTATTTAATACATTTACATCTATTGTTGAACCAGTTTTAAATGTAGTATTATTCGTTAAAAGTTGAGAATATTTTGTACCATCTATTGTCCCATCTGTTTTTAATCCAATAATTAATTGTCCAGTAGCTTCATTTGTAAAATTATTAATATACGCAACACTTTCTTCATCCATAACATTAATTTCTTCAACCATAGCATTGTGTGCTAACTCTATTTTCCCACTATTTGTTAGCGTTCCATCAACAAAAATATTTCCTTTTAGTATTCCACTATTATTTACATTATAACTTCCAGATTCACTACCTTTTTGCAAATGTAGAGAATAAGCATTTTTATCAAGTTCATTATTTATATAAGCTGCTATAACTCCATTTGCTTCATTTACTATTTCAAGTTCATTTGAATCATTATAAGTAGAAATACCAGCAGCCAGTGTAAGAGAATCTTCATAGTTAGATGTATCTATGTTTACCTTTATGTTTCCACTATTTGTAAGAACTGTAGGTATTTCATAAGCAGTTTCCATATCTAATTGGATACCTGCAGCCAAGACAGAACCTGTTCCAATACCATCTATTAAAATATTTCCACTATTTGTAATAGTCGAATCTGAAACATTACCTTCCGTAAATATACCAAATAAGCGCGTCTGACTGTATTCACCAGTTAGAGATGAATGCACCTTTATAGTTCCTGTATTTTGAATATTAGATCCGTGTAATTCATCAAAGCTCATACCTATAGCAGAAAACTCATTACCCATACTATAATTATTATAATTTTCAAAAGAACCTGATTCCCCTTCCAGTACAGCCTCAATTGTCCCACTATTTATAACATCACTATTATATGTTCCATATATGTTTATTCCTGTCGCATTTGCATAAGAATTATTGGTATTACCCGCACGAACATACATTGTTCCACTATTTGTAACTGTAGAATTATCCATATTACCTACAAAAATACCTGCACTTTGTGCATAATAATTACCTGATGATACAACTTCTAACTCACCACTATTCTCAATACTTGAATCTATAGAGTTCTCCATTAGTATAGCAAATGATTCTCCTTCTGAAGAAACATTTATTTTTCCACCATTTATTATACTTGCACTATCTTCTCCACTTTCCAGAAGAATACCATAAGCATATGAATTATTTTCTGATGAGTCTAATGATTTTACATCGATAAACCCATTATTTTGTATTGTTCCACCATCTAAATATGAAATAGCTATACCAAGGGCTCCTCTTTGAGAAGTTGATTCAATTTTATTTTGGTTAATTATATTTCCATATATATAATAATCCTTATCATAAATAGCATAAGCATCTTCTCCTCCAGAATTTGTAATTCTAATTAATCCTTCATTATCAATTTTCTTATCACTAGATAAGTTACCCATTATATAAATAGCTGCCTCAGAATCAGTAACATCAATACTTCCTGTATTAGAGATATCTAAATTTTCTGAATTACCACTATTAAAAGGATAAGTTGTAGTTTGATTATTTGTTATCACTACTGCATTAGAAGTATTTATTATACCTCCAACTAACATAGCACTAACAACTAGTGAAACTTTCCCTCCTTTTAAAATTCTAAATCTTGATTTAAAATCAAATTTATCTATATACCTACTAAACATTTTTTCCTCCAAATAAAAATTATTTTAAAATAATATACAACTAATATCATTTTAATATCACAATTTTATTTTTTTATTTTTAAACTATATTCTTATATAATAATATTAAGATAATCTTTTAGGATAATATGAAAATCATCTATTTATGTATTTGTTTATTATTTGTCTATTTATTTTTTACACCCTTACAAAATATTATTTTAAATGAAAAAGAGATCTCTTATTTAGAAACAAAAAAAATTATTACTATGTGTATAGATCCAAATTGGGAACCTTTTGAAAAGATTAATAAAGATGGAATACACGAAGGAATTTCAGCAGATTTAATAAAACTTATAAAAAATAAGCTACCTATAGATATAGAACTAATCCATACTAAAACTTGGGATGAAAGTATCCAATTTTCAAAAGAGAAGAAATGTGATATTTTAAGTTTTCTCAATAAAACTTCAACAAGAAATGAGTGGCTAATATTTACCAAGCCTATTTTTACAGATCCAAATGTACTTGTAGGAAGAAATGATAAAAGTTATATAGAAGATATCTCAAAAGTAAATTTATCTATTGCTCTTCAAACACAAACAGCAATGATTGAAAAATTCTCAAAAGATTTTCCAAACTTAACAATCATTCCAACTCAAACAGAAGATGAAGCATTTAAACTAGTAGAAGAGTATAAAGCTGATTTAACTTTGCGTTCTATGATTGTTACAGCTTATACTATTAAAAAAAATGGTTTATATAATCTAAAAATTATAGGGGAACCAAAAGGTTATGAAAATAATCTTAGAATTGGAATAAGAAATGATGAACCAATACTAAGAGATATTTTAGATAAAGCTATTCTTACTATTACTCAAAAAGATATTGATAATATAGTAAATAAATATATAACAATAGTTGTAGAGAAAAAAACTACTTTTACTATTGCACTTTGGATTTTAGTAGTTTTAATTTTTATTATTTTTATTATCCTTTTATGGAACTATTTACTAAATAAAAAAGTAAAAATAGAACTTAAAAAAAATAAAGAACAACAACTAAAACTAATTGAACAAAAAAGAAAAGCTCAAATAGGAGAGCTTTTAGGTAATATTTCTCATCAATGGAAAAATGGACTTACTCAAATATCATCTTTAAATCTTGAGATGATTTTAATGTATAAATTAAACCAAAATCTAAATAACAATAAAGAGTTTTATCAAAGACTAGAAGATACAGAAAATGCTATAAAATTTATGGTTGAAACTATGGATACTTTTTTGCAATACTACAAAGAAGAAAAAAAATATATCACCTTTAGAATTAAAGAAAATATAGAACAAGTTATGAGATTAATAGATATCGAAATAAAAAATTCTAATTTAAAAATAGATATTATAAATAATTTTGATCTAAAAATTAGTGCAAATAGTAATGAATGGATGCATATTTGGTTAAATCTAATAACAAATACAATCAAAGCTTCCAAAACTCACAATATTATTCCAAAAGTAAAAATAGTAATAAATGAAAATAATATTATTTACGCTGATAATTGTAAAGGTTTAGAAGAAAAAATCTTAAAAAAGATTAAAAATGGTACTCAAGACGGTTTAGGACTAAGAATGACTAAAAAAATTTTAGAAAAAAACAATTTATTATTTAATATTGAAAACTTTAATAATGGTATAAAAATTATATTTTATCAGGGAGTAATATAAATTGTATTACTATTTTATGTTTTTTATTATTAAAAAAAAGGCTTAAATTGTTAAAAAATTTAAATATATTAAAATCTCTAACTATACTTTATGCAGAAGATGATTTAATCATCCAAGAGAGTATTTCAAGAATTCTAAAAATATTTTTTAAAGAGGTATTCGTTGCAAATGATGGAAATGAAGCTATCAAGATTTTCAGAAATAATCAAATAGATATTTTAATATTAGATTATGTAATGCCAAATTTAAATGGATATGAAACTTCTAAAATAATTAGAAAAACTAATAAAAAAATCCCAATAATTATAACTAGTGCATATACAGATAAAGAAAAACTTCTTAATGCAATAGAGTTAAATCTTATAAAATATATAGAAAAACCTATTTTACGCGAAGATTTAGTAAAAGTTTTTGATACTATCATAAAATATATGGATGAAAATAATTTACTTCAAGTAAAGTTAGATGAAAATTTATACTACTCTTTTATTAACAAAAAAATTACAAAAAATAAAAAAGAGATAACTCTAACAAAAAATGAAGTTATATTTATAGAACTACTACTTAATACCCCAAACCAACTAGTCTCTAAAAATATTATTGAACATAACATTTTTAAAGGTCATGTTGATGAAAATACTCTTAGAAATATGGTTTATCGAATTCGTAAAAAACTTGATTTAGATATTATATATACAATTAAAAATCTAGGATATTCAATAAGTATCAAATAATAACTAGAAAAATTAATCATATCTATGTAAATTCAAATCACAACAATGTGTAGCTTCCTCAACTAACAATCTTCCAACTTCAGCATGAGCATGTACAAATTTCTTAATTTTCAAATCAATTAAAAGGTGTTTCTCTTCTAAAGATTCATATTTTAAAATAATATTTGCTTCAGGACAATATTTAAGTATAGCATCACAAATAAGGATTTTATCATGAGTTTCTGTAATAGTTACAATAACACTTGAACTCTTCTCAACTTTTAAAGCCTCTAAAACCGACCTCTTTTCTAAGTGTCCAAAAAAAGCTTTATATCCCATTTTTGTAGCAACTTGAATTTGTCTTAAATCATTTGAAACTACTACAAAAGGCATATTTCTATCTGCTAAATCTCTTGCAACAATTCTTCCTAAAATAGAAAAACCACAAATAATAATATGATTTTGTTCATCAATTGGTTGAATCTTATCTGATTCATATAAATCTTTTGCTAAAAGACTAGAGATTTTATAGATATTATTTAGAAAAAATGGTGTTAAAATCATAGACATTACTGAAATAAGTGTTAAAAAATTTGCAGTTTGCACTGGAATTACATGCTGACTTGAAGCCAAAGTAAATATGGCAAAGGAGAACTCTCCAACTTGACAAAGAGCTATTGCACTTTTTACAGAAGTGTTTTTATCTGATTTTCTTCTAATAATTAAAAATACCACTAAACCTTTGATTAACATTATTAGTAAAAATAGTCCAACAATAATATGAGTATTTTCTAAAAAATATATAATATCTATTTTAGTTCCAACAGTAAAAAAGAAAGTTCCTAAAAGTAAATCTTTAAAGTTTGAAATATCCGATTCAACTTTTATTCTAAATTTTGTATCAGCAATAATCATACCTGCTAAAAAAGCCCCTAAAGAGTATGTAAAGCCCAAATATTCTGCCATTAAAGAAGCACCAATAACTATAGAGAAAACTGCTCCAATAAATAACTCTTCAAGTCTAGTATTTGATGAGAATTGTAGTAACCAATCAATAATTCTTTTCCCGAAAACAAACATAAAAACAGTAATAATAACTGCTGATATAAAAGTATTCCAAATAACTTGACCAATAGATAAAGTCTCATTCGTTAAAAATGAGATTAAAAGTAAGATAGGAATTACTGCTAAATCTTGATAAATTAATATTGCAGTAGTCTTTTCACCATAAGGTGTATAAATATCTTTTGATGATTTTAAATATGGTAAAACAATCGCTGTTGAAGATAAAGAAAAGGCTAAAGATACTATTAATGATACTTCAATAGTTAAATGAAAAATAAAATATGTAACTAAAAATATTAATACTGCACTAATATGAACTTGTAAAAAACCATTTAAAAGTAAAATTTCTTTCATCTTTTTAATTTTATCAAAGCTTATTTCAAGACCTATTGTAAACATTAAAAAAACTATTCCAAACTCTGCTATTGCATCTAAAGAGGCTATATCTGCACCCTTAAAATGAAAACCGTAAGAGATTATTATTCCTGTTAATATATATCCAATAATTTGAGAAATACCAAATTTTTTAAGGATAATATTTATAACTGTAGCCAAAAAAATTGCTAAAAAAAGAGTTGATAAAAAGTGCTCCATAAATACTTCTTTGTGTAAGATTTGCGATTATAACAAAAAAAATCTTGATTTTTATAAATCAAATAATTTTTTATTTATCTTTGATATAATCAATTTTTTAAAAGGATAAAAAGATGAAAAAAATATTTCAAATTGATGTTTCAAATAAAACTAGAGAGAGACAAATCGATAGTATAAAAAATGAGATTAGAAAATATATAAAAAGAGAAAAGAGTAAAAAACTAGCAGATGGTTTTAACTCTTGGTTTTTTGATTGTAAATTTGGACAAACTCAAGAGGTTGCAAAAGAGATAAATTTTGCTGATATTATAAAAAGTGTAGATTTCGCACAAAGTGAAAATTTTGATAGTTTTTATATAGAGATTGTAGCAAGACCAGTTTTTAAAGATAAAAAATCTTTAAATGAAGATGAAATTTTATAAGATTAAAATAGCAATTTTTGGATTGTTTAAGATTTCAATTTTAGTTAATATTTACAAATAATTTTAAGGAGAAAAAATGAACTATATAACAAACGAAAGATTAGAAGAAGCAGATAAAGAGGTATTTGATATTGTAGAAGCAGAATTAGCTAGACAAACAAATCATCTTGAAATGATTGCTAGTGAAAACTTTACAAGTCCTGCAGTTATGCAAGCTATGGGTAGTGTATTTACAAACAAATATGCTGAAGGTTATCCTTATAAAAGATATTATGGTGGTTGTGAGCAAGCTGACAAAGTTGAGCAATTAGCTATTGATAGAGCTTGTCAAATTTTTAATTGTAAATTTGCAAATGTTCAACCACATAGTGGTAGTCAAGCTAATGGTGCAGTTTATGCAGCATTACTTAAAGCTGGTGATAAAATCTTAGGTATGGATTTATCTCATGGTGGACACTTAACTCATGGAAGTAAACCAAGTTTCTCTGGTCAAAACTACTCTGCTTTTTATTATGGTGTTGAACTTGATGGAAGAATTAATTATGATAAAGTTGAGCAAATTGCAAAAACTGTTCAACCAAAAATCATTGTTTGTGGAGCTAGCGCTTATGCTAGAGAGATTGATTTTAAAAGATTTAGAGAAATAGCTGATAGTGTTGGTGCTATTTTATTTGCTGATATCGCTCATATTGCTGGTCTTGTTGCTGCTAATGAACATCCTAGTCCATTCCCTCATGCTCATGTTGTAACTACTACTACTCATAAGACTTTAAGAGGTCCTAGAGGTGGTATGATTATGACTAATGATGAAGAGATTGCTAAAAAAGTAAATAGTGCTATTTTCCCTGGTCTTCAAGGTGGACCACTTGTTCATGTAATTGCTGCAAAAGCTGTTGCTTTTAAAGAAATCTTAGATCCTAAATGGAAAAATTATGCTGTACAAGTAAAAGCAAATGCTAGAGTATTAGGTGAAGTATTAATCAAACGAGGATATGATATAGTAAGTGGTGGAACAGATAATCACTTAGTATTAGTAAGCTTTTTAAATAAACCATTTAGTGGAAAAGATGCAGATGCAGCACTTGGAAATGCAGGGATAACTGTAAATAAAAATACAGTTCCAGGAGAGACAAGAAGTCCATTTGTAACATCAGGAATTAGAATAGGAAGTCCTGCATTAACTGCTAGAGGAATGAAAGAGAAAGAGTTTGAGTTTATTGCAAATAAAATTTGTGATGTATTAGATAATATTGAAAATACAGAGCTTCATGCTAAAATTAATAAAGAATTAGAAGAACTTGCTAGCAATTTTGTTATTTATAGTAGTTCGACTTATTAAGATAGGTTAAAAATGCCTACATCAAATACAACTTATAAGCAAATAGAAAAAGCTATAAAATATATTGATGAGAATTTCAAATCTCATCCAAGTATTGATGAAATAGCAAAAAATATAGGTATGAGTAAGTACCATTTTATAAGAGTATTTAAAGAGTATGTAGGTGTTACTCCTAAACAATTTTTGCATTGTGTAACTTTAAACTATGCAAAAGAGCATATAAAAGAGTCCAAATCCATTCTTGATAGTAGTTTGGATATTGGACTATCTAGCACTAGCAGACTTCATGAACTTTTTGTAAATTTAATAGGAGTTACTCCTAAAGAGTGGAAAGAAAAAGGTAAAGATGTACAAATCACTTATGGTTTTGGACAAACTCCTTTTGGTGAAGCACTTATAGGATTTACTGATAAAGGGATTTGTTATTTAGGTTTTATAGATAATAATAAAAAAGATATTTTCCAAAGATTTAATGAACTTTGGGAAAATGCAAATTTAATTTTTAATCAAAAATTAGCAAATGAGTATTTGGAAAATATCTTTGTAAAAAATAAAAAATATCCACTTTTAGTAAAAGGGACTAATCTTCAAATAAATGTTTGGAAAGCACTTTTAAACCTTCCAAATGGAGTAGTTGCAACATATAGTGATATAGCAAACTATTTAGATAAGCCAAAAGCTGTAAGAGCAATTGCAAGTGCAATAGGACAAAACCATATTGGGTATTTAATTCCTTGCCATAGAGTAATAGCAAAAAGTGGAGCTATGAGTGGTTATAGATGGGGAATTGAAAGAAAAAAGATTTTAATAGCTTACGAATCTATAAAAGAAAATAGCTAAAATGAATAAAATATTTAATATTTATAACAAGCTTTATGAAACTTATGGTCCTCAAGGTTGGTGGCCATTTATGGATTTAAAAGAGTATTATCACAAACTTGATTATAGTTATCCAAAAGATGAGAATCAAATTTTTGAAGTCTGTTTAGCCTCTATTTTAACTCAAAATAGAAGTTTTAAACAAGTTGTTCAAAGTTTAAATAACTTAAAGAATGCTAATGTTTTAAACTACAAAAAGATAAAAGCTTTACCAATAGATGTATTAAAAGAGCTCATAAAACCATCAGGTTATAGTAACCAAAAATCAGAATATATACTAAATTTTATTAAAGTTTTTGAAAAACTAAATGGTAAAATTCCCACTCGTGAAGAACTTTTAAGTATTAAAGGAGTTGGAGAAGAAACTGCTGATAGTATGCTTTTATATGGTTTTAAACAGCCTCATTTTAAAGTAGATGCTTACACAAAAAGATTACTTATTCATAATGGAATAATAGATGAAAAAGTAAAATATATAGACATTAAAAACTATTTTGAAAAAGAGTTACAAAAAAAGATTAAAGATAGAGAAGGACTAGTTATTATTTATCAAGAGTATCACGCTTTAATAGTTTGCCACTCAAAACTTTACTATTCAAAGCAACCATATGGAAATGGGTGTTTTATAAAAGAGCTTTAAATTCTAAAATAATCTATATTAATACTAATTATTAATATTTGGTTAAGTAAAATAATTCTAATATTTCCATAATTTATAGTTTAGGATTAAGTTTATGTCTTATCAGTTACATAGAGATGCTGTTAAAAATTTGGATTTTGCATATCAACCTATAATTGATTTTAAAGATGGTAGAACATTTGCATTTGAAGCATTACTTAGAAATTGTGAGAGTATAGATGATTTTTTTGATAAAGCTTATAATGATAAAACTCTATTTGGTATTGATATAGAACTAAGAAAAAAAGCTATGTCTAAACTTTTACCATTTTATGAAAAGAATCCAAATATCTTTCTATTTTATAATCTTGATAACCGAATTTTGGAAATGGATGATTACAAATCAGGAATTACAAATGCAATGCTTAATTGTTTTGGACTAGATAAACAATTTGTTACTTTTGAGATTTCTGAAAAACATCAATTTAGTTCAATAAAAGATGCTGAAGAAGTTTTAAATTCATACAAAAATCAAGGCTTTAGTATAGCAATTGACGATTTTGGAACAGGCTACTCAGGTTTAAAAATACTTTATCATCTATCTCCTGATTTTATAAAAATTGATAGATTCTTTATTTCAGATATTGTAAATGACAATAAAAAGAAATTGTTTGTTGCAAATGTTATAAATATAGCACATCAAATTAATATAAAAGTTATTGCTGAAGGTATAGAAACTTTGGAAGAGTATATGGCTTGTGTGGAAATAGGTTGTGACTTTGGACAAGGTTATTTTATACAAAGACCAACACAAAATATAGATGATTTAAGAAATTTTTATTTGATTGACTATAAGAAGAATCTTGATTCAAAAATTACAGATTTCAACCTAAATAATGTCTATTATACTTCAAATAACTATCTTGAACTTATAGATAAATATATAATTGCTTCTGCAACAAATGCTAAAGGAAAAATAACTAGTGTTTCGGAAGCTTTTTGTTATTTAAGTGGATATGAAAGGTATGAATTATTGGGGCAATCTCACAATATAGTTAAAAATCCACAAAATAGTAAGAAATTCTTTAGTAATCTATGGAAAACTATAAAAAATGGAAAAATATGGTCTGGTGAGATTAGTAATAGAAAAAAAGATGGTACAATTTATTGGATTTATGCAACTATAATTCCCAATTATTGTAATAATGGAGAATTACTTGGATTTACCTCTTTAGGGCAAAATATTACTGAAAAGAAATATTTAGAAAGTGTAATGATAAAAGATTAGATAATCTAAATTTTTCAGCAAACTCTTTATATAAAAGTTTAAATAATCAATCTTTTTGGCTATACTTTGCAAAATTTTTAAGAAAGAAATAATATGAACCTACTATCAAAAGATGCTCCACTAGAAATCTCAATAGCAAAAATGAAGAAAATACTAGATGATTTTGGATATAAAATAAAACTCTCAAAAGAGAAACATCCTGTAAAAAATACATTTTCTATAAATTTAAGTTTTGAAGGAGCAAACAATTTTATCTTTTCAAATGGAAAAGGAAGCCTTTTAAACTCTTGTTTAGCAAGTGCTTATGGTGAATTTATCGAAAGATTACAAACAAATCTATACTTTAATGATTTCTATTTAGAAGATAGAAAGTTTTTCTCTGATCAAAAAGAGTTTGATTTAAATGAAGATTTTTTAGGTGGTGAACTTAAAAAATATTATCGTATGGAAGGTCTTGAAAAAGAGGATTTCTTAGATTTTAATTCAGATAATTTTGAAAAGATAGTCTCTCTTCCTTTTATAAATCAGACTTCTCAAAAAGTTGTATATTTTCCAACAAGTATTTTATCAAATCTATATGCTAGCAATGGTTTATCAACAGGAAATACAAAAGATGAGGCAAAAGTTCAAGCCTTATGTGAAATTTTTGAAAGATATGTAAAACTAAAAGTAATAAAAGAGGGACTTGCTCTTCCAGAATTTCCAAAAGAGATATTAAAGAATTTTCCAAAAATAATTGAAGATATAAAGACTTTAGAGGAAAATGGCTTTAAACTAAAAGTTTATGATGCCTCTTTAGGTGGACTTTATCCAGTAACTGCAATAGCTTTTATAAATCCAAAAAACAATACACTATTTTTATCTTTTGGAAGCCATCCTATTTTAGAAGTTAGTATAGAAAGAACTTTAACTGAACTTTTACAAGGACGAGAAATAGATGAACTAGATAGTTTTGAAAGACCAACTTTTGACCTACTAGAGATTAGTTCATCATCAAATTTAGAATCACATTTTGTAGATTCAAATGCTAAAGTAGCTCTTCAATTTTTAAGTACAAAAAAATCATTTTCATATACTCCTTGGAAATTTAATATAGAAAATAGTTCTGAACAATTTATATTTTTAAAAGAGATTTTAGATAGAGAAAATAGAACAATATATTTAAGAGAGTATGACTATTTAGGTTTTTATTCTTGTCATATGATAGTTCCAAATTTCTCTGAAATTTACCCTCTTGAAGATATGATTTACAACAATAAAAATCAAGGAAAACTAATACGAAATTTTATTTTAAATAAAGATGACTATGATTTAGAAGAGTTACTTGATGAGTTAAATGGCTTTGATGATTCTGTAAATGTTGGTGCATTTATTGGGGTTATTTTCAAAAAAGATTTCTCTTTATTTGAATTTAAAGCAGATATTTTAATAAAACTAAAAGAGTATGAAGAAGCTATATTTTATCTTGAACAATCAAACAAACCTTTTAACTATATTTTGGCACAAGTTTTAAGAGTGTATGAAGAAAATTTAGATTTAGAAGATTATTTAGAAGCTCTTTATGAAGTTTTTGGAAAAGATGAAATAGAAAAAGCTATAAATATTGTACAAGGAAAATCATCTTTGATAAACTTAGAGTTTGCAGATGAATATAAAAATATTCTAGCTCTATTTGATTCTAAAATTGGAATGATTTAATTTCTAAAATTTAAGCTCCGAACACACTAAAATGAAATCTTTAAATATAGTGTGTTGGAGTTTATAGAAATTTTACTCTTGCTTCTCTTTTAGCTTATTAAAAGCATTTTGTAATTTTTCTACTCGTTCTTCTACTTTTTTAACTGAAGCTTCAAGAGTAAACCCCTCATCCATAAGCTCTTTAATCAAAAGTATTTTTTTAATATTTATATAGTCATATTTTCTTGTAGTTCCATCTTTTTGGCAAGATGATTGGATAATTCCTTTATCTTCCCAATATCTAAGTTTTCTTTGTGGAATTTGTGTAACTTCTGAAACATCACCAATGGTTACCAGTAGTTTTGATACTAAATTTGGATCAAACAACTCTTCAAACATTTTATCTCCTTAAATTGTAGTATATTGTACATATTTTGTAATTAATCTACAATTAAGGAAGATTATCTTAAATTTTCAGCAATTATTGTAACTAATCTACAAAAAAGGAAAATAAAATGACAAAAATAGTTCTACTAACACTATTATTAGTGATAAATCTATATTCAAAGGAGAATAAAATGCAAGAGATAGATATAAAAAATTCAGCTTTATTGCTAATAGAGTACCAAAATGAGTGGCTAGATGAAAAATCTAAACTATACAGTTTTATGAAAGATAAAAAACAGTTTGAAGAGTCAATAAAAAACTCTAAAGAGGCTTTAGAGTATGCAAGAAAAATAGGTATGAAGGTAGTTCATATACCTTTGGTTTTAAGCGATGATTATAAAGAGTTTGGAAATGGGCAATATGGCTTAAGAGCAGTTATTCCTCAAGTTAAGACTTGGAAAGGAGAAAACAAAGATTTTCATAAAGATTTTATACCAAAAGATGATGAATTTGTTATAACTGGAAGATTAGGAGCTAGTGGATTTGCTGGTTCAAATTTGGATACTGTTTTAAGAAATAATGATATAAAAACTCTATATATGATGGGATTTGCTACAAATGTTTGTGTAGAATCAACTTTTAGAGAAGCTCATGACAAAGGCTATAATGGAATAGTGATAAGTGATGCAACAAGTAGTTTTACAAAAGAAGAAAAAGAGTTCTTTCTCAAAAATATTGTCCATCATTTTGGAGAGAATATCTCTATAAAAGAGTTCTTAAATACTAAAGTGAATATCGATAAAAAAGAGATTGTAAAAGGGTTTTATAAAGCTTTGGGAGAAAAAGATATACAAAAGGCTTTAAGTTTTGTAAATGAAAATATAGAGTATTTAGCTGTAAAAGATTCTAGTCCTACTTTACCAGAGCTATATGGAAAATATCAAGGTAAAAAAGAGCTAATGAACTTTTTTTCTCATCTAAATGAGTATTATAAAACTTTGAATTTTGATATTCAAACTATTGGAGAAGATGAAAGTAAAGTTTTTGTAAAAGGTTACCTAAAATATGAGATATTGAAAAACAAAGAGATTTATGATACTGATTTTATGGCTTTTATAGAGATTGAAGATGGTTTGATTAAAAAATATCAGTTTTTTAAAGATACTGCACTTTTGGAATATTCATATAAAAAAGAGTAGAAGATAAAATCTTCTATTTATTGTAAAACTTCATCTGTTTTACAGTTTGCTTATCTACTTTTGAAGCCCTATTTTCAAGCTTTTCTAAAAGTTTTTCTCTCTTTTCATCATTTAAGTTTTGTCCAACTTTAATTTTACAAGATATATTTTGTGGTTTTAACTGAATTACAGTAACTTTATCTATCATTTTTGTATACATTGCTTTATCATAAACTATTTCTTCATAACCACCCTCTTTTTGTAGTTTTTGCATCAAAGCATTTAAAACTAGAGCTTTTCTATCTCCATTTTCTACAAAACTTAAAGTTCCTTCAAGAAAAACTGAAGCAAAAAATTGTGTTGCAGGACAAGCAGCAATCGTATCAAAAAAATGAGATGGAATAGTAGAATATGGTTGAACTACTAAAAAAGCACCATTTGGATTCTCTTTTATAGTATCTATTTTTTTACCCTCATTACTTCCATGAAAATAAATAGAACCTTCAAAATAGACAAAATTTAAAGCTGCACAATATGGTTTATTGTTACTTATAAGGCTTAAAGTTCCATATTCACAAATTCCTAAAACTTCATTTATACTTTTTTCATCTTTTACATCAAATTCTACTCTTCTCAAATTATCTCCTTTTTTATATAAGATAAGTTTAAAATCGCATCTTCAAATCTTTGAAAACCTTCTTTTATCTCTTTTTTTGAAATAATAATTGGTGGCAAAAATCTAATAATATTTTTTCCAGATTTCAAAACTAAAACACCTTTTTCTAGTGCAAAATTCACTATATCATTTAAATTCTTTTCATCTTTTAAAACAAGCCCTTGCATAAATCCAAAACCATTTTTTTGTAAAAAGATTTTTGGATATTTTTCTACAAAATATTGTAAACAACTATTGAAATAGCTTATATTCTCATCAAGTTTTCCACTATTTTGATATTCTTCTAAAATTTCTAAGACCTTATTACAAACTGCTGTTGATAGATGATTTCCACCAAAAGTTGAACCATGATCACCAAAAGAGAAAACATTTTTCAAATTTGTCATCATAACACCTATTGGAATACCACTTGCTAATCCTTTTGCTAAAGTTACAACCTCTGGCTTTATTCCAAAATATTGAGAAATTAGAAAATTTCCACTTCTATAAACTCCTGTTTGAACTTCATCTATTATTAAAAGTAGTTTTTTCTCTTTTAAGATTTTTTCTAGCTTTTGTACTTCAAAAATATCTTGCATAAAAATACCACCCTCACCTAAAACTAGCTCTAGCATAACTGCAACAGTAGTATCATCTATCATAGAAATAGCTTCATTTATATCATTTGCATAAATAAAACCATCAGGATATGGAGCAAAATATTTGTGTTTATCCTCTTGAGCTGTTGCTTTTAGGGTCGCAATTGTTCTTCCATGAAAAGAGTTTTTTATAGTAATAATCTTATATTTAGGAGTATTAAATGCTATATTTCCATACTTTCTAGCAAGTTTTATAGCACTCTCATTTGCTTCTGCTCCACTATTACAAAAGAAGCACTGCATATCATAATTACTTAATTCTACTATCTTTTTAGCACACTTCTCTTGTGGTCTTATATGATAGATATTTGAAGTGTGTACAACTTTTTTTGCTTGTTTTTTTATAGTTTTTACTATCTTTTTATTTGCATAACCAAGACTATTTACTCCAACTCCTGAAGCAAAATCTATATAATCTTTTCTATTTTCATCATATAAAATAGATTTTTTACCCTTTATAAATGCTATATCCAATCGATTATATAAAGGTAATATATATTCATCTGTTTTCATTTTTATTCCTTAAGTATGATAAGCTAAAAACTGCTCATCTTTATTGCCAAGTTCATATCTTTTTTCTAAAGAGTTCTTAAATTGATAACCTAAATCTTTACAGTTTAAAGCTTCCAAAGTTAAATTCTCATCAATCATTGGATTTAATATTAATTGATTTAATTTTTCAATAGTTAAGTTAAAATTTTTCCTACTTTCTAAAAAAACTTCATCATTCTTTGCTATTTCACCCTCTTTTAAAACTTTTGCATAAAATCCTGTAAATCCACTCTCAAAAATAAATTTGGTCATCTCTTGTTGATTTGTATTGATACTTAATTTATAACAAGGTTGCCTTGGTTGAGTTATTTGCACTTGAGTTTGCCCAATATTTAAAATATCTCCTATACAAATATCTTTTTCACAAATTTCATCAAGGATTAGATTCTCACCAAAATATGCCATATTTGACATATCAAAAATATTTCCAAAATGTAAATTTATCTTCTCATAAGTTAGTTTTGAAAATAAAAATAGTGCCTTATTCTCTCCACCATGATGAAGTAAATCAGCTTGGAAATCATTAGAAAAACCAGTTTTTGTAAGATAAGATTTTGAAACTGGATATTTTTTTATACCAGAAACCAACTCTTTTCTCTTTTGGTTTCCAACTTTTGTTGTTGTAACCACTCCAACTTTTAAATATAAAACTGTTGATATTTTTGTAGCCATTTTCTATACTTCCAATTTTAATTTTTTGAAAGTATAGAAAAATAAATTTTTTTTTACAATCCATAAATTGCTATTTACTATAAATATATAAAATAGTAATAAAGCCCCTTAAATACGAAACTGTATTCATACATTTATAATATTCTAAAATCAGCAATTATCAGATTGATTAAAAGCTTTTCATTTTTCTATACTTCACTATCTTATTTTAGGAGAAGAAAAATGGATAAGAAAGTATCAAATATTTTACCACCAATAATAGCGGGATTAATCTCGGTTATTGTTAATTATGGTGGTACCTTTATTTTAATCTTTCAAGCTGCAAAAATTGCTGGACTAAGTCCCGAACAAACTGCTTCTTGGGTTTGGTCTATCTCTATTGGAGTTGGGATTACTGGAATATTACTTAGTTGGCACACAAAAGAGCCAATTATAACTGCTTGGAGTACACCAGCTGCTGCATTTTTAATAACTGCTCTTGTAACAATTCCTTACAATGAAGCAATAGGTGCTTATTTACTATCAGCTCTTGCATTTATTATATTAGGAGTTACTGGATATTTTGAAAAATTAATTAAATTAATTCCTATTAGTATAGCTTCTGGTCTACTAGCAGGTATTTTATTGCAGTTTGGTATCTCTGCTTTTTTAAATATGACAATTGACCCATTATTGGCAGTTTCAATGTTCTTCGTCTACCTTCTAGCAAAGAAATTTTCTGCAAGATATGCTATTGTAAATGTTTTGATTTTTGGATTTATCTTTTTACTTCTTCAATCACAAATTGATTTTACAAATTTTGAGTTAAAATTAGCATTTCCAATTTTTACTGAACCTGCTTTCTCATTAAATGCAACTTTAAGTGTTGCTTTACCACTATTTTTAATCACACTAACTGGACAATATATGCCTGGTTTATTAATACTTAAAAATGATGGATTTAAAACTAATGCAAAACCTATTCTTGCAATTACTGGTTTAGGTTCACTTTTGATGGCACCTTTTGGATCTCATGCTTTTAATCTCGCAGCTATAACTGCAGCTATTTGTACAGGAAAAGAGTCTTGTGAAAATCCATCAAAAAGATATATTGCTGGTATTGCAGCGGGAATATTTTATATTATAGTTGGTATATTTGGAGTTACACTTGCAGCTTTATTTTCAGCTTTTCCAACAGCATTTATTAGTACATTAGCTGGACTTGCCCTAATAAGTACAATAGCTGGAAGCCTTTCAAATGCAATAAGTGATAGCAGTACTAGAGAAGCTGCTATGATTACATTTTTAGCAACTGCTGCAAATATAAATATGTTTGGTATTGGTGGAGCATTTTGGGGATTAGTTTTAGGATTGATTGCTTATTTTGTATTAAATTATAAATTAAAAAAAGGTTAAATCATTTAAATTTTCCAAGCCTTTAGCTTGGAAAATTTAGCTTAAAGCTCACTCATCTTCTCTTCAAATTCACTATTAATACTCTCTATTTTTTGCATAATCTCCAAAATAGAGTTTTCAACTTTTGTTTTATCAATTCCAAAGAGTGTAGAAGCTTTCTTTTCTAACTCTTCAAGCTCTGCTTTTAAAGGTTTTAAATCTTGGCTTTTTTTAGCCACAAGTTCAGCTCTTAGTTTTTTACTCTCTTTCTTATTTATCTTTGGTTTATCACTTTTAATCTCTTTTTTAGCTGGTTTTTTATCATCAATATCATCACCCCAACCTATTTTTTCTAAAAACTCATCATAAGTTCCATTAAAATAATCTGCACCATCATTTGTAAATACTATCAATCTATCACAAACAGCTCTTAATAATTCTTCACTGTGTGTTACAATAATACTTGAACCTTGGAACTCTTTTATAGCAGTTGTAAGTGCTTCTATTGACTCAATATCAAGGTGATTTGTAGGCTCATCAAGGAAAAGTAAATTTACATCTTTTGCAATAATTTTCCCTAACATTACTCTACTTTTTTCACCTCCAGATAAAAGTGATATTTTTTTCTTTGCATTATCTCCACTAAACATCATAATTCCACAAATATTTCGTATAACTGGCTCTGGAATTTTGTTATTTACACTTTGTATCTCTTCAATAATTGTATTATTTAGATTTAAATGATTTATATTTGTCTGTCCAAAATGTCCAAAAACTGTACTTGGATGATAATCTACACTACCACTTTGTGCTTTTAATTCTCCGGCAATTACATTTAAAAGTGTTGATTTTCCTTTACCATTTTTCCCAATAATTCCTAAAGTTTCACCTCTACTAAGTGCAAAAGTTATATCTTTAAATAGAGTATTATCTTTTGTATATCCAAAACTTAAATCTTTTACTTCAACTAAGAATTTAGCACTTGTATCTTTATAATTAAAATCAAAGCTTAAATCTTTGTCGTACTCAATATCTTCTAAAATATCCATTTTCTCTAAGATTTTTACTTTTGATTGAGCTAAAGTTGCTGTTGCTGCTCTTGCTTTATTTTTAGCTATAAACTCTTCAAGGTCTTTAATTTTTTTCTCTTGAGCTATTTTTTGTTTTTCATAATGCTCCTCATTTGCACTTAACTGCTCAAAAAACTTGCTCGTACTACCTTGAATAATAAAAGCATTTTTTCTAATAATCCCCATAGTATGGGTACAAACACTATTCATAAAATCTCTATCGTGAGTTATAAGTATAACTTCCCCGTCAAAACTTTTTAAAAACTCTCTAAGCCATCTTATAGATAAAATATCCAAGTAGTTTGTAGGCTCATCAAGAAGTAACATATTTGGTTCAGTTAAAAGTAGTTTTGCTAGATTTATTCTTATTTGGTAACCACCTGAAAAACTTTTTGGCTCTTTTTGTAAATCCTCTTCACTAAAACCAAGACCAAATAATATTTTCTCAGCTTTGTAAATATTGTACTTATCATCTTCACCAAGGGCTAATGCTGTTTCATCTACCAAAGTTTTTTCAGTGAAATCAAAATATTGCTTTAAAGCACCTATTTTATAGTTTTTTGGAAGTGCGATATCCCCACTATCAGCTTGTTCTTCACCAAGAATAAGTTTAAAAAGTGTTGATTTTCCTGTACCATTTCGCCCAACTAATCCAACCTTATCACCTTTATTTAACCGTAAGTTTAAATCTTGATATAAATCTTGTGTTGGATATGATTTTTTTATATTTATTAGCTCTATCATTTTTATTTATCTCTTTGCTCTTTTTCTGATTTTGTAAAATTAAAGGCGAGATTATAAGATATTTTGATTTATAGCTTGGTTATATTCAAATAATTTATAAATAATCAAAAAGATTTATACTCTTTTTTTATAAAATCTATCAAAAAAACTAAAAAAATGGACAGTACTAAACTTGAAATAAAAGTTACTAAAACTATAAGCTTTTTTTTAGGTTTATTAATTGCATCATCATCTATTTTAATATCTTCTATTTGTTTTGTCATAATAACATTTTCATAAAATAAAGTATCAGATTTATGTTTTTCTATAATATAATTTTTTATATTTGTTAAACTCTCTTTTATTTTATCTTTGTTTTCATTTTCTAAAACAATTTCTATAATTTTATTTTTTGTTTCTTTTGGAACAACTGCTTTTACATTAAACTTTAAATTTAATATATATGCCAAATCATTAGCATTTTCAATAATAGTTGGTTGAAAATTTCTATCTTGAATATGACCAATTTCAATAAAAAGTTTTCCTTTATAAATTGGTATTGGATTTTTTTGTATAACATAGATAATAGATAAGCTAGTAATAAAAGCTACAAATATAACTATAACTTTTTTATATATCAAAATAGTTTTAAAAAGTTCTCTTAAATCTATCTCATCTTCATAATTAACTCTTTTATCGTTCATTATCTATCCTAAAATAAATGATTATTAAAGATAAAATAGAGATATAGTATTAAAACTATAAATGTGATAAGAGCAGCTAAACCATTTGCAGAATTTCTTTTCATATACTTCCTTTAAAGAAAAATATTTTCCTTTTTTTATAAATTTCAGAAAGTATTTTATCCTTTTATTTTTAATACTAGTTAAATATTTTCTCTTTATTACATAAATAAGTTAATATTTAATTAGTTGAACTGTTAAATAATTTGAGTTAATTTCTTTAAAAAGGAATTTTATGACTCAAAGAGATATGGCTGGATATATTGGAGTAACTCCTGTAACATTAAGAAACTGGCGAAGAGAAAAACCAAAACTGTACGAAATTGTTATGAAAGGTTTTGCATTTGAAGAAGCAGTAAAAAAGGCACAAGAAAATGCAAATGAATTAAAAGCTTTGGAAGAGAAATTTAAAGTAAAAAAATGATATTAATAAATTGATTAAATAGCAAAAAATCTTGCTATTTAACTATTTTAATAAACTAGCCTTACAAGCAGTTTCATTATTTTCAGGGATTATATGTTTTAAGAATTTAGAATATTTTCCAACATAATCTATTTTTGGAAATTTATTAGCAACTTTTAACAAAATCTCATTCTTTCTTAACCATTCAAGTTCAACAGGAACACTATCAATCCAAGCACAATTTGTAAGAATATCTTCAATTCCTTCAAGATTTGGTTCATCTACTTTTTTACTATGTTTTGAAATAAGTTTTAAATAAATAGCTTCAACACTTTGTGGTTTCTTATCTTCAAAAATAAATACAACTCTAAAATCATCAGGATTTAATCCACTATCTATTGGTAAAGATGCTAAAGTTGATATTAATTGAAGATTTTTATGTTGCTCTTTCTCTTCATAAAAAGGTTTATAGGCTTCAATACAAAATGTCAAAAAAGTATCTGTCAAAGGAAAAATAGCTTCACTTTTACTTGTATCTATCTCAAATCCACTCTCTTTTATGGCTTTTAAAAAAATTGCTCCACTTCCACTATTTTCATTCCAATTTACAACTGGAAAACTAGCTTCAAGTATAAGATTTTTATCTAAAACTCCACAACTCAATCTTGCAATTCCAAAAGCTAAAGGTTTTTTATACCAATTTTGTTTCTCTATATCTAAAACAAGCTCTTTAAAATCCTCTTTTGTGTTTATCATTTTATCTTCCTTAGTTTTTTAAGATTTTACTAAATAATTAATAAATTGTATCCATATCTATTAAAATATGTGCTGATTTTATTGAGTGAAGTGCTTTTAAAAGCTCTTTTGAATTTTTTGAACGAATCAAAATTTCATACCTATATTTATTTGCTATTTTAAAAATTGCACACTCTCCAAAACCTACAACTTCAATATCTTTTATAGTTTTTAAATATTTTACAATTTGGCTTAACTCATCTTTTATTTTTAAACCATTTGTTGAAGAGAGTACCACTCTTGCCAATTTTACAAAAGGTGGATATAAATCCTTTCTAAACTCTAATTCACTTTGTAAAAACTCTAAATAATTTGACTCTTCTAAATAGTGTTTGAAAAAATCTTCATTTTTTGTCTCTATTAATACCTCTCCAAAACCATTTCTTCCACTTCTACCAGCTATTTGAATAAGTAAAGATAGAGCTTTTTCTCTTGCTTTGTAAGAGTTCATATTTAGTAAACTATCAATTCCTAAAACAACAGCTAATTTTACATTATGATAATCATGCCCTTTTGAAAGCATTTGAGTGCCAACTAAAACATCAATTTTATTCTCATTAAACTCTTCAAGTGTTGTTTTTAAAATTTTTTCATTTTTTATCGTATCTGTATCAAATCTTTTTATAACATTTTTAGGGAACTCTTCTTTTAAAATCTCTTCTATTTCTGCAGTTCCAACCCTATGATTTTTAATAATCCCAGTTTTACAAGATGGGCAAAATTCTGGAATTTTTTGGGCAAAACCACAATAATGACACTTTAAAGCTAAATCATTTTTATGTAAACTCATAGAAACACTACAAAACGGGCACTCAACACTTTTCCCACAATCAAAACAGATTTGATGCTTAAAATTTGCTCTTGTTGGTAAAAAAACTATTGTTTGATTACCATTTTTTATTGTATCTTCAATCTTTTTAAGTGTATTTTGTGAGATTTTTTGGCTTAAGTTTTCAAAAATATATCTTTTTTGTGTTTCATAAAAAGTTTTATCTAGTTCAAAATATGCTATCTTATGAAAACTATTTATAGAAGGTGTTGCACTTCCTAAAATGAGTTTTAAATCAAATTTTTTAGCTATAAAAATACTCAAATCTTTTGCATTATATCTTGGAGTTTGATCACTTTTATATGAATCATCATGCTCTTCATCAACTATAATTAACCCTAAATCTTTGTATGGTAAAAAAAGTGCTGATCTAGCTCCTGCGATTAATTTTATTGTTCCATTTTGAAGATTTTGTAAAATCTCTTTTCTCTTTTTAACTCCTACTTTTGAGTGCCAAATTGCAATACTGTTTCCAAAAACCTCTTCAAGTCTTTTTTGCATTTGAGGAGTAAGAGAGATTTCTGGCATCAAAAAAACAGCTTGTTTATCTAAACTTAAAATCTCTTTTATAGTTTTTATATATATTTCAGTCTTTCCAGCACCAGTTTTTGCAAAAAGTAAAGATTGTTTTTTACTATCTAAAAACTCTTTTGCTTCTTGCTGAAAACTTGATAAACTTATCTCTTTTTTAAACTCTATTTTTCTATTTTCATACTTGATATTTTTGTCAAAGTATTGAAAAATAGATAAACTTTGCCCCAAAGAACAAACATAATACTTACTTATAAAATCTGCTATTTCTAACATAAAAGAGCTATAATAGAAATCTGTTACTTTTAAAATATCACTACATTTAAACTCTGGTTTTTCTACTTTTTTTATAATAACAGCTTGATTTGAGTTTTTTCTATTTGCTAAAATAACTTCAACTAAGTCTCCCTCTTCTATAAAATCTTCACTTTGATAAGTAAGATTTTCTAAAGGAGATTTTAAAATAGCTACTTCATAATAGTTCATTCTATCTCTTTACATAAAATTTCATTACTAACACAAAGAAATTGGTTATTTTCAAAAATAAACTCAAAAGTTTTACTTTGTGTAAAAAATAGATACTTTTTATCTGATATTTTTGCCCAATGTCCATATTCTTTATCATTTATAGTTGTAGAAAGTATAGCTTTTGGCAAAATATTTTTAAAAAGTTCTTCATCTTCTATATTTATTTTTGCACTATCTAAAGAGTTGATATTTACTTGGTTTTGAAGTAAAATATCTCTATTTTTTGCCTTTGTAATTGCTGATTGTATTAGAGCATATTGTGATTTTAAGGTCAATATATTTGAGTTTTCATTAAGATTATTGAATTTAGGAATAGCAAAAGATAAGATTAAAGCTAGTAGAACTATAGCTATTATTATTTCAAGTAAAGAGAAAGCTTTTATTCTAAAATCCTGATAATTTTTCTGTTATTTCTTCAACATTTTTTCTAAATACTCTAAACTCTTGACTTAAATTTAAATATGCTATCAAAAGCTCTTTTGTATCATTATTTTTAGATAAATCTAAATATTTGCAAAGCTCTTTTTCCAACTCTTCATCAACATTTATAGTATAAGCTAAATTATTTATATGAAACGTTATATCTTTATTCAATATTTTTACCTCCAATTAATGCCAAAGTACTATTTATTTCCAAAATCATATCTTGATTATTTTTTATCAATTCATCATTTTCATTTTTAAGTTTATCTAACTCTTGTATCAAAGCAATATTTTCAAGTTTTAATTTTTCATATTCATATAATAATTTTTCAATTTTACTATCTAAATTATCTATTAGCTGCATTAGAATTTATCCTAAATCTATTCAAGATTTCTATCTCTATCATCAATGAAAACTTTTGCAACTTCATAAAGCATTGCAACAGATTTTCCCCATTGAGAATAATCATCTAAGTTTTCAAGCTCCAATCCAAAATTTCGAGAAATTTTATCTATTAAAATCTGTTCATTTATATTGAAACTTCTATCAATATGGATTAAAATCATAAGCTCTAAAATAACTATTTTCTTACTTCTTTCACTTTTAAAATTTTTTAAAGTATCTTCAAGACTAAAATTTTTCACATCAAAAGAGTCTAAGTTCTCGATTCCCATCTCAGCACAATACTCTAAAATAATCTCTTCTTCACTCTTCCCGAAATCATTATCAATTCTTGCTAAATAGTGTGCTAGTTGTAAAAAGGCAAATTTTTCTCTTGCTTGAAGTTTCATTAATAACATATTATAAATCCTATTTTTTTGATTAGTTTACTATTATATTATATTTTTGCTAATTTGTGCTAATTTAATTTCTCAATTTCCCAGCTAAATATCCACTTGAAAAAGACCATTGTAGATTATATCCACCACAAGGTCCATCAATATCTACAAGTTCTCCACAAAAATAAAGCCCTGATACAATTTTACTTTGCATAGTTTTTGAGTCTATCTCTTTAAGACTTACTCCACCTCTTGTTATCATAGCTTGTTTAAAACCATCATGCCCGATAATTGTAAAAGGTGTCCAAGCCAAAGTTTTTACAAGCTTTTCTCTTTTTACTCCCTCTATTTGTTTAAACCTAAGATTTTCATCAATTTGACAAATATTTAAAATCTCTTTTGCAACACTTGAAGCTAACAAAGTCTCAAGATTTTGCAAAATTGTATTTGTAGGATTTTTTGATATCTCATTTTTTATATGTTGAAAAATATCCTCTTCGTTTTTACCTTTTAAAAAATTTATAAGTAATGGAACCTCATCATAACTAGCCAATATAGGAGTTATCTCTCTTGCAAAATCTAAAATAACTGGTCCTCTAAGCCCCTCTTTTGTAAAAATCAAATCTCCAACAAGTTTTAAATTTTTATATTTTGGAATATTTACTTTTAATATTGCTTTTGCAATTGTATCAGCCTTACAAGAAGCAAAATTTTTCTCCTTCGTAAAAAGGGGCATCATAGCTGGATGTGTTTTTGTAATAATATGTCCCAAAGACGAAGCAAAAGTATAGCCATCTCCTGTCGCTCCTAAAGTTGGATAGCCTAAACCTCCAGTTGCTAGAACTAAATTTTTTGATTTAAACTCTTCATTTTCAGATTTTATATTAAAAATATTTTCAGATTTTTTAATTTCTTCTATCTTTATTGCTGTTTTTACTTCAACTTCCAATCTTATAAGTTCATTCAATAAAGAGTCTAAAATTATAGTTGAACTATGATTTATGGGGAAAATTCTAAAACCATCTCTTGCAATAGTTTCAACTCCAATAGAAGCAAAAAATTCCAATAAATCATCTCTTGTAAAACTTTCTAATGCATCTTTTATAAATCTTCCACTTTTACCAAATTTGGCTATAAAATCATCTTTTGATAAAGTATTTGTAAGATTACATTTTCCACCACCTGTTGCTTTTAATTTTAGTGCAATTTGTGGCATCTTTTCTAATAGTAAAACTTTCTTTTTATCTTTTGCAGCACTTATACTTGCCATTATTCCTGCTGGTCCTGCACCAATTACTATTAAATCATAAATTTTGTTCAATTTTTCGCTTCTTTTAATGAGTTTTTTGTATTATACCGAATTGAATTTAAGCCTTTAGGGAATTTTGTGTTTTACTTCTATCGTAATTTTTTAATTTTAATCTATTTATCAATAAATCTATTTTCAAATGATGAATTTTATACAATATCTATTTGTAGCAATCAATACTATAAAGATGCTGTTTATTGTAAAGATAGCTTACTAAAAGAGCATAAATATGATATTACTATTACAAAAGAAAAAGGGAATTTATATAGAACAAACTATGGAATCTTTAGTTCAAAACAAGAAGCTATTGATATAAAAGAGAGTTTAGATGATAATCTAAAAAAATATCATCCATTTATCTTAAAATTAGATAATCAAATTTCAAAATTTGAGTTATATGAGATTTATCCAATAAACCAAAAAGTAAAAAATATAAAACAAAAAATGCCAAAAGTGGCATTTTTAACTTTTGATGATGGTCCACTAAAAGCAACAAAAAATATTATTGAAGTTATAAATGAAGAGAATATTCCTATTACTATGTTTTTTATAGGTTCTCAAATAAATAGTTTTAAAACTATTTATGAAGAAGCTTTGAGTTTCTCAAATATAACTATTGCAAATCATACATATTCACATGCAAATAACAGATATAAAAAATTTTATAGTGATCCTATTTTAGTAGTAGAAGATATAAAAAATGCAAACTCTATAATATCAAAAGATAGAGTTTCAAAAACATCATCAGCTTTTTTACCTGTTAGGCTTGCAGGTCGAAATGTTTTTAGACTTCCAAATATACAAAGAGATGATAATATGATACCTTTTCCTCAAAGAGAAACAGAGATTATAGGTTATGATAATATTTTTAAAGAGGGTTACTACATCTATGGTTGGGATCTTGAATGGCCATATGAATCAAATGGAAAACCTATGCAAACAGCTGAAGAGATTTTTGAAAAGATGGAAAAAATATATAAAAACAACTCTTCAATTAAGGAGAATAAAGTAATTTTATTGATGCATGATTTTATGTTTTCTCAAAAATTTAATGGAAAAGAGAATTTACAAACATTAATCCAACTCTTAAAAGATAATGATTGGAGTTTTGAAAATATTGAAAATTACTAAATCTCAAAATCTATTTTATAAAATATGTATTAAACATATCAGCTAAAATATATAACACTAAAAGTGCAAAAATAATTTTACTATAATTCAAAAATTTTCCTTTTTATTATTTAATTAGTAAATCTTAAATAATATTCTAATTTAAAAACTATAAAAAGGAATTTAATGGCTGGAATCTTAGGCTATTTATCTATTTTAGCAGATGATATTGGTTCACTTGCTGGAAAAACTATGGCAACAACTGCAAAATCTCTTGCAACTTCTCTTGATGATATAGGATTACTTTTTGATGATATTGCAACATATACAAAACTCGCTAGTATTAAATCAAGTGGTCTTTTAGTTGATGACTTAGCAGCAATTGCAAACTTTACAAATGAAACAACTTCTGAAATTCTAAAAAAAGAGTTAGAAAAAGCAAAATCTCTTGAAGAGTTACAAGAAAATATAAAAAAATTAGATGAAAAAGCTCAAAAAGAGATTATTAAAGAGCTTGAACATATAAGAGAAGTAGCAATACTTGAAGCAAAGAGAAAAGCAGCTTTAAGAGAGTTACCAATAGTTTATAAAATTGCTAAAGGGAGTTTTATAAATAAATTTATCATTATTCCTATCGTTTTACTTTTAAGCTATCTTGCACCTTGGGCCATTGCACCTATTTTAATCATTGGTGGAGCATATTTAGCCTATGAGGGAGTTGAAAGTATTTTAGAAAAATTTGGGCATCATAGTGAAGATAGCCTAGATACTAATTCAAAAGAACTTTCAAACGAAAACTTCGAAAATGAAAAAGTAAAAAGTGCTGTAAAAACTGATTTTATCTTATCTTTTGAAATTATAGTAATAAGTTTAAGCCTACTTGATAATAGTGATTTTATAACTAAACTTATAGTTTTAATCTGTGTTGGAGTTTTAACTACAGTTTTTGTTTATGGAATTGTTGCTTTTATTATAAAACTTGATGATATTGGTTTTTATCTACAAGAGAAAAAAAGTTTGCTTCTAAAAAGAGTTGGGAATAGTTTTGTAAAATCTATGCCTTATATAATAAAAACTATTGGTATTTTAGGAACTATTGCTATGCTTGCAGTAGGTGGTGGGATAATTGCTCATGAAACACATATTTTACAATCTTTTGATGAAACTATAAAAATTATTCCTCTTGGTGGATTTTTTAGTGAAATATTATTAGGTGCAATTGTTGGTTATATTGTAGTTTTAATAGTACCAATATTTATTAAAATATTTAAAAAATAAAATTAAGTAAGTAATTTTACTTACTTAACAATCTAAATTAGAATTACTTATTTTTATGAAACCTTTTGCTACAATTTCAGGTTAAAAAGGATTTTATATGGAAGAATTTATAGACATATACAATAAAAATCAAAAAAATATAGAGATTTTTATAAAAGAGAGCATTTATAATATAGGTGATTTAAAATCCAAATCTGACAACAACTACCAACAACTTTTCAAGCTATTTCCATCTTTAGAATTGCTTTATATTTGTGATATATCTAGTTTAAATCAAATTTCACCAAATATCTTTAGAAATAAAATTGTGAATAAACCAATTGGTAGAAATAGACAATATCTACTAGATAATATCAATTTAGAAAATGAAAAAGTAGCTATCACACGACCTTATATAAGTAGTGCAACTGGTAAAACTTGTATCACAACTATAATAAAATTAAATGATGTTATTGTATTTTTAGATTTTAATTTAGAATCTCTTTTAAAGAAACTTGGCTTTTTAGAAATAAACAAAAATTTTAATTTCTTAAGTAAAAGTTTTTATATTATTGTCTGTTCAATAATGATTACTTTGGCACTTTTTACAATTTTTTACTCTCTATACGATTTTATAAGCTCTTTTATAAATCACAATTTATCAATAGACTATATTTTTAAGCCAATTATTGCTTTAACTTTAGGGTTAGCAATATTTGATTTAGCAAAAACCATTTTAGAACAAGAAGTTTTATTTAAAAGTTACTCTAAAAATGAGAAATCAGAATATAAAGTTTTAACAAAATTTATCATTACAATCATAATAGCCCTTTTTATAGAAGCTCTTCTTGTTGTATTTAAAATAGCAATAAATGATTATAATCAAATGATAAATGCCCTATATTTAATATTAGGTGTAGGATTTATAGTTTTATCTCTATCTATTTTTATTTATATAACAAAAAATAGAAATTGATATTTTCAATAAATAATATTTATAACTCAGACTCTTAAAAAAGTCCAAGTTATAAATTAAAAATCATATATTAAAGAAGTTAAGAATTTTCTATCTAATTTCTTTTTTTCAGTTTGATTTACATAATCCAATCTATAATTAGCACCCAAAGACAGATTCTCAACCATCTTTACAGCAACTCCTGTTTCACTCGTAAAGAAATACTTTTTACTATCTTCCATTGAGACCAAATAACTCAACATCTGTTTGAATTCAATATTTTCTTTAATCTTATATTTATAGTTAAGTTCTGTTCTTGGAGCAACATATTCATCTTTACTACCATCTTCAAACTTATCAACCGCATAATCAAGTCCACCTTGAATATCTAAAAGTTCATCATCTGTATAGATAAATTTATATCCAAGTCCAGGTCCAATATTTAATCTTGAATCATAATCAGAAAATTCATCATTTATATAATAAACTCCCATATAAGTATAAAGTCTATCTCCTATCATATGATTATAATCTACATCTAATTCATATTTATTTGCTGATTTTTCATTATTATCTTTACTTCTAAAGATATTAGCTTTTGCTTTTACCTCTCTATCACCAAAATTTACTTCAGTTAAAATAGATCCATTTAGAGAACTAGTATTTGTATTCCCACTACTATTTACATAAGATAGTTCTGCACGATTTTCTACTTTAGTTTCAGCATGTAAACTAGAATATAAAAGTGCAAAAATCAATATTTTTTTATTCATTATTTTCCTTTCTTAAAATTTGTCTTTTATTCGATTTATTCTGTTCTATTTGTATAAAATCTTTCTCATATTTTTTATACTTTTTCAAAAATGGTGGGATTTTTCTTCCATCTATTACCATAACATCATCTAAAATTGTTTTTATGATTAGCTCTTCATCATACATTTTACTTAAATACTCAAATAAGTATTCTGCAACTCTATCAAGTGAAATTTTATGTGTACTTTCACTTCTTTTATAAATCCATTTAGAAAAATCAAAGAAATTATCAAAAATCTTTCCATCTTTAAAAAGAAGTTTAGAAGTTTTTATAAAATTTCCACTATTGTAAACAATATCCCAAAACCTAGCAAATCTTTTCATATCTTGCATAAGTGAGAAATCTATAAGATTATTTCTCAAAATATCATAAGGTGGATTTGGATTATAAACCATTCCATAAATTTCATCATGCCTATTTAATGTAGTTCCTGAAAGTTTCTTTAAAATTCCTATTTGTATTTCACCACTACTTAATGTATAAAGTAAATCTAAATTTGCACTAAAACTCTCTATATTCTCACTAGGAAGTCCTACAATTAAATCTATATGAACATGTGCTTTTGTCTCTTTATCTAAAAAAGCAAGATTATCTTTTATTTTATCAATTCTTAAATTTCTATTTATATTTTTTGCAACCTCTAAATTTAAAGTTTGAATACCAACTTCAAGTTGTAAACTTCCAGCCTTAAACTGTTTTAAAAGCTCTCTTAGCTCTTGAGGGAAGTTATCAGGAATTACCTCAAAATGTAAAAAACAATCCTCATCTTTTGCTAAGAAATATTCTAAAATAGCTTTTGCATAAGATATTTTTAGATTAAAAGTTCTATCTATAAATTTATAGTTCCTTGCACCCCTATTCCATAATTTATCAATCTCATTTAGAAAAACATCAATGGGCAAATATCTCATAGTTGAATCAATAGAGGATAAACAAAACTCACAAGTAAAAGGACAACCTCTACTACTTTCTATATAAATATGTCTATTTTTTATATCAAAATCTGTATAGTAGTCATAAGGAAGTGCAATTTTATCAAACTCTACTGGTTTTGCCTGAATTATTTTATCTTTTGGTCTAATTCCACCTAAAATATTTTTACATAAATTATATAAAGATACTTCACCCTCTCCAAATATAAAATAGTCTGCACTTTCAAAATCAACTCTATGTGGAAGATGACTAATCTCTGGACCACCTAAAATTACAATAGTATTAGGACTAATCAATTTTATATATTTGACAATTTGTGCTACATCACTAGCATTCCAAATATATGTAGAAATTCCTACAATTTTTGGTTTATAAAGTAAAATCTCTTCAACTATTGTTTGGTTTTGACTATTTATTACAAACTCTAAGATTTTTGCACTATCTTTTAGCTCTTTTAAGTTTGCAAAAAGGTATCTTAAAGATAAACTTGAATGTGAAAATCTTGAGTTTAAGGTTGTTAAAATTATATTTTTCTCTTCTATCATAGGGCGGATTTTACTTAAAATGGTGTTATACTAAGCTTTTATATAGTTTTATTTACTATAATTTAGCAAAAAAATTATAAGGAATAAGATGCTTAGAACAAAATTTTCTCAATTTAGAACGATTTCCATTATTGAAGGATTATCATATTTGATATTGGTATTTTTTGCAATGCCCTTAAAATACTTTTTTGCTGAACCACAAGCTGTTAAGATTTTTGGAATGATGCATGGAATATTTTTTATTCTTTTTTGTATTGCATTATATGGAGCTATGAAAAGATATAAGTGGAGCTTTAGTTTTAGTTTAAAACTATTTATCTACTCTTTAATTCCATTTTTATTTATTTTAATAGAAAAAAATATTATGAAAAAAAGAGAAAATATTTAGGCAAAATGCCTAAATATCTCTATTTAAATTTAGCTTTCTCTTTTTGTAAATCTATATCAGCAATTTTTATATAGTATGCTTGTTGATCTTTTGTATCACTAAAATTTGGTAAAAGTTCATAATTTATTCCATCAGTAGCAGTTGAATATCCTCTTAAATTCATCTCTAAAAAATCATCCATTTTTGATACATCGATATCTAAAGTAAACTCTTTTTCTATATTTATATCTTTCCAGTTTTCATCAAAAGCTTCTATCATTAAATATTCAGCAACTATATTTTTATTTAATAAACCACTATAAAGAGTATCTCCTTTTTTAAAAACATCTAATTTTTTAAAGTTTTGAACTGTTTTTGTCTTTATATTAGAATCATCATTAAATTGTGGGAAAGATACAGATATTCCACCATTTGAAATAGAAGGTAAAGAAGTTTTATATTTAAAATTTACTCTTAAAGTATCTTTATCAATCATTTTATAGTCATAAGAGATATTTGAATCATCTTCAATAACTTGTGGATAATCTTCTGCTTCAAGATCATCTACATAAGAGTTTTCTATCTCTTTTTTTGGAAATTTCAAAACAGCTTTTGGCAAAGTTAAACTATTATTTACATAAATTCCATCTTCTTTTAATTCGGCTTTAAAAACTTTAAATTTTTTATCTTCTGAATCAACTAAATTTATATTTGCTTGATTTAATCCTAACTCTTTATAGATAGTCTCAGCTGAATTATTATCAACTTTTAACTCTATACCTATAGTTTCAAAAATATCATCAAGACCTTCAAACTTCATATTTGATAAATTTTTATTTAAATTAAAGTTTGATTTTAAATCAATCTCTTTAAACCACTCTTTATGAAGTGCACTAAACCCTTTTGAATTCGCATTTATTTTTATCTCAATACCAGCTTTTGAAATATCTTGAAAAAACTCTTGTGCTTTTTTTGAGAAGTTATCTAAATTCTCCTGATTATCAGATAGCGAATAGTAAGTATCAAGAAACTCTTCATATTTTGTAAATGGAATTTTACTTAAACTCAATTCAATAAAAGAGTTTTCTATAGTTGTATTTAAATTATCAAAATTTTTAAAAGATAAAGAGTCAAAAGCTATTTTTGTATCAGCTTCAAGTAAGTCATTTAGTACTTTTTGAGTAGATAAAGTTTTTAAACCCTTCATATCAAAATTAAATTTACTATCAATAACCTTTATGTTTTCTATATTAAATTTTGAATCAATAGCTTTATTTGGTTTTTCTTCATAAAAACTTTTTATTCCTTCAAAAGAAAATATAAAGTTATCTTTTTTAGCATCAAATTTGATTAAATCTATATTTAAATTCTTTTTATCTCCTCTCATTCCTTGAAAACTAATAGTCCCTTCCGCCGGAACAACATAATTTATATCTTTTATTTTATAGTTTGAGTTTTCATCAACATTTATCTGAAAATCTCTATTTTTTAACATAGCTGATAAACCTTTTGTCTGGTCTTCTGATGATAAAACTTGCATTAAACTATTTGAGAATTTTGTTAAATATAGATTTAAATCAAGTTTTGAGCTTAAAAGATTTATATTAAAATCATAATCAAAACTAACTCCTAGTAAAGCTTGTTCAATCATCTGCTTATCTATAACTTTTACAACTTTTTCAAAGCTCTTTTTAAACTCTCCTTCATCTTGAATTTTAATCAAATAATCAAGTGCTTTTTGAGAATCAGAAATCTCTATTTTTCCTTCAGCTTCTATTTTTAGTGGAACATCTTTTTTATTATATGTTACACTAAAACCATTTGTTTTAAGCTCCTCTATCTTTGCATCTATTTTACCATTCACATTACTTCTAAGAGTAAAACAAACAGCAAGTATAATTAAAACAATAGCAACAAGCCCTAATAATATTTTTTTCATATATTTCCTTTTTATTTTTTATTTTTCAGTGTATATAAATCTATATCTGCAATTTTTATATAATATGATTGTTGATCTTTTGTACCACTATTTTGTTCTGTTGGTAAAAGCTCATAATCTATCTTATTTGCAGCAGTTGAATACCCTCTTAAATTTATCTCCAAATAATCATCCATTTTTGATACATCAATATCTAAACTAATCTCTTTTTCAATATTTGTATCTGTCCAATTTTCATCAAAACCTTCTATCATTAAATATGTTGCTTGTAAATTTTTATCTAATAAACCACTATAAATAGTATCTCCTTTTTTATATACATCTAACTTAGCAAAATTTTTACTTGTTTTTGCTTTTATTTTAGAGTCATCAGTTAATTGAGGAAAAGATATTGCTATTCCTCCACTAGAAAGAGTTTCAAGAGAAGTTTTATATTTAAAATTAACTCTTAGAGTATTTTTATCCAACATCTCATAATTATAAGAAATTTTTGAATCATCTGTATAAACACTTGGTGAATAAGCTGTATCAAAAGAGTTTTTTGGGAATTTAAGTTTATCTTTTGTAAATGTTAAAACATCATTTACATAAAGCCCATCCTCTTTTAATTCAGCTTTAAAAAGTTTAAAATCTTTATTTTGAGAATCTACAAATTTAATTTTATCCTTCATTTCATCAATACCATTTTCTAAAGCCTTTTGTGCAGATTCACTATCTACTTCAACATCAAACTTTAAAACACTCAAAATATCATTTAAAGTATCAAACTGCATAGATGCTAAATTTTTACTTAATTCAAAATTTGAACTAATTTTTAATTTTTTATACCAACTATTATTTTGAATACCTAAATTCTCAGATTCCCCAAATAGAGTTAAACTCATATTTGATTTTGAAAGAGCCTCTAAAAACTCTTTTGTTTTTTCTAAAGATTTATCAAAATCTAAATTAAAAGATTTTATAAACTCTTTATATTTTTCATAAGGTAATTTATCATACTCAAAAGCTAATGAAGTATTTTTAACATTTATAAAATCTTTTTTATTTTTATTAGTTGAACTATATGAGTAATCAAACTTTTTACTATTTAACTCTTCAAAAGATATTTTTGTATCACCTTTTAAATCATCTCCAACAGGTATAGAGTAAGAAGATATTTTTAAATTCTTTATATTAAATTCTTCATCAAGATTTTCATAATAAAAAGTCCCTATATCTAACTTAGAATCAATCTTCTTATTTTTATCTTCTTTATAGTAAAAAGTTGTATTTTCAACTAATATTTTATTATCTAAATAACCTGAATTTGCAAATTCAACTTTCATAAAAGGGATATTTACTCGATTTATATCTCCATTTATACCTCTAAGAACAAATATCCCACCAGCCGAGATAAAACTAATATTATCAACTTTAAAGTTACCTTTTTCATCTATATTAATCTTTAACTCTCTATTTTTTAATATATCATTAAAATTTATAGTGCTATATCCATAATTGTATTTTGTTAGTTCTTCATATCTATATTTATCTGATAAGCTAACCAAATATAAATTTAAATCTAATTTAGAGCTAATATTAGACAAACTAAAATCATATTCAAAAGTCAATCCATCTAATAAATCATATTTTGAATCATTTGGCATAATTTTTAAAAGTTCTTCAAACTGTTTTTTAAATTCACTATCATCTTTTTTACCAAGTAGATACTCAATAACTTTTAAAGGGTATGCAACTTCAATCTTCCCTTTTCCTTGCGTATTTAAAAACTTATTGTTTTTTTCAATATTTACATAAAACCCATTTTTATTTAATTCATCAATTTTTGAATCAATTTTTGAATTAATAGTAGATTTTAAGCCAAAGCAAGTAGCAATTAATATTAGAATTACTACTAAAATACCAATAACTATTTTTTTCATTTTTTTCCTTTTTTAATTTGGTCTATAAACTTTTATATTTGTAAATTTCTGCTCATCTTTTAGATATTGTCCATGTAATTGACTCATTACACCTTTATCACAATATAAAAGATAAGTTTTCTCTTGATTTAGCTTTTTGAACTCTTTTTTTAAATCATAAAATGGTATTTTTAAAACTGTACAAGGAGCTTTTAAAGTATCACTACTTTGTCTAATGTCAATTATAACAGAATCATCTTTTAAATTATTTACAATCTCTAAAGTTCCGACTTCACAAATATCATCTAAAACTTCATCAATATTTTTTATCTTTGCATTTTTAATAGCTTCATCTAAAACTCTATAATCAAAAGCTTTAGCCTCTTTTTCAACTCTATCAAAACTTCCAGCAGTTACTGGATTTTGAGATATTACTCCACAATATTCTGGCATTGCTTCAGCAAACTTTTTTGTACCAATTTTTGTTGCAATATCTATAATTTCAGGCTTAGACATAAAAGCAAGTGGTCTTAAAATCAAAATATCACTTGCCTTATCTATTAAACTAAGATTTCTTAAAGTTTGACTTGAAACTTGTGCTACACTCTCTCCTGTAATTATTGCATCTATTTTTAACTCTTTTGCAACTCTTTGAGCAGCTTGAATCATCAATCTTTTTAACATAACTCCCATATATGATGGGCTTATATCTTTAAATATTTGTCCTACAACATCTTCAAAAGGAATAGTAATAAATGAAACTCTATGAGAAGTAGCAAATTTATTCCACAAATACCAAGATACCTGTTTTACACCAATTTCATGTGCTACTCCACCTAAATTAAAGAAAATATAATGCGTTTTTAAACCTCTTTTTATAGCTAAATATGAAGCGACTGTTGAATCAAATCCACCAGACATTAAAGATAAAATTTCTCCTTGTGTTCCTAGAGGAAATCCTCCTAAACCATAATGTTTTTTCGTAATAATATTTAATTTTGCATGCTCTAACTCTAAATTTATAGTAACTTCTGCTGTTCGTAAATCAACACCTTTTGTTTTTGGATTACAAGCAAGCATATATCCACCAACAGTTTGTTCAATGTTTGTAGATTTAAAATCTTGAGTTCCTACTCTTTTTGCTCGTACTACAAAAGTTTTATCTACTATTGTATGAGCCATATATCTATTAACTTCTACTTTTATATCATCTAAAGTATACATATTATCTATTTGAATTGCTTCTAAAACTTGTTCAATTCCAGAAGTTTGAAGTAGTTTTTCTCTTAAAGCATCTGCAAATTCTTGTGGACAAACCAATTCAATCTTATCAAAAAACTTTTTAATTTTTATATCATTTGAGATTTGATTTGATATTTTTTGAAGATTAAAATAGAGTTGATTTATCATCTGTTTTTTAGCACTATCTCCTTTTATCATTATCTCTGTAAAATATTTAACTATAAATTTCTGGCTTTTTATATTATTTTCTTCCATTTTTTTACTACCTGTTTATTTTTTAAGTCGGAATTATATCATTTTTTGAGATAATATAGCTTTCACAAAATTTTAAAAGGTAACAAATGAAGATAGAGACTTTGGAGGATTTAGCTAAAGAGTTAAAAAATGACAAAAACAAAAATGTTTATAAGATTTTTGACGATTATGCTAAAAAAAACAATTTAAGTGATGAAGAATTGGAGCAAAAATTATCAAAAGAGTATGATTGCTTTAAATGTGATAGCTGTGAAAAGTTTTACTGCTATGATGAATATTCATTCTTTGATGAAGAGTGTATCTACTGTTTTGATAGTGAAAGCGATGATGAAGAGGAGTACTAAAACTCCTTATCATTTATACTATCTTTGAAAATTTACTACTATAATTGCTCTATATCATTAAAAAAACTTAAAATCTTATTCATCAAAATTTGATTCTAACTCATCTTGAATTATTAAAGCATCTATTGCTCTTGTTTTTAAATTTAAGACTTTTGAACCACCTTGACAATCAACAACAATATTATTTCCAACTTTATTAAATATAACTTCTCCAGCACTTTGAATAATATAGTCTGAAAAAAGCCTATTTGCAACTCTTTTAAAAGAGAATTTTTTAGGAAATATAACAAACTTTGAAGAGGTCATTATATATCTAGATTCTGTTTTGAAAATTTCAAGTAATCTATTTTTTATATCTTCATTTGTTTTACCTGATACTAAATCGCACTTCAAATCTTCATGTAAAAGACAAATTCTATCATCATTTATTTTTACAAAACCAAACTCATTTGGTTTTACTCTAGTATTATAGAAATGTTTAAAAACCTCTATATGATCTAAAGAGTTTGAAAAAACTATCAAACTTTTATTTGTTCTTGCAAATTTCGCAAAATTTGAAACCATTTTTTTATATCCTTATAAAATTATAAAACATAAACTTGCTATTAATGTAGGCACTAAGGCACCTAAAAACAGATATCTAGGATCTATTGAATTATCTTCAAAATGACTTTTAAGAATTGCAGCTCCTGCTGGGTTTGGTGCATTTGCAATAATAGTTAATCCACCACCACAAACTGCTCCTGCAACTAAATAGTATTTAAACTCTGCACTTAAGCCTTCAACTAAAGATCCTAAATATGTAATTGCTGCATTATCTGTAAATGCTCCCAATGTTATAGCTCCAACAAAAGCTTCAGCATTACTCATACTTGAAATAATACCTTTAAGCCACCACTCTTGCTGACCTCCTAAAATAACTAATCCTCCTAAGAAAAAAGCAACTAAAAGCCCTTCTCTTAACATCAATCTATCTTGATACTGCTGATAAGCATAAGTAACTCCTAAAAATAGTAAAAAAATACTCATAAAAAATGCTGGATAATGTCCAAAATATACAACTAAAAAAAGAAAAATAAAGTGACTCAAAACAATTGCAAATGGAATTTTTTCTCTATCACTTACTGTTGTTCTAATAGTTATTGCTGATAACTCTTTATAGAAAAGTAAGATTATCAAACTTGTATTTATAAATATAGCAATCATAGCTTTCCAACCAAAAGTTGTAAACATAAAAGTACTACTCCAATCCCAAGTTTGAGCAACCATTAATATTGGCGGTGCTGCAAAATTTGTTAAAGTTCCACCTATAGAGACATTTATAAATAAAGTTCCCAAAGTCATATATTTGAGTTTTTTTGAAATTCCTTGAGAGAACAGCTTATCACCTAAAATTAAAGCTGCTAGTGTCATAGCTGCTGGTTCAGTAATAAGTGAACCAAAAAGAGGAACAATAGCCATAACAACAAAATAAAAACCAATTGCACCTTTTTTAGGTAAAGCATTTGATAATTTTTTTACAAGTGAAATAACACTTTGTAAAATAGGTCTAGTTCCAGCTATTACCATAATTACAAAAACAAACATAGTTTCAATATAGCTTCTTGAATTTACATAGTCAACAGTTTCATGTTTCCCTAAAAAAATAAACATAAAAAGAACTAAAATCATAGCCCAAATTCCAAAAACAACCTCAATTTCTCCTAAAAGATGGAAAACTCCAGAATGTTTTTCACTTCTATGTGCTAAGTGTTCAAAGTATTTAACTGAAAATATATGAATAATTGCAATTGCAAAAATAATAGCTGCAATAATCTGTAAAGTAGTAGGTGGCATAAATGCTCCTTAATATTAAAATTTTATTATAAATAATATTCATTTTACAAAATTCGTGCTTAATTTATTAAAATCTATTTTTAAGCAATCTCAACTCTCTTGATTTTATTTATAAACTACTATTTATTTAATTATATTGTATAATCTTTAATTAAATCATAACAATATATAAATTTTAAATAGTATTAAATGTTATAAATATATAGAATGAAAGTATTATTTGATATTTTAAGATTCCATTTTATATAAGATATTAATAATATTAAGATATATACATATAAAGTTTTAAAAAGCTTATAAAGTTTTAAATATATCTGATTGTTTCTTATTTATATTATTTAAAATTATACAATAGATAAAAAATATTAGCTAAAAATTTACTTTACTAACTTATTATTAAAATTATCATATAATCTATACTTTAATTTTAAAGGTAATTTAATGAGTGATACAATAAAAATATTTAATGCAAAAGAGAATAATTTAAAAAATATAAATTTAGAAATCCCTAAAAACAAGTTAATTGTTTTTACAGGACTTAGTGGTAGTGGAAAATCAACATTAGCTTTTGATACACTATATGCAGAAGGTCAAAGAAGATATATTGAGTCTTTATCTTCTTATGCTAGACAATTTTTAGATAAGGTTGGAAAGCCTGATGTTGAAAGAATTGAAGGTTTAACTCCTGCAATCGCAATAGACCAAAAAACAACTTCAAAAAATCCTCGTTCAACAGTAGGAACTATTACTGAAGTTTATGACTACTTTAGGTTACTTTTTGCAAGAGTTGGAAAGCAACATTGTCATCAATGCCATAAACCAATATCTCAAATGAGTGCTTCAGATATTATTAATCAGGTTTTATCTTTACCAAATGAATCTAAACTTGTAATTTTATCTCCCTTAATTAATCGTAAAAAAGGTAGTTTTGCAGATCTTCTAGAGAGCCTTAGAGCAAAAGGTTATGTAAGAGCTATAATTGATGGTGTTATGGTAAGACTTGATGAAGATATAGAATTATCCAAAACACAAATGCATACAATAAAAGTGGTAATAGACAGAGTTACAGTAAATGAAGCAAATAAAGATAGAATTGCTCAAGATGTTGAAAAAGGTCTAAAAGAGAGCTTTGGAGAACTTGAAATAGAAATAGCAAATTACGAAGAATTAGGAGTAGAAAAACTTATACACTATTCGGAACATATGGCTTGTTTTGATTGTAAAATATCTTTTGAGCCATTAGAACCTCTTAGCTTCTCTTTTAATTCACCAAAAGGTGCTTGTAGCTCTTGTGATGGACTTGGTATTAGATATGCTCTTGATATGAAAAAGATTATAAATGAAGATTTGGATATTGAAAATGGGGCTATAAAGATTATATATGGGTTTAATAAAGGTTACTATTTTAAAATGCTTATGGCATTTTGTGAAAGTGCAGGAATTAGTGTAAAAGTACCTTTTAATGAATTAGAAGATCATCATAAAAAAGCAATACTTCATGGAAGTATTGATGAGTTCTCATTTTTTTGGAAAAAACACAAACTTACAAGAAAATGGGAAGGAATAGTAAAATTAGCCTATGATATGATAAAAGATGAAAAAGAGATGGCTGAATATATGACAGAAAAGAGATGTGATTCTTGTAATGGTAATAGATTAAAACCATCTAGCCAAGCTGTATTTGTAGCACAAAAAACAATTCCTGATATTTTAAATATCCCTATTGAAGAGGCTCATAAATTTTTCCAAGATGAAAATAATTTCTCTTACTTAAGTGAACAAAATAAGATGATTGCAGCTCCAATTTTAAAAGAGATTAAAGAGAGAATTTTCTTCTTATATGATGTTGGTTTAGGATATATAACTCTAGGAAGAGATGCAAGAACTATAAGTGGTGGAGAAGCCCAAAGAATAAGAGTCGCTTCTCAAATTGGTAGTGGTTTAACAGGGGTTATGTATGTACTAGATGAGCCATCTATTGGGTTACATGAGAGAGATACAAGTAAACTAATAAAGACTTTAAGAGCATTACAAGAGAAAGGAAACAGTGTTATAGTAGTTGAACATGATAAAGAGACTATTATGGCAAGTGATTTTATAGTTGATATTGGACCAAATGCCGGTAAATTTGGGGGAGAAGTTGTATTTGCTGGAACTTTAAAAGAGATGAAAAAGGCAAAAACTTTAACTGCTTTATATATAACGGAAGCTAAAAAAATAGATTATCTACATAACAGACCACAAGAAGATTTTATTGAAATAAAAAATGTAAATATAAATAATATAAAAAATCTTGATGTAAAAATCCCACTTAGAAATCTAGTTTCAATTACAGGAGTTAGTGGAAGTGGTAAATCTTCACTTATACTTCAAACACTACTTCCTGTTGCTCAAGAGCTTTTAAATCGTGCAAGAAAAGTAAAAAAAGTAGATGGAGTAGAAATTGATGGTTTAGAAAAACTTGATAAAGTTATCTATCTTGACCAAAGCCCAATTGGTCGAACTCCAAGAAGTAATCCAGCAACATATACAGGATTAATGGATGAAATAAGAGACCTTTTTAGTAAGACAAAAGAGGCTAGTCTTAGAGGGTATAAGATTGGACGGTTCTCGTTTAATGTAAAAGGTGGAAGATGTGAAAAGTGTCAAGGAGAAGGAGAGATAAAAATCGAAATGCACTTCTTACCAGATATTATGGTTAAATGTGATGATTGTCACGGACATAGATACAATGCTCAAACTTTAGAGATTTTATATAGAGGTAAAAATATCTCTGATGTTTTAAATATGAGTGTAGATGAAGCTTTAGAATTTTTTTCAAAAGTACCAAAACTTCATGCAAAACTAAAAACTCTAAGTGAGGTAGGGCTTGGATATATAACTTTAGGACAAAATGCTGTAACTTTAAGTGGTGGAGAAGCCCAAAGAATAAAACTAAGTAAAGAGCTAAGTAAAAAAGATACTGGAAATACTCTATATATCTTAGATGAGCCTACAACAGGACTTCATTTTGCTGATGTTGATAGACTTACAAAAGTATTGCATCATCTTGTAGAGCTTGGAAACTCTGTACTTGTAATTGAACATAATCTTGATGTTATTAAAAACTCTGATTTTGTAATAGATATTGGTCCAGAAGGTGGAGATAAGGGTGGAAAAATTGTAGATATGGGAACACCTGAATTTTTAGCAAAAAATCACAAAAATTCTGGTTCATACACTGGATATTATTTAGATAAAGAGATAAATAGTAAGTAAATTTACTATTTATCTTAAAAAATAAAAATACATTTCTATTTTATAGCAGATAAAATTTTATACTCTTCCAAAGCAAAATCATCAGTCATTCCACTAATATAGTCAATTATCAGTCTAACTCTATAATAAAACTCTAAAATATTAAATTCTTCAATATTATTGATATCTAGTTTTTCAACATCATTTTTATAAGCTACTATTTGTTTTGAAGAGACTCTTTTTATCAATCTTTTTGAGATAAAGCACTCTATTTTTTCATCTTTTAAAAGTTTCGAGAAATCATCTGTTTTCAGTTCTAAAAGTGGTTTATAAATATCAAATAAAAAGTTTAAAATAGTATAAGCTTGAAGTTCCAAAGTTTGCACTTCTTTGTTTTGATAAATATATTTAATTGAAATATCTTTTAAGACTTTTAAAGCTTTATAGTATTTACTCTGTTTATCATACTCTAAAAGTGCATAGTTGAAGCTTCCTTCAAATATCTCTTTATGATTTTGTATAAACACACTTGATACATGTCTTACAAAACTTGTAACCAAACCAACTCTTAGAAATGTAAAAAACATATTAAATTGATATGGTTCTTCATCTTTTTTTGCTTTTTCATACTGTTTTTCAATAATTTCTAAAAGAAACTCTTCATTTTGTTTTTCACACTCTGTTTTAATAATATTATAAACTTCATCTAAAGACAAAATACCTTTTTCAACACTATCTTCCAAATCAGCAGTCAAATATGAGATATCATCTGCTGCTTCCATAATATAGGTTATAGGGAATCTATGCCCTACTTTTATATTTAAAGTATCTTGAATTTTTTCAACTAACTCTTTTTCACTATAATAAAATCCTGGTTTTTTCTTAAGATAATTCAAACTATCATCATCTTTTGGTTTATCTTCAAAAGCTCCTCTTGTATATTTTAAAACAGCAATTATTTGAAAGTATGAGAGGTTTAATCTTTGGAGCTTTGTGATAATTCTTATAGCTTGAGCATTTCCATCATAGTTACAAATATCTTTTGATAAAAGCTCTTTTAAATCTTCCAATTCTTTTGTTGTAACCTGGAAACTAGCTAATTTTGGTAAAACATTTATTTTTAGCCATTTGTTTATTGTCTCTTCTGCAAAATGTCCAAATGGTGGATTTCCTATATCATGAATCAAACTTGTCATCTCAGAAGTAGAAATAAAAGCATTTTCCAAGCCATCTAAACCATAAGTTTCGAGTCCCTCTTTTTTTAATTCATCTAAGATAGTTCTAGCAATATATCTTGCATTTTGCCCTACTTCAAGAGAATGAGTAAGCCTTGAACGAATAGAAGCATTAAGTTCCAAAGCAAAAACTTGAGTCCTTTTTTGTAACCTTCTAAATGCAGCTGATGAAAAAATCCTTCCTCTATCACTTTCAACTGTTATTTCAATATCTTTTGATGGATTAAGCTCTCTATCTAAAGTAAATTTTTCTTTATAATCTATCATATATGTTCCTTTAAATTTTCCTAAAATATTCAAAATCAATAATATATAAAGTTTACAATAATAGTATCTAAAAGCCAATATAGAAGCTTAATTTGGTTTAGAACTTTTATACTTCTCTGGAAATAGTGTAGAAAAGAATATAGAAATATCAAAAAGTTGGTTTAAAAAAGCTTGTGATTAGCTTGAGAATTTAAATCATTTAAAATAAAATAATATCAATTTATAATTTTAAACTTTATAAATTAACTCTAAACTACATATTCAACTCTATTTTTACCTTTTGACTTGGCACTATACAAAGTATCATCTGCCCTTGATAAAAGCTCTGTTATAGAGTCATTCTCTTTAAAACCTGTTACACCAAAACTTGCTGTTTTTTTACCAATTATTCCAAAATCAAGATTTGATATTTTATCTCTTAAATTCTGCGCTAATTTTACAGCATCTTCAACTTTTGTTTTAGGACAGATTATAATAAACTCTTCACCACCCCATCTTCCGACTACATCTGTTTGCCTTGTAAATTTTGTAAGAATAGAAGCTATTTCAATAAGTAACTTATCACCTTCAAGATGCCCATAAGTATCATTAACCAATTTAAAATCATCTAAATCTATTAAAATTATGGAAAAAGCATCTTTATATCTTAAAAAAATACTCTCATTAAAATTTAAAACTGTATCTATCTCTTTTCTATTATTTAACTTTGTTAAATGGTCTATTTTACTTAATTTAAGTAGCTCCTCTTTTGCTTCTTCTAACTCTTTTGTATAATTTAACCTATCTTGTATAGAGTAAGCTAATAGTAATAAACATATAAATACTACTATATCACTTGGATACTCTTCCCACGAAACTACTCCATAAGCTATCAAACTTGAATATAACCAATATAAAGAGATAAGAAAAAAACTAAAAGTTATTATCTTGGTTTGTCTATCTCCTTTAAAAAAAAGATAAATAATAAAAATTGTCAAAATTGGTAAAGTTATAAAATTATAAACTATATCAAAATATTCATAAGCTAAAGGCAAAGTAAGAATACCCAAAATAGAACCTAAAAATGCAACAACTAAATATATTAAATGAAACTGCCAAACTCTTTTTATAATATTAAAAGGTGATTTAAAAGCTATAGATTTATCAATAAAATAAGCAATTCCTAAAGGAAAAAAGAAAAATGAGAAAGCTAGAATATATTGATTTAGTAGTGGAAAACTAAAATATAAAGTGATAATTTTTACTGAACAAAATACATTTAAACCTTGAGATAAAAATAGTAAACCTAAAATAGATAACTCTTTACTTCTAAATTTTGATATAAATGCTAATAAAAATAAAATAGATACAAAAATCGATATTGAACCAACAATAATTTTAGGAATATCATAATTCAAAAGTCTTTCATAAATATTACCTTTTGAATCAATTAACACCTCTCCCCATAAACCTATATCTGTATAGTCTGAATATATTCTAAAATATAAATATTTACCTGCACTATTAGAATCTAAAGAAATAAGATGCCAAGGCCAACCTTCAAATTTACCTTTTCCTTTTTCATCAAAAGTTCCAAATTGATATATTTTTTTACCATCAAGATAAGTTTCAAAAATAAAATCTATACTAAAAATATATAAATTTGGGTCATCTGGTAATATATCAGGAAGTTTTACCCTATACCAAACATTTGTTTGCTCATCTCTATTTGGAGGATTACTTGGAAAGAGTATCTCTTTCCATTGGGTATTATCATCTTCCAATGCCCATAAAGGAGTATTGTTAGAAAAAGGAGAATCTCCCCATCGATACTCCCATTTTTCATTTGATAAATTTATTGTTTTTGGTTCAGAGGCAAATAAAAAGCTTATCAGAAATATAAGAAGAGTAAATAGTTTTAACATAGGTTACTTTTGGATAATTTTTATTAATTAAATTATTCTATCTAACTTATAGTTAATACAAAATTATAGTATAAATTAAAATTAAATTCCCTATTATTAATCAACTATTGCTATTTAAAGCTGCTTCTTGCATACTCAACATATAAGCTTTTACTCTCATCATATCTTCAGTTGGGTATTGATTTTCAATATTTCCCCTCTCAACTTTTACATAAAAATCCTTAGATTCTCTGTTATAACCAAAATTCAAATTAGAAATTAAAACTTCAAATTTAGCTGCTAATTTTACAGCATCTACCTTTACTTCCGAAGTTTCTTCCCCTTTTTTTGCTTTTTCAATTATAGTTTGTTGAATTTGTTCTAAATCTTTTTTATTATTAATCGATGCCGAATCTGAAGTAGATTTCACTTGTTGCATCTCTACATTTTTATTATCTTTGTATTGATCCATTCGTGGAATGATTCCTATTTCCATATCTGACCTCCCTTAGAATTTTACTATCCTTATTATACCCAAATAAAATAATTTTTGTATTCATCTTTTTTTTGATATAATCGAAATTATTTTCAATTTAGAGGTCAAAAAATGAATAAATTTGATTATGAGAGCTTAAAACTTTTTTACATAGGAAAACAAAAAGTAGAGGGGCAAACTATCCCTTTAGTTTATCAAAATAAAGATTTACTAACTCATGCAGCAATTATAGGGATGACAGGAAGTGGTAAAACAGGACTTGGAATAACTCTACTTGAAGAAGCAGCAATAGATAATATTCCTTCAATAATAATCGACCCAAAAGGTGATATGACAAACCTACTTCTTACTTTTCCAAATTTAGAAACTAGTGATTTTGAACCTTGGATTGAAGAGCAAGAAGCTATTAATAGCGGAAAAACGATTCAAGAGTTTGCACAAAGCCGTGCAGAACTTTGGAAAAAAGGATTAGAACAAGACTTTCAAGAAGTTTCAAGAATAGAAAAATTAAAAAATTCTGCTGATTTTACAATCTATACTCCAGGAAGTGATGCAGGAGTTCAAATATCAATTCTTAGCTCTTTTAAAGCCCCTAGTAAAGAAGTTTTAGAAGACAATGAACTTTTAGTCTCTCTCATAAACTCAACTGTAAGTTCAATTTTAGCACTAATTGAAGAGAAAGCTGACTCAAACTCAAAAGAGTCCATTTTACTATCTTCGATATTTTTAAATCTATTTAAAGAACAAAAAGATTTAACTCTTGAAGAGTTAATAAATTTAATAGTAACTCCACCATTTTCAAAAATTGGAGTTTTTGATTTGGAGACATTTTTCTCTCAAAGTGATAGATTAAAATTAGCATTAAAACTAAATGGTATAATAGCAAATCCAGCATTTTCAACTTGGATAGAGGGAGAGACTTTAGAAATCTCAAAACTACTTTATGATGAAAATGGGAAAGCAAAAGTAAGTATTTTTTCAATTGCTCATTTAAATGATAATCAAAGAATGTTTTTTGTAACTATTTTACTAAATCAAATGGTAGCTTGGATGAGAAGACAAGAGGGAACAACATCATTAAAAGCCCTACTTTATATGGATGAAATTTTTGGATATTTTCCACCATCTTCAAACCCACCATCTAAACAACCAATGCTAACACTTTTGAAACAAGCAAGAAGTTTTGGAATAGGAATAGTTCTTTCAACTCAAAATCCAGTTGATATTGACTACAAAGGTTTAGCAAATATTGGAACTTGGTTTTTAGGAAGGCTTCAAACAAAACAAGATATTGATAGAGTAATAGATGGCTTAAGTAGTGCTAGTGAGGGTATAAATAAAGCTCAAATTAGTAATCTTTTATCAAATTTAGAGAAAAGAAACTTTATTTTAAATAATATAAATAATGATGGAATAAAAGTTTTTGAGACAAGATGGGCATTATCATATCTAAAAGGTCCTATTCCAAAAGAAGGAATAAAAAGATTGATGAGTGAAAAAAAATCTGCTAAAAATCTACAAAAATCAGTTTCTACTCAAGATAATACAAATATTAATATAACAAAAAGTATTTCAAAACCAATTTTAACAAGTAATATAAATGAACTTTATATCTACAATTCACAAAATAGCAACTACTATTTGCAACCTTATCTTTTATGCTCAGGTTCAATTAGATTTGTAAATACAAGTAAAGCTATTGATGTTGAAGAGAGTATAAAATATAAGTTTTATCTTGATGAAAATATGAAAGAGATAAATTTTGATGAAAAAGAGGAACTACTACTTGAAACAAAATTTGAAATAAAAGAGAAAGCTAATTCAAACTACTATGAAGTTCCTAACTTTATTAAAAATGAGAAAGATTTAAAACAAATAGAGAAAGATTTTACAGACTATTTATATAGAAATTCAAAACTCTCTTTATATAAAATTGACTCTTTAAAACTATCATCAAAACAAGATGAAACTCTACAAGATTTTAGAATTAGAGTTCAAGATAGATTAAATGAAAAAGTTGATTTAGAACTAGAAAAAATAAAAGCAAAATATCAAAAAGAGAATGATTCTTTAGATTTAAAACTATCAAAACTATATGAAAGACTAGACAAAGAGAAAAGAGAAGCAAATGCTTCAACTACTGATACTATTTTAAATATAGGAACTTCTATTTTAGGTGCATTTTTTGGAAAAGGAACAGTATCTTCAAATTTAGGTAAAGTAGCAAGTGGAGCAAAAGGTGCAAATAAAATCTTAAAAGAGAGAGGTGATGTAAAAGTAGTAGAAAATGAGATAGCTTTTTTAATAGAGCAAAAAAATTCACTTCAAACTACTTTGGAAAACGAAGTTTCAAAAATAAAAGAGCAAAATAGTATCTCAAATCTTCAAATTGAAGAGATTTTTATCAATCCAAAAAGATCTGATATTTTTAATGTAAAACTAGAACTTCTTTGGCAAGAGCAATGATTTAGAAACTGAGACTAAAGTCTCAGTGTAACAAATATTCATAATCTTAAACTATCTTAAGAATGAGTTTAAACTCTTTTTTGTAAAAGAAAACTGATTTATAAAGTAAATATTATTCGCCATATAAATCATTTATTTAATAAAATATATAATATTTCTAATAAAAAGTAAAAATATCTCAACTTTAATATCTTTATAAATTATCTTATACTAATATTTTTAGTTATTTAATTTTCTAATTTGAATCATTAAATCATAATCCAAACTAAGAGTAACATATGCAAAATCTAAATTTTCTAAAAGATCAAATAAAAGATATCAAAGATACGATAATGAATAATCAAAAAGAGATTCAAGAGATAAAAGGAAGGTTAAAACTTTTAAACTATAAAAGTAATGATTTATATGGGAATACAGATGGGAATTATTCAATCTATAATTTAGAAGGGAAAAGTGGAGTAAATAAAGTATATGAATATGAGATAACCTTTATAAGTAATGAAAGAATAGAAGTAGAAGATATAGTAGATACAGATGTAGAGATAGTTTTAGAGGATTTAGTAAATTTAAAATCTTGTAAAACAATCTTTGGAAAGATTTATAAAGCTAGTGAAGATAGTATAGTATCAAATAAATATATGTATAAAATAGAAGTGGTACATCCAATATACTATTTGGGATTAAATAATAAATATGAGATATATCATAGTCTAAGTGCAACAGATATTATAAATAAAATAGTAACAAGATATAGAGCCTTATTAAATATTTCATTAGAGATAAGAGTAGATAATATAAAATATCCAATAAAAGATTATACAACCCAATATAATCAAAGTGATTTAGAGTTTATCTTAATGCTTTGTGAAGAAGAGGGATACTCTTTAATATTTAAAGAAGATGATAATAGTAGCTTTAAAATAGTATTGTGTGAATTAAATGATTATGTAGAGAAAATAGATAGTAAGATATTGTGTACATATAATCATAAAATAGAGTTTAAAGCAAGTAAACATATAGAAGATTACTATGATAAGAATAATCCAAGCCAAGAGTATAAAATAGAGAAAACAAAGGTAGTAACTAGTAGTAAGATAAAAGATAATGCAAGTAGTAAACAATTAAGAAATGATATAGAAAAAGAGAGCTTTAGAGATAAACTAAACTTGTTAAATGAAAGCTTGTATGAAGATTTAAATAGATACACAAATATAGATACAAATAAAGAGTATAGTCAATCAAATATAATAGAAGCAGTTTCAAATGAATTAATAGTAAAAGATAGTTTAAATGCCTTAATAGTAAGTGAAAAAGAGAATAAAGAAGAAGATGTAATAATAATAGAAGTAAACTATAAAGCATACTTTCCAAATGCCTTAGAAGAGTATTCAAAACTAAATGATATAAAAGATATAAACTCAAATATGCAATATAGTGTAGAGTTTAAAGCAATCCCAAAAGATATAATATATAAACCCAAAGTTACAATAAAAAAACCAAAGATATATGGAGTACAAACAGCAATAGTAAGCTCTCAAGATGTAAATAACTCACCAATAAACCAAAATCAAAATAGTATAGATGTAGATGAAGAAGGAAGAGTAAGAGTTCTGTTTCATTTTGAAAGAAATAAAACAACCTCTTGTTACTTAAGAGTATCAAATCTATCTAGTGGAAATAATTATGGCTCACAATTTATTCCAAGAGTAAATAGTGAAGTAATAGTAAGCTTTGTAAATGGTAACCCAGATTGCCCAATAATAATAGGAACTTTGTATAATGGTGAGAATAAAATACCTTACCCACTCCCAGCTAATAAAACAAAAAGCTATATAAGAACATATACAACTCCTCAATATGAAAATGAGGAAGGATATAATGAAATACTCTTTGAAGATAAACAAGGAAATGAAGAGTTAAATATAAAAGCTCAAAAAGATATGAATACTCTAATACTAAATGATGAGACAAAAATAGTTAAACATAATCAAAGTAATCTAATAGAGAATGATAAAAAAGAAGATGTAAATAATAACTCAAACTTAAATGTAAAATCAGACTATACAATAAATGTAAATAAAAACCTAATACAAACTGTAGAAGAAGAGAAAATAACAACTGTAAATAAAGATTATAATATCTATGCTAATAAAGATTTTAATATTTTAGTAAAAGATAATCTAAATATCTTTGTAGAAGAAAATATAACAACTACAATAAAAAATATACTACATACTTATGTAGAAAAAAATAAACAAGATAAGTTTTTGCAAAACCTATACCTAGAGATATTAGAAGATTATGGATTGGAAATAAGTAATAGTCTTCATATAACATCAAATCATGTTAAATACGAAGCAAAAGAAGAACTAGACCTAGATGCTTATAATGAAGTGGTATTAAGATGTGGAAACCATTCACTTTCAATAAATAGTAGTGGAGTACATTTTCATACTTCAAACTACAATAGTAATAGTCCTTATAGTGGGGTGGTGGCTAATGAGGTTGGAGTTGAAGGAGAAGTTATAAATTTAAGATTGAATAATGAAGAAGATGAATTTATTTCAAAATATATTAAAGATAGTGGTAAAGTAAAATTAAATGCAGATACTACATTAAAAGAAGGAAGAAATGTACAAACTACTTTATTTATATTAGACAATAATAAAAATATATTAGCAAAAGAGACTCTTTTGGCAACTGTAAAAAATACAAAAATTAGTAAAGATTTTGATATAGAATCTCTTATAAAATCACATAATATTGACTTTAAAGATATAGATAAAATTTATGGAGAAATAGAATGGTAAAAAGGGCTTATAATGGCAAAAAGTGATAGTAATAATCTTGGAGCAATAGACAATTCTTTACATATTTTAGTATTAGTTGCAGGAACAACAGACCCCATAAATGCAACTACTTCAACTAGTAGTCGAGCTATAAGTTATGGTACATCTTCGCAAGATATGGCTTTACAAAAAGATAGAAGCTATACTCAAATTCCTGTAAATTATTGGGATAAAAGATTTAAAATAGACATTGAAGCTTTTGATAAAAAATATGTAAATTTAGTTTTATTCCCTTTTCATGGATGGACAGGAGATAATAGTATAGAAAATAGAGAGATTGCTGGACAATATTTAGTAAATAGACTTTGTGGTGCAAATGGTGAAAAACCTTACTATGAAAAGACTTGGCAAAATAAAGAGATAACTTTTCATCTATTAGGACACTCTCATGGTGGAAATGTAGTAAATGAGATGACTAAACAAATAAGTCGTCTTGGTTCAAAATGGCCAGAAAAATGGAAGATAAAATCTTTGATATATCTTTCAACACCATTTTTCAAAAAGATTCATCAAGTAAAAGTTGATAAAAGCTTTTTCCATGATGAGGCAGAGGTTTTTCATATGTTTAATAAATATGATTTAACTCAAAGAATGTTGGCTGATTTTTCACTAGAATCATTAGCTGAAGCTTTAGAAAATTTAGGAACGAAAGAGCTAAAAGATGCAATAGAAAACACTGTAAAACTAGCAAATGAGATACCATTTGGTAATTTAAAAGAGTTTCATTTTGAATATGCTGGAGCTAGATTTATGAGTCATGAAAATGGTTTGGCACTATATCAAAGTACCATTAATTTTTTTAAAATGCTAGATGATAAAGGAACAAACGGATTAATAAAAATATTTGAAGAGTTAATAGTTTTATGCGATAAGTTAAATCAAGATTACACTTTTGATAATATAGAGTCAAAAATAAAAGGAAACTCTCAGACCAAACCAATAAATCAAAGAAAGATATTAAGTGATGCAAATCATCAAAGATTAACAAATATATTTAAACTACTAATATCTGATATAAATATTGTAATAAGTACTTTAACTAGAACTTTAAATAGAAAAATAGAAGGGGGTTCTTCTTCAAAATTTGATAAAGCAGATTACTTCTCAGATTTATTTAGTCTTGACTCTTTTGTAAATCATTTAATTGATTTATTAGATATAAACAGTAAATTCTTAATCTCATATAATCCAAGTTTATCTTTATGGGATAGTTTATATTTGGTATTACAAGATAATATAAAAATGTTTGATAATACATATGTAAATCCAGATATACAATTTAAAGGAACATTTTTAGAGAGTAAAATAAGCTATAAAGATGTAACAAAAGATGATTTATATAACAGTGCCTTTAATAGTAAAAATTATGATAGATTTATAAATAGAATAGAAAATATAGAAAATAGATTTGAAACAAGCCCAAGTAAAACAAACCTTTTAGATTTACTATTTACCCTTTTAGCAAATGATAAAGCAATTTATACTTTGATTAAAGAACTTGCTTCTTGGAATAAGTGGATAAATATAGGTGAAGTTGCTGTTACAGGTAAATTAGATACAAATCTAAAAAGAGTAAGAAATCTTTTTAGTAATCTTGAAAAGATTTTTGATGATAGACATTTTGATTTATTAGATAGTTCACATAAATTAAGTAAAGAACAAATACAAAATAATAGTGATGACAATCCATATAATGACACTTTACAAAGAGGAAGTTTGATGTATTTTTTAGTTGAATCTCACTCAACAAGTAGAAGATATATGCATAAAGAGTTAAAAGAATTTTTAGAGAAAGTAGGAACAAATAGATGAAAAAGATACTTTTATTGTTAAGTTTTTTATCAAGCTTTTTATTTGCACAAAGTGATTTTATGAAGATTTGTGAAAATCCCACTCTTGAACAAGCTATTGTATTAGATAGAATTATGGGGGAGAAACATAACTTAGAAAATTGTCTTAAGTTTGAAAAAGAAAATAAATTAAATAAAAATAATCAATATAAAACTAGAGGTTTTGCAAGATATAAACATGAAGAAAGTAAAAAAGTTCTTTCTGACATATCACCATTTGTAGTATTTGTTAATCTTGAAGAACTAACTATCCAAAATAATAATATCAAAGATATAAACCCCCTAAAAAATCTAAAAAACTTAAAAAAACTAGATATCACATATAATCCAATAGATAATATAGATGATTTAAGTAATTTAACAAATTTAGAAGAGTTAAGTTTAGACCAAAATAATTTAAAAGATTTAAAACCTTTGGAAAATTTAATTAATTTAAAGAATTTAAATATTTTAAGTTATAAAACTAATGAAGAATTAGATATATCAGCTATTTCAAAACTATCAAATCTAAAAAGCTTATTTTTTACAGTAGCACCTAAAGATATTTGTGTCTTAAATAATTTAACTCAATTAGAAGAATTAATAATTCAAAATAAAAAAATTACTGATATATCTTGCTTAGATAAATTGACAAATTTAAAAAGTTTAGAATTATATTCTAATTCAATAGAAAATATAGATATATTAAAAAATTATAAGAAATTAGAAACCCTAAAAATTGAAGATTCTCAAATCAAAAATATTGATGCACTAAAAGATTTAGAAAATCTTCATACTGTATATGTAAAAAGAAATCCAAAACTTGAAGATACAAGTGCAATTAGTTATAAAGATTTAGGTAACTATGAAGCATTTGATAATCCAAAACTAAACTGGTGTTCTCCAAAAACATATGAAGATATGGTAAAACATAAATCTTGTTATGAAAAAGATGGAACACTAAAACCACTTTGGAAAAGAGTATTAGGGATTTAAAAAGAGGAAGTTTGATCTATTTTTTAGTTGAATCTCACTCAACAAGTAGAAGATATATGCATAAAGAGTTAAGAGAATTTTTAGAAAAAGTAGGAACAAATAGATGAAAAAGATATTTTTATTATTACTTAATACAAAGTTATTAAGATAATAGATAAATCCTAGATTTCAAGATTTACTTATTTCTTACAATATCTCCATTTTCAGAAATTAAAATAGCTAATTTTTTTGTACTTTCAAATTGTGATAGAATAATCAATAAAATCATCATTATAGGAATAGCCAAAAACATTCCAATAGTTCCCCACATAGCGCCCCAAACAACTAAAGATAAAATTACCACAAATTGAGAAATATTTAATCTATTTCCCATTAGTTTTGGATAGATAATATTTCCTATTACGAATTGTATTATTACTAAAGCCATAAATATAGATAAAATATCTCCTAAATTATCTAACTGAATAAAAGCAAAAACAGTAGGAATTAAAACAGCAATAATAGTCCCTATTGTAGGAATAAAATTTAAGATAAAGGCAACAAAACCCCATAAAATAGAACCTTGTAATCCAAAATATTGACATATAACAAAAGTTAAAACCCCTGTTACTAAACTTACAACTGTTGTGATTAAAATATAAGTTCTAATACTTTGAGATATTGTTGATAAAATATTTTGTGCTTTATCTTTATTCTCTTTTTTTGGAAAAAGTGCATTTAATTTCAAATTAAAAAATCTCTGGTCAATCAATAAAAAAAGAATATATAAAAAAATTTGCATCATATTACTTAAAATTGAACTAAAAGCCATAAAAATTCTATTTAACAAAGTTCCAACATTAAACTCTTGAAAAAATTTGCTTAAAGGTTCTTTTAAATCTATTGAAGTTAATGTAGATATTTTATCTATAACTATATTTATTCTTGAGTCAAGTTGTGAAACAACAGAGCTTAACTCCATCATACTTGAAGTTATGAAAGTCCCTATTTTTATCATTGAGTAGATAATTATGATTAAAGATAATGGAGTTGCTATAAAATCTAGCACTTTTTTATTTATAAATGGAATTTTTTTAATCTCATTTGCAAAAGCATTTATCAAAAACCAGATAAAAAAAGCTATTGCAATAGGAGTTAAAATAGAACTTAAACTATTAAAAGTAAAAACTACCAAAAACATAAAAGCAAGAAAATAAAATGCACTAGCAAAATACATATCTTTATTTAAATTCTGCAAAACAACTCCTTTATACTGTTGTAATATTCTTCAATTTTTTACTTTTAATCTTTGCAAACTCTTGCATATCTGTAACTTCATCCATTTCATCAACAATTTCAACACCCAAAAGTGTCTCTAAAGCATCTTCAAGTGTTACAACACCACTTGTTTGTCCATAACTATCTTGAACAATAAATAAATGTGATTTTCTTCGTAAAAAAGAGTCTATTAAAACTGATACTGATAAACTTTCTGAAACCTTATGAACAGGTATCATAATCTCATCTAAAGTCTTATTTTTCTTCTTTTTTAATCTCTGTTCTAAAATAGTTTGACTAAAAACAACTCCTACAATATCATCTATTGTCTCATTAAAAACTGGAATTCTTGAGTGAATATATAACTTTTCATTATCTACTGCTTCTTTTATTGTAGTTTGAGAATCAAAGGCAAAAACTACACTTCTTGGAGTCATAATATCTTCTGTCTTTATACTTTTTAACTTAAATAAATTCTCTATAAAATCACTCTCTTTTGCTTGAATACTCCCCTCTTTTTCACTTAGAGTGACTAATGCCATAATTTCATCTTTAGAGAAGTTTATCTCATCTTTTTTATTTTTTTGAATATAGTTTGTAATTTTTGTTCCAAACCAAATAAATGGATATGTTACTTTTATTAAAAATGAGATTATATAAGCTGTAGGAACTAAAAATCTTTTCCAATACAATGCTGCGTAAGTTTTTGGATATATTTCAGTTATATATAAAACCAAAAGTGTAAGAATAAATGCAACTAAACTTTGCCACTGTTCACCAAACACAATAGCAGCTTGAGCACCAACACCCGCTGCTCCCATAGTATGAGCAAAAGTATTTAAAGTCAAAATTGCAGCTATTGATTTATCAATATCACCTTTCATCTCTTTTACCAAATTTATACTTTTTTGACTATAACTATCTTTGTCCATACTCTCAATATATGAGTGAGTAGAAGATAAAACTGTTGCTTCTAAAATAGAGCAAAGAGTTGAAAAAAATAGTGCTAAAAACAGATATAAAAATAGTAATGTCATCTCTTATTAGTTCCTTAAATATATGTATTTGTTGTTTTATAATACCACAATCTATCCCAAATTCTTAAAACTGCAATTCATATCTTTTTTCTAAATTTGTATTTTTCAAAATACTATTTATAGATATTCCTTGAAACCCTTGAAAATCAAATAAATATGTATATAAGTTTTCATTAAAAAGTTTAAAATATATCTCATTTATAAACTCTGTACAGTATAAAGTATCATTATCTAGCATAAAATAGTAATCAAATTTAATCTTAGATTTTTCATAATCCTCTAATATTTTTTTTAAATTTTCCTCTTCAAAACTATTTTTAACTCGATATACTGCGATTTTTTTTGCATTTTTTGTGAAATCTAAAACAGATTGTATCTTTAAATCATCACTTTGTTCATCTGCTTCCATATGATAAATTAAAGTTTTTTCATCAACTTTTAAAACAATCCCTATATGAGAGTAAGGAGAATTATCAATATTTGAGAACATATCACTTAAAATATTTGCCTCTTTTCTAAAAATAATATCCCCACTTTTTAGTTCAACTAGAGTTCTAATATTTTCACTGCTTAAATCATTTTTATTTTTATCTAAAAATTTCATTACCTCATAATAAGCAAAAAATAGTAAAAATATTAATGCTATAAACCTAATTTTCATTATTTTTTAATACTAACTTTCCATTGTTCATCTAATTTTTGAAGTTCAAGAGTATTATTTTTTACACCATCTTTTGTTTTTTCTTCAACTATTACAGTTGCACTTACTTTATTATTATCCTTCACATCAAGCACTTTAAAACTACTCATATCTTTAAAAATATCTTTCATACAAGCTGATAATTCACTCTCTTGTTTTAAATCTTTATTAAAACATCCCATAGTAAAAGTTAATCCCATTAATCTTTGAGTTGTTTCTGTAGAATATTTTTTATATGTCGCTACATCTCCATTTTTTAAAGATGTATAAAATTTTTCTGTTGCTTCTTTTGGACTTTCTGTTCCACAAGCTGTAAATAAAACAGTACTTGCAACTGCTAAAATTGAAGCTTTTAAACCCCTTCTCATATTTTGCCTTTTTGTTTATTTATAGAACAATATCAAAAATTTACTTACATTTAAAATTTTATCTATAAATAAAAGTAGTTTTTAATTATTTTTTTGATATTTTATCACTTTATTTTAATGGAGATATAATGTTAAACTATAAATTTATGATACCTATTTTGTTATTAAATAGTTATCTTTTTTCTTCAAATATCAATTTAGAGCTAAAAAACTCTCTAAATAAAAGTGTGAATTCAACTTTAATAAAAGCAGATAGGCTAAAAAATTATTATTCAAATAATGATATTAAAAGTTACTGGGTAGATGAGAATGGCTTAAAAAAAATATCTTTGGAATTTATAAATTTAGTAAAAAATGATCCTGTTTATAAGCCAAAAGTAAATGAACTTTTTAAAATAAATGAACTTGAAACAAAAATTTCTAATTTAGATAAATCTCTATCTTCTTATAATAAGGATTTATTATATATTGAATTATTATTGACTGAAATTTATGATAAATATACAAATTTCTTATTAAAAGGTTCAATTAATTGGGAAGAATTTAAAGAAAAATTAAAAGAGTTAAAATTAAAAGATATTGATGCTCAATGGGATAGAGTATTTATAAAAAAAGATAATAAACAGATATTAAAAGAGATGATAGATACAAATAACATTTCAGTAATTACAGAAAAAGTAGATACAAATTATCCAGGTAAAAAAGAGTTAATTGAGGCTATTTCAAATTTAGAAAAAGTTATAGAAAATGGTGATTATAAAAAACTTCCTAAATTTAAAACTCTAAGAGCTGGAGATTATGGAGAAAATGTAAAATCTCTAAGAGATAGATTAATTCAAAGTAATGATTTAGCAAAAGCCTGTCAAAGCGTTGTGAATGTTGAAACTTTAGTTACAAATAGTATAAAAGATGAACAAAATCCAGATATACAAGAGATAATAGAAGAGAAAGTTTCTAAAGAGATTCCTTGTGAAGAGTATTTTGATGAAGATTTAAAAAATGCTGTTATTAATTTTCAAAAACAGCATGGTCTAATGGCTGATGGAATAGTTGGTTATTCAACACAAATATTTTTAAATAAAAGTGCAAAAGATAAAATAAAACAGATTAGATTAAATATAGAGAGAATGAGATGGCTTCCTAGAGATTTTGGAGAAAAATATCTATTGATAAATATTCCTGAATATAATCTAAAAATGATTGAAGATAATCAAATAAAACTTGATATGGCTGTAATTGTAGGAGATGTAAAATTCCCTACTCCTGTTTTCTCAGATAAAATGTCTTATGTTGTATTAAATCCAACTTGGAATATACCTACAAGTATAGTAAAAAAAGAGGTAATTCCAAAATTAATAAAAGATCCAAACTATCTAAATAGTAAAGAAATTAGTGCATTTGGTAATTGGAGAGATGAAAGTGAAGCTATTAGCAATAAAGATTTAATAGATAGTATAATATTAGAAAATCCAGAGGCCCTAGAAGGGTTAAGATTAGCTCAAGCTCCAGGAACTCAAAATCCACTTGGAAGAATGAAGTTTATGTTCCCAAATAAACATGCTGTATATTTACATGATACTCCAAATAAATATCTATTTGCAAATGCAAGAAGAGCTTATTCTCATGGTTGTGTAAGACTTTCTAAACCTAATGAGCTTTTAAATTTACTTTCAGAAAATAATCAAAATATAGACCAAAATAAAGTTACAGAAATCTTAAAAGAGAATAAAGAAAAAGCAATAAATTTAAATCAAAAACTTCCAATTCATATTATATACCTTACTTCTTGGATTGATAAAGATGGTACTTTGCAGTTTAGAGAAGATATTTATAACTATGATAAATTACAAAGAGAGCTACTTTTTTAAGCTCTCTTCTCTCACTTTATAATAGAAATATTTTTTAATATATGTTTTATATTATCTACTGTTAATCTATGACTCTCATCTAAAACTTTCATAAAAAATCTCACTTCAGCATTTGTAAAACCATCTGGTTCTTTCTCTTTTATAGATACTTCATCATTACCACAAAGTCTTACTCTTTGTAATTTTTCATTTGTCTCTTTTACATAATATACTATATCTATTTCTGATTGATTTATTTTTTCTAAAGTTACAATTACTTTATCCTCTTTTACAATATAACAAAAATCACTAAATAACTCTTTAAAGTCACTACTATTTATATATCCTATATAAAGCTTTGTATAAATATCAAAATAAAGAGACATTTTAGGGCTTGAAAAAAATCTTAAATCAACTTCAAATTTTGGGTGCTTTCTTGCTACATTTAAAATCCACTCCAAAGTTGGGAAATATGGGAATTTCTTATATTTTATACTATAAGCTTCTATAAATTTACTATTTTCTGGAGCTTTTAGTGTTTGAAGCTCATTTTTTACCTTTTTTGCAAATATTATTTTTTCTATCAAATCATTATCAGTTAAATCATTTGTTAGCCAAATAGTTGCATATGATGGAAAATTTTTAACTCCTGTTGAACCTTTTGTTAAAACTATTAAGGACTTAATCTCTAAAGTAGGAAAAATAATTTTTAAGAGTGCATATTTCTTTGCCAATCTTTTATTTAAACTTGCAGTTTTTTTTGATGTACTCATCTCTACAAAATATAAACTATCTTCTGTAAAAAACAGTGCATCAAATTCACTGATATCTTTATATGCAGATTTATAAACTATTTGTGAACTTCTATCTATTAAAAGTCCACTTTTTATAAATTGGTTCTCTTTTGCTTGATATGGTCCTTTTAGAACAAAACTTTTTATCTCATCTTGCTCTTGTACATATTTTAAAAGTAACTCATAAATAATATTTTCATAAATCTCCCCAACAAAACTACTATATGCTGTTATATATGAAACTTCCTCTTTTGAAATATTATTTTTAACTAAAGCTTTTAGAGTTTTACTATCATAAGAGTAGTGTAAAAGGTTATCTTTTATATCATCTATTTCTAAATTTTTTATCTTTTCTGTAATCTTAAATTGCATTTCTTAAATCTTTTTTTTATAATTTACTTAATTATACTAAATCTTTTCAAAAATTAATACTTTTAATCCGTTTTCATCGCTACTTGAAATAAACTCTTTTGGATTTTCTACTCTTTTTATAAATTTAAAATTTAAAGCAAACTCTTTAAATATATCTTTTAAATAAGAACTAGTTAAAAATGGGTCATTTAAACAAGCAACAACAAAACTTCCTTTTTGTGTAAAAGAGTCTAATCTTTTTATAATTTTTGCATAATCATTTGTTGCAATAAAAGAGCCTTTCTGAAAAGATGGTGGGTCAATTATCACAATATCAAAAGGGGATTGCTGTTTTATTTTTCCAAAAGATTTTAAAATGTTATGCGGGAAAAATTTTACATTTTTTGTATCTAAATTGTTCAAATGATGATTTAATCTTCCAATATTTAAACTATTTTTTCCCATATCAATATTTACAACCCTAGAAGCACCTCCAAAAATAGAGACAACAGAAAAAGCACAAGTATAAGAAAAAAGATTTAATACACTTCTATTTTTTGAAATAGATTTTATATACTCTCTTGTATTTTTCATATCAAAAAATAGCCCAATATTTTTATTTCTAAAATCAATTTTATATTTTAGACCATTTTCAATAACAAAAAAATCTTCAGGAATATCTCCCAAAATAGCTTCAAAGAAATCACTATTTTTATATTTTCTCTGTAAAATAAGATTTCTAAAATCATTTTTTATTGCAATATTTTTTAAAATTTTAATTATCTCTACTTCAAGACTATTTTCTTCATAAAAAGTTGTAAAAAGAGTGTCATTTAAACTATCAATAGTTAAAAATGATAAATTTTCATAAAAATTTCCACGACCATGAAATACTCTTTTTACTTCAATAGTTTTATCTTTTAAATTATTAATTATTATATTTTCTAATTTTTCTAAATTCATAGAGCTGATTATAGCCAATTTTACACAATTATTTCATAATTTTTTTATAAGTTCCGCCCAATTTATCATATTAAAAAAGGTTCGCATGCTTTTTAATAGTTATGAGTTTTTACTCATATTTTTACCAATTACTTTAATCTTATATTTTTACCTAAACTCTATAAGAATGGTAACACTAAGTAAACTAATGCTCGTACTTGCTAGTTTATTTTTCTACTCATGGTGGAATCCTATTTATTTGATTCTAATTTTAGGAAGTATGATTTTCAACTTTTTAGTTGGAAAATCTTTAGGAAAAAGTGCTTCAAAATCTATACTTACCTTTGGAATTATTGGAAATGTTGCACTTTTAGCATATTTTAAATATGCAGATTTTTTTATAGAAAACTTTAATTGGGCATTTAATAGTGAAACACCTTTACTTCATCTAGCCCTACCATTAGCAATTAGTTATTTTACTTTTCAGCAAATTGCCTTTTTAGTTGATAATTATAGAGGAGAAGTAAGAGAGTTTAGTTTTTTAAACTATTCACTATTTATAACTTTCTTTCCACAACTTCTTATGGGTCCAATAGTTCACCACAAAGAGATGATGCCACAATTTGCTCTAAAATGGAGAAGCATTTTAAGATGGGAAAATATATCCTTAGGACTATTTATTTTTGCAATAGGATTAGCAAAAAAGACTTTAATAGGTGATCCACTAACTGATTATGCACAATATGCTTTTGATAATGCCCAAAAATTAACTATGATTGAAGCTTGGTATGCTTCAACTTCTTATGTTTTATCATACTATTTTGACCTTTCAGGATATGCTGATATGGCTATAGGTATTGCAAAAATGTTTAATATTGATTTACCAAAGAACTTTAACTCTCCATATAAAGCAAGAAATTTTGCTGATTATTGGAGAAGATGGCATATGACACTAAGTCGATTTTTAGGGGACTATATCTACAAAAGTTTAGGTGGAAATAAAAATATCGTTTGGATTATATACTTAAATATTATGATTACATTTTTTATATCTGGATTTTGGCATGGAGCTGGTTGGACATTTATTGTTTGGGGATTATTAAATGGTATTTTTGTAGTAATGGCTCATATTATGAAAAAAGCAAACCTTCAGATGAACTTCTATGTAGCTTGGTTTTTAATGTTTATTGGATTGATTATAACTAGAACTCTATTTGTTGCAAAAGATTTTAATGATGCTTGGTATGTAACAAAAACTATGTTTAATCCTATGAATCTAAAATTTGAATCTCTATATCATATTGACCCAATTTATCAAAGTTTTTATATAGTTGTAGCTTTGATTTTAGCTTTAGGATTTAAAAATAGTGGTGAAATTGCTGAAAATTTCAAACCAAATTTAAAATATACTCTTTATACAATAGTGCTTTTAAGTGCTAGTTTATTCACTTTTTCAAGTGCAAAAGAGTTTTTATACTTTCAATTTTAGGAAAAAAAGATGAAAAAACATAAAATTTATATCTTTGCTTCAATATTTTTCTCTTTTTTAATCTTTTGTTTGGGAATTGGTATAAAATATATTATTGACCCTGTTGGATTAAATAATAGGTTTGATACAGGGCTTTATAAAGATGTTGCTTTAGCGTATAGAACTCAAAAATTTGTAGAACTAAACAATTTTAAACCAGATACTTTAATAATTGGTGGGAGTAGAGTTCACTATTTAGATAATAATGACTTAGAAAAATATACTCAAGATAGAGTTTATAATTTGGGTTTTAGTTTTTCAACTTTGGAAGAGCAATACTACTATTTAAAATACTCTTTGGAACATTTTCCTATAAAAAATATTGTAATTGGGCTAAATTTATATCCATTTAGTCAAAGATTAGAGGATAATAATAGCGATTTTGACAAAGATTTGCTTGAAGATGGTTTTACGATATTTAAACAAATAAAACACTATGTTGAAGTACCACTTTTTAAATACCTTAAATATGTTTTAAATAATAAAAATATAGAAGCAACCTATAAAGATGGTGGAATAACAGCATATCACCAAAGTATAGTTATAAAAAATAATCCTAAAGAGCCTATGTGGGAAAATACTTTAAAAGGTTATAAAGAGAAATATGAAAACTTTTTAGAGTGGGGAGAGGATAGTTTAACTTACTATAAAATGATAGTTGAACTTTGTGAAAAATATGATGTAAATCTAAAAGTTTTTACAACAGCTGTTCAGTCTGATTTATTAAAACTTCTTCAAGAAACAGATAAAATGGATGTTTTCTATATTTGGAAAGAGGAGTTAGCAAAAATCTATCCTTATTGGGATTTTATGTATGAAAATAGTATTACAAATAATAAAGATGCTTATATTGACCCATCTCATTTAAAACAAGAGTATGGATATTTATATTTTGCAAGATTATTTAATGATAAAAATGTGGAAGTTCCAAAAGATTTTGGAGTATATATAAAGAAAAAGTAGAGAAAATCTCTACTATTTCATATAACTATTTTGTAATTTTATCTATAAAATTACTTACAGGTGTTACTAATTTTTGTAAAAGCATACTTACAAGAATAAATACAACCATCCAAACAATTACAGCTGCCCAAGAAGGTAAATAATCAAAGAAAATATCATATCTTCCCATTAAAGGCCAATGGATTAAATAAACTTCATATGAAAATGCTCCATAAATAGCTAAAAATCTACTCTCAACTTTTTTAAGTACAAAAATCACAACAAATGCCATCATAATAACTATACAAGCTAATTGTTCAACTAAATAGTTTTCTTTAAAAATAGATTTTAACATAGGCCAATCTTTTCCACTTGTATGTTGAGAAACATAAGCTACAACAACTGCCATAATCAAAATAACTATATATCTAGGAATATTTGTATTATCTCTAAAATTTTTAATAGACTCAACTAATTTATTTGTCTCATTTGGTTTTATAGCTAAAAAATAAGCCATTAAAATACCAATAGAAAATGCTACTGAGTGGAGTCTATGAAGCCAATTACTTCCTAAATCTAGTGGATTTGTTCCACCAATAATTAAAGCAATAACAGCTAAGATAATAGCAGTTAGCCAAGGTGCTTTTTTGATAAAAAATAGTGGAAAAAGAATATAAAACATCATCATCCAAGTAATATACCAAAATGGTGAGTTTACATCAGCAAAACCATCAGCAGTTGGGAAAAACCCTAAAGCAGATTTTAACATATACATAAATCCATAATTTTTATCTAAGAAAATAAAATCAGCAATAAACATAATAATTAAAGCTATCCAAAATGGAATAAAAATTTTAATTACTCTTTTTTTATAAAACTCCAAAGTTCCCATTGGTCTTTTCATCATTCCAACAGTTAATCCAAATCCAGACATAAGTAAGAATAGGTCAACCCCAACTCCAGCTATTGTAGAAAGAGGATATAAAAATTCCCAATTATTTACTTTCATATAAGTAAAATGAGCAAAAACGACGGTTAAAATCCCCAAACCTTTTAACTCATTTGTAACACTAATTGGAAAAACATCATTGTGAGAAGTTCTTCTTAAAGTCAAAAATGTAACAAGCAAAAATGCAACAATTACAATCTGAGTCGCTAATTGAACATCATCTGTAATCTTAAATGTAACCTGCCCCAAAGCCATTGGCTGTCTCCTTTTGAAATAAATATTTTAATATAATATCTTAAATATATTTATTTATAACTTTGTTAAATAAATAGTTTAGTTATCCATCCATTTTTTTATATTTATTATCAGTTCATTTGGAAATTCAAGCGAAATATTATGACTACTACCTACTCTTTTTATCAAATTTATATTATGTTTTTCATTCTCTAATTTCACAATAGCTTCTTTATCTAGCAATCTATCATCACTACTATAAAACATTGTTACAGGAACTTTTAACTCTTTTAACTCTTTACTTAAATCAACTCTATAAAAAGTACTTTCAAGTTGTGATATAAACTCATCTTTACCCATTTCATTGAACATTTCAACTATAGTTTGTAACAAATCTAAATCATCTATATTTTGTTCTTCAACTAAAGTTTTTGCCTTTTGCAAATCTAAACTTATCTCATTATTTACTTTAGCAAATTCTAACTTCTCTTTTCTTCTAGCTAACTCTAAATCTGAAGTTTTTGCAGGAGTTGCACTTAACATAAAAAGTTTTTTTACTCTTTGTGGAAACTTTATTGTAAAATATGAGGCTATGTAACCACCCAAAGAAAAGCCTAAAAGATTGATTTTCTCATCTTTTATCTGTTCACATAAAATCCTATTAATCTCATCAAAATTAGTACTTCTTGGAATTTTTATATGAATAATCTCATAATCTTTTTCCAATTCTGGCAAAACTCTTTTCCATAATTTTTCATTTGTCATAAGCCCTGGTATAAAATATATTTTTTCTTTCATTTTATAAAACCTTTTAAATTTTTACAAATTTTACACAAAGCCAACTTAATGAGCTAATATTATATATACAAATAATAAGTTTTACTTATTTATATAAAATTAAGTAATCTTATATAATAATCTCAAAAAATTTATGGAGAAAGATATGAATACATTTGATAAAATAAGAGCTTTTTGTAGACCATTTAGAATTATTATAGGATTAGTTTTGATAGCTATTGGATATTTTACATCAAATAGTTGGTTTTATTTAGGGGTAATTCCATTGATAGCTGGGATTATGAACTTTTGTCCACTTTGTAGAATTAGTGGAAAATGTACACCAAAAATTAAAAAATAGAGTTTAAGAAGTAAAATTACTTCTTAAATTTAATTGTTAGCATTCCACAAAATTTATTATCTTTATAAAATTCTGTTCTATATTCACTATTTTTTGTATCTATTGAATAAGAGTTTTGTATATCATCTTTTCTTAATAAAATATCATCTTCACTATCAACTCCATCTTTACTAAAACCTATGATATTTACTCTATAAGGAGATTTTTCTATCTTAAAACTATTTTCTACTTCTATAATCTGCCCTAATTTTGTTTCAACTATTTTTCCATCAACCTCTAGTTTTATCTTATCTTTTGGCTCATAAATTTCAAAAATTTGTGGTGTTAAAGTAGTAACCCTTTGATTCCCAATATAAACTTCAAAACCATTTTTTACACTTTTTACATTTCCTATACTATGTTCAAAATCAAAACTATTTTTTGAAGCTTTCATAGGAACAAATCTAAGTTCATTTTTTATATCTGATAAATCAAATTTTATATTGTTATTTATTGTTAAAGTTCCAAATTCAAATAGTAATTTTTGAACAGTATCATAACTATTTAAGTCAAAATCTCTTTCAAATTCAATTTCCATAACATTCATAAACTCTTCAATTGATTTTAATTGATAAATTACTTTATGAACAAGATCTGTTATATTTTTACTTGTTTCTATTGCAAAGGCTGGTTTATTATTTGTTACGGCAAAATATGTAAGTGATAATTGTTGCTCTTCATCTTTTGCTTTTGTTTCAGTATTTTTTACACCAAAATAGTGAAAATCTTGAAATAACTTATCATTATTTAAAGAGTCTCTTACTTTTGAAGCTATCTCATCTAAATTTCCAAACTTCTCTAAAGAGTGTATTTTTTCTTGATCAATAATTGTTGCTTGTCCCCAAGCATTTGGATTAAAAATTGAATTTTCATACTCTTTTCTATAAAAACCGTGTCCATCATGTAAATTTAAAACCAATTCAACTTTTTTATCTGTAATTATATTTTTAATTTTTTGAATATTTACAAAATCTGGATCATTTTTATCAATAGTACTAAATTTCCTATTCATATCTTTATAAAGACCTCTTGTATTTGCAACCATACTATCAATATTAACACTAGGTGCCACCCAAACACTACCTTTTATTATTTTATAATGTTTTTGAAAAAATGCTGGTGCAAAGTAACCACCTGGCTCATCTCCATGAATTCCACCAATAATTAAAAGAGTGTGACCTTTTTCTACTCCATCTTTTTTATATAAAGTAAAATCTTTGTTTGTATCTGCATAAATATTTGTTATAAAAAATAGAATAAAAATAAAAAACTTCATATTTCTCCTAGATTGTGCTAAAAATTATAAAAAATGGTTTGTATAATATCTAAAGAGTTGTTAGAGATGAATTAAGATTATATTTTATTTAGTTTCTATATTTAAGTACAAATTTACTATATTAAAATATTAATAAATAAAAAATATGGATAAAGAAAATAATGAATAAAAAAACTATAAAAATATTTGATGAACTTATACAATTAAGCAATTATTCTTTTGTAAATAATCTAAATAGTGACCCCGATGCAAAATATAATGGAGATAATAAATTTTCAAGAGAAGTTTTTAGTGGGCATTATATTCCTGTACAGCCAACTGCTATAAAAGAGCCTATATATATTTCTCACAGTAAAAACTTTTTTGAAGAATTAGGTTTTAGTGAAGAATTAATAAAATTGAGCGATTTTATAAAACTATTTTCAGGAGATATGGAAAATATTTCTAATTTAAAGCAAAATATAGGTTGGGCAACTGGATATGCACTATCTATCTATGGTACAGAGTATTATGCCCAATGCCCTTTTCAAACTGGAAATGGCTATGGAGATGGTAGAGCAATTTCTGTTTTAGAAGCAATAATAAACGGTAAAAGATGGGAGTTTCAATTAAAAGGTGCAGGAAAAACTCCATATTGCAGAGGTGCAGATGGAAGGGCAGTTTTAAGGTCAAGTATTAGAGAGTTTTTAGCTCAAGAGCATATGTATTCCCTTGGAGTTCCAACATCTAGGTCTTTGACTCTATTTACTTCTAAAAAAGAGCAAGTAACTAGACCTTGGTTTAGAGATAATTCTTACTCAAAAGACCCTGAAATTAGCATTGAAGAAGATGTTGCCATCACTACTAGGGTTGCATCCTCATTTATAAGAGTTGGGCAACTTGAACTTTTTGGAAGACGAGCTAGAAAAAATGAACATAAAGATGCTTTAAAAGAGTTAGAAATGATTGTTTTGCATTTGATTGATAGAGAGTATAGTGAAGAAATCAATCAAGATTTAAGTTTAGATGAAAAAATAATATTACTTGCAATTGAGTTCCAAAATCGTCTTACTTCACTAGTAGCTAACTGGATACGAGTTGGATACTGTCAAGGAAATTTTAATAGTGATAATTGTGCAGCTGGAGGTTTTACTCTTGATTATGGGCCATTTGGATTTATAGAAATGTTTGAGCCAAAATATCAATCTTGGACAAATGGAGGAATGCACTTTTCATTTTTTAATCAGCCAATTGCTGCACAAAAAAACTTTAAATCATTTTGTAGTTCTCTAAAACCATTAATTAATTTAAATAAAGAGGCTTTAGAAGAACTAGAAAAAATTGAAAATAACTTTTTAAATGTTATGCAAGAAAAGATGCAAAATATGTGGGCTAGTAAGTTGGGATTAGAAAATTTTGATTTTGAACTTTTTGAGGAGCTTATAAATCTTATGATTTATACGAAGGTGGATTATACAATCTTTTTTAGAGAGTTATCAAATATTCCTGATGATGTTAGCGGTCTTGAAAAAAGCTTTTATGGAAGTTTGGAAGATGAAACTATAAAAGCTAGATGGAATAGTTGGCTTGAAAATTGGAAATCACAAATAAATGTAAATGATAAAGAAACTAAAGAAAAACTTTCAACGAAAATGAAACTAACTAATCCAAAATATACTTTAAGAGAATGGCATCTTGTTCGCGCATATCAAGAAGCACAAAATGAAAACTATGAACCAGTAAATGAACTACAAGAGATAATGACAAATCCATATGAAGAACAAAGTAAAGAGATAGAAGAGAAATACTATGCTAAAAAACCAAAAGACTTTTTTGGAATAGCTGGTATTTCACATGTTAGTTGTTCGTCTTAAATAATTATAATTAATTTGATTGAATATTTTTAGGTATTAACTTTTTTGGAAATCTGTTTCTACTTTTCCATAATATTGAAGAAAAAATGATAGGAATTAAAGTATAAACAATACCAACTATTATAAATATTTTTTTTATATTTTCACTGCTATTTATTAAATCATTATAAGGCTTAAATATATTAAATATATTTTCATTAATTCCAATTAAAATTATAAAAATACCAAATAAAAACATTAAAAAATTTACTAAGTATTCTTTTTTCTGAAATAAAAAGCACTTGAATTTATTTTCACAATTGCTAATATTTGTAAAATTGAAATTTCCATAATTTTGTATCCCTTCTGGTATGCCTTTTATACTTCCTTTTATAGTAGGATATACATTTTCTCCAGTATGAATTATTTCAAAAATCATACCATCATGGTTATCTAAATAATCAAATCCAAAATAAGCTATATTTTGGTTATCTTCTGAAATTTTTATAAATGATTGATTAATTTCTCTAGTTTTACTAATAATTTGTGCATTTAAAATAATGGTATCTTCAGAAAATTCAAACCTTAATAAATCCTTACTAACTATATTTTCTTTTTTTAAAGTATCTTTCCCTTCATTCCAAAAAACAATTTCAATTTTAGTCAGGTTATCAACTGCTTTGTCGTTGTAAAGTATTTTAATATCTTTTGATAATTCTAATTTATTTTTTCTAATAATTTCCAAAAAATGTATTTGATAAGCTGGTATAGTTTTTCTAATAGAAATTTTGTATAATAAAAAAGACATAACAATACCTATTATTATACCAACCCAACCTTGATTAATGAAAATTAAAAATGCATCTATCATTTTAAAATATCCTTGTGTTTATTTATAAAAATAGTTGAAAATTTTAAAGTTGTTTAATGTAATAAAATATTTTAAACAACTTCATTTGAGATTAAATTATTCCCACTCAATAGTTGCAGGTGGTTTTGATGATATATCATAAACTACACGATTAATTCCATCAACTTCATTTATTATTCTTCTACTAATTGTTTCAAGTATTTCGTGTGAAATATGAGAAAAAGTTGCTGTCATACCATCTGTTGCATCTACTATTCTTACACAAACTGTATTATCATAAGTTCTATTATCTCCCATAACACCAACAGATTTTACATTTAATAAAACTGTAAATGCTTGCCAAGTTTTTTCATAGTAACCAGTTGAGTGTAAAACATCTAGTAAAATTACATCAGCTTTTCTTAAAAGATCTAAATCTGGTTTATTTACATCTCCCATAACTCTAATTGCAAGTCCAGGTCCAGGGAAAGGATGTCTATTTATCATATTTCTTGGTAGCCCTAATTCTAATCCTAAAGCTCTTACCTCATCTTTAAAAATCTCTCTTAAAGGCTCAACCAGTTCAAATTTCATCCAATCAGGAAGCCCACCAACATTATGATGAGATTTTATAGTTTTAGAAGGTCCTTTAACCGAAACAGATTCAATAACATCTGTATAAAGTGTTCCTTGTGCTAAGAACTCAACACCTGAGTGTTTTTTTGCTTCTTTATCAAATACTTCTATAAAAGTTTCTCCAATAATTTTTCTTTTTCTCTCAGGATCAGTTACACCAGCAAGTTTACTTAAAAACTCTTCACTTGCATCAATAGTTATTAAATCTATTCCTCTACTTTTAAAAATAGTCTCAACTTGCTCTCTTTCATTTGCTCTTAAAAGACCATTATCAACAAATACTGGAATTACTTGATTTCCAATTGCTTCAAAAAGTAGTGTTGCAACAACAGAGCTATCAACTCCACCTGAAACAGCACATAAAACTTTTTTATCTCCAACTTGTTTTTTTACTCTAGCTATTTGCTCTTTTGCAAAACTTCCCATATTCCAAGTGCTTTCACAACCACAAATATATTTTGCAAAGTTTTTAAGAAGTTTTGCTCCTTCTTCAGAGTGATAAACTTCTGGATGAAATTGAAAAGCATAGATATTTCTACTAGTATTTGCAATAGCAGCATATGGTGAATTTTCACTTATTGCTATTTTTTCAAATCCTGTTGGAATCTCTTCAACTCTATCTCCATGGCTCATCCAAACAATTTGCCCATTAGAAGTATCTTTAAAAATCTCATTTTCACCAACAAAATCTAATTTTGCTTTTCCATATTCATGGCTACTTGCAGGAACTACTTTTCCACCAAAATGTTGAGCAATTAGTTGCATTCCATAACAAATTCCTAAAATTGGAAGTCCTAAATCAAATATTGTACTATCTGGATGATATGAGTCAGTAGCATATACAGAAGCTGGTCCACCTGAAAGAATAATTCCTTTTGGAGTTCTTGCCATAATATCTTCAATCGATTCATTATAAGGAACAATTTCAGAATAAACTCCACTCTCTCTTAATTTTCTAGCAATAATTTGTGTATATTGACTACCGAAATCTAAAACAACTATTGGTACATGTTTCATAAAGTTTTTTACCTTTCTTTTACGCTTTTTTTAATTATTTATTCTATCTAAAAACTCTTTTTAATCTTCTTTTATAAAATGTGCACCCAAAGATTTTTCCCTTTTTAAACTAGCTTTTAATATAGTTCTTGCAGTTAAAAGCCTTAAATATAGTAGTCTTCCAACATCAAGTTTTAAATAACTCTCTATTTTTTCTAAAGCCTCTTTTAACTCATTTTTAGTTCTTACAATTCCTGCATTTTCCCACATTATTTTTCGTAAATCATCTTTTATCTCTTTATCTATACTTTTATTTCTAATATAGTTTTTTATCTCTTTTTTATAGTTATCTATCTCTATTTTAAAATTTGTTTTTAAAGATTTAGAAACTGCAATTTTTGAAAAAACGAGCCCTTCTAATAAAGAGTTTGAAGCCAATCTATTTGCTCCATGAACCCCATTACAAGCAACTTCTCCAATAGCATAAAGATTTTTAAAACCTTTTACTAAACCATCTAAATCAACTTCAACTCCACCCATACAGTAGTGAAAAGCAGGACTTATTGGAACATTTTCAAAAGGGAGTTCATATCCTAAATCTTTTATATTTTCATAAATATTTGGAAATCTTTGTTTAAATGCTCTTTTTTCAAAATTTTCAAAAGATAAAAATACCCCTAGTCCAGTTTTTTTATTGTAATCAAAAATAGCACGACTTACAATATCTCTTGGTGCTAATTCTCCATCTTCATGATAATCAAACAGAAATCTTTTACCATTTTCATCTACAACAAAAGCTCCTTCGCCCCTTAAAGCTTCAGATAAAAGTGGTTTTCTCGCAAAAGTTGTACCTTTTAAAACTGTTGGATGAAACTGAGTCATCTCCATATCTTTTAAAGTAATATTTTTTTCTGTAATAATTCCATGAATCTCTCCAGCATTTGCTGTTGAGTTTGTATGATATCTATATATTGATCCAACTCCTCCACTTGCAATAATTGTATTGTGAGAATAAGCTACTTTTTGTTTATATTCACTTGTAAAATATTGAACTCCATAACAAATATCATCTTGTATTAATAAATCACAAACCACAGCTTGAGTCACTATTTCATGAGGACAATGTTCAAGTAAAAATATATGAATCTCTCTTCCTGTTGCATCTCCACTTGCATGTAAAATTCTATTTCTACTATGAGCTGCTTCTTTTGTATATGCTAGTGTTCCATCAGCTTTTTTATCAAAATTCATACCTGCATTTATAATCTCTTTTATTGTAGGAATTGACTCTTTACTTAAAAGTTCAACGGCTTGAAGATTATTATAGTTTGCACCAGCTTCAAGTGTATCTTTTATATGTAGAGGAATATCGCTCTCATCAACAGCACTTGCAATTCCACCTTGAGCCCAAAAAGTGTTTGAATTCCAAGTAGACATCTTGCATAAAATCAAAACTCTTTTATCTTTTGGTAGAAGTCTAGCAGCATTAAGCCCTGCTATTCCAGCTCCAACTATAATATAATCGTATATCATTGTTGTGTCGTTTGTTGTTTATCATTTGGTTTATAAACTGGATCAGCTTTATAACCACAACCACTAAAACTAAATAAAACTCCTGCTATAATTAGCGTATGAAAAAAGTTAATGACATTCTTACTCATCTTAAAGATAACTCCTCTTTTGAAAAAATTGATACTTTTTTAGAAATAAAAAGATTTATAAATATACTACCTTTAAAATTAAAAAGTGGAATAAAATTTGCATATATAAAAAACAATACACTAATTTTTATGCTAAAACACCCGCAGTTTAAGGCAGAGTTTAAATATTCTAATAATATTTCTGATTTAAAAGCCCTACTTAAAATGTCAAACTTAAAGCACATTCAAAACTTTGAATTTTATGTATCAAACAGTATAGATAAAGTACAAGAAAGTGATGAAATTAACGATATAAAATACAAAGAACGCTCTTTAGGAATCTTTGAAAATAGTATAAAAGATGAAAAACTTTTTTTAAAATTTGAGAATATTAGAAAGATTATAAAAGAGTTAAGAGATTAAATCTTAACTCTTTTTATTTACAATGCACTTGCCATATTTAAGTAGTGATGAGCCATATATGAGCTTCTTGCATATGGACTTGCTTTAACAAACTCAAAGCCCATTTTATAAGCTATCTCCTCATATTTTTTGAACTGTTCTGGTTTTACATACTCTATAACTTTTTCAAAATCACCACTAGGTGCAAGATATTGCCCTATACTTAAAAACTTACAACCAACATCAAGTAAATCTTGAAAAACTTGTATCATCTCATCTTCAGTCTCACCAAGACCTACCATTAGAGCACTTTTTGTCTGTACTTTATCTCCACCTAGTTCTTTTAATCTTCTTAAAACTTCCAAACTTCTTCCATAAGTTCCATTTCTTCTAATTCTATATAGGCTTGGAACTGTCTCTACATTGTGTCCAATAATTGTAGCTCCTGATTCTATAACTCTTTTTAAGCTATCATCATTTCCTTTAAAATCAGGGATTAAAATCTCAACTTTTGTTTGTGGAGATTTTTCTATGATATCTCTTGTTACTTTATAAAACTGCTCTGCTCCACCATCTTTTAAATCATCTCTTGCAGGACTTGTAATAACCACAAATTTTAAACCCAAAGTTAAAACTGAAGTTGTAACTTTTTTTATCTCACTCTCATCTACTTTATGTGGCATTCCTGTTGTTACATTACAATATGTACATCTTCTTGTACAAATATTTCCTAAAATCAAAAATGTAGCATTTTTATTTGAAAAACATTCACTTATATTTGGACATTTTGCCTCTTGACAAATAGTATGAAGCCCTCCAACATCTTTTAATAAAGTCTCCATTTCTACTTGAGCATGTGGAGTTAATTTTTTTCTTAACCATTCAGGTTTTTTATAATTTATTGTTGTATCTAATGCTTGTGTCATCTTAATTTTCCTCTTCAAATTTTTTTAAAATATTTTTCTCTTCTTCATTTAAATCATCATTTATAAAATCTACTTCAAAAACCTCTTTAAAAGCTTTTATTAAACCATCTTTTGCCTCTTCAAAACTTAAACCTATTCCAAAATCTTGTAATGAACTTCCAAAAACTTCATCATTTGATTTAGTAAAAAGTGGAATAGAACCATGTTGTAAAATACAATTTTTTGCTCTTTTTTGTGCATTTCCACCTATTTTTTTACCATTTATTATAATATCATAAGCTTCAAAACCAACTTGACAAAATGGGCTTTTACTTAAAACTATCTCTTTATCATCCTTTGCAAAATGTGGTTTTAAGCCCAAATTCTCATAAAATTTTATTAAAAATTGGCAAATTAAAAAATATGTCTCTTTGACATCACAATTTTCTATTGTTTTTGGGTTTACTAAAATAGTATATGAAATATCATGTCCATGAAACAAAACTCCACCACCTGTTACTCTTTTTCCTACATTATCTTTATACTCTTTTAGTAAATTTGAATAATCTTCTATATTTTGCCCTGCCCCAAAAGTGATACCATCTTCCCAAGAATAGAGCCTTAAAATAGCTAGACTATTGTTATTAAAAGTTTTAAATAATGCTTTATCAATATTTGAATTAACTTTTGCGTTAAGCTTTTGTGTTATAATCAATCTAAATTTATTGTTAAACTTCATCGATTTTTATCCTAAAAAATATTTTATATAAGTGAATTATAATTCAACTTATATTAAAATTGCAAATTAATTTTAAAAATTAAGAAAACTTTTATAAAGGAGATTTATGACAAAGTTAAATTTAGAAGATATTAACCCTCTTGAAACAAAAGAGTGGATGGAAGCTTTAGAGGCTGTTATAGAAGAAGAAGGAGTTGAGAGAGCTCATTTTCTACTAGAAAAATTAATAGATAAATCAAGAAGAAGTGGAGCTCATTTACCTTATAGTGCAACAACTGCATATATAAATACAATTTCTCCTTCTGAAGAACCAAAAATGCCAGCAAATATGGATTTAGAAAGAAAAATAAGATCAATTATTAGATGGAATGCACAAATTATGGTTCAAAGAGCTTCAAATAAGCATTTAGAACTTGGTGGTCATATAGCATCATTTCAATCATCAGCAACACTTTATGATGTAGCTTTTAATCACTTTTTTAGAGCACCAAATGAGAAAGATGGTGGAGATTTAATATTTTTCCAAGGACACATTAGTCCAGGTATCTATGCAAGAAGCTTTTTAGAAGGAAGATTTACACAAGATCAAATGGATAATTTTAGACAAGAAGCATTCAATGATGGATTATCTTCATATCCTCACCCAAAATTAATGCCTTCATATTGGCAATTCCCAACAGTTTCTATGGGACTTGGACCTTTACAAGCAATCTATCAAGCAAGATTTTTAAAATACCTTACAAATAGAGGAATAAAAGATTGTAGTGAGCAAAAAGTATATTGCTTTATGGGAGATGGAGAGACAGATGAACCTGAATCTTTAGGTGCTATTGGAATGGCTGCAAGAGAAGGTTTAGACAATCTTATTTTTGTAATCAATTGTAATTTACAAAGATTAGATGGTCCAGTAAGAGGAAATGGAAAAATTATCCAAGAGCTTGAAGGTGAGTTTAGAGGAGCTGGTTGGGAAGTAATCAAAGTTATTTGGGGAGGTCTATGGGATAGTTTACTAGAGAAAGATACTTCTGGAAAACTTCTTGAGTTAATGGAACAAACAGTTGATGGAGAATACCAAAACTTCAAACAAAAAGGTGGAGCATATACAAGAGAGAATTTCTTTAATAAATTCCCAGAGACTGCAAAATTAGTTGAAAATTTAAGTGACAACGATATTTGGAAATTAAATAGAGGTGGTCATGACCCTGTAAAAGTTTATGCAGCTTACAAAAAAGCAAATGAGACAAAAGGAAGACCTTCTGTTATTTTAGCAAAAACTGTAAAAGGTTACGGTATGGGAAGTGCTGCTGAAGGTATGAATATCGCTCACCAAGTTAAAAAAGTAGATGTAAATCATCTAAAACAGTTTAGAGATAGATTTGATTTACCAATAAGTGATGAAGAAGTTGAGTCTTACTCTTATTATAAACCAGATGAAAATTCACCTGAAATTAAATATTTAAAAGAAAGACGAGCAGCTCTTGGTGGATTTGTACCTCAAAGACTTGAGAAATTTACAAACAAACTACAAATTCCAGCTTTAAGTGATTTTGAAGCAATAACAGCAGGAAGTGGAGATAGAGAAATCTCTACAACAATGGCATTTGTAAGAGTTTTAAATGCTTTATTAAAAGATAAAAATATAGGTAAAAATATTGTTCCAATAGTTCCTGATGAAGCTAGAACATTTGGTATGGAAGGTATGTTTAGACAATTTGGTATCTACTCAAGTGCTGGGCAAAAATATATTCCACAAGATAAAGACCAAGTTGCATTCTATAAAGAGGATATTAAAGGGCAAGTTTTACAAGAAGGAATTAATGAACTAGGAGCTATGAGTTCATGGATAGCAGCTGCTACATCATATTCAATAAATGACTATCCAATGATTCCATTTTATATTTTCTACTCTATGTTTGGATTCCAAAGAACTGGTGACTTATGTTACGCAGCAGGTGACCAAAAAGCTAGAGGTTTCTTAGTTGGTGGAACAAGTGGTAGAACTACACTAAATGGAGAAGGTTTACAACACGAAGATGGGCACTCTCATATTTTAGCAAATACAGTTCCAAATTGTATTACTTATGACCCAACTTATGGATATGAAGTTGCTGTTATAGTACAAGATGGTATTAATAGAATGTATGGAGAAAAACAAGAAGATATTTTCTACTATATTACAACTTTAAATGAAAATTATGCTCAACCAGCAATGCCACAAGGTGTTGAAGAGGGAATTATAAAAGGAATTTACAAAGTAAAAACTTTTGAAGCAAAAAATGATTTTAAAGTTAAACTTTTAGGTTCTGGATCAATCTTCCAAGAAGCAATAAAAGCAGCTGAAATTTTAGCTAGTGAATATAATATAAAAGTAGATATTTACTCTGTTACTTCATACAATGAATTAACAAGAGAAGCACAAGATATCGAAAGAGAAAATTTACTAAATCTTGATAAAACTCCTCTTATACCTTATGTAGAAAAAGTTTTAGGAAGCAATGAAGATAATATAATAATTAGTGCAACTGATTATATAAAAGCATATTCAGAGCAACTAATCCCTTATGTAAAAGGAAGTTTCAAAGCTTTAGGAACTGACGGTTTTGGAAGAAGTGATAGTAGAGCAAATTTAAGAAAATTCTTTGAAGTTGATACAAACTTTATAGTTTATACAACTTTAGCTCAACTAGCAAAAAATGGGAAAATAGACAAAAAAGTAGCTATTGAAGCTAAAAATAAATATGAGATTGATTCAAATAGAATCACTCCAAGAAATGCTTAAGGAGTAAAAAATGGCAAAAATATATGAAGTTTTTATTCCTGATTTAGGTGCAGATAAAGATGTTGATTTAATTGACATAATGGTAAAAGTTGGTGATGTTGTAGAAGTTGAAGATGGTCTTATTACTTTAGAGACTGAAAAAGCTTCTATGGATGTTCCAACTCCTTATAAAGGAAAAATTGTTGAGATTTTAGTAAAAGTTGGAGACAAGGTAAATAGTGGAGATTTAATAGTAAAAGTTGAAGCTAGTGATGAAATATCAATAGATGAGCCAAAAGTTGAAGTACCAACTACTCCAAAAGCAGAAGAGAAAAAAGTTGAAGAATCAGTTATACAAACTCCAACACAATTTGTAAAAGAGCAAACTATAAAATCTGTTCTTGAAGAGGTAAGAGTTCCTGATTTAGGTGCTGAAAAAGATGTAGATTTAATAGATGTTATGATTCATGTAGGAGATATTATTGTAAAAGATTATAGTATTATCACTCTTGAAACTGAAAAAGCATCTATGGATGTACCAGCACCATTTGGAGGGGAAGTTATTGAGATTCTTGTACAAAAAGGACAAAAAATCAATAGTGGAGATTTAATAGCAAAAGTTATAAAAACTGTTGTTATTGAAGATAAAGTTCCAACTCCTTTAGCAAAAACTACACAAGAACCAAAAATAGTTGAAAAAGTAGCAAACTCAACACCAACTATTCAAGAAGTAGCTGCTAGACAAGTTGAAATTGAAGATAGTAAAGTACTATCAAAAAAAGCAACAAAAGTTTATGCAAGTCCTAGTGTAAGAAAAGTTGCTAGAGAGTTTGGTGTTGATTTAGGTTTTGTAAAAGGTAGTGGAAATAAAGGAAGAATTTTAGTTGAAGATATTAAAGCTTATGTAAAAGAACAACTAAATAAACCTGCAAGTGCTACTGGTGTAGGATTTGGATTTAACTTACCTGAATCAAAAGAGATAGATTTCTCACAATTTGGAAAAATTCAAAGAGTTGAACTTAGTCGTGTTCAAAAAGTTTCTGGACCATTTTTACATAAAAACTATCTATCAGCACCTCATGTTACACAATTTGATGAAGCTGATATTACAGAGCTTGAAGAGTTTAGAAAAGAGCAAAATAGTATTGCAAAAGATTTCAAACTTTCACCACTAGTGTTTATCATAAAAGCAGTTGAAAAAGCTTTAAAACTTCACCCTAAATTTAACTCTAGCTTAAGTTCTGATGGGCAAGAGTTAATTATGAAAGAGTATTTCAATATTGGAGTTGCAGTTGATACTCCAAATGGGCTTTTAGTTCCAGTTATAAAAGATGTTGATAAAAAAGGTTTCAAAGATATTGCTATTGAATTAGCAGAGCTGTCTAAAAAAGCAAGAGATGGAAAACTAACTAGCTCTGATATGAGTGGTGGTTGCTTTACAATTTCAAGCCTAGGTGGAATTGGTGGAACATATTTCACTCCAATTATAAATGCTCCTGAAGTTGCAATTTTAGGTGTTTCAAAATCTTCTATTAAACCTGTGTTTGAAGCAAATGAGTTTAAACCAAGACTAATTTTACCACTAAGTTTGTCTTATGACCATAAAGTAATAGATGGTGCTGATGGTGCTAGATTTACAACAACTTTATCACAACTTTTAAGTGATATTAGATTGTTAAGTTTATAAGGAGTTATTTATGAATGAAGTAAAAACTCAAGTTTTAGTAATAGGAGCAGGTCCTGGTGGATATTCTGCTGCCTTTAGATGTGCAGATTTAGGTTTAGAGACAGTTATAGTTGAACGACACCCTACTTTGGGTGGAGTTTGCCTAAATGTTGGGTGTATTCCTTCAAAAGCTTTACTTCATGTAGCTAAAGTAGTTGAAGAGGCAAAACATATAGAAAAAGCTGGTATTTTTTATGAAAGCCCAAAAATAGATATTAAAAAAATAGCTGAGTATAAAAGTGGTGTTGTAAAAAAACTAACTGGTGGTTTAGATGCAATGGCTAAAATGAGAAAAGTACAACATATTCAAGGTGTTGCAAAATTCTTAGATGAGCATAGTGTTGAAGTTGATTTAGCAAATGGCGAAAAAACAAAAGTTACTTTTGATTATTGTATTATTGCAGCTGGAAGTCAAAGCTCAAAAATGTCGTTTATACCTCATGAAGACCCAAGAATTTGGGATTCTACAAATGCACTAGAAGTAAAAGAAGTACCAAAAAAACTTTTAATCTTAGGTGGTGGAATAATTGGACTTGAAATGGGTACAGTTTATTCAACATTAGGAAGTCAAGTTGATGTTGCAATCAGAGGTGAACAACTAATGACTGGAACTGATAGCGATATAATCAAACTTTATACAAAAGCAAATTCAAATAGATTTAATATTATGACAAAAACTCAAACTCAAAGCATAATTCCAAAAAATGAAGGAATTTATGTAGAGTTTAAAGGAGACAATGCTCCAAAAGAGGGAATTTTATATGATGCTGTTTTAGTAGCTCTTGGAAGAAGTGCAAATGGGAATAAACTTGGACTTGAAAATACAAATGTAGAGGTAAATGAGCAAGGACTTATCAAAGTTGATAATCAACTACGAACAAAAGTTCCTCATATTTTTGCTATTGGAGATATTATTGGTCAACCTATGCTTGCTCACAAAGCTGTTCATGAAGGTCATGTAGCTGCTGAAGTTATTGCAGGACATAAAGTATTCTTTGAACCAAAACAAATTCCATCTATTGCCTATACATTCCCAGAGATTGCTTGGGCTGGAATGACTGAAATTGAAGCTAAAAAAGCTGGAATCAACTATGAAGTTTCAACTTTTCCATGGAGTGCAAGTGGTAGAGCATTAGCAAGTGATGTTGCCTCTACTGGTATGACAAAACTAATTTTTGACAAAGATACACACCAATTAATTGGTGGTGCAATAGTTGGAGAAAATGCTGGAGAACTTTTAGGAGAAATCTCACTAGCTCTTGAAATGGATTGTGATGCTGAAGATATAGGTCTTACAATTCATGCTCACCCAACATTGCATGAGTCTATTGGTATGGCTGCTGAAATTTTCGAAGGAACAATCACAGATTTACCAAATGCAAAAGCTATAAAGAGAAAATAATTTCTCTTTTAGCTTTAATTTACACAGTTTCTACATTATTATATAAAAATAGATTAACTAAAATTATAAAACTTATCCACAAACTCCACGATTCTATCCAAAACCCTAGGTATTATTTTTTTTCTCTCCAATAGTTTTGGTTTTACTAAAAGAATATTTACAATATCATCACTTAATGGTTTTCTACTATCATAAAGATAGTTTTCTATCAAACTTTTTGTTTTTTCAATCTCTAGTTTCTCTTCTTCACACAAAATATGAAAAGCTTTCTCTTTTTTAACATCTATAAATTTAAAAAACTCATCTTCAATATTTTCAATATCAATTCCACTTAAAGCACTATTTATAAACTCATCAATAAGCTCTTTTTTACTTCTTAAAATTGGGTTTGAATTTATAAGATTGTTTATATTCTCTTTTTGTTTTGTTTTGTCTTTTGTTTTTGATTGGCTATATTTTGCTAATAATTTTAAAATATATGAAACATTTATCTCATCTTTATGAATTAGCTCTAGTTCAAAATCAACATCTTTTAAAATAGACACTTTCCCCTCATTTTGGCTATTTTCTCTTTTTATCTTGTCATATAAATCTAAATATTTTGATTTATAATCCTCAAATTGTTGTTCACTCATAGATAAATCAAACCATTTAAAATCACTAAATCCTTCCAAAATATTTTTAACTCGAATCAACTCTCTAAAAGTTTTTATAAACTCTAGCTGTATATTTTCATCTATTATACTATCCACACTACTTACACTAGGAGCTATTTGTAAAAGTTTTATAAAAATCTCATTAAACTTTTCTACATAATACTCATAAGACTCCATCAAAACTTTATCTTCATTCTCTTGATTTGAAAAAAGTGCTATTGCTTCATCTGTTTCATTTTTTAAGTTCCTAAAACAAACTATATTTCCTTGAGATTTTTTCTCATTTAAAATCCTATTTGTTCGTGAAAAAGCTTGTATAAGCCCGTGATATTTTAAATTTTTATCTACATATAAAGTGTTTAAAATAGGTGCATCAAAACCAGTTAAAAACATATTTACAACAAGTAAAATATCTATCTCTTTTTTCTTCGTTCTTCTTGAAATATCATCATAATATAAATAAAAACTTTTTGTATCTTTTGTAGTGTAATTTGTATCAAATAGTTTATTATAATTGCTTATATACATTTCTAGTTTATCTCTTGAGTGCTGATTTATATTTGCTTCATCAATCAAAATATCACTATCATCTAAAGCATAAATTCCATTTGCATCTTTGTCCTCTTCATTTGCACTATATGAAAATATTGTTGCGATTTTTAAATCTTGATTTTTCTTTTTAAAAGCTTCATAATATTTACATAAAACCTCAACACTACTAACAGCAAAAATAGAGTTAAACTCTTTTGAATGAGTTTTTCTATCGTGATTTGCCAAAATATAATCAACTATTTTTTCAATTCGCTCATTGCTTTCAAGCAACTCTTTTGTATCAATTCCCTCAACTTCAATATCTATCTCATTTGCACTATCTTTTTTCTTATATCTTCCTACATATTCAACTGAAAATTTCAATACATTTTCATCTTTTATTGCATTTGTTATGATATATTTGTGAAGTCTTTCCCCAAAAAGTTCTGCTGTTGTTCTTTTACCAAACTTATTTCCCAAAGCATTATCTTCAAATATAGGAGTTCCTGTAAAACCAATGAGCTGTGTATTTGTAAAAAACTTAACAATATTTTTGTGTGTTTCTCCAAACTGGCTTCTATGACACTCATCAAAAATAAATACTATTTTTTTATTTTTTAGACTTTGCATATCTTTTAAATATCTTTGATTATTTATAGCATTGTTTAGTTTTTGTATAGTTGTGATGATAAGTTTGCTATTTTTTAGCTCTCCTTTTTTATCTTTGTAAACTCCTAAAAACTGCTTTACTAAAGTTTTTGTATTGTCTGTACCATCTACACTTCCTTCACTAAAACTATTGAACTCTTTTGTAGTTTGTGAGTCTAAATCTTTTCTATCTACAACAAAAACCACTTTTTCAACTTCACTAAAGTTTGTAAGTATTTGTGAAGCTTTAAAAGATGTCAAAGTTTTTCCACTTCCTGTTGTGTGCCAAATATAGCCATTTTTATTTGTATTTTTTACTCTATTTATGATAGCTTCAACAGCCCAAAACTGATAAGGTCGTAAAACCATAAGTATCTTTGAAGTTTGGGCTAAAACTATATATCTACATATCATTTTAGATATATGGCATTTTTCTAAAAATAGTTTTGTAAACTCTCTTAGTTCTGTGATATTGTTATTGCTTTCATCTGCCCAAAAAAATGTTTGTTTAAATGACTGTTTTTTATTGTTTGAGTAATATTTTGTATTTACTCCATTTGAGATTACAAAGATTTGAATATATGAAAATAAAGCACTATTAAAACTATATGAGTGTCTTTGGTAGCGATTTATCTGATTGAAAGCCTCTTTTAACTCTAAACCTCTTCTTTTTAACTCTATTTGCACAAGTGGTAAACCGTTTATAAGAAGTGTTACATCATATCTATTTTTATATTTTCCTTCAATTGTTACTTGAGAAGTAACCTGAAAGATATTTTGACACCAATTTATACTATCTAAAAACTCAATATATACGGTTGTTTTATTATCATCTTTTAAAAGTGCATATTTATCTCTTAAAATCTTCGCTTTTTCAAATATATCGCCTTTGTTTAGATGATTTAACACTCTTTGAAACTCTGCTTGGCTTAAAGTTGTTTTATTATGAATTTCAAGCTGTTTTTTTAGATTTTCTAAAAGCTCTTTTTCATCTTTTATATAAACTCTTTCATAATCCAAACTCTCTAATTGTTTGATTAAATTTTCTTCTAGTGTTGCTTCATCTTGTGTGTTCATATTTCTACCTTAAAATTTAATTAATCCGTATTTTTTAAAAAATTATGTTATAATTCTCTTGCAAAGGTTCCCATCTACCAATAAGACTCCAAGGGAGGCTTCCGTAAGGATAGGTAGAATGGGTCATTTTTCATAATAGACTTCTTTTCTATCTTTTGTCATTTCATCAACTTTTATCAAATATTTTTCAATTCTTTTATAGTAAGTTTCATCATTTCTTTCAAACTTTCTAAATATAGCCCAACAAATATAATCAGCAATTTGTAAATTTGTACTTGAAGCACTACAATGATGAAAAATATCATATCTAAGTTGCTTATCTAAATTTTTACTTTTTAAATACTCTTTAATCCCTTTTTTCAAAGCACCTATTTGTTTATTTTTATTACTTTGAACAGGAAGTCTATCTGTAATAATTATAAAGTTCTTATTTATATTTAACTCGCCTAAAAGCTTTTGTATTGCAAAACTTAAATTATCTATATAAAACCTATCTTTGTGATTTCTTTTTTCTGGATTAACTTTTGGTTTTTCCAAAATATAGGAATATGCTTTTACACTATTTTCATCAAAAGTTGAAATTATATTAAAAAGTTCATTTTTAATATAATTATTGTCTTCACAAGCATGAAAAGCTTCAATATCTAATCTTTTTTCCACAAGTGGGTCTAAATTTCTTTCAAGCAAAGAATATCTATAACTTGCAATATATTCGTGTAAATTAAAAGGTCTTTTTTTAACTAAAAAAGTAAATAGATAATGTTTAGAACCATTTGATGAAAAATCAAAATCTCCTGCTTCATCAACAAAAATATAAATAGTATCACTTATAGTTTCAATATTTACTTGAGTGTTAATAGAAAATCTTATTGAATTTATTTCATAATAATCATGAGGTAAAGCATTAAAAAGTTTTATTAACATATTTCTTGAATCATCATCAATTGTTTCTAACTCTAAAAAATAATTAGGATTAATAGAAATTTCAATCTCTCCTATACCACCATTCCAACCATCAATTAAATGATCTTTATAAACTGCATTTTCAAGCTTAATAGCTAAATCATATTTATTTTGTTTTTTTAAGATATTTTGAATTATTTTTATATTTTCAGTCATAATTTTTCCTCATACAATATTACACAAACATCTGTTGTAAAAGAGCTTTTTTGAACTCTTTTGCTTTTTCTAACAGTTTTTGATTTTCTTCTATTTTATCATCTATACTAGATAAAAAGTTTGCTATTTTATCTTGTTCTTCAATGCAAGGTAATAAAATTTCAAAATTAACAATATCACTTTTTTGGATATTTGGAAGTCCCGAACCAACTCTTAAATTCATAATTTGACTTTCATTATATTTTAAATATTGAAACAAATATCTATTTTCTATATTTTCTTTTAAATTTTGTAAAGAATAATTATGTCCACCTGACCAAAAATTTGTTTTAATAAAATTCACATATCCACAAGAGTTTCCACCCTCACTTATTGTTATTGTATTTTTTAAAGTATTCCATTTATCAGTAAAACCTGATGGATTTATTCCGCCATTTATAGCTGGATAATCTCCTATTTCTGTTAAATTATCTTTATTTAATTGCTCTCCTTTGATGACATCACAAATATTTTTTAACTTTTTTTCTTCCCACTTTGGAAACTCATTTTCTTTATCATCTTTAAATCTAATCTCTTGAGAAAATATTTTTTGCATAATAGATTTTTTATATTGTTGTAAAAGTTCATCTTTTTTTGTAAGTTTTTCTATTTTCTCATCAATACTACTTAAAAATATAGCAATTTTTTCTTGTTCTTCTTTTTGTGGAATTTTTATTTTTAATGTTGAAATATCATTTTTAGTAAATCCTTTTATTGAAGTACCTTGATTAAAACTCTCTAAAATACTTTTTTTAGATTGAAATAAATAACCTAAATAATAGCTATTTGTATCTTTTGAAATAAAATTTGTAAAATCTTGACTTGTGCATAATTCATCTTGATTAATAGCCAATTTACCAACTCCAACTCTTGAAACAAATAATATACTATTTTTAGGAATAAGTTTTGTAGCTGATTCTTTTATAGATATAGGATTAATAAATCTACTTATATTTATTTTGTGTATATTATCTTCTAAAATATCAGAACTAGAAATCCAAGGAATATTACCTCCCCAATAAGATTCATTACTTTTACTAGGAGTACCTCCACCTAAAAAAGTACCTAAATCATTTAGTGTTTTTTCTTCCCACTCCCCACTAAACTCTTTAAATCTTAAATTTGGTACATTTATATTTTTATTCATTTTAGTTTCCCTAACTCCAGTAAAATATTTTTCCCAAGTTCTGTTAATCTATACTTTTGTTTTGAGCTTGTTGGTTTATCTGGAATAGTTAAAGCTACAAGTTCATCTTTTATAACAGGTTTTAAATACATTTGCATAAAATTTTTTCTATCATTAAGCCCTAAAATTTCCATAATTTCATCTCTTGACATCTCTTTTTTTAGTATACTTAATATATTTTTAACTTGTGGGGTAACTTGTGGGGTAACTTGTGGGGTAACTTGTGGGCTTAAGTCCTTATGTTTTTTTGCATAAAATACAATATCAAAACCACTTGTAATACTAATCGTTGGCACTTTTCCACTATATTTTTTTGAATTTTCTATAATAGTATCTATTCCTCTTCCCCAACTTTCTATATATCCAGCTTTAAAAAAAGCATTTGCAATATCTGGATTGTGTGGCTCAGAACGATGAGAACTCAAAAGTTTATCTATATCCAAATTATTTGGCAAAATAGCAGAGTTGTAAATATAAAGTTTATCTTGAAAAACTCCTATTTGTATTGGTGTACCACTTGAATAATCTTTGTGTACTATTGCATTATGAATAGCTTCTCTAAGAGCATTTTCATCATAATCAAAATTCTCAACCCTACTTACTCCAACATAAGAGATAATTGCTTTTAAATATTTTGTGAAAAGCAAATCAACTGTTTTTTCTACTTGATTAAAAAGGTTTCCTTCTATTACATCTTGATATAAAATATTGCTAGGAGAAGAAAAATATCCTATTTTTATATAAGCACCCGAAGTTGGTATTTTATTTGATTTCCCAAAAAGCAATAAAGCAGCTCTTTTTATATACCCATTTTCAATAAGTCGTAGTTTATCAAGTAGTTCTTTATAATCTTTTGGAATATCATTTTTATCTATTCTTTTAGAGTTTAAAGCTTTTTCTTTAAAAAGTTCAAAAGTAATTGGGTCTAAATCATCGATTGTAGAATGTGGCATTTCTACACTATCCCAAGTTTTTCCATAGTGTTTTAATAAAAAACTATTTAACTCACTTCCCTTTAAAAGTTGATTTGTAGCACCACTTCTTTTATAGTAGTAACCTTTGTAATTTATTGGATTTGTTTGATAAGGTACGACTATTTTTATAATCTCTTTTTCTTCAAATTTCTCTAAAAAAATATCTGGAATAATTCCTAAAATATCATTTATCTTATTTGGTAAATCTTCAAGAAGTTTTTTAGCATTTGATACTCCTACAATATTGCTATTGTCATCAACTCCTATAAAAATAGTTCCACCATTTGAGTTTGCAAAACCACAAATTTGTTTAAGATATTCATCTTTCCAAATCTCTTTAAACTCAATGTTTTGTGATTCTTTAATTTGTAATTTCATAATTTTCTCCTAAAACGGTGTAGAAATACCAAGTTCTTTACAAAAAGTTGCTATTGTTTCATCTGTTTTTTTTATACTTTTTTCTAGCTCTTTTAATTCATAGCAAACTTTGTCTAAATCAATAATCTCTTCTTCTTCAAATGTATCTACATATCGTGGGATATTTAGATTGTAGTCGTTTTCTTTTATCTCTTGTAAACTTGCAAGATGAGAATATTTTTCTATTTGTTTTCTATTTCTATAAGTATCTATTATTTTTTGTATATCTTGTTCTCTTAAAAAATTTTGATTTTTTGCCTTTTCAAAATCTTTTGAAGCATCAATAAAAAGTATATTATCACTATGAACTCTACACTTTTTAAATACCAAAATACAAGTAGGTATTGAAGTACCATAAAAAATATTTGAAGGAAGCCCAATAACAGCATCAAGATAGTTCCTATTTTCTATTAAATATTTTCTTATATGTCCTTCACTAGCTCCTCTAAATAAAACTCCGTGTGGTAACACAACAGCCATAGCTCCATTATCATCAAGATGGTGTATCATATGAGTTACAAAAGCAAAATCAGCCTTGCTACTTGGTGCTAATTTCCCATATTGGCTAAATCTATCATCATTTAAGTGAATTGGATTTGCAGACCAATTTGCACTAAAGGGAGGATTTGCTACTATTGCTTCAAACTTCATATCAAAATGTTGTGGGCGTTCTAGTGTATCTTCTTGTTTTATATCAAACTTTCGATAATGAATATCGTGCATTATCATATTCATTCTTGCAAGATTATATGTAGTTCTATTTAACTCTTGTCCATAAAAGTTTGATACATCTTTTACCTCTTTTGATACTCGTAAAAGTAAAGAGCCACTTCCACAAGTTGGGTCATACACAGATTTCAGTCTATCTTTTCCAACAGTTACAAGTTTTGCTAAGATTTTAGAAACTTCTTGTGGAGTATAAAACTCTCCTGCTTTTTTTCCTGCACCTGCAGCAAATTGTCCTATTAAATACTCATAAGCATCACCTAAAACATCTCTATCGTGGTTTTTTAGTTCAAAATTTACTTTCTCTAAATGAGATAAAACTTTAGATATTAAACTATTTCTTTGCTCAACAGTTCGCCCTAATTTTGTACTAGTTAAATCCAAATCTTCAAAAAGATGAATAAAATCATCTTCACTTTCAGTTCCCATAGTTGAAGACTCTATATTTCTTAATATTTTTGTTAAATCATCTAATATAAAATTATTTGTTTCTTCATTTCCTCTTTTTGCAATAGAAGAAAATAGTTCATCAGGTTTTAAAAAATATCCAAGCTTTTCTATTGCTTCACTTTTTATATCTTCTAAATACTCATCTTTATCTTTTAAGTTAAGAATATCAAGATAAGTTATATTATCATTTTGTAAAATCTCATTTGCATAATCAACCATTTTTTCAGATAGATATTTATAAAAAATAAATCCTAAAATATAATCCCTAAACTCATCTGCATCCATCTTCCCTCTTAGGGCATTTGCTATATTCCAAAGTTGCTGTTCTAATATCTTCTTTTGTTCTTCACTCATTATTTTCTCTATATTTATATATTATGTAGATATTTTATCTAAAACTATATAAATGCTATTATCAAACTTCAACACTATAAAAACACTCAAACTTTTCATCTTTTTGTAAAGATAAAATTCCTTCTTTTTCTTCTATTTTTTGATTTGTATTTTTGTCATCAGCTATCCCAAACCAAGGTTCAATACAAATAAATGAAGATCCATTTGATTTAGACCAAATACCTAAATATGGAAAATTATCAAATTTTACTTTTACCCTACTTTTATTTTCTATATTTTTTAAAGTAACTTGTTTTATATTTTTATCATTGAAAACTAAAGCATCATCAATAAAAAGTTTCTCATCTAAAAATAGCTTACTATCTTCAAAATTCAAATCTTCATTTTTATAAATTAAACCTTTATCATCTAAAAAGTATCTTTTTGTAGTTTTTATATCTTCAAATTCTAAAAAATCACCATTTAAAGTATTAAAAGCAGGATGAGCACCTATTGAAAAAAACATCTTTTCATCACTTTTATTTTTAACTTTATACGCGATAATCAACTTTGATTCTTCTAGTTTATAACTAATATTTAACTCAAAAAAGAAAGGATAAACTTCTAAGCTTTTTTCATCATTTTTTAGTCTAAATTCTATATAGTCTATTTCATTTTTTACAATCTCAAACTCTTTGTCTCTTGCAAAACCATGCTGAGACATACCATATTTCTGGTTTTTATAAATATAACTATCATTTTTTAATCTACCAACTATTGGAAATAAAATGGGTGAATGCCTAGCCCAATATTTACTATTTGCTTGCCAAATATACTCAAAATCTTCATCACACTTTTTTAAGCTATTAAGTTCTGCTCCAAGAGATTTTATTTGTGCTTTTATAAAATCATTTTTTATCTTATAGTTCAAAATATTTTTCCTTATTTTTTTATCTCTCTTAAAATCCTCATAGAGTTAAATATTGCCAAAAGTGCCACTCCCATATCTGCAAAAATTGCCTCTTTCATTCCAATTAAAGCATCTGCCCCTAAAACTAAAAATATAACTTTTATAGCCATAATAAAAATGATATTTTGATATACAATAACTTTTGTTTTTTTAGCAATTTTTATAGCATCACTTATTGCATTTAAATTATCATTTAAAACTATTACATCAGCAGATTTTATAGCTAAATCACTCCCTATTCCACCCATAGCAAAACCTATATCTGAGTTTGCCAAAGTTGGAGCATCATTTATTCCATCTCCTACAAATGCTGTAACTTTTCCTGTTTTATATTTTATCTCTTCATATATTTTTAGTTTATCTTGTGGTAAAAGTTCATATTTTACTTCATCAATTCCTATATCTTTTGCTACTTGTAAAGCAACCTCTTTTTTATCTCCTGTAAGCATATAAGTTTTAAATATATTTAACTTTTTAAGCTCATTTATAAACTCTTTTGCTTCAGGTTTTATAATATCACTTAAAACAATATATCCAGCAAATTTAGAATCAATTGAAATATATACAATATTTAAATTTTTCTCCATATTTTGTATTTCTACACCAAATTTGTTAAGTAATCTTTCATTTCCAACTAAAATATCTTTTCCATATATTTTAGCTTTTATTCCTAAACCACCAAACTCTTCACAAGAAGTTACATCTTTTGGATTTAACTCATTTTTATAAGCTTTCACTATTGCTTTTGCTATTGGATGTATTGAAAAACTCTCTACTAAAGCAGCATATTTTAGAAGTTCATCTTCATTGATAGAAAAACTCTTCACCTTTGTAACTTCAAAAACAGCTTTAGTTAAAGTTCCTGTTTTATCAAAAACAATATTTTCTATCTGCGTTAATTTTTCTATATAGTTTTCACCTTTTACTAAAACACCTCTTTTTGAAACTGCTCCAATAGCACTAAAAAAAGATAGTGGTACAGAAATAACCAAAGCACAAGGGCAAGAGATAACCAAAAATACTAAAGCTCTCTCAATCCAATCAGAAAATATTGCACCTTCAATAATTAGTGGTGGTAAAAATGCTAAAACTAAAGCTAAGAAAACAACTATTGGTGTATAAACTGTAGCAAATTTTGTAATAAACTTTTCTGCATTTGCTTTTTTTAAACTAGCATTTTCAATTAATTCTATAATTTTTGCAATTGTTGAATCTTTATAAAGTGATGTTACTTTTATATATGAAGCATTTGAAATATTTATAAAACCACTTAAAATTTCATCATCTTTTTTTAAACTTTTTGGTTTAAACTCTCCTGTGATAGCACTTGTATCAAAAAAACTATTATCTAATAAGACTCCATCAACAGGTACTTTTTCACCAACTTTTACTAAAATAGTATCTCCTATTTTTACCTCTTCAGGAGTTTTTTGAACTATTTTTTCACCCTCTTTTACAAAAGCAAACTCAGGCTTTATATTTACCAATTCATTTATACTATCTCTTGAGTTATTAACTGCAACTTTTTGGAACATTTCACCTATTTGATAAAAAACCATAACGGCAATACCTTCAACAAAATCGCCTAAAGCAAAAGCTCCAATAGTTGCTATTGACATCAAAAAATTTTCATCAAACAGTTTTCCATTTACCATATTTCTAAAAGCTTTATTTAAAACATCAAAACCAACTAATAAATAAGCTATTAAAAAACCTGCAAATTTTAAATAACTATTTTCTATATAGTTATAAGAAATATAGGTTAAAACGAGAGAAATTATAGTAATATGTAAAAGTTTTTTATCTAAATTTTGCCAAAATGTTTTTTTAACTTTTATCTCATCTTTTACAATAATTACATCTTTTTCTATTTTTTGAATCTCTTTTTCTATCTTTTCTAAAATATCTTTTTTGGTATTTTGCTCAAAAGTTAAAGTTGAAGTTGAAAAATTTAACTTTACATTTGATAACTCTTCTAAATTATTTAAACTTTTTTCAATTTTTAAGGCACAAGATGCACAATCTAAATTTTGTAGTTTTACTTTTTTCATATTTAACCTTTTGTGATATGCTCTAAGCCCATATCAAAAATCTTTTTAATATGTTCATCATCAAGTGAATAATAAACCATTTTCCCTACTTTTTTTGACTTCAATATTTTTGCATTCTTTAGTACTTTTAATTGATGAGAAATAGCTGATTGACTTATATTTAAAAGCTCACTAATAGCTCCAACACAAAGCTTCTCCTCTTTTAAAGCAGAGATGATTTTTATTCTAGTCGTATCAGCAAAAGCTTTAAAAAGCTCTGCTACATCATATAATATTTCATCATCTATTAAACTCTCTTTTACTTTATCAAACTCTTTTGAGTAGTCACAACATCTAGTAATCATCTATTATCCTTTATATGAATATATGAATGAATAATCATATAAATAAATATATTAAAGTTTTATAAAAATTAATTCGTTATAATCAAGAAAATATTAAAAGGAAAAAAAATATGCAGTATATTGAAGTTTCAAACAAAAGTGTTCAAGAAGTAGTTGATAGTATCAAAGAGATTGCACCAAACCATAAATTTGGAGTATTACATATACATAATATAAAGGAGACTTTACAATCTAAAGGGAAAAAATTAAATGAAGATTGTCAGGTTTTAGATATTTGCAGTCCAAATGTAGCCGAAGCTTTTTTAAATGAAGATATAACTTTATCTTGTATTATGCCTTGTAAAATTGCTGTTTATACTCAAGATGGAAAAACAAATATAGCTTTAAACTCTGTTGCTCAATTAGTTGATGATATAAATCCAGATTTAATTGAATTAGCTCAAACAACTCAAGAAGATCTTTTAAAAATTATTGATGAAGCGAAATAGTGATAACTATAAATGAAATAAACTCAATTTCAAGTATGATTCAACTCTCTGTTGCACCTGTTTTTTTATTAGCAGGTGTAGCTGGACTTTTAAATGTTTTTACAGGAAGATTAGTTCGAATTATAGATAAAGTTGATAAACTAGATAAATTTGAAAGCGATAAAAAAGAACAAGGATTAATAGATAACGAACTCTCAGCTATGATAAAATCAAGAAGAAATTTCTTAACTATGAGAATGAATAATACAAATCGTGCTATATTTTTTGGAACAACAACAGGACTTTTAGTGGCTCTTGTAATTATCACAATATTTTTTAGCTCATTTTTCCATTTTGAATATACTTTTTTAATAGCAATTCTATTTATTTTAGCTATGAGTTGTTTGGTTATTTCATTAGTTTTATTTTTAAGAGAACTTTTTTATACAACAAAATTTATAAACAATAAAGAGAGTTATATTCCATAAAATCAACTCTCTTTTTTTTAACTATTTTCCTTCAAACTCTTTTGAATTTACTTGCTCAATAATCTCTTTAGATATTTTTAGTGTTTGTTGTGCAATATCATTTGCAACTCCTGCATTTTGTGCATTTCTTTGAGTTATTTGATCAAGATTATTAACAGCATCATTTATTTGAACCATTCCAGCTGATTGCTCCTTAGAAGCAAGAGTTACATTTTGAATTAAATCTATTGTTGTTGAAATATTTTCATTTAAATTTTCATATCCACTAATCATCTCATTTGCAATAAGACTCCCCTCTTTTGTTTTAGTTGTTGCTAATTCAACTATCCTTTTTATCTCATTTGCAGCTTCAGCACTTCTACTTGCTAAATTTCTCACTTCTTGGGCAACAACTGCAAATCCTTTTCCTGCTTCTCCTGCTGTTGCTGCTTCTACTGCTGCATTTAAAGATAAAATATTTGTTTGGAATGCTATTTGGTCAATTACTGTAATTGCTTCACTAATTGATAAAGCTTGTTTATTTATATCTTCCATAGAAGCAACAGTTCTATTTGCCAAATCTTGACCAATTTTTATAGCCTCTTTAACTTTCTCTCCATAACTTGCCATTTTTGAAGTTGTTTGAGTATTATTTGTAATATTTGAAGTTATCTCTTCTAAACTTGCTGCTGTCTCTTCAAGGCTAGCTGCTTGAGAGTTTGCAGCAGTTGCAATATTTTGCATATTTGAACTTAATGTCAAAGCATTTTGACTTAATGTCAATCCAATATTTTTGTTTTCTACTAACATTTGAGTAATTACATCTCTTAGAACATTAATATCTTTTTCAAGTTCTTCTATAATTCCTTCTAAATCATTATCAGCCAATTTTGGTCTAAAATCAAATTTTGAGTAAGAAGTTAAAACTTTTAAAATATTAGAGATATTTGTATTTAAAGTTCCTAACATTTCATTTATAATATCTTTTAAATCATTTAGTGCTGGATTATTTGAACCTAACTCTATTTTAACATTCAAATGACCTTTATTTATCTCATTTGCAACTCTAATAGTATCAGCTATTAAAGCTCTATCTTTTTGAATATTTGCTTTAGTATTTTCAATATTTTCATTAATAATTCTTGACATCATTCCTAATTCATCTTTTGAATCAACATTAATTAATTTAATATCATCTTTCTCAAAATTAATAAATGCAAAGAAATTTTCAACTCCACTTCTAACACTAGCAACATCAATTAAAATTGTAAAAGCTATAGTTCTTGCAAGAATCATTGTAATTCCTATACCAAAAATACTTAAAAGACCAAAAATAATCATATTCTTATTTGCAATTGCAAGCTCTTTTTCAATCTCAACTACCAAATGATTTGATACAAAATCTTCAACTTGTTTGAGTAAATTAATTTTTAAAGTTATTTCATTAAACCATAAATTTGGATCTACATTAAAATTCTCTTCTATATTTTGATAAAGTGCCACTTTTCTCATCTCTTGAACAGCTTCTATAGATTTCCCAACAACAGTTTTATCATAAAAATCTGTTGATTCTTTACTACTTATTTTAAAAAACTGGTTTGTATATACATTTTGTTCTGCTATAACTGTATAAAATTTTGCTTTTAAACCTTCTGTAAACTTATTTTGTGCAAAAGTATTTGTTCCAACAGCTCTTTCAATTCCAGTTTGCTCTTTTGCTTGTAAAATACTCATATAAGAGATTAACTCTTTTGAGATATTTGCATTATCTGAAATTTTTATAACAGAACTTAAAATATTTAATAAATAGGCATTTGTAGTTGTATAATACTCAATAGCAACAGGAGCTTTTATAGAAAAACTATTTACATTTTTTCTAATCTCTTCTATCTTTTCTAAATTCTTTAAACTATTTTCCAAATTACTTATAAAATCACTTTTATAGTTTGTTTTATCAAATATAGATAAAAAATTATTCAAATCTTTTAATCTCTCATCAACTAAAGTTCTTTGAGCAGGAAGTTCTGTTTTAAATTTTTCACCTTTACTTCCAATAAATCCTGCTGTCATTCCTCTCTCCTTTTGAGTTTCATGAACTAATGCACCAACTTTTGTGGATAAAACAACAACATCATCTAAAGCTTTAAGATTTTTTGCACTTAAATAAGAATCTAGTGATAGTTTTGCAGCTAATAAAATAACTACAACAAGAGGAATTAGCATAATTAAAATTAGCTTCTGTTTTATAGAGAGTTTTGACAACATTTTTTCTTCCTATATTTTGTTTTGTTTAATATATTAACTAAATTAAATCTATTTAGAAAGCCAAAAATATGCAAATTTTTTGTAGAATAATTTTTAAAAATTTATTATAAGAAACATTATTATGAAATTAGACAAAAACTTTTTAGACCTTATCGAAAATAACGGTACTTTAACACAAAGTCAATTTGAGATTTTAGAAATCTTTGGTGAAGATATAAAAAACTGGAAAAATATAGCTTTACAAAAAGATGTTACAAAAAATAACAAAAATCTTCTTATGCTTTTAAAAAGTATTGAAAATATTGAAATATGCAATAAAATAATCAATAACTATCATATGGTTTTAGAATACAACAACATAAATGCAAAAGTTTTTACACCCAAAAATATTAAAAATAACGAAATAAAAGATGAAAATAAAAACTTAGAAGATGAAGAAACTTTACATATTTATTGTGATGGAGCTTGTAGTGGAAATCCTGGACCTGCTGGAAGTGGAATAGCTATTTATTCAAATAAAAATAGACCTGTTTTACTCTATGGTGCTTATGTAGAAAATGGAACAAACAATATAGCAGAATTAAATGCCTTATATCAGGCTTTAATTATAGCTTCACAAAGTGGATTTAAAGAGCAAATTTATATTTTTAGTGACTCTAAATATGCCATAGATTGTATCTCTACTTGGGCATACTCTTGGAAAAAAAATAATTGGAGTAAAAAAGGTGGAGAGATAAAAAATCTTGAGTTGATTATTGAAGCTCACACTCTATATGAAAAACTAAAAAAACAGCTTATTTTAGAGCATGTAAAAGGGCATAATGGAGTAGAAGGAAATGAACTAGCAGATAGAATGGCTGTAAATGCTATAAATGAGAGAGTAGCTGATTTTCATATTTATAGTTATGAAAAAATAGAAGATGTTTTAAAGCTTAAATCATATTAATAAAAATTTTTGTTACATTAGGATAAAATTTATCATTAAAAATTTAAGGAAAGATATGCTAGAAAAAAAAGGGACAATTTTAAGCGTAAGAGAAGATTTAAAAGTTTTTGACTGTACTATTAGAGATGGTGGACTTGTAAATAATTTTCATTTTACCGATGAATTTGTAAAAGCACACTATGAAATGTGTGTTGCTAGTGGTGTTGATTACATGGAGATTGGTAAAAATGTATCTCCTACACTTATGAGTGAAGATGAGTATGGTCCTTGGAACTTCTGTAAAGAGCAAGATATTAGAAGAATTGTTGGAGAAAACAATACAAATTTAAAAATTGCTGTTATGAGTGATATTGGAAGAAGCCTAAAAGAGGAGCTTCGACCAAAGAGTGAGAGTGTTGTAGATATGATTAGAATTGCTACATATATTCATCAAATCCCAGCAGCTATTGAATTAATAGAAGATGCTCATGCAAAAGGCTATGAAACAACTGTAAATATTATGGCTATTTCAAAATCTTTTGATGATGAACTTGATGAAGTTTTAGAGCAACTTGCAAAAACACCTGTTGATGTTATATATATTGCTGATAGTTTTGGTTCATTTTACCCTGAACAAATTAGAAAACTAACTGAAAAATATCTAAGTTTTGCAGAAAAATCAGGAAAAAAAGTTGGAATTCATGCTCATAACAATCTTCAACTAGCTTATGCAAATACTTTAGAAGCCATGATTTATGGTGCAAGTTTTCTTGATGTTACAGTTTCAGGATTAGGAAGAGGTGCTGGTAATTGTCCACTAGAACTTCTTTTAGGATTTTTAAAAAATCCAAAATATAAACAGATGCCTGTTTTAGAGTTTATAGAAAATTATATAGTTGATTTAGAAAAAAAACTTGATTGGGGATATAGTATTCCATATATGATAACAGGTCAGCTAAATGAACACCCAAGAGCTGCTATGAAAGCTAGAGATGAAGGGGATACAAAATATAGAGAGTTTTATAAAACTATCTCTTTTATGGAGTAGTTTTAATTCTATTTTGTCAAAGGATATGTTTTAAACATATCCTTTTTTTATTTAATAAAATCTGCCTTACAAATTTTACTTAAAGATAAATTCACATCAAAAATTTTTGCTCTTATATCTTTATATCCAAAATCTTCTAATCTAGCTTTATGTTTATCCAAATATCTTTTTGCATCATTTTTATTTGAAAAAAGATATATTCCACCTGCACTCTTTTCATCTTTATTTTCAGTCCAAATTTTCCATAAAAGTCCTTCCTCTTTTGCAATGTCATTTGCCAAATCTATAAATGCTTTTGAAAATTCTTCACCAAAAATTCCATCATGTGGAAAATCTACTTGTAAAATATATGCCATAATTTTTCCTTTATCTTTTTATGTTTAATTTTAGAGTTTATAAGCTTTATATTTAGTTATTATACAAATAAAATCAAAAAATGAAAGATTTAAAAGTTAAACTAGAATATAATATTGTTCTTTTAGTTTTTTAATTAAAACTAAACATATTTTTACTTAAATTGGGGATATCCAAATGTCTGTCTTGTGGGATGCTTTAAATAATATTGATAACTTTGCAATAGTTTTATTACTCTTGTCCTTGAGTATCGCATTATTTTATGAAATGATTAATGGTTTTCATGATACAGCAAACGCTGTTGCAATGATTATATATACTAATTCTATGAAAGCTGGATACTCTGTTATTATGGCTGGAATTATGAACTTTTTGGGAGTTGTTTTAGGGGGAATTGGTGTTGCTTATGTCATTGTACATTTATTACCACTTGATATAATGGTATCTTCAAATCAAAATGCTACTTTAGTAATGATTTTTTCATTATTAATATCTGCTGTTATTTGGAATTTAGGAACATGGTATTTTGGTTTACCAGTTTCTAGTTCACACTCACTAATTGGTTCAATAGTAGGTGTTAGTATTGCTTTTGGTATGATGAATGGATTTACTTTTTCTCAAAGTGTAAATTGGAAAGTTGTTTATGGTATTTTAACTGCTTTAGCTCTTTCTCCTTTATTAGGTTTTGGATTTGCTTTCTTAATTATGAAACTTTCTAGAAAGATTGTTAAACATCCAAAGTTTTTCAAAACACCTAGTGCAGATAAAAAAAAGAAACCAAATTTTTGGATGAGAACTGGAATTATAGCAACTGGTGCAGGAGTTAGTTTTGCACATGGTTCTAATGATGGGCAAAAAGGGATAGGTCTTATTATGATTATTCTTATTGGAATTTTGCCAACTTATTATGCTTTAAATATGGAAGCTCACCAATACAAAATTATGCAAACTAGAGATAGTGCAGCAAATCTAGCAAAATTTTATGCAGATAATAATGACACTCTTACAAAACTTTTAGATGAAAAACGACTTATTAGTGCATTAAAAATAAAAAATAAAATTGCAGAGTGTAATGTTAATCAAGTATATAACACAACACTAGAAATTTCTAAAAAATTAGATGGATTAAAATCATATTCTGAACTTTCAAAAGAAGATAGATGGAAAATGCATACAGCAGTTTTATGTTCTGATAACTTCTTTGGGCAAGTTGAAAGAGCTTATAAATTAATAGATAAAGACAAATCTGATTATATTGCAGATCAAAGAAAACAGATGATTACTTCAACTGAATATGTACCATTTTGGGTAATTTTTGCAGTTGCATTAATGCTAGGAATTGGAACTATGATAGGTTATAAAAGAGTAGTTCTTACTATTGGAGAAAAAATTGGTTCTAAACCAATCAATCATATGCAAGGTGCAGTATCTCAAGCAATGGCAATGGTAACTATTTTATTAGCAAACTTTGCTCATGCCCCTGTTAGTACAACACATATTGTTTCTAGTGCTGTTGCTGGAACTATGGTTGCTGAACCAGATGGCGGAGTACAAAAAAAGACTATTAAGACAATTTTAATGGCATGGATTTTTACTTTACCTGTTACAGCTTTAATGGGAGCAGGTATTTATATAGTTCTGAGTTATATTACAAAAGTTGGTTAATTTCAAATAAAATATTTGAAGGATTTTATCTTTCAAATATTTTACTTTCTAAGTTCATAAGCACTTTTTACAATATCTACACCAAATTTTTCTCTAAGATTTTGCATCTTTTGTCCTAAAACATCTTTTTTTAAATCATCTTCATATTCAAAAAGATTAAAAGTATGTTCATTTTTCTTTGTAAAATTAAAAACTGTTATATAAAGCTGTATTATTCCATGATTTTTATGTTTATCAGCCTCTTTAAATAATCTAAGCATTGAAGATTTAAAATCAAATTCATTAAAAATCTTATTTGTATTTTCTTGAGCTTTTAACAAAATATTTGAATCATATCTTATTTGAATTTGATATGAAAGTGGATTTTGTCTCTCCTTTTTTACTATAAAACTCAAATATCTACTTAAAATAATAACTCTTCTTTTAATCTCTTCTCTATTGGAAATAGTATCAAAACTTCGCCCTATTCCTAAAGATTTTCTCTCTTTATTTATAGTTAATTTATTATCTCTAATTCCACAAACTCGATTATAAGTATCCATTCCTATTTTTCCAAAAGAGTAAAGAAGCTTTTGATTCTTTCTAATATCTCCTAAAGTTTTAATATTATAACCTCTTAATTTTTCACATAAAGATTTTCCAATCCCTGTAAAATTTTCTATTAAAATATCTTTTGTAAAATCTTCAATATTATCTTTTTTTAAAAGTTTTACACCATTTGGCTTAGCAAAATTTGTCATTAACTTTGATAAATATTTAGTCGGAGCAACTCCAATTGAAGCTGGTAATCCTAATTTCTCAAAAATTTTCTCTTTTAAAACTTTCGCAAACTCTAAAGCTTCATCTTCTTCTACAAAACCACTTAAATCTCCAAAAAATTCATCTATTGAAAATTGTTCAATTAGAGGTATTTCAAACTCTAATAACTCTTTTAATTTATTTGATAAATTATCATATAACTCATAATTTGGAGCTATCATTTTTAGATGTGGACAAATTCTTAAAGCTTCATTTACACTCATAGCAGTTTTTACACCAAAAGCTCTTGCTTCATAAGATGCTGTAGTTATTATTCCTCTAATTCTTCCATTTTCATCAATAAAATAATCTTTATCATTTTTTATATTTGAACTAATTATTTTACTTGAAAAACTAGCTCTATTTATTGAAACTTTTCGGTTTAATCTCTCAGTTGAAAAAATATCATTTCCATTTCTTCCTCCAACAGCAACTGCAATATTTAAAAGAGTTTTATCAAGTATTCTATGAGCTGATACAAAGTAGCAATCTAAATCTATATGGATAAACATAGTAAAATTATATTATAAAATTTTATAATTTATCAAAAATATTACAGAATGTAATATAATAATTTTTCTATAATCTTATATATAAAAAATGAGTAATTTTGTTACATAAAAATAGTTTAGTTTTTCTTATTATTTTTCAATTATTTTATTAAATAGCGATTAAGTTTATACTTCTTAATATAAATTCTAGGAAATTATTTTAGGAGAGAAAAGATGAAAAAACTCGCATTTTTATTTGTTTGTTTATCTAGCTTATCTTTTGCAGTAGATTATAATCCTGTAAGAGGTGAGATGTTATCACTATCATGTGCAAATTGTCATGGAACAGATGGAAAATCAACAAGTGCAATTCCAGTTATTGCAGGACTTGATAAAAACTATATGTATCAAACACTGCTTGATTATAAAGCTGGAAAAAGAGTTGATACTTATATGATGCAAAAGCACACAAAAGGTTTCACTGATGAAGAGCTTGAGCAACTATCTTACTACTTTTCAAAAGTTAAATAAGTAAAAAGGATAAATTATGTTAAATAGAAGAGATTTTGGAAAAATAGTTTTAGGAGCAACTGCTCTATCTTTTGCTGCTTGTAGTGGTTTATCAAATAGTTTAGCAACAATTCCAGCTAATAAACAAAGAGTTGTTATTGTTGGTGGTGGTTTTGGTGGAGCAGCTGCTGCACGATATTTAAGAAGATTTGATACAAATGTAGAGATTGTTTTAATCGAACAAAATAAAGAGTATTACACTTGTCCATTCTCAAATGCTGTAATAGCTGGTATGGAAAAAATAGATTTTATAAAACAAGATTTATCAACTTTAGAAAAAAAACATAATATAAAAGTTATATATGCAAAAGTTAAAAAGATTGATGGAGCAACAAACAGTGTAATTTTAGAAAATGGTTCAATTATCAGCTATACAAGAGCTATTGTAAGCCCTGGAATTGATTTTAAATTTGAAAAAGGTTACACAGAACAAAATCAAAAATTAGCACCACATGCAGTAAAAGCTGGAGAGCAAACAATAATTTTACAAAAACAACTTGAAAATATGAAAGATGGTGGAACTTTTGTAATGGTTGCTCCTGCTGATCCATTTAGATGCCCTCCTGGACCATATGAGAGAGTTTCACTTGTAGCTTATTATCTAAAAACACATAAACCAAACTCTAAAATTATCATTTTAGATCAAAAAGATAAATTCTCTAAACAAGTTCTATTTACAAATGGTTGGAAAGAACTTTATGGAGATATGATTGAGTGGAGAGCAGCTCAATTTGGTGGAAAAGTAATTAGTGTTGATCCAGCTAAAAAAGTTGTTGTAACAGAAGATGAAGAAGTTGTTGCAGATGTTTTAAACTATATTCCAAATCAAAAAGCATCTCAATTAGCATTTGATTCTGGATTAGTTGAAGGTGATTGGTGTCCAATTCATCCAAAAACATTTGAATCAAAACTTGTAAAAAATGTACATGTTATTGGAGATGCTTCAAATGCAGCACCAATGCCAAAATCTGCATTTAGTGCAAGTACACAAGGGAAAGTTGTAGCAATGCAAATAGCAAGAATTTTAGCAAATAAAGAGATAGTAAACCCTCCAAAACTTGCAAATACTTGTTATAGTTTATTAAGTCCAAATTATGGAATTTCTATAGCTGCTGTTTACAATGCTCACGATGATAAAATAGAGAGTGTAAATGGAGCTGGAGGAGTAAGTCCTGAACAAGATCCAGATGGACATATAAGACTTCTTGAAGCAAAATATGCTTATGCTTGGTATGAGAGCCAAACAAAAGATGTATATAAATAGAAATTAGGAGATTTTCTCCTAATTTTTAATTTAGAAAATTGATTTTCTCACCTACAAACTTTTTATTAAACTCTAAAACTTTTATAAATTCACTCTCTTGTATTTCACTTTTAGCTCCACTTGATAGCATTAAAGCATTACTTTCATATATTGCACTTATCATTGCTGAACCATATTTATTATCTCTTGTAACTTCAAAAACTCCATTTGTTACTCTTCCTAAAATAGATTCAACTCTTTGCTCTTTTACTTTAAAACTTTTTTTGTTTTTACACTCTATAAAATCGTGATAAATATTTGTTTCACCTTGAAGTTTTTTTAGTAGAGGAAGAAGAAAAATATAGGCATTTATAATGCTGGCTAGTGGATTTCCAGGAAGTGCCACAACCAAACTTTTTCCCATAATTCCAGTCATCATAGCACGACCTGGTTTTATATTTACTCCATGATAAGCAATTTTTAAACCACACTCTAAAAAAGCATTTGCAAGAAAATCTGCATCTCCCATAGATATCCCACCACTTGTAATAATCACATCAAAATCTTTTAAACTCTCTATAAAATCAACACTTTTAGAAAAATCATCTGGTACAACTCCACAATAATTTGAACTAAAATGGTGCTCTTGTAAAAATGATTTTAGAAAAAAAGCATTTATATTATAAATCTCATCTTCATTTGTCATTTCCCAAGGCTCTTTTAACTCATTTCCACTTGAAATAATAGCTATTTGAATTTTTCTATAAACTTCTATTGCCATAATTCCTTGCGAAGCCAACATTGCAATATGAGAAGATGTGATTTTTTCACCTTTTTTTAAAAGAGTACTACCCTTTTTTTGCTCTTCTCCTTTTAATCTAATATTTGAACCAATTTTGATATTTTCTGGTATTTTTACACTATCTTCTAAAGTTTCACAAATTTCAAAAGGAGCAATTAAATCAACATTTTTAGGAACTTTTGCTCCTGTCATTATTTTATAGCACTCCCCACTTTTAAGCTCTTCTAACTCTTTTTTATCTCCTGCAAAAATAGTATCTTTTATCTTTAAAAATTTTCCAAGATCTTCTATCCTACAAGCAAATCCATCCATAGCAGAGTTATCAAAAGATGGAAGATTTTTTATACAAACAATATCTTTATATAAAACTCTTCCCAAAGAGTCTAAACTAGAAATTATTTCACTTTTTTCTACAGACTTTTCTATACTACTGCAAAGTTCTAAGCTACTTTTACAAGCTTCGCTAAAATCGACATAATTTAATCTCTTTTTCATATTCACTCCTCAAAACTTCTTATTTGTAGATATTTTTTATATATTGTATCTACTATAAAATCTATTTTTTCTTCACTAAAATTTTCATTAAAACTAAAACTTAGAGCATTTCTACTTTGAGGTTCATCATATCCCATCTCCAAAATAACTCTTGAAGGTTTTGAAACTCCTAAACTACACCCTTCCCCATTTGATAAAAAAATATTTTCAAAAGCTAAAGTTCTTATTAAATCTCTTGCTTTTATACTTTTTAAAGCTATATGAAAAGAGTTATTTAAAGTTTTACTATTATCTACAAAAAAATAGATATTCTCTTTAAATTTCTCTTTTAGTTTATTTAGAAAAATATCTTTTATATTAATATCTTTTTCTATATTTTTATATGACTTAAAACAAGAATAAATTGCCAAGCTATCTGTGAAACCTATAAACTCTTGAGTAAAACTATCATCATTAAAAAATAGAATTGAACTCAAAGAATAACCACTTAATTTATAATTATCAAAATATATAATATCACTCAAAGGGCTAAAATCTGCACTCGCATTTGAAATAATTTTTGCATTTGAAATATTTTTTACTTCATTTAAATCTATTTTTAAAAATGTATCCATAATATATGAAGAGATAAAAATATAGTCAAAGTCATCATTTTTAAGCTCATTTAAATCTATACTTCCATCTTTTTTTAAATTTAGATATGTAAGATTAAATCCTAAATCTTCATATAATTTAGCTGCTTGAATTAAAGCTTCACTTTCACCTCTGCAAATAGCAATTCTTTTATCTCTTAAAGATAGAAGTAGAGTTAAAAATCCCTCTTTTGAAAAAGAGAAAGTTTTTAATTTTTTAAAGCCAAAATGGTTTAAAAAATCTTTACAAAGAGCTTCAAATTCTAAATTTGAAACTAAACTATCCAAACTTAGATTTTGATTTAAATCCAGTTTTATTGGATTATATTGTAAAAAATTCAACCTAATCAATCAAAACTCTTCCACTATGAGTATAGACATTCATTCTATGCTCTCTTGCAAATCCTATAAGTGTAACTCCATGCTCAGAAGCTGCTTTTATACCTTCAAAAGTAACAGCTGCTTTTGATACAACTATTGGAATTTTGTGCATAACACACTTTACAACCATCTCATTTGATAATCTTCCAGTTACATATAAAACACTCTTTTTTAAATCTTTTTTACTTAAAGTTACAAGACCAATAACCTTATCAATAGCATTATGTCGTCCTATATCTTCTGTTTCAAAATAAGTTCCATCTTCTAAAACAATTCTTGCTTTGTGCACACATCCTGTATCATCAAAGAGCTTTGAAGATTTATTAAATTCACTCATTTGCTTTAAAATTTGAGTAGATTTTAGACTATATTGTGTTGATATAAAAGAACAATCAAAAGCTTTTTCAGCATTTCCAGTAACTCCTACACAACAACCTGAAGTCAATGTTTTTTGTTTAAATAAGTTTTCATAAGCGATATTTGAAATATCTGCTTTAACAAAAACACTCAAACCATCTTCACTAATTTTTAATGATTTAATATCTTCAAAGCTAGAAATTACTGCTTCACTTAATAAAAATCCTATAATATGAGCATCTTGATGCTCTTTTATACTCATTACTGAAATTAGCTTTTCACCATTTAAATAAAAATCTATCTTCTCATCTTTTATAACAAAATCTTCAAAACTCTCAAAACTATCTTCAAAAAATTTCTCAACAATAACTTTTTTTGTATTGTTATTCTCTTTTTTCAAAAAGGCTGAGGCTAAGGCCTCAGTTCTTAAAAGAGCAGTCATCTATTTTCCTTCTCTTTTTTTTCTATATCTTCTAATACATCAGGTGCTAGTTGTTCTAAAAACTCTCTTGGATATTTTCCTGTAATTAAACCTTTTAAATTACCTTTTATGGCAACTAAAGTTGAATATACAAAATCCATTAAAAAGAACATAATTAAAACACTAGAACCAAAATGAACATATAATAAAGCTCTTTTAAACTGAATATAGTGGGCATTTGTATAAGCATCTGGATGAATAAACCAAATTAAAAACCCACTAAACAGTAATCCAGCTCCCATAGCAACAAATACTATGTATATAATTCTCTTCATAGGTTTATATTTCCCTGGAAGAACTATTTTAGCTATTAAACTATTTCTTGATAAAATTTTTAAATCTTTAAATGCAATAATAGTCATTAATAACCAAATTGGAAACCATAAAAGACCAGTTACTTCATGTGTTCCTCTTAAAATAAAAGGAATATATCCACCCTCACTTCTTAAACTCCAAGTTATATTAAAACCTGTAATAATTAAAGCTATGATAATAAGTACATTTAACCAAATTATAGCTCTATGTACAACTGTAAATACTTGAACCTCATCATTTGGTTTAGTAATAATTGCCTCTTTTCTTCCATAAACTGCATACATATAACAAAATATTGCAATTTCAGCAACAAAAACCCACCAAATATAAAGTTGTCTTTCATTACTAGCTCTTATAATTTCAGGAGCAATTGCCCTATATTCTGGTCCAAATGCTTTATTTACCATCTCTTTATAGTGAGTATCTGCTGGAACTATAATACCATCAATACTTCCACCTGTTAAAACATGAATTGTGTACTTAAATAAGTATCCCCAATCCATAATCATCATAAAATTTACAAATACAAACCCTACAAGTCCAAGACCTAAAAGAGTATATATATACGCTCCATTTCTTTTCATAAATGAGCTTTTTTCCATAAATTATTCCTTACCAACCATATGAAGGAGTAGCTAATCCTTTTCCTTTTGATACTGCTCTATATGTTTTAATTTTAGCAATTTCATTGGCATCACCAACAAGTAAAGCTTTTGTTGAACACATTGAAGCACACATAGGAACTTTTCCTTCACTAATTCTATTTTGTCCATATTTTTTATACTCAGTAGGTGTATTAGTCTCTTGTGGACCTCCTGCACACATTGTACATTTATCCATTTTCCCTTTTGTACCAAATGCACCATCTTGAGGAAACTGTGGAGCTCCAAAAGGACAAGCAAATAGACAATATCCACAACCAATACACTTATCTTTATCGTGTAAAACAATTCCATCTGTTCTTATATAAAAACAATCTGTTGGACAAACCTGCTGACAAGGAGCATCATCACAATGCATACAAGCCATAGAAATAGAGAACTCTTTTCCAACCATACCTTCATTTACAGTTATAACTTTTCTTCTATTTACACCAACAGGAACTTCATGTGCCTCTTTACAAGCAACAACACAACCATTACAGTGAATACAAAGGTTTTCATCACAATAAAATTTCATACTTGAAAAATCTACATTATTATTACTCATGACTACTTCCTTTACGCTTTTTCAATTCTAACTAAAGAACATTTTGTCTCTGGACAAGCTGTTTGTTGGTCAAATCCATAACTTGTAACTTGTGTTGAGTTTTCTCCTAGTGCATACGGTGCTGTACTATCTGGATACCTATATGCTAAGTTTTCTCCACTCCAAACTCCAGAGAAGTTTTGAGGTAAGAATACTGAATCTTCACCTACTCTTAGACTAACTTTACATTTAATCTTTATTTTTCCACCTTTTGTTCCATAAACCCACATCATCTGCCCGTGTTTAATTCCAAGTTTAGCAGCTGTATTTGGGTGTAACTCCCCATACATTTCTCCACTTAACTCTGCTAGATAATGAGATGCTCTTGTCTCTGTTCCTGTTCCCATATGTTCAACAACTCTTCCAGAAACAATATTTATAGGGAAATCATTTACCCAAACTTGTTCATTTTGTCTTGACTCATAAGGAACATCAACTCTCCAGTGATTTGTTTTATCTTTAGTCGCTGGATATCTCTCAATTAAATCTGGTCTAAATGAGTGTAATGGTTCTCTGTGTTTTGGAATTGGGTCTGTAAATGATGGAACAATAGTCATAGCTCTTGCATTTCCATAAGGTACAAGTCCTGCTTCAATAGCATATTTTACTAAAAGCCCACTATCATCATTTTTCCAATTTTTACCTTCAACTAATTTTTTCTCTTCTTCACTTAGAGTAATTCCAGCTAAACTTTCAATATTTGCTGCTGTTATCTCAGCATATCCACCTTTAATTTTTGAATCTTTTGGATAACTTCCTTCAGCTGCAAGTAAACTTACTCCATCTTTTTCAAGTCCAAAATTTGCTCTAAATCCCATACCACCTTGGCTTACTGGTAAATCTATATTATATAAAACAGGGCTTCCTGGGTGTGAAGTTGTCCAACATGGCCATGGTAATCCATAATACTCTTTACTAAATTCTCCTGTTCCTTGAAGTGTAGTATTATTAAATAGATGCCAGTTCTCTTGCTGTTTTTTAATTCTTTCAGCTGTAACACCTGTCATTCCAATAGTTTTTAAAGCTTTAGCAATCTCATTTGTCGCATCTTCTGGCCATTGGAAATTATCTCCTTTACCCATACCTGCAACAAGTTCATTATAAAATCCCATTCTTTTTGCAAAATCAAATAAAATCTCATGGTCTGTTCTTGCTTCATATAAAGGTTCAACTACTTTACTTCTCCATTGAACACTTCTTCCTGTATTTACAACAGTTCCTGAAGTCTCTACTTGTGAAGCAGCAGGTAACAAGAATAGATTATCTGTTCTTGTTGTAATAACAGCAGCATCATTTACATAAGGATCTATAAATACAACTAAATCTAGTTTATCTAGTGCATCTTTTATTCTTTTTACATCTGTTACTGTAGAAATACCATTTCCTATACAAACAAGTGCTTTAATTGGACTTCCACCATTATATTTTGCATTCTCTTCTTTTAAAACTCCATCAGCAAAAAGTGAAAGTGTATTTCCTCTAGCTTCCATAAGCTCTTTTGATTTGAATCTTCCTTTTAACCACTCATAATCAACTTTCCACTGTTTTGCAAAATATTTCCAAGAACCTTCAGCTAAACCATAATATCCTGGTAATGTATCAGCTAAACATCCAACATCTGTTCCACCTTGAACATTATCGTGTCCTCTTAAAATATTACATCCACCACCTGGTTTTCCAAGATTTCCTAAAATTAATTGCATAATTGAACCAAGTCTTGTATTTGAAGAACCAATTGTATGTTGAGTCCATCCTTGATTCCAAATCAAACATGCAGGATCTGCACTTGCTAGAAGTGTTGCAGCTTGAATTAAACTCTCTTTTGGTAATCCCGTTATATTTTCAACATGTTCAGGTGTGTACTCTTCGCACTCTTTAAATATCTCTTCAACACCATAAACTCTATTTGCTAAAAATTTCTCATCATACCATCTATTTTCTCTGATTAATCTAATCATTCCGTATAAGAATGCAATATCAGTTCCTGTTCTTATTCTACAATATAGGTCTGATTTAGCAGCAGTTTTTGTAAATCTAGGATCAACTACAATAATTTTTGCATTATTTTGCTCTCTAGCTTTTAAAATATGTTGCATTGCAATTGGATGATTATCCGCAGGATTTGAACCAATAATTATAATGGCTTTAGATTTATGCATATCTCCTAAGTGATTTGTCATAGCTCCATATCCAAATGTATTTGCCACACCGGCAACTGTTGGACTATGTCAAATTCTAGCTTGGTGATCTATATTATTTGTTCCAAACATTGAAACAAATTTTCTAATATAATATCCTTGCTCATTACTTGTTTTTGCTGAACCTAAAAACATTACTGAATCTGGTCCAAATTTCTCTCTTAACTCTAAAAGTTTATTAGAGATTTTTGTCATAGCATCATCCCATGATACTCTATTCCATTTTCCAGCAATTTTTTGTGTTGGATACTGTAATCTATTTGTTGATCTGATTTTATCAATCATATCAGCACCTTTACAACAGTGTCCTCCTCTACTAATTGGGTGATCTTGAGCTACTTCTTGTCTTACCCAAACTCCATTATGAACTTCAGCAATTACACCACAACCTACTGAGCAATGTGTACAAATAGTTTTTACAAGCTTTGAACCAGGGAATGGATTTCTAACCTCTTCCTCTGTTGCATCTCTTAAAACTTTATTTGTATTTGCAAAAGCAGATGTAGCTGTAAAAGCAGTCGCTAGTGAAGCCATTTTTAAAAATGTTCTTCTACCAAAGCTATTTGCTCCCATACTATCCTCCTTTTTTAAATTTTCCTACTAGTGTGCAGCTTTATAAAACTCTTCCCAAGCCGCTGATTTTTTGTATAAAATCTCTTTTTTATTTGATCTTCCTACAACTACACCGTTACCTTTGTTGCTGTTTGCACCTCTGTCTTGTCTTTCAGTCGTAGCAGCAGTTGCAACAACAGATCCAGCTAAAACAGTAGCAGCTATACCAGCTCTTTTGATAAATTGTCTTCGTTGTTCTAATTCATCTGCCATGATAACTCCTTTGTTTGATTTAGGGTAAAAAGCCCCTTTAAAAACTCTTTAAGTTTTTAAAGGGACTTTTTATAAAAAGTCTAAACCTCTAAATAACCTTTTTCAAAATTATAAAAACTCTCTAAAATCAACCCAACTTTTGAATAAATATCAGATTTTGTAGCCATTAGTCGAAAAAAGAATTTATCAAGATATGGATTTATTACCTCAATAAAAAGCTCTTTTTGTAAATCCTCTTTGATCTCTTCTTTTAACTGTCTTTCAAGTAAATAAGAGCTAAGAGTAAAGATAAATCCAAAATGATCCTCTTGTGCTGTAAAAAAGTTTTCATCTCTTCTTATTTTTGTTTTTGCTAATACATCTTTTACTTTTAGTTGCATTATTCCACCCTCTCTTTGTTCGTGATACCACGAAACACTAAGAGATATAAACTCTCCAAAAGGTACTAAAAAAAGCTCTTGATATTGGTTGAAAATCTCACCTTTTCCCTTTTTAGAAATTATTTCTAAAATCTCTTTAGAAGAGTTTTCTACAATATCGCTAAAAGCATTTTTACTTAAAATCTCAAGATTTTTCACTATCTCATCTTGCTTTGTTTTTGTATACTCCTCTACAAAAAGTAGTGATAAAAGATTATAGACGAAAAGTCTAGCTTGGTTAATTTGTATATTTTGCATTTTTACTTAACTCCTCCATTATCATAACTTTTGGTTTACAATTTGCACAACAATATAAACTTCTAGCTTTTGCTGGACTTTGTTTTGCAAATATAGGCTCCATCATACGAGCAATTTTTTCAATAGCTTTTGTTGTAGCAAACTCAACTCCACACTCAACACAAGCAAAAAGTTTATCTTTTGCCAAAATAGACTCTTTAAACCAAGTAGGATTTAACTCTAACTCATCATAATTTATAGTTAGACAGTCAGTTTCAGGGCATACAGCTTCACAATATCCACAAGCTGTACATAAACTTGGATTTACTCTTAATGTAAAATCAGATTCATTTGCAAATAAAGCATCAACATTACAAGCTCCCACACAAGATAGACAAAGTGTACAGTTTGCTTCATTTACCAACACTCTTCCATAATGAATATGCTCTCCTGTTTTAACTACTCCTAAATCATCATTTCCTACAAGATTTTGAAGTCTATATGAAAAAATTTCTCTTTTTTTCATATCACTTTGATTAAAGTTATAGTAAGAGTTTTCAATAAACTCTTGTTTTTCTAAAGCATCTTCAAGCTCATCAATATTTTTTACTAAATAGACAGCTATCTTTCCATATTTTTTCATATAAATATCATTTATTATTCTGATACTTTCAAAAGTTCCTTTTGAGATATCATTTGAAAAATATATCAATTGAGAACCACTTACTTGAAGATATGTTAAAAACATAGCCTCATCAAAAATATCTCCAATAATAGAAAGTGGAAGAACATTTATTTTTAAAGCTACATTGATATCTTTTATATTAGATTTTGAAGATATTATTAACGGTTTTGTTTTTTTATAAAATTGACTTATCTCATATAAGCTATCTCTTGAAGTTGCGGCACTACTCAAAGCACCGCTAGGACAGGAACTAATACACTCACCACAAGTAATACAATCAACTAATGAAAAAACCAATCTTCTATTCTCTTCATCTTTTCTAATAGCATTTGTAGGACAAACTTCTTCACATTTTGAACAAATTTCATCTTTTCTTTCGTGATATTGACAAATCGATTTATCGTAAGTTATTGTTTTTCTAAATGAAAAACTATCTATATTCTCTCTTAAAGATTCCAATATCTCTTCTATAGAGGTTAAACTTGGGTCAAAAATACCTTTTTTTACTTTTTTTAGTTTTTGATTAAACCAAACAATTTGAGATGTATTTAAAACTATTTTTTTATCATTACTATTTACAATAACTTCAAAATTCCCAATACTATTTTTAATCTCTTTAATTAGTTTCTCTTCAACTCGATAAAGTTCAAATTCATCTTTTTTTAGATTTTTTACAAAATTATTATAATCTTCTACATTTTCATAAACTACCATTAAAGAGTTTGAAATATGTAAATCTTGAGAGATATCTTGTGCAAAATCAAACTTAATACCATTTATCTCATATAGTTTTAAAACATTTGATATTTTGTCTGAGAAATTATCTTGTGAATTTTTAATGTAAAAATCAATCTCATTTGCAATAAATTCACTTTTTAGTTCATTTGAGTTTGATATCAGAAAGCTCTTTCCTTCTAAATCATCTAAATTTGTAGTAACTTGGATTTTTTCACTCAAAGGGAAATCCAACCCATTTTTATTATAGTAGATATATTCTTGCATAACCTATGCCCTTATTTTTTTAGTAAAAAATATTTTACCATATTCTATAGACACAATTATTAAATTATACTTAAATAGTTAAAATATAATCTTTTTTATAAATTTAAAACATTTAATCTACACTTTAGTAGAATGTATTATGTTAAAAAAGATTTTACCAATAATCCTTATTCTTTGTTCCTTATATTTTTTTCTAAAAGAGGAAAGATATTCACAAAAAGAGATTAAGATAGCTTCATCTATGCCACTTAGTGGACTAATGCAACCTTGGGGAGATGCTGTTTTAGAAGCTACAAAAAGTTATTTTTCATATACAAATGATAATAAACTATTGGAAAATAGAAAAATAGAGTTTATTGCTCTTGATGATAAATATGAACCTGATTTAACTTATGAAAATATGGAAAAATTAAAGCAACAAAAAAATATTTTTTCATTTTTTGGAATGGTTGGAACACCAACAATAAAAAGGATACTTCCAATAATTTATGATGAAGATATTCTATTCTTTTCACCATTTTCTGGTGCAGAATTTTTACAAGATGAAAGTTTAACTACTCTAATAAATTTTAGAGCCTCTTATAAACAAGAGTTAGAGAATCTAATAAGCTATTTAAAGAAAAGAGAGATAAAAAACATTGCCATATTTTATCAAAATGATGATTTTGGAGAAGAGGGATATCTCTCTAGTTTAGAGATACTAAAAAAAGAGAATCTAAACCTTGTTGCAACAGGAAGCTACAAAAGAAATACACTATCAATAGAACATGCTTTTAGTGAAATAAAACACTCTAAACCTGAAGCTATTATTATGATTGGAGCTTATAAAGCAAATAGCTTTTTTATACAAAAAGCAAAAAATGATGAGATTTTAAAAGATACAATCTTTTGTAATATCTCTTTTTCTGACGCAAACTCTATTGTAAATGAATTAAAATCTACAAATACAGATAAAAAAAATATTATTTTTTCTCAAGTTGTGCCAAATTATAATGATAAAAATCTAAAAATCGTACAAGAGTATCAAGAAATTATGCAAAAATACTCTCCAAATTCAAAATTAGGTTTTCTATCTTTTGAGAGTTTTTTAGCATCAAAAGTTTTAGTAGATGCTATAAAAAGAGCAAATCATAATTTAACAAAAAAAGAGTTTATAAAAGCCCTAAAAAATACACCAAATAATCTTTTATATGAGATAAAAATAAAATACCATAATAAAATATTATTAAATCAAACCTATCTTTTTGAATATTTAGATGATAGTTTTAAAGAGTTAAAATGAAAAATCTATTATTTAAAATAATAAACTACTTCAATAGTCTAAAATTCTCCTATAAAACAAACTTTTTAATTTTTATTATTGCAGGGGGAATGCTTTTTATAATTATTCTATCTCAAATCTCCATTTTTACACTAAAACACGATTTTGATATCCTATTTGAAAAAAGAACAAAAGGCTTAATAGCTTTAGAAAATATAAAAGATACTTATAAAATCAACATCAAAGATACTTTAAATAGTTTTGAGGAAAAGAGTTTAAACTATAATCAAACTATTGAAGTTTTACAAATTGCAAAAGAATTAATTTCAAGAAATTGGCAAAATTATAAAATAGGACTTAACTTAGAAGAGAAAATTTTTATAATAACTATAATAAAAAAGTTCATTTTAAACTCAAATAACTTTTATGAAAATCGTATTTTGCAAGATGATATTATTAAAAATATTGATATAAAAATGGATCAGATTTTTATTTTAACAAAAAATCTAAATGACACAAATAGTGATTTCTTACAAATTAATTTTGAAATAGATGCTATTTCTGTATATCTTGCAAGTTTAATAAATTATGATTTAACTTTAGCAATAAATGAAAAAAGAGACACAGACAATATTTTTAATATTGTTACAATTTTCTCATTTATCTCTATTTTTTTAGTTCTTCTATTTACTCTTATTTTATCACTTTTTATAACTGTTCATTTTAGAAAAATTCATGAAAGCCAAGAAAAAAGTGTAGAAGAGAAGACAAAAGAGTTAAAAGAGCTAAATAGTATGCTAGAGTTAAAAATTGCTCAAGAGGTTAATAAAAATAGGAAAAAAGATATTATTATGTTTCAACAAGCAAGATTTGCAAGTCTTGGTGAGTTATTAAATAATATCGCTCATCAATGGAGACAACCATTAGGAAGTCTATCTATGATTATTCAAAGTTTTCAAATCAAAATGAAATTTGGGAAATTGACAAATGAATTTGTAGAAGAGAAAACTAAAGATGCCCTACTTTTAGCTCAAAATATGTCAAATACTCTTGATGATTTTAAAAACTTTTTTGACCCTAGTCGTGCAAAAAAAAGATTTTTTATTAAAGATTGTATTGAACACTCTATAGAGCTTTCAAAATATTTTTTAAATAAAGATAGTATTAAATTAGAGTTAATTATCAAAAAAGATATTGAAATTTTTAGTTACTATAATGAACTTTCTCATGTTTTTTTAAATATTATAAGTAATTCAAAAGATGCTTTAATAGCTAATGTTGATAAAAATGATAGAATAATAAAAATAGTTGTAAATAGTAAAAAAGATTTTTTATTTGTAAATATTATAGATAATGGTGGTGGAATTCCAGTTGAAATTATGCCAAAAATCTTTGAGCCATACTACACAACAAAATATAAAAGTGCAGGAACTGGTATTGGACTTTATATGTCAAAACAAATTATTGAAAGACATTTAAGAGGTCAAATATCTTGTAAAAATATAAAACATAAAATAAAAGATGAAAGAGTTTTCTCTTGTACTTCTTTTACTATAACAATACCATTAAAAGAGGAAAAATGAGTAAAAATTTAGATATTTTAAAAAACTTTAATATTTTATATATCGAAGATGATGAAAAATTACTAAAACATACAAGTGATATTTTAGAAGATTTTGTTGGAGAACTTTATAGTGTCAAAACAACAATAGAAGCTATGCAAATAATTTTAGAAAAAAATATAAATGTAATAATAAGTGATATCTTACTTGAAAATGAAAATGGAATAAATTTTTTAAAATACCTTAAAAATAGAGATATAAATATTCCTAGTATTCTTACAACAGCTCACACTGATACTGATTATTTACTTGAAGCAATAAAACTAAAAGTTGAAAACTATATAGTAAAACCTATTAATATAAATGAACTTTTAGAAACTTTACACGATATTTTACTACCAAAAGTTCAAGAAAAAGAGCTTAAAAAAAATCAAAATATTGTAAAAACAATCGGAGCAATAAGTGATGGTAAACAAGTCGAAATTATAAAATATATCTTTAATAATCTTGATAAAAAAAATCAATTTTATGCTTCATATAGTGAAATAATGGAACAATTTTCTATCTCTAAACCAACTTTGATTAAACTTTTTAAAGATTTAGCCGATAAAAGTATATTAATAAAAGTGGCACATAAAACTTATAGATTTGAGGAAGAAGCTTTAGAAAATATTTAAAACTTATATTATTTATAAGTTTCCTCAAAGTTTAATATAACTACAATTTTATCAAACAATCGTTTGGATAAAATTATGGCAATAAAAAAAACATCAAAAGAAGAGATTTTACAAGAGTCTATAAAACTTTTTAAAACAAAAGGCTATTACAACTGCTCTATGGCAAATATAGCTGAGGCGTGTGGGCTTATAAAAGGAAGTATTTATCACTATTTTAAAAGTAAAGATGAGATAGGAATAGAGTCTTTAAAATATATTCATAACTATTTTGTAGAAAATATTTTTGCTGTTGCTTATCAAACAAATTTAAGTGATTTAGAAAAAATAAAACTTTTTGTAAAAAAAACTGATGACTATTTTCTAAATAGCGAAGGTGGTTGTTTATTAGGAAATTTAGCTTTAGAAATTGGTAGTGAAAATTTGGAGTTCAAAGAAATTATTAAACTCTATTTTAGTGCTTGGGAAGATGCTATTACAAAAATAGTTGAAAATAGATATAGCAAAACTGAAGCAATAAATATTGCAAAAGAGTATGTTGCATTGACTCAAGGAGCTATTATGATGATGAATTTATACGAAAATCCACAGAACTATCTAAAAGTTGGTGAAAAATTGATTAGTTTAATCTAATCTTTTTTTTTAATATATTATTCAAACAATCGTTTGGTTTATAAAAAGGTAAATAATGAATAATTACTTAAAAAAGTTTGCTGGACAAAATGAGAAATCAGCACCAATACCAAGTTTAAAAAAGATATTTTTTGCTTTTATCGGTGGATTTATAGCAATAGCAACTCTTGGTTATTTAACAAAAACTTATGACAATCTTTTAATTATGGGTTCATTTGGTGCTAGTTGTGTTTTATTATTTGGTTTTCCTAAAAGCCCTTTCTCACAACCAAGAAATATTATCTTTGGGCATTTTATCTCTTCACTAATAGGACTATTTTTCTTACATTTTATAGGGGATAATTATATAAGTATGGCTTTAGCTTTAGCAAGTGCAATAGCTTTAATGATGGTTACAAAAACTGTTCATCCACCAGCTGGTTCAAATCCATTGATAATATTTTTATTAGGAGCATCTTGGGATTATCTGATATTTCCAACTTTAGTTGGTACAGTTATTTTAGTGCTTATTGGTTTGTTTTATAATAATTTAGATAAAAATAGAAACTATCCACAATATTGGTTTTAGCTTTATTTTAGTTTGATAAGAAAATGGCTATTTTGAACTCCCTTATATGAAACGAAAAAGAGAACAAAAAGAGAAGTTTCTCTTTTTGTAGATTTTTATTTAACTTGAAAACTTAAAGTTGAAGAGTAAGATATTTTGTCGCAATCTTCATTTTCGTATGGTTTAGTAGCTTTAGTTAATAAAATCCATTTCCCACTTCTTAAAGGTAAAATCTTAATTTCTCCTTTTGAATCAGTAGTTCCATAAAATGCAAATTGTCCTTCCGTAAAGTTTTCAAAAGTACCTTTTACTTCTACTGTTTTTGCAGGTTCTCCATCTAATAAAACTTGTACTTTAAATGGAACTCCTACTTTAAAGTTTGAAGGATTATCTAAAGGTACAATCTCAAGATTTTGTCCTATTGGTTTAGTAACAAAATCATTTTTATCATCTCCTATATTTACAATACCTTTTGCAAACCTTGAAGTCTGTTCACAATATTGAGCATTTTGAATATCTTTTTTTGTTTTTCCCATCTCCCACTTATTATCTTTTGTTTTTGTCCAAAAAGTAGGTTTATATGAACTTTTTAAAATATAAGTTCCATCATCTAATGCTTGTTTTGAGCTATATTGATAGTTTTCTCCCTCATTTATCAAAGTTGTACTTTTTAAATCTTTATCTACAATAACAAGTGGTTCAAAAATATAAACTCTATCTTTTGCTATTTTTTCAGGAACAAAAAAATAATGTGCATATCCTAAATACCCTTTAAATACTGAACTATTATAACCATCAACCCAGAAATCATGAGCTAAGCTTTGAATTGTTAAAACTGTGCTAGATAGTACTACTAATGCTATTTTTTTAATCATTTTTTATCCTTTATTTTTAAAATTTATAATTCATACTAAGCATAAAACTTCTTGGATTACCTGGATTTAGCCAAGAGTAATCATAACTACTCTCTATATACTCCTTATCCAAAACATTTTCAACATTTAATTGAAAAGTCAAATCTTTTTTATATTTATAGTAAGATATTAACCCAACTTTCGTATAACTTGGCAGTTTAAAACTATTTGTATCATTACCTTGTTTACTTCCTATATAAGAGATACTTCCACCTAAACCATAAGAGCTATTTTGAAATATATTCTCTTCATACATAGCTAAAAGAGTAGCACTATGTTTTGGAATATTTCTAAGCTCTTTTCCTTGTAAACCTTGATTATCTTTTGTAATCTCTGTATTTATATATGAATAGTTTGCATTAAGCTTAAAATTATCTGTTATTTTTCCATTTATATCAAACTCTATTCCCTTACTTTCAACCTCTCCAGAAGCTACATTAAAGGTATCATCTAATAAATCTTTTGTTAAAACATTCTTTTTTGTTATTTGATAAGCAGATAGTGTAGCTCCATATCTTTTATCTTCTGCTTCATATTTCAATCCTGCTTCAAAAGATAGTCCCTCTTCAGGGTCAAAACTATTTCCATTTCTATCTAAACCACTATTTGGTCTAAAAGATGTTCCACTTGTTGTATAAATAGACCATTCTTGGTTTATTAAATATGTAATTCCAACTCTTGGTAAAATAGCATCATCATCTTGTTTTGTAGTTTTAGATGTTTTATAATCTACAGTTTTCATATCAACTTTATCATATCTTAGACCTGCAAAAAACCTAAAATCCCCAATAGCTAACTCATCTTGCACAAATAGTGCTGTACCATTTTGTTTTTCATATCTATTTGTATTTAAAGTTCCTAAACCAGTTTTTAAAATAGTATAAGTTGGATTTGATTGTATATTATCAACTCTTATTGCATTAGAATTATTGTATAAAAGAGAATTTAATTTAACTCTATATGCTTCAACTCCGAACAAAAGAGTATTTTTTGCACTTCCTACATCAAATTCCCCTTTAATATCACTTTGAAATTGAATATCATCTGAACTATAATCTCTATATCTTGTTCTAAGATTTACACTATCTGTCGTAACATAAGTTGATGGAATTATCTCTGAACCATATCCTTTAAAACTATTATCTTTATAAGCTATTCCACTTCTACTAACCCAATCATCATTAAAATAGTGTTCTAGCTTTATTTGATTTGTATAGTTTTTTAAAACAATATCACCATCATTTGGATTTCCAATATAAACATCTTTTTTTATAGCTTTCAAATCTCCATTAATAGCAACTATTCCTCTATCTAAAGGTTGTTCTTGTCTAACAAAATCTGCATTATATGAAATTGATGTATTATCACTTAAAAGCCAAGTTAAAGCAGGTACAACAACATATCTTTTACTCTCAACATACTCTCTGAAATTACCTTTTTTTTCAGCTACTACATTTAATCTATAAGCAATATTTTCACTAATTGGTGCTGTTGTATCTAAAGATGTTCTATAAAAATCATAACTCCCAGATGTTAGTTTTACACTGTGTTGTGGTTTAAATTTTGGTTGTTTTGTAACAATATTTATAGTTCCACCAGGCTCACTATTTCCATATAAAGAGCCTGATGGACCTTTTAAAAACTCTATATTTTCTATTATTGCACTATCTCTAGGGGCATTATAACCTCTATTATCAGCAAATCCATTTTTTAACATACTCATTCCATTGTTATCATTCCCAAAAAAACCTCTAATAGAAAAATTGTCCCATGTTCCACCAAAATTATTTTGTCTATCAACACCACTTACATAATCAAGTACATTATCCATTTTTACTGCACCAATATCCTCTAAAGTATCTTTTGTAATAATTTGAATAGATTGAGCAGTCTCTTTAATAGGAGTATCCATTTTAGTACCACTAAAAGATAATGTTTGATAATAGTTTTCATTAGATAAAGAAAATATTGAATCTTCTTCAACTTTTATCTCTTCAAGTTTTATTGTTTCATTTGCATTTAGTAGATTTATTCCTCCTGTAAAAAGTATTGTAGCAAGTGAAATTGCTAGTTTTATCCTCATGTTTTTCCTTTTTATAGATATATTTGCAACTTAGTTGCATTAAACTTTGCAATTCTAATAATAATTAACTTTTATGCAACTTAGTCGCATAATATTTTTTATCTTTTTAATAAAAATTGAATATCAAAAATAAAAAGGCTTTATACATATGAGTCAATTCAAGTAAGATATATTTTTAAAGTAGAAATTTATAAATATAATAAAAGTTTAGTTTAGGAAAATTTGTTAAATTTTATATATAAAAAGAGTATTCACTCCTTATATTTAGAAGTAGTTAATTCTACTCCTTCATACGAAGTTGTTTTTATAGCATTTAAAATATCTTCTATTTTTACCTTTTCATCATAAATAACTGTTACCTCTTTTGTATTTAATCTAGCACTCACTTTTTCAATACCTTCAACTTTACTAATAGCTTGTTTTATGGCTGTTGTACAAAGTGGACAGTGCATACCCTCAACTTTAAAAACTGAAATATTTGAAGAAAAAGCAAAATTAAAAAACATAAAAAGAATGAAAAATATTTTCATAAACTACTCCATAAATAGTGGGATTATCTCAGGATAAAAAAGCAAAAGCAGTATAAAAATAAAAAACAAAGAAAATAGTAAATAGTTTTTTATCTTCTCTTTTTTACTATATTTGCAAGAGATTTTCCTTTTAAAATTAAAAATTGCAAAAACAAGAAAAAAAATTGTCAAAAGTAAAAGTGGAACTCTTGTAAACTCTAAAGTTGTAAAAAAACTAAGAACTCCACTTGAAATACCAAAAAATAGAAAAAGAAATGCAGGTAAACAACACAAAGTTGATAATAGCGCAGTAAAAACTGCACCAATTATCGCAAAATTACTTTGTTTCATAAAATCTCTTGAGCTGTATAACTATAAGAGAAAGTTTTAGGATTGTAGTAATCTTTTGCATCTTCACCAACTTCAGCATAAGGATAACCCAACATATTTAAAGGATATTGTGTAGGTTTTGGCTCTAAGATAAAATCTCTTGCACTATTAAACGCAGCCCAATTCATCTCCCATGAACCAAAGAAATAGTTTTTTACCTCTTGAAGTTTTTTATCATCATTTGCTAATTTTTCAGCAAGCTTTACTTTAAGAACATCAGCAGGATCACAAGGAACCCAACCAATTCCGTCTATATAAAACTCTGCTCGACAATGTTGAGCTCCTGTAATATTTGCAAAACCTTTTTCATCTGCTTTTCCACAAGCATTTGAGATTTTTGATTGCCCTACTCTAATTCCAAAAGTCTCTCGTGCAGGAATTTTTGCATTTCTAAGCAGACAAACAAAAACAGAACTTATATCTGTACATTTTCCACCATATATTTTCTCTTCAATAGATTTTTGTGCATCACCAATTCCGCAACCAACAACACTTTCATCTCTATACATAGTTGTAGTTGTCCAATTATAAATAGCTTTTGCTTTTTCAAGTGGTGTAGTAGCATTTTTTGTAATCTCATTTACATACTTTGTAAGTTTAGGAGTTACAGGAATATGCTCTGTTCCTTTTAAATAAACTTCTACATCAGATGGATAATTTGTATTTGATGTAGCTTTAGAAAAATCAGTAGTTCTCTCTTGCATAATAACTGCAAAATCTATATCCAAAGTTGGTTGTTTTACATCTTTATCCCATCTTACATATAAAACCCTTGTGTCATAAGGATTTTTCACTACTTTTGCCTCTGTAAAGTTTCCTTTATAATCAAAATTTACAACTTTATGATATACCTCATCTTTTGGAAGTGGTACCCAAAGTTGTGTTGCTTCATTGCCTTGTTCAAAGTTATAACTATTTGTTACTTGAAATTTTCTTGGAGTTTTTGTAATTCCAAATGGATTTTTCTCTTCATTTGCAAAAACAAAATTTGGAGATAAAACTATAGCACTAGAGAGTGCTGCTGTAGTTTGTAAAAATGTTCTTCTTTTCATAATATAACTCTTATAGTTTTTTGTTCTATCAAGAGATAAAGTAGAGGAGAAAGCTCTCTTTATGTCAAAGCATAACCTATGCTCTATGAACTAATTAGGGTTTCATAATAGTAAATCTTTTATAAACTGCACCTTAAATAGTAAAATATTTTTTACTTTAATTTAACTAAATTTTTAAAATTGCTTAAGTATAATGTTTTCAATTTATAAAAAAAGAGAGTTACAAATGAATAATGAATACAAACTAACAAAATTTGTTCAAGCTGCTGGTTGTGCAGCAAAAATGGGACCAGGAGAGTTAAAACAAACTCTTTGTAACTTAAGTTATAAAGATGTTAAAGTTTTAGTAGGTTTTGATACAAGTGATGATGCAGGAGTTTTTCAAATAGATGAAAATTTAGCACTAGTTCAAACATTAGATTTTATAACTCCTGTGGTTGATGACCCATATGTTTATGGACAAATAGCAGCTGCAAATGCTTTAAGTGATGTTTTTGCTATGGGTGGAGAGGTTAAAACTGCATTAAATATTGTTGGATTTGATAGCAAAAATGTTCCAAAAGAGGCTTTAGTAGAGATTTTAAGAGGTGGAAATGATAAAATAAGAGAGTGTGGTGGAGCATTAATTGGTGGACATACTATTCAATCGCCTGAGATGTTCTATGGAGTTAGTGTAACAGGAGTTATAAATCCAAAAGATATAAAAAGAAACAATGGAGCAATTGCTGGTGATGTTTTAGTGCTTACAAAACCAATAGGTATGGGTATTATGACAACAGCTATTAAAAGAGATTTAATAGAACTTGATTTAATCAAACATTGTGCAGGAATTATGTCCACTTTAAACTATTTACCTTCAAAAATTATGAAAAAATATCGTGTTAATTCTTGTACAGATATAACAGGTTTTGGGCTTTTAGGACACTCTTTTGAGTGTACAAATGAGAATATTAGCTTTAAAATTCAAGCTTCTAATGTTCCTTTTATAAAAGAGGCTTTTGAACTTTGTCAAAATGATGTACTACCAGGTGGAACAAAAAGAAATGCAAAATTTGTAGAAGATAAAGTTTCGTTTAAAGATAGTGTAGATCAAACTTTAAGAACAATACTTTGTGATGCACAAACTTCTGGTGGACTTTTAATAGCTATGAACAAAGATGATGCTAAAGAGTTTGTAAAAGAACTAGAAGAGTATAGTCTTGGATATGCAAGTATCATAGGAGAAGTAATTCCTAGAGGTGAAAAACCTATCATTGTGGATTAAAAAAGAATAAAAATAGTTCAAAGTTTTTAAATTTAAGTTGGTATAAATACTTACATCCAATCAATTGGTTGTTGTTATATTTTACCTACACAATCAGTTAGTTATTGTATTATTCAATAAAATAAAGAAGGTGGATAGAAAATATGTCAGTAATAGAAATTGTACTACCTTTTACTATGCAAAGTGAAGGTTTTAATAAAACAGTTTATAAATCCCCTGAGGGATTTGATACCATAGGATATGGAAGAAATATAGAAGTAAATCCTTTAACTCAAGATGAGTTAAAAAGTATCGGTGCAACTACTAGTACTTCAAAAACAAGCTATCAACTAAGTGAAGAAATAGCTAAAACTTGGTTAAAAAAAGAGCTTGAAAGAGTTAAAAATTCTTTATCAAAAGAGTTACAATTTTTTGATAAACTAGATGATGTAAGACAAGCTATTTTAATAGATATGGCTTACAATATGGGAATAAAAGGGCTACTTAGCTTTAAAAATACTCTTAAATTAATAAATGATGGAAATTATGTAGAAGCTTCCAAAAATATGGAACAAAGTAATTGGTATAAACAAGTAAAAATTAGAGCTAGAAAACTTTGTGAAGCTATGAAAAGTGGAAAAATTTAGCTAAATTAGAAATATAAAGAGAGAAAAATCTCTTTATATTTTATATTAAAACTCCATTTTCATAGAAAATGCAACACTTCTTGGGTCTCCTAACATTGAACTACTAGCCCAATAATCTTTTCCAGTTAGATTTGATACATTTAATAAAAATGTAGTTGGATATTTATCTAACTTAGTTTTATATCTTAAACCTGCATCATATAAGGTATAACTTGGGATTTTATCTGTATTTGTTGTATTTCCATATTTTTCACCAGTATAATATGCTCCTCCCGTTACAGTTAAGCCTTGAATCATAGGAATATTATACTCTGCATAAAGTTTTGCCATTTTAGTTGCTGCATTTATTGGTTTTTTTCCTTCAAGTGCTTTATTATTTGATTTTGCAACTTCTATATCCATCAAAGTTCCTCCACCAAATAAAGTTAGATTATCTGTAACTTTTCCTGTAAGAGTAAGTTCAAAACCTTGATGAACTTGCTCTCCATCTTGAACATATTTTGGCATTGGAGTGGCATTATCTGAGTATTGATTTGCTTTTTCTATTCTAAATAAGGCACTTGTTAATAATAATTTATTATCTAATAAATTATATTTTGCTCCCGTTTCATACTGTTTACTTACTAAAGGTGATAAAATTTCACCAGCATTTGAATAAGTATTTCCTACAATAGTTCCTTGTTCTAAACTTTCTATATAAGTTACATAAGTTGTTAAATCATCAAATGGTTTATACATCAAAGATAAAGTTGGTGTTAGTTCAGATTTATCATATTCTGAACTTTTTACTCCATTGTTATAACTTGTACTTATTACCGTAGCATAATTAAATCCAACTAAAGCACTCCATTGGTCATTAAATACTATATCATCACCTATTAAAATATTTTTATATTGTGTTCCAATATATGGTTTTCTTTCATTATTTGTAAAGGTTCCAGGAATATAAGAAGCATTATTTTTTACTTCATCCAATGTTACACCAGTTAATGTATCATTTAATACATACCAATCAACTGTTCTTGAATATAAATATTTATTTGCTGAATAACCAGTAGTTAAAAGATGATTTACTCCTAAAGTTTCAAATTTACTATCTAAATAGATATTTCCTGAATAATTTTCCATTTTTTGTCTTTCAGGATTGTATTGATATAAATCTACATCATATAAACCATCAGTTCTTTTATATGCCAAAGGTCCTACATTACTTCCTTGAATAGCTTTTTCATATAAAAATGAACTTCTAAGAGTAAAAATATCGTTTATATCTAATTTTAAATTTGTAGTTATTCTATCATTATCTTCTTTCCCTTTAGTATATTCGGGAGAATAGTTTTTACTTGTATCTATAGTTGAACGCTCTGCTCCTGAGTTTAAATATATAAAATATTTTTGATTAGTTCTTTCTAACTCTCTATGAGCATAATTTAAATCTAAAGTAAAGTTATCAGTTGGTTTATAGTCAAAGGCTAAGCTAACAAATTTTTGCTCTTTTCCAACATCTGCTACACTATCACCATCTTGATATAAAGCATTGATTCTATATCCAAAAACTTTCTTTTCATCTATTTGCCCACTTAAATCAATATGAGTATAGTATTGTTCTCCACCATAATTTCCAAAAGTAAGACTTCTTTTATCTTCTAAAGTTGGTTTTTTCATCACATAATTAACTGCTCCTCCAACTCTTCCACCACCATATAAAAAACCTGTTGCTCCACTAATTGTTTCAATTCTTTCTAAATCTTCCATAGTTGTAAAACTATACCAATCTGCTAAAGGCATACCATTTATAATAGCATTGTTTGAGCCAAATCCACGAATAACTGTATAATAGTTTCCTACAAATTGGTCTCCACCATCTTGTGTAATTGGATTCATTTTAAAGATTTGTGCCATATCATTGGCTTGTACATTTTCAATTAAATCTTTTGTGATTACAGTCATAGAGTATGGAGTGTCTTGTAGGCTTCTTTGTCCCCAAAGCCCAACACCAGTTATATCTTCTACTAAATATCCACTCTGGGCACTTCCATTTTTACCATTTGAACTATTTACAGAAACATCATCTAAAACATAAGTTTCATTACCTAAAACTTTTATAGAAGATAACTTTTTTATGATAATTGTCTGATTTTCAATTGTTGCTTCAAGACCTGTATTCTCTAAAACTTTATCAAGTGCATTTTTTACACCTTCAATATTCTCTATTTTTGGAGAAGTTTTACCTTTTAGAAGATTTCCATCTACTAAATATGGCATATTTGATTTACTTGCTATTTGTTTTATAGCATCTTCTAAGTTTTGTTTTTCTAAGTTAAAACTATCTTGTCCATATAAACTCAAAGATAAAGCTAAACTTAGAGCAATTTGTAAGTTGATTTTCATATTGTCCTTTTCCTATGATTAATTATGAGAATTACTTTCTCTAAATAGTAAGACAATTTAAATTAAAAAAATGGATATGTTTTTATAAGAAATTTTGAAATTTGTATTAAAAGTGCGATTTTATGGTGATTTTAAATTTTGATATTTTTATTATATGTAAAAAGTAGCTATTAAGCAAAACTTTTAGTTTTGCTTACAAACCTCTGGTTTTGTATCACAGATTAGTTCTATAGAGTATTTTGCTTCACTAAATCCCTCTTTACTTGCCTTTGAAAACCAACTTAAAGCCTCTTTATAATCCTCTTTTACAAGAACTAAACTAGGTTTTATATCATCTTTTTCATCCATATATTTACTACAACTTGTAGGTTTTCCACCATCATTTGTATCTTTTATATTATCTTCACCTAAATAGTAAATGAGACCTAAATTATATTTTGCTTCAGTATGCCCTAAAGCAGCAGCTTTTTTATAATACTTTACAGCTTCACTGATATTTTGCCTAGCCCAACAACCATAATCATAAAGTCTTGCTAACTCAAATAAAACATTTTTATCTTGCTTTTTTTCTAAAGATTTTAAAATAGTAAAAGCTGTTTTATAATCCTCTTTTTCCAAAGCTTTTAAAGCATCATCAAAATTTTTGGCATTTAAACTCAAAACCAACATAAAAAATAAAACTATTTTTTTCATATACCCTCTTTATCGTTATTTAAATATTCACTCATCCAAAATTTGGCAATTTTCAAATCTTTTTCAACACCATATCCTAACTCATACATAGTTGATAGATTTTTTTGAGCCTCTTTTAAACCTTGATTTGCGGCTTTTTCATACCATAGAACGGCTTCTTTGTAGTTATCTTTATAATACTCTTGTAATCCCATTTCATATTGTGCATTTTTATTTCCTGCATTTGCTGAAATCAAAAATAGTTCAAAAGGCTCAATATTATCAGGTTTTCCTTCAAAATCAAAATATTCACAAATATATCCAATATAAAATAGTGCATCAGTATTATTTTTTTTGGCTATTACTTTAAAAATATCTAAAGCTTGTAAAAAATCCCCTTTTTGGAAAAGTTCTATCCCATCTTTTAATGTAAGTTCTATTTGATTCTCTTCAAACAGATTTAACATATTTTTGGCTTCAAGATTTCCATTTATAATTGCTAAATCAATATAATCTTTTGCTATTTCATCATCTTTTTCTACACCTTTTCCTCGATGATAAATCATAGCTAATGCAAAAGCTGCATCTGCATGATTTTTTTTGGCTGCTTCTTCATAGTAAAAAATAGCTTTATTTATATCTTTATCAACAAAATCAGCTTTCTCATACATTTTCCCTAAATAGTACTGTGCTTCTTTGTTTTTATTTGCAAATTTTTCAAGAATTTTGAAAGCTTTTATATAATCGAACTCCTCATATGCTTTAATCCCCTCTTCAAGCTTTGAAGATAAAATAGGAGTAAAAAACAAAGCTAACTTTGATATAAAATCTCTCAAAATAATCCTTTAAAAATATATTTTACTATTATACAAAATAGCTTTATAACAATCCTTTAAATGATTTTATTAATTATTTCTAAAATATATTAAATAGCATTGATTTTAAATCTATCTTCATTTCAGCAGATAAAATCTTTTTATTTGAATATATATAAAAAGGGACAGTATTTCGCATAGAGTGTTTTAATCTTTTTCTTAAAGTTGAAATTTCATCTATGTTTATTAACTCTTCACCATCAAATAAATAAAAATCTTTTGAAATACCTAAACTAAAAGATACTATTTGATATTCAAAAAAGAGTTCTTCATTTTCATATTTTTTTATAAAATCATCTAATGCAATTTGGAGACTATTTAACCTGTTTGCTGTAATAAAGCCAAAACTCTCTCTAAATTTATATCTCTCAACTGTTGTAAAATCAAGAACTTTATAGAATTCATTTAAATTTTTCCAAGGACTTTTAAATCTCCTTCTACCAAATAATACCTCTTCAAAACAGTACATATATTTCATATCTTCTTTTGACAAAATATCTTTATTTTTTATATCAAAATATCTATTTTTAAAAAGTGATATTAACCAATTTTCATCAAGCATTGATATTGTATCAAGCTCTTTTTGTCTATTTAAATTTTTAAAATTCCAAAGCATAGAGATAGAATTTGATAATTTTTCTTCATTTTCTTCATCTTCAAAATATTTACTAGCTAGATACTGAACAACAGTTTCAAGTAAAGTATCTGTTTTTGCAATTCCATGATTAAAAATAACTTTTTTATAAAGATTAAATCTCATTTCAAGCATATGTTCAATGTCAATTAAACTCATATCATAAAAACTCAAATAAAAATTACTCTCTTTTTCTACCAAAACAGCTTGTTTTGTAATTCTTATATGGTCATTTGGTCCCGTTATATAACCACTTGCTAACATATCTCTATTTATATAATCTAATCTATCAGCATCAACTGTACTATCTATAAAATTATGTAAAACTTTAAAATCAAAACCTTCAAAAGTCTGTTCCTCTAGAATTAGAATAGATAGCTTTTTTATTAGTTTTAAATACTCTTTTTCTTGTTCTTTTGTAACCAATTCATCTAGTTCATAATCAAAAAGTAGTTTTAAAAGATTTTCTCCAATAGCTTCATGTAAAACCTCTTTCCCATGATTTGTAATATCTTCATAATTCTCTTTAAATCTAATCTCTTTTTCATAAAGTTTATCTTGATTTTTCTCTTTTTGTTTTATTTTATTGTAAACCTTTTTTAAAGCATACTCTACTTGATGAGAAAAAGGAAGATGCCCAACATCATGAAGTAAAGCAACTATTCGTATAGTTTGTAAAAAAATAATATAAGTTGCTCGTTGAGATTTTGATTTTGTGGGAATTGTAAACTGAAAAAGTGCTTTATTATCAAAATATTCTATTTCATTTATATTTATTTTTAAATTTTCTTCTTTAATCACTTGTAAAATAACTCTTTTTAATATTAATAAAAAACTATTTTTTGTTTTTCTATCAGCATTTAAAAGTGCATTCTTAAATAAAAATGCACTTAAATGCATAGTTCCTAAACTATGAATAAATCTTTTAGTTGTAATTGATGGATAAGAAAAATATGCTAAGGCATTTTGAGTAATGAATTGAAGCCTATTTACAATCTTTGTTTGGAGTATTTTATCTTCAAGTTTTGTATATTCTATATGATTATAAATAGTATCGTTTATTAATCTATTTTGTATTTTTAATCCTTTTTAATTTAAATTATTGTGTTTTATTTTCAAAAATTCTCTCTGTAAACTCTGCAAATTTACCACGAACAGCTTTCTCAAGTTCTATTGCAAACATTTTAAGTTCAGGATGAGCATTTGAAGTCTGTTTTAAAAGACTTGTTAATCCATTATTATATTTATTTAAATATAAATTATCTATTTGTCTATTTGAACCAATAATAATAGCCATACAACTTTCATCTAATCGTGAAAGTATTAATTGAGTTGTCTTCTCACTACTATTTTGCCATTCATCCATAATTACTATTGAACCACCCAAAGTTCGCCCTCGTGCCTCTCCAGGCCATAGTGTCTCAATATAATATTTTGATTTCAACTCTTCTATTTTTGAAGTTATAGACTCTTGTTTTTCCCTATTTTCACTCTTTTTTAAATGTTTTTTTGCAATAAACTCTAAAGTATCATATAAAGCCATATTATAAATTCTAAATTTCTCTTCATTTCCAGCTAAAAATCCAACCTCAGCACCTTTATCAAGGGATTCAATAGAATTTCTTACATATACAATTTTGTCATATAATCCTAAATCAATTAATCTCATAGCACTTACTATTGACATCAAAGTCTTTCCACTTCCTGCTTTTGCATCAATTACGAGTAAATCAAACATATTTGATAAAATAGCTTTTGTAAAAAGTTTTTGTTTTATATTTACTGGTTTTATATTTAAAGCTTTAAAATCATTCTCTTTTAAAATATGAATTTTACGATTTGCTATTATTGAATACTCAACATTACCATCATCGCTTTCAAATGAATACGAAAAATTTTCTAATTCATAATTATCATCTATTAAAGTTATATCTTTATTTTCTAAACTATTAAATATTGAAGAGTCAATTTTTAGGCTTTTCACAAAATTAAAACTTGGAATAATCGACTTATCTTCATATAAAGTCTCTGTTTTTATCCCTTTGAATAAGGCAAATGTTCTAGCATAAACATCTAATGATAAAAAAATAGTTTGACAACCCTTATAATAATCTTGTGCAATTGATGCAACTTCAATAATTCTTTTATCATTTGATTCAGAAATATGAATTTGCTCTATTTGTGTATCATATTTGTCTTTTGAGATAATGTTAAGATTTAGATCTTCATTATAAAGTTTTACAACTTTAAATCCAGTTTTATAATCAACTTCTCTTATTTTCATCTTTGCTAGTAATCTTGCAAACTCTCGTGAATAATAACCTAATTCATTAACTAACTTCTTTTTATCCTCTAATTCAAGAAGTACAGTCTCAGGTATAACAATATGATTAGTTTTATTGTCTGATATTTTGAAGATTTTGTAAGATAATATTTGTGTCTAAAACATATACTTTTTCTTTCATAAGAAAATTCTATCATAAGTTGGTAACAAAAAGGTTACAGGATTCAAATGTAAAAAGGTTTATATTAAAAATGACTATAAAATTAAGTTGTTATATTAACTACACATATGTAGTTTTATGGCGAGAAGGTAGAGGAATCGAACCTCTCACGGTGTTTACACAAAAACCGTCAATCAGGGTTGAAGCCTGTGGTGCTCACCAGATACACAAACCTTCCATAAAGGTTAAAATAGTATAATAGTTACCTTTAAATAACTATTAAAGGTAAAAATTATGTTACTTAAATCCATTCCAAAGGTTGATAAGTTTATCACAAACAAGGCTTTTGAAGGATTATCAAAAACTTTGATAACAAAAATTACAAAAGAGATTTTAGAAAAACTAAGAGCTGATATTTTAAATAATAAAATAGATAAGGTTGATGAAGATTTATTAATCTTGGAAATTTTAAACTCTTATACAAATCTTACTTCATCATCACTAAAACCACTTATAAATGCAACTGGAATAATAGTTCACACAAATTTAGGAAGAAGTTTACTAGATGAAAAGATATTTAAAAATGCAATAAGAATAGCAACTTCTTACAACAATCTGGAGTATGATTTAAAAAAAGGCAAAAGAGGAGAAAGATATGAACATATCACAAAATCTCTAAAAGCCCTAACTTCTTGTGAAGATGCTTTAGTTGTAAATAACAATGCAAGTGCTGTTTTTTTGATTTTAAATACCTTTTGTAAAAATAAAGAAGTAGTTGTAAGCAGGGGAGAGTTAGTTGAAATTGGTGGTAGTTTTAGAGTTCCAGAAGTTATGAGCCAAAGTGGAGCAATACTAAAAGAGATTGGAACTACAAACAAAACTCACTTAAGAGATTATGAAAATGCAATAGATGAAAATAGTTCAATGCTTATGAAAGTTCACAAATCGAACTACTCTATTGAAGGTTTTTCAAGTGAAGTAAGCTTTGAAGAGATTTCAGAAATGGCTAAAAAACATAATTTAATAGACTATTTTGATATGGGAAGTGGACATATTTTTGATTTACCTTACAATTTAAGTAAAGATGAACCATCTATTTTAGAACTTATGAAAAGTAATCCTAGTTTGATTAGTTTTTCAGGAGATAAACTTTTAGGAAGTGTTCAAGCTGGAATAATTTTAGGTAAAAAAGAGTTAATAGAAAAATTAAAGAAAAATCAACTTTTAAGAATGTTAAGAGTAGATAAAATCACACTTGCACTTTTAGAAGAAAGTTTAAATTTATACTTAAAAAATGAGCTTGACACTATTCCTACTCTTAAAATGCTAAACACGAAAATAGAAGTTTTGGAAACTCGTGCAAATATTTTAAAAGAGAAAATAGAAGATTTTATGAATTGTGAAGTTTTAAAAACTTCTACAATGGTAGGTGGTGGTACAACTCCAAACAAAAAAATCCCATCAATAGCTTTGAGTTTAGAGTTTAAAGATTTAAAAGCAAATAAAATAGAAGAAATTTTAAGAAAAAATCTAATCATAAGTAGAATCGAAAATGACAAAGTATTACTTGATTTTAGAACTATAAAAGAGGATGAGATAATACAAATTGAAGAGATTTTAAAAAAAGAGTTTAAAAATGTCTAATATTATAATTGGAACAGCTGGACATATCGACCATGGAAAAACTGCACTAATAAGAGCATTAAATGGTTTTGAAGGAGATAGTACAAACGAAGAAAAACAAAGAGGAATAACTATTGATTTAAGCTTCTCAAACCTATCAAGAGCAGAGAGAAATATAGCTTTTATTGATGTTCCAGGACATGAAAAACTCATAAAAAATATGATTGCGGGAGCTTTTGGTTTTGATTATGTAATGTTAGTTGTAAGTGCAAAAGAATCACTTATGCCACAAACTATCGAACATATCGAAATTTTAGAACTTTTAGGGATAAAAAATCTTATTTTAATTATCTCAAAAAAAGATTTAGTAGATGAGCAAACTTTATCCATTCAACAAAATAAAATTTTAGAGTTTTTAAGTAACTTTTCATTTAATATAAAATTTGTAAAAGCGATATCTATTTTTGATGAAAAATCTATACAAGAGTTAAAAAATGCCCTATTTTCAATAAATAGTAGTACAAAAGAGGAAGAAAACTTCTTTAGATTTTATATAGATAGAGTTTTTAGTGTAAAAGGTATTGGAACAGTGGTTACTGGAACAGTTTTAGGAAAAAAGATTGAACTAGAAGAGAAAGTTTTTTTACCACACTTACAAAAAGAGACAAAAATAAAAAATATTCAAGTTCATAATCAAAATGTCCTTAAAGCAAATATCTCAAATAGAGCTGCATTAAATCTTGCACAAATAGATGTAAACTCTTTACAAAGAGGAGATATCATCACAAAAAAAGGTTTTTTGAGAGGTTTTGACACTATTGATATCTCTTTTAAATGTTTAAAAGATAAGAAGTTAAATCACAATCAAACTTATACACTATTTATTGGTTCAAAAAAGCTTGATGTAAAAGTTTTACTTTTTGACTCTCTAACAAGCCTTGAAAATGGTTTTGCTACAATAAAAGCAGATGAAAAACTATACTCAATTTTTGGAGAGAAGTTAATTTTACGAAGCTCAAATGATACTATTTGTGGTGGAATTGTACTAAATCCAATCTATGACCCTATGAATAAAAATCAAAAAAAAGAGTTACTTCTAAATTTAAATAAAAAAGATTTTAAATCTAGTTTCAAAATCCTTTTAGAAGCTCACAAAAGAGGACTAGGAGTAATCTCTTCAACTCAAAGATTTGCTCTTTCTCACGAAGAGTCTTTAGAGTTTGCAGACTCTTTAGATGATGTTTTTATAGATAAAAAAGAGCTAGTTGTCTATCCTAGTTCAACAAAAAATGAGATAAAAAAATTTATAGAAAATATCTACAATAAAAACTCTTATGCCCTACTTTCAAGCTCATCTATAAATTTAAGGCTTCCTTGGGCTAGTATTGAGTTTATAAATAGTGTTTTAGATGATTTAGTAAATGAGAACTTTTTAGTAAAAGAATCTCAACTATATAAAAGTGCAAATATTAAAGAAGATATTACAAAAGAGTTAGAAAACATCTTTTTAGAAAGACTGAAACTTGAAGATATCACTCCAACAGCCCCATATAATATCTATGATGAGCTTGATATTGATAGAAAACTAGGAGATAATATTTTAAAATCTCTTACAGCAAAAAAAGATGTTATAAGGCTTCAACACAACCTTTTTATACATAGCCAAAGTCTAAATAAAATAATAAAAGCTATGAGAGAGATTATAAAAGAAGATGGTTTTATAGAAATTTCTAACTTCAAACAAAAGTTTGATTTAAGTAGAAAATATCTAGTTTGTTATTTAGATTATTTAGACAATTTTAGTGATATTAAAAAACTTGAAAACAAAAGAGTATTTGCTTAAATGATTTTAACACAAGAGCAGAAAAGTATTGTAAATAGCTCTTTAGAGTCATTTAAGATAAATGCCGTAGCAGGAAGTGGAAAAACAACAACTCTACTTCTTTATGCACAAAAAAATCCACACTTAAAGATACTCTATCTTGCATATAATAAATCTTTGCAAGTATCAATTTTAGATAAATTAAAAACTTTTAAACTTTCAAATCTTCATACAAGCACAATTCACTCTTTAGCATATAATAAAACAAGAGCATACAATTACAACTTAACAAATGAGCTAAAAGCACATATTTTGGATAGATTTTTAAGTTACTATGAACTTGATAATAACCAAAAAACATTTTATGCTTCAAATTTATATCTAGCAGTATTAAAAGATTTTATAAACTTTTATTGTAACTCTAGTTTAGTTGCTCTTGATGAAAAATTAATTGATAGTTTTATAAAACAAAGTGATTTTGAAGCACAATATTTAGAACTAATAAACAAAGAGAAAAAACAACTCTTAATTCATCTAAAAGCAGTTTTAGGTGCAATGAAAAATGGTCATTTAGAAGCAACTCATGATTTTTATTTAAAGATGTATTTTTTAAATAAAAGTTTGAGTAAAAATATAGATTATGATTTAATTTTAATAGATGAAGCCCAAGATATAAGTGATGTTATGATTGCAATAGTTGAAAATTTTGCTAAGAAAAGAGTTTATGTAGGAGATAGTTTTCAACAAATTTACTCTTTTAGATATGCCTCAAATGCTTTAAATAAGATTGATTTACCTTCATACAATTTAACAACAAGTTTTAGATTTTCGAACTCTTATGCTAAAACTTTACAAATTTTATTAAATAGAATGTATGAACAAAATAGTGGAAAAACATTAAATATAAATGGAGTTGAAACTACAACAAAAATAGGAATTGAGTTTATAGATTTTTCAAAACCTTTTACAGTAATTTCACGAACTTCATTTGCTCTTATAGCTGAAATTGTAAAATATATACTCAACAAAAAGAAAATTTATTTTGAAGGTGGTTACTCATCTTACTCTTTTATGAATCAAACTGTTTACTCTATTTTTTATCTTAAAAATAGAAAAAATGAGAAAATAACTGTTGAAGAGCTGAAAAATTTTACTTCTATTTATGAACTTGAAGCTTTTGCAAAAGAGACAAAAAATCAAGAGTATTTAAATATAATAAAATTTATAAATACCTATGGAGATAATATTTTTGAGATAAATAAAAAAATTAAAGATTTAGTAACCACTTCAAAAGAGGAAGCAGATATTATTTTTACAACAACTCATAAGGCAAAAGGTATGGAGTATGAGCAAGTTATTATGACCGATGATTTTATTACCAAAAAAGATATTTTAAATACAAAAAAATCTCTAAGTTTTAATCAAATCAATGAAGAGTTAAATATTTTTTATGTTGCAAGTACAAGAGTAAAAAAAGCAATAGCACTAGCTAGTTTGGAGTAAATTATGAAAAAATCTTTTATTTATATAATATTTTTTATACTATCTATTTTTATAGCCTTTATAGTTTTTTCTATATTTAATTCTTCAAATTCTAGTAAAAATAGAGAACTCTTTTTTTCATACTATTTTTGGGAAAATAGCTACAAAGAAAAAATTGAGAATGAAAAACTATATATAAAAATTCTAGATATAAAATACTCAAATAAATTAGAAATAATAAAAACAAACTTTATAGAAAAACCACCAAAAGATTTTGTTCCAGTAATATATATCACAAATAAAACTATGCAAAACATTGATTATGAAGAGTTAAATAGTAAAATTTTAGAGCTTTTAAAAAGTTTAAATTTTACTTTTAATGAACTTCAAATAGATTGTGATTGGAGTAATAGTACAAAAAATAACTTCTTTTTATTTTTAAAAGAGCTAAAAAATAGTCTAAATAAAACAATCAGTGCTACAATAAGGCTTCATCAAATAAAATATTTTGAAAAGACAGGTGTTCCCCCAGTTGATTATGGAGTTTTAATGTACTACAATATGTCATCATTAGGTGATTTTAAAACAAAAAATTATATTTTAGACAATGAAAGTGCAAAAAAATATCACTATAACTTTGATAAATACCCACTAAAATTAAAATTAGCTCTTCCTCTTTATTCTCAAGCCGTACAATTTAGAGATAAAAAGGCTATAAATCTATTTGAAAATGTTGAAGAAAATGATTTTTTTAATGAAAACTTTGAAAAGCTAGAAAATAATAAATATAAAGTATTAAATAGCCACTATTTCAAAGGAAAATATATTTATAAAGATGATGTTTTAAGATTTGAAAAAGTAGAAGAGAATGAGCTAAAAATAGCTCTTAATGATTTTATAGGTTTAAGTAAAAACAGTTTTGATGAAGTAATTTTTTACACAATTAAATATAAAACAAAGTATAATTTAGAAAATTTATTGAAAAACTAGGAATATTATGATTTTAAGAATATTTTTTGCCACTTTAATTTTAAAGTTATCTCTATTTTCTTGTGCTGATTATTGGAATCCAAATAGTATAAAATATATGTTTTTAGAAAAAAAAGATAATCTTTTTCTAAAATTTAGTGAAGATTTAAATGATCCTTCAATTTATAATGAAATTATCTATTTATATGAACAAGAGAGCAAAAAAGAGAATATAAAAGAGTGGAAAAAAGAGTTAAATGATGTTTATACAGCTGAAGAGATAGAAGATTTTATCTATAATAAAAATCTTACAAATCTAAAAGATCTTGAAGCAAAAGATTATATAAACTTTGTTTATCAGCAAGAAAACTGCACAACTGCAAATTTTGAAGAATCAAAACCTTCAAGATGTACAAATTTTATTCCAAAAGCATTAAAAAAACTAGAAGAGGCAAAAACAGATTTTTACAAACAAAGATACTTTTTCCTAGCTCTTAGACTAGCTCACTATCACAAAAAAAATCCACTTGAAATATATAAAAAATATTACTATTTAGTTCAAAATTCAAACTCAATCGTAAAAGATTGGATAGATGCTTTATACGCAGGAGCTTTAATAAAAAAGGGAGAAATAGCAAAAGGTGTTTATCAATTTTCTAAGCTATTTGATGAAGCTATAAACTCACATTTAGCACTATACAATTTTTTCTATATAAGAGATCAGAAAAATTTTGATTCACTTTTAAATCTTGCACAAAATAGTGATGAAAAAGCTAAATTTTATACATTAAGAGCATTAGATAGTTCAAGTAATGCTATAGAAGAGATGAAAAATATTTACAATCTTGATAAAAATTCAAAATGGCTCCAATTTTTACTATATAGAGAACTTCTAAAATCTCAAACTTTTTTCAATGAAGATATTTACTTTGAGAATAATTTTGAGGAAGATACTATTTTTTATACAAAATATATAGATTTTCTAAATAGTTTAGAGATAGAAAATAGATATTTAGTTGATTTAAGTTTAGTATATTTCAATTTATATACAAAAAAATTCGAAGAAGCAAATAATATTTTAAATAAACTCTTAAAAGATTATCCTAACTCTCATGAAGTACAAACAGTAGCATATCTTTTATATCTACAATCTTTAGAAAAAATAGATAGCCAAACTGAAAATATTATTATTGATAAAATAGAAAAGTTAATTGATGAAAACCATACATCAAATACAATTTATGAATACACTTTAGAAGTTTTATCAAAACTATATAAAAAACAAGGTTTAGATTTTAATCTATTTTTGGCACAAAACTCTTCTTATATTAATTACACTATTTTAGATATGAAAAAATTCAAAACATTTGAAGAGTTTTTAGTAAAACCTCAAGACTCAAAATTAAAAACATATTTACAAAAAAAATTCCAAACTCTAATAGATAATGATGGGGAGTTTGCCTATGCAAAAATATCACTTTTAATAAATAATCTAAAATTCAAAGAAGCACTAGATACAAATTTAGCTATTCTTAATTCAAGTTTAGAGTATAACCCTTTTAATGGTTTAATAAGAGGTAACAATAGAAATGGTAAACAAAATGATTTAACTATAAAAGATTTTTTAGAAAAAATTTTAGAAATAAAAAATGTTCTTAAAGAGAATCCAAATAGCACTATAGATAATTTTCTTTATGCAAATGCTCTATATAATCTAAGCTATTATGGAAACTCTTCGAAAGCTACAACATCACATAGAAGTGTTGTTTTTGTTCATACTCCAGAACTTCAAGAGGAAAAATTAAATCTTGCACTAAAACATTATGAAATAGCTTTAAATAATAGCAATGATAAGGAATTAAAAGCAAAAATAACTTATCAAATATCAAAAACAAAATTAGCACTTTTTGATCTAAAATATGAAGAATATCCACAACAAGGTAGCTCATTTTGGAGAAACAATACACAAAAATATTTCTATGGATTAAATGACGAATTCTATGAAAAATTTTTAAAACTTGATGGTGCAAAATATTTTGATGATTTAGAAAAAAATTATAAAAATACAAAATACTACAAAGAGCTATTAAAAGAGTGTGGCGATTTTAGAACTTATATAAATTCGAAAAAATAGGAGTTTATTGTGTTTTTTAAAGTTCTCCTATTTACAATTTTTATAAATTCATCACTTTTTTCTTGTGGTTTTTGGATAGACCCTCAAGAAAAAGAGTTTGTTTTTGTTGAAAATAGAGATTATTTTTTCCTGAATTATTCTGATTTAAGTCACCCAGCTGATTATAACTCACTTATATATAATTATGATACTATAAATAAATTAGCAAATCTTGCACAATGGCAAGAAGATTTAAAAAATCAATATAGTATTGAAGAACTAGAAGAGTTTATTTACAAAAGAAAGAATCTTGAAAAAATAAAAGATAGTGAACTCTTAGAGTATATAAAATTTGTAGAAAAACAAGAAAATTGTGTAGTTTCAGATTACTACAATTATAGAATACCTTCAAATAATTGTAATATAGATACACTTATTCCAGAAGCTTTAACTAATCTTAATAATTCAAATTCAGAGTATTTAAAACTTAGATATTTTTATTTAGCTCTTAGACTTGCTCACTACAATTTTAAAGAGCCTTTAAAAATATATGAAAAATATAAATATCTTCTAAAAAATGATAAAGAAACAGTATTAAAAGATTGGATTCAAGCTCTTTATGCTGGAGCTTTAGTAAAAAATGAGAAAACTATTGAAGGTGTTTATGAGTTTTCTAAACTTTTAGATAAAAAAGCTATAAATTCACATTTAAGCTTCTATAATTTTAAATATATAAAAAGTGATGAACAATTTAATGCTCTATTAAAACTAGCAAAGAATAATGAAGAGAAAACAAAATTTTATCTTCTTCGGTCTTTAGATAGTTCTAGTAACTCTTTAGAAGAGTTAAAAAATATTTACAATATAGATAAAAATTCACAATGGTTTGATCTACTTTTATTTAGAGAACTTTTAACTTCTCAACTATTTTTCAATCAAAATGTAGAGACTCAATTTGAGTTCCCCAAAGGGTATGTAGAGTTTTTAAAAACTATAAAAAAAGATAATATGTATATGGTTGATTTAAGCCTTGCATATTTTAGTATTTATGAAAAAGGTTTTGAGCAAGCAATAAAATCTACACAAAAACTATTAAATGAGTACCCAAATTCACACGAAGTTCAAACACTAAACTATATTTTATATTTAAACAAACTAGAAATTATAGATATAAAAACTGAAAATGAAATATATGAAAAAATGCAAGAACTAACAAAAGATGAACACTTTTCAACATCCATTCACGATTACACTTTTAGAGTAATCTTAAACAAACTTTATGAAAAACAAAATGATAAATTAAATGCCTTTTTAGCACTAAATATCAACTATTTAGATTTTGGAGAGTTTGATTTAGAACTAATTCAAAAATTTGAAGCTTTTATGAATGAAAAACCAAATTCAAAAATAAAAGAGCATTTCCAAACTAAATTTAAAAATAGAATAGAAGAGTCAAAAATATATATTGAAAACTCATTTGAAACAGCAAAAACAAAAGCTCTTATAAATAATCTAAAATTTAAAGAGGCTTTGGAGACAAAAAATCCTATTTTAAATGAAAAAATGGAATTCAATCCTTTCAACTCATTTATAAAAGGAAATAATAGAAAAGGTTCTAATAACTCTATGACTATAAAAGAGTTTCTTGAAAAAACAATTTCTATTAAAAAAGAGTTAGAAAAAAATCCAAAAAGTGCTATGGATAACTATCTTTTGGCAAATGCTTTATATAACTTAAGCTATTTTGGAAGTGTTGATAGAGTAACTGTAATTTACAGACACTCTTATAGTATCCAAAGTAAAGATTTACAAAATGAGAAACTAAATCTTGCTTTAAAACATTATAATATTGCTTTAGAAAATACAAAAGATAAAGAGTTCAAAGCAAAAATAATCTATTCCATCTCAAAAACAAAATTAGCACTTTTTGACTTAAATTTAGAAGAAAATTACTTCAATAAATATACAACTTATAATAATGAATGGAATTATGGTCAGATTTACTCTGGTTTTATAAAATCAAGTGGAGCAAAATATTTTGATACACTTCAAAAAGATTTTTCAGATACAAAATACTACAAAGAGCTACTAAAAGAGTGTGGCGATTTTAGAACTTATATAAATTCAAAAGATTAAAGGAGAATTATGCAATATTTTGGAGAGATAGAAACAAAATATGAAGAGGTATTTTTAACAAAAAGTTATATGTATTTCAATAAAGAAGATGAAGAGATTAGCCCTAAAGAGCTAAAAAGTTTAATAAAATCAAAAGATGATAGAAAAAAGAGTATCATAGGTACAGTATTTATCTATAATCCAGTGGTTACCCCAGTTGGTTTTGATTCAAATAAAGAGCTACTAAAACAAGATTTTGAAGAGTTTGGTTCACTAATAGAGTTAAAATGTGAAAACTATATAACAGCATTTAAACAAGCCATGAGTGAACATTGTAGCGGAAAAATTGTAGAGGTTAAAAACCTATTTAATCTAATTGAACCACATGTTGATTCAAGTACACTTCTATCAAAATTTAATGAAGATTTAGAAAAATATAACTCTAGTCAAAATACAGAATTTGATAGAGATATTATGTATATAGATGCACAAAACTATATTCCAAATGGTAAATTTGTATATTTTTGCTGGGGAGATAAAATAAATGAAAAAGAGTTTCCAAATATTTTTAGTTATGCAAAAACTATCTATGAAAATAGTGTAAAAAGTGGTAAAAAAATCGCTTTTGTATATAAAAAAGAGAAAACTGCTGATGAGTCTATAAAATATTTACAATTTTCAAACCCTATGCAAAACCATAAGAATAGAAATTCTATAACTTTTGCTTTAAAAAGGTCATTTGATACTTTTCCTCCAATTCCAGCCTTTTATGAGTAATCTCATAAAAGGCTTAGAATTTTAGCTAGTTTTAATAATTACAATTATATAATTCCGTCCACTTAAATTAATGGGGTATCGCCAAGCGGTAAGGCAACGGTTTTTGGTACCGTCACTCGAAGGTTCGAATCCTTCTACCCCATCCAAAAGTTTAAGTTTTTTTATTATGGTGAGGTTGGAGAGTGGTCAAATCCTGCGGACTGTAAATCCGCCGCCTACGGCTTCGAAGGTTCAAATCCTTCTCTCACCACCACTTTTTTAAAATTCACAAAATGGTTCGATAGCTCAGTCGGTAGAGCAAAGGATTGAAAATCCTTGTGTCGACAGTTCGATTCTGTCTCGAACCACCATTTGTGTTTTATTCACACTTGTGCGAGTGTGGCGGAACAGGTAGACGCGCGGGACTTAAAATCCCGTTCCAGTTTTGGAGTGTGGGTTCGATTCTCACCATTCGCACCACTTTTTATATTACACTTTATACTTCAATTAATGTAAATTTATTTTCAATATTATTTATTTTTATTTTTCCTAGTTATATATAGTAATATAAGTTAAAAAACAAACTTCATAGTTAATATTATCTCAAACTTGAATAAAATACAATATAATTCACCTACTATTATTAGAAACTTATATCATTATAAGCTCCAATAAGCATCTTCTTTATTTTGCTTTTTTTGCCTATTTTTCGAATCATTATCTTTATTATCTATAGTTAATTGCTTATAATTTCTATCATCTTTAGTTATATTTATAATAAAGTTTTCCTTATCAACTACACCTTTTAATATTGTAATATTATATGCTATACCTGAAATTAATAGTATGATGAGAGAAACAATTATTCCAAAAGGACCTATAAGAAAAGATAAAGGAGTAGAAGAGATTATAAACCAAAGAGAAAATTTCCCAAATGAAAAAAACTTTTCTTCAATTACAAATCCCTCTTCATTATCATTTATAAGTTTCCATCCATTAGCTATTGAACCATTAATATACTTTTCTTTTTTTATTTTTAATTGAGCTAATTTTTGTGATATTTCATTAACTTGCTTTTGTACAGATAATTTACCATTCAGTTATTGAAAAATTCTTCTTCTCATTTTCTCTTGTTATTAATGTTCCAGTACCATTACTAGAATCATATGTTAATATCTTAGCTTCCATTAATACCTCTTTAGATTTATATAACCAGTAGGTTGTAACATAAAAATAATCTTATCACTAAATTGTAAAAATAAACTTAACCAATAGGTTACAATAATGCAATTTTATATAGAACTTAGTAATGAAGATATAGAAAAAGTTTATAAGCGTATATCCGCCAATATTAAAGCTATAAGGCAATCTAAAAAAATATCACAAGAGCATAGCTTTATCTATGGGGTTTACTACAGCTACTTTTTACACTAATGCGGAAAGTTTAAAAAGAGGTAAACATTTTAATCTTGAACACTTAATTAGAATAGCTCATATATTAGAAGTTGATATTAAAGAGTTGTTTAGTGATGATTTAAATTAATCTATCTCTTATAAAAGAGATTTACACCACTTTTAATCAAAAAATAGATTTTATTTGTTTTTTAAGTAAGGATAAAATCCCTACTTTTAATATTTAAGCCTTATTCTTCAAGATATTTTTCAATAATCTCTTTAGCTTCTTTTGTCATCTCAAGTTCCATATGTGGAGCATCTTTTGCTTCAACAAGCTCAACATTTAAACCTTTTTTCTTTGCCAGTTCATAAAATTCTTTACTCATTTGAGGAGTTGAAATATCATCTTGTGTTCCGTAAACAATAGCTATTTTTGTATCTTTTGAGATATTATCTATTACATCAATTACACTTATTAAACTTTTATCTTCTGGAACTTTTTTATGAATATCATAAACTCCACCAGCACAAACTAAATTATCCACTAAATTTGGCTTAAGTCCAATAGCTGTTGCACTTAACATACAACCTGCACTATGAGCAATAATAGTTATTTTTGGATTATCAAATTTCTCTTTTAAAGCTTCAACTAACTCAACAAAAAATTCAGCATACTCTTTTTTTGCAGCTAAATTTTTTTCTGTTTTAGAACCAATAGCTTTTAAACTATTTGATGAACTTTTTGAGTATCCTGGAAGGGCAAGAGCTAAAGTTGTAACTTCACTACTCATTGAAATATCTTCAGCAAAAGGTGAATACCTTGCAATAATATCTGTCCCTTCATCCCAAGTTCCATGAACTATTATATTTAATCCACTCTTTTCACCTTCAAACTCTTTAAAGTTTATGCACTCATTTTTTGCAAAGATAAAATCTTCACCTTTCTTTTCACAATCCTCTTTTGAGATATTTGCAAAAGCTATATTTGCAAATAAAATTGATACTAAAATTAACGATTTTTTTAACATTTTCTCTCCTTTTTAATAAGCTGTAATTCCAATATATCCATCAACTTGTCGTTCAATTACTTCAACAATTCCAGCTTGAGTATAAGAGATATTATCTATAAAATCACTCTCTTTCCAACCCATTGTCTCCATAGTATTTCTACAAGCAACAAACTCTACATCATACTCCATAAGTGATTTAATTCTATCTTGAGTAGCTTTATCATAATCTTTTTTTAAAGCTCTAAGTCCTTTTCCATAAGCAACAACTACTATTTTTAAACTCTCAGATGGATACTCTTTTAAAATATTATACATAGAACCAATTGTATGGCTAACAGTATTAACATCTCCTACATAAAGTGAATAAACCACTTTTCTTGGAGCTTCAAAACTAGGTTGTGGTTCACTAAATTTTGTCTGACTAAAAGCAAATCCAACTAAACATAAAATCAAAAACATTTTTTTAAACATTATAAATCTCCACTTTCATATTTTTTTCTATCATTCCTGATTTTAAAATCTTACAATAAACTCCCCTATGCCCTTTTAAAAGATTAGGTAACTCTTCGGCAAAAACATTAAGATGATTACAAACGGTACAAATTTGTGTTGTTTGAATCAAAGCATTCCCTATTTTAAATATAGTTCCAACTTCAAAATTATGAGGATCAAAATCCAATAAAATATTTTCACCAAGACTTCCAAAAACTAACTCAATACCACTATATTTTGCTATTTCATAAGATTTTAATCCCACAATCATAACTGTTTGGTCTAGTTTTTTACCTGCAAATTTATCAAACTCTATTCCATAATCTTCTATTAAATTTAAGTTCTCAACCTTTGGTCTAGGAAGTCCACTACTATCTTTTGTAGCACTAAAAATTTCTATAACTCTTCCTATATTATTCATCTTACATTCTTTTTCAAAATATCTATATAATCTTTTTTTGACCAAGACCCAGGATATTGATTATTTAAATTTCCATTTTCATCTACAATAAAAAAACTAGGTGTTATCTTTTTATAATTTTTTTGTAAATCAAAAGGTAAAGATGAATTATCCATATCAACCTCTATAAAAATATAGTTTTTATCACTAAAATCTTTTACTTCACTTAAAGATAAAACATCTCTATCCATCTTTTTACAGAAAAAACAAGTTTTTGAAGTTGCATAAACTATAATTTTTTTTGCTTCATTTTTTGCTTTTTCTAAAAATTGCCTCTCTTCATCACTTTTAAATAAAGGCTCTTTTACAACTAAATCCTCTTTTAAATTTGTTTTGTAATCCAAAAAGTAGTAACTTAAATCAATATAATCTTGATTTGTCAATTCACCTTTCATAGAAGGTTTATTATCATAATAGCTCATAACTGTATCATCACAAATTGAGTTAAATCTATCTGGATTCTCTAAATACTCTTTTAAAAATTTCTCTATTTCTAAAACTTGAATATCAGGTTCATTTGGATCTCCAATTTTATTTGGTCCATCCATCATAGCCCAAACTATCATATTTGCTGTTGGAGTTTTTAAGTTCAATAAGCTATTATCTTTTTCAAAAAAATTCTCTTTTATTAAATTTAAAGGTATATACTCTTTATGGCAAGAAATACATTTTTCTTCAAAAACTTTTCTTCCATCTTCATAACTTGCATATAAACTTAAAATAAAAACTAAAAATATAAAAATAAATCTCATAAACTCTCCTTTTTTCCATTTAAAAAATATATTTTATACCTTTTAAATAGAAAAAGGCACAATTTTTGTGCCTTTTATCAAATAATCCCAGGATTTCCCTTAACTCCAACAATATCAGGAGTATCAATTTTAAGATTACTAATATTTTTAATATTTTTCAAATATGTTTCAACAGTTTCCCAAACTGGTTCACCTTCAGATTTTGATCCAACAGTAGACCAACCAGAAACTTTATAAGATTTAGAAGCATCTATTTTTTCTCCAGTTTTTGTTAAAACGATATCAGAAATTCTACTTCCCATTTTAGCTTTTGGATCTATTTTATATGATATTCCACCTGTTCTTACCATATCTCCACCTTGTTGATAAAATGGATCTTCATTAAATAAGTTATCAGCAACATCTTCTAAAATATCTTTTAAATCACTACCTTTTATATCTCTTACATAAGTTTCAGGATATGTCATAGCTGTTTGTGTCATTAAATCATCAAAAGTAATAGTTTGACCTTTTAAAACTGATGTTCCCCATCTAAATCCAGGACTTAAAGAAATTTGTGCACCTTTTACTTCAATTAAAGCATCACAAATAATTTGATCCCAAGAACCATTAAAGTTTCCTCTTCTAAATAGAGTCTCTTCAGTTGTTGCAATTGGTCTTGTTAGCTCTTTTAAATATGGTAATCTTACATCTTCAATATATTTTTTCATCTCTTTATCTTCAGGAACTAAATCAGAAAAAATTGGAAGAAGTGTAAATTTGAAATCTTTAATTTTTCCATTTTGAATATCAAGGTCAAGGACATTTAAGAATTTACCATTAGATCCTGCATTACAAACATAAGTTACACCTTTTGAATTTGTAACTGGAACTGCTTCAGGAACACCATCATGAGTATGTCCACCCATAATAAAATCTATACCTGTACAAACTTCTGCCATTTTTTTATCTGTATCAAAACCATTATGAGAAAGTACAATTACAGCATCTGGTTTCTCTTCATCTCTTATTTGATCAACTAATTTTTGCATACTATCATCATAGATACCAAAAGTCCAATCAGGAATAAATCTTTGTGGATTTGCAATAGTTGTATATGGGAAAGCCTGTCCTATAATAGCAACTCTTGCATTACCCATTTGTTTAATAGTATATGGTTTAAAAGCATGCCCTGTATCTTCATCAAAAGCTGGAGCATCATTCATTAAAGCATCTTCTTTTACAAAAACATTTTGCGCTAAGAATTCAGCTTTTAACGCTTTAACATTTTCTAAAACCTCTTCAGCTGTATAAGTAAACTCCCAGTGTCCAACACAAATATCAACATCAAGTAAATTTAATGCTCCAACCATATCTTTACCTCTAGTCCATAAAGATGTAGCACTTCCTTGCCAAGTATCCCCACCATCTAAGAATAGAGTTTTATCTTTTCCAAAACTATCTCTTAAAAAATCAACTACTGTTTTAATTTGAGCAAAACCACCTGTTTTCCCCATAACTTTTGCATTTTCTTCAAAATTCACACATGAAAGTGCATACTCTAATCTTTTATTCCCTTTAATTCCATAATAATCTAAAAATTTCTCACCAACAATATGAGGTGGTTTTCCTAAATTAGAAAATAGACCTAAATTTACACTAGGTTCTCTAAAATATACAGGTAAAAGCTGTGCATGGCTATCTGTCATATGTATAAATCTTGCATTTCCAAATGGTTTTAATTTATAATAATCTTCAAGTTTTTTTGAAGTCTCTACCATTCTTGTATGTGAATTTGCAAATACAGGAGCAGCTCCTAAGATTGCCATCATATAAACAAACTCTCTTCTACTTAGTTTACTCATTTTCTATTCCTTTTTATAAATAAAAAAAGTCAAGATTACTCTTGACTTTTTAAAATTTCTTAAGAGTTTTTCTTAATACTTATAACCATCACTAGGACTAGCTAATTTCCAGTTCTCTTTTGATTGTATCTCTTGTGTTAAAGCACTAATTGCAAAACTACAAGATCTCCAAGCAGCGAACTCTATAGAAACCATCTCTCCTGTTGGCTTAGCTTTTTCATCAACTATTGCTATCTCTTTAGCACCATTTTTTAAAGCCTCTTGTGTAGCTTCAATATATTGACTAGCTTTCATACCTAATCTCATAAATTCAACTTGATGCTCTTTTGCTATAGCATTATATTTAGCAGCTGTTTGGATAACTTTTTCAACACCATTTGCCTTAACATCACACTCTTTTTTTACATCTAATTTTGAGAAATCTTCAGCACCTAAAGTTGTAAGAGTTAAAGATAATATTGCAGAAATTACTGTAATTTTAAAAATACTTTTCATAATAAATCCTTTTATTTTCTTACATCTGGACCATCAACTGGCATACCATTTGACATATAAGCTAAGAAATATAGTAACTCAATCATAGTTTGACTCTCATCTTTAGGAGGAACTTGACCTTGATCTACAACACAACCAGATAATCTTCTTTCAACTGTTCCAATATCTGTCCATTTAAGTCTTAAAACAGGGAAATGTGTAACTTGTCCTACAAGTGGAGATAAAATCTCATTTCTAACTCTTTGACCAGCACCTTGAACATGGCAAGTTGCACAAGAGAGTTTTAAATAACCTCTTTGAGTATAGTAATATTCTTTTCCTCTTTCATAAGCATCTTTTTCAGCTTGGCTATTAATTTTTATATCAAAAATTTTACCAGCTTCTTTACTTTCATTTACCCAATAAGCTTGAAACTCAGCTAAAGGACCTTTTTTAGTATCCCACTCTTTCTCTCCATTTGCTCTTAAACAGTCATTTATTGTAGATGTTAAAGAGACCATTTTTTTACTTTTCTCATCAAAATATGGATATGTTCCTGCATTTGTTAAATCAGGGAAACAAGTTTGTAATGAATTACCATTTGCAAACTTTTTAGTATATAACTCTTCACCTTTATCAATTGCATAATCATATGGTGGCATCTCTTTTAGTTGCTCATATTGAAATTTTGCATCTTTTGAATATGCATAACTTCCAATATTGAAATCCATATGTTTAAGCCCTTTATCATATTTTGTTGCCAACTCTTCCTCATCTGAATATGGAAAAAATCTATTTAAATTTTTTGCTGGATCTTCAAATTTTGCCTCAAAATATTTAATCATTTCAAGTCTATCTTTTTCTGCTCCTGCATTAAAATTTGCAGCACTTAAAGTAGTTGCTGCAAATAGTAAAAATGTAGTAGATTTAACTATTTTTGAAAACATGTTACCTCTCCTTTTTATTTTTTAATCAAAAAATTATTTGATTACTTCGCTACTTGTATCTGTATTACCTTTTAAATCTTTCCATGTCATCTCAATAGTATCACCTTTGTTTACACCTTTAAATGAAAATTTAAAGTAAGGATCTTTTGATAAAAATTGACTTGTAGATGCTTCATAAACAACTTTATCTCCAACTTTTGCAATTACATAAGTAATAAAATTTGGCTCTTTTTTAGCTCTTTCAGCCTCTTGATAACTTAGCATTTCATGAGATGCTAATGCTTTAACCTCAACAACACCATCTTTGTCTAATTTTGCTTTAATTTTTGTAGTTCCTGCCATTTTATATCCTTTATTATTTTATATTATATTTATTTTTAAAATCTATTTGTGAATTGTTGAATAATATCAACCTCCACATCCACCCATTGTAACTTTAATCTCTTTTGTAGCTGAATGTAATTTTCCACCAACATCTGCAACTACTGTTACTTTACCTGTTTTTGCCATTTTAATTCTAAATGCATAATCTAAAACCATATTATCATTTACAGTAAATACTGCAACAGCACTCTCTGGATTTGCATCTTGGAATACTGCAATTTTACTTGCTTTTAATTCTGTATCAAAAGATATAGGAACAACTGCACCATTTTCAGCAATTTCTGGAGCTTTTAAATTAATTCCACTTTCTGTTGTAGCATTAGTTCCGAAAATCTCTTTAATTGCCTCATCAACTTTTGTAGCAGTCCAAGCTTTTGGTTTACTTACTCTAAAATCTTCAGCACTTAATTGTGCAGGAACTGTAGCAGCGGCTAATACACCTAATCCTAATCCTAAAAAATTTCTTCTATTTAACATATTTTATCCTTTTTATTAATTTATTGTTTTTAAATAAGCAACTACTGCTTTTATTTCATCAGGGCTTAACCAACCATTTCTTCCAAATGCAGGCATAGCTGTAATTGGATTTGATGTTGATGGATCAAAAACTTTATCATATAAAGCTTCTTCTGGCCATAATGCTAAAAACTGGAGTTTTGGACCCATATTTCCTGGACCATCAATAGCTTTACCATTTGCAGCATGACAAGCCAAACAATTTCCTTTTGTATTTGTCATAAAAATCTTTTCGCCTTTTTTTACTAATTCATCATCGGCATTAGCACCAATAACAAATAAAGAACTTAAAGCTAAAACAGTTGCTATATTCTTGAATATATTCATAGTCTCTCCTTTACTTACTAGAATTAATCATATAATCGACAATCTCTTTAAATGTTTCATCGCTTATATCAGCTCCACCTTTAGGTGGCATAGCATTTATACCATTTATTCCGTTAGAGTAAACTTTCTCTAAACCTTTTTCAGTAACTTTTGCCCAAGCATCTTTATTTCCAACAACAGGTGCACCAATTGCTGCATTTGCATGACAAGCCGAACAACCAGAGTTTTCATAACCAACCTGTCCTGGTATAGTTTTACTTGCATCAATTTTTGGTAAATCTCTTGCAGTAGAAAGTGGCTCATTTGCAGTTTTTGATAAATCATCTTGAATTCTAAGAACTAAATTATCAATCCCACCTTTAACACAATCCTTCATACATCTTGTACCTTTTCCATATATAGTTGGATCACTTAAAAGTTTAGTCATATTTTCTACACCTTGCTTTGGATTATTTGGTGTATTTGTTTGAGGATAAAATCCATCTACATTTGGCATTACAATTTTTAAAAACTTCTCTTTATCTAAAACATAATCATCATCAAGCTCTTCACCATCAATTGTAATATTATTTAATGACAATAAATAAGCTGTTAAAGCATAAGTTTCACTATTTGTTAAAGTTTTTGGATTATTAAAAGGCATTGATTCTTGAATATACCAAAAAAGTGTACTAGCATATGGCCAATAAGATCCTATAGTTCTATCAGGGCTATCAGGATTTGGATGAGCATCTGCTGGATTTAATCTTTGATTTTTAAGTGAAGCTACTGTTCCACCTGCTAATTTTGGATAACCTTTTCCACCACTTCCAAAATCTCCATGACACATAACACATTGTGCATCATAAAGTTCATTTCCTAACTCTACACTACCTTGTGCTTTTTTTGGCTTTCCATCTTCATCTAAAACTACTTCACCATGTTTCATATCAAACTCTGGCAAACCTGTTCCATCATACATTACATCTAAATTCCAAGCGGCAATCTCTTTAGGAGTTGCTTCTCGACCAAGATTAAAACCTTTCATACTTTGAGTATTTATATGATATTGTGTATATTTTCCATCTTTAATTGGATATTTAACAGCACCATCAACAGAAGAGTCAGCAGCATAAACTGAATTTACTAAAAGTGTAGCTAAACCAATGCTTAAAACAGTATTTTTAAGCTTTGTGATGTTTTCTAATATGAACATTATTACACTCTCCTTTTTCTGTTATTTCCCAAGTTACAATTGCATTTCTGTGATAAACAGATTCAACTCCAACTGCGCTTGTCTCTTCATCAATTGTTGGTTGAATATTTCCAAAATCATCATAAGCTCTACTTGATAAGAATAGAGGTTTTCCATCCCATTTATAAATATAACTAAATCTTGTCCAAGATTTTGGTAGAACTAGACCTTTAAGTTTTGCTTCAACCCAATTATTTCCACCATCAAAAGAGATATCAACTCCTTTTATAGTTCCATGTCCACTCCAAGCAATCCCTTCAATCTCTACCATATCACCTTTTTTAAGATGTGTCCATGGTTTTTCAGGACAGGGCTTAGTAATTACAGAATTTACCTCATTTACCCAGAAAAATCTAATAGCTTTTCCAGATTTTTGAAGCATTGTATATTTTGAAGTCTCCTCTTTTGCATGCCAAGGTTTATCACTAAATTCAAGTCTATTTAACCATTTAGTATTTAAATTTCCTTCCCAACCTGGAACTACAAGTCTTACAGGATAACCTTGCTCAGCTCTTAAAGCTTCACCATTTTGTCCCCAAACAACCATAACATCATCAAGAGCTTTTTCAACAGGAATCGTTCTTGGATTTGAAGCATTATCACTTCCAACAGCTAACATCCAAACAGCATCTTTTTCTAAACCAATATCATCTAATATTGTTTTTAGCATTACTCCTGTCCATTGAGCACAACTCATCATTCCTTTCATAAACTGTAAGCTATTAAATTGTGGTGCTCTCCATTCAGGACTTCCATTTGCAGGACACTCAATAAAATATGTTCTAGTTTCGCTTGGATATCTTTTTAAATCCTCTAAAGTTAAAACAACCTCTCTTTTAACTTTACCATGAATCATCAATCTATATTCATTTGGATCAATTTGTGCAGTTCCACCATGGTTTCTTGTAAAGAATAAGCCATTTGGAGTTGTTATCCCTTCTGATTCATGAATAGGACACATTGAAATTGAGGCATAAGCATCACCTGAAGATAATAGGTCATGTGTTCTTCTAATATTATTATGTTCATAAAGTGATGGCATACCATATGGATTTTTATTTACTACATCACCTAACTTTTGTCCCCAAGGTGCATCATTGATTATTGCAGGATCATCTGCTCTAAGAGAAACAGGTGATAATACAGATGCAGCACTTAAAGCACCAGCTGAGTAAATAGCAGTTTTTTTAAAAAAATCTCTTCTACTTGTAGCTTCTACAACAGATTTCTCTTTTGTAGTTTTTAAAGCTTTACTACTATCCAAACTAACCTCCTATAAAATTTTGACTATTTTTTAATTCTAATGTCATATACATTATAGAGCCTATAAGATAAAATAAAACTTAAAATATTAAATTTTCTTATAAGAAAATTACTAAAATACTCAATAAAATAGCATAAAAATAGCATTTGTTACCAAATGATTTTTATCAATATTCTTTAGTTATAATAATAAAAAGAGTAGCTTATACTTCTTATCTTTTTAATATTTCTGTATCAGATTTTATATCTAATTTAAAATATTTATATAATTTTCTAATAATAATCATTAATAGTAATCCATCTAACATACTCGCAATAATAAATGAGAAATATTCATCTTCAGAAATTAATCCATAATTATATGAAAGCATTGCAATCGCAACCATAAAAGTAAGTGGCATAGAATCACTTAATGCAAAAAGTGTTGTCTGTTTTAGTTTTAAATAGTTTAAGAAAACTAAATATGAACTAATAATTCTAATACAAATAATTGTAAACATAATAAAAAAGGCATGTTGTAAAATATCAATTGTAACCATATCAAGTTTTACTGTTGAACCCGTATAGATAAAAAATATTGGTGCAAAAAACCCAAAACCAAAAGACTCTATTTTATGAAGTAACTCTTGCTTTTGATTAAAAAACATTTTAAAGAACAACCCTGCTGTAAAGGCTCCTAGAACTACATCTATTTTTAAAATAAGCATAATTGATACCAAAATTAAAAGTAGTGAGATTGAGAATCTTATATCTTGATCGTGTTTATCATCTTCATTATCTGGAATAAGATATTTTTTAACTTCTGGAAACCACCAAAATATCATATATGAAAATCTAAGGAGTAAAATAGTAACAACTACAACAGCTATAATTGTTAGTATTGAAGTAAAAAATTTACTACTCAATCCAAATTCAGTCCATCCACCAAATAAAGTTAAAGCTAAAATACTAATAACTTCTCCTACAACTCCTATAGATAAAGCAAGATTTAACCAAGGTTCATCTTTTCCATACTCTTTAATAAGCATCATCAACATTCCTAAAGAGAAAATAGGAAGTGCAACAAAATATGTTAAACCTAAATCAAAAAACCAACAAACAGCACCTGCAAGTGTATATAAAAGTACAAAATATAATACTACATTAACAGCTAATGTAGCTTTTATGACCTTTACAAGCTTGAAATTTATCTCTAAACCTGCCAAAAACATAAGATAGATAAATCCAAATTTAGCTACAAGTTTTAAAGTCTCATCAGCATAAATAAGTCCTAAATAACCACAAATTAAACCTAAACTTATCTCTACAACAACTACAGGTATCTTTAAAATCTTTGCTACAATTGGAGCTGCCATAATTATCATACAAATTGTTATTATTAAAACTATTTTTTCCATATTTTCCTATACTTACTGTTGTGGTTCATCATCTGTTTTCATTCCAGCTTCTGTTAAAAAAGGGCTTGCCACAAAGGTTAATTTCTTTATTTTGTCATATTTTGCATAAGATAGATATAAAATATCTTTTGCTCTTGTAACTGCAACATAAAAAAGTCTTCTCTCCTCTTCCAAACTTCCACCTTTACTCATAAGTTTTCTATTTGGAAATCTTCCATCCATTAAATCTATTACATAAACTTCTTTAAACTCTAAACCTTTACTTGCATGTATTGATAAAAGATTTACTCCTTCACCTTCACTAAGTTCACTTCCACCCAAAATCATAGAGTTTATAAACTTTGATAAATCAGAAAAATTTTTAGCTAAATTTTTAAGTAACATAGCTTTTCTATTTATCTTTGCTAAAGCCTTTGTTTTTTGTATAGGATTTACTTCTCCATCTTTTTGTGTAGCTCTTTTTGTCGATAACATATCTTTTATTTTTGAATAAGCCATTGATGAACTTATCATAGAGAGTAAATTTTCAGGATTTTTTGTTCTTCTTAACTGTTTAAAAAGTAAATATATATCATAAATATATTTTGCACCATCAATATTTAGTTTTGGATGTTTTAAAATAGGATTTGCTAAAAAACTCTCTTCAAAATTACAATCTTTAAATTTAGAAATACTTCCAAGCTCCATAAAATCATCAAAAAGTCCAAGTTGCTGGTTCTTTACCCTACTCTCATAGGGATTATTTATATTTTGATTTGGTTGAAAAAAACCATTTAATAAATTACCCTCTCCTAATTTTATAAGTGCATCAAAAATATCTTTTGCTATTGCTTTTCCTATTCCTTTTCCATGCTCAATTATATGAATAAATGCCATCATATCATTACTTGAAATTTGTAAAACTAAAACATCAAGAAGAAATTTAACCTCAATAGCATCGAAAAAGCTCATTCCGCCTTTTCTTTTTGCAGGAATTGAAAACTCTCTTAAATTTGCCTCTATTCCATCTGCACTTGAGTTATTTCTATAAATTATTGCTATTTCACTATGAGGAGTTGTTGATTTTGATATTAACTCAGAAATATACTCATATTGTGAAAAGAGTTCATTAAAAACTAAAAGTTTTGGCTGATGAATATTTTGTTCTCTTACAACTTCTAGTTTTTTAGGATAAACTCTTTCATTAAACTCAATAACTTTAGTAGCTAAATCTAAAATAGGTTTTGTAGAACGATAATTTCTTTTAAGAGTAAAAACATTTGCATCATTATATCTTTTTGCAAAAGTAGAGATAATTCCAATATCAGAGCCATTAAAAGCATAAATACTTTGATCATAATCTCCAACACAAAAAAGAGATTTTGGTCTAAAAGCATCTAAAAGTCGTCCTTGTAAAGGATTTGTATCTTGATATTCATCTACAAGTATCTCTTTAAAAGCAAAATCTTTATCTTTTAAAACTTCAAGCATAGTTGTAAGTAAATCATCAAAATTTACATAACCATACTCTTTTTTTAGAGTATTAAACTCCTCTATAACATCTTCATAAATTAGAGTATATGTTTCATGAGCTGGACTTTTCTCTTTTATCCAAGAGGTAAAATCTTCACTATTATTTGAATTTAAATATAAAGAGTAAATATCATATAAATATCCACCATCATAAGGATTTGCTTCCTCATTTCTATCCATAAAAACTCTTTTTTCATAAATAGATTTAAATAGTGTTTTAAGCTCATTTGGTTGTTTTAAAGTAATATTTACTTCCAACTCTTTTAAAAGTTTATATGAAACAGAGTGAAAAGTTCCAGCCATAATCTCTTTTGCTATCTCTTTTGAGAAAATTTTAGAGACTCTATTTATCATCTCAACTGCAGCTTTATTTGTAAAAGTAAGTAATAAAATCTCTTTTGGTTTGACACCATTATTTATTAAATGTGCAATTCTTCCAACAATTGTTGATGTTTTCCCAGTTCCTGCACTTGCAATTATTAAATTATATCCACTTTGGCAAGTTGCTGCAGTTAGTTGTTCTTCATTTAGATTTGATAATGGCATAAATAAGGCTTATATATTTTGTTTAAAAAGTAAAATCATTTTGAAATAGTATTATAATGGGAGTTAAATATAGATAAAAAAAAAGAGAGTCGCCTAGGGGAAGCGACTCTCTTCATACACAAGGAAACATAAAAATTATCTATTTAAGAAACTTATCTTAAAAAAATATTTTCTATAAATTAAGTTAATTAATCAACTTAACTTATATTGAAATTATATACAAAAAAGATTAATCGAAAATTAATCAAGCTTTCCATTTTGGTTTTTCTTCTACTTTTTTTTCATTTTCTACTAAAATTACTACATATCTACTAGACCAAATAATTAAAGTTGCTACTAATAAAAGTGCTGTAACATCAATTAATAATGTATAATTTAGATTTAAATTAGAGCTAATTGAAGTAAAAATTCTAAAAAAAGCCAGAATTTGTACAGAAATAAAAATTATTATTGAGAAATTATCTGTCTGTATTTTTCTTCCAGAGTGTCCTAAAATAACTCTTGTTCCAAATCCAATTAAAACTGTTACAAAATATCCAATAGCTAAAGTATGAATTACAGCTTTTTCAAAGAAAAACTCTGGGTTTATAAATACCATAATACCTTCAATAATAGAGATTAAAAAGGCAATAGGAATCCAAAAAAGACCTAAATGTAAAATCCAAACAATTGGTGGCATTTGGAAAATAGGAAGTTTCCATCGTATTAACTCTTTAGAAATAAAAATAAAAAGTGGAATATCTGCTATTAAATTTAATTTTGGATTATCAAAACTTAATAAAAAAACTTTTAAAATAAGTAATAAACAAAGAATATCAAGAAGTTTTGGAGTTTTATTTATAATATATTCTGGAGCCATAACTCTTGTAAAAAAGGGGATCATTCTTTGAGAAATTGTAAAAATAATCATAAATAAAAATAGATAAAATCCACTATTTATTGCAATTCTTGAAACTAAATAAGATGAACTAAAATCAAACTGTGAAACTATAAATAACAAATGAGATACAAGTCCAGCTGCAAAAGAGATTAAAACCCATTTTGTATCAGTTTTATCTTGCATAATACTTTTTTTATGAATAGAATAAAGTAGCTTAAAACTCAAAACTTGTGCAAATAAAAGTAAAATTTGGAATAAAAAAACAAATTTTGGGAAAAAGATTATAGAGATAAAAATTCCAATACTTCCTATAAAATATATATGAAATTGGTTCATATACTCTTGAACTTCTATTTCACTTTGCATCAAGAATTTTGGGAAAACTACAAATAAAAATCCTAAAAAGAACTGAATAAATACAACAAAAATTAAACTATATGCATGATAAGTTAAAAGATTTAAATCTAAATCCAAAATATTTGAATAACTCAAAAAGAATAAAAGCATAAATAGTGTAAAAAAAAGAATTCCATTTGTAAAAAATGGTTGATGTGGTTGTGATGAAAATTTTTTATACCACGAACTCATAAAAATCTCCTAAATTTAAATTATTTGATTTTAACCTTTTATTACAAAATTTTACTTGATTTTGGGCAAGAAAGCCTTATTTATAGATATTTGATAAAAGAAGCAACAAAAAGTTGCTCCTTTCTTTAATTATATTTTGAGTGTTTAAGAAGATTTACATACCAATCTTCACTAGCATCTTCATCTTCTAAATCTTTTAAGACAATTTCTAACTCATTATCTATCATATTTAGCTCTTCTATTTTATCTTCAGGGATAAAAAGAACTTCTATACAATAATCAAATAGTTGTTCATCACAAACAACTATCTCCTCCATTCCCCAACCTTCCTCAAACTCATCAACCAAGAAAACTTTTTCTAACTCTTTCAATCATATCTCCGTAATTATAAACTAGGTTTAATCATATCTTCTGGTTTTACATAAGAGTCAAACTCTTGCTCACTTAAAATTCCAAGATTTAATGCTTCTTGTTTAAGTGTTGTCCCATTTTTATGAGCTGTTTTTGCAATTAAAGCTGCTTTTTCATAACCAATATATGGATTTAATGCAGTTACAAGCATTAAAGAGTCATTTAAATATTTATTTATATTTGTTAAATTTGGTTCAATTCCAACTGCACAATTATCATTAAATGCAACCATTGTATCACTTAAAAGTCTAATTGATTGAATTATATTTAGAGCAATAACAGGTTTAAATACATTTAATTCAAAATTTCCTTGACTAGCAGCTATACTTATAGTTGAGTGATTTCCCATAACTTGAACAGCAACCATTGTCATAGCTTCACTTTGAGTTGGATTTACTTTTCCAGGCATTATTGAACTTCCTGGTTCATTTTCAGGTATAGTAATCTCTCCTATTCCACATCTAGGTCCACTTGAAAGCCATCTTATATCATTTGCAAATTTCATTAAATTTGAAGCAAGGGCATTTAAAGCTCCACTTAAAAATACTTCTCCATCATGAGATGTTAAAGCATGAAATTTATTTGGATGAGATTTGAAAGCATATTTTGTTTTTGTTAAATCATTTAAAGCATCACAAACCATTGGTGAGAAATCTGGATGTGAATTTAATCCAGTTCCAACAGCAGTTCCTCCAATAGCAAGTTCAACAATATATTTCATTGAATCATCAATTTGAGCTAATGCTTTATCTAACATATCAACATAAGCTGAGATCTCTTGCCCTAAAGTCAAAGGAGTTGCATCTTGAAGATGAGTTCTTCCAATTTTTACAATATTTTCAAACTCTTTTACTTTTTTCTCTAAAGTTGTTTTTAAAATATTTATAGCTGGAATTAATCTTTTTTGTACTTCAAGAACAAAAGCAACTCTCATTGCAGTTGGATAAGTATCATTTGAACTTTGACCTTTATTTACATCATCATTTGGATGAATAGGTTTTTCAACTCTAAAATCTTTTCCTAAAAGTTCACTTGCTCTTGAAGCGACTACTTCATTTATATTCATATTTGATTGAGTTCCTGATCCAGTTTGCCAAACAACTAAAGGAAACTCTTTTGATAAATCACCTTTTATAACTTCATCACAAGCCTTACAAATAACATCAGTTTTAACATCATCTAATCTTTTTAGTTTATTATTTACAATTGCACAAGCCTTTTTTAGATAAGCAAAACCTTCAATAATTTCTCTTGGCATTTTTTCATCACCAATTGGAAAATTTTCCAAACTTCTTTGAGTCTGAGCTCCCCAATATTGATTATTTGGAACTTTTATCTCTCCCATAGTATCTTTTTCTATTCTATAATCCATTACACTTCCTATTTATATGATATAAGTTATCATTATTATATATTATTTCTTAAATCTTCATTTATCTAAATAATTTTTAGAAAATTTTTTTACATAAAATGTATAAAAAGACATTCCTATTTAAAATTTAAAGTTTATTAGACTCTTCACAAGCTTTTTCATTATTCAAAGAACAAGCTTTATCAAAATAAAATTTTGCTTGACTTTTATTTACAGCAAAAAACTTTCCATCCAAATATGCAACACCTAAATTAAAACAAGCATTTGAATATCCTAAATCACAAGACTTTTGATATAAATTCACAGCTTTTAAAGGTGATAACTCCACACCCTCTTCATTATAATATTTAAAAGCAAGATTATAACAAGCCTTTGCATGTTCTAAATTACAAGCTTTTGTAAGGAAATCTACATTTTTAAAATTATCACCTTGATTTTCAAAAATAGCTGATAGGTTAAAACAAGCACTAGCATTTCCTTCTTCACAAACTTTACTATATAGACTCATTGCTTTATCTACATTTTGATTTACTCCCAAACCTTTCTCATCCATAAAAGCAAGATTAAAACATGCTTGATTATGTCCTTCATTACACGCTTTTGTAAAAAATTCATAAGCTTTTGGATAATTTTTGGCAATATTATTACCTTGAAAATACATCAAACCCAAATTATAACAACCAGCAAATGCACCTTTTTGACAAGCACTATTAAATATATTTGCTGCTTCTAAAACATTTCCTTTTTCAAGTTCCAAAACCCCATCTTCAACCATTGAAGCATTAGAAAATGAGAGACTTAACATTAAAACAAACATAGATTTAATTATTTTTTGCATAAACAATCCTTTCTTTGGAGATTTAAACAATATTACAACTTTTTAATTAATAATAGATAAAAAAAGAGTTTAGGCAAGAAAATCTTGCCTAAAAGTTTTATTAGTGGCAGCTTCCACAACAAGCTGTTGATGTAGCTTCAAGAGCTGCAACTAAAACTGCATCATAATTTGGCTCATCTGTAATTTCAGGAACAATCTCTTTATAAGTAATTTTTCCTGAAGGATTTACAATAAATACTGCTCTTGCAGTTAATCCAGCCAATGGTCCATTTGCTTGTAAAACTCCATAAGATTTTGCAAATGCTTTTGCTCTAAAATCTGAAGCAACTTTTACATTTGTTGTTCCTTCTGTTGCACAAAATCTTTTCATAGCAAATGGTAAATCCATAGATACAATAATTATATCAGCATGAGAAATTTTTGCTGCTTCATCATTAAATCTTTTTGCCTCTTTTGCACAAACACCAGTATCTAGTGATGGAACTGCTAAAATAATTTGAGCCTTTCCTTGTTGTCCACCAATTTGAATATCACTTAAATCAGCAGCAACTCCAGTAACTACTGGAGCAATATCACCCACATTTAACTCTGTACCACTTAAGTTTACATCAACTTCACCGTGAAATTTTACTGTTGCCATAAAATATATCTCCTTTTTTAATTAAAATATCTTGTAATTATATTCAATTAGGATAAAGTTTGTCTTAATTAAAAAGCTTAATTTTATCCTCTTCCAAAATAATCTTTTTCTCTTCCAAAAGCTTTGTTAATGTTGCTTTAAAAGACTTTTTACTCATAGCAAAAACTCTTTTTATATCTTCTACATCACTTTTATATGTAAAATTTATACTTCCCCCACTATTTTTTAAAATTTCAATAATTTTATTATCATCTATTTTTTGCCCTATTTTTTGCAAACTAATATCTAATTTATTATCATCTCTTACTTTTTTAACATAAGCTCTTTTTTTATCACCAATTTTTAGATTTTCAAAAACTTCAGAGTGGAAAATCATACCCTCATAAAGATTATTTACAATTACTTTAAATCCTAGTGGAGTTTTTGAGTATAAAATTATCTCTACTTCATCATTTTGTTTTAAATTTTTTGGCTCTTTTTCTAAAATATATTTTTCACTTGCAATTAATCTTTTTGTTTTTTCATCAAACTGCATTTGTAAAACTTTATATGCACCAACACTAAAACTTCCTTTTTGCCTATTTTTTGGAACTAATAAATCTTTTGCTAAACCAATATCAACAAAATATCCAAATTTTGCACTATCAACTATTTTTAAATTTGCAAACTCATTTAGATATAAATATGGTTTTAATGTAGTAGCTACAAGCCTATCTTCACTATCAGTATATATAAAAACATCAATTAAACTATCTATTTGCATAGTTTTATTTACATAAGCATTTGGTAATAGAACTTCTGTTTCATCACCACTTATTAGATAAATTCCAGGTTCACTAACCCTATTTACTTTTAAAGTATTTATAACACCTTGTTCTATTTTTTGATCTATTTTTTTCATTGGTTTTTCCGTCTTTCATTTTTATTTTTTTAATATTTTATTTATTGACTCTTTTTATTATAGGAGTATAATCTATAAATCAACTCCTTTTAAAAAGCTTTACAATAGCCAAAGCAACAACGCTAACCATTATTATACTAGCTCCTGAGCTAATATCATATACATAAGAAATAACTAGCCCATATAGTGTAAATATTGTAGCTAAAATTGAGCTAATAATCATCATATTTGATAATTTATTTGCAAATGTTTCTGCTAAATATGTTGGAATTGTAAGAAGTGCAATAACCAAAATAAGTCCAACTGCTTTAATTGCAGCAACAACACATAAAGCTGATAAAATGAGTATTAATGTATAAAAAAACTTTACATTTATTCCTCTAAGTCCTGCAAACTCACTATCATAAGATACTGCTAAAATCTGTTTATAAAAGAATAGAACTATTACTATAATAAAAATATCAAGCAAAGTCATATAAATTAAATCATCATTTGAAACTGCAATTATACTTCCAAACAAATAACTCATTAAATCTACATTATATCCTGGACTTAAGTCTATAAAAACTATCCCTATTGCCATTCCACTTGCCCACATCATACCAATTATTGCATCTATTCGGCTCTTATTTTTTAATGTAATAATTGCAATTAAAATAGCTGTAATACAAGCAAAAACAGTAGCTCCAAATAGAACTGGTATTCCTAAATATATTGCAATTCCAATCCCACCATAAGCACTATGAGCAATTCCACCTGTAAGAAATGTAACCTTATTTACTACAACCAAACTTCCAATAATTCCTGCTGCAATTGAGATTAAAATCCCTGCAAGTATCGCATTTTGTATAAAATCATATTGTAAAATCTCAAACACCTTTTACCCCTAATGAATATGATTACAACACATTTGTGTTTTTCCTAAAGCTGATAAAAGTTCAACTTCACATAAATGATCATCACTAAGTGTAACATCTCTTTGAATATCTTTTAAACTATGATAAACCAATGACCTATTTACATGAGCAACATCTTTTGCATAATTTAAAAGTATCGATAAATCATGGCTTACAACAACAATTGAAATAGATTTATTTAAATTTTTTAAAAGTTCATAAATATCTTGTTGCCCTTGGACATCAATACTTGCTGTTGGTTCATCTAACATTAAAATCTTAGGACTTGAACATAAAGCTCGTGCAATAAATACTCTTTGTCTTTGACCTCCACTTAAAGTTCCTATTTTTTTATTTGCAAAATCTTCCATTCCAACTTGTTTTAAAGAGTTTAAAGCACAAGAAATATCCTCTTTTGCATATCCCAATAACTTTCTTTTTCTCTTTATATGTCCCATTAAAACTACTTCCAAAGCAGTTATAGGAAAATCTATATTTAAATTTGTATTTTGAGGTACATAACCAACTTCACTATTTTTTATATTTTTTATTAATTTTCCATTTTGAAGGGGTAATAACTCTAAAATAAGCTTAAGAAGTGTTGATTTTCCTCCACCATTTGGTCCAATAATAGCTAGAAAATCACCATCTTTTATTGTAAGATTTATATTTTCTAAAGCCTTTGTATTTCCATAAGAGTGTGATAAATTTTCTATTTGTATTAAATTCATATTAACCTTTTTCTGCAACTTGGTTGCAATATTATCAGAAAATTAATTAAAGATTTAAAGTAATAGTAAATTCAGCCCCTCTATACTTCTCTTTATTATAATTAAAGTCAACATTTCTCACACTTATTTCACCATTTAACTGTAAAATAATCTCTTGAGTTATATAAAGCCCTATTCCTGTCCCTTGAGTTTTCTCTTTTGTTGTAAAATATGGGTTAAATATTTTAGATAAATTCTCTTTTCTTACACCACCAGCATTATCTTTTATCACAATTTTCAACTGATTATTATTTTTATTTATATCAATAAATATATATTTATCATAATCTTTATTGATTAACTCATCTCTTGCATTATTTAATATATTAATCAAAGCTTGAATTAACTCATTTTCATAAGAAAAAACTTCAATATTTTGAACATCTTTTATAATAAAAATATCTTTTGTATTTAGTTGAACAGATATTAAATCCAAAGTTTTTGATAGAGTATGAGAAATCATAAATTTCTCTTTCTCTTTATTTGGACTGAAGAAATTTCTAAAGTCATCTATCGTTTGAGATAGATATGAAGCCGAACTATTTATTTTTTTTGCACTATTAACAAAAAACTCATCAGTTAAATTTCCCATCTCTTTTTGTATCAGCATTCCACTTGTTGCTGCAGTTATAACTGATAGTGGTTGCCTCCATTGATGAGCAATATTTCGTATCATCTCTCCCATAGTTGCCATTTTTGATTGCTGAAAAAGTAAAGCTTGCCGACTTCCTAATTCATCTTTATAATCTATAAATTTTTTCTCAATATATTTTGATACATAAAAAGAGATAATTAATAAAAATATTATTAAAATAATACTAGCTAATAAAATATTTTTTAAGTTTATATCAAAATCACTATCAAGCCTTTTTTTCATCTCAATTATTTCAAAATTTACATCATCTTCATAAAATGAGGAACCTATAATCCAATTCCATCCAGAAATAGCCTTTACATAGCTAATTTTATTTACTTTATAATCTATATTTGAATTATTATATCTCTCTTCATACCTATAAAAATTATCATTATTCGAATTTGCAATTTTTATCATAGCTTCAATATTATCTTCTCTGGAAGCTAAAATATCCTCCATTTTATATTTTGTATGTACAATTTTTTGCTCTTCACTTAAACAAATCCCATCATTTGTCATAATAAATATATAACCATTTTTACCAAATTTTATACTATTTACATAATCAAGAACTCTTTTTTGGACATTTTCATTGTACTCATCAAAATACTCTCCTGTTCCAATCGCAAAATTTAATGGTTCAAAATATTTATAGAAGGCAATTTTTCTTGAAGATAGATTTGTAACTGGATTTTTCCAATAATATTCATCAAATCTTTCACCTTTATTATCTATTGTGTCAACAATTGTTTTTACAAAAGCATATCCTTTATCATCTACATGATTTAGAAAGTTTTTTCCTTCATCTTTCTTATCAAGTGGTAATAAAAGTTTATTACCTAAAGCATCATCAATATAAAAATAACCTCTTCCATCGTTATATCTTATCTTCTCAAGAGAAACTTTTATAAGTTCAAGAATTTCATCTTTACTTTTTATATTTTTATATTTTTCATATAGATTTGAAGCTATTGCGTGAGCTTCATAAACTCTACTTTTTATACTATTTTTAAGATTATTTTCTGCATTCTCTTGAATATATTTTATATAAAAATAAGCTCTATTTACTTCATCTTTTATTAAATCTGCATTTTGTAAATAAAATTTTTGTTCCAACTCTTCTTTAGAATTTAAAAATACTCTTTTATTTTCTAAGTATAAAAAGAATACTAGAACAGAAGTTATAAAAAGAATTAAAACTATAGGTGAGTATTTTATTATTTTTAAAAGCTGTTCTTCTTTTTCTTTGTCCATTTCAATGTTTCCAAGTATATAATTTAGTTATCATTATATATTATTTTTTATAAAACCTACTTTATTATTTAATTTATCTTAATAGGTTATAATCATTTTTTAAAAATTTTATAAGGAAAATAGTATGTCAAAAATAGGAATTATAGTTTCAAGTTCAAATAATAATTTAAAACTAGGTTTAAAATTTCAAGAATTAGCAAAAGATTTAAATATAGAAACAGATCTTATAAATTTGGTTGATTATAATCTTCCACTTTATAGTACAAATGAAGAAGAAAAAAATGGAATTCCAGAATCTGCTTTAGATTTAGCAACAAAAATCATGGATTTAAAAGCTTTTATTATAATTGCTCCTGAATATAATGGTGTTATGCCTCCTGTGTTAAACAATGCAATGGCTTGGACTTCAAGAGCAACAAAAAATTGGAGAGATGCTTTTAATGATAAAGATGTAGCTCTAGCTACTCATAGTGGTGGAGGTGGACAAAAAGGACTTCAAGCCATGAGAATTATGTTCCAACACTTAGGAGCAAATATTCTAGCAAGAGAGATTTTAACAACTTACGAAAAATCATTAAATGAAGATAATGCAAAAACAATTTTGATAAAACTAGCAAAATTATCAAACTCATAAGAGAAAAACTCTTATGAGAACAAATATTTTAAATCCTTAAAGGAGATAGCATGGATATTACAAATATTAGAGGAAAATATACTACTAAAGATTTTGATATAAAAGATTTAGATAAAAACCCATTTAAACAGTTTGAACTTTGGTTTAATGATGCAATAACAGAAAATCTTCCTGAACCAAATGCCTTTACCCTTGCAACAACTGGTTTAAATATGATGCCTTCAGTTAGAACTGTCTTACTAAAATATTTCAGTGAAAAAGGTTTTGTATTTTTCACAAATTACGATAGTAAGAAAGCAAAACAAATAGATGAGAATCCAAATGTTGCAGCTCTTTTTACATGGCTCGTAATGGAGCGTCAAATAAAGATAGAAGGAAGTGTTGAAAAAATATCAAAAGCAGACTCTTTAAAATATTTTTTAAGTCGTCCAAAAGGTAGCCAACTTGGAGCTTGGGTTTCAAGACAAAGTGAGGTTATAAGTTCAAGAGCTCTATTAGAGCAAAAATTCAATGAAATGAAAAATAAATTCTTAAATAAAGAGATACCTTTCCCATCTTTTTGGGGAGGATATATCATAAAACCTATAAGAATTGAATTTTGGCAAGGTGGAGAAGATAGACTTCATGATAGATTTTTATATGAACTTCAAGAAGATAACTCTTGGCAGATTAAAAGATTAGCACCCTAATTTTTTAATCTTCGAAAAGCTCAATAGAGTTTTTCCCTTGTTTTTTAGCCTCATACATAGCTGTATCAGCTTGTTTTATTAAATCTTTTACACTAACACTATCATCATTAAATAAAGTTATTCCTATACTTGGAGTTGAAATATTTATATGTCCTTCAATATACTCTATACTATTTAGAGCATTTTTTATTTTTGTTGCTAAATATTTAATATTTCTTCGAGCTTCATCTTTTGTAGAACCTAAATTATCAAGTAAAATTACAAACTCGTCTCCACCAACTCTTGAAACAGTATCCTCTTCTCTAATACTCTCTTTCATTTTCTTTGCAACATTTATTAATAAAACATCTCCTATATCATGTCCTAAAGTATCATTTATAACTTTAAAATTATCCAAATCTATAAAAATCAATCCTCCAATTATCTTATGCCTTGTAACTTTTCTAATAGCTTGTTCTATTCTATCTGTTAATAAAAGCCTATTTGGAAGTCCTGTTAAATTATCATGTGTTGCTTGATACTCTAAAACTTTCTCTTTATCTTTTATCTTTCCTATATCAAAATATTGACCTAAATAGTGAGTAGTTTTTCCATTTTTATCTTTTATAGCTGTAATAGTTCCTTTTAATGGAATTATCTCATCATTTGCTTTTTTATTATATAACTCTCCACTCCAAAAACCATTAATTCTTAAATTATTCCACATATCTTCTATAAATTTATGATCTTGATGAGGAGTTTTAAAAATCCTTGGATTTATTCCCATTAACTCATCTTTTGTATATCCCATAATAGAACAAAATGCCTGATTTACTCTTACTATATTACCTTTTATATCAGTTATTAGCATAGGTTCAGCCACATCAAAAGAGTAAGAAGATAATCTTAATTCATCATCTTGAGCAACCCTTTGCTCCTCAAATTTAATCTTTTCTAAACAATGGCTTATATCACCTACTAATTTTTCAAAAAGCCCCTCTATCTCTTTATCAAAGAAATTCTTCTGTTTTGAATAGATAATCAATGCTCCAACAACATTATCAAACTCTCTTATAGGGAAAGTTGCCATTGATTTAATATCAAGCTTTCTTGCTTCATCATAAAATATTGATAAATTCTTTCTTTCAAAATTATTTATTATGATATTAGATTGCCACTTTATTGTTTTAGATACTAAATTTTCATGAGAAAGATCTTTATATTTATCCACTTGAGAGACTATTGTATCTTTAAACTCACTATTCTTTGCTGTTATATTTTTTTCAATAGCATCATAAAAAAATACAAATTTAAGATTTTCATTTTGAGCTAAAATTTCACAAATATTTATATAAAAATCTTTTTTATCATAGATTCTAATTAAAAACTTATTTACTTGACTTAAAATTTTATATATATCTTTATAATTCTTAATTTTTACAAAACTCTCTTCCTCTTTATGTACAATATTTTTTAAAACATATAAAATAGAAAAAAGAGTAATCACACTAATAATTAAAAAAATAAAACTAAAAAGTCTATCACTATAAACTTTTTCTACTTGGATATTTGAATCTGCTTCAAACAGTTCTACAACCCTTGTTAAAAAATCTTTTGTGTAATTTAGATTTGAATCTTCGCCTAAAAATTTAATAATCTTATCCATATTTAATCGTGAACTATTTAGGTAGATAAATTGTTTTGGTGAAAAGATTGAAGATAAGAAAATCTCTTTTGTTCTATCGTAATTTTCAATAACAAGCTCTGTTGTTAAATCATTTTTATCTACTCTATCTCTTATATATGTAATTAAATTTAGATTTATATCTTTACTTTCAAATTTCAACTCTAATTTTAGCTCTTTTAATAGTTTTAAAACTTCATTATAAGCTAAAGAAGTTTCTGAAAAAGCGACCTCTAATTTATCTTTGTTTCTCTGCTTTAAATAATCTAATACTGTATGTTTCTCTTTTTCTAGGGCAAAGAAAACATCTTTTGATGCTTTTACTAAATTTGCTGTTTTTTTATAAATAATTGCTTGTTTAAGTGTCTCATTTTTTTCATAAAGTATATAAGAACTATAAATTAAAATAGCTAATACAGGTAAAATAAAGATTGATAAAATTTTTAAAAAGAGCTTACTTTTAAACAAAGTCTTCCTTTAGTTATTTTTTTGATATAATACTGTTAATTCTTTAAAAATATTATTATTTCTCATATATATTATAATATTTACCTTTAATTTTTGTTTTATTTAACTTATTTAAAATAGTATCCAATTTCTCTTTATTTACTGCTACATAAGAACAAAAATCAAGAACATCTATTTTACCAATATCATCTTTATGTAAACCAATTCCAGCAGTTAAAGCTCCTAAAATATCTACTTTTCTAATTTTATGTTTTTTTCCACCATTTATAAAAATAGCTCTCAAACCTAAATCTATCTCAAAATTTGGGTTATCACGAATATCTTTTAGCTCTTTAAACTCAATATCGCTAAATATCTCTTTAAACTCTAAAGCTCTATTTTGTTCATTATTTGTATAAAAAGATATAGAAACTCCACCTTTCCCTGCTCTTGCTGTTCTTCCTATTCTATGAGTATGAATTTTTGAATTTAATGCTAAATCATAATTTATAACCAAATCTACATCATCAATATCAAGCCCACGACTTGCAACATCACTTGCAATTAAAATAGGATAAGTTTGATTTGAAAATAGAACCAAAGTTTCATCTCTTTGTTTTTGTTCCAAATCACTATGCATTGTTAAAACATCAAGTCCATCTTCAAATAAGATATCTGCTAATTTTTCACAAGTAATTTTTTGATTACAAAATATAATTGTAGATTTAGCTTCAAAACTTCTAATTAGTTTTTTAATATTTTGTGCTTTTTGGCTATCTTCTAAAGCATAAAAATCTTGCTTTATAATATTTTTCTCTTCGTTCTCAACTTCAATAAAAAGTGGGTCATTTAAAATATTTGAAGCTAAAAGTTTAATATCTTCTGTATATGTTGCAGAAAAAAGCATAGTTTGTCTATTTTTTGGTAAAAACTTTGAAACCTTCTCTATATCATCAAAAAATCCCATATCTAGCATTTTATCTGCTTCATCAAGTACAAAAGTTTCCACAAAATCTAAATTTAAATTTTTTTCATCTAAATGTTTTAAAACTCTTCCTGGTGTTCCTACAATAATATGAGCTTGATGATTTAACGAAACAACTTGAGGTTTAAAAGGAACTCCTCCACAAAGTGTAAGAATCTTTACATTATGAATATGTCTAAATAATAACCTTAAATTTTGAGCTATTTGATTTGCTAACTCTCTTGTAGGAGCTAAAAGTAGAGCTTGAACTTTAAACTCTTTGGCTCTTAATTTTTCAACGATTGGCAGAGAAAAAGCAACAGTTTTTCCACTTCCTGTTTTGGCACGTGCAATTAAATCTTTTCCTTCTAAACTACTATTTAAACTTAGTTCCTGAATCGGTGTAAGATCTATAAAACCTTGATTTTCAAGATTTTTTATAAACTCTTTACTTATATTTAATTGAGAAAATTTCACTGTTTTTTCACCTTTTTTTTACCTTTAAAACTATAAATTAAAATACCTAATACAATTAAAACTGTAAATATACCTATATACTTAAAATCATCAGCAAAACTCAAAAGAATTTTTCCTGCTGTAAAACTAAGATAACCAATAACAATAGCCCATAAAATTGAAGCAATAGCATTTAAAATCATAAATTTAAAAGGATTATATGCTGAAATTCCCATAATTAAAGGTACTAAAGTTTTAATTCCATAAATATACTTTTGAATAAATATCATAAAAGAACCATATTTTTTAAGTAAAGCTTTTATCATTGCAACTTTTCTTTTATGTTTATTTACCGTTTCATCCATATATGATTTATTATATTTTGCAAAATAGAACAAAAATTGACTACCTATAAAGTTTGAAGTAGCAGCAACTATAATAGTTATAAAAATATTTAAATCACCTGCATATGAAAAGGCTCCTGCAATAGCAAGAGCTAAAAAACCACCACCAAAAGAGTATAAAAAAAGAGCTATATAACCCCAATCTTGAATAAACTGTTCCATAAATTTCCTAATTTTTCTATAAAGTTTATATTCTATCTAAAAAGGTATAAAAATATTATTTTTTCCATTTTCATAATTTTAAAATATATTTTAACCAACATAAAAATTTTAATTATTTATTGACATTTTTCAATAAAAATAAACTTAATTTTACTATTAATTAGGATTATTTATAAAGATTTTTTTGTTATTTTGATATTATTCTGATATTATTTTAACTTTATTTATATGAAAGTGAGAAATAAATTATGAAAGATAATTATCAAATTGAAGATTTAAAAATATTTAAATATAGTTTTTTAAATTCTAGAGATGCTATGATTGTTTTTAATAATCAAGAATTTATTGCCTGTAACTATCAACTTGCAAATTTTTTAGAACTAAAATCTATTGAGGATTTTAAAGATTTAAATCCTTTTGAAATAATTCCTGTTTATCAACCTGATGGAGTACTATCTCATATAAAATTCAAAGAATATTTAGAAACTTGTAAACAAAATGGTGAAATAAAATTTGACTGGTTATATAAAACAATAACTGGTAAAGATTTATTCACTGAAGTTCTACTTAAAAAAATAGATGTTAATGGTAAAGAGTATTTTTTAGCAAAATGGTTAAATAAAAATGAGCTAAGAAAACTTGAAAAAGAGTTAAAGAAGAAAAACTCTCAAATAAAAATGAAACAAGCTTATTTAAATGAAATAGAAAATATTTTTAAAGAACAAAATATAAATAAGGAGGAATTTGCAGATACTCTATTCTTACTAAATGAGTATAAAAATGCAATAGATGAGAGTTCAATTGTCTCAAAATCAAATAAATCAGGGAAAATAACCTTTGTAAATGATAAATTTTGTGAGATTTCTGGTTATAGCAAAGAGGAACTTATAGGTAAAAATCATAACATAGTAAGACACCAAAGTATGCCAAAAGATTTTTTCAAAAATCTTTGGACAACTATATTAAATAAAGAGATTTTTAGAGGTGTAATAGTAAATAGAAAAAAAGATGGTAATCCTTACTATGTGGATACTACAATTGTTCCAATTGTTGATAAAAATGGTGAAATCATAGAGTTTATTGCTGTGACACGATATAACACAAATTTATGAAAAAGAGAAAATCATTCAAGAGCAATATATTGATGAATTAACAAAATTACCAAATAGACAAAAATTAATTAGTGATTTAAAAGATACAAAAAATGCACATCTTGTTTTAATAGATATCTCAAAGTTTAAAGATATAAATGAATTTTATGGTTATGAAACTGGTGATTTAATTTTAAAAGAATTTGCAAAAATTTTACAAAAGTTTGAAATATATGGATTAAACTACTATAAACTTTCAAATGATATTTTTGCTATTTTAGTTTTAAAATATAGTTTAATGGATTCTATTTCAAATGTATTAAACTACATTTTAGAGGAGATTGAAAATACAAAGATAGTTGTTGAAAAAGATGAGTTTTTACTACAAATATATATGGCTGTTGTAAATACACAAAATTTTGACAAACCTCTAGTAGCAGTTGAATTTGCTCTAAATTTATCAAAAAATTACCGTAAAAAAATACTATTTTTAGAAGAACATTTGGATGAATATGAAAAAATTCAGAAAAATAAAGAGTTAGTTCAAGAAATAAGAGATGCTATAGAAAATAATAATATTTTAGTTTATGGTCAAAAAATTGTAAATAATAAAACAAATAAAGAAAAATATGAAACTCTAATGAGATTAAAAACAAAAAATGGTAAAATTTTATCTCCATTTTTCTTTCTTGAAGCTTCTAAAAAGGCAAATTTATATCTTGATTTAACAAAAATATTAGTAAAAAAAGCTTGTTTCTTTTTTGAAAATAAAAATATAGAGTTTAGTATAAATCTTACAATTGAAGATATAAAAGATAAAAACACTATAAAAACTATTTTTGAAAACATAAAAGAGACAAATACAGCTTCACAAATAACTTTTGAAATAGTTGAAAGTGAAGCAATAGATGATTTTAACTTAATTGCCAGTTTTATTAAAGAAGCAAAGAATTTGGGGTGTAAAATTGCAATAGATGATTTTGGAACAGGATATTCAAATTTTGAATATATTATTAAACTTGATGTTGATTTTATTAAAATTGATGGTTCACTTATAAAAAATATAGCAAGTGATAAACATATAGAACTAGCTGTAAAAACTATAAATAGCTTTGCAAAAGTCTTAAAAATAAAAACTGTTGCTGAATTTGTACATAATGAAGAGGTTCTAAAAAAGGTTTCTGAACTTCAAATAGATTACTCACAAGGATTTTTCTTGCATGAACCTGAGTTTTTAATTTAAATTTATAAGTAGGAGAAAAAAATGTTTTTACATACATCAACAAAAAATAGGTTATATATACTAATGTTTCTTAGCCAAATAGGTTTTGCAGTTATTAGTACAGTTGCTATTTTAAGTGAACATACAATTTGGGCAATAGTTATAGTAAATATTGTATTTGCAATATTAGTTGCCTTTATTACTTATATCTTTATACAAAGAATTGTAGGTGGGATAAATAGAATAAAAGAGTACTTAGGAGATTTAATGAACTTTGTATTCTTTAAAACGAACTATATCAGAATTGCCGAATACTCAAAAAATGATGATATTGGCTTTATTTTAAGGGAATTAAATGATTATGTAGCAAAATATGATAAGGTAAGAAAAGATGATATGCATATATTAGGAGAAATAGTAATTGCTCTTGATAAAATAAGTCAAGGAATATACACAGCAAAAATCAATGCATCAACTACAAATCCTATGATTTTTACTCTTAAAAATATTGTAAATAACATGTTAGAAAAAGCAAATAAGAATATGGAAGATTTAGTTGAAATTGTTGGACTTTATGCAGATAAAGATTATAGAAAACAGATGGATATTAATCCAAAATTAAAAGGGAAAATGCTTTTAACTATGCAAAGATTAAATCAGTTGGGTGCTGAATTAAACAATAATACAAAACAAAATCTTGAAAATGGAAAACTTTTAGAAAGCTCTTCAATTCAAATGAATCAAAGTGTAAATAATCTAGCAACAAAAGCCAATGAACAAGCCAGTTCTCTTGAACAAACAGCTGCTGCACTTGAGGAGATTACAGGAAGTACAAAAAGCAACACTCAAAATGCTTCTAAAATGGCAAATTTAAGTAAAGATGTAAAAAGCTCTGTAGCAATAGGTGAAGAACTAGCAAATAAAACAGCCTCTTCTATGGAGGAGATAAATTTAAAGGTTACAGCTATAAATGAAGCTATAAGCATAATTGATCAAATTGCATTTCAAACAAATATTTTAAGTCTAAATGCTGCTGTTGAAGCAGCAACTGCTGGAGAAGCTGGAAAAGGTTTTGCTGTTGTTGCTGGTGAAGTACGAAATCTAGCAGCTAGAAGTACTCAAGCTGCTCATGAAATAAAAGATTTAGTTGAAAATGCAACTTCAAAAACAAATGAAGGTAAAAAGATATCTGATGAAATGATTAAAGGCTATCAAAATTTAAATAATCTAATCTCTGAAACAATAAATATTATTCAAAATGTAAGCATGGCTTCAAATGAACAATTAAGAGGAATAGAACAGATAAATATTGCTATAAATCTACTTGATAAAACAACTCAAGAAAACGCAGCTGAAGCATATAATGTATCCTCTATTTCACAAAATACTTTAAAAATGGCTCAACTTTTAGTAGAAGATGTAAAAACAAAAAAAGTAAATTAAGGAGAGTTTATGTCAATAAATAATAATTCAAAAGAGATAGTTTTAAAAGACCATGCATTTTTAGTAAGTGAAACTGATGAAAAAGGAATTATTACTTTTGCAAGTGATGATTTTTGTGAAGTTGCAGGATATAGTGTAGAGGAGCTTATTGGAAAACCACATAGTATTGTAAGACATCCTGATATGCCGAAAGAAGCTTTTAAAAGTTTATGGGAAACAGTAAAAAAAGGAGAAGTTTGGACTGGATATGTAAAAAATGCAACAAAAGATGGAAATTTTTACTGGGTATTTGCTACTGTTTATCCAACAATTACAAGTGAAGGGAAAAAAGGTTATCTATCTTGTAGAAGAAAAGCTACTACAAGTGAGATAGAAAAAGCTACTATTTTATACAAAACTCTAAAATAAAAGGGCTTTAATAAATTTAAAATTAATACCCTTTTAAATTCTTTATGCTAGAATACTCTTTTTATTGCGGGGGGACGCTAAAAGCGTTGAGAAGGTAAAACCTGACCCTTTGAACCTGTTGGTTAAGACCAGTGAAGGAAGCGAATTTTTAAAAATTAAATTTAATAAACTAAGTTATAGATAATCTAAATTTAATAAAAAAGGTGCTTTCAAACGAAAGTACCTTTTTTTTTACCCAAAAATCTAGCTGACAATAAAAAAAATATATCAATCTAAAGGATTTTAAAATGAAAAATAGCAAAATATTTGCTGAAATGATGGTACATATACCACTTTGTACACATATTGAAGCCAAAAATGTTTTAGTTATTGGTTCAATTAATGATGAATTAAAAAATGAGACAAAAAAACACTCTAGTGAGTCAAATTTTGAGTTTTCAGATTTATCGGCACTTGAAACTAAAGAGGATAAAAGTGTAGATATTATAATTTTAACTAATATGCGACCTGATTTAAAAATAGTATCAAATATCTATAGAGTTTTAAAAAATGATGGAATAGTTACATTTGTTTCAGAATCATTTTCAAAAAATAGTGAAGAGTTAAAAAAAGATTTAAAACTCATTGGTGAAAAATTTTGGATAGCTATGCCATTTAGTTTTGATCATACAACAACTATACTTGCTTCAAGAAAATATCATCCAACAGCTGATTTAAATCTACAAAGAGCAGATTTTTTGGAAGATATGGATTATTATAGTGCTGAAATTCATTCAGCTTCTTTTGTATTTCCAGCAAAAATACATAAAGAATTAACTGGTATTGCAAAAAGATAAGGAGAAAAGATGCAAAATATTCAAAAATTTTTAGAAGAGCATAAAAACGATAGTGTAAGAACTCAAATGTACTATGCAAAACAAGGAATTATAACTCCACATATGGAGTTTGTAGCAAAAAAAGAGAACCTTAAACCAGAGTTTATAAGAAGTGAAATAGCAAGAGGAAGACTTATAATTCCTGCAAATGTAAATCATATAAATCAAGAACCAATGGCTATTGGAATTGCATCTTCTTGTAAAATAAATGCAAATATTGGAAGTTCTGCAATAGTTAGTGATGTTGATGGAGAGATTGAAAAAGTAAATGTTTGTCTAAAATATGGAGCTGACACTATTATGGATTTAAGTACTGGTGGGGATTTAGATTTAATTAGAAAAGCCGTAATAAATCACTCAACAGTTCCTATTGGAACAGTTCCTATTTATCAAATATTACATGATGTAAAAGATAAAATAGAGGATTTAAGTATAGAAAAAATGCTTGAAGTTATCCAAAGACAAGCTGAACAAGGTGTTAGTTACTTTACTATTCACGCAGGATTTTTACTAGAATTTATGCCACATATTGCAAAAAGAAAAATGGGTATAGTTTCAAGAGGTGGAAGTTTAATGGCTGCTTGGATGATGCATTATCATAAAGAAAATCCATTTTATACTGCTTTTGATAAAATCTTAGATATTTGTAGAAAATATGATGTTTCACTTTCACTAGGAGATAGTTTAAGACCTGGTTGTTTAGCAGATGCTTCAGATGAAGCTCAACTAAGAGAGTTAAAAGTTTTAGGTGAACTAACACTTAGAGCTTGGGGAAAAGATGTTCAAGTTATGATTGAAGGACCAGGACATGTTCCATTAAATCAAATTGAAAGAAATATGAAAATAGAAAAAGAGTATTGTCATGAAGCTCCTTTTTATATTTTAGGTCCACTTACAACAGATATTGGAGCAGGATATGACCATATTTCTAGTGCTATTGGTGCTGCTGTTGGTGGATGGCATGGTGCATCTATGTTATGTTATGTAACTCCAAAAGAGCATTTAGGTTTACCAAATGCTGAAGATGTACGAAATGGAATCATTGCATATAAAATAGCTGCTCATAGTGCTGATATAGCTAGAAATAGAAAAGGTGCAAGAGATATTGATGATGCTATGAGTGATGCAAGATATGCTTTTGACTGGAATAAACAGTTTGAATTAGCACTTGATAGCGATAGAGCAAGAGAGTATCATGATGAAACTTTACCTCAAGATGTATTTAAAGAAGCAGAGTTTTGTTCTATGTGTGGACCAAAATTTTGTTCATATAAAATAACTCAAAAAATCGTACAAACTCACGGAGTTGCTATAGAAAATATGGCTGGTTAAAAAATTTAAGCTAAAGCTTTTGCTTTAGCTTGAAGTTACTTTAAAATAGTTATTTGTTGCATTTTTCTTTACTAAACTAAAACTAAAATCTAAATCTAAATTAAATTTTTCATCAAAAGTAAAAGTATAATTTTTTTTAAAATTTCTTAATAATCCTTGAAAAAGTGAAAACTTTTTATCTATTATAAATATCTCTTTACTATTTTCATAAAGATAAATAATATTTAAATAGTAACTATTATCAACAAAATATGTTCTAAACTCATAATGATTAAACTCATAACTATCAACTAAATCAAAGTTTTTTGCAAAAATATTCTCTTTTAGTAAAGATAAAAAATGCCCTAAAGCTTGACCATTCCAACTAGCATCATAGTATATATGAATATACTCAACATAAATCTCTTTTGTTTTTAAAGTGTAAGCATCTACAACATAGGCATCATGCCTTGTTTTTGTTTCTATATTTGAAATAGGAAATTTATAACTATACTCACTAGTAATTTTAAATTTTAAATCATTTTCTTCAAGACTAAAATATGGAATAGAAAGTTTTGTAACTCTTTTAAATATAAATTTCAACCCCTCAAACAAAGCCCCAAACATATTTTAACCTTTATAATTTTTTTGTAAATTATCTAAATTTTGGAGCTTTGTCAAGTTTTTTACTAAACTTTAGATAGCAAGAGAAGTTATCTTTGTAAGTCTTTTTGTAAATGAAACTCTATCACTTACATCAACTCCATCACTAATTTTTGCTAAATCTAGTAAAATCCAAGATACATCTTCGATTAAATCTTCATCTTTTGAAGCTTGTAGTTTTTTTACTATTTCATGATTTGGATTTATCTCTAAAATTGGTTTTACTTCAGGTACACTTTGTCCCATTGCTCTAAACATATGTGCCATTGCAGCCATTTGTGCATCTTGACTATCTTTTGTGATACAAGAAGCTGATTCAGACAATCTTGAAGTAATTTTTACATCTTTTACTTCATCTCCTAGTTTTTCCTTAATTTTTGAAACTATATCTTTAAATTCTTCTTCAACTTTTTTATTTTCTTCTTCATTTACCTCTACTTTTGGAGCTTCAGCAGTTGTAACATCTGTAAATTGCCACTCTTTAAATGCTCCAATAGTTGGAGTTATAATCTCATCTATCTCTTTATCATCAAGTATTAAAACCTCAATACTGTTTTTCTTATAACTTTCTAAAAGAGGAGAGTTTCTTAAAACTTTTTCATTCTCACCAACAATATAATAAATAGCTTTTTGTTCAGAGTTTGCTCTATTTTTATAATCTTCAAGAGAAGTTAGTTTTTTATCATCATTTGTTGATTTATATCTTAAAAGCTCTAAAATAGCCTCTTTATTTGTGTAGTCTTGATAAACTCCCTCTTTTAAAGCTCTATTATACTGCCCTATAAACTTAGAGTATTTCTCCTCATCTTTAGAAAGCTTTTTAATCTCACTTAAAATCTTTTTAACACTACTTTGTTTGATATTTGCTAAAATTCTATTCTCTTGTAAGATTTCTCTACTTACATTTAGTGGTAAATCTTCACTATCAATAATTCCTCTTACAAATCTAAGATAAGTTGGAAGTAACTCTTTATCATCATCTGTGATAAACACTCTTTTTACATATAGTTTAATTCCACTTTGGTAATCTGCTCTATACATATCAAATGGAGCATTTTGCGGGATATAAAATAGTGTTGTGTACTCATTTACTCCTTCTGTTTTTGTATGAATTGTAAGCATTGGGTCATTACTATCTTGAGAGATTGATTTATAAAAATTATTATAATCTTCCTCTTTTAATTTTGCTTTTGGTTGAATCCATAAAGCTGTTGCTTCATTTATTTGTTCATGTTTTCTTTCAATTTTCTTCTCTGCTTTTTTACCAGCTTTTTCATCTTCTTCACTTAATTCTTGCATTACTTCTTCATCATAATTTAAGAAAATAGGATAAGCTATATGATTTGAGTATTTCTCTATAATATTTTTTATTCTATATTTACTTGCAAATTCTGATACTTCTTCATCTTTTAGTTTAATATAAATAACTGTTCCATTTGATTCTTTTGTACAAGGTACTAAATCAAACTCTCCTGTTCCCTCTGAACTCCATTTATAAGCAGTTTCACTACCAGCTTTTTTAGAGATAACATCTACTTTTGAAGCCACCATAAATACTGAATAGAATCCTACTCCAAACTGTCCAATAAGATTTGAATCTTTTTTTGCATCACCTGTAAGAGCTTCTACAAAAGATTTTGTTCCAGATTTTGCAATAGTTCCAATAGAGTTTATCATATCCTCTTCATTCATACCAATACCATTATCCATAATAGTCAATGATTTATCTTTCTCATCAAAAGAGATATTAATTTCACCTTTCCAAGAAGCAAAACTCTCTTTTAAGCTCTCATCTGTAAGTCTTAAATAGTTTAGTTTATCTATTGCATCACTTCCATTTGATACAAGTTCTCTTATAAAAATCTCTTTATTTGAATATAAAGAGTGTGTCATTAGGTGTAATAACTGCCCTACTTCTGTTTGAAATTGATGTTTTGCCATCTTTTTTATCCTCTCTTATTTTAATATTTTTATAAATTTTGAATTTCTTAAAAGAGAATTTTAATAAGAACTTGATTAAACTTGGCTAAAGTTTTTAAGGAATTTAGCACTTTTATATATTAAGTGCTAAAAATTGCAAAGTCTAATAATTTAATACTTCCATAACTGATATTTTTCATAATATTTTGAGGCTTCAGGGCTTCCACTATCTCTTGATTTTTCTATATAATATTTTGCTTTTTTCATATCTTTTTCTACACCTTGCCCTTGATAGTAGATAATTCCAAGAGCATTCATAGATTTATAATCGCCCAAAGTTGAAGCTTTTTCAAAATACTCAATAGCTTTTTTATAATCTTTTTTCTCATCACTTACATAAATCATCCCTAAATTGTGTATAGCTTGATGAACACCCAAATTTGCTGATTTTTCATACCATTTTATTGCTTCATCTATATTTTTATCTACCTCATCTCCAGCATAATATTTATTTGCTAAATTATACATAGCATTTGCATTTCCAAGATTTGCCGATTTTGTATAAAATTCAACTGCTTTTTTGCTATTCTTTTCTACTCCCAAACCATCATCATACATAACTGCAAGATTATACATAGAGTTAAAATCACCTTTATTTGAGGCTTGTTCATAACAAGAAAAAGCTTTTTTGTAATCTTTTTCTACACCAATTCCACCTGAATATATAAGCCCTAAATTATACATAGCTTTTTTATTTCCAAGTTTTGCTGATTTTTCATAGTTTTTTATGGCTTGTTTGTAGTTTTTATTGTTGTAATCTCTTACTCCTTCATCAAAATAGTAGGTTGCACTATCCCTAGCAAATAAATTTATTGATATAAATATCATCATAATAAGTAGTTTTTTTAGCATTTCTTTAATCCTTTTTTTATTAATTTTCTTTTGATTTATCTAACCAATATTTTGATTTTTTTTCATCCTTTTGTACACCATCTCCATTTTTATACATTAAACTTAAATTGTACATTGCTTCCTGAACTCCTAAGTTTGCAGACTTCTCATATAAATCAAAAGCTTTTTTTATGTTTTTTGAAACACCATCACCCAAATAATATTTACTCCCTAAGTTATAAATTGCTATTGCATTTCCATAATTTGCAGATTTTTCATAAAGTTCAATGGCTTTTTTCTTATCTACTTTTACACCTAAGCCATTATCATACATTACACCTAGATTATATATAGCTTTTTTATCTCCTTTATTTACAGCTTTTTCAAACCAGTAAAAAGCCTTTTCATAATCTTTTTCTATTACACCATTTGAATAAATAACTCCTAAATTAAACATAGCATCAATATTTCCTCTTTTAGATGCTTGTTCATACAACTTAATAGCTTTAGCGTAATTTTCATTTTTATACTCTATTACTCCATCATTAAAATAACTTGCTCCAAAATCAGAAGCTAGCATATTAAAAGATATTAATATCATCATAATAAGTAATTTTTTTAGCATTATTTTTCCTTGAATATTTATATATTCCATATTTTTATATAATAATATAGAATAATTACCATAACTTCAAAATACTATGGAATTTTTCATTATATATAACTTAATATATAGAATTATTACATAGTTGTTTTATCATTTGTTACAAAGTAAATTCTTAAATAAAAAGGTATTTACTTATGAAAATGACAAAAAGAGATATTGCAGGATATTTAGGAATAGATTATAAAACACTATTTAACTGGAAAAAAGATAGACCAAATCTTTATAAAACTGTTATGTTAGGACTTATGGTTGATGAGATTATAGAAAAATCAGAAAAAAGCTTGGAAGAGTTAAAAGAACTAAAAAAAGAGTTTGAAACTAAGAAATAGTTATTTTTTTAGCTTTTATTGTTGTAATTTTGTTATTATACATGTAAATTATAAAAGGACTAATATGAGTATAATTATTTCAGCCATGTATCAAGGTTTTGGCTTTATAGTTTCAGATAAAAGATTATCTTATTTAGATAGAAGATATCAAGATAATTTAAAAAAAATTTATCAAATCGGAAATAAAAAATTGTATTGTGGTATAACAGGAGTAACTGATTATGTTTTCGATTTATATGATCAAATTAATAAATTTTCAGAAAATAATATAAACTATATTTTAGAAAAAGCTGATGAGATTATTCAAATCTCTGGCATAAAAGCAACTATACTCTTATTGGAACTGATGAAACAAATAAATTTTTTATTTGGTCAAAAAATAATGCAGGTGAAAAAATTTATAAAAAAGAACCGATAAAAGGAGATTTGATTTATAATATAGCTTCAACAGATAATATTGATAAATTTAATACCTATTTTGAAACAAAAATAATAGAAGGTTTAAATATTAAAGATTCAATAATTAATACTATTAAATATGCTTCTAATATTGATAAAACTATTTCTGAAAAATTTGATTTATATATTATTCAAAAAGAACAAAATGGGAAGGGATAAATAAATGCCACAAATAAATAATAGTGATTTAAAAGAAATTTTAGAAATTATAATTTCAGAGGATGATGAAAGAAAATTTGATTTTGATTATCCAGTGGAATCTTTACAAGATGGTTATCTTCATACATTTAAAGAAAGAATGGACGAATATTTAAAAAGAATTAATAGTTTTCCTAGAACTAATATCTTTGGACAAAAAATATTTAATGAAATTAACAAAATTTCTAATTTAAAAGATGAAATAGAAAATATCATTTTGGTGTATTTATCTGGTAGAAGTAAAGAAGCTTTTGAAAAATTCTCAAATATGATAAACGATTATCGTACTTATATTGAAAAACTCTCTTTTAAGTATGAAGAAAATAGTAAATTTTATAGAATGAGGATTTCTAAAGATAAAAATGTTAATAAACTAGGAGAAATATTTCATATTTCTTTTGATAAGAGATATTTAGTTTCAACTCAGAGATATTCAGTTGCTGGAGTACCTAGTTTATATTTAGGAAATTCTTTATATGCTTGTTGGCAAGAATTAGAGAAACCAAATTTAGATGATACTTTTATATCGGAATTTAATTCTACCCAACAAATAAATATTTTAGATTTTGCTATAACTTTCAATATATTAAAAAATAGTTTAGATACAGAACAAGCAATAAAAGAAGAAGAAAAAATTTTATCTTTTTTTATTTTATACCCTTTGATTTTTGCTTGTAGTTTTAAGAAACAATATAAAAATGCAAATTTCAATATTGAATATATTATTCCAAATATGATACTACAATGGTTAAGTAATGAAAAAGATCATTTTCATGGAATTAGATACTTTTCAACTAAAATGAATCATAAAGATTTTAACTCAAAAGGTATAAATATAGTATTACCACCTAAAGAAAATAAAAATAGTTTAAGAAATGAGTATTGTCCAAGATTAAAAAGTTTATTTTCATTAACAAAACCTATTCATTGGACAGTTTTAAGTTCTTTACAATTTCTTTCATTATATATGAGTGGAGAAACTGTAATTTACAAAGATATTGAAGAAGCATTATTAAAAGAGTATGAACAAAGTCTTTTTGGACAAAATGAAGATAAATTAAATAATTTTCGGAAAGAACTAATTCATTAATATAAAATTTTGTAAGCATTTAAAACTGAAAAAATCTAGCTTTTGATATAATACGAACTTCAAAAAATAAAGGCTAAACTATGACAAAAGAACAATTTTTAAATGATTTACAAAAGATATATGACTTTTTAGAAAATCAAAAATCAAAAACAAATGAACTTATAAAATATTTAGAAAATGAAGAGTTTGATAAACTAACACTTATAAATGATTTTGCAAAATCTTTAAATCTTGAAATGAGTAGTGATTTAAGATTTGCACTTGTTACAAGAGTTGTAAACTTACGAGATGATAGTTTAGTTCAAGTTCTAAAAAAACTTGAAAAGAATGAAAAAGAGATTATCGCTTATCAAGAAAAAGCATACCAATTTGTAAAAGAGTATTGGCATGATATTCACACAAAATTTATAGATTTTATCGTTCAAAATTCACTTCTAAACCAGTTTTATAGAGAAATATTTATAGGAGTTTATAATATAGGACTTCAAATGTCATCTTGGCAAACTTCTTGGACAGCTCATATTATAAATGGTATAAATAAAGAGTTAATGCTTAGATTTGATGGCGATGAAGCAAAAATAATGAAATATCTTGAAGATGAAAAACTTTTTGATTTAGGACATGCTGGAATAACTGCTGATAGATGTTATTCAGCTTTAGTAAAAGATGGTGAAAAATACAAATCTCAAGCCTATATAAAAGCTTTCAAAAAAGAGACAACAGAAGTTGTAGATGCACTTGAAGAGTTTGCAGATAAACTAATTGAACTTGAAGATGAAATATATAACCAAAAATGGGATTATATTTTATATATACAAGCACTTATCAAAGCTTTTAGTGAAGATAGAACAAATGAGTTAGTTTCAAAATGGGCAGATGTAGATAGAGCTTGGATGAAAATAAAAACTCCAATTCAAATAGGACACCCCTTAGAATATTATGAAGACCACTTTAGAAAAGCAGTTGCCCTAGAGTGGGATATAAGAGTTACAAATCCAAAATTTGCACAAAATGACCATAGAGTAAATAAGATAAAAAGTGCATTTAGCAAAATTTATAGTAGTTTTGAGGCAAATACAAAATATAAAAAAATCTATGATTTTAGTTTCGCTTCACTTGATAAAGTTCAACTTTATGTTGGACGACCAGCACTATTTTTTGGTGCAGAATTAAATGGACTTTTTTCAGCCCAAGTTGTACCAAATGATGAAGTAGTAAGTTTAGAAGAAGGTAAAAAAATATTTGCATTCTCTGATGAAATTTTACAAAGTAGTAGAGCAAAACCATTTTTAAAACTAAGCCTTGAGATTTTTGGACAAGAGTTATTAACAAAAGATAGAACATTTTTATTTAATGAAACTGCTTCTTGGCATCAAGTTTATGATATAAGTACTATTGGGCATGAATATGGGCATATTTTATGGTGTGATGAAGAGACAGAAAGCTTTATGAATAAAACTGGAAATTTCAAAAATATTGAAGAGTTCAAAGCAACAACAGGTGGATTAATCTCATATTTACTGGATGTTGAAAATGATGAAAAGCACTTAAAAGAGCAAGTTTTAATAGATTTAGTAAAACGAAGTGTTGGATTGATTGGTTGGATGGAAGTTGATGAAGTTCAACCATACTATTGTGAAGGATTAATTCATTTAAGTGGATTATTTGAAAGCAGAGTTTTAGATTGGGATAATGAAAACAGAAAACTAAATATAGATATAAGTGATAAAAAATTTGAAAAATTAAAGGCTTGGTATATTGAAAACTACACTGCTTTAGCTAAACACTATTTAGAAAAACTAGATGCAACAGAGTTTTTAAATCGTTATGCTACAAAAAAAGAGAAATATTTTATGCCAAATGATGAAAATATCAACTCTTTTGTAAAGTACTATTTCAAAAGATACCAAGAAATAGGTCAAGAATTAGATACTATTGACAAAAAAGAGAACTATATAAAAAATTGATTATTAATTTTTTACTAATATTCTTTTGATATAAATAGTAAAAACAAAAAGATGATTTATGAAAATTTTACTTATTGAAGATGATAGTTTAATTGGTGATGGGATAGTAGCAGGTTTAAAAAAACTTGGATTTACTGTGGATTGGTTTGAAGATGGTCTTGATGGAAAAGATGCTTTAATGATGGCAAATTATGATGCTGTTATCCTTGATTTAAGCCTTCCTAGTATGGATGGTCTTGATATTTTAAAATTTTGGCGAGAAAAGAAGATAAAAACTCCTGTAATTATACTAACTGCAAGAGATGCCATAAATCAAAGAATTGAAGGCTTAAACAAAGGTGCAGATGATTATCTTTGCAAACCTTTTTCTTTAGCTGAATTACAAGCAAGAGTTAGTGCATTGATTAGACGAAGTTATGGTGAAGTTGCAGAGTTTATAGAAGTAGCAGATATAAAACTCTATCTAGCAGAACAAAAAGTTACAAAAAATGGTAAAGAAATAGATTTTACAGCAAAAGAGATAAAGGTTCTTAAAATTTTTATGTTAAATAAAGGGGTGGTTTTAAGTAGAGAGACTATTAGTGAAAAACTTTATGATTTTGACAAAGAGCTAAATTCAAATACCCTCGATGTTTTTATACATGCTATTAGAAAAAAACTTGGAAATAGCTATATAAAGACAATTTATGGCGCTGGATATAAATTGGAAGATAAAAAATGAAAAATCTAAGTTTAAGATTAAGATTAGCTTTTATTTTACTTTTTTTATTTATTATAGCTTCATTTATTGCCACTTCTATTAGTATGTATCAAACAAAAAAATCTTTAATTGAAATGTTTAATACAGAGCTTTTTCATTTTGCACAAAGGCTTTCTAACTCAAATATTGGAATTCTACAAAATCAATCAAAACAAACTCTTGATGATATGGAAAAATATATGTCAGTTGATGATGATGCTCTAACTTTTTCTATCTTTTCAATAGATGGAAATATACTATATACAGATGGAGAAGATAGTAAAAATTTTCTATTTAATCCTTCCATACTAAGTAGTAAAGATGGAGTTATTTTTGAAGAAAATAAAAAATTTAGAATTATTTGGATGTTAAGTAACAATAAAAAATTTGTAGTTGTAGTTGCTTCAGAAAAAGAGTTTATTGATGATTTGATATTTGATATCTTAGAAGATTTAATATACCCTTGGCTTTTTATACTCCCTTTTTTAATTATTATTACAATACTTTTAATAACAAAAGAGCTAAAACCTTTAAATAAATTGTCAAAGGATTTAACTTTAAGAGATGCAAAGGATAGTTCAACTTTAGATGAAAATAGTACAAAAGAGTTAAAACCAGTAATAAAAGCTTTAAATTCACTATTTATAAAAACAAATACTATGATAGAAAAAGAGAGACGATTTACTTCAAATGCAGCACATGAACTTAAAACTCCACTTACAGCAATAAAAATCCAAACTGAAGTTGCAAAACTATCTTTAGATGATAAAGATTTACTTTTAAAATCTCTAAATAATATTGAAATAGGTGTAAATAGAGCAACAAGAATGATAGAGCAACTTTTAGCACTTTCAAGATTAGAATCAATCAATGAGTTTGAAAATATATCTAAAATAGATTGGATTGAAATTATAAATTCAACCATTAAAGAGTTAGAGTTTAAAGCAAAAGAGAAAAATATATCTATAAATTTTTTACACAAAAATAATATTAAATCCATAAATGGAGAAGATTTTGTTTTATCTTTACTTATTAGAAATTTACTTGATAATGCTATAAAATATAATGAAAATGGAACTAATATAAAAATTGAATTAGAAAAAAATAGTTTAATTATTGAAGATAATGGAAAAGGGATAAATTCTGAAATTTTAGAAAACATAGGAGAAAGATTTATACGACCAACAGGTCAAAAACAAATAGGAAGTGGGCTTGGTTTTTCTATTGTTATGCAAATTGCAAAACTTCATAATCTACATTTAAATTTTGAAAATATCACTCCAAATGGATTTAGAATTACTATTTATTGGTAAAATTTATAAAAAAGCTAAAAAATTAATTTTTTGCTAATAATTGTTTGTTTTAATTACAATATACAAACAATTAAAAGGAGTTCAAAATGAAAAAAAGTATTATAATGGCTAGTTTATTATTTGCTTCAACATCAGTTTTTGCTGAATTTGTAGGACAAACTTCACAAACAATACAAACAGAGCAAGGTGGATTTAATGGTCCTAGTATTTCAAAAACAACTGTAGAGAAAGTAAAAACATCTAAAGATGATATGCCCGTAGTTTTAGAAGGTAATATTGTTCAACATTTAGGAAAAGATAAATATCTATTTCGTGACCAAACTGGAGATATTACAATAGAGATAGATAATGATGATTGGAAAGGTGTTACTGTTACACCTAAAGATAGTGTTACAATTTATGGTGAAGTTGATAAAGATTGGAACTCTATTGAAATAGATGTAGATTCTGTTGTAAAAAAATAGATTTTAGAGATTAAAAAGAGTTAGAGATTTTACTAACTCTTTTTTTTGAAAAATTTAATAATTTTTGAAAACCAAAAATAGAGTTTTGATTTAAAACTTTTATTAATATCTTTCTCATTTAGATATTTTACTATTTCAGTATTTCCAAACATACTAGCAAACATTAGTGGAGTTGTACCCATTCCATTATTTTCATGAATATTTGCACCATTTTCCACTAAAACTTTTACAATTTCCAAATAACCTTTAAAACAAACACCAGCAAGTGGCGTTTGTCCTCTATCATTTTTTCTATCAACATCTGCACCAAAATCTACTAGCATTTGTGTAGTTTCTAGATTTCCATTATATGAAGCTAACATCAAAAGAGTATTTCCTTTATGATCAGTCAAATTCAGACCCATTCCAGCTTCAATCATTGCTTTTAAATTTTCTGTTTTTCCAGTTCTTGCAAAATCAAGTGCAAGAACTTGCAACTCTTCATATCGTTTTAACTCTTCTTGTGAAACTTCCATATTTTTCCTATTTATATACCTAAAGCTTTTTTAACACCAGCTGCATAATCACTATGAACTTGCTCAAATAATGCAATTTGTCTATCTATAATATTTCTTGGAACTCCACCCATAGCTTCAGCAATATTACTAAATAGTTGCTCTTTTTGATTTTGACTCATAAGCATAAATAGTGCTCTTGGTTGAGAAAAATCATCATTTCCAATTCTATGGTTATATCTTTTAGCAATATCTCCAACTTCTAAATCTGGCTCTAAGAAACTTGCATCTTCAACTGGTCCATCAAAACTATTTGGCTCATAAAATGCTTTTGTTGGCTCTTTTACTTGGAAATTCATACTTCCATCAAGGTTATATGTATTTACTTCAACAATTGGTTTATTTACAGGCAACATCTCATAGTGTGTTCCAACTCTATATCTTTGTGCATCTGGATATGAGAAAATTCTAGCTTGTAACATTTTATCAGGTGAAAAACTAATCCCTGGAACAATATTTGATGGACTAAATGCTGCTTGTTCTACTTGTTGGAAGTAGTTTTTTGGATTTTCATTTAGAGTCATAGTTCCAACTTTTATCATAGGATAATCACCATGTGGCCAAACTTTTGTTAAATCAAAAGGATTAAATGCACAGTTTTTTGCTTGTTCTTCTGTCATTATTTGAATCTCAAAGCTCCATTTTGGAAAGTTTCCTGATTCTATATTTGTAAATAGATCTCTTTGATTTGACTCTCTATCTTTTCCTACAATAGCTTCTGCTTCTTTGTTTGTAATAGTCTCTATTCCTTGAAGAGTTTTAAAGTGGAATTTCACCCAAAATCTCTCATTGTTAGAGTTAATTAAACTATATGTATGCGAACCATATCCATTTATATGTCTTAGTGATTTTGGTAAACCTCTATCTGACATCAAAATAGTTACTTGGTGTAAACTTTCAGGACTTAATGACCAGAAATCCCACATTGCAGTATTACTTCTTAAATTTGATTGAGGATCTCTTTTTTGAGTATGAATAAAATCAGGGAATTTTATAGCATCTCTTACAAAGAATACTGGTGTATTATTTCCAACTAAATCCCAATTTCCCTCTTTTGTATAAAATTTAAGAGCAAATCCTCTTACATCTCTTTCGGCATCTGCCGCACCTCTTTCTCCTGCAACTGTTGAAATTCTTAAAAGAAGTTTTGTTTTTTCACCCTTTTGTAAAACTTTCGCTTTTGTATATTTTGATATATCTTCAGTTATTTCAAGTTCTCCAAAAGCTCCACTTCCTTTTGCATGAACTACTCTTTCAGGAATTCTTTCTCTATTTTGATGAGCTAATTTTTGAATTAATTGATAATCTTGTAATAAAACTGGTCCTCTTTCACCTGCTGTGATTGAGTTTTGATTATCTGCGATTGGATTTCCACCTGTTGTTGTCATTATTTTTTTCATACCTATCTCCTAAAATTAATTTATAAAGGATAAAAATTATCCTTTGATAAAATAATTATATAGGTATTAATCTTAAATTTTACTTAAAAAATATCATTTAATACTAGGACTTATTATTTTCCAATCATCTCTTAAAGTTTTATTTAAGTTAAATCTATCATTAGTTGTAGCTATCTCTTTATAATCATAAGGAGTTACTACAACTAAACCACCTTTTATGATACTTGTAATTGTATTTGACTCTATTTTTGAACCACTAAAGATAGAAAATTCCATTTCAAAGCCACTAATATCATAAAACTCTGAATTCTTTCGCACAAATTTTTTATACTTATCTTGTATCAAACAATCAATAATTACTCTTGAAGCATCTTCACTTAAATCAACTTTTAGAACTTTTCCTATTTGTACATTTTTATAATAAATTGGAGAATCAACATTTACACTTGAAGCTGTTTTATCCTCTACTTTTATTATAGTTCCAAAGTGAGAGTTTACTGCTGGTTCTTTATCACTTCCAATAAAACTTGTTTGATATCCACTCTTTTCATTTTTATCATTTTTAATTACACCTATATTTACAGCCATAATAGTTGAACCTACATTTGCTACTTCTTGTAGAGAAATTCTAGGTTTTTTTAGATAGTAAATAGTTCCCTCTTTTGCAAACTCATTAAAGTCTCTATCAATTATAGCTTTTACTTCTACTTTTTGATTTTTATTTAAAGATATTTTTTTAACTTTTCCAATATTTGCACCCTTATAAACTATTTTTGAGAAATCCTCTTGTAAACCTTCTACATCATCAAATACAATAGTTACCATATTTGTAGCCATTTGCATTTCATCAAAACTAGCATATATTTCATGATTTCCTAAAGGAGTTTTTGAGCTATTATCTAGTTCTATTGAGCCTTCTAAAAATGAGCTAAAATTATCAACTTCAAATATAACTCCACTAAGACTTGCTTTGAAATCTATTTTTGGTTTTTTAAAAAATCTACTTGTATTTTTAATATATTGCCTAAAATCTTCATAAACAAAAAACTCCACTTTTGATACTATATTGTCAAATTTTATATTTTTTACAAAACCTATCTCTTGATTTTTATAAACAAGTGCCATATTCTCTTTTATTATAAAACTATTATCAAACTCTGTATAAACTATAAAACCACTATTTTTATCTCTATTGATTTTTTCTATATCTTTATACGATGGAAATAAAGTAAACTCTTTTTTATTTAATTTAGCCTCATTTTTATTTGAAACCAAACCAATTGCTCCATTTAAAACAGACTCTAAACCACTATAATTTACATTCATATCAAAGTTTTTTATCTCTACAAGTTTTGAACTCATATCATAAAATTTACTATTGTCATTTATCAAATCTTTATATCTTTCATCTATTAATATTGAAATTCTAACACTCTTATAATCTTTACTTAATTCATAACTATCAACTCTTCCAATCTCAATATTTTTGTAATATATTTTTGACCTATCATTTATAGAGTTTAAACTATCCGCTACTAAATCTATTTTTATAGTATCTAAACTCTTTTTTAAATCTTTTTTAGAAACTCCTGAAAATTTATCACTAAATTCCCCTTCTTTATAATCAAGAGATATATAGTTTCCTTTTATAATATTTCCTAAATTTTTTATGCCCCCAAATGAAATAGTTGGCTCTTCTACAAAAAATCTTGAATTTTTTGTTAGTAAATATTTATACTCTTCATAAACATAAGCTTTTGCACTTAAAATATCTTCATTTAATTTAATATTTGTAACTCTTCCTATCTCAATTCCTTTAAATAAAATAGGTGTTTTCTCTTCTATTTTTGCATCATTAAAATCCAATGAAAAATATATCTTTTTCTTTAAATCATCTTTTGAAGCATACAAAATTTGTATATCATCTTTAGATATTTTATCATCATCTTTTGCAGTTGTAACAACAGTAATTCCACCAATAATAGCTGAATATAGTGAGCCAACTTCTATGTTTAATCCACTTGCACCATAACTTACTTTTAAAGCTTCATTCATAATAAATTTTGAACTTTTATTTACTAAATAGTTATATTTATCATAGATATAAGCACTTGCATATACCTCTTCACTTTTAAACTCTTTTGATATAATCTCTCCAATTTGGTACTTATTATAAAATATTGGTGTTCCTACATCAATATTATCTTTATCATTTGCCAAAAGAGTAACATAGTATCCATTCTCTTCAAACTCTTCATCAGGTTGAGAATCAAGCCCGTCAAAATACCACTTATATTTAATATTTTTTAAATCTTCTTGATTTTTTAAACTTGTTGATAACTCAATTTTATATCCACTTATAAGAGTATTAAGCCCTGAAACTTTTGTTAAAGATACAGTTGGTTTTTTTATCCAAAATTTTGAGTTTTCATTTGCTACATAGTTTGCCACATCACTATTTACCAAAATATTTACTGCAACACTTTTTAAATCTTCATTCATAGAGATTTTTGTAACTTTTCCAAGAGTCAAACCTTTATACTCAAGTGGTGTTACATTCTCTTTTAAACCTTCAGCACTTTTAAAATATACGATAATATTTGTACCTTTTTTTGAATAAGATTCGTAAGCTATATATCCTAAAATTCCTAATATTACTAAAGGTAACAACCATACAAAAGAGAACTTCTTTTTACTCTCTTGTTTTGCTTGATAAACTACTGTTTCATTTAAATTTTCATTATTCACTATCTCTTTGCTCATCCCAAATTATCCTTGTATCAAATCTATTTGCTGCAAAAATTGTAATTATTACCATTAAAGCAAAAGATGTTGCAGCAACTCCACCTTTTATATTAAACAACTCATCAAGCTGAACTATTGAAGCCATTAAGGCAACTACATAAATATCAATCATAGACCATTTTCCAATAGCTTCAATATATTTATATAATAAAATCTTTGTTCTATTTTCCATCTGTACATTTATTTTTAAAGATAAAAATATAAAAAATAGTGCAAAAAGTTTTAGTATTGGAATAGCAACACTTGCTACAAAAATAACAGTTGCTACAAAATAGCTTTTATACTCTAAAAAACTAATAATTCCTTCAATTATTGTACTTTCTTGATTTACACCAAATTGAGTAACTATCATCATAGGATAAAGCATAGCTGGTATATATAAAAGCATTGCACAAATTGTAAGAGCTAATGATATTTGTAAAGAGTTTTCTACTCTTTTTCTCACAATATGATTACATCTTTCACACTTAAATGGTGCATAACTCTCTTTTTCATATACTTTTTTACAATTTTTACAAGATATTAAAACCATTTAATCATCCAAAATAGCACTTGCATCAAACTTTATATTTGACATAATAAAACAAAAAACATAAGCCAAAATAATAAAAAACCCTATATCAAATTTTGTATTACTCACCATTCCAACAAGTTTTATATAAGTTACTATTAAACTAATAATAAAAACTTCTATAAATCCCCACTCTTTAAAAAAGTGATAAGCATCATATAAAAAAGACTTTTTAAAAATATCAATATTTAATTTTAGTTGTAAAAAAACTAAAATAATTACAATAGAGTTAAAAATTGGGGCTAAAATTATTGTAAAAAGAACTAAAAAAGAGACAAGATAAAAATCTTGTTCAAATAAAATATAAACTGTTTTTAAAATATTTGCATTTAACTCTTGCCCATTTAGACTTAAACTTATTATGGGATATAAAGATAAAATTAAAAATAGCATTAAACTTGAAATTGCATAAAAAAGTGAGTCAATAGAAAAATTTTGTTTAGTTTCTAGCCTGCTTTCACATCTAGGACAACTTTGTTTAAATCTTTTATCCTCGCTTTTTTCTACAAAAAGTCCACAACTATAACATTCTGCTACTTTTGTTAAATCTTTCATCTTTTGCCTATTTTAAAATTAGTAAATATTTTATCATATCTTAAATAAAGCTATTAAAATAAGATTTATTGTAGAATAAAAACTAATATATATAATTTAAAGGTTTTAAAATGCAATTTAATATTTCACAAGCACAATTTGGAATAAGACCAAGTGTAACTCTTCCAAATCCAGAATTTTTAAGAGTTTTAGGAGAAGAAGGAATTAGAAAATTAATCAGTGACCATTATGATTTAATCAAACAAAGTTCAATTTATGAAATTTTTCCTCAAGATGAAAAAGAGTTTGAACAAGCGAAAATAAACTCTAGTGATTTTTTCATACAAATTTGTGGAGGGAAAAAATATTTTAATGAAAATAGAGGTGCCCCTATGATGGTAGCTCGTCATCAACCATTTAAAATTACTCCAAAAACTAGAATAGTTTGGCTTGAATGCTATATTGAAGTTTTAAAAAAGCTTGATATTAATGAAAATCTACTAAAATCATTTTGGAATTATTTAGATATTTTCTCAATTTGGATGATAAATAGTAAAGAAGATTAATATCTTAAGAGATTTAAGAGCAAAATTTAGCTCTTAAAATCCAAATCTTACTCCTAAACTTGCTGTATCATAATCATAACTATGATTACTTTTGCTCATATTCATAGTTTTGTAAGAACCTTCTAAAGATACTAAAGAGCTAATTCTATACTCTAAAGCTCCACCATATCCAAGCCCTGTATATGTACTATTATCATAATATTGTATTGCACCTGTTCCAATAGCATAGGCTCTTAAATTTTCAATAAATTCATAACCTAATTTTAGATCTAAATCTAATGTTGTTGCACTAAGACCTGTTTTAACTCTTCCATAACTAAGAGTATTTGAAAAAGCAAAAATTATATCATTATCAAATTTTGTACTTGAATTTTGTCCTATATTATACTGTGTATAATTATGTCCATCAACTTTTGCTGCACTAACTCCAGCATAAAACTTTGTATCCATTGCAAATGCAGAAGAAAAAAGTCCAACAAAAATAGTTGTTAATAGACTCTTTTTAGCTATAAGCAAGATTTTATTCTGTTTCATCATTTTTACTCCTAAAATTTAAATATAAATTATATGAAAATATCTCTTAAACCCTAAAATAAGAGTTCTTAGAGTAAAATCCTAGAAAAAATCTAAAGGTTAATTTTGACACTACAAACAAAAGGGATTCTTTTTGCAATAATCTCAGCAATAGCTTATGGTACAAATCCATTAGGAGCTTTGATGCTATATAGTGAGGGTTTAAATGTAAACTCTGTAATATTTTATAGATTTAGTTTTGCTGTTATAACTTTATTATGTTTTATGCTATTTCGTAAAATATCTTTTAAAATATCATTAAAAGAGCTATCTATTTTACTATTTTTGGGATTTCTATTTGGAGTTTCAGCATTGAGCCTTTTTAACTCATTTTTATATATGGATGCTGGGCTTGCTTCAACAATCTTATTTACCTATCCAATCTTTGTAGCAATAATTATGGCTCTATTTTTTAAAGAGAAAAACTCAACAATTACTATTTTATCTATAATTTTTGCTTTTTTAGGAGTGGTTTTACTTTATAAAGGTGATGGAGCAAATATTAGCTCTTTTGGAGTTTTTTTAGTATTTATATCATCTTTATGTTATGCAATTTATATTGTAATAATAAATCAATATCTAAAAATGGAAGCTTTAAAAGTTACTTTTTACTCTATGCTTTTTTGTACCCTTACAATATTTATTCACTCATTTTTTAAAGAGAGCTCAAATATTATGCCTTTAGTAAACTTTAATATGTGGTTTTATACCCTATTTTTAGCACTTATTCCAACAATTATATCTTTACTTCTTCTAGTTAAATCAATTCAAATTATAGGTTCAACTAGTGCATCTATTTTAGGAGCATTAGAACCATTAACAGCGGTTATAATTGGAGTTCTAATATTTGGAGAAAAGATATCGTTTGCTTTGATTATAGGAATATTTTTAATACTTTTTGGAGTTTTTTTAATAGTCTTAAAAGATTATTTGGAAAAAATATTTAAAATAAGAGGTTAAAACCTCTTATTTTGCTGGGATTTGTGTTTTTTGTTCTATCACTTTTCCCTCTTCAACATTTGGTTGTTTTAAATATGTTAAAACTGCTCCAAAAACTAAAAGTAAAATCACAATTAGTCTTACAGTATTTCTTTTTTGTTTTGATTCATTTCCATTATAATCATCAATTTTTTCTAAACTAGGTTCACCTTTATTTTTTGTCATAATAACTCCTTTTGTTGTTATAAAGTTATTCTACCAACTTTTGCTTTTAAAATCTCTTCTAAATCTTTTGGATTTACTTCAATATCCAATCCTCTTTTTCCACCACTTATAAAAATCGTCTTAAAATCTCTTACACTTTCATCTAAAACTGTTCGTAAAACTCTCTTTTGTCCTAAAGGAGAAATCCCTCCAAGCAAATATCCAGTTACTTTTTGTGCTTCATCTTTTAAAGCCATTTGTGCTTTTTTTACTTCAAAAATAGTTGCAACTTCTTTTAAACTTAATTGATTTGCAACAGGTAAAACACAAACAACCAACTCTTTTGGACTTAATTCTACAAGCAAAGTTTTATAAACTTGGTTTGCATTTAGCCCTAGCTTTTCAACTGCTTCATTTCCAAAATTTGTACAAGCTGGGTCATGGTCATATTTGTGTATTTTAAAATCATATTTATATTTTTTTAATAGATTAATTGCTGGTGTCATAAACAGAAAACTCCTCTTTTACAAACTCTTCACCATTTATCAATAAAGAGATAAAATGTTTACCTACATAATGTTTTCTTGTTGTCATATTTTTAATATTATGTTTTTTTATAAATTTTTTAGAACTTGATTTTATCTCATTTTGACTTATCATAAAAACTTTTCTAAAGTAACTTTTGTTTAATTTTAAATAATAAATCACATATTCAACTCTAATATTTCCAATAGTTTTATTTGAATTTAACTCAAAAGAAAAATTTAAACTTTCTCCTAAACTTACATCTTTATCACAACTAAAATTTGTGATATTAATATGATTTGCTTTTTTCAAATCAAAAAGTTCTAAAATTTTTTCATTACCAAGTTTAAGTAAAGTTCTACTTCCATGCTTACAAATCCAATCAAGTTCTTTCGAGATTCCAAGATTATTTTTTACAAACTCTATTACTAGTTCTGGATTATCTTTTGAAATATCATTTAGATTATTTGCTACTGATTTTTGAACATATTTTGATTTATCATTTTTTAGAAGTTCTATTATCTCAAAACTTTTTGATGGATTTTCTTTAAATTTAGGTAAAGCAATAGCCCAAGGAAGTCGTGGACGACACCCTTCACTTGCTAATCTTCTTATATGCTCATTTTTAGATTTTGCCCAAAGTTTCATCTGATTCATAGTTTGGTTTTCATATTTTAAAATAAACTCTCTAATTGCAAATTCACTACTTGAGTTTATAGTAAAAACTTCTAAAGCTTTTAAAGACTCTTCTATATCATCTAGCCCAAAAACCTCAACAAAATCTTGAAAAATCATAGCTTCAAGTCCACCAAAATCTTCTTTTACTTCTTTTAAAATTTCAAGTTGCTCTTTATATATAAAAGGTAAAAATCTATCTAAAGTTGTAGAGATATGTCTCATTCTAGCTTTTAACTCTAAATTTTCCCATGTAGAATTAAAAATATTATCAATAAACTCTTTTTTCTCAAATTTTGGATAAATTAAATAAGCTCTATTTGATAGTTTTTCAATAAACTCTTTTGAATATAAATTTTTTAAAAGTTCTGCCATATAAATATCCTTATATTTTTTTGTATAAAACTATTTTTACATATATAAATAGATTTTAACATAGAATAAAACTATAATTTATTAATTTTATTAAATATAACTTGCTTTTATTTTTTTATTCAGTTACAATTTGGTTCTTAAAGATGATTTAGGGTTTTTGACTACATCTTTTTTGTTTGCTTTTATTGATAACTATAAATTAATACTAACTTACTTAATAAAAAAATTAAAACTCCTTTAAACTTTACAGATTACTTTTTAAAAGTAGAAAAATTAATTATAAGGAAATGCCATGGCAGATCAAAATATTGGAACAGTAAAATGGTTCAACTCAGAAAAAGGTTTTGGATTTATCCAATTAGAAAATGAAAATAAAGATTTCTTTATTCACCATAGTGAAATAAATCATTCAGGATATGGAAGAGCTTCTTTAGATGAAGGACAAAAAGTATCTTTTGAAATAGGAAGAAATGAAAAAGGTCCTCAAGCAAAAAATGTTAGAGCAATATAACTTTATTAAAAAAATCTAAAGTTCATTCTATAAAATAGCAAACTAGCTTTTTCTAGTTTGTTATTATTAATTATATATCTATTCTGATTTTAATCATCTCAATTTATTTAATATAATCATCATTTTTCAAATAAACTATTATAAAAATTTAATATCAAAATATAATTTGTTTATTTAAACAAAAAATATATAAAGGAAAAAAATGTCAATAAAAAATATAAGCATAAGTATAAAACAGCTAGTTTTATTAAGACTTATAAATAGTGGAGAGTCTTTAATAGATGCCTCTTCAAAAGCTGGTTTATCTATTAGACTTTCAAAAAACTATTTAAATATAAAGTGAGATAATCTCTTTATATTTTCCAACCTCCACCTAAAGCCTTATAAAGTTCAACACTCAAAAATAGTCTTTTTAATTTAAGTTCAATAGCTATATCTTTTGCACTATATAAATTTCTTTGAGCATCAAGTAAATTTAACAAAGTTTCTGCTCCTACTTCATATTGTGTAACTGCAAGATTTAGTGCTAATTGAGTCTGTTTTAACTCTTGATTTTGTAACTCTATTTGCCTATTTATATTTTCTATATTATTTAAAGCTATTTGTACTTCCCAAAAAGCATTTATAATTGTTTGCCTATAATTTATCAACATCTCTTCATATTTAGATTTTGTTAAATCATAATTTGCATCAAGTCTTCCACCATAAAAAATAGGGATACTTAAAGCTGATACTAAAGTATAAATTGGTTTATCAAAAATATTTGAAAAGTTTTTTCCACCCGTTGCTAAATTAGTTTCTAAATTTAAACTAGGTAATAAATTTGCTCTTGCTACTTCAATATTTGCATTTGCACTCTTCATTAAAGCTTCCATTCTAGCAATATCTGGTCGTCTAACTAAAAGTTCAGAAGGAAGTCCTAAAGCTATTGTAGGTATTTGTATCTTATCTAAAGATATTTTTTCAAATTGAGTATTAGAAGTTTTTGCTAAAAGTATCCCTAAAGTTTTATTTGCCTCTTCTAGCTCTTTTTCTAAAATCACTAAAACTCTTTTTTGTTGTAAAAATATTATCTCTTGAGAAGTTAATTCTAGTTGAGTTGCTGCTCCTAGAGTATATTTTGATTTTACAAGCTCAAATAACTTCTGTGCGGTTTGTAAATTTAGCTTTGCTATATCAATCTTATCATTTAAGGCTAAGATATTTAAATAAACCATAGCTACATTTGAAACAATAGTTAGTTCCACTTCATCTTTTTGAAACATTGTAGCTTTCAAATCTTCAGCAGCACTCTCATAAAAAGCTCTATTCTTACCCCAAAAATCTACTTCATAAGCTATATTTAAACCTGAATTAAAACTATTTGTATTTCCACTATGATTTATTTCCCCTTTTTTTGAAGCACTAATTCCTGCACCAATTTGAGGATACAAATCTGCTCCAGCTATTTTTGCACTTGCTTTTGCCTGTTTTACTCTATTTATTGATACTTGTAAATCTAAGCTATCTTCTTTTGCTTGAGTTATTAAACTATTTAGTTCAACACTTCCAAAACTTTGCCACCAATTTTGGCTAATCTCCTCTTTACTATTCTCAAAATCTCTATTCCACTCTTTTGGTAAATCCAAAATTTTTGTATCTTTTATCTCATTTTTAGAACTACATCCAATAAAAAATAAAGATAAAATAATCATATAAAAATATCTAGCCATCTTACTCTCCATTTAGTGCAACAACTGGGTCTAATTTTGAAGCCTTACTTGCAGGAATATATCCAAAAAATAATCCAGTAATCAAAGCACTAAAAAATGCTATTAATATAGCTTTTATTGAAAAAATAAGTTCTATATTAAAAGAGATTAAAACTGCTCCTATAAAAATTGCTACAACAACACCAGCAATCCCACCAATAAAAGATACCAAAACAGCTTCTGTTAAAAACTGTCTTTTTATATCACTTTGCCTTGCACCAGTTGCCATACGAATACCTATCTCTTTTGTTCTCTCTTTTACAGCCATCAACATAATATTCATAATTCCTATTCCACCAACTATTAAAGAGATACTTCCTATTAAAGTTATTAAAAGATTTTGTTGTTTATTTGCCTCTTGTTGAGCTTGAATTTTTGAAGGATTATTATTTATACGAAAATTATCTGTACCTTTTATATCTTTTAGTGTTCTTGTCATATCTTCTACCGTTTCATTTGCAAGATTATAATCTTTAATATATAACTGAATAGATTTAGGGTCTATCTTATTTGCTAGTTGTCTATTTCCAAGAGTAAAAGGTAAAACCACCATATCATCATCTTCTGCATCTCCACTATAAACTGCCATCTCAGACAATTCTCCAACGACTCTAAAAGGGATATTGTTTATAAGAATATATTTACCTATAGCAGAATCATTTGCAAAAAGTTTTTCTTTTATAATTTTTCCTATAACAACAACTTTTGCTAAATTATTTTCATCTTCTTTAGTAAAAAATTCACCATTTTCTATTTCCCAATTAAAGATTTTTAAACCATTTTCATTTGTCATTAAGGCAAAAGCACCTAAATTTACATTTCCAAATTTTATAGATACTGAAGTACCTCGTGCAGGACTCACAAACTCAACATTATCTAATTTTTCTATTGCTTTAACATCATTTAGAGTAATAGTTCCTACTATTCCAGTAACTTTATCTATATCTGGAAAAATAGATATTCGATTAACATCACCAAAAGTTTCCATCTGTTTTAAAGCTTTTTGACTTGTAGCCTTTCCAACTCCCATAAGTACAATTACAGAACAAACTCCAATAATAATTCCCAAAAGTGTGAGTAAAGTTCTAAAACGATTTACCCAAAGTGTCTTCCAAGCACTAATAATCGCTTCATTAATATCTGCTATAACTGAACTATCTTTTTTTACTCCCTCTTTCATATGCTCAATAAAATCCCTTTTTTCAAAAGAATTTTTAGAATTTACTATCTCATAAGAGCTATTTTTACTATCATCAATAATTAGCCCATCACTAATACGAACTACTCTTTGAGCTTGAGAAGCTACTTGAGAATCATGCGTAATTAAAATTATCGTATGTCCAGCACCTGCTAACTCTTTTAAAAGTTCCATAACTTCAATACCACTTTTGCTATCTAAAGCTCCTGTTGGTTCATCTGCTAAGATTATATATCCTCCATTTACCAAAGCTCTTGCAATAGAAACTCTTTGTTGCTGACCACCTGAAAGTTGGTTTGGATAGTGATTTTTTCTTTGCTCTAAACCAAGCCTATTTAAAAGTTCATCTGTTTTTTTCTCTCTATCTTCAAAATCTGTTCCTTTATATATTGCTGGAACTTGAATATTATGATTTGTATCTAGTGTAGGTATTAGATGATAACCTTGAAATACAAAGCCAAAAGCTTCTCTTCTCAGATATGCCAACTCATCAGCTTCAAAATTAGATATATTTTTTCCAGCAAATAAATACTCTCCACTACTTGCTTTATCCAAACACCCTAAAATGTTCATCAAAGTAGATTTCCCAGAACCTGAAGTTCCTACTATAGCTACAAACTCTCCTGTATATATAGATAAATCTATCCCATGTAAAACTTTATGTATTGGTGTTCCATCTTTTCCACCATAAAATTTACAAATATTTTTAAGTTCTATTAAGGGAGTTTCTACCATTGCAATCTCGTAGAGGCTTTTTGTTCTTCAATTTTTGTAATAATTTTTTCATTCTCTTTTATACCATCTAAAACTTCACCATAAAGTCTATCTTTTATTCCAATTTTTACAACTCTATTCTCTATTTTATTATTTACCAAAACTTTTGCTAGATAAGTACCATCTTTTTGCTCTTTTAAGGCATACAATGGAACTAATAAAACATCATTTGCAAAAGATTCAACAAAAAATACTTGAGCAGACATTTGACTCATCAAACTATTATCTTCATTTTCTATATCAAAAAGTGCTGTATATACTACAACTTTTGTTGTTGAAGACTCTTTTTGTTCACTATTTTCATTAGTAGATACAGGAGCAGGTGCAGGAAGTATCTGTTGTAATTTCCCTTTCCAAGTACGAAGTTCACCTCTTTTATCTTTTAATCCTAAAGTTGTAAAATATATATCCATACCAATTTTAAGTTTTCCAATATCAGCTTCAGAAACCTCAGTCCAAACAGTCATTTTAGATAAATCTGCAACTCTCAATAATTTTGGTGTTTGATATGTAGCATTTAAAGTTTGTCCCTCTTTTGCAATTAAAGATACAACTGTTCCATCCATCGAAGCATAAATTTTTGTATATCCAAGAAGTGCTTCATTTCCTTGTAAAGTTGATAATGCCCCTTTAATTTGTGCTTCCAAACTTTTTATTCTTGCTTTTGCAACTTTTAAATTTGCTTGAGCTGTTTGTACATTTTCAAGTTTTGTAGCATCATTTTTTAAAAGTTGTTCTTGTCTTTTTGATTGAAAATTTGCTAATTCAAGGATAGCTTCTTGCTCTATTAATTGGGCTTTTAAATTTGATAAAGTTGCTTGATTTGTTTGAACTGTTGCACTTTGCAAACTAGGGTCAATTTCAACTAATAAATCACCTTTTTTTACTATATCTCCAGCTTTTACATGAATTTTTTCAATTTGCCCTGAAACTTGAGCTCCAATATCAACATATTTATGTGGCTGTAAAACACCTAAAGCAGATACAACATTTCTAATATTTCCTTTTACTATCTCTTCACTTTTTACTACTTCTACCAAACGGAAAAAGCTATACCAAACAAAAAAAGATAATAAAAGTAAAATTGTTGAAAGAACTAATAATAGCTTTAACTTTTTAAAAGATTTTTTAGGCATTTTATTTATAATTTCCTTTATTATAATTATGAGAGTTATTCTCTATATAGTAAGACGAATAAATTAAAAAAAAAGGACATAAAATAAGAAAAACTTTTAAATTTATAGAATTTTATATTTAAAAGTAGATATTTGTAACATAATTAAAGAATTTGTTCTATAACAAACTGGTTAAAACAATATCTAAACTATAAAAGATTATTGGTTTCTCTATAAACTTAAGTATGAGTTCCAAAATATTAAAAAGGAAAGTTTTTCTAATTATTATTTTATTCGAAATTTTAATCATAAGAAAAATATCTTGAAACTCATATCTAAATCTATAAAATAGAGAGTAAAACTCCCTATTTATAGATTACTCTCCACTATTTTGTTTTACCATCTCTAAAATCTTTTTACTACTTCTACTACTAAAATACATAGTTAAAAATATAAGTAAAAAAGCTAAAGAATACAAAGTTATATTTAAATTATTCCATTCACTCTTTTCTGTTTGTGTTTTACTAATTTTATCCATAATATCAGCTTTTATCTCTACTGTTTGAATATCTGATTTATCACTTAGTAAAACTCCATTTTTTACCAATTTTTCATCTGGACCAGTTACTAAAACCACTTGATATGGTTCATTTGGAATAGCTACATTCATCTGGCTACTTTGAGAAAATCTTTGTTTAAATAAAATCTCACCAGTTTTCAAAGACTCAAATCTTATCATAGCCCCTGGTATTTTTTGCCCACCAGTTATAGTTACACTATTATCTGCATTTGCTTTTACATCTAAAATAAATCTTGTCTCATTTGCAAAAAGTGATGAAACTATAAAAACCAACATATATATAAATTTTTTCATCTATTTTCTTCTCCTTTATTTAATCTTTTAGTCCAAAATTCTTGAACTTTTTCTCTATTTACTGGCAATTTTTTAGCCACATAAAGTAAAACTACTCCCAAAATAAATAACCCAATATCTACTCCCAAAATAGCATACATCTCTCCACTTAAAAGTTCTATTGGAGAAAAACCACTATTTATACTATGAACTATTGGACTAAGTAAAAACAAAATTCCACCAAGAGTTAAAAACTCTTTTGCTACTTGATAAGTATTTAGTCTATAAAAAGACCAAGTTAAAGTTCCAAGCCAAATTAGAATAAAAATCCCTTTTTGAAGGGTAACTCTATTTTCCATATCAATAGGAAATAACCATTGACTTACAAATAAAAATCCAGTTGCAGGAAGAACTCCTAACATAACACTTAAAGACAATCTTCCCATCCAGTCAAAAGTAGGAATATGCAAAGGAATTTTTCTATTTTTCTTCTCTAAGTAAAGTAAAACTCCAAAACCAATAGCAACTAAAGATAAACTCATCAAAGTTGCAATCAATAGTTTTATCCATACATTAACACCCCATAAAAAGTGAAAAAAGAAGATAGCATTTTGAAACAATCTACTCCAATGTGCATCCATAACTTTATGCTCTTTTATCAAACTTCCATCAACTGCACTTAACATAACACCTGGAAAATTATATATCCCATTAAAAAGTATCAAAGGCTGGTTATAACCATAAAAATATGCAGTAGCAGTTATATCTCCCCAATTATTTAAAGCTATCATGGCATAAGTTGTATCTGGTGCTATCTCTTTTGCTTTCTCAAATAGTTCATTTATACTCAACATTTGTGCAGGGATATTTTTTCTTTCAAATTCTGGCATCTCAGATTTTTTTTCAACTTGATCAATTAATTGACTTACTTTATAAGCTTCTCCTTTTGATACAAGTTTTGCCATAACAGTTGAACCAGAAAATCCAATATTTATCAAAGCTCCTGTTAAAGTAATAAGTATAAAAGGGGCAAATGTCCAAACAAAAATCTTTCTATGGTATTTTGAAAATTTACTTGTAGTAGTATTTGAACTGTTTTTATATTTTATTTTTAAAACCAATAATATCCCACTAATTCCCAAAAACAAAACAGCAGTAGCCATAAATCCAAAACCATAAAATCCAATTTCTCCTAGTTCTGCTCCAAAGTGCATACTATTTAAAAACTCACCCATCTCTGATTGTTCATCCTCATCTTGAATCATCTTTTTTGTATGAGGATTGAAGTAGTAAGCTTCATCTATATATCTTGTCCAAAATACTCCTGTAGTATTTCCATGAGTTCCAGGAAGTCTAATACGAATAAGATTCTCTTTTGGAAAATTTGAGTCTGCTAAAACAGGCTCTACAATAGCTCCATAGTCTATTTTCATAGGGTCAATCATCTTTATATGTTGAGATGGTTTCTCCCAAGGAGTAATATAGTCAAGTAAGATTGCAAATATTCCAAAAAATACTGCAATATACATAAATAAAGCAAAGATTATCCCCACAGATTGGTGTACTCTTTGGAGCCTTTGTTTAAATAGTTTACTTTTTTCTTGTTCTAAATCTTTTATTAATTCATTTGTCATATCTATCCTTAACTATTATAATAAACTAAAACTGGAACTAAAAATAAGATAGTTGGCACAACACTTCTTAAAATAGCACTTAGTTTTGTATATGCTAAACTTATCCATAAAGCACAGCTAGCCCAAGTTAGGGTATTAAGCACAAGTGGTAAGATGGCATTTTCTACTGGAATTCCAGGAAGTATAAGTACAAGTAAAGTCATACCAAAGTATGCAACACTAAGCCCACCAAAGATAGAACAGAGTATTCTAAATAGCCCTATTTTTTTCCCACTGATTTCGGGAGTTGATAAAATTTTGATTAATTCTTTCATAAAAATTTCCTAATTAAAGAGAGTTAAAAACTCTCTTTAAAACTTAACACTTACATTAAAAGCAACACTTCTTGGAGTTTCTGATAACATATTACTAGCTGCCCAATAATCTTCTCCTGTTATATTTGTTGCATAAATTCTAAATGTAGTATCCAAACCATCTAGTTTTGTTTCATATCTAGCACCCAAATCAAGAGTTGTATAAGCATCTAGCTTTTCACTATTTATAGCATCTCTCCATTGAGTTCCAGTATGATAAACTCCACCATTTAAAAAGATTTTTGGAGAAACTGGCAATTTATATTCTGCATACATTTTTGCTTGAACTCTTGCTCTATTTGCTGTTTTTTTACCTTCTATTGCTTTATTTGTAGCTTTTTCTACTTTTGGACTTATATATGTAACTCCACCCATTAAAGTTAAACTATCTGTTGCTTTTCCAGTTAGTAAAACTTCAACTCCCTCATTTATCTGTTCACCATCTTCTGAGGTTTTTGTCATACCATTTGGAAGATTTTCAGTCATACTATTTGCTTTTTCAATTCTAAAAAGTGCTGTACTTAAAAGTAAATCTTGGTTTATAGAGTATTTAGCTCCCATTTCATATTGTGTACTTACTCTTGGTTTAAATACTTTTCCATTATTTACATCATTTGAGTTCTTAACAACTGTACCCTTTTCAAGTGATTCCATATAAGTAACATAAGTTGTTAAATCTTCTATTGGTTTATATATAAGCGATAAAGTAGGAGTAAGTTTAGACTCATCATAACTTCCACTCCCAGTTATCCATTGGTCTACTGTGGCATAATTAACCCCAACTAATGCACTCCAATTTTCATTAAAAGTAATATTATCACCTAAAACAACATTCTTATTATTATATTTTAAATTTAAATAATTACCTGTAGTTAATGAATTAGCTACATTCCAAGTCATTAAATCATTAATATTTGTATAAGTATTGTTATCCAAAGTATCAATAAAATCATCACTTTTAACTTTTGCTTTTCCTAAAGAACCACCAAAAGTCAAAGTATGATGAATAGAACCTGTATCAAACTCTCCATCTAAATAAGCATAAGCACCATGATTTGTAGTTACTTCTTTCCCCATATCTCCAAATTCTCTATTAAAAGTCCCATTATTTGCATCATATCTATTTATAAACCAATGTGCCAATCTATCTGCATTTTTATAAAGATATGCTGTTCTTAATCTTATATTTTCAGTAAAATTATAGTTTGCTTTTAACTCCAGTTTATCAGAATCTATATTGTTTTTACTCCAAGTAGGAGTATAAGATTTACTTGTATCAAAAGCTTTTGGCATTTTTCCTGTAACCACCCATAAAGGAGTTACTCCATTTATATGAGATTCTCTATGTGAGTAATATAGTCCTAAATCAAGATTATCAGTAGGTTTATAGGCAAATGATACACCAAGGAGTTTTTCTTCATTTGAGTTATTATCTTTTGCAGTATCGCCATCTTGATAGCTTCCAAATACTCGCACACTTAATTTATCAGTTATATTTTGTGAAGTATCAACTGAAGTATAGTAGTTTTCTCCACCATTATTTCCAATAGATATTTCTGTAATTGACTCTTTTTTAGGATATTTTAAAGCATAGTTTATAGTTCCACCTACATTTCCACTTCCATATAAAAACCCACTAAGTCCAGAGATAACTTCTACTCTATCAACTTCTTTTAAACCAACTCCAAAATTTGATGAAGGAATAGGAATACCATCTACTAAAGCTGTACTAATAGCAAATCCTCTGATACTATTTCCTAACTCACCATTATAAGAAGCATTTCCATTACTTTGTATAACTGGAGTTTGTTTTGCAACTTGTGCCATATTTGTTGTAATTGTATTTTCTATAAAATCACTTGATACTATACTCATAGAGTATGGTGTATCCTGAAGAGATAAATTTCCCCAAACACCAAGAGTTTTTACATCTTCTACTAAATAGCCACTCTGTGCACTTCCATTTTTACTGCTTTTACCACTTACAGATACATCATCTAAAACATAAGTTCCATTGCTTAAAACTTTTACAGAAGAAACTGGTTTGATGATTATTGCTCCATCTTCTATTATGGCTTCTAAACCACTATTTTTTAGCACTTCATCTAAAGCATTTTGTGTACCATTCAAATCTTTTATGGCATTTGCAGTTTTACCATCTAGTATTGCACCATTTGTGATATAAGGTTTATTTGCTTTTTTTGAGATTTTTTCAATAGCATCTTTTAAAGATTGTTTCTCTAAAGAGTATGTAATATTATCAGCAAAAGCACTTGAAGATATAAGCAAAGCAACAACTGGGCTTAATATCATTTTTCTAAATTGATTCATTATTTTCTCCTTTTTTAGCATAAAACAATTTTGATAATTGTTTTTAGTACTCTATAAGAGTAAATAATTATTAAAAAACGGACATAAATTTTTAGAAATTTTGGAATTTTGATTTTTTTATAAAATTTGTTATACTTTATACCACTTAAATTTTATAAATATTTGGAGTTTATTATGATTAATTTAGATTTAGGCACTATTCAGATAAATAATCCTGAAATAGAGAAAAAATCAAAAATTGAAATAAAAGAGTTATTAATAAATTTCTTAAATAATTTCTCTTCTACAAAAACTAATAAAAAATCTTGGGAAGAGATAGAAAATGAGATAAAAAAATTAAAAACTTTAAAAAAAGATAGTTCCAAAAATTTGGAAGAAGCTTTTGATTTTTTAAATAAAGAGTTTGTGAATAATGGAAAAGTTCCTTATGAAGAACTAAAAGATAACTATTTATCTAAAAAGCTTCAAAGATGATAAAAATTTATATTGATACAAATGTTTTTATCAATGCTATTGAAAATAGAGATAATAATATTTCTAAAAAAGTATTGATATTTTTGGAGAACATTAAAGATATAAATATTTATTTAAATGATTTATCTATTATTAATATCCACTATATTGGAAGGAAATCAACTGAAAAATCTGAATTAAACAAAACTTTAAAAACTATAATAAATAGCTATAATTTAATCTCTATTGATAAAAATATTATAGAAGATGCACTAAATAGCAATTTTAAAGATTTTGAAGATGGAATTCAATACTTTTGTGCAAAAAAAGTTGAAACAGATATTATTATAACTTCAAATACTAAAGATTTTAAATCTTCTAGTATAAAAATCTTATCTCCAAAAGAGTTTTATGATAAATTTATAATGGAAAATTAAATAGAAAAAGATAATAAATTCTCTTTGAATTAATTTATTATCTCTTAGAAATTCTTAACTCTTTCTCTTTTTTATCTATTTTTATCGGATATATTTTTGTAACTGTCTTTAAAAATATATCAAGTTGAGTTGAATTAAACTCACCAGTTATAAGATAATCTTCAATTTCTTTTGATGAAAAAACAACTGAAACATCGCTATATTTTGAAAACTCTTCCAAAGCCTCTTTTAACTTTGTTTTATCCAAAAGAACTCTATTTTCCGTCCAAGGAGCTATTGTATCAGCTTTTATTATTGATATTTGGTTTGTTGAGCCATTATCATTTGAATAAGTTAAACTATTCTCTTTTGTAAGAAATATTTCATTTTTCTTATCAAAAAAATGTCCCAAATGGTATGTTTTTACTCTACCTTCTTGCACATTTATAGTTGTAGTATCTTTTTTGTGGATTACTTCAAATTTTGTCCCAACTACCTCAATATTTACATCATCACTTTTTATAATAAAAGGTCTATTTTCATCTTTTTCTACTTCAAACATAGCCCGTCCATCTACTAAATATACCACTCTTTTGTCATTAAAAAATTCTATATTTAGATTTGTCTTAGCATCAATTAAAATATTTGAGCCATCAGGAAGTTGCTCTTTTATAGTTTTTGTATCTGTTAAAAGGCTTTTTGAAAACTGCACTTTAAAGCTATTTTCATAAACTTTAAAGGCGAAAAAACAGAGTATTAATAAACTAGCAGCTAGAGTAGAAAATGATTTTATTTTTTTAAAAAATCTATCTTTACTTATTTGTTTATGAGCTTCTTGGCTTAAAGTTTGAGCATTTTGTTTTGATAAAGATTTTGACATATTATGTACAAATTTCATTCTATTAAAAACTTTTTGATGGTTTTCATCTTCTAAAAGCCAATTGTGGAACTCCTTTTTTTGATTTTCATCTAAGCCCTCTTTTTCACACATTACCCAATAAATGGCATCTTCTTTGATTTTAGCTTCATTATTCACTTAAAATCCCCTCTTTTGTAATTCTTCTTCTACTTTTATACTTGCTCTTTTGATAAGTTTTTCCACTGCATTTGATGTAATATCTAACTTTTGTGCTATCTCTTTTCTACTATATCCATCAATAGTATATAAAATGTAGGCTTCTTTGGTTCTTGGTGGTAACTCATCTATTATTTGCATAAAAATTTTTTCTTGATCCTCTTGAATCAAAATCTCCTCTGGTTGCTCATATTCTGGAGCAAAACTTAGATTTTCTTCATAAATTGTGCTTTGAAGTTTCTGATTTTCTAAAGCCTCTTGTACAACAATATTTTTTGCTATTTTATATAAATATGCTCTTTCATTATTTATTTCATATTTACCTTTAATCTCAAGAAATCTACTGTAAGCTTCTTGTATCACATCTTTGGCTTTTTCTTTATCGCCAACTAATTTAAAAGAGAAATATAAAAGTTCATCATAATATTTCAACATCAATTTGCCTGATTTTTTTTGAGAAATATTATCATAATATTTCTTCATTAAAAAAGATATTGACATATTGCCTTATTTAGTCTATAATTGCTAACTTTCAAAAAATTATATTTAGGGAAAATTATGTCATATAGAAGTTTAGAAGAAGAGATAAAAGTTTTAGAGCTTGGTCTTCCACCACAAAAAAGTGATGGATTTTTAGGTGGAAGATTAGACCCCAAAGATGCAAGTTTAGTTTTACTTCCTGTTCCTTGGGAAGCAACTGTTTCATTTGGAGAGGGAACTGCAAATGCACCAGATAAAATTAGAGTTTCAAGTCATCAATTAGATGTTGAAAACTACCACTATAAAAAGCCTTATAGTGCAGGAATTGCTATGCTGGAAACAAATAAAGAGATAGCAAAATTAAGCCATAAAGCAAGAAAAAAAGCTATAAAAGTAATAGATGCTTTAGAAAATGCAAAAAGTGATAAGAAATCTTTAAAATTTGTAAATGAAGCTTCAAATGTTTTAAACTCTTTTGTATATGAAGAGTCTTTAAAACTACTAAAAAAAGGTAAATTTGTAGCTGTTGTTGGAGGAGATCACTCTTGCCCACTAGGACTTATAAAGGCTTTAAGTAAAATCTCAAAAGAGGAGTTTGGAATACTTCATGTAGATGCTCATCACGATTTAAGAGAAGCTTATGAAGGCTTTACTTACTCTCACGCATCTATTTTTTACAATGTTTTACAAGAGTGTAAAAAAGTTTCAAAACTTGTACAAATAGGGATTAGAGATTATAGTAAAGAAGAATCTCAAAGAATGGTTGATTTAGGTGAAAAAGGAGCATGTTTGTATGATACAGCTATGCAAAGTAGCCTTGCTAGTGGAAAATCATTAGAAGATGTTTTTACTCCATATATTGAAAAATTACCACAAAATGTATATCTATCTATTGATATTGATGGTTTAGAGCCATTAAATTGTCCAAATACAGGAACTCCTGTTCCAGGAGGCTTAAGATTTGGAGAACTTGAACACTTAATATTTATGATAGTAAAAAGTGGAAAAAATATAATTGGTTTTGATTTATGTGAAGTTGGAGATAGTGAAAATGGTTGGGATGCAAATGTTGGTTCAAGAGTTTTATATCAACTTTGTGGAGCATTATTGGCTAGTCAAGGGAAAATTGAGTTTATATAAATTTTTTATATCAATATTTTGGAAATTGGACTTTCTTAAAGAGAGTCCAGTTTCTATAAACTAAAGTTTTCTCAAAATTTCATCTATATCCAAACCAATTTTAGAAAAGGCAAACCATTTCTTACCCAAATCCTTTAAACTTGCTCCTATATGATATATCTCTTTTTTATCTAAAATTAAAAATCTATCATGAGAATTTTTAAAGGTTTTTAGAGAGAGATTTTTATACTGTTTTTGATACTTTTCAAAATCTAATTGAAGTTGTTTTGAAATATTGTTTGTATAGATAATAAAATTTATATCTTGATATTTTGAAAATAGAGTAAAAACTGTATCATCTATATAATTATCTATTAAGATAACTTCTTCTTGTGCTAATTTTAATAAATCATTTATAAAAGAGTAAGAATCAAATATCTGTCCATCATAAAATATTCCTTGATTAGTTTCTAATTTATTATTTTTTACTAAAGATTTCATTTCAAACATTTCAGATTTTAAGACATTTACATCATTTTCAAGATTTACAAATCTTTCATTTGTGATTTTTTCTCCATTTATCACATAACCATTTTGAATATAGTTTCTTAAGACAGTAGTTGCCCATTGTCGGAATTTTGTAGCTGTAATAGAATTTACTCTATATCCAATAGATATAATCATATCAAGATTATAGTGTTCAACATTTCGTTCAACAGCTCTATTACCCTCTTTTTGAACTATTAAGAAATTCTGAATAGTTCGGTTTTTTATTAACTCATTATCTTTATAAATAGCTTTTATATGCATATTTATATTTGGTATAGTTACACTAAAAAGCTCTGCTATTTGCTTTTGTGTCAGCCAAATAGTTTCACCATCTACCGAAACTTTAAGTTCCAACTCTCCATCACTATACATAACCATATTTGAAAGATTATCCATATCAAATCCTTACTTTTATAATTTAAAAAATTATATCATAAGATAAAAATATAGATTAAAAGTATTACAGAATGAAAGATTATTAAATGATTATTGATTTATTATAACCTTAAGTATGAGTTCCAAAGAAAAAGGGAAAGTATAAAATCAATTTATCGAAATTTTGAGAAAATAAAACTACTTTGGAACTCACACCTAAAGATATAAAGAGAGAAAATTCTCTTTATATTCTAAAAACTATATTTCATACTAACCATAGCATTAACTGGATCACCATAATTATAACTAGAAGTACCATATCCAATATAATATGTTTTATCAAATAAGTTATTAATATTTAATTGTGTAGATAAATTTTTACTAAATTTATATGAAGCCATTAAATCAACAACCGCATAAGCATCTTGTGTAATTTCTCTTGTAGCAGATTTACTATAACCCTTACTTTTCCAATTTACTCCTGCACCTATACTAAAATCATTTATTCTATATTTTGTAAAGATATTTATATTATTTCTAGGAGTTGTAGTATTTACTTTATTCTTATTTGCATCTTTTGCTTCAAAGTGAGTAAATCCTGCACTTAAATCCCAATTATCAGTAATTTCTCCACCAATTTCAAGTTCTATTCCTTTTGAAGTAACACCTTTCATACTTTTATAAGCTTGTTCAGTTCCATTTGAACCATCAACAAAAACACCATTTATTGCTTCAGCAACATTATCTTGGTCTAATCTAAATAAAGTCAATCCTGCATTTAATTTTTTATCAAAATATTCACCTTTGATACCAACTTCATAATTATTCCCTTCTTTTGGATCTAGGATAGTTCCACTTTTATCTTTAACATTTCCTTGTGGTAAAAATATATCTGTATAACTTGTATAAATAGAGTGATTTTCATTTATATCATAAACTAAACCAACAAAAGGTGTAAATATATTATTATGGTCATATTTAGTTCTTTTATTTGAATCATAGCTATAACTATCGTATTCCCAAGTTGTAAGTCTTGAACCAAGGATTAGTTTTAAATCATCAATTAATTCAAACTTTCCTGTAAGATAAGCTGATTTCTGTTCTGTATCTGCATCTTGTCTCAAAATAGATTTTCCCATATTTGGTTCAGAGGTAAATTCACTACCATTTTGAGTAAAGTAATTACTGATATTATATTTGTTTGAAAATTCTGGTTTATATTTTTTATCATTTTCTTTATTATATTGAACTCCAACAATAATTTCATGTTCTTTTTTTGCCAAGGCAAAAGGAATAGAAGAATAAATATCTATACTATCTTTTTTTATTTTTTCTGGATATTTCCCATAACCAGCAGTCAAACCTGAACCATCTTTATTTAAACTACCTTGAATATTTGTGAAATTTCTATCTTTTGTATGAATTTCATTGTGTGAATATGAAGCATTTAGTGAAATATCATTATCAAAGTAGTGTTTTACATCTGTAAAATATGAAGTTATACTTGTATTCCACTTACTCCAATCAAACATATAACTTTTTGAACGATCAAAATTTGTTCTAGTTCCATCACTATAAAATGCAGGTAAAGAAGCTCCCCCTCCCATAATACCATCTCTATTATTCTCTTCATAGCTAATACCTGCTGATATTGTAGTATTATCTACTATATCTGCGTCAACCACACCATAAACTAAGCTATTTTCTTGACTTGTTTTATCAACAAAAGAGTCTTTATCTTTATAACTTGCTACTAATCTTGCCCTAACACTTCCATCTTTATTTAAAGGAGTTTGAATATCTGTTTTAATTTTATACATATCCCAAGAACCAGTACTTGCTTCTATATCTGCTTTAAATACTTTACTATTTGCATGTTTTCGTATCATATTTATAGAAACTGCTGGATTTCCTGCTCCTACCATAAGTCCATTTGCACCTTTTACAATTTCAACTCTATCAAATGAATCCATATTATAATTGTTTATTGTATACCAATTTTGTGTTACAGGAAGTCCATCTAATAGGTAGTAATCAAGGTCAAATCCTCTTGAATAATAAGTTGCTCTACCATCAAAACCTTCACTTACAGATACACCTGTTACTTTTTTTATTAAAGTATAAAATTCATCAGTTTTTCTATCTTCTAACATTTGTTGAGTTATAACAGATACAGATTGTGGAGTTTCTCTAATTGACAAATCAAGTTTTGTAGCTGTTCTCATACTTCCCGTAGTATATGAATTTGTATTTTCTGTTGAACTTCCTAAATATCCACCTTTTACAGATACATCATCTAAAACATAAGTTCCATTTATTACTTTTGTAGCTCCTTGCACTTTTACTATTACTATTGATTTATCATCAATTATAGCTTTTAAGCCCGAACCTTCCAAAAGCTTGTCTAAAGCTTGTTGAGTTCCTTCAACATTTTGGATACTATTCGTATGTTTTTTCTCCAATACCTCATCATTTGCAATATAAGATAAATTTGCTTTTTTTGATATAATCTCCAATGCCTCTTTTAAAGTTTTATTTTGGATAGTATATACTTCATCGGCAAATGAATTCATACCCAAAAATAACAATAAACTTGAGGTAACTAATGAATATTTTGTTCTCTTCATCTCTTTCCTTTTTCAATTTCTATTTTGAGAATTGGTATCTCTTTATATTAAACGAATAAAAATTAAAAAACGGACATCAGTTTTTAAAGAATTTCAGAATTTGTGATTTTTATAGTTTTTTGTTAGAATTATAAAAATATAGTAGGATTTATTATGAAAACTTTAACTTTAAAAGTTCAAGATGGTTTTATAGATGATTTTCTGAATATTATTGAAAAATATCAAGATAAAATTCAAATTCAAAAAGATAAAAATTTGGAACTTGATCCATACTTTTATGAAAGACAAAAAAGCTTACACAAAATAAAAGAAGATATAGAAAATGGTAGTATTAAAATGATAGAACATAAAGATATATGGTCTAATATAAAAAATCATTTAAATTCTATTGAAAATATATGAGAATTATTTATAATTCTAATTTTGAAATAGAATTGATAAATATTATAGACTATATAGCTATTGATAAACCAAGTGCAAGTATAAATTTTGCTTTAGAATTAGAAAAACTAATTTTAGAGATACTAAATTTTCCATATAAGTATAAAAAATCTATATATTTTAATAATAAAAATATTAGAGATATGACATATAAAAAATATACTATAACTTATATTATTAATTTAGACAAAAACTCTATAGAGATACTAAAAATATTTAATAGAAATAAACCAGAAATATAAAAGAAGCTTTTTGATTACTTCTTTCCAACCCTTACAACATTTCCACTTTTTTCCACTTTTATAGGATAAATCATCTCTATTGATTTTAAAAAGCTATCATAGTGCAAAGTTGAGAATTTCCCAGATATTTTTAACTGCGAAAACTTATCATTTTCAAACTCCATTTTTATATTTGAATACCTTTCAAATATCAAACTTGCATCTTTTAAACTTGTTTTATTAAAATATATTTCATCATCTTTCCAAGAAGCTATCTCATTTATATTTATTTGAGTTTGAGTAAAATTTTTTTCTTCATTATCTAAAGTAAAAGATTGAGATTTCTCTAGTTTAGCCAAAGTTTGAGTTTTAAAAAAGTTTGATATATAACTTACTTGTACAAGCCCTTCTAAAACATTTATTTTTGTTTTATTATCATAATTTATCACTTCAAATTTTGTTCCTAAAACTTCTATTAAAGTATCTTTTGTTTTTATCAAAAATGGTCTATTTTCATCTTTTGTTACAGAAAACATAGCATTTCCATCTTCTAAATCTATAACTCTTTTTGTATCATAATAACTTATTTTTATTTGTGAATTTTTATCCAAATCTATTGTAGAGCTATCAGGTAGTTTTATATTTAGAACTTTCTCATCTACACTTACAAAATTTTGAGTAAAATTTGGGATAAAATTTCGATTTACTTCATATCCACCAAAGGCGATAAAACAGAGAAAAACAACTGAAGCTGCAAGATATTTAAAACTAAAAGTTAATCTCTTTTTAGTATTTACTGATATTTCATCTTCTAGCTCTTTTATAAAATCTTCATCTAAATCTAAGAAATCATCTATTAATTTTCTATTTTCATCATAAACTTTTTTATGATTCTCATCTTTTATCCAAGTTTCAAACTCTTTTTGTTCATCTGGTGATAATTTCTCTTTTTGCCTTATAAGATAAGAGTTCGCTTGTTGTTCTATATTATTTAATTTCATTAATCATCTTTCTTCATATCTTCTTTGATTTTTGATATAGCTCTACTAATATTTTTTTCAACTGCATTTGTACTTATATTTAAAATAGAAGATATCTCTTTTCTAGTTAAGCCTTTATAATAAAACATTATAAAAGCCTTTTTCTGTTGTGGCGGAAGATTTTTTATAGACTCTTTTAACTCTTTTTTTCTTAACTCTTCAAGTAGTATCTCTTCTGTCTGTTCTTCAATTCGAATAGAATGTTCATCTTCATTGTAAGAAGTTTGTATAATTAAGTTATCTTTTCTTACCTTATCTATAACTAAATTCTTAGCTATTTGATAAAGGTAAGCTTTTTTGATATTATTTACTGTTTTACTTAACTCCAGAAACTTTGTATAAGTCTCTTGAGTTAAATCTTTAGCTAAAATTTTGTCACCTGTAAGTCTTTGCAAATATAGATTTATCTCTTTGTAATATTCAATCATTTAAGATAATTTCACCATAATATTTAATTTTGATAACTATAATCTATCTTTGCTTAAGTAATCTTACTAAAATAAAGAATTTTTATAAAGCTCGATTATCTCATCTTTATTTAACTCCCTTTTTAACCTATCTGATTCCTCTTTTATAATTTGTCCAAATTTTATAGTCTCATCTTTACTCATATCAACTCCAAAGAATTCACTTATTATAAAACTTACTCCACCTTTTCCTGATTGTGAATTAATTCTAATAATATTCTCATATCCTCTTTTAATATCTTTTGGGTCAATCAATAAATATGGTACATTCCAGATTTGACTTTTGTTTTGTCTATAAAAATCAATCCCTTTTTTTATAGCATCTTGATGCCCACCACTAAAAGCTGTAAATATCATATCACCAACATAAGGATGTCTTTGATGTACTTTTAAATTTGTTTTCTCTTCATACATAGCTTTCACTTCATCAATAATTGATAAATCTAATTTTGGATCAATTCCTTGGGAATAGATATTAAAAGCAAAATTTACTATATCTAAGTTCCCTGCTCGTTCCCCATTCCCAAATAAAGTGCCTTCAACTTTTTGTGCACCTGCAAGTATGGCTAATTCTGCACTTGCAACAGAAGTTCCTCTATCATTGTGAGGATGAACACTTACAATTAAAGCATCTCTATTTTGTAAATTCTTACACATATACTCTATTCTATCTGCATATACATTTGCAGTACAAGCTTCTAAAGTATTTGGTAAGTTTATAATCATCTTATTATTTACTGTTGGTTTTACTACATTTATCACTTCATTGCATATTTTTATAGCAAAATCTAAATTAGTTTGAGAAAAACTTTCAGGTGAATATTGATAAGTTACATTCCCTTTAAAATCTTTTGTAAGTTCAACTAAATATTTCATAGATTCAACTGCCATAGAAATTATCTCTTCATCACTCTTTTGAAACACTACTCTTCTTTGAAACTCATTTGTTGGATTATATAAGTGAAAAATACCATTATTTACACCTTCCATAGCTTCCACACTCTTTTTTATAAGCTCTTTCTTTGCTGGAACTAAAATTTGAATAGCTACATCAGAAGGGATTAAATTTTCTTCTATTAATTTTCTTGTAAAATTAAAATCCGTCTCACTAGCACTTGGAAAGCTAACCTCTATTTGTTTAAATCCCATTCTTACTAAATAAGCAAAATACTCTAATTTTTGCTCAACTGTTAAAGGATTTATCAAAGCTTGATTTCCATCTCTTAAATCCACACTACAATAAATTGGTGCTTCAGTTATTGTTTTATCTGCCCACTCTCTTTTAAAATTCTCAATTCTTGGGTACTGTTGATATTTTGTAAAACTCATAGGTTTTCCTTTTTTTATATTTTGATTTTTGTAAATTTATTTTGGTTGATTAAAGATTTAGAAGAGGAAGAGGATAGAAAAAGAGATGAAAATTCTTACAATATTTACACTCATAATAAACTCCTATTTTTAATTTTGCATATTATAACTTTTATAAAATATTAAATCTTGTACAAAATTAACATTATTTAAAAATATTGTTTTGGTACTCTTTGGGTGTGATTTGAAAGATTCTTTTAAAACTTCTATTTAAGTGGCTTTGGTCAAAAAAACCACTATTTTGTGCAACTTCAATTATTGGTATATTTGAAGCTATTAACTCTTTTGCTAGATGAACTTTTTTATTTAAAATATAAGAGTGTATTGGAAGTCCAAACTCTTTTTTAAATACTCTTATTAGATGAACAATACTTAAATCAAACTTCAAAGCTAACTCTTCTAAAATAATCTCTTCTAGATAACTTTTATCTAAATATTTTTTAATATCTAAAGCCAAAGTTGATTCTTCTTTAAAATCTTTTTCTTTTTGTTCGAAAGAGAAAAAAGATAGACAAAATAGATAAAAACTCTCCTCTTTTTCTATTAAAGATAGTTTAATATCTAGTAAACAATCACATAGTTTTATAAAACTTTTATAGATATTTTTTTGTTTTATTATTTCATAAGATGAGAAAAAATCAAAATCTATTTTTCTTAAATACTCTTTTTTTAAATATAAAACATAACCATCTTTTGACTCTTTATTTAGTGTAGCACAATGAGGAATTTGACTATTTATAATAGCTATCTCATTTGGTTTTAATTCCATTGAAGAATCATTAAAAATAAGATTTAATGAACCTTTTTTTATTGCTGTTATTGTAAGTTCTTCGTGTAGATGCATTTTTATACAGTTTTCAATATCTTTTACATATCGTAACTCTATAAAATCTAATTTTGGGTTTTTAAATATCCCATTTTTCATCTTTTATACTCCAATAGACCTAAATAATATTAAATTGTATCCAAGAAATAATAAATACTCTAAACTATCTTTCAAACATTATTACTAATTAGTAGTTAGTTTAATCATAAAAAAGTTAGAATTCACAAAATTTATATAAAAGGATTATTATGAGAAGTTGTGAAAATAAATTATCTTGTGTATTAAATGAAGATATTGGTAAATTAATTTTAAGAGTAAGTATAGCAGGTCTTATGTTATTTCATGGTTTTTTTAAACTTTTTAATGGAATAGATGGAATTAAAGGTTTAGTTACAAATGCTGGACTACCAGAGTTTTTAGCCTATGGTGTATATTTTGGAGAGATTATTTTTCCTATTTTAATAATTATTGGATTATATACTAGAATTTCATCACTCTTTTTTGCTTTAACAATGGTTTTTGCTATCTTTTTAGCTCATGGAAATGATCTATTTTCATTAGGGAAAACAGGAGCCCCTGTTATTGAACTTGCATTAATATATCTATTAACTTCTATTTCTATTATGTTTATTGGAGCTGGAAAATTTAGTTTTGATAAAAAATAAAATTTTATGAAGATAGTTTTATAAAAGTATGAGAAACCATACTTTTATAATAAGAAAATTAAGCTAATTTACTAGCTACAACATCCCAGTTTACAAGTTGCCAGAAGTTTTCTAAGAATTTTGGTCTTGCATTTCTTGTATCAATATAGTATGCATGTTCCCATACATCACATGTTAAAACTGGTGTTAAACCATCAGTTATTGGACAGCCAGCATTTGAAGTTGTAACAATTTTTAACTCACCAGCACTATCTTTTACTAACCAAGCCCAACCTGAACCAAATTGTCCAATAGCTTTAGCTGTAAACTCCTCTTTAAATTTATCAACTGAACCAAAAGTTTTTGTTAAAGCTGCATCAACTGATGATGGAATTGCACCTTGATTTGGAGTTAAACCATTGAAAAAGAAATCATGATTAAATACTTGTGCTGCATTATTAAATACTCCACCTTCAGAACTTTTAATAATATCTTCTAAACTCATATTTTCATATTTTGTTCCAGGAATAAGATTATTTAAGTTTGTAACATAAGTATTATGGTGTTTTCCGTGGTGATACTCTAAAGTCTCATCAGACATTAGTGGGGCTAAACTAGCATATGGTAATTTCATTAATTCGTGTTTCATATAATATCCTTTTTTATAAATTTTAAAAACTATATAGAATACAATTTTTTTAATTTGCTTTGACTTAAATATAGTTAGTTATATTGATAAGACTTTATGTCAAAATCACCTAAAACAGAGTAAATATGGTCAAAAATATCTGATTGGATATTCTCATAATCTATCCAAACTGTTGTTGCTGTAAAACAGTAAATTTCAAGTGGTATTCCATACTCATTTGGAGCTAATTGTCTAACCATAATTGTCATGTTTTTATTTATATTTGGGTGATTTTTTAAATATGTTTCAAGATATGCTCTTAAAGTTCCAATATTTGTAAGTCTTCTTCCATTTACCCTAACACTTAAATCAAAATTATTTTTTTCATTATACTCTTGAATTTCATCTTGTTTTTTCTTCAAATATGGTGCTAAAAGATTTGCCCTCTCAAGCCTTTTTATATCATTATCATCTAAAAACTTTATACTATTTATATCAATTTTTATAGCTCTTTTTATTCTTCTACCACCTGATTCTCTCATTCCTCTCCAGTTTTTAAAAGAGTCTGAAACAAGTGCATAAGTAGGAATTGTTGTAATAGTTTTATCAAAATTTCTTACTTTTACAACATTTAATCCAATATCAATAATATCTCCATCTGCACCATATTTTGGCATTTCTATCCAATCCCCAATTTCAACCATTTTATTTGTAGATAATTGTAATCCAGCAGTAAATCCTAAAATTGTATCCTTAAATACCAACATTAAAACAGCTGACATAGCTCCAAGTCCACTTAAAATAGCAACTGGTGATTTATCCATTAAAATAGAAATAACATATATAAAACATATAATCCCAAAAACTAATTTAATACTTTGAATTACAGTTTGCATAGCAAAAAATGGTGTTTGTGTTTTAATATAAAGTGTTTTAAAAATCTTATCAATTAACGAATATGTAGCTAATAATCCAAAAATACTTATCCAAACAAGAGATATAGTAAGTAGTGTTTCATACATATATCCATCTTCTACCCAAATAGTTGTTTGCCAATATACAACTAAACCTTGAAAAACTAAAGCCAATCTTTGGAATAAGTTTGATTCTAATAAACTTGAAGTTATAAAGTTTCTATTTTTTTTATCAATTTTTTTTATACTTTTTAAAATAATTTTATGTAATATGATATGAATAGCTATTGCTGTTATAGTAATAATTAGTAGAATTGAAATACTCATTGTTAAAAAGGTTGGTTCAATTCCAATATCTTTTAAAAATTGTATTAAATGTTTTTTCATTTTTTATCCTTTTTTTAAAGATTCCTTAAAAAGTAGCAAAAACCTAAAGAGCTTCAAGAATGAAGCTAAAGGTAGTTTAAAAAATATAAAGCCCAAAAGGCTTTATATTTTAAGCAAATGCAGGTTCTAAGAAAGGAATAATCTGTTTTTTTCTTGATAAACAACCATCTAACCAAACTTTTCCATCTTCAAGTTTACAGTTAAATGCCTTTTCAAAGATTGAAGTATCATCACTAGTCACTAAAACTTCACTTCCCTCTTTCATAATATCAGTTAATAAAAGTGCTACTGTATGAAGATTACTCTCATCTTTTACCCTTTTTATATCTGCCATTAACTCATCTTTAATAGAGTCAAATACACTTCCATCTACAACTTCTAATTGTCCAACTCCAACTTTACTTCCATGCATATCAAAGTTTTTGTAATCTCTCATTACTAAATCTCTAATTGGAGTTCCAATAACTTCTGATTTTACTTTAAACATCTCCATACCTAAAGCACCAAAATCTTCAATTCCACAAATTTTTGATAACTCACGTACAACTTGAATATCAAGAGGTGTACATGTTGGAGATTTAAAAATAACTGTATCAGATAAAATTGCACACATCATTATTGCAGCAATATTTTGTGGAATTTCAACTTTATGATAATCATACATCTCTTTTACAATTGTATTTGTACAGCCAACAGGTCTAATCCAACATTCAAGTGGTGCTGAAGTTGTAATATCACCTAATTTATGATGATCAACTATTCCAACAACTGTTGTTTTATCTAACTCTTGTGGAGCTTGTGCAATATCTGAATAATCTGTAATAAAAAGCTCATCCCCTGCAAAAGAAGTTTTTAAAACTGGTGCTTCAAAACCAAATTTATCTAAAATAAATTTTGTCTCTGGATTTAATTCTCCTTGTCTTGCAGGTGTTGCTGGACGACCAATTTTATTTAATAAATATGCTAATGAAATAGCTGAACAAACTGAATCTGAATCTGGGATAATATGCCCACATGTATATAATGCCATAAATGTATCCTTTTTTGATTCCCCGAGAAAGGGAAACCATTCTTTATAAATTTTTGTGGATTTTAGCTAAAAGTAGGTAATTTTTCTTTTAAATTAAAATATCAGCTATTTTTTATAATATCTCTTATAGCTTCTACAAAATTATCACTATCATTTACACATTTACAAACTTTATACTCTTTTATTCCAAACTCTTCTGAAATATGTCTATACTCTATATCAAGTTCAAAATCTGTTTCTGAGTTATCAATAATAAATGAGAGTGGATAAATCAACACTTTTTCATCTTTAAAATTTTTCAACATATCCTCAAGTGAAGGCTCTAACCACTTTAATGGTCCAACTTTTGATTGATATGCTAAGTTTATAGATTTAAATTTCAATCCTTTATTTTCAAGCATTTCACTCAAAATTCCAACATGCTCTTTCATCTGTTTTTCATATGGGTCACCATTATTAACTATTTTTTGAGGAAGTCCATGAGCTGAAAAGATTAAATTAAAATCACTATTTTCTTTTATATTTTTCTCTATTTCATTAACTATACAAGAGTTAAAGATACTATTTTTATAAAAAGTTTCAATATATCTTATATTTTTACCAAAACTATATGGTAAAAAATCTATGAAATCTTCAACTGATGATTTTGTAGTAGTTGTAGAGTATTGTGGATATAAAGGAAGAAGAACTATCTCTTCCATTTTATCATTTAAAATCTCTTCTATTACATCTTTTGCAAAAGGTGGAGTATATCTCATAACTTGATATGTTTTATACTCTGTTAATTTTTCATTACATTTTTCAACTAAATTAACAGTTAAAGGATTTATAGGAGAACTATTTCCTATTAATTCATAATTACTCCAAGCATCATTTAATCGTTTTGTTGTAATTATAAAAGCTATAAATTTTCTTAAAATATTGCTATTTATTGTTAAAATATTTTTATCATTAAACATATTTGTTAAAAACATTTTTAATTCATCTTTATTCCTAGCTCCACCCATATTTAGTAGAACTAAAGCTTTTTTTCTATCTTGCATCTTCTAACCTTATTATTTCATTACTACACCATAAAGCCATATCCATATCGTGAGTTACTAGTAAAATTCCACAACTATCAAGCAAAGAGATAAGAAGTTTCATTGTTTCATAAGCTATTATATTATCAAGAGCTGATGTTGGTTCATCTACTAAAAGCAAATCTGGTTTTAGTAATATTGCTCTTAAAATAGAACATCTTTGAAGTTGTCCACCACTTAATTCATATGGTTTTTTATACAAAAGTTCCATTTCAAGGCTTAATTTTGACAAAATGGTATCAAGTTCACCTTTAAAATCTCTTTTTAGAATATCTTTTATCTGCTCATAAATAGTATATGTTGGATGAAAAGAAGAGAAAGGGTCTTGAAATATAATAGCAGTTTTCTCTCTCTTTATCTCTCCAGTTTGTGGTTTTAGATTTTCTAAAATCAACTCAAAAAGTGTAGTTTTTCCACTTCCACTTTTTCCAAAGATTGTTTTTAACTCACCTTTTTTAAGCTCCAAATTAAAGTTATTAAATATTGGTTTACTCTTTTTATAAAAAAAATTTAGATTCTCTATTTTTAATATATTTTCACTCAAATTTATCCTTTTTAAAAATTATTTCATCTAATATTTATCCTTTACAAATATTATACAATGATAAGTTAAATTTTAGAATTATTAAAAAATTATCAAAGTTTATTAATTTTTTTTGATTATCTTTCAAAATCGTTATTTTTTGGATTTGTTTCTTTTTTTGTACATTCCAAAACTATCATTTTTCAAGTTTTCCGTATTGTAATGTCTAATGTAATATTTCATTTTTCCAACTCCCTTACTCTAATATTTAATTATAAAAAGTATTTTGAAAAATGTTAATTTTTAATAAAAATTTTCTTTAAACTTTTTTTATACGATTTGAGAGTAATATTACAAAATTGTATGATACAATTTTAAAAAAGTATGATACAAAAACTTATTTACCAAAGGTAAAAAGTACGATAAAAGGGAGTTTTTGTGTTGGAATAATAGAAGTAAAACTTCTAATTGCAATAGCACATTTAAAGAAAAATATTAAGCATAAAAAAAGAAAAAAAAGCTAAAATACTTTTCTTAATTTTTAATGGAGAATACAATGAAAAAAATAGTTTTAGCAACAGTAGCATTAACAGCTTTCGCATTTGCAGATGCACCAGCGGCTTACGCTACATGTAAAGCATGTCATGGGGTAAAAGGTGAAGTAAATGTTACGACTCAAAGTAAATCACATGTTCCAGCAAATTTAGCAAAAGCTGATATTGAAAAAGCTTTACATGGGTATAAAGATGGTTCTTATGGTGGACCAATGAAAGCTCTTATGAAAGGTCAAGTAGCTAAATTAACTGATGCTGATATTAAAGCATTAGCTGATTATATGGGTAAATAATTAAAATTATTTTTCTAAATAAAAGAGGAGGAGTTTTTACTTTTCCTCTTTTTTTATCTCTTTTTTCGCTTCTTTTATAGAGGTCTCTTTTTTTATTGCATCATTTAAATCTTCAACACTATCAAAAAGTAGACCATTTGTAACCTTAGAAGAGTCATCAAACTGTCCCGATTTTGCAGCCCAAATAAAGAGCATTAACATTCCAGCTGATATTATTAATCCAACAATCAACATAAAAAATAGTGTATCATCTATCATAAAATAGTTATTCCCTTATTTTAATTTTATTCTTAAAGAGTTAAATACTACCACTAAAGAACTTAAACTCATTGAGAGTGCTGCAAATAATGGAATTATAAAACCAGCCATAGCAATTGGAATAGTAATAGCATTATAAAACAAAGAGAAACTAAGATTTTGCTTTATATGCTTATATGTTTTTTTAGAGATTATAAAAGCATCTTTTAGTGATTTTAATTTTGAGCTTAAAAGTACAATATCTGAAACCATCATAGATATATCAGCAGAATTTCCCATAGCAATTGCAACATCACTAAAACTTAATGCAACACTATCATTTACTCCATCTCCAACCATAACTACTGTTTTACCACTATTTTTTAACTCTTTTATAAAATCTGCTTTATCTTGTGGACTAAAAGAGGCTCTATAATTTGTAATTCCCAGCTCTTTGGCAACATTTGAAGCTACAAAATTATTATCACCAGTAAGCATTACTGTTTGAATATTTTGCTCTTTTAGATAATCTATAAGCTCTTTTGCATCATCTTTTATCTCATCTTTTAACTCAAAACTAGCAACTATTTTTTTATCTTGTGCAAAAATATATTGTGTAGTTTTTGAGTTAAATTCAAAATTTATTCCAAAATCTTTTAATAATACTTCATTTCCACCTAAAAGCTCACTATTTTCATATCTAGCACTTAATCCTTTAGCTTCTATATTTTTTATATCTTCCAAGATTAAATGTTCTACTTTATAGTTTTCTATAATATACTTTTTAACAGCCTTACTTACAGGATGAGTTGAACTATCAAGTAAAGAGTAAAGAAGATTTAAACTATCTTTACTTTCTTTAAAAAATTTTGCACTACTAACTTCTAATTCACCTTTTGTAAGTGTTCCTGTTTTATCAAAAACTACAACATCTGCATTTGCTAAAGTCTCTATAAATTTTGCCTCTTTAAATAGTAAAGATTTTTTTGCTAATTCACTAATTCCTACTAAACTAGCCATTGGTGTTGCAAGAGCTAAAGCACAAGGACAAGCAATAACAACAACAGAAACAGCAGTTATAAATGATCTTTCAAACTGATTTGTTCCCTCAAAATAGAAACCTAAATCAACTCCCAAATAGTACCAAACCAGAAATGTAACAAAAGCAATAGTTAAAATAGTTAAACTAAATCCTCGTGAAAGCTTATTTGCTAAAGTTTGAATCTTTGGTTTTGAATTTAAAGAATCCTCTAAAAGTGTAACAATAGATGAAAAAGTTGAGTTTTTAAAATCTTTTGTAACTTCAAATAAAATAGTAGAATCCAAAATAATCGTTCCACTGTAAAGAGTATCACCCTCTTTCTTATAAATTGGTATTGATTCTCCCGTTAAGCTAGATTCATCAAAAGTGGCACTTCCAAAAGTTATTTTACCATCTACTGGAACTTTTTCACCAATTTTAAGCTCAACTATATCCCCTACTTTTACTAAATTTAGTGCTTTTGTCTCTTTTTTTCCATCTTTTATTATTACTGCTTCAAGGGGAAGAGTAGATTTTATCTTATCTAATGTATCAACAGCTGATTTTTTTCCAATTACTTCAAGATATTTTCCGACTAAAACAAAAGTTATAATCATAGAAACCGAATCAAAATAGCTCTCTCCTTTTGCTCCAAAAAGAACTGTTAAAGAGTAGATATAGGTCATTGTAGCACCTGTGCATACAAGTAAATCCATATTAACCATACGATTCTTTATTCCATAAAATGCACCCTTATAAAATACAAATCCACTAAAAAAAAGAACTGGTGTTGTAAGTAAAAACTCTGCTAAATGGATCATATGCTTTACTTCATTACTCATTCCAGTAAAAAAGCCTGTATATTTTGCAACACTTAGCATCATAATATTCATAGTACAAACAACAGCAACCATCATTCGTACAAAATAGTCTTGTTTTGCTTTAGTTGCCTCTTTATCAGCTATACTAGAATCATAAGCATAAGCATTGTAACCTATACTTCTAATTTTTTGTATAATCTGACTAAGCTTTAAAATATCACTATTAAAAATAACTCTTGCTTTATTTGTTGTAAAATTTATATTTGCTTCAACTACACCTTTTGTATCATATAAAATTTTCTCATTTAACCAAACACAAGCTGCACAATGTATCCCTTCTAAGATTAAATCTATTTGTGTAAATCCATCTTTAGTGAGTGTTGTATAATTATTTAAAAAATTTTCTGAATCAAACTTTGCTAAATCATCATTTGAAACTTGTAAAGGAGCACTTATAGTTTTGTTTCCAAGCTTTTCATAAAAAGAGTCGAGATTTTCACTTTTCAAAATATGATATACATTTTGACAGCCACCACAACAAAAATTTAAATCATTCTCTTTTATCATTATTTTTTCATCAAATGATAAATGACAATGATTACACTCTATTACTGACAAAAAATCTCCTTAAACAGTGGCTTAAAAAATTATTTATTTATAAAATTACTTATTTTTTAAGTTTTTTTGTGTATTATATCCTATTATAATTCAAAGAGTGTTTTAATGATAGATAATATTGATATACTAAAAAATGTAACTATTTTATATGCAGAAGATGAAGCCGATTTAAGAGATGTAACTTCATCTATTTTAAAATCTTTCACAAAAAATCAGTATATTGCTACAAATGGTAAAGAGGCCTATGAACTTTTTTTAAATCATGAAGATGATATTGATTTAATTATAACTGATATAAATATGCCTATTTTAAATGGTTTAGATTTTATAAAAAAAGTAAAACAGATAAATTTAAATATTCCAGTTATTGTAACAACAGCATTTTCAAACAAAGAGTATCTATTGAAAGCTATTGATATTGGTGTTGATAAATATGTTTTAAAACCAATAGATATTACAAAACTACTTCAGGCTATGAGTCAATCTTTAATTTATCATGAATTAAAAGATTTATATACAGATAAATTAACAACTCTTCCTAATAGAAATAAACTAAAAAAAGATTTAGCAAAAAATGATTTTGATTTAGTTGCTTTAGTTGATATTGATGAATTTTCAACAATAAATGACTTTTTTGGAGAGGCTATTGGTGATAAAATTTTGTATGAATTTACTCTTAAATTAAAAGATTATTTTCTTACAAATGAGTACTCTATTTATAGAATTGAATCTGATAAATTTGCAATTTTATCAAAAGATGGCTCATCAACAGATGATTTTTATAATTTTTGTAGAGCATTTATTGACAAAGTTGAACTTGAGTCTTTTTATGTTGATGAAAATGAGATTGATATAAATATCACTATTGGTATTGCAAAAAGTAAAGGATTACTAGCTTATAAATATTCTCAAAGAATTATTAGTTATGCTAGAAAAAGATTCCAAAAAATTATGATTTATGACGAATCTTATAAAATCCAACAATCTTTTGAAGAGAATATAAAATGGATAAAACAGTTAAAACAAGGATTTAAAGAGAACCTTCTTCAAGCATTCTTCCAACCAATTTTAGATACAAAAAGCCAAGAAATTGTAAAATATGAGGCTTTAATTAGATATATATCTCCTGAAGGTGTAGAATTTGGACCATATAACTTTTTACAAATCGCCAAAAAAACAAAAATGTATCCAAATATTGTACAAGTTATTTTAGATGATGCTTTAAAATTGATTAAGAATAAACAAAAAAGAGTCTCTATAAATATATCTTATGATGACTTATCAAATGAAAAAACAACAAATTACATCTATAACTATTTAGAAAAGCATAAAGAGTTTACCTCTTCTTTAGAGTTTGAAATTTTAGAATCTGAAGAGATTTCTGATTTTGATTTAGTTGAGAAATTTATTAAAACTGTATCAAACTATGGTTGCTTAGTAGGAATTGATGATTTTGGTGCTGGTTACTCAAATTTTCATCTTCTTTCAAGACTCAATGTTGATTTCATAAAAATTGATGGCTCTTTAATTAAAGATATTCATAACTCAAAAGATTTAGAGATAATTGTAAAAACAATATCAAATATTGCAAAAGAGTTTAATATTAAAACTGTTGCTGAATTTGTATCAAATGAAGAGATTTATAATAAAATAAAAGGATTAAATATAGATTTAGCTCAAGGTTTTTATTTTTCAAAACCTCTAAGCTACAAAGAGATTATTTAGACCAATAACCCACTAAACTCTCTTTATCAAAAAGCTTTGTTTTAGCTCTTGCAATATTTGCAATTGCTAAAATCTCTTTTGTTGATTTTTCTAAATCATCATTTATAATTAAATAATCATACTCTAAAAAAGAGTTTATCTCCTCTTTAGCATTGCTTAATCTTTTTTCTATAATATCACTACTATCGCTATTTCTACTATATAATCTATCTTTTAAAATAGTTAAAGTTGGTGTTGTAATAAATACTGATGTTACTTGAGAATTTAATTTCTTTCGTACAATCTTGTGTCCTTGCACATCTATATCAAAAATTACAAGTTTTCCATCATTTAAGGCTTCTACAATTGGTTTTAAAGATGTTCCATAATAGTTATCATGAACTTTCGCCCACTCAAGAAAATTCCCAGCTTCTATATCTTTTTCAAATTCATCTTTACTCACAAAATAGTAATCAACTCCATCTTTTTCACCAACTCTAGGACTTCTTGTTGTTGTAGAGATAGAAAAATAGTAGTTAGATATATTTTTATAAATCTCTTTTAAAAGGGTAGATTTCCCACAACCACTAGGTCCTGAGAGAATTAAAATGGCACCCTTATTTTGCATTTCCACTCTCCTTTAAACTAATCTTTACATCCACAGTTTCCCCATTAACAAGCCTATTTATAACAGTTTGATCAAACTTTTCTAAAAATGGTCTTAACTCTTCAATATTAAATTTACTTAATATTAAATTATATGTTTTTAACTCGTTTTGAGCCAAATCAAACTCATATTCTCTTACTTCATCTAAAGCATCATCAATAATTGAAGAGATATCTTTCCAATCACTCTTTTCAAGTTCTATCTCATTTTGAATTTTCTCTTCTTTTAGAATATTATTTATTTTATTTAATTCATTATTATCTAGAATTCCACCATTATTTAGTGAAGTTATATTTACTAAACTCTCATCAATAAAATCAAATTCATCATCACTTTGATCTTCAATTATCTTTTGGTTACTAAAAATTGAGTTATTCCCTAAAACTGTATTTTTTTGAACAATAAAACTTTTATCCTCGTCATCAAAACTATTATATTTAGCCTCTCTTCTACTATAATTCAACTCATCATCATATAAAGTCTCTATTTGCTCTTTTAAAATAGTTTCCAACTTAGTAGGTAAAAATGGTCTTGGAATAATAAAATCTCTAGCTTTACTAAAAGATAGCTCTTCTGAGGATATAGCTCCTAATCTTTTTGTATATTGTTTATAGTTATTGAAATTATCATCAATAAAAGGCTGATCAACTATTATAAAGTCATACTCTTCATTTACAATAGTAGATTTCTGAATAGTCAAATCTATACTCATTTTTTTGCAAACTAATGCAAAAATATGTTCAATTATTGTTGTATCACAAATTAAAAGAACTTTTTTTAGCATTTTAGCTCCACAAGTTTTAAATCAACTAATTTATAAACTTTATCACACTTAAAAGCTAAATCCTCCTCATGAGTTACTAAAATAAGCCCTGCATCACTCTCTTTTATATATTTAAAAAGAGTATTCATAACTACATTTGCAGTATCTTTATCTAAGTTTCCTGTTGGTTCATCTGCAAAAATAATTTTTGGTTTCTTCATAAGAATTCTTGCTATTGAAAGTCTTTGTTGCTGACCACCACTAAGCTCTCCCACACCTTGATTTATTACACGCTCAATATCTAACTCTTTTAAAAGTTTTAAGTCTAAATCTGTATGACTTAGAAGAGTTGCTATATTTAAATTTTCTATTGCTGTAAATCCTCTAAATAAATAGTGTGCTTGAAAAATAATCCCAAAATCATCTCTTCTTATTTTTAAAAGTTCATTCTGCTTTAAAGAGTATAAATCTTTACTTTGAAAAACAACATTTCCTGTTGTTGGCTTTAAAAGTGAAGATAAAATATTAAGTAATGTTGATTTTCCACTTCCACTTGTACCAATAATTGCTATTGACTCTTTTTTATGTAAGCTTAAATTGATATTATTGAAAAGTTCATAATCAAAGTTATGTGATAGATTTTTTGCTTCTAATAGAATGGATGCAAGGAGTGGCTTATTATCTAATTTTTCACTCATTGCATATCCTTTTTTTATATATAGTTTTAAAAACTATATATTATTTACCCATTTGTTTTGCAACTTCAGCTGCGAAATCTTCTTCTTTTTTCTCGATTCCTTCACCAAGTTCAAATCTAATGTAACCTGTAATTTCAATTGAAGCATCAACTTCTGCAATTGCTTGCTCAACTGTTTGTTTATCATTCATTACATAAGCTTGAGATAAAAGTGCAAATCTTCCATCTAATTGAGTATTATCCGTAATAAATCTCTCAATTTGTCCAGGAATAATATTTGCCCAAATTTTTTCAGGTTTTCCAGCTGCTCTTAACTCATCTTCGAATCTAGCTTTTGCTGCTGCAATTGCTTCATCTGTCAATTGAGATTTAGAAACAAACTCTGGAATTTTCTTTAATGGTTTTTTTAATCTTGCTAACTCTTCATTTTCAGCTTCAATCTCAGCTCTAATAGCTCTATTTTCAGACTCAACAAAAGCTGAATCTAAATCTTTGTATGAAATAACTGTCGGTTTCATAGCACTTGCATGCATTGCAATATTTCTTAATAAAGCAGTTGCTTTATCTTTTACACCTTCAGCACATTTTGCTGCTAAAACAACCCCAGTTCTTCCAGTAACATGTACATAACCATTTACAACTTGACCTTCAACAGTAGATAATTTTCTAGCTACTAAGTTTTCACCAATAGTTGCAATTTTCTCTGCAAGGAAAGTTGGGAAATCTTGTCCATTAATAGTTGAACTATTTAAAGTTTCAGCATCATTAATATTTAACGTTAAAGCATGAGAAGTAATCTCTTTTGTTAAGTTAATGAAGTTCTCATTTTTAGCAACAAAGTCTGTTTGAGAGTTTAACTCTAAAATTACAGCTTTTGTGTTATCACTATTTATTTCAATAGCAACTAAACCTTCAGCAGCAACATTTCCAGCTTTTTTAGCAGCTTTTCCAAGACCAGCTTCTCTTAAAGCTTGAACAGCTTTTTCAATATCTCCACCAGTTTCGTTTAATGCATTTTTGCAATCCATCATCCCTGCACCAGTTAATTCTCTTAACTCTTTAATTAATTGTGGAGTTACTGCCATTATGCATCCTCTCCATTTTCAAAGTTAAACTCTTCACCTTCAGCAACTGCTTCAGCTATAAGCTCATCTTTCTCTACTTGAGAGATAGCTTCTACTACTTCTTCTCCATTTGCATCAGCTAAAGCTGCTTTTCCTTCATTCATAGCTGCAGCCATTTCGTTGCAGAATAAGTGAATTGATCTAATAGCATCATCATTTCCTGGAATTGGTAAATCAACAACATCTGGATCACAATTTGTATCTAAAGGAGCAACAACTGTAATTCCTAATCTTCTAGCTTCAGCAATAGCAATTTTCTCTTTAACTGCATCAAGAACAAACATCATATCTGGAAGTTTGTGCATCTCTTTAATACCACCAAGATATAACTCTAATTTTTCTTCTTTTCTAGTAAGCATTAAAGCTTCTTTTTTAGTTAAAAGGTCTAATTGCCCTTCTTCTCTCATTTTTTTAATAATTTCTAATTTTCTAATTGATTTTTTAATTGTTCCAAAATTTGTAAGCATTCCACCTAACCATCTGTGGTTTACATATGGCATTCCACAAGATTCAGCAGCTTTTTTGATAGTTTCACTAGCTTGTTTTTTAGTACCAACAAAAATCATTGTTTGACCTTCAGCAGCTCTATCTCTTACAACATTATATGTATATCTGAAATATCTTAATGTTTTTTGTAAATCTATAATATAGATATTTTTTCTAACACCGAAAATGAATTTTTTCATTTTTGGATTCCATCTTCTTGTTTGGTGTCCAAAGTGTACACCACACTCTAATAGGTCTTTCATAGTAACCATGAGTAATTCTCCTTGAATTAATTTGTTTTGTTTTTTTATACAGGGTTTAGCCTCTGTGTCCCTTAATGCTAACTTATATAACACAACCCGTACAAGGATTGACACATGTGAGGTTCTAAATTCAAAATATTAAAAATAGAAAGGCGATTATATCCAAAAATTATTAAGATTTGTTTAATGAGATATTTTTGTTACCTTTCTTTATATAAAGAGAAATAACAAAAAAATTTTATGAATTTAAGATTTTAAGAATTTCCTCTTTATCACTAAAAGGGAGTTTCTGATCATAGATAATTTGTGTTGCTTCATCACCTTTTCCAAGAACTAAAACTACACTATTTTCATTTTTCGCCAATAATATTGCCTTTTTAAGAGCCTCTTTTCTATTTATCTCTACTTCAAAACTAATATTTTTTGGAATTCCAGCAACAATATCATTTATAATTAAATCTGGATCTTCAAATCTTGGATTATCACTTGTAACAATAATATGCTTAGAGTATTTTGCGGCAACTTTTCCCATAAGTGGTCGCTTTAAACTATCTCTATTTCCACCTGCTCCAAAAACACAAATTATCTCTTTTTGTGGAAAACTTTTTAAAACCTCTTCCATACCATCAGGAGTATGAGCAAAATCTACAATTACAAGTGGTTCAACACTTATAATTTCCATTCGCCCACTAACTCCTCCAAAATTTTCTAAAGCTTTACAAATATCTTCTAAATTATTGTTTGTTACTAAAGATACCGCTGCTACACTAGCTATTAGATTATAAATATTAAAAATTCCCATCATTAAAGATGAAAATGTATAAGGAGTTTTATTGTGATTGAACATCACATGCATACCTTTATTAAAAGAGTAAGCATCAACTTTGAAGCTTGAAAATTTATCTAAAGAGTAAGTGTAAGCATTTTTAGGATTGAATTTCACAACTTTATCATCTACATTAATAAGTTTCAGGCTCTCATCACTTAAGAATGAATTTTTAACATTTATATACTCTTCTATTGTTTTATGATAATCTAAATGGTCTCTAGTTATATTTGTATGGATTTTTAGTGCAAACTCTAAACCCTCAACTCTTCTTTGTTCAATTGCATGAGAACTTACTTCCATCACAAAAAATTGACAACTATTTTCTAAAGCTTTTTGAATATTTGCAAAATTTCCAAGCTGAACAGGAGTCGTTAAAGAGTACTCTTCTATTTGAGACCCATTTATAAAAAATCCTCTTGTTCCTTGAAGAGCAACTTTATATCCTAAATCAAGTAAAAGAGAATAAATAGCAGCAGCTGTAGTTGTTTTTCCATTTGTTCCAGTTATTCCTATAATTTTTATAGAACTCATATCCAAATAATTTTTTAGTTCACTTGCATTTACTATTTCAAAACCACTATTTATAGCAATATCTTTAAACTTTTCATTTTGTTTTGAAACTACAAAAAATGAATCTTTTTCCAATTCATTTGTATTATCTGTAAATATTCTACCGTTTATGTTTAGCTTCATTTTGTTTATCTTCCAATTTTTTATATAGTTTTACTATCTCTTTATCATAATTAAAATATTCATTAAATCCATCAAGATAGTTGTATGCTGTATTATCAAATCCATTATCTATTAATTTTGTAACAAAATCATAAAAATCTTCTCTATTATCAATTGCTACTTTTGTTGAAAACATAATATCCTCAAAAGCAAGTTTAAAAGAACCTCTTTGCTCCACTGTTTTATTGAAATCACTATAGTTTATAGCTTCAAGGCTATTTATATTTTGATTTGCTATCTCTTCCAATAAGCTCATCATTTTTTCTATATCACCATCATAAGCACTTATGACATCTTCTACATACTCTATTGCTTCATTTAATCCATCTTTTTTTAAAACAGAAAAATAATCAAATAAAGATATAGCTTTACTCTCATCTTCAAGAGATATATCACAAAAAAGGGCATAAATAGGATACTCTTTATTTTGTGGAAAATTATCTATTAATAAAGAGTAATAAAATAGAGCCTCTTCAAATTTTCTTTGGGTAAATAAAGAGTTTGCACTCTCAAATACTCTATTTTCGTTTATCAAATTAATCCTCTAAGTAATCAATTTTTCCAATAGGAACATTGATTATTATTAAATCTGGATGTATTGCACTTTTTAACTCTTTTTCCACAATATATTTTAATGTACTTCCACTTGCACTACATCCAACACATGCACCTTTTAATTGTATATAAACTTTTGAATTTTTAATTTCAAGTAGTTCTATTGCTCCACCATCTCTTGCTAACATAGGAGATATCTTTTTTTCTATAATATTGTTTACAGGCTCTTGTAAATCTTCATCACTAAATGGAAACATAATATTTACCTCTTTTTTTGTTTCTTTTTTACAAAAAATATTCCAATAGCAGAAAGCAATATAATCACTCCTATTGTTTGAAATATAAATGTAAGTGTAACCTGATTTTCAAACATTAATTTACCACTTCATTACATCTAAAGCATAATTCATCTTCTTTTGATGAAGTATATTTCCAACATCTAGGACATTTATGTCCACTTGCTTTAAATACTTTAAATTCACTATTATCTATTTTAAAACTTCCTAACTCTTTCTCATTTGAATTAATATTTGAAACCTTACTTACTAAAAACCAATCACTTGACTCTACATTATCTAAAGATAAAAATTCTGTACTATTTGTAACTATTTCTAACTCTAGTGTTGATTTAATTATCTTTTCTTTACTTAAACTATCTTTAATTTCAGAGAATTTCTCTTTTGCTTCTACAAAAAACTCATCACTTATAGATGATTTAATTTCTGGCAACTCAAATTTTGCAAAATCAAAAATATCTTTTGCTTCACCTTTTATAATATTTGGTGCAAAATCAAGTAATTCATCCATAGTATAAGTTAAAATGCAAGCTAATGTACCTATTAGTTTTTTAGTAATCATCGCCATTGCTGTTTGTGAAGCAGTTCTATGAATATCATCTTTTTTATCACAATATAATCTATCTTTACAAACATCAAGATAAATTCCTGATAAATCTACAACTAAAAAGTTATTTAATTTATTTAAACCTTTTGAAAACTCATAAACTTTAAATGAAGCTTCTATCTCATCAAAAACTCTTTTCGCCTTTGCTAAAATCCACTTATCTAACTCTCCAAGCTTTTCAATCTCTACTAAACTCTCAAGCCCATCTATATTTGCCAGTAAAAATCTTGCTGTATTTCTAATTTTTCTATATAGTTCCCCATTTTGTTTTAAAATATTATCTGAAATTTTTAAATCACTTTGATAATCACTCATAGCAACCCAAAGTCTTAAAATCTCACTTCCATACTCTTTTAAAACTTTATCAGGAGCAACAACATTTCCTTTAGATTTACTCATTTTCTCACCCTTTTCATCAACAGTGAATCCATGAGTTAAAATTGATTTATAAGGTGCAACTTCGCTACTTGCAAGTGTTGTTAAAAGTGAAGATTGGAACCAACCTCTATGTTGATCACTTCCTTCAAGATACATATCAGCAGGAAATGTTCCAGCATCATAATTTCCACTTCTTAAAACTGCATTTTGTGTACTTCCACTATCAAACCAAACATCTAAAATATCTAAAGTTTTCTCTAAATCATCTGGGTTTAAACCACTTGCTGGATTTAGTAAATCTTTAATCTCCATATCATACCAAGCATCACACCCGTGAATTTCAAAAATCATAGCTGTAAAATTTAAAACTTTTTCATCAAAGATTATCTCATCAGTTTTTTTATTTCTAAAAAATGCAATTGGAACTCCCCAATCTCTCTGTCTTGAAATACACCAATCTGGTCTTCCCTCAAGCATTGCTTTTAATCTATTTCTTCCCCACTCTGGATAAAATCTCAGATTTTCTACAATTTGAAGAGCATTTTGTCTTAAAGTTTGATTCTTTTCTCCATACTCATCATCAATAGAGATAAACCACTGTTTTGTAGCTCTAAATATAATTGGTGTGTGAGTTCTCCAACAGTGTGGATATGAGTGTCTTATATCACTTTTTTTTAGCAATGCACTTCCCAACTCTTCCAAAATCAAATCATTTGCTTTAAATACATTTAAACCTAAATATTTAGATGTATCTTTAAAAAGTTTTTCTCTTACAATTGTTTCATCATATTTTCCAAAAGCATCAACAGGCATTATTACTTCAATACCATATTTCAAAGATACTTTATAGTCATCTTCACCGTGTCCTGGAGCTGTATGAACTGCTCCACTTCCAGCACTCATTTCAACATGTTCACCAAATATAACTCTTGAATCTCTACCATTTAATGGATTTATAGCATTTGTATTTTCTAGTTTTAAAATATCTATTGTTTCAACTATAGTTCCTTTTATAACCTCTTGCTCTATTAAAGAGTTATAAAGTTTCTTTGCAACTATAAATTTATCACTTGTAAGAACATACTCTTCATCTTTATTTAAAGCAATTGCTTGATTTGCTGGAAGTGTCCAAGGTGTTGTAGTCCAAATAATCAAACTTGCATCAATATCTTTGTGTTTAAATGCTACAAATATAGATGGAGAAGTTTTATCTTCATACTCAACTTCTGCTTCAGCTAAAGCTGTTTGTGCTGCCCATGACCAATAGACTGGTTTACTTCTTTGAACAAGTAATCCTTGTTTTGCAATAGAGCAAAGTTCTCTATAAATATTTGCTTCAAATTTAAAATCCATTGTTAAATAAGGATTTTCCCAATCAGCTATTACTCCTAAAGATTTAAACTCATCTTTTTGAATATTTACAAACTTTGTTGCATGCTCACGACAAAGCTCTCTTAATTTTGATTTAGCTAATATTTTTTTCTTTTCGCTTCCAATTTTCTCTTCAACTTTTTGTTCAATAGGAAGACCATGACAGTCCCAACCTGGAGTATATCTAATACTTTTACCATCAAAATAGTGAAATTTATTTATAATATCTTTTAGAATTTTATTTAAAGCATGACCAATATGAATATTACCATTTGCATACGGAGGTCCATCGTGAAGTGTAAAAGTAGGTTTTCCTATTCTATTACCTTTCATTTTTTCATAAACTTTTGTTTCATCCCACTTTTTATATCTTAGTGGTTCATTTTGTGGAAGATTCCCTCTCATAGGAAAATCTGTTTTAGGAAGTAGCAAACTATCTTTATAATCCATTATATCACCTTAATTTTATTATTTCTCACATTATTTAAAGCTAAGATTGTATCTAAATTTCTTTAAATTCTTAATTTAATAGCTTAAAATAATATATAAATATAATAATTTATATAACATTTAAAAATTTATATGCTAAAATCGTTGTTAAATTTTGACATTAAAAAATATAGGATAGGAAAATGAGCGAAAAACACTATGAGGTCGTAATTGTAGGTGGAGGAATTTCAGGAGCTGCTTTATTCTTTGAATTAGCAAAATATTCTGATGTTAATAATATTTGTTTACTTGAGAAGTATGAAGAACTAGCAACTTTAAACTCTAAAGGTACTAGTAACTCTCAAACAATACATGTTGGAGATATTGAGACAAACTATACTTTTGAAAAAGCAAAAATTACAAAAAGAACTGCAAAAATGATTGAGAAGTTCAACTTAATGTATGACCTTCAAGATAAAATTATGTTTAAACATCAAAAAATGGCTTTAGGTGTGGGTGAGAAAGAAGTTCAATTTATCACTGATAGATATAACAAATTTAAAGAGATTTTCCCATACTTAGAGTTATGGGATAAAGAAGCTTTAAGAGAAAAAGAGCCTTTATTAGTATATTCAGATAAAGAAAGAACAAAAGATAGACCAGAACCAATTGTAGCTATGGGAACAAATGACCAATATACAACTGTTGATTTTGGAGCAATGACAAAAGAGCTTGTAAAAGCTGGTCAAAATGCAAATAGTGAAAAAATAACAGATGTTTATTTTAATTCAGAAGTTGAAGAGATTCAAAAAATTGGTGATAAATTTAAATTAACTACAACAAATGGTACAGTTTATACTGCTGATTTTGTGGTTGTAAATGCTGGAGCTCACTCACTATATTTAGCACATAAAATGGGATATGGAAAACATATGGGATCACTTTCTATGGCTGGATCATTTTATATTACAAATGGAACTTACTTAAATGGAAAAGTTTATATGGTACAAAATGATAAACTTCCATTTGCTGCACTTCATGGGGATCCAGATATTTTATGTGATGGAAAAACAAGATTTGGACCAACAGCTCTTGCACTATTAGTATTAGAAAGATATAAAGGTGGTAAATCTTTATTCCAATGCTTAAAAACTTTAAATTTAGATGGAAATATTATAAAAATTTTCTGGGATTTATTAAAAGATAGTGATATTAGAAACTATATCTTCAAAAACTTCTTATTTGAAGTACCTGGAATCAACAAAAAACTATTTGTTAAAGATGCACAAAAAATAGTACCATCATTAAGTGTTGATGATATTGAATATGCAAAAGGATTTGGTGGAGTAAGACCTCAAGTTTTAAATAAAACTGAACAAAAACTAATGCTTGGTGAAGCTTCAATTACAGAAGAAAAAGGTATTATCTTTAATATGACTCCATCTCCAGGAGCTACATCTTGTCTTGGAAATGCAGAGAGAGATATTAAATTAGTTTGTTCATACCTTGGAAAAAATTTCAATGAAGATCAATTCTTAGCTGACTTTACAGATGACAAATAATTTTTAGAAGAGTTAAACTCTTCTAAAAAACTTTCTTTTTAAATTTATCTCTATTTTATAAATATTCTTCTAAAATCCTTTAAACTATAAAAGGAATTTTTATGTACAACAATATATTTTCTACAAATAATATGATAGAACTTCAAGAACTTTTGAGAAAACACAATAAATCAATCACAACAGCAGAATCTTGTACAGGTGGATTAGTTGCTAGTATGATTACACAAATTAGTGGTTCAAGTGATATTTTTAATGGAAGTATTATTACATATTCAAATAAAATAAAAAATCTAGAGCTAAATGTAAAAAATGAAACTTTAGAAAAATATGGGGCTGTTAGTACACAAACTGTAAATGAGATGTTAGATGGTGTAATAATTAAATTTGATGCTAATTTTGCTATTGCAATATCAGGAATTGCTGGTCCCAATGGTGGAACAATAAATAAACCAATTGGTACAGTCGTAATTGGAATTTGTGATAATAAAGCCCATAAAATAGTAGAAACTTATCACTTTAATGGTAGTAGAATTGAAATCCAAAAACAAGCAGCAAAAACATCTTTAAAAGAAATTTTAAAATTTGCACAAAAAACTCTTGACAATTAAATTATTTTGCACTATAATTCCAGTCCATTTTAAGTAAAAGCTTAAAAAGGAAAACGACTTGTTAGCTCAGCTGGTAGAGCATCTCACTTTTAATGAGGAGGCCGATGGTTCGAATCCATCACAGGTCACCATTTTTTTGTTATATACTTGGCCCCTTCATCTAACGGTTAGGATTCATGGTTTTCATCCATGCCACAGGGGTTCGAATCCCCTAGGGGTCACCAAGGTCAAATATATAACAAGGTCGATTAGCTCAGTTGGTAGAGCGCTACCCTTACAAGGTAGATGTCATAAGTTCGAGTCTTATATCGACCACCATATTTATCTGGTGCGGCCATAGTTTAGTTGGTTAGAATGCCTGCCTGTCACGCAGGAGGTCGCGAGTTCGAGTCTCGTTGGCCGCGCCACTTTTTATTGTTTATTATGACTTGTTAGCTCAGCCGGTAGAGCATCTCACTTTTAATGAGGAGGCCGATGGTTCGAATCCATCACAGGTCACCACTTTTATTATTACATATCTTGGCCCCTTCATCTAACGGTTAGGATTCATGGTTTTCATCCATGCCACAGGGGTTCGAATCCCCTAGGGGTCACCAAGGTCAATATATGTAAATTCCCATAGGTCGATTAGCTCAGTTGGTAGAGCGCTACCCTTACAAGGTAGATGTCATAAGTTCGAGTCTTATATCGACCACCATATTTATCTGGTGCGGCCATAGTTTAGTTGGTTAGAATGCCTGCCTGTCACGCAGGAGGTCGCGAGTTCGAGTCTCGTTGGCCGCGCCACTTTTAAAATAATTTCTTTCTTATAAAAATATAGTTATCATTATCTTATATTTATTCAAGGTCACAAATTTAAATGTTAAAAGCAAAATCTCTTTATCACTTAATAGTTTATAGTATTGTTTTCATTATTATATTAATCTCATTTTTTACATTTATAATAATAAATAATGCTCATGAAGAGCTTCAAGAAAAGATACATACTTTAAAAACAGACTATACAAATAACCAAAAAGCTCTACTTAAAACTCACGTTGATTATGTTATTAAATTTATCGACTATTATCACAAACAAAATAAAGACTTAAAACCTATTAATGAGATAAAAAGAGATGTTATCCTTGCTATAAACCAATTAAAACTAAGTAATAATCCAAATGAATATATTTTTATTTATGATTTTGAAGGAAATGTAGTATTAAGCTCAACTGAAAGATTAAATATTGGAAAGAATTTTTTAAATATTAAAGACTCTTCTGGGAAATATCCAATTATTGAGTTAATTAAAGAGTCACAAAATAAAGATGGTGGTTATGTAAACTACTTTTGGACAAAACCAGAAGCTTCAAAAGAGACAAATAAACTATCTTTTGTAAACTCCTATGCTGAATGGAATTGGACAATAGGTAAAGGTGTATATCTTGATGAAATTGACAGGCTAATTAAACAAAAAGAGGAAGAGTATAATAAAAAAATCTCTAACTATACTTTACAAATTACATCTCTTACAATTTTACTTATTTTATACTCTATTTTTATCTATAAAAATGCAACTATCCTAATAGTAAATGATGTAAAAGAGATAGGAAATTACTTTAAAGAGTCTCAAAAAAGTGATAATCCAATAAATCAAAATAGAATTATTTTTGGTGAATTCAAAGTTATTGCAAATTATGCAAATGATGCTATGACAAATATGAAACTAAAAAGTTCTATGTTAGAAGAGTTAAACAAAAATCTAGAGATAAAAGTTAATGAAAAGACAAAAGAGTTATCTGACTTAGTAGAATCACAAAAACAATTTCTAAAAAATTCTGTTCACGAGATAAATACTCCTTTAGCAATTATAAGAACAAATATAGATCTGCTAAAAATGAAAATTCCAAATAACAACTATATTACAAATATAGAATCTGGATCAAAAACAATTCAATATATTTATGATGATTTATCTTACTTAATCAAAAAAGATAGAGTCACTTATGAAAAAGAGTATATTGAATTTTCACAAGTTTTAAAAGATAGAATGGATTTTTTTGAAGAGATTGTAAAATCAAACTCTTTATATTTTATAAAAAATATTGAAGATGATGTATATTTAAAATTTAATCAAACAGAACTTCAAAGAATTATTGATAATAACCTTTCAAATGCTGTTAAATACTCATTTAGCAAATCCCCTATTTTTGTAAAATTAATCTATTTAAATGATGATGAAATAGAGTTTAGTGTTACAACAAATTCAAAAAAGATAGAGAGTATTGATAAGATTTTTGATGATTTTTATAGAGAAAATAATGCAAGAGGTGGTTTTGGACTTGGTCTTAAAATAGTAAAAGAGATTTGTGATAAAAATTTTGTTATAATAGATATTCTATCTGATACAAAAGAGACAAAATTTATATATAGGTTTAAAATAAATGAAGATACTACTTCTTGAAGATGAATTAATGCTAAATAGTGCTATTAGTGAATATCTAAGAGGCATTGGACATATGGTTGAGAGTTTTATGGATGGAGCTGATGTTTTAAATAGCATTGAACAAGGATATGATTTACTTATTCTTGATGTAAATGTTCCTTCTATTGATGGATTTTCAATTTTAAATGAATTAAATAATAGAAAAATTCATATTCCAACAATATTTATCTCAGCTCAAATTGATATTGAAGATATTACAAAAGCCTATAATTTAGGTGCTAGGGAGTATTTAAAAAAACCTTTTCATTTGGGTGAACTTGGTATTAAAATAAATCAAATATTAAAAAAAGAGCAAAATAATACAAGTCATATTAGATTTTCTGAAAATTACTCTTACTCAAAAGATAAACAAACACTTTATTTTAATGGTGAACCTCAAAATCTTACAAAAAAACAGCTAGAGATTATTCATATATTAGCTTTAAATATAAATATGATTGTAGATTTTGAAAGATTTAGAGTTGATGTTTGGGATGCTGAAAATATTGATAATCCAACAATTAGAGCTGAAATTTCAAGGCTTAAAAAGAGCCTAAAAGAGGATTTTATAAAAAATATTAGAGGACTTGGATATAAAATAGATAGATACTACTCTGCTTAAAAAGAAACTTAACCTTTTGCTATTTTTTTGCTACTAAAAAACACTATAATCATATAATTTTAAGGAGTTATAGTGAATAAAAAATTAAATTTTGCACAACAATATTGGAAAGAGAATATTTTACTTATTGCAAAATTACTATTTATTTGGTCTATATTTACATTTGGATTTGCTATTCTTGGAGTGAATTTATTAAATAACTTTGAATTTTTTGGTGTAAAACTCGGTTTCTTTCTAGCTAATCAAGGTTCAATACTATTTTTTATTTTTATAATATTTATATATATCAAAAAAAGTTCAAAACTTGATGAAAAATATTCTATAAGCGAATAAGATGGAACTTCAATCTTTAATCTACCTTTTCGTAGGAATATCTTTTACAATATATTTTGGTCTAGCTTTATGGACAAAATCTAGCTCAACAAAAGATTTTTATATTGCAAAAAGTAGTTTTAGTCCCATTACAAATGGTATTTCTATAGCTGTAGATTTTATAAGTGCTGTTACTTTTGTAGCTCTTGCTGGGACTATTTCATATCTAGGTTTTAATGGTTCAGCTTATATTATGGGATTTACAGGAGGTTTTGTACTTTTAGCACTACTTATTGTTCCTTATTTAAGAAAATTTGGTAAATTTCATTTATGTGAATTTGTAGAAGCTAGATATTATTCAAAATTTGCTAGAAATTTAACAATATTTATAATAATAATTGTCTCATTTATCTATATTTCAGCACAAATGAAAGGAATAGGAATTGTATTTTCAAGAATTTTTCAAATAGATAAAGAGATAGCTTTGGTAGTTGCTATTTTTGTAGCATTTTTATACTCACTACTTGGTGGAATTAGACAAGTTACATATACACAAATAGCCCAATACATAATAATTTTATTCGCATTTATAACTCCTATTATATATCTTAGTTTAGAACTTACAGATGGTTTTATTCCTCAACTTGCCCTATTTTCAAAAACTACATTTGCTTTTGATACAGGAGTTAAAATAATTCCTGAAGGGACTTTCCTACTTCATGTTTTAGATAATAGTTTAGAAGATTTTGGATTTACTTATACAAAAGCATTAGGAGTTTTAGATCTTTTTACAATATCTCTATCTTTAATGCTAGGAGTTGCCATATTACCTCATATTTTAGTAAAATTTATATCAACACCTAGTATAAATGATACTAGAAAATCTGCTTTTTGGGCATTAGTTTTTATTGCCATTATTTATACTGCTATATCTCCTTTAGGAGTATTATCAAAAATAAATAATATTAAACATACACAAAATGTAGAGTATGAAGCTTTTATCAATGATGAAGTAAAAAATCAAAATCATATAGTAAATAGTGGAAAATGGCTTCAAATTTGGCAAAATATTGGAGAGATAAAATATTTTGAAAAAAACAATGATGGAAAAATACAAATAAACGATTCTCTTTCAAATGAACTTTATATAAATCCAGATATTCAAACTCTACTAAATCCAGAAATTGCAAATTTACCAAACTGGACAATAGCATTAATACTTGCAGGGGCTTTAGCTGCAGCTTTATCAACTATGACTGGGTTAATTTTAATAAGTACAAACTCTATACTAATCTTTTTTGAAGAGAAACAAATAGCTCATAATAGTATAAAATATAAAGTTTTATCAAAAATTTTTATTCTAATAATTATATCTTTAGCAACATTCTTTACAATTCCTTATTACACAATAATAGAAACTATTTCAATCTCTTTTACCATTTTAGCAGCTACACTTTTTCCTACAATTGTTCTTGGGATTTTTAATAAGAATATTACTAAGGAAGGTGCAATTTCAGGTTTAATTATTTCTTTAATCTTTATTTTAACTTATATAATATATTTTTGTTTTATAAATAATAGAGTAAGTTCATTTGATGACTACTTATTTGGTATTATGCCAACAGCAATTGGCGTTATAGGTGCTATTATAAATATTTTTATTACTATCATTATTTCAAGATTTACACCAAAAGTACCAGAAGAAGTTCTTTTACTAATAGATGATTTAAGATCACCATCAATAAATAAAAAGGAAAGTTTATGAGTATTCAAGATCAAGAGACATTTCTATCAAATATCCATCCATTTGGACATTTAACTCCTAGTCAAATGTCTATGTGCCTACAACATATGGATATTGCATACTATCCAAAAGATACAATTTTAATTAGCCCAAATAATATTCCAAATACATTTTTTATAATTATAAAAGGTTCTGTTTTTGAATATAGTAAAGATAATAATTTAATTATGGATTACCAAAGTGAAGACTCCTTTGATTCAAATTCTCTAATATATGGAAAATGTGAACATACTTTTAAAGTTAATGAGGAACTAATCTGCTATGAAATAGATAAAAAAGCTTTTTTATCTTTAATAGAAAAAAATCAAGAGTTCAAAGATTTCTTCTTAAAAGATTTAGTAAATAAAATAAAAACTCTAAAAGATAAAGAGTATACATCAGAATTATCATCTTTTATGATAGCAAAAGTTCAAGATACTCTAATTCACGAAGCTTGTATGGTTGAAGAAGATACAAAATTAATAGATGCAATAAAAAAATCTATGCAATTTAAAACATCAACAATTATTATAAAAAGTGAAACTTTAGGATATGGGATTATTACAGATTCTCTTTTAAAAGTTAAAGTCCTTTTAGAGGGTAGAGATTTAACAATTCCCGTAAAAGATATTGCTATTTTTCCACTATTAACTATACAAAAAGATGATTATTTATTTGAAGCTTTAACTATTTTAGTAAAAAGAAATATAAAAAGGGTTGGTGTTGTAAATAGTAGTGGAGAAATGGTTGGAATATTAGAACAAATAGATATTTTATCTCATTTTGCAAACCACACTTATGTTATTGAATCAAAAATCAAAAATGCAAAAAATGTACAAGATTTAAAAAATGCAAGTAAAGATTTCCTTGATATTATTATAAGCCTTCAAGCAAAAGGTGTAAAAATTCACCATATTTCAAGCCTAATAGGACAATTAAATACAAAAGTTTATCAAAAATTATATAGCCTTATTCTTCCAAAAGAGCTTCAAGATAGTGCTTGTTTAATAGTAATGGGTAGTGAAGGAAGAAATGAGCAAATAATTAGAACAGACCAAGATAATGCTTTAATTGTAAGAGATGGAGTTAATGTAGAACAATATAGACCTTATATGCAACAACTAACAAATGATTTAATAGAGTTAGGATATCCTCCTTGTGAAGGGAATATCATGGTTTCAAATCCTACTTGGTGTAAAAATTTTAATGATTTTAAAAATGAAATCATTAAATGGATAAATAATCCTGATATGAAAGGTTACTTAGATTTAGCAATATTTATAGACTCTTTTGCTGTTGCTGGAGATAAGGAACTTCTAATTAGCCTAAAAGAGTTTCTATTTAATAAAGTGCAAAATGACCTATTCTTAGCATATTTTGCAAAATCAACAACGGCTTTTGAAACTCCAACTGCAATATCTAGTTTTATTGGTAAAAATAACTTAATAAATATAAAGAAAGCTGCTATTTTCCCAATAGTTCAAGGAATTAGAAGTTTAAGTTTAAAAGAAAAAATAAAAGAGACAACAACTGTAAAAAGAATTAAAATTCTTGAAGACAGAAAAATTATTGAAAAAAATATGGCTGCTGAATTAATTGAAGCATTTGAAATAGTAAATACACTAAGATTAAAACATCATCTTGATGCAATAAATAATGGAAAAGCTATTTCAAATGAATTTAATACAAATAACTTAGGAAAAATAGAGAGAGATCTTTTAAAAGAGAGCTTAAAAATTGTAAGTGAATTTAAAAAATTTATCTCTTACATATTTAAATTAGATAAGATTTACTAATGTTTAAAAATATTTTACGAAATTTAGAGAAAAAAAAATTAAAAAGTAAACGATTTGAATCTCTATTTGAGACACCTCCACCAAATGAGTATGTTAGTCTTGATTGTGAAACAACTGGTTTAAATCCAAAAAAAGATGAAATCCTCTCTATTGGTGCCGTATTAATCAAAGATAATAAAATTTTAATGAGACAAACCTTTAATATTTTTGTAAAACCATCAAAACTTATAAACCCTGAATCTATTAAAATTCATCATTTAAGACAAACTGATTTAGAAAATGCACTTGAACCTGAAATTGCAATTTTTCAACTTCTAAATTTTATTGGCTCTAGACCAATAGTAGGTTACTACATAGAGTTTGATATAGCAATGATTTCAAAATATACAAAAAAAATCATTGGAGTAAAGCTACCAAATCAATCTATTGAAGTATCTGGAATATATTATGACCATAGAAAAAAAATAGCAAATAATGGCTTTTTAGATTTAAAATTTGATACTATTATGAAATATCTAAATATCCCTTTTTTAGGGAAACATGATGCCTTAAATGATGCAATCATGACTGCTATGATATTTTTAAAACTAAAAAATTTGTCAAATAAATAAAAATCTCAAATCAAAAATAGCGATTTTATCGCTATCTCTACAATTATTTCACTTTTTCATAATTATTTTTTAAAATGCTATGTTTTTGCAACTAAGATATTTTACTATTTCAATGAATCTTATTTTAGGAGAAAAAATGAATAAAGAATTAGTAGAAAGGATTAAAGCTAATCCTAAATACCATGAACTTATTTCAAAAAGAAGTTCGTTTGCTATTAAACTAGCAATCTTTGTTTTGGTAGTTTACTATGGTTTCGTATTAACTATTGCATTTAATAAAGAGTTTTTCGCTACAAAAGTTGGTGAAGTTATGACTGTTGCATGGCCTATTGCTGTTGCAATCATCTTAATTGCATTTATTACAACTGTAATTTATGTTGTAAGAGCAAATGGTGAGTTTGAAGACTTAGAAACTTCTATAAAAAATGATGTAAAGGATATTTTATAATGTTAAAAATACTATCTTTATTAGGATTATCATCATTAGCATTATTTGCATCTGATGGTGGAGCAGTGAATATTCCTGCTGTTATTATGTTCTTTGTATTTATAGTTGCAACTATGGGTATTACAAAATGGGCTGCTAGTAAAACAAAATCTGCTTCAGATTTCTATACAGCAGGTGGAGGAATTTCAGGGTTCCAAAATGGTCTAGCAATTGCTGGAGATTATATGTCAGCTGCTTCATTCTTAGGTATTTCTGGAATGATTTTTCTACATGGTTTTGATGGTATGATTTATGCTATTGGATTCCTAGTTGGTTGGCCAATTATTCTATTCTTAATGGCTGAAAAATTAAGAAATTTAGGTAAATTTAACTTTACAGATATTGCTGCATATAGATTAGATGAACAAAAAATCAGAATTCTTGCTGCATTTGGTTCTTTAACAGTTGTTACTTTCTATTTAATTGCTCAAATGGTTGGAGCTGGAAAATTAATTGAATTATTATTCCATATTCCTTATGCTTGGTCAGTTATTATTGTTGGTGCATTAATGATTGTTTATGTAACTTTTGGTGGAATGTTAGCTACAACTTGGGTACAAATTATCAAAGCTGTATTACTTTTATCTGGAGTAACATTTATTGCAATTATGGTTCTTTCACACTATGGTTTTTCATTTGGTAACTTAGCAGCTCAAGCTGTTAGCATGCACCCAAAAGCTGAAGCTATTTTAAAACCAGGTCCATTCGTATCTGATCCAGTTTCTGCTGTTTCTTTAGGACTTGCTTTAATGTTAGGAACTGCTGGATTACCTCATATCCTTATGAGATTCTTTACAGTTGGAAATGCAAGAGAAGCTAGAAAATCTGTTGTTTATGCAACTGCATTTATTGGTTACTTCTATTTAATCATTGGTGTTGTTGGTTTAGGTGCTGTTGTTTTCTTATTAAGCCCTGAAGGTGCTGTTTACTTTAAAGATGGTGTAATTGACTTTAAAGGTATCATTGGTGGAGCTAATATGGCAGCTGTTCACTTATCACAAGCTGTTGGTGGAGATATTTTCTTAGGATTTATTGCGGCTGTTTCATTTGCTACAATCTTAGCGGTTGTTGCTGGTCTTACACTTGCTGCTTCTAACTCTATTGCACACGATTTATATGCAATCGTTATAAGAAAAGGTCAAGCTACAGATGCTGAAGAGATGAAAGTTTCAAAAAGAACTGTTTTAGTTATTGGTATTGTTGCTATTCTTTTAGGATTTGCATTTGAAAATCAAAACATTGCATTCATGGTTGGTCTAGCATTTGCTATTGCAGCATCAGCTAACTTCCCAATATTAATTCTTTCAATCTACTGGTCTAAATTGACTACTAGAGGAGCATTTATTGGTGGATTCATAGGTCTTATTACTGCTATTGCACTAGTTGTACTAAGTAAAACTGTATGGGTTGATATTTTCCATTTTGAAAAAGCTATATTCCCTTATACACAACCTGCATTATTCTCTATTATTGCAGCATTTGTGGGAATTTGGTTCTTCTCTATTACAGACTCTTCTGCAAGAGCAAAAGAGGATAAATCTGGATTTGAAGCTCAAAGAATTAGAGCAGAAACAGGTATCGGAGCTGATGGAGCTGTTGATCACTAAAACCTTTACTAAAGAGATTTATCTCTTTAGTGATCTTTATAAAATAAAACTTAAGAAATATAATTAATTTTAATAATTAAAATATTATTTTTCTGTTACTATTTTACAATTCTTACACAATTTATAAACAATTCTCTGAAATAAAATTTCCCAAAACTCTAATAAATTAGTATAATTATTTATCTTTTGTTAACTATTCTTTCATAGTTACAAAAAGTCAAAAAAAGGTCGGAGAATGAACGAAAAATTAGTAGATAGGATTGAATCAAATCCTAAATATCAAGAGTTGGTTTCAAAGAGAAATAGTTTTTCATTGAAACTTGGAATTTTTGTTTTAGTTATGTTTTATTCATACATAACTATTATTGCTTTTAATAAAGAGCTGTTTTCTGCAAAAATAGCTGAAGGATATGTTACAACTATTGCATTTCCTATTGCATTAGCTATTTTGGTTATTAGCTTTATTACTACTTTAATCTATGTAAAAAGAGCAAATACAGAGTTTGAAGATTTAACTAACCAAATAAAAAGAGATGTAAAGGATTTATTATAATGTTAAGAGTTTTAGCACTACTATCTATTTTTGCATTATGGGCATTTGCTGCTGGTGATGCAACTTTTGAAGGGAAAAGAGATTTAAATATTCCTGCGATTATTATGTTCTTTGTATTCATTGCAGGAACTTTAGTAATTACTTATTGGGCAGCTAGAAAAACAAAATCAGCAAATGATTTTTATACTGCTGGTGGAGGAATTACAGGATTTCAGAATGGTTTAGCAATTGCTGGAGATTATATGTCAGCAGCAGCATTTCTAGGAGTATCTGGTCTTATTTATATGAATGGATATGATGGAGTTATTTATGCTGTTTCATTTTTAGTTGGTTGGCCTATTATTTTATTCTTTATGGCTGAGAAATTAAGAAATTTAGGTAAATTTACTTTTGCTGATATTGCTGCATACAGATTAGGACAAAAAGAGATTAGAACTTTAGCTGCATTTGGTTCACTTTCAGTTGTTGTTTTATACCTAATTGCACAAATGGTTGGAGCTGGTAAATTAATCCAAATCCTTTTTGGAATGGAGTATATCTATGCAGTATTTTTAGTTGGAGCATTAATGATTATTTATGTAACATTTGGAGGGATGCTTGCAACTACTTGGGTACAAATTATAAAAGCTGTTTTACTTCTTTCAGGAGTTTCTTTTATGGCTATTATGATTTTATGGCACTTCAACTTTAACTTTGAAGCATTAGCAAGCCAAGCTGTAGAATACCACAAAAAAGGGGAAGATATTTTAAAACCAGGTGGTTTCTTATCTGATCCAATTTCTGCAATATCTTTAGGTATGGCTTTAATGCTAGGAACTGCTGGTTTACCTCACGTTTTAATGAGATTTTTTACAGTTGGAAATGCAAAAGAAGCTAGAAAATCTGTTGTTTATGCAACTGGATTTGTTGCTTATTTCTGGGTTATTATTACAATCGTTGGTTTTGGTGCAATTGCATTTTTAAATACAGATGCAGGTGCACAATATTTTGATAAAGGTCTTGCTTATTTACAAGGTGGAGCTTTATTTGGTGGAAGTAATATGGCATCAGTTCACTTATCACACATGCTAGGTGGAAATGCCTTTTTAGGATTTATTTCAGCTGTTGCATTTGCTACAATTTTAGCTGTTGTTTCTGGTCTTACATTAGCAGGAGCTTCAGCTATATCACATGATATTTATGCAAATGTTATAAATCCAAATGCAAGCGATGAAAAAGTTGTAAAAATATCTAAAATTACTGTTGTTATAATAGGAATTATTGGAGTTGTTTTAGGAATTGCATTTGAATCACAAAATATTGCATATATGGTTGGTTTAGCATTTGGAATTGCAGCATCTGCAAACTTTCCAATTCTATTCTTATCTATTTATTGGTCAAAACTTACAACAAGAGGTGCATTTATTGGTGGTTTTTTAGGATTAATTACTGCTGTTGCACTTGTAATTTTAGGACCAAATGTTTGGGTACAAATTTTAGGAAATAAAGAGGCAATTTTCCCTTATGCTCACCCTGCACTATTCTCAGTAGCAGTTGCATTTGTTGGAATTTGGTTATTTAGTATTACTGATAACTCTCAAAGAGCAAAAGAAGATAGAGCTAAATTTAGAGCTCAAAATATTAGAGCAAATACAGGAATTGGATCTGCAGGAGCAGTTTCACACTAAGATAAAGGGGAAATACCCCCCCCTTTATTTTGTAATCTTTTTAGGAGAAAATATGAGCTTACAAGAACAAAAGAAATTTATCTCTTCAATTCACCCTTTTGAAAATCTTACTTTAAATGAACTTGATGATATTGCTGAGGCTTTAGATATTGTATATTTTAAAGAAGGTGCTACTGTTCAATTAGGGCAAAGTGAACCACAATTTTTATATTTTATTCTAAAAGGATTAATTCAAGAAAAGAATGAAGATGAAGTTTTAGCTGTTTATTCTAAAAATGAAATTTTTGATTCAGCTTCACTAATTAAAAACTTTTCAAAAAATAGTTTTGTAACCGCTCAAGAGAGTATCTGTTATACTCTTCCAAGAGAGCTATTTATGACAATTTTAAGTCAAAACCAACAACTAGAAAACTATTTCTTTCAATCAATTTCTGAAAAATTAAATAATAATATTTTGCATGAAAAAAACAAAGATATGGCAAATATTATGATTGCAAAAGTAAAAGATGCAAAAGTTCATAAAGCTGTAATTGTTGATAGTAAAACTTCAATATATGAAGCAGCAAGAATTATAAAACAAGAAAAAATTCCAACTCTTCTTTTAAAAGATGAGCAAGGAGAGATGTATATAGTTACAGATTCTGATTTTAGACAAAAAGTAATTTTAAATAGAATGGATTTTGATGAAGAGGTTATAAAAATAGCTTCAAAAGGCTTAATTTATATAAATGAAGATGATTTTTTATTTAATGCTCAACTTCAAATGGCAAAATATGGTTTAAAAAGAGTTGTTGTAAAAAATGATCAAAATCTTATTGTAGGAATACTTGATCAAATCTCTTTATCATCATTTTTTGCAACAAATACTTTTGCTGTTTCAAATCAGATAGTAAAAGCAGAGACCCTAGAAGAGTTAAAAGAAGCTTCACTATCTTTTATAAAAATAATAAAATCCTTAAATGCAAAAGGTGTAAAAATAGAGTTTATTTCAAAACTAATAAACCAATTAAATAAAAAACTTCTTGATAAACTCTATAAACTGATGGCTCCTCAAGAGTTAATTGATAAATCCTGTTTAATAGTAATGGGAAGTGAAGGAAGAGCTGAACAAATCTTAAGAACTGACCAAGATAATGCTTTAATAATTTCAGATGATTGTACAATCACTGATGAGAAATTAAGAGAATTTACACACAATTTTACAGAGACTTTAGTTGATTTTGGATTTCCTAGATGTGATGGAAATATTATGGTTTCAAATCCCTATTGGTGTAGAAGACAAAGTGATTTTAAAGAGTTAATATATAAATGGGTAAATGAACCAAATGGTGATCATTTTATGAATATTGCAATTTTCTATGATGCTTTATGTGTATCTGGAGATATAAAAATGATAAAAGATTTAAAAAACTATCTATTCAAAATCTCTTCAAATTCTCAAAGTTTTTACTCTAATTTTGCAAAAATAATAAATAGTTTTGATGTACCTCTAGGATTCTTTGATGGATTTGTATTTAATAGCAAAGATGAAAATCATAAAGATGAGATAGATATAAAAAGAGGTGGGATTTTTATACTTGTTCAAGGAATTAGAGCCTTAAGTTTACAAAATAAAATTCTAAATACAAATACAATTAAAAGAGTAAATGCTCTAACAGAATTAGGTTTTTTTGAAAAAGAGACATCAAAAGAACTTATTATGGCTTTTAATTTTTTAACAAGCCTAAAATTAAAATCTAACCTTGAAAAACTTGATAGAAATGAAAAAATAGATAACTATATAAATCCAAATAAATTAAATACAATGGAAAAAGATCTTTTAAAAGACTCTTTTAAAATTGTAAATAGACTAAAAAAACAGCTAGAATTCCACTTTAAGCTTAACTATGTTTAGAAATATAAAAAATTATTTTAATAAAAAGAATCTAAAAATTGAAAAATATTCATTTCTATTCGATGAACCAATTCTTAATGAATATATCTGCTTTGATTGTGAAACAACAGGATTAGATCCACAAATTGATGATATTGTATCTATTGGTGCAGTATTAATAAAAGATAATACAATAGTTTCAAGTAAAAGGTTTGTAAGGTATGTAAAACCAAAATCTTGTTCTTTAAGTGAAAATTCAATCAAAGTTCATCATATAAGAGAGTGCGATTTAGAAGATGCTTTTGATATAGAAGATGTTGTATTGGAATTTTTAGATTTTATTGGAAATAGAACTTTAGTTGGTTATTTTTTAGATTTTGATATAAAAATGGTAAATAAATATTTAAAACCAAAAATAGGAATAAATTTACCAAATAAAACTATTGAAGTTTCTGAAATTTATCATGATTTTAAAATAGAATTAATTCCCCAAGGTTTTATAGATTTAAGATTTAATGCTATTTTGAAAGAGCTTGATATCCCATCTTTTGGTGTTCACGACTCTTTTAATGATGCCTTAATGACTGCTATGATTTTTCTTAAACTCAAAAATACACCAAATGTAAAAATCAAGTAAATCTTTAAGTTTTAATCTGATATTATTTCAAAAAATTAATTAAAATTTTTAATAATATATTAAGATTTAAAGGATTTATATGTTAGTTTTCGTTTTAAATGCTGGTTCTTCTTCTCTTAAATATCAATTAATTGATACAAAATCAAAAGAGTTAAAAGCTAGTGGATTAGTTGAAAGAATAGGAATAGATGGAATTTTAAAACACGAAATAGGTGAAAATAAAAAACTTACTTATGAACTTCCTATTCCTACTCATCAAGAAGCTATTGAATTAGTTTTAAGAATTCTTACAAATGATGAAACAAAAATTATAAACTCGATTGATGAAATAAAAGCTATTGGACACAGAGTTGTTCATGGAGGAGAATATTTCAAAGAGTCTGTATTAGTTGATGATGAAGTTATTAAAAAAATTGAAGAGCTAATTCCACTAGCTCCTTTACATAATCCTGCAAATATAATGGGTATAAAAATATGTAAAAAGTTAATGCCAAAAGTTCCAAATGTTGTAACTTTTGATACAGCTTTTCACCAAACAATGCCTATTGAAAACTTTTTATATGCTGTTCCCTATGCTGATTATACAGAACATCATTTAAGAAAATATGGTTTTCACGGAACTAGCCACTACTATGTTTCAAATGAAGCTATTAAACTTTTAAATAAAAAAGATTCAAAAATTATTGTTTGTCATCTAGGAAATGGATCTTCTGTTTGTGCAGTTAAAGATGGAAAATCTATTAGTACCTCTATGGGATTAACTCCACTTGAAGGTTTAGTAATGGGTACAAGAAGTGGAGATATTGATGCTGGGGTTATCCCTTATTTAATGGAGAAAAAAGGTTTATCTCATATCCAAATTATAGATTATTTAAACAAAAAATCTGGGATACTAGGTATTTCAGGAGTTAGTTCTGATTTAAGAGAAGTTATAAAAGCAGCAAATGATGGAGATAAAAGATCTAAAATAGCAATCACAATGCTTTGTGATAGAATAAAAAAATATCTATGCTCTTATGCTGGACTTATGCATGGAGTTGATGCTATTTGCTTTACAGCTGGGATTGGAGAAAACTCTGATTTAATTAGAGAAAAAGTTTGTGAAGGTTTAGAATTTATGGGTATAGAACTTGATTGTGATAAAAACTCAAAAAGAGAGAAAGGAAACAGAGAAATAAGCTCTAAAAACTCAAAAACAAAAATTTATGTAATTCCTACAAATGAAGAGCTTGTTATTGCAAATGATACTGATAGGCTTATAAGAAAATAGTAAATTGTTACAAAAAAGAACTTTTAAATAATTTAGCATTTCATATAATATAGTTATATTTAATGCTAAATCTCTCCTATTTTTATAAATCAAATAGCTAAAAGTCCTAAAATTATATATTTTAGAATAAATATCATCGAAAGAAACCTTTATTAAATTAGAAATCTTGCTATTTTGTTGCTATGCTTCTTAATTATAATCTTCCCTGTAAAGTTTAATTTTAGAAAGGAAAATTTAGCAAAATGAGTTTAATTGATAGTATAAAAGCTAAAGCTAAAGAAAATTTACGAACAATCGTTCTTCCAGAATCTGAAGATGAGAGAGTTCTTAAAGCAACAGAACAAGTTTTAAATGACAAAACTGCAAAAGTTGTTTTAATAGGTAATGAGGAGACAATCAAAGCAGATGCTCTTAAATGTGGTGCAAAAATAGATGGTGCAACTATTGTTGATCCTAAGAAATTTGCAAATATAGATAAATATATTGATGAATTGGTTGAACTTAGAAAAAGTAAGAACCTTTCAAGAGATGAAGCTACAAATTTAATGTTAAATGAACCAAGATTTTTTGGTTGTATGATGGTTAGATTAGGAGATGCTGATGGACTTGTTGCAGGGTCTAATTCACCAACAGCAGATGTTTTAAAAGCTGCTATTCAAGTAATTAAAACAGCACCTGGAATAAATACTGTATCTTCAACTTTTGTTATGGAAACAGCAGATAAAAAATTTGGAGATAATGGTCTTATTTTATTTGCAGATTGTGCTGTTATTCCTGAGCCAAACTCTGAACAATTAGCTGATATTGCAAGTGCAACAGCTGCAACAGCTGCTAGTGTTGTAGGACTTGAACCAAGAGTTGCTATGCTATCTTTCTCTACAAAAGGAAGTGCTTCACATCCATTAGTTGATAAAGTTACAAAAGCTTGTGAAATTCTAACTTCAAGAAATGTAAATTTCCAATTTGATGGAGAACTTCAAGCTGATGCTGCAATAGTTGAATCTATTGGAGTTAAAAAAGCTCCTAATTCAAAAGTAGCTGGGAAAGCAAATGTTTTAGTATTCCCTGATTTACAAGCTGGAAATATAGGTTATAAACTTGTGCAAAGATTTGCAAATGCAGAAGCACATGGACCAATTATTCAAGGTTTAAATAAACCTGTAAATGACCTATCAAGAGGTTGTTCAGTAGAAGATATATCAAACTTAGTTGCAATAACAGCAACACAAATTAAATAATTAAATATATAAAAGGGAAAAATATGCTAGTTTTCGTATTAAATGCAGGAAGTTCTTCAGTTAAGTATCAATTAATGAATCCAGTTATTAAAAAAGTTTTTGCAAGTGGAATTTGTGAAAGAATTGGAATTGACGGTGTTTTAAAACATGAATATGGTGATGGTAAAAAGTTAGTTCTAAAAGAATCAATGCCTACACACAAAGAGGCTATAAATGCAATTTTAACTACTTTAACAAGTGGTGAAGGAAAGGTTATTGATTCTATTAATGATATTGAAGCTATTGGACATAGAACAGTTCATGGTGGAGAAGAGTTTGCAAGTTCAGTTTTAATCACTCCTGAAGTTATTGATGCTATGAAAAGATTATCTCCATTAGCACCTTTACATAACCCTGCAAATATTATGGGAATTGAAATTTGTCAAGAGTTAATGCCAGGAAAACCAAATGTTGGTGTATTTGATACTGCATTTCACCAAACAATGCCTGATTATGCTTATATGTATGCCTTACCTTATGACCAATATACTAAACACGGTATTAGAAAATATGGTTTCCACGGTACTAGCCACTATTTTGTTTCAAATGAAGCAAGAGCTATGCTAGAGAAAAAACACAATACTAGAATTATAGTTTGTCACTTAGGAAATGGTTCTTCAGTATCTGCTGTTTTTGATGGAAAATGTATAGATACATCTATGGGATTAACTCCTATCCAAGGGCTTATGATGGGTACTAGAGTTGGAGATATTGGAGCTGGAGCAATTCAATATATGATGAAACAAGAAAACCTTGATATTGACCAAGTTCTTGATTTAATGAATAAAAAATCAGGAATTTTAGGTATTTCTGGAAAATCTTCAGATCTTAGAGAAGTTTTAGAAGGTATGAGCCAAGGTGATGATAGATGTAGATTAGCAGTTGATATGGTTGCATATAAAATCAAATCTTATGTTGGAGCTTATGTTGCAGCACTAAATGGTATTGATGCACTTTGCTTTACAGGTGGAATTGGTGAAAATGCAGCATTAATTAGAGAAAAAGTTTGTGCTGGACTTGATGCTATGGGACTTGTAATTGACCCAACAAAAAATAATAAAAGATCAAGTGAACCTAGAGATATCTCTACAAATGCATCACCTGCAAGAATTTTTGTAATCCCTACTCAAGAAGAGTATGTAATTGCAAATGATACTTACAATATAGTTTCTGGTGGAGCTAGAAGAAAATAATCTTCAAATTTAAAAGGCATTTTGCCTTTTAAATACCTTTTTTATATAACTTTTTATACACAAACAATCTATTTTTTAAATCTTTTATTGCTTTTGCTGGTAAATATTATAATAAATCTAAAATTTCTCTTATCTCTTCTGGATATTTTAAATTATTTCCACTTGCATACTCTCTATATAAAACTCAAAAAACTTTTATTTAAAAATAGATTATAATTTCACTTCAAAAGGCTATTTAAATAGCCTTTAAAGAGTTTGAAAAACTCATAAGTACTTTTGAAATAGCTTGACTCATAAGCTTATCCATAAATTTCTCAAATCTATCCTCTTTTTTCCAAACAGGTTTTTCTACTTTTGCCAATTTTTCTAAACTATCTTGGGCAAAACTAAGTGTAGCAACCTCATCAATTAGCCCTACTTCTTTTGCCTGTTTTGAAGTAAAAATTTTTGCATCTGCAAAACTTGTATGATTTTTAATATCAAGTTTTCTAGCCTCTGCAACATCTGTTATAAACATATTATAAGTATCATCAATCACACTTTGAAGTTGTTTTTCTTCAAAAGGAGTCCATTTTCTTGTAGGAGTCCCTGATTCTTTATATTTTCCAGCTTTTACAGTTTGAGTTTGAATTCCAATTTTATCAAGTAATTCACTAAGCTCAAAACCTTGCATAATAACCCCAATAGAGCCAACCATACTTCCAGGATTTGCAATAATTTTATTTGACCAAATAGAAGCATAGTAACTTCCACTAGCAATCGTTCCACTTGCATATGTAACAACAGGTTTTAACTCTTTTAACTCTTTAATTGCATAAGCAATCTCAACCGAAGGTGCAACAGAACCACCAGGGCTGTCCACTACAAATAAAACACCTTTTATATTTTCATCTTTTTTAGCTTTATTTATATTTTCCAAAACTTTAGAAACATCTACTATTGGTCCATTTAACTCAATCTTTTGTAAATTTGCAAACTCTTTTTTTATCCCTTCTTCATTAGGATTACTAAAAAATATAAAATAAATAATTGTTAAAAAAACAATAGTTTTAAAATATTTTGTAATAAAATCTAATATTGCAGTTATTGGTGAAAACAATTTTCTAAAAAAATCAAACAAACTCTCCTCCTATTATTGTTTTATCTACATATTTTGTATGTAGTATAATTTGCATATAAATATCTTCTAAATCTTCTATATCATCTGGTAAAGTAATAGAAATTATATCAGCATCAAAACCTTTTTCTAATCTTCCTTTATTCAATCCCAAAGCCCTAGCCCCAATAACAGTAGCAGAATTTAAAAGGGTTTTTGAGAACTTAATAATATTTTTCTCATAATGAATATTTAAAGTTGCTCTTAATTCATCAAACATACTTAAAGAGTTATTTGAGCTAAGTCCATCAGTTGCTATACTAAAAGGTATCTCATCTAAAGATTCAAGGTTTAATCTACTATTATTTAAAAACCTATTTGAAACTGCACAATGATTTATTATTGCATCTAACTCTTTTATTTTTGATAATTCCTCCTCATTTGCCTCTACACAATGTGTAAAAGATAGAGTTTTAACTCCTTTAAAAAGATTTAAAAATTCTAAAGGTTTACTTGTAGCCTTTGTCTGATTTAAAAAATTCCTAAAAAATTCTAAGAAACTACCTTCATCTTTACTCAGCCACTCTTTCTCTTCATTTGATTCCATAAAATGTGAAGTAACTACTAAATTTTCATCTTTTGCTATATTTAAAACTTCTCTTACTAAAAAAGGGTGAACAGAATATGGAGAATGAATAGCAATTCCTGCTTGAAAGTTTTTGCTATTATATTTTTGAGCATCTTTTAATCTTGCTTTAAAATCAGCAAACAAAGTATCTATCATATCAGCTTTAGAACCAATAACTTCACAAAAAAAGACTTTATTTATTGGACTATTTAAAACTGCTTGTAAATCAAAAGAGTATGAAGATATTGCCCCAATAGTTGTAGTTCCTGTTTTTAAAAGTTTTTTTAATTCAAGCTCAATTAAAGAGCTATTTGCTTTTTCTATAAGATTTTCTCTACTTTTTATAACAGAATTTAACCAAGAGTAGAAATTTCCATATTTTAAAGTTGTTTTATTTGCACTAAACTCTAAGTGAATATGCGGATTTATAAGACCTGGCATTAAGATAGAATTATCTTTTAACTGTATAATCTCAAGAGTTGGATATTTGTCTTTTATATATTCAAAAGTTGCAACTTCAATTATTTTCTCATCAAAAACAATAGCACCATTTTTAATGATGCTAAAATCTTCATCAAATGTTAAAACATAAGATGCACTTAAAATTTTCATTAGCTTATTTGTTCAGCAGATTGTGCATTTCTTGCTTCATTTAGAGCTCTTAACTCACCAATCATCTGCATTAAAGCTATTAATCCCATATGATAACCAAATCCTCCAAATCCAGTAATTACACCTGTACTTGCACCTGCTGTAACACTTTTTTGTCTAAACTCTTCTCTTCTATAAATATTTGAAATATGCACTTCAACAACTGGCATATTAACTGCAGCCAAAGCATCTCTAATTGCAATTGAAGTATGCGAATATGCAGCTGGATTTATCATAATCCCATCAACTGTACCTAAACACTCTTGAACTCTATCAACTATTTCCCCTTCAAAATTTGATTGAAAAAACTCTAATTCTATTCCATTTTGATCAGCTGCATTTTGAAGTTGAGCATGAATTTGTTCTAAAGTTATCCCACCATATATATGTTGCTCTCTAATTCCTAGCATATTTAAGTTTGGTCCTTGAATAACTGCTATTTTCATATTATTTTCCTTTTAATAAATTTTGGTAAGATTATAATTAAACTTTTGTTAAATCATCTAAAAAAAGGCTATTTTAGTGGAAAACTTTATATTAAAAAATGAAAATGCAATATATTACGAGTGTAACTTCTCTTGTGACAATGTAATATTTTTAAATCTTGGTAGTGAAAAATTTTTTATAACTGATGCAAGATATACTATTGAAGCACGAGAGTATGCAAAAAATTGTGAAATTATAGAAAGTGCTAATCTAATAGAGAGTGCTAAAGAGATATTAAAAAAGAACCATATAAAAGAGTTAACTTTTGACCCAAATGATTTCACTTATTTAACATATTCAAACTTCATAAAAGATTTAGATACTATTTTTAAAGAAGAAATAAACTTTTCAAAAATGAAAAGATTAATAAAAAGTGAGAAAGAGATAAAACTCCTTAAAAAAGCTGCAAATTTAGGAAGAGAAGGTTTTTCAAATTTTGCAAAATTCATAAAGAAAAATGGTGAAAAAAGAAGTGAAAAAGAGCTTTTTTTTGAAGCTTTCAAAAATATGACACAAAAAGCAAAATTTGATGTATCTTTTAATCCAATAGTTGCTATAAACGAAAATGCAGCAAAACCTCATGCCCTTCCTACAAATAAAAAACTAAATAAAGACAATTTACTTTTAGTTGATGCTGGAATAAAATATAAAAGATATTGTTCAGATAGAACTTGTACAAGTGTAGTTGATTTTAATAATTTTAGCTTTGAAAGAGAGCAAAAATTTAAAAATAAAAAACATCAAAAAATCTATGATATAGTTTATAAAGCTCAAACTCTAGCTATTAAAAAAGCAAGAAGTGGTATGAAGGCTTCAGAAATTGACAAAATTGCTAGAGATTATATCACTAAAGCTGGATATGGAGAGTTTTTTGTACATAGCACAGGTCATGGAGTTGGTCTTGATATTCATGAATTTCCAAATATAAATAGTAGAAATGATTTAATTATTGAAGACCATATGGTATTTACAGTTGAACCTGGTATTTATCTTCCAAATGAATTTGGAGTTAGAATTGAAGATACAGTCTATATGAAAAATGGTAAAGCAGATATTTTATAAAACAAAAGATATTAAAAAATAATCATAACTTATTCACTAAGTTAGGATTATTTATAAAAAAAGAGAGAAATTTGAAAAAAAATTTAAGCAATAATTTAACACTTTTCTATTACCCAAATTTTCCAAAAAAGTTTAATACAACTTCAAATAAAAAATATAGTGTAACTATTGGAATTGGAGGGAATATTGGAAATACAAAAAATATATTTGATAATTTAATCTTATGTTTAAAAAAAGATTTGAGATTTACTTTACTTATGAGCTCACCTCTTTTACGAAATCCTCCTTTTGGATTTTTAGAACAAAGCCACTTTTTAAATGGTATAATCACACTCAAAACAAATCTTTGTCCTAATGACTTTTTGAAAGCCATGCAAAGATATGAAAAAAAATTTGGAAGAAAGCGATCCTTTCAAGATGCGCCTAGAACCTTGGATATAGATATAATATTTTTTGATAATAAGAGAATAGATACAAAAAATCTTATTATTCCTCACAAAAATTGGGCAAATAGAGAGTCAGTGATTATTCCTTTAAAATATATTAAAAACAACTAAATTGTTGTAAATACAGTTCTAAAAAAAGAACTTTTTAAAGGTAAAAAATGAGCAAAAATAAAAAAATTGTTGTAGGAATGTCAGGCGGAGTTGATTCATCTGTTACTGCATTATTATTAAAACAACAGGGTTTCGATGTTGTTGGATTATTTATGCGTAATTGGGAATACGGGATCAAAGGAAGCCTTTGCCCTAATCGTATAGAATTTGAAGATGCAAAAAAAGTTGGTGCATTAATAGGAATAGAGGTAATTGGAAAAGACTTCGTTAAAGAGTACAGAGATAGAGTTTTTGATGTATTTTTAGAAGGTTTAAAGCAAGGTCTAACACCAAATCCAGATATTTTATGTAACAAAGAAATAAAATTCAATGTATTCTTAAATGAAGCAAAAAGTATGGGTGCAGATATGATTGCAACTGGTCATTATGCAAAAATTGCGCAATACAAAAATCATTTTGTACTAGATACTCCAAAAGACAGTTCAAAAGACCAAAGTTATTTTTTACACGCATTATCAAGTGAACAATTGTCACATGCTATATTTCCACTTGGAGATTTAACAAAAAAAGAAGTTAGAGAAATAGCTAGAATTAATAATCTACCAGTTAGTGATAAAAAAGATAGTACAGGAATTTGTTTTATTGGTAATCAAAAATTTGATGAATTTATTACACAACATTTAAAGGCTATTCCTGGAGATATTTTAGATGAAAATGGAAAAGTTTTAGGAAAACATAAAGGTCTAGTTTGTTACACATTGGGACAAAGAAAAGGTATTGGTCTTGGAGGTATTAAAGACAATGAAAGTGAAAACAATACTCACAAACCTTGGTATGTAGCTTCTAAAGATGTAGTAAATAATACATTAACAATTGTTCAAGATACAAATCATCCTTTACTTATGAGCAAAAATGTAGAAGCATACCATATGCATTGGGTATTAGAAGAAGCACCTAAAGTTGGTGATAGATTAATGGCACAAGTAAGATACAGACAACAAAAACAAGCTTGTACTGTAGTTGAAGCAAATAATGAAAAAGTAGTGGTTGAGTTTGATAATCCTCAAAGAGCTGTAACACTAGGACAAAGTCTTGTTTTATATTCTGGTGATTATTGTCTTGGTGGTGGCTTTATCAGTTACTACAAATAAAAAGGTAAAAGATGAGTAAAAAAAAAGTTATGGTTGGAATGAGCGGTGGAATTGACTCATCAGTAACAGCATATATGCTTCAACAACAAGGTTATGAAGTTGAAGGAATTTATCTAAAACTTCATAATAGATCAGATGGTTATCACGAATCAAATTTAGGTTATATTGATGGTGTTGCAAAATTTTTGGGTGTAAAATACCATATTTTAGATTTAACTAAAAAATTTAGTGAAGAGGTTTATGACTATTTTGTAAACTCTTACTTAGAAGGAACTACTCCAAATCCCTGTGTTAAATGTAATAGAAATATAAAATTTGGTGCTATGCTTGATTTTGCAAAAGAGCAAGGTGCAAGTTTTCTCGCAACTGGACACTATGCAACAACAGATGGAGAATTTTTTTATGAAGCAGATGATAAATCAAAAGACCAAAGCTATTTTCTATCTCAAATAAAAAAAGAAGCCTTACCTTTTATGATGTTTCCTCTTAGCACTTATAAAAAAGAGGATATCATAAAACTTGGAGCAAATCTTGATGTTACATACAAAAAAATAACTGAAAAAAATGAGTCTCAAGAGATTTGTTTTGTAGAAACAGTTTATACCGATGTTATTAAAAAACATGCAAATATTGATATTGAAGGTGATGTTTTAGATCAAGCTGGAAATGTTGTAGGAAAACATAAAGGTTATGCACACTATACAATAGGAAAAAGAAAAGGATTTACTGTAAAAGGAGCTCAGGATCCACACTTTGTTACAAAATTAAATCCAAAAGATAATACAATTGTTGTAGGAAAAAAACCATCATTAAAGATAAATGAAGTTTTAGGAGAGAATTTAAATATGTATATTGATGATAAAGAGTTCTCATGTGGAGTGAAACTAAGATATAGATCAAATACAACACCTTGCAAAGTAAGAATTGAAGATAATAAAGCTTACATTTTACTAGAAGAACCAGCTTTTGGAGTTGCAAGTGGACAACTTGCAGTTTTCTATGACAACAATAAAGTAATAGGAAGTGCTTTTATAGAAAGTGCAAAATAAAAAAAGAAAGAGAGTAAGCTCTTTCTTATAAAAATTAGAAACTATATTCAACAGCTAATAAATATTTATCATAGTCCGTATCTTGAGAATTATTTGTATCAACATTTACCCACATTACACCAGCAGTTAAACTATCTGTAATTCCATAAGCAACACTTAAATTAAGTTCTTTCTCTTTAAAATTATCTTCACTATATTTTGTAGCTCCATATAAAGCACCTAATTCAACTTCAGCAATTGAGTAACCTAAATTTAGATAAGTAGTTCTTGCATCTATATCATAAACATAATTTCCATCTTCAAAAGGAGAAATATTATCACCATAAGTAGCTATTTGTACTGCTCCACCTTTTTTACTAGTTTTAATGTATCCTAAAGAAGCTGTAAAATCTTCTATTTTTAAAGTTCCTTCAATATGTGCAATATATCCATCTTCATCATCTAAAGCTTTCTCATCTGCACTACTTTTAGCATATTGAGCAATAATTCCAAAATAATCTGTATCAATAATAGTTTTTAAACCATAAAATCTTCCAAAATCTGGCATTTCATAAAAATATGGATTAAATATAATATTTTCTAGACCCTCATTTTGAATATCTACAAAATAGACACCTTTTTCACTAGCTTTGTAAAAATCTTCACTTAAATCTATTCCTGATTCAGATTTTTTGTTTGAGTAACCTATAGCTACAACTGTATTAGGAATTGGTAAAATCTCTAAAACAGCTCCTTGTTGATAATCAGAAAGCCACTCATACTCTCCTTCATATCTTCCACCTCTAATAGAAATAACATTATCTAGCTCATATTGTAAATATGCTTGTGTAAATAAAGCACTATTTTCAAAAGGTGCATTATCTTTCCAATCATGTTTATGTTGCTCACCTAATTTTACATTTCCTTTAGCTTCAACTTTTGCATTAAAACCATAAAAAGAGTCTGTTGTATAAGCAAGACCTAAATGTCCATTTCCATAAGCTAAATTTCTTTCAATATCTTGATCTTTATTCTTCTTCTTTTGACCATAAAGAGCAATTATTCCTTCAACTTCTCCATTTTTAAAAGCATCATCAATAGTTAATGAATCAGCAAAAACTGAACTTGTTAACACCATAGCCGAAACAACTAAACTCACTTTTTTCATTTTTTCTCCTTGCTTTTATGATGATACCCATTATTACATCGGATGGAAATTTACAACTTTTTTTATTAATTTTTAATTAACTTTCTATTAATTTAAAAAAACTTTATCATTTGCAACTTAGTTGTGAATAAAATACAATCTTATTTCTTTTAGACTTAATTATTTATTAAATTTTAAATCTTATAAAAAATTTATTAAGTACTTTTTTGCTACTATTTTAGCTTACAAAAATCAAGAAATTAGAGGAATTTTTATGTCTACTTTTAAACTCTTTAGTGGAAGTGCAAACCCTGAATTTGCTAAAAAAGTTGGAGATTATTTAGGAATGAATGTATCTGACGCAACATTAAATAAATTTAGTGATGGTGAAATATCTGTTCAAATAACTCAAAGTGTGAGAGGACAAGATGTTTATATAATCCAACCTACATGTGCTCCTGCAAATGATAATTTAATGGAATTATTAATAATGGTAGATGCATTAAAACGTTCAAGTGCAAAAAGTATAAATGCTGTTGTTCCATATTATGGATATGCAAGACAAGACAGAAAAGCTGCTCCAAGAGTTCCAATTAGTGCAAAATTAGTTGCAGATTTACTTGAAGCTGCTGGAATTGATAGAATCGTAACTATTGATTTACATGCTGCTCAAATTCAAGGATTTTTTAATCTTCCTGCTGATAACTTATTTGGTTCAATATTATTTATTAATTATATAAAAAGCAAAAACCTTAAAAACCCTATTATTGCAAGTCCAGATATAGGTGGAGTAGCACGTGCTAGGCAGTATGCAGATAAATTAGGATACGATTTAGTAATTGTTGATAAAAAAAGAGAAAAAGCAAATATTTCAGAAGTTATGAACATAATTGGAGATGTAAAAGGTAAAGATGTAATATTAGTAGATGATATGGTAGATACTGCAGGAACTTTAGTAAAAGCAGCAGAAGTTCTAAAACAAAAAGGCGCAACTTCTGTTATGGCTTGTTGTACTCATGGAGTTTTAAGTGGTCCTGCTTATGAAAGAGTTGCAAATGGTGTTTTAGATGAACTTGTAATATCTGATACTATACCAACAAAAGAGAATGCAAAAAAAATCACAGTATTAACAGCTTCTGCGATGATAGGAGAAGCTATTAGAAGAATTCATAATAATGAATCTGTAAATTCTATTTTTAATAGTTAATTAATATAATATTAATAAGAATTAGATATAATTTTACGGATTATAATTTACAAAAAGGAAGAAAAATGAAAAAAATTTTATTATCAACATTAGCTTGTGCTTCTTTAGTATTAGCTGCAAATAGTGACTACAAATATGAAATCACACCATTAATTGGTGGTGGATTAGCTGAAGGTAACCATAATTTAGAAAAAAATTATGTAAACGCTGGTTTAGCTTTAGGATTTAACCAAGAAAATTCAATTATAGATCAATTTGAATTAGGGTTTTTAAGAACTGTTAAAGATATTAATGCTAAAAGAGGTCACTCTGGAGATTCTTCAATTACTAGAGTATTTGGTAACTTAGTTAAAGATTATAGTTTAACAGATGATTTATCTTTATATGCATTAGCAGGGGTTGGAGTTGAATTCTTCGATCATGAAATTACTAAACACCAAAAAGATGGTGCATTCGGAAACTACGGTCTTGGTCTAAAATATCAATTAATTGATAGTTTAGCACTTAAATTTGATGTTAGACATTTAATTAACTTCAATTATGGAGATAATACAATGTTATATACATTAGGTTTAGCTGTTCCATTTGGAGAGAGAACAAAAGCTGCTCCAGAAGTAGTTCCTGCTCCAGCTCCAACACCAGTTCCTGCTCCTGTTGCTGTAGATAAAGATAGTGATGGAGATGGAGTTATTGATAGATTAGATAAATGCCCAAATACTCCAAAAGGTGCAAAAGTTGACTCTGTTGGGTGTATTACTCTAATTAACTTAAATGTTAATTTTGATACAGATAAATCTGATATAAAAGATATTTATAGTACAAGAATTCATGAATTTGCAAAAGTTATGAATGTAGATAAAAGATTAAAAGCTGATATTGAAGGTCATACAGATTCTGTAGGAAGTGTTGCTTATAATCAAAAATTATCTGAAAGAAGAGCATCTTCAGTTGTTAAAGCTTTAGTTGGTTTAGGAGTAGAAAAAGACAGAATTAAAGCTGTTGGATATGGTAAATCTAAACCTATTGCTTCAAATGAAACTGCTGAAGGTAGAGCAGAAAACAGAAGAGTTCAAGCTGTAATGGTTAAATAATTATAGTTTCACTATAAACTTAAAAAAGGTTTGGGATTATTTCCCAAACCTTTTTTTAATTTAATAATATATTAATATACTTTATATATTTTTTAAGTTATAATATCCAAAATTATTTATAATAAGGAAAATATATGAAAAAAATCGTACTATCATCTACTTTATGTATTGCTTCACTTTTTGCAGCACACGATTCTAGCAAAACTTATAGTTATGAAGTAACTCCTTTCGCTTCAGGAATTTTAACTGATAGCAAAGCAGGAATTAAAAATGACCACTATGCAAATCTTGGAATCTCGTTAGCAAAAAATTTCGATACAGACTTTATTAATCAAATTGAATTAATGTATATAAGAAGTGATATTCTTAAATATTTAGATTCAAGTAAAACAACTCATGTTAATAAAATCCTTTTAAATGCTATAAAAAGATTTGATATAACTGATAATTTTGCAGCATATGGATTTGTTGGAGCTGGTTATCAAGATGTAACTAATCCAGTTTTAAAGCATAAAGATTCAGCTTTATTGAATTATGGGGTTGGTTTGAGATATGATATTCCAAATTATGGAATGGCTATCAAAGGTGATGTAAGACATATTTACGCAACAAGAGAAGGTCAAAATGACTTTATGTATACTTTAGGTATTGGTATGCCTTTAGGTAAAAAATCTTATGAACCAGTTGAAGCAAAAGTACCAGTTGTTGATAATACTTCTACACCAGAGACTATTACTCAAGAAAAAGTAGTAACAAAAGAAGAATGGGCAAATGATGACGATAGAGATGGAGTTCCAAATCATTTAGATAAATGTCCTAATACAAGTCCTGGTGTTAAAGTAAATAAAGATGGTTGTGTTGAAACTGTAGATTTAAAAATAAATTTCGATTATAATAAATCAGATATTAAACCACAATATGACTCTATAATAACAAATTTTGCAAATATTATGAAACAAAATAGAGCTTTTGAAGCTAGAATAGAAGCTCATACTGATTCAAAAGGAAGTGATTCTTACAACCAGAAATTATCTGAAAAAAGAGCATTCTCTGTTGTAAATGCTCTTATTTCTAAAGGTGTAGATAAATACTCATTAGAAGCTGTTGTTTTTGGGGAATCTCAACCTATTGCCACAAATGATACTGAAGAAGGAAGAGCTCAAAATAGAAGAGTTGTTGGATATATAAACCAATAAACTTTAGAAGGAATTTTAAATTCCTTCTTCCTTAAAAATATGATTAACAAAAAACTTACTATTTTTTAGATATAATCTTTCACTTTTTAAATAAAATACTCAAAATTAATAGGAAAAAACTTGCAAAAAAATATTAGAAACTTTAGTATTATTGCACATATAGATCATGGAAAATCAACACTTGCTGATAGAATTATTCAAGAGTGTGGAGCAATTAGTGATCGTGAAATGACTTCACAAGTTATGGATAATATGGATATAGAAAAAGAGAGAGGTATAACTATAAAAGCCCAAAGTGTAAGGCTAAACTATACTCTTAATAAAGAAAAATATATATTAAATCTTATTGATACTCCAGGTCATGTCGATTTTTCTTATGAAGTTAGTCGCTCTTTAGCTTCATCTGAAGGGGCTTTGTTAATTGTAGATTCGACTCAAGGAGTTGAAGCTCAGACTATAGCAAATGTTTATATTGCAATGGATAATGACCTAGAACTTCTTCCTGTTGTAAATAAAATAGATCTTCCTAGTGCAGACCCAATGCGTGTCCTAGCTGAAGTTGAAGAAGCCATAGGATTAGATTGTACAGAACACAATCTAATTAGTGCAAAAACTGGTTTAGGAGTAAAAGATTTAATTGAGTCAATTATAAAAAGAGTTCCTGCACCAGTAGGAGATGAAAATGCTCCTACAAAAGCCCTTATTTATGATAGTTGGTTTGATAACTATTTAGGAGCTTTAGCCCTCGTAAGAGTTTATGATGGAAGTATAAAAAAAGGGCAAACTTTAAAAATGATGAACACAAAAGTCGAACATCAAGTTCTAAGTTTAATGTATCCACATCCAATAAAAAAAGAAGATACTTTAGAAATAAAAACTGGAGAGATTGGAATAGTTGTTTTAGGGCTTAAAACTCTAGATGGAATAGCAGTTGGCGATACAATGACAGATGCAAAAAATCCAACAAAAGAACCAATTGATGGATTTGAACCTGCTAAACCATTTGTTTTTGCTGGACTTTATCCAATAGAAACAGATAAATTTGAAGATTTAAGAGAAGCTTTAAACAAACTAAAATTAAATGACTCATCTATCTCTTTTGAACCTGAAAGTTCTATGGCTTTAGGAAGTGGATTTAGAACTGGATTTTTAGGTATGCTTCATATGGAAGTTATCAAAGAAAGGTTGGAAAGGGAGTTTGATTTAGACTTAATAGCAACTGCACCAACAGTTGTTTATGAAATTTTGAAAAGAGATGGAAATAGAATTGTTATTCAGAATCCATCAGAGTTACCTGAACCAAACTATATAGACACAATTTTTGAACCTTATGTAAAAGCTACTATTTTAGTACCTGATGAGTTTTTAGGAAATGTTATAAAACTTTTAAATGACAAAAGAGGAATTCAATTAAAAATGGATTATATAGGAACAAGAGTTCTTTTAGAGTATGATATTCCTATGAATGAGATTGTTATGGATTTTTATGATAAGCTAAAATCTACAACAAAAGGTTATGCCTCTTTTGATTATGAACCAGTTGGATTTAGAGCTGGAAATTTAAAAAAACTTGATGTTAGAGTTGCAGGAGATGTAGTTGATGCACTTTCAATCATAGTTCCTGAAGATAAAGCGGTTACTAGGGGAAGAGAGTTTGTAAAAGCACTAAAAGAGCTTATTCCTAGACAACTTTTTGAAGTTGCTGTGCAAGCTAGTATTGGAAGTACAATTATTGCAAGAGAAACTGTAAAATCTATGGGGAAAAATGTAACAGCTAAATGTTATGGTGGGGATATTACAAGAAAAAGAAAACTTCTTGAAAAACAAAAAGCTGGTAAAAAAAGGATGAAAGCCATTGGAAAAGTAAATGTTCCACAAGAAGCATTTATGGCTGTATTAAAAATATAAAACTTTTAAGTTTTAAAATAGTTCTGAAACTAAGAAAAAAGGTGAAGATTATATGAAAAAACTCTTTTTAACTTCATCTTTTAGTGATGTAGTAGATATCTTTTTAGCTTTTAAAAAGATTTAAGAAACAATACTTTAATATATTTCTGGTGGAAATACTTTTTTTTACTACAAAAGTTTTATTGGTTAATAAAGATAAGATAATCTAAAATCTAATTTAAAGGGTTTATAAATGAATACTTTATTTTTATCATTTTAGCAATATGCTTTGTCTATCTTGTAATAAACTATCTTTACAAATTATTTGTAAAACTTGTCAAACTACACTTCTTGAGCCAAATTTTCATAAAAAAGAGTTAGAAAAGGATTTTTTTGTTTACTCTTTTTATGATTATAAAGATTTAGAAGATTTAATCCAAAGTAAATATTATTTTTATGGAGATAGAGTCTTTAATATTTTAGCAAAACTTAGTTTTAAAAAGTTTGCTACTAATTTCACTTTTACTCACCCTATTTTAGCAATTGCAATAGATGATCATACAAGACATGATTTTTCCCAAACTGCAATATTGTCTAAACATTTAAAATCAGAGTTTATAAAACCTATTTTTAATACCTTAAAAGCTTCAAATATTGTCAAATATGCTGGAAAGAATTTGGAGTTTAGACAAAAGAATCCACGAAAATTTATATATAATGGAATAAAAAACTGTGATGTGATTTTAGTTGATGATGTACTTACAACAGGTACAACTCTATTAGAAGCTAGAAAAGTTTTAAAAAAACATAAAGTAAATGTACTCTTTGCTCTTACTCTATGTTCTTTTTTAAATTAAGTTTATTTAGCTCTTTTTCAAGTTTTTTAGTAATCTTTTTCTCTAACTCTTTGACCATATTTAACTTGTTTTTTAAATTCTCTTTATCATCATCTTTAAAATCTTCATCTTTTAGTTTTTTTAAAAGCTTTACCCTTTTTTCTTCAAGTTTTCCTAAAGCATCCTGTAAACTGCTAATCTCTTTTTTATTTTTCATAAAAAATACTTCGATACTATCTAAAAACTTTTTAATTTTCATCTTCTTCATCCTCATCTAAAAGTAAACTATCTTCAATAAAAATAGTTGTAGTAATATTAATTAAATTTTGACACAAAAGTATTGCAAATGATACATCTTTTATAATTTTTGTAGTTTCTATTGCATCTAATTTTTTTTGAGCAAAAAACTCATCAACTCTTTTAGTACTTAAGTTATCTAAAGAGTTTAGTTTATGTTGTAAAGTTTTTGTTTTGTAGATTTTATCAATATCATCAATAGTAAGATTTTGTGATATATTTTCAAGCTCTTTTATACAAATTATGAAAATTTCCTTTATAAATATATACTCTCTACTAATATTTGGATTTTTACTTTCTACTCCGATATTTATATTTTTATAAAAATTCCTAATTTTTTTCAAAATTTTATACATATCTTTTGTAAGTATTTTTTGACTATCAAATAATTTTAAATCATCTTCGTTAATATTTTTATTTGCAAATGATATAAAATCCAAAATCTCATCATGTAAATTCTTAATTTTCTCTTTATATATCTTATCAATTTTAGAGTTTTGTGGACTTTTTTTATCCTTATGCTTTTTATTCCAGTAGATATCTTCATCATTTATTAAAAGTTGATGTTTTATAGCTTTTATTAATTTATTATATAAAACAATATTCTCTTTCTTAAGTCCTACAACTATTGATTTTGAAGATTCCAAAGCTTCATTATCCAAAAACTCTAGTTTTGACCAAGATTTTATTTTTGGAATAAACATTTTCTTAAGTCTTTCTACTAATTTTGATAAAAATGGAATTACTATTAAAACTGCACTTAGATTAAAAATTGTAATAAAAATAGTAAGTTTTATAGCATCACTTGTAATTGCAAATTTTAAAGATAAAAACTCTATAAAATTTACAATTGGAACTAAAAATAGTATTCCAAAAATTGTTGCAATAAGATTTAGAATAAACTGTGCAAAAGCTAATCTTTTTCCATTCGAATTTGAATTTAAACTTCCTAAAATTGTAGTTGTTGTGCTTCCTATCTTTCCACCAATAACCAAAGCTATAGCATTTAAATACAATATTTGACCACTAGCAAGTGCAACTAAAGTAATAGCAATACTAGCTGAACTTGATTGAACAATAAAAGTCATAATTGCACCCAAAATAAAAAATAAAACCATAGTTAAAAAACTATCATTTGAATAAATAGATAAATCAACACTCTGTTTTAATTCTTCAAAACCAACTACCATATAAGAAATTCCCAAAAATATAAAACCAAGACCTAAAAGAATATTTCCAAAACCTTTTTGTTTTTGTTTTTTTGAAAAGCTAAAAAATATTCCAAAAGCAATTATTGGCATAGCATAGTGTGATATTTTTATTTTTAATCCAAATAGAGCAATAATCCATGCTGTTGTAGATGAACCTAAACTAGAACCTAAAAGTACATAAACTGCACTTTCTAAAGCTATTAAAGATGCTCCTAAAAAAGAGATTAAAATAACACTTGTAAGAGATGAACTTTGAAGAATAGAAGTTATTAAAAAACCATTTAAAATACCTTTTGGCATACTATTTGTAAATTTCTCTAAAACTCTTTCTAAAAATCCTCCTGAAAATAGTTTAAAACCATCTTCCATAAAATGCATACCAACTAAAAATATAGCAATTCCAGCTATTATCTCTTTTGCACTCTCATAACTTAGAACAAAATAAGCTAAAACTAAGAATAATAAAGGAAATAAAATTTTTTTAATCATATTATAATCCTACCCTTGTTTTTTTTCATTTTATCAAAAAAAATATTGTTTCTCCTAAAATTCATAAAAATTTAGGAGAAACAAAATTCAAAAAAGATATAATTTTCGCTTTATTAAGGAAAGTTAATGCTAGGAATTATTGATTATAATATGGGAAATTTAGCAAGTGTTTATAATGCTTGTTCAAAGTTTACAAAAGATGTAAAGATTATAAAAAATCCAAATGATGTACAAAATTTAGACAAATTAATTCTTCCAGGAGTTGGAGCATATAAAGATGCTATGGAACATTTAGAGCAAAGTGGCTTAAAAGACCCTATTTTAGAGTTTGCAAAAACAGGAAAACCACTTTTAGGAATTTGTCTTGGAATGCAACTACTTTTTGAAAGTAGTGAAGAGTTTGGGCATACAAAAGGTTTAGGTTTAATTGAGGGAAAAGTTGTAGCCTTTGATAAAGATAAAATAGAAAAAGATTTAAAAATTCCACATATGGGATGGAATAAATTAATAAATAAAGATAATCCTCTTTTTAGTGGTCTAGAAAATCCTTATTTATATTTTGTACACTCTTTTCATGCTATAACAAAAGAGAATTATATTATTGGAAAAACAACATATGGCTACACATTTGCAAGTGCTGTAAATAAAAATAATATTTTTGGATTTCAACCACACCCTGAAAAATCACACAATAATGGACTTAAAATTTTAGAAAATTTTATAAACTTATAATATACTAAAAAAGGATAAAAGATGGACATATTACCAGCAATTGATTTAAAAGATGGAAAAGCTGTAAGACTAAGTAAAGGGCTTATGGATAGTGCAAAAATCTACTCTGATGAACCTTGGCAAGTGGCACTTAGATTTGAAGAGTTAGGTAGTAATTGGGTACATATTGTTGATTTAAATGGAGCATTTGAAGGTAAACCAGCAAATTTAGAACAAATACGAAAGATTAGAGAAAATTGTAACTTAAAAATAGAGCTCGGTGGTGGAATTAGAGATGAAGAGACTATAAAAATGTATTTAGAGTTAGGAGTAGATAGACTAATTCTTGGTTCAATTGCAGTTAAAAACCCACAATTTGTAAAAGATATGGCAAAAAAATATCCAATAGCTGTTGGAATTGATGCAATTAATGGAATGGTTGCAGTTGAAGGATGGGCTGAAGTTTCATCTATGAAAGCAACAACTTTGGCAAAAGAGTTTGCAAATGCGGGAGTACAAGCAATAATTTGTACAGATATAAGTAAAGATGGTATGCTTTGTGGGGTAAATGTAGAATTTACAGAAGATATTGCACTTGCTAGCAATATTTACACAATAGCAAGTGGTGGAGTAAAAGATATAAATGATATAAAAGCTTGTAAGAAAAATGGAAATATTGGTGGTGTAATTGTCGGAAAAGCTTTTTATGAAGGAACTTTAGATTTAGAAGAAGCCTTTAAAATTTTATAATTTAAATAAAAACTTCATCATAAATAAATAATTTTATGATATGATGATTGCTATTACTTTCAAAGGTAACACTTATGAGCTCTAATAAAAAAATAACTTTAATAATCTTCTCAATGATTACAATTTTAACAGTAATCATTGTTGTCCTAGTTGCTATTGGTTCAAGACAAACTGGCTATGAAGGTGTCAAGAAAAAAGCTTATTTAACTGCAGATATTGTAAAAAAATCTCTAACAAGTCATATGGTAAATGGAAATATGGACCAAAGAGATATATTTTTAAACAGTATTAGCCAACTTGATAATGTAAAAGATTTATGGGTTATTAGAGCAAAAAGTGTAAGCGAACAGTTTGGGAAGTCTAGCCTATCAAATGAAAATCCAAGAGATAATATAGATATAGAAGTACTCCAAACCGGAGTAGAAAAAACAGTAATAGAAGAGTCTTTATTTAATGCAAATTTAAGAGTTACTATCCCTTATACTGCTTCATCTATGGATAAACCTAATTGTCTATCTTGTCATAATGCAAAAGAGGGAGAAGTTTTAGGAGCAATATCACTTAGCTTTGATATTAGAGAAGATAGAGTTTCAAATATTGTTGTTTTACTTTATATAATTGGTACTATAGCTATATTCTTAGTTATTATTTTAATCTATATAAGAAAAAAAATTACTCCTTATACTAGCTCTTTTGATGAAATAACAAAGACTTTAAAAAAGGTTCATGAGGGTAATTATAGTATTAGAGCAAAAGATGGTGTCTTAAAAGAGGATAAAGAGGCTTCTATTTGGCTAAATGAGCTAATAGATAAACTAGAAACTGTATTAACAGGGATTGAGAAAAATTTAACTTCATTTGTTCATAATAGAACTAGTAATGTAAATCTTGATAAACTAATTGCAAAAGAGATAATCGAAGATATTAGTGAAATTTACCACTATAAAAAAACAATCGAAAATGATTTAACAAAAGATGATATCTATTATAGATTAATAAGTGTTCTAAAAAATAAACTGCAAATTAAGAACTTTTTTATTTTTGAAACAGATTTAATAAAAGATGAAAGAAAAACTATATTTGCCTCTAAAGATGTAAGCCCTTGTTGTAATTTAATTAAAAACATAAAAGAGTCTTGTAGAGCTGAAAGAACAAACAGTATTATTGCTTCTGAAAATTTCCCTGAAATTTGTAGAATTGCATCTTGTAAAAATGGAACTGAACATATTTGTATTCCATTTTTTATAAATGAACAAACAAATATTGTAATTCATATAATCACAAAAAATAGTGAAGAGTTAAAACATATAAAATACCAAATTGGTATAATTAAAAAATATCTTGAAGAGACTAAACCTATTTTAGAAAGCAAAATTTTAATGGATGCTTTAAGACAAAAGAACCTAACAGATGCACTAACAGGTCTTTATAATAGAAAATATTTAGATGAATTTATAGATAAAAAACTACCTCTTGAGATAAAAGATGGAACAACTTTTGCAATAATGTTTCTTGATATTGACTACTTTAAAATGGTAAATGATACTTATGGACATGATGTTGGAGATGATATTTTAAGAAAACTTGCAATTACTATGAAAAAATCAATTAGTGAAAATGAATTTATAATAAGATATGGGGGAGAAGAGTTTTTAATTTTAATGAGAAATCCAACAGAAGAATCAGCTTATAATCTAGCACTAAAAATAAATAGTGAATTCTCAAAATTAATATTTAATTATAATGGAGATACATTTACAAAAACTGTAAGTATTGGGTACTCTTTTTATCCAAATGACACAGACCAAATCTATAAATGTATCAAATATGCAGATATCTCTTTATATGAAGCAAAAGAAACTGGAAGAAATAAAGTTATAAGATTCTCAAAAGATATTCTTAAAAATGGAGATAAACTAGATTATTAAAATCTAGTTTATAAACTTTTATAAATTAAAAAAACTTTTTATTCCATCAAATATTATTTGAGCAGAGAGTGCTGCTAAAAAAAGTCCTGTAATTTTTGAGATGATTAATAATCCATCTTTCCCTATAAATTTCTCAATTAAACTTGATAAATAAAGCATCATACCAATAAAAAATATTGCACAAAGTAAAGCTAAACTTCCTAAAAATAGTTTTGAAAAACTATTAAATTCAGCTCCCATTAAAAGTAAAACTCCAATAGTTCCAGGACCTATCGTAATGGGAAGAGCCAAAGGTACAACTGCTAAATCAGATAGATTTTTATCTGTTGGTTTTTGACCATCTTTATTTCCATATATAAGCCCAACTGCTGTTAAAAAGAGTAATGCTCCAGCTCCTATTTTAAAAGCATCAAGAGTTATTCCAAAAACTTTAAAAATATGTTGTCCAAAAAAAAGTAGCACTAAAGATATAACTACAACAGATAAGGTAACTTTAACTGCTAATTTTCGCTTTTCATTTAAAGTTGCCTCATTAGTAATAGTTATAAAAACACTAAGTACAAAAAATGGAGTCATAATAAAAAAGATTTTTATAAAAGTTGATATAAAAAAATCCATATAAAATCCTAAAATAAGCTAATTTATAGGCTTATTCTAGCTTTTATATTTTAAAATTGAGTTTAATCTTTTCTAATAAAATTTAAGAAAAATACTATAAAAATTGATAAAATAAATCCCGTTACAAAAGAGACTGCAATAATCAAAGATTTTTTTGGCTTTATAGGAAAATCATTTACAATATACTCACCTATTAGTTTTGTATTACTAAGATTTTGTTCTGTTTTTTTGAAACTTAAAGTATCAATCTCTTCATTCATTTGAGAAATCTTCGTTTGAAGTTCAATATTTATTTTATCTTCTAATTTTCTAATTTTTTCATTTGAAACATTCAATTTCTGATTTTCTAAATCTTTAATATCTACATTTAAAATATTTGCCTTTTTATGTTCTAAATCTTTTATTTTTATATTTAAAATATTATCTTTCTCATTTAATAAGTCTTTAATATCTACTGTTAAAAGATTTTGCTTTCTATTTTCCAAATCTTTTATTTTTATAGTTGTAATATTTTCTAAGCTATATTTTAAATTTGGAATAGTTTCATTTTGAATAACTTCAATTTGTAACTCTAAATCTTTAATTTGATTTTGTGCATTTGTAATTAGATTTTGATAATTTAACATTTGAACAGAAGCAACCATAGAAGTTGAGCTATCTGCCTTATCTATATTTTTATTCAAAATATCTAACTCTTTTATATATTTATCTAAACTTTTTGTATAAAAAGAGATTTTATCTTCCAAAGATTTTATTTTTGAGTTTGATAAAAAATTTATTTGATTCTTTATTCTTGGTATCTCTTGACTCTTTAATAAATTTATCTCTTTGTTTATATTTTCAATATTTTGACTCTTTAAAATATTAATCTTTCTATCAATATTTGATAAATCTTGAGATTTGATATTTAAAATCTCTTTCTCAATATTTTTTATATTTTGACTTTTTAATATCTCTATCTGTCTATCAATATTTTTAAGTTCTTGCTCTTTTAAAATCTCTATTTCAGCTTTTATATTTTTAATATTTATCTCATTTATAAAATCTATTTCTCTTTTTTTATTTAAAATTGTATTATCTAAAATAACCTTATACTGCTCTATACTCTCTTGAGAAGAGTCTTGAATAAATTTTAAAACATCTTGATTTTTACTCAAAGCTGCATCATTAGAAAAAGCCTCAGTTGTAATTTCTAAAAAATTTTTTACACCTTTTATCTGTTTTATTGAACTTACTACTCCTTTTACAAAACTATCTTCTTCATATCTTGGATTTTCAACACCAAAAATAACTTTTAGTTTTTGCTCTAAAGCATCAACATCTTCTATTCTCTCTTTATTTATATACCCTATTTCTATATAAGATTTTACTTCATATATTGGGGTTTTGCTATATGCATAAAAACCAGCTAATATAGTTATAAATATAGTAAAAAGTATAATAAATAATTTTTTCTTCCAAATTATTAAAAATAGTTCTTTCAAATCTATCTCATCTTCAACTAAAACTCTATTTTCTTTCATCTAGTTTCCTCACCCTATTATAATATTAAATATTATATACAAAAATAATATTAAAATCATTAAAGTTATAATAAGAAGCATAAAAATATAAACTTATTCGTTTATTTATCTATACTCTTTCTTTTATTTCTTGAAAGTATAGTGTTTTATTACTTTAACATTTATTATCATTAATAAACTATTATAATTTTAAATTTTCATTCAAATAAAGTTATTCTTCTATCATAGTATAATGCAACTCTAAACCTTTAGAAGTTGCAACAAAACCATTTACATTTATTTTTCCATCATGAACCATTTTATGGTGAAGTTTGCAAAGTGGTATGAGATTATATTTATGATTTGCATTTATATGTCCTATAAATCCATCTTTATTTGCCTTAGATTTCTCTTTTATATGATGAACCTCATCACAAGTCCTACCACAAATTATACAAGTGCTTGTATATAAATTACTATTATATTTTGAACTATTTTTTTGTGAAATTCTCTCAATTTTTGTATATTCATCACTTAATCTTTTTCTTATATCATTTGCAATATTTAGAAATTCTCTATCCATATGTAAAGATTTTGCAAACTCTAAACCATATATAGATGAACCACTTCCAAAAGCCAATTTTCTATTAAAAACTAGCTTATCCTCTTCATCTACATACATAACAGCTAAATGAAGACAAATTATATTTTTTAATTTTTCAATCTCAGGAATTTGTGGCAATTGATGTAAATGTGTAGCAAAAACAAAAAGTGATTCAAGTTTAGCTAATTTTAAAATAGCACTTGCAACAATACTTAAACCACTTAAAGTCTCTGTACTATGACTTATTTCATCTCCTAAAATAAGTGATTTTTTTGTTGCTCTATTAAAAATATTTTTCAAATCCATCATCTCAACAGCAAAACTAGATAATCCTTTTGCAATATTATCAGCTCCACTAATTCTCGTAAATATTGAGTCGAAAATAGAAAATCTCATACTTTTACAAGGGACAAAAAATCCAGCTTGAGCTAAAATCACACTAATTCCAATAGCTTTCATTAAAGATGATTTTCCAGAAGAGTTTATCCCAAAAAGTAAAATTCCATGCATTTTGTTATTCTGAATATTTATAGGATTTGAATTTTTTACTATTATATTATCACTATACTCTTTTGAAGTAAAATTAAGTTCACCCAAAATAATATCATTTGGTACATATATTCCACTCTCTTCATTTGCTTCAATTATTGGATGTCTTAAATCAATTAACTCTAAAAAGTTTTCATCATCTTTTGTTTTTACTATATTAGGACAAGTATAGTTATATTTTTTACTAGTTTTTATATTTGAAACTGTAAGATCAACTTCAGCAATAAACATAACTAAATCACTTAAAAGTGAAGTAAAATTTCTCTCATACTCTAAAAGTTTTTCTTTAAATACTAATTTATTTATCTCAACTATTTTTCTTAGATTATGTACATATTTATCTGAAATTTCATCTGTTAAGTTACAAGATATTTTTACACTATTTGTTTGAGTTTTTATAGAAAAATCTTTAAATAAAAGTAAATCATCATCTATTATTAGGTGAGATTTTAAAAGCTCCTCTTTTATTAAATTAAATCTATTTTTTGTAAGGCTTAAATAAAATCCTTCTTTATCAAGCCTATGCACAGATACATAAGAGCTATCATCACTTTTTATAAAACTTAAAATATGTGTTTTTAAAATCTCTAGTTTACTATAAAGCTCTTCGTTCTCTTTATTTAACTCATCTATTTGAAGATTTATTCCACTTGTTATCATATTTGTATCAACATCTTTTAGCATAAATCTTCCACTTATGCTTAAATCAAAAGTACTACTTATAGATTTTATAAAACTATCAATTTCCAAGCTACTACAAGGAGGAGAGATAAACTTATAATTTTCCATAAACTTTACAATCTCTTTTATACTTAAAAGTGAATCATACAAATAGTTTAACTCAAAAGGGTGAAGCCTTACAAGTTTTATTCTTCTTGTAAGCCTCTCAATATCATAAATATTGGCTAATTCATTCTCTATTGGAGCATGATAATCATATAGCTCATTTGAAAGATTATACCTTCTTAAAAGCTCTTTTGCATCTTTTATAGGATTTGTAAGTCTCTCTTTTAAAAGTCTTTTTCCCATAGCAGTAGAAGTGCTATTTATAAGTTTTATTAAACTTGGATTATGAGTTGTATCTATTATATTTAATTGCTCTAAAGCATTATTTCCAAGATAAATATATCTACTAATATCAAGTTTTATTGGAGTTGATAATTTTTGAATAATTGCACTATCATGAGCTATTACAAAATCTATTAAAACTGCCATTGATTCACTAGCAAGTGGTGCTCTTTCCATATCTAAATGCTCTATTGGAGTAAGAAGAGACTCTATATTAAAAACATTTTTGAAAAGCTCATTTTGATATGTAATTTTTGGTCTAAAATTTCTTAAATGATAACTTTTAAGATTCAATTCTAAATAATCAATAATCTCTTTTTGATTTATACTCTTATCTGCAATTGTAAGAATTACTTCACTAGTTCTATGCATATTCATATAATTAAATACTTCATCAAGAGCAAAAAATTTGTCTTCATTTGTACCAAAGATTTCATTGTAATAACACTTTGCAGTTGTTACATCTATTGCACTATAACCTATTAAATAATTTCCTCTTATTTGATCAACAACTATTGAAGTAATAAAATTATCATCTTGATCAACTACAAAATCAAAATTTGTTCCTGGACTTACAACAACATCAAGATATCTACTTACATTTGGAGGAATACCTTTTTGTCTTATTATGGCAATTGTATATTTTTGCTCTGCTATAATTCGTGCTAAATGTTTCTCAAAAGAGATAGCTGGAACGCCAGCCATAATTGGATTTTCTTTAGAATTTTCTAAAATTGATTTATTTTTTCTTGTTAGTTGTATATTTAGAAGTTCTGCTATCTCCTTTGCTTTTCCAATCTGCTCTTTATCATTATTTACTTCATAAACTTCAAAAAAAGTTCCAATTTCCATAAGAACTAAAGTATTTTTCCCATACTTCTTTTCAAATAACTCTTGAAGCTTAAAATATGTAATTGTTAAAAGTTCATTTCGATTCTCTAAAAGTTCAGAAACTTCTTCTCTCACTTAGCTCTTACTCCTGTCCAATCTCTTATAGCTTCTCTTTGCTCTTTTGAAAGTTTAGCATCTTTGTGAACCCAAGCATAAGAAGGAAGAGGCATAGATGAATATACTGTTCTATAAATTGCCTTTAACTTCTCCTCTTTTTGAACATAATTATATTTTTCCCAATTTGAAAAATTTAAAGCTTTTACACCCTCTTTTGTATGATTTATAACTACCCAAGAAAATGGAGCTATATTTGAATACCAAGGATAATCTACTTTATTTGAATGGCAATCATAACAAGCTATTTTTAAAACCTCCATAGTTTTAATATCAGTTTTCAATTCATAAGGACTATTTTCTATATACTCAACTTTATCTGGTCTTATAAATTGCATTACAATAAAAACCAAAAATATAATTAAAAGTGCTAATCTCATTTAAAATACCATCTCATATAATCTTTTTATTTCACTATTAAAGATATTTAAACTAATATTTCTTCCATATCGCTTAAACTCTTTACCTTGAAAAAATATTAAAATAGTTGGTGCTGAAAATACATTAAAATATGAAGCTATCTCTAAATTTTCACTACTATTTATATAAATTTGCTCTATTTTTGAAAAGTTTTTAGAAATCTCAGCTTCAACCTTTGGTTTTAAAACTTCACAAACACTACAGTTTATTGCTCCAAAATATAGCAATACAGCATCAGAATTTTCTAAAATCTCTAAAAGCTCTTCTTTGTTAGTTATCTCTATCATAATTTTAAAAAGATAGGAATTTTCCTATCTTTTTATACCTGATGCCCACAGTTTTTTGTAAGTCTATTTTTTTGAGAAAGATATGAATTTAAAGCTCCAATATAAGCATTTGCAGTTGCTAGCATAGTATCAATACTTAAACCATGTCCTACAAAAGATTGACTATTTTCAAAGCTAACTCTTGTTGTTACTTTTGCTAAAGCATTTTTCCCTTCACTAACAGAAATTACTTTATAATCTTTTAACTCTCCACTATATCCTGTAAGTCTATCAATCGTTTTAAAAATAGCATCCATTGTACCATCTCCCAAACCTGCATCTTTGATAATTTTATCTTCAAATTTTATGCTTACTGCTGCCATTGGCATTCCACTTGAACAGTCACTTATTTGTAAACCAACTAACTCATAGATTTTATCATGATTCAAAGCTTCATCAGTAATTAACATTCTTACATCATCATCTGTTATATCTTTTTTCTTATCAGCTAAAACTTTAAATCTCTCAAATGCACTATTTAACTCTTCATCACTAACACTATCAAAACCTAATTGTGCAATTTTATCTTTAAATGCCGCTCTTCCACTATGTTTTCCTAAAATCAAAGTACTATCTTTAATAACTCCAACATCTTCAGGTCTCATAATTTCATATGTTTCTTGATGTTTTAAAACACCATCTTGATGGATTCCACTTTCATGTGCAAAAGCATTTTTCCCAACAATAGCTTTATTTTGTTGTGGCTCAACACCTGTAATTGTAGCAACCAATCTTGAAGTTGCATAAATTTCTGGTGTATTTATATTTGTATATAAATCTCCAAATACATCTTTTCTCACTTTTATAGCCATAACTGCCTCTTCTAAAGCAGAGTTTCCAGCTCTTTCTCCTAAACCATTTATTGTAACTTCGATTTGTCTAGCTCCATTTAAAACTGCGGCTAAAGTATTGGCCGTTGCTAAACCTAAATCATTGTGATTATGTACAGAAATAATAGCTCTATCTTTCGCATATTCACTTAACTCTTTAATCATAGCCCCTAATTCTGTTGGTAATCTATATCCAACAGTATCTGGTAAGTTTATTGTTTTTGCACCTGCACTTATAACTGCATCCATAACCTCTTTTAAGAAAGATATTTCACTTCTTCCAGCATCTTCGCAGCTAAATTCTACATCATCTACAAAAGTTTTTGCATACTCAACTGCATGTATAGCTCTTTTTATAACTTCTTCTGGACTCATTTTTAACTTATATTTCATATGGATTGGTGATGTTGCTATAAATGTATGAATTCTATGTTTTGAAGCACTTGCAACTGCTAATCCAGCTTGTTTTATATCATTCTCAACAGCTCTACTTAATGAACAAATAGTTGAATTTTTTACAATTTTTGCTATTTGAGTAACAGCATCAAAATCACCAGGACTTGCAGCTGCAAAACCAGCTTCTATAACATCAACTCCCAATTTTTCTAACTGCAATGCAACTCTTATTTTCTCTTCAGTATTCATAGAACAACCTGGACTTTGTTCTCCATCTCTTAAAGTAGTATCAAATACAATAATTTTATTTTTATCCATAATATTTACCTTTTAATTTAACATTTGATTATATCTTTTTTTAAATAAAAAAAGAAAAACAGATTTTTTTAAACTTGATTTTAACTATAAAGTTATAATTAGAGTGAATAGTTGAGAAGAAGAGTTGAGTTTACACTTTTAATGAAATTGCTTTTAAAAATATCAAATATTTTCATATTACTCTCCTTTTTTTAATTAGACTAGAAGTATATTTATTTTTTTACCTTTTGTCAAGGATAATTTTTATCTTCTTCTAAAATTTAAACTTTTTAATAGATCACTTTTTGTAATAATCTCATTTCCATTTATATCAGCAATTGTCCTTGCTACTTTTAAAACTTTATTTATACTTCTAAAAGATAGTGCATAATTTACTCTAGCTTTTTCTAAAATATCCCTACTTTCCTCATCAAGTATGCAATATTTTTTTATATCCTCATCACTTAATTTCCCATTTAATTCAGTTTGACCTCTTTGTTTTTGTCTAATAAATGCTTCAATTACACTTTTATGAAGTTCAGCAGAAGTTACAATATTTTTATTATCATTAAAACTATCATTCATCACTAAATATAAATCTATCCTATCTAAAAAAGGTTCACTAAGTCGGTTTTTATATCTTTGAATTTCCAATTCATTACATCTACACTCTTTTATACTTGAAAGTTTATTTCCACAAGGACAAGGATTCATGGCAGCTACAAAAATAAACTTTGTACTATACAAAACTTTACTATTTACCCTTGAAATTAAAATTTTATGATCTTCAAGTGGTTCTCTCAAAGCTTCTAAAATATTACTGGGAAAATGTGGCAATTCATCAAAAAATAAAATTCCACTGTTTGATAAAGCAACTTCCCCCATTTTTGCATTAGAACTTCCACCACCAAAAATAGAAGATTTTGTACTTGAATGATGTGGATTTCTAAAAGTTCTTATTGGTGTAAAATCAACATCTTTATAATCAAGTGCTTGAAGTTTTGCTTTTTCCAATATCTCATCTAAACTCATTGGAGTTAAAATATATTGAAGTCTTTTTGAAATCATAGATTTTCCACAACCAGGACTTCCTTCCATAATTAAATTATGGTTTCCAGCAGCACTTATTAGTGCTGCATATTTAGCCATATCTTGTCCTAAAACATCTTTAAAATCTTCTAGATAATTTGTATCATAAAAATATTTTTCATCAAATATTTCAATCTCTTTATATTTCTTTTGCTCTTTTTTATAAATAAACTTCTCTTTTTCATCACTTTTTACAAACTCTATTGCACTATTTAAACTATTTACAACATAGAGATCAATATTTCGAATATTTGCCAATTTCTCAGCACTTTGTTCACAAACTACAACCTTTTTTAAAACTAATTTTTTAGCTAAAGATAACACTATTGCGAAAATATGGCTTGTATCTTTTATTGTTCCATCAAGAGCCAACTCTCCAAAGAAAAAATAGTCTCCAAACTCTAATTTTTGTTCATCAAATAGTGCAATTTGAAGAGCAATTGCTAAATCAAAATGCGTTCCTTTTTTACTTATTTCTGAGGGTGATAAATTTATTGTTATTTTTAAAGGTGGAAATTTAAAATCATTTATTAAAAGTGCTGATTTTACTCTATCTTTTGACTCATTTATATTTGTACTTACCATTCCTACTATTGTAAAACTAGGCATTCCTTTTGTAAAACTAGCTTCAACATCTATAACTGTTGCATCAATTAATTCTTGAACTGCCGATTTTATAATTTTCATAAATATATCCAAAATAATTTATTTTATTATATATAATTATTTATAAAAAATTGTATATTTAAAATGATTCATTTAAAACATTAGTTGATATAATAAACAAAAAATTAGGATTTTATATGTCATCACTTATGAATTGTCCTGATTGTAAAGCCAAAATTCTATCTAGGATGGGAACAATTTGTCCAAATTGTGGTTTTACAGTAGGATATTTTAATGGAACAACAAAAAGAAAAAAATATGGTAAATTTTTTGCTCTTACAGTTTTTGCACCATTCTTTTCTTTTCTAACAATTCTTTTTGCCCAAGTAAATATTTATAGTTTTTTAATTGCCATTGCAATATTTTTTTACTTGACAATAAAAGCTTGTCCTTATAACTTTAAAGATGTTTTTGCCTCAAAATTTGAAAAGGTATTTTTCTGGATAGTTTGGGGGTTTATTAATGGATTTTTATTAATTTTAATTATAAATATACTTAAAAAAGGTGTATAAAAGAGAAAATTATTTTTTCTCTTTTAATTTTCTCTTCCACTCTTTTTCAAACTTTTGTCTTTTTGTAAAAGATAGATTTTCTATAAAAACATGACCTTCTAAATGCTCCATCTCATGTTGCCAAGCAACAGCTAAAAAGCCTTCAGTTTCCATAACTTGTTTTTCACCAAATCTATTAAAATATTCAACAATAATATGATTTGCTCTTGTAATATCTTCATAATATCCAGGGACACTAAGACATCCCTCTTGATAAACTTGAACTCCATCTTTATGAGTAATTTTTGGATTTATTGCCTCAATTAACTCATTTTTATCTTGAATATCTTCTTCATTTGGAATATTTATAATTAAAATATTAAGTGGAACTGCAACTTGAATAGCAGCAAGTCCCACACCTTTTGCAGAAATCATAGTTTCATACATATCATCTAAAAGAGTATGAAGTTCTTCATTAAAAACTTCTACATCTTTAGATTTTGTTCTAAGAAGTTTATTTGGATATGTAATTATTTCTCTAATCATCTTTTATCTTGACTCTTTATTTATGTTTTTCAATAACTTCATCAATAAGACCATAAGCGCAAGCTTCAGCTGCACTCATAAAATTGTCCCTATCTGTATCTTTTTCAATAGTAGCAAAATCTTGACCTGTTTGACTAGCTAAAATAGAGTTTAAACTATCTTTTAACCTTTGAATCTCTTTTGCTTGAATTTGGATATCTGTTGCTTGTCCTCTAGCTCCACCTAATGGTTGATGAATCATAATTCTTGAATTAGGAAGAGAGTATCTTTTACCTTTTGTTCCTGAACTAAGTAAAAAAGCCCCCATAGATGCAGCTTGTCCTATACAAATAGTACAAACATCCGGTTTAATATAGTTCATAGTATCAAAAATTGACATACCACTAGTAACTACTCCACCTGGAGAGTTTATATATAAATAGATATCTTTTTCAGGATCTTCAGCTTCTAAAAATAGAAGCTGAGCCACAACAGTTGAAGCAACGGCATCATTTATTTCACCACTTAACATGATAATTCTATCTTTTAGAAGTCTTGAATAAATATCATAACTTCTCTCTCCTCGACCAGTTTTTTCAACTACATATGGTATATAACTCATTTTCTATCCTAAAATTATTTTGCTAATTTCTCATCAAATAGTTTAGAGATAACTTTCTCTTCAATAATTGACATTTTAATTGCAGGTAAATATCCAGCTTCTTGGTATTGTTTAATAACATTTTGTGGATTTTGTCCCATTTGTAATGCTTCAAAATATAATAGTTGAGTAACTTCTTGATCACTTACTTCAACTTTTTCAGCTTTTGCTAAAGCATCAATAATAAATGTAGCTTTTACAGAGTTTGTAGCATCAGTTTTTAACTCTTCCCTTATTGCTTCAACTTTAGAAGCATCATCTTTTAACTCATTGATTTGCTCTTCACTCATAGATCTAATTTTATTATTTAGTGCAAAATTAACTTCTTGATCAACTACAATTTTTGGTAATGCAAAATTGATTTTCTCAACTAGAGTCTCTAAGAAAGTTGGTTTTAACTCTTCTCTATAATATGTTGCTTTCTCAGTTGCTACCATTTGTTCTTTAATTTTTTCTCTTAAAGTATCAAGTGTTACATCTTTTTCATTTGGTAACATTTTTTGTGCAAATTCATCATTTAATTCAGAAGGTACTCTTTCTTGAATTTCATGTAAAGTTACTTTAAATACAGCCTCTTTTCCAGCTAAATCTTTTGCTTGATACTCTTTTGGGAAAGTTACAGTAATATCTTTTTGCTCTTCATATTTCATACCAATAACTTGTTCTTCAAATCCTGGAATAAAAGAGTTTGAACCTAATTGTAATGGATATTTTTCAGCTTTTCCACCTTCAAAAGCTACACCATCAACAAATCCTTCAAAATCAATCACTGCATAATCACCCTCTTTTGCAGCTCTTTTTCGAGAGATTTTTTCTAACGGTGCTGATTGACTTGCAATTTCAGTTAATCTTGCATCAATTTTCTCAATCCCAACTTCAATCTCTTTTACTTCAGGAACTAATGTTTTATAATCTCCCAAATCTATTTTTGGTTTACAAGCTACAGAAATCTCTAATTCAACACTTCCATCATCTTTTTTATCAAATTTAGAGATACTTGGCTCACCTATTAAATCATCATTTTTAAGCTCGAGTAATTTTAAACCTTCATTTAAAACTTTTCTAACAGCCTCACCTTGTGCATCTTCAAGTAACTTATCTGCATATCTTTGTTTAACAACAGCAACAGGAACTTTCCCTTTTCTAAATCCTTGAACATTCATAGTTTTTGCAGCAGTTTTTGCTACATTATCTAAATTTTTTTCAATTAATTCTTTTGAAAGTGTCGCAGTTATTTCAACATTTGCTTCATCAACTCTATTTGCTTTAAATTCCATCAAATTTACTCCGAATTTTAATTTTAGCAAATATTCTATCTAAATTTAAATAAGGCTTTTCTTTAAGCAATTTTTTGTAGATTTTTAAAATAAAAAACAAAAGATTAATAATCTTTTGTTTTTCTCATTTGTAGTAACTCTCTTTGAACAGAGATATTTATCTCTTCATTTGCTTCAAAGTTGAGAGAATAATTTCTTCCATCATAATCAACAGAATTTAATATAATTTTAAGTGCTTCAAGCCTTGCTAAATGCTTATTATCACTTCTAATTATATGCCATGGTGCACTTCTTGATGTTGTTCTTCTTAGCATCTCATATTTTTTTTCAGAAAATTCATCCCATAAGTCTTGTGCTTGCATATCAACTTCTGAAAATTTCCATTGTCTTAGAGGGTCATTTATTCTTCTATCAAATCTTCTTTTTTGCTCCTCTTTTGAAACAGAAAAATATAGTTTAATTAAAATCATTCCTTGTCTTACCAAATCTTGTTCAAAATTTACAATATCTTCCATAAAAATTTCATGCTCTTCTGGTGTACAAAATCCAAAAATTGGCTCAACCATAGCACGATTATACCAAGACCTATCAAATAAAACCACTTCTCCACCAGTTGGAAAGTGTTCAATATATCTTTGTAAAAACCACTGATTTCTTTGTGTTTCCGTTGGTTTTCCAAGTGCTACAACTCTATAATGTTTATTATTCATATATCTTGTAATTCTACGAATTGCTCCTCCTTTTCCAGAAGCATCTCTTCCTTCAAAGATAATAATCATTCGCTTATTCTCTTTTTCTAACCAATTTTGAAGTTTAATTAACTCTATTTGATAAGGTTTTAAATCTTGTAAATCATAAATTTTTTGAATTCCCTCTTCTAAAGCATCTGGACTCAATTTTTTATAATTTTTTAATAAAGATTTTAAAAATTTATTTTCTTCTTGTATAGCTTTTAAAGTATCACTTATTTTTATATTTTCAGAGATATCTTTTGTTAATTTCTCTTTTTCTAAAGAAATCTCTTCCTTATAACCTGTAACTTTTGATCTAAAATCTTCAAATAATCTTACAGCTTTTTGTAAAGTTAAACTATCTTTTTTAACATATCCTAAAACTTTAACATATCTTTTTTTATCATGTTGAAATCTTGCTATATATTTTTTTCCAAAGATTGGATGCTCTTCTTTAGAAACATAAAGCCCTACTTGAGATGTTTTATCAAATTCATTTAAATTCATTTTTCATCCTTCTTTATTTTTGAAGCTTGATGTTTTTGTTCCATATTCTCAAGCTCAACAGAACCATTTATAATAATTTTCTTATCTATTTTAAAAAGAGTTTTATCTTTTGACTTTTTATCATAGTTAATACTATTTAAAATATATCTCATACAATTTAATCTAGCCTTTTTATTATTATCACTTTTTACAATTATCCAAGGTGAGATTGGAGTATGCGAAGCCATTAACATTGAATATTTTGTAGCTGTATATTGATCCCATAATTTTTGTGATTGTTGATCTATTGGTGATAATTTATACTGTTTTAATAAATCTGTTTCTCTTTTTTTAAATCTTTTTTCTTGCTCTTTTTTAGAAACAGAGAAATAAAACTTAAAAAGTATAATTCCAGATTCAACAAGCATTTTCTCAAAATCAGGGACATCTCTTAAAAATTGCATATGTTGTTCTTTTGTACAAAACCCCATAACAGGCTCAACTCCAGCCCTATTGTACCAACTTCTATCAAATAATACTATCTCTCCTGCACTTGGAAGGTGTTGTATATATCTTTGAAAATACCATTGTGTCTTTTCAACATCACTTGGTTTTTCTAAAGCAACAATTCTAGCTCCTCTTGGATTTAAATGCTCGGTTACTCTTTTTATAGTTCCACCTTTTCCTGCAGCATCTCTTCCTTCAAAAATAATTAAAACTTTAAGTCCATTATCTTTAACATAATTTTGTAATTTTAAAAGCTCTATTTGAAGTAGTGTTAGTTCCTTTTGGTACTCTAAAGTAGCTTTTTTAATCCAAACTTGAACTTTTTGTTCACCATCTTCAATCTTCTCATCTAACTCTTTTCTTTTTCTTTTTTTATCTTTCCCATGTTCAATATCTTCAAATGTATCAATTACATCTTTATCTTCAAAAGTATGTTTTAATAAGCTTCTATCATGTCCCATTCTCACTCCTAATTTTTTATGAAAGCCTCATTTTATAATCTTCATATCCAAAGTTTTTTATTATTTTATAACTGTTTTCTTTAGTCTTTATAACTATTGATGGTAATTTTATACCATTGAATGTTGTCGTTTTTACCATTGTATAGTGAATCATATCTTCTAAAATTATTTTATCCCCTACTTTTAAAGGCTCATCAAAAGAGTAATCACCAATAATATCTCCAGCTAAACAAGTATTTCCACCTAATATATATGTATATTTTTTTTCAAATGCCACTCCACTATTTCTAATCATTGCACGATATGGCATAGCTAAAGTATCTGGCATATGAGCCTCTGCACTTGTATCAAGAATTACTAAATTCATTCCATTTTCAATAATATCAAGAACCGTTGCAACTAAATAACCAGTTTGCCAACCAACAGCTTCACCTGGTTCCATATAAACCTCTAAATGAGGATATCTAGCTTTAAAATCTTTTAAAAGTTTGATTAAACCTTCCACATCATAATCAGCTCTTGTTATATGGTGTCCACCACCAAAATTTACCCATTTAAGTTTAGAAAAATATTGGCTGAAATTTTTCTCAAAATTTGCCAAAGCTCCTTCAAGTGCATCTATATTTTGTTCACAAAGTGCATGAAAATGAAAACCTTCTAAAAATTCTAGTTGAGTTTCATCAAAATTTGCTTTTGTAATACCTAATCTTGAATTTGGTGCACAAGGATTATATAAATCTACCTCAACGCTTGAATATTCAGGATTTAATCTAACTCCTAAAGATACTTTACCAAAAGCTTTATCTTTATATCTTTTTAGTTGATTAAAAGAGTTAAAAACTAAATGATTAGATAAAGAGATAATTTCATCAATCTCTTCATCTTTAAAAGCTGGGCTATAAGTATGAACTTCTAAGCCAAACTCTTTTTTTGCTAAAAGAGCCTCATGAAGTCCTGAAGCACAACAACCTTTTAGATATTTTCTACATAAATCAAAAGTTGAGTGCATAGCAAAACCTTTTAGAGCTAAAAGAATTTTAATTCCTGTTTCATCTTGAATTTTTTTCAAAAGTTTTAAATTTTTTTCTAAAAGCTCTTCTTCACAAACATATGCTGGACTTGGAAGCTCTTCAAAAGAGTTAATAATTTGCTTTGTCATATATTTTTCCTAATGTTTAAAATTTTTATCTATTTTCTACTAAAAACAGATAAAAGTTTAAGAGATTTTTTTCAAAAATAAGGCTAAAAAAGTAAGAATTTAGAAATTTATTTTTTATAAATAACTAAATTCTTATCTCTTTTGTAAACAAAATTTTTCTAAAATCTGATTTTATAATTCAATAATTTTCCAAGGAAGACCTTGTGTCATTAACTCATCCATAAATGGTTTTGCATCAAACTCTTCAATATTAAATACTCCTTGATTTTTCCAAATACCTTTATAAAGTAGTTTAGAACCAATCATAGCTGGAACTCCTGTTGTATAACTTACTGCTTGTGCACCTGTTTCTCTATAACACTCTTGATGATCACAAACATTGTAAATATATACTTTTTTTAGTTTTCCATCTTTTATACCTTCAATTATACAACCAATATTTGTTTGCCCAACTGTTCGTGGTCCTAAACTAGCAGGATCTGGTAATAAAGTTTTTAAAAACTCTATTGGAATAATTTTTTGTCCTTGGTGTTCTACTGGCTCAATTCCAAGCATTCCAACATTTTGTAAACAATTCATATGTTGAATATAACTATCTCCAAAAGTCATAAAGAATCTAATTCTTTTTAAACCTTTAATATTTTTTGCTAAAGACTCTAACTCTTCATGATAAAGTAAATAAGAAGCCTTTACTCCAATTTCTGGATAATCGTGATCTACTCTAATTTCAAGAGGTTTTGTCTCTATCCATTGTCCATTCTCCCAATATCTTCCATTTGCAGATACTTCTCTAAGATTTATCTCTGGATTAAAATTTGTTGCAAATTTATAACCATGGTCACCTGCATTACAATCCATAATATCTATATAGTGAATTTCATCAAATAAATTTTGTTGAGCATATGCACAAAATACTCCTGTAACACCTGGATCAAAACCTGAACCTAAAAGTGCCATAATTCCAGCTTCTTTAAATTGCCCATCTCTTGCCCACTGCTCTTTATATTCAAATTTAGCTTCATCAGGATGTTCATAATTTGCAGTATCTACATAATCAACCTTACATTTTGTACAAGCATCCATAATTGTCAAATCTTGATAAGGTAAAGCAACATTTAATACTAATTTTGGATTCACTTTTTCTATTAATTTTACTAATTCATCTACATTATCAGCATCTACCGAAGCTACATCTATCTTTACACCTTGATTTTTTAAAATATCAGCAGCAATTGCTTCACACTTTGAAACTGTTCTTGAAGCTAGTGTAATTTTTTCAAATGTATCAATATTCATAGCACATTTAACAGTAGCAACCCTACTTACACCACCTGCCCCAATAATTAAAATACCTTTTTTGCTCATTTATTCACTCCATTATATTTTTATATAAAGATTATACAATTTTAAACTAAAAGAAAAAGTGAAGTAAATAAAAATTTATTATTAAATAACATTTTAATTACAATTAACAAGCTTTTAATAATTACTTATGTAAACTTAACTTTTAAGTTATGGGGATGACTTGGTATCGATTAGAGCAGTGAGTATTAGTTGCATGTCGGCCTGAACATGCCGTTACGCGGTTCATTTTTTTTAGACGCAAACAATACAAATTACGCTCCAGCTTACGCTAAAGCTGCGTAAGTTTAACAACTTACTGACTCGCCTTCGGGCTTGAGTCTAACGGAGACTTGCACTACAGATTCTATCTATGTAGATAAATGCAGGTTCACAATAGATAGATTATCTTTTAAGAGTTGATTTGGCTTAAAAGAGAAAATTTAAAATCTTAGTTTTACGATTGCTTTTGGAAGTTGAGTTGTCATAAAATGAATTTTTTCAACTTCGCTAAGCATGTAGACGCTAATATAAGCTGTTTTAAGACTGCGGTTCGATCCCGCACATCTCCACCATAAATTAATCTCTTATCATATCAAATAATCTACCAAATGACTGTTTTATCGATAATTTAAAAATAATTTTAATCTTTTATAGTCTTATATAATACCCTATAATCTTTAAATCTTTGTTACCTTTTATGTTACCTTTGTTATAATTTTTATGTTACATTTATTTTATGAAGTAACAAAAATGAAATAAAGAATATAAAAATGCCAAAAATTCCAACTCCTCTAACAGATACAAAAATATCAAATTCTAAACCAAAAACAAAAGAATACACATTAAGTGATGGGCAAGGATTACATTTACTTATAAAAGTAAATGGTAGTAAAATATGGGAGTTTGTTTATGTTTCACCTACACTTAAAAAAAGACGAAAAAAATCTTTAGGAATTTATCCAACTATTAGTTTATCTAAAGCAAGAGAGTTAAGAGCCAATTTAAAACAAACTATTTCTAATAACATAGATCCAATAGAACAAGAGAAAAATATAAAGAATGAAGAACAAATAAACAATAAAGGTTTATTTCAAAATGTTATGGAAGAGTGGTTTATTAGACAAAAAAAGACACTTGAAAAAGTAACATATGATAGAAAATATAATCTCTTTTTAAACTATGTTTTACCAAGATTTAAAGATAGAAATATAAAAGATATTACAAAATTAGAATTATTAAAACTTTTAGAAGATAAAGAAAAAACAGCAAAAGAGACGGCTTCAAGACTTTTTAACTATCTTCAAAATTTATGGGCTTTTGCAGTTTTGAAAGATTATTGTGAATACAACTATTTAGCAAATATAAATAAAAATGATGTTCTTGTAGAAAAGAGAGTTAGAAATAACTATGCAAAAATTACAGATGAGGATATTTTTAAAGAACTTGTAAATAAAGTATATGGATATAATGGAAGCATATCTATAAAAAATGCTTTAAAATTTGTTTTACATATACCCTTAAGAGCTTATAATTTATGCTTTTTAAAATGGGAATATATAGATTTTGAAAATAAAATTTTAACTATTCCAAGAAATTTAATGAAAGTTAAAAATCATAATTTACAAGATTTTATGTTACCTTTGACAGATGAAGTTATAAACATTTTAAATGAACAAAAAGAGTTTTCTTCAAGATATACAAACTTAAAAGAGTTTATATTTATAGGAACTGATAATATAAGTCCTATTAATAGGGAAAGCCCAAACCAAGCTTTAATAAGATTGGGATTTACAGCAGAAAAAAAACAATCTTTACATAGCTTTAGAGGTAGCTTTAGAACAATCACTGAAGAGAAACAAGATATACATAAAATAGATACTAGAATAATAGAAAGTGTGCTAGACCACCATAAAGAAGGAAAAGTTGAACTATCTTATAAAAATAGAATAGTATATCTTGAAAGACAAAAGCCTTTAATGAACTGGTGGAGTAACTATATATTAAATTTAAAATATTAAAAAATAAAAATAATCAGCAATTATTAGGGACTAACTGCTGATATAAAATTATAAAATATTTATACTAAAAATCAATTTTTTGCATATCTTTCATAATATTAGAATACCCTATAATATTATTTATATAACCCAAAGTTTCATTACTATATTTTCCAGTTACTTTAACCAAAGAGCCTTTTATATCTTCCCAATTTCTCTTATCACCCGATATTTTTTGAGCTTTTATGATATTTCCTAATCCAGCATTGTAAGAAGCTAAAGCTAATTCAAATCGTTGAAATGTTGTTCTTTCTAACTTCCAACTTTTACAAAGATTATTCATATAAAAAACTTGAGCATAAACAGATTGAATTGAATTTTTAGGCTCAAACCCATTTTTAAACAGATAATGTCTGCTTAATCCTGCTCCTACTTCTCTTGCAGTTTGTGGCATAAATTGAGCTATTCCCAAAGCTCCAACTGGACTTACTGCTTCAGAATGAAATCTGCTCTCTTGAACAGCTTGAGCTATAAAAAAATATTCAACTGGTAAACCATTTATAACCGTATCAAATTGCCAAAAAGATTTAACAGCTTGTTTATAATGTCCTAAATAATCTTTTAAGCCTATTTCTATAGCCTCTTTTACACTTCTTAATTTCATTTTTCATATTCCTTTGTTTTTTCCCATGGGAAATTTTTATCTAACTCTTTTTTACAAAACTCATTATATCTATCTATTTGAGATTCATAAAAATTTATATTTCCTTGTAACTCATTTGACCTAGCAACAAATAAATCTAAATCATCTTTATGAACTCTAATATCTACCTTTTCACTTTGCTCTACTTTTTGCATATCAAAGCAAACCATTTTATTTTTAAATATTACAGGTGGCTCTTTTGTAGAGCAACCTATAAATAAAATCAAACTAAAACTTAGTAACAATAAAATCTGAATTTTTTTCATCTTTTACCTCCCCTCTTTTGATTACTTCCTCTTTTACTTTTGAAGCAGCTCTTACAACATTCTCTTTTTCTTTTAAAGTAGTTGTTTCAAAAATTGCTTTATTTTTTTCAAAATCAAGTTGTTTTTCATATTCTTGCACAGCGATATTAAAAGATATTTCTAACTCTTTATAATCTTTCTCTTTTTTATTTAACTTTTCTTTTGTACTATCTAAACTAGAACTTATAAAATAACTATATACACCTACAACAACAATAATTCCTAATAAAATATTTGTATTAAACTTTGAAATTAAATTAGTGAACATTACAAGTCCTATTTATCAAAATTTTTTTATATGTAGATCTAATAGATATAAATATCAAAAGCCCTGTTATTAGCAAATAATGTATCTGTTCAAATAGCTCTTTATCAAAATAATTTATAAATAAATGATAAAAAACAACAGATAACATCACAACTAAAACAGTTATAAAGCCTGTTATATTGGTTTTATACATTTTTACTTTTATTGCAAAAACAAAACACATAAGAGAAGTCAATTGAAAAATTGTAAATATCATTTTCACTCCTTTGTCGCTAAAATAGTCATTTTTCTTTTTACAAGTAAAATCATCTCTTTATAGAAAAAAGGTATAGTGATTGAAATAAATACATTTATCCATCCTTTAAGTTGTACAGATATACCAAATATCATAAATTGTATTTTCATTTCTTCAAGTGTTACCCAACAAATTGTTCCTACAATTGCAGCAACTAATGTACTAGTTGTTGTTAAAAAAAATAAAACTTTTCTACTTTTTGTTTTATAACTTTCATCTTCTATCATTTCTTCAATTTTGTATAAAAATGTTAGAAAAAATATTAATCCAAATATATACCAAATTTCTATATTTCTAAAATCCATAACTTCCCTTTTTATTAAATTTTATTTGCTTCAACAAACATACTATCTATTTGTTCATCTGTTAAATTAAAACTATTTTGAATAGCTTCAACTATAAAACTATCTCTTTTTACTTCTATTGCATATTCCCACTCAATTTGCCATTTTCTGTTTTGAGCAATAATCTCTTCAACAGCATCTAATAAATCTATATTAAGTAAATATAGTCTAGCTTGTCTCATAGTTATAGAGTTTGGAACTATTAAGAGCAGTTTAGGCTCTATATAAGGTGATATCTTTTGTGTTTTACAATACTCCTCTAGTAGATATTCTTTTCCTTTCTTATCAACAAAGATATGTATATCTTCGGTATCAACTAAATTAAGAGTTATAGGTATTTCCCCATACTCTTTACATGTAACTAATAAATCAATAAGTGAGTTATCAGCTGTAACATATTTTAAATCTCTTATTTCTGTAAATCTCATTTTTATCTTCCTTTATGCTATTCTTAAAAACAATCCAAAAAAATAATCATTTCTACCAAGATACTTCCAAGTACCTGTAAAATTTCGTGTACTACTTGTTCCATTTATATGATAAACGGATAAATTACTACCAGCTACAGTTTGACCATAAGAAAGTGTTACTTCATTAAAAAGGTTCATAAAAGCATAACTACCAACAGAACCGTTACTTAAACTAACTATAGCTGTTCCTATAGCAGTTGTTGTAACTACTGTATTGGCTTTATTTAAAGCTTCAACTCCTTTATTATACGCTATATTAACAGCTGTTGCACTAGCACCTATAGTAGAACTTTCCGTAGATACTGAGTCAGTAATACTTCTCCATGTATTTGTATCAGTTATTGATACTCCAATACTTGCAAGCCAAGATTTAAAAGCATCACTAGACATAAATCTCATATAATTATCATTAATAGCATCATTTCTAAAACAAATATCTGCAGTTATTGCTGGAGCTGATGTTTGTTCAGCATAAGTACTTCTAAAAAGCCTTGCATAAAAATCTCCAGAAGCATCTCTTAACCCTATAGTAGTTGGATTAGTTGCCATACTTGGAGAATAACCTGTTAATTTTGCACTATCACTAGCTTGTGCTGATTTACCAAGATATGCACTATCATGATTATGTCCTACAAGGGCATAATCACTATGTGTATGATTTAAAGCTGCATAACCTGTGTGAGTATGTGATGCTATTGCATAATAAGTAGCAGCTTGTCCATTTAATTTATCACTATCTCTTACTTTTATTTCATAAAGAGTAGATAAATCACTCCAAACACTACCATTATATTTCTCCCATTTATTTCCACTTGTATTCCAGCGTTTAGCACCTGATGGAAGATTTGATGTAGTCGTTCCATCAAGCATTTTTATAATATCTTCATCTCTTTGCTTCATTTGTGTTAAAAAATCTGCATATGTTGTTACTAAAGTTGGTAAACTAAAATCTGCCATTTAATATCCTTCCGCTGACCAAGTAAAGTCGCTATTTATTCTATTTCCATTCATATCGTACATATACACTTTAAAAGAAGTTGGGTTAGGAACATCTGTAAAATCACAAACAAATGTTTTTCTTGTAGTTCCAAGAGGAGTAATTGTGATATTTACAATATCTACAAATGTCTTATTAAAATAAACAACTGTTCCTGCTGTATCAGTAGATAATGAAGTAGCCTTTCCATTATCACTCTTAATTTTACTATCAAGCTTTACCTCCATTGTATTAATTATAAATGCATCCTTTATACTCCCCACAAAACTTACTTTTACTTTTACATATCTAAAATTTGAAGATGTTACTTTTGAAGTATCACTATTTAAATTCCAACTCGTTCCATTAGAACTTGTAGAAATATCTATTTTAAACCCTCCAGAGCCTACTCTTTCATAATCAAGTGTTACTGTAACTGTGGTTGATGGCAAAATAGTTCCATAATCAAATATCTCTTCATAGTATGAAGTTGTTGCAAATGGTTGAGCATATAATAAATACCCTGCATTTACTTGAGCTTGTGGTGTAGTCCAACTATTTGCAGTAAAATGTGCTTGAAAAGTCTCATTTTTAATACCAAGATACAATTTCCCATTATCAACAAAAGCATTACTTTTTGTACCTCCAAAACTACTAATCCATTGAGCATTTAATACATAATCTGGTGGCTCATTTACAAGTGCTGTTGTACTTAAACTTTGACCTTTATTTCCTGCTGTATCAATAGGAGTAATCCAATAAGTGTAATAAGCACTTTTTGATTCAAAAAGATTTGCAAAAGTTCCACTATTAGTTCCTATTGATTCTGCAACTGCAAGAGTTTCACCTTTTTTAATTTCTACATATGATATTGGTAAAGTTTTTGCAATTTGTTTCCAATAAAGTAAAACATTGTTATCTATTACTTTTGAAGTAACTTCAGTTGTTTGTGGAACTGTTATTTCACTTATTACAGTTCTAAGAGTTGATACATTTCCTACTATATCTACAGCTTGAATTGATATCTTATTTGAAGCCCATGAAACTTTTGTGGTATATGTTGTAGTTTTTGCATAAGTTACTAAACCATCATGGCTTATAATATAGTGTTGTATAGGATAAGTAGAATTTGACTCTTCCCATTTAACAACAACATTTTCACCTTTGTAACTTACTTCAACATTAGGAGAAAGAGGAACTTCAACTGTAATATTTATTTCAACTACATCACTTGGTTTTAATGCAACATTTAAAGCTTCAACTTTAAAGTTATGTATTCCATTTGATAAAAGTTTATAATTAAAAGTAGTTGATTTTATGTTATTTTCAATTACCACATCATTGTGATAAATCCTATATCCAACTGCAAAAGGAACTTGTGTCCACGAAATAACTGTATTTGTAGATAATAATTCTACTTCTAAATTTTTAGGAGTTGAAACTTTTTTCAATAATCCTTCAAAAATATGTACTATAGTCTTCTCATTTACTCTTATTTCATACTCAACACCTCTAGTAAGTCTATTTTCAATTTCAAAAGAGTTTGTTGAAGTAGTCCCTATTTTTTTGCCATTTAAATAAACTGTATTTATTAATTTATTACTGTTAAAAGATACTACTAATATTTCAGAAACTGTATTATCATTTTTTTGAATTAAAACTTCTTCAACTTTTAAATTTGTTGTGTTATTCAATATCATCACAGGCTCTACATCTATAATTACATTATCATTATAAACATCTGGGTTATATTCAATAGCTGTAATCTTTCTTTTTAAATCATTAGCTCTTGTAATACTTGTAACTCTATAAAGATTAGTAGCCTCTGTATCAAGTCTTCCAAGAGCATATACATCAAATTTATTAATTTCCCGTGGGAAATTTCCTACAAAAATAGTATTAGTTACAATGTCACTATTAACCTTTGGAATAGTAATAGTTATAATTTCATCATTTAAACATCTAATTTGAATTTCATAATCTTCATAAGCTAAAAGTTCGACTTCTTGATCAATATATAAAATACCATTTTCACTTCCCAAAATTCTTCCATCTGCTAAAGTATTTGTCATATACTTAACGCCTACTTTTATTACATCTCCTACATTACAAGCAATTGCATCTACAAAGGCAGTAAATGAGACCGTTTCAGAAATATATCTATTTTTATTTAGTAAGAATTTTGCATAAGAAGATGCCATTTCTCTTTTTGTACAACCATATAAATTGATTGAAGATTTAATCTCCATTGTTTTTGAATCAAAATCATGAGATTGTACTTGAACTGTTTTTGCTTTATAACTATCATTTTCATCATAATATGTAATTTCAACAGTATTACTTCTTTCATTGTAAGGAATATAAGATATTGAAAAAGAGCTATCAATTATATTTCCACTTGTAAATAAAAAACCTTGAGTTGGGATATCTACATTTTTATCTATTATAGGAGTAAATATACTTCCAAATTGAACAACTATAGCACGACCTAAAACTGATATTAAATTTAAAGCTGATTGCAGTTCTTGTTGAGAATCTAAGTATAATCCAACAGTTAAACCTTTATTTACACAATAGTCTGCCCATTCTTGAAACTTTGTAATATCTATATCACTATCTGGAATCCCTTCTCTTTTTAGTAAATCATAACAAGCCCATGCTGGATTTGATTTTAATTTTATTGAACCTGTATTATTTACTAGACAAGTAATAGTTGGAAAACTACCATTTAATTGGTCTGTTGCCATTGCATTAATTGAAAGTAATGCAACACCAGGATAAGAAAAATCATCATAAACAACTTCATTTATATACTCTAAACTCAACCCATTTGCTACTCTTGTATTTGTATCAAAACCACTTATTCTTTTTACTTTTACATCATAAGAATCTGATTCAAGATTTTTAAATCTATAACTCAATCTTTTTATAGTTTTATAAGTATTTGAAACTGTATAAGATTGAGTTATCCAAGTAGAACTTCTACTCTTTTTATAACTTATCTGAAAGCTCACAGATTTACTTGCATAGTTGCCACTATCTTCAATTATAAAAAGACCATTAGGAAAAAGCATAATAACTTCTAATTCATTTATACTATTTCCAATTGTTGTATAAGAAGTTTCATAATTTAATTCATTCAAATTTCTATTTAATGAAATAGTCGTTGCAGTATCTCTAAAATTTCCAATAACTGTTTGATTTGTTGTACCTAAAGTTGTATAGTAATTAACTTCATTAAAATTTGATATTGCTTGACCATTTATCTCTATATCACTTATACTATTTACTATTCCATCATTTACAGCCATTAATATATTTAAATGTTGTTTATCACCTTCAAGTGATAAATAACTAGAAATAATAGGGGGAGTTACTCTTGCAACTCCTAACATAATTGGTAAAACTGTTCCTACTTCTCTTGCATTTGAACCACCACTATAAGCATAAGTTGGTGAAACTTCATTTAAAGCTGTAGAAGTGGAAATAGAAGGAGTAGCAGTTGGTAAAAGAGCATTTATTAAAAGCCCTCCTCCAATCATAATTGCACCTGTTGCAATATAATAAGCAGTTTGAGATAAACCAAATCCTATACTAGAACTAAGAGCATATCCTAAATGTGGAGCTGCAATACTTAATGCTACCATTGCTACAAGTTTAATTATATTTTTACCACCACCTCCACCACCAGCAGGAATTGGAACTACTGCTAAAAAATCATTTTCTTTTAATCTATACTCATAATTTTCTGTAATTTCTCCATTTAAACTAACTACAAATTCTATATCTTCACTATATGGAGCTAAACATTCCCAAATAAAACAATTCTCTAAAGTTTTAACTATTTTTTCATTTGGATTAAAAGGATTTAATATTGTTGTTAATGTTGCCATTTATAAAATCCTTTTATTTGATTTTTTACTTTTTCATCATCAATACTTGTAAGATATGAACTCATATTTTCCCTAGTATCAATAAATCTCTTTTCATCAATCATAACTGCAAAGTGAGTTACTAAACTGGGATGTTCAGCATTTACAGCCATTGCAATAACTACATTTTTTGAAGGATTTGTTAAAGACCAATTTTTTGAAATCTCATTTAAATAATTTGCAAAGGTTCTTCTTGGTTGATCTGCAGTAATTATAGTTTCTGGAATTTCTATATTTAGAACCTCTTTATAATAAAGTTTTACAAGACCATAACAATCGCACCCTTTAAAACTTCTACCTCTTGAAACAAAAGGTATTCCTATGAATTTATCTATCATATTGACACCCCTTTATTTCCAATTGCAGGAAAACCACCAAATCTTTTTGAATTCAAAAGTTGCCTACATCTTGATAGTGTTTTATTACACTCTGTTTCAGGTCCTGTATATCCACAAAGAGAAGATTTAAACTTAAACCTACAAGAGTTTGGGAACATTCTTATTTGAGGAGCTCTAGCACGGAATAAATTTCTAGCACTTACAGTAAAACTCACTTCTATATGATTCAAACTTGAAGTTGTAAGTATTAGATTTGTACTATATATCGGAGTTACATTTGCTAAATCTTTACTATTTACAATATATAAAACTACTGTAATTGGTTCAAATCCATTAACCTTTATATAGTTATCATATTGTCTTATATATTGTCCAATTATATTTTTTACATTCCCTACTTTTATTTGAAATTGACTTATTTCAGCATTTGCTGATTGAGAAATCTCATCAAGTTCAAAAGGAAATCTAAGCCATGTTTTATCTCTCCAATTAATATCTTCATTATTATTTACAATTCTTAAAACCTCTGCTACTGATGGAATATTTATTTCTAACATACTAAGCCAAACTGAATTACTTGCTAGAATATTTTTTTCTATTTTTATTTTAGTTGATAATTCCATCTCACACCTCATAAAGAATAATTGATGTACTTCTATAAAGTGGTGATTCCCACTTTATTTTCAATTTTTCTTCTTTAAATTTCACTTCATAAGTTTTATAAGTTAAAGGATGAATAAAAGAAAAACTAATACCTTTATGCAAAAGTAGAAAATTTCTTATTTCAGTTGCCTTTTCAACAGTTAAAGAAGAAAATGTCATATAAAAAATTTGTGGATTTCTAGAAAACTTTGATACTGTTTGTTCATATCCTCCATTAAAGCTTACTCCATTTAAAGGAATATAATCATCTTCTTCAAAAGAATTTGGTGCAATCTGAGGGAAAATAGCCATATTACATACCTCCTTTAAATAAATCTCTAAGTTGCATAGTATTTCTATTGTATGCATCCATTATTATTGATATAATTTCTATCTTTTTCCCTTCACTATCTACTTTTGTTACTTGACTAATTTGACTAGCATCTATAGATTGTCCTGTTTTATTTTCAATATTTAATACAATATTTGTACCACTTTGATTATTTTTCATAGTAACAGGAATTGTTCTTCCATCAGGAAGTGGAACATAAGCTTCTGGCATTCTACCTTCACCAAAAAGAGCAAGTTGTGGAGTATTTGCAATACCTCCATTTGAATATGCTTTAAGTGAAACAGCTCCTTGGTTTGTCATAATTCCTCCATTAGCAAATGAGAAGCCAGAAAACATAGAGCCCCAATCAATTGAACTAGCTGCAGTAGCTAAAGGCTTTGTAATATTTATTTGAATCATCATTCTTATAAAATCTTCTGCTATAGAATTTATAAAATCACTAAAACTAGATTTCCCAGTTTTTATAAAATCAACTAAAAAATCTTCCATTCCATAAAGTGCATTTGAAAATAGATTATTCATTTGTCTATAACTATTACCTGCATGCTGAATATAATCATCAAAAGCTTCTTTTATACCATCTAAGCCATTTTTTTCAATATCTACTCTACTTTGTTGAATTTTTTCAAATTCAGATTCATACCAAATATCAAGTTTATTTTTATCTTCAACATATTGTGAATATTCTTCTTTTTGCTTATTTAACTCATAAATTTGATATTGAGATTGAGTCATTAGTGATTTATTAAAATCATCCTCAAAATATCTATTTGCTCTTTTTTTATCTTCTAAAAAATCATAATAAGCTTTTATATGATTATCATACTGTTCTGTATTATTTTTTTCTTTTGGCTCGTTTTTAGTTTTTGTTCCAGAGCTTTTATTTGAACTATTAAATTGAAACTGCCCATCTAAAGCACCATTTACTGTAGGCTTTATAGAATCAACTAATTTATCAGTTTCATTTTTTATTTTGGAATAATTATTCATAAGACTTGCATTAAATGATTCTGCAATTCCTGTTGCTGATAATCCATCTTTCCAAGCATCAGAAATATCAGTTAAATCTTCTTTTATAGACTCTTTTATTTTATTTATATTTTCAGTTTGATCATTAAATCTAATCTCAATAGGATCTAAATTTAATATACTCGCTCCCTCATTATAAGCCTCTATAACAGTATTTACTCCCTTTGAAAGAAGTGATATACCAGCTAAAATTGCTCCTACAGAAGTTTTAAAAGCTACAGTAATAACATTAAAAACTATTTTTAAAGATTTAAAACCTTGATATACTATTGCTAAAGACTCAATAGTTGTTTTAAAACCTGAAATAAAAACATTAGTTAAACCTTCATATCCACCAGAAACAAGATTAAAACTTTGAGTAAAAGATTCTGTAAATGTTTTAATAAAAGCTTTTATGAAAGCAAATAATCCAGCATCCATAAAGTCTTTTTTAAATTGAGCCCATTGGTCCCTTAAGTTTGAAATCATTCCATCATATATACTCATTTGATTTTGCATAGCATCTTGATATTTACTATTAAAAATACTTTCTAATGTACTTTCTATAATTTCACTATTATTTTTAATAATTACATGCTTTGCTTTACCACTAGAATCTGTCCAATTATAGGCAATCTCATCACCTTTCATAGAAGCTCTAATTCCAAACTCTTTTAATCTTTCATTTTCTCCTGTCATTGCATCAGCCATTGCTTCAACTGCTTGCATAATTGGTTTATTCATAGCACTTGCAGCATCACCTAAAGATCTTAAAGAACCATTAGTTGGATTTAATCCATAAGCTCTCATTTGAACAAAAGCTTCAGTTACTTGAGATAACTCATAAGGTGTTTTTTTTGCAAAATCTTCAATCCATTTTAAAGACTCTTTTGCTTTTACTGAGCTTCCTTCTATTGTTTCTAAAGTTGAACCATATTTTTCAAATTCACTAGCAGTATTTGTAAAATCTTTTGCAGCAAAAATAATCGCATCAAATCCCTGCTTTATTGTATATCCTATTGCAGCATATCCAGCAATACTTTTTAAAGTTTGACCAAAAGATTTTGCAGAATTAGAACTTTTATCTATAAGTTTTGAAAGTTTTCCAAACTCTTTTTGAGTAACAATAAGTTCTCCAGTATCTGAATCAATTTTTAGTTTTATTCTTAAATCTTTTGACAAACTCACACCTTACTATTTTGAATCCAAATCAATCCCATATTTAAAACTATAGGAGTCCAATACTTTTTATCAAGACCATTCCATGATAAATAATCTTTAGTAGCTTGATAATTCTTCCCAATAGGTCCAAAAGGTCCATATTCAAAAGGAATTATCAAAAAAATATTTATTAATTTTAAAATTTCGATATCTTCAAAAAAAACTATTTTTGACATAAGATTTTCTTTTAGTTCTTCTATATCTTCAATAGTTAAAGATAATTCTCCAACACCTTTTGCATTTTGTTCAGCCCAAAGATAGAGTTTTTCTATCTTCTCTTTTTCTGCTTTCCCAGTTCAATGTCTAAAATCTCTTTAAAATCAAAAATATTTGTATCTTTTTGTTCTTCAATTACTTTTTCAACATTTGGACCTTTAATATTTTCTTTCAATAAGGAAACTGTAAAATCTAACTGACCTTTTACATCATCTTCTTTAATTAAAAAAGCTTTCTCAATTTGGTTTGATGTTGTTCCAAAATATTCTAACTCTTCTACTGTTCCATCATCAAATTCATATTCAAATTTAATAGAAGCTCTATGTTTCTTAAGTTTTAATGGCATTTATATCTCCTATGACCAAATTATTTCAAATTGATTTTGACCTGTACTATCCCCTTGTAAATCAAAAGTTCTAGTAAAAGCAACTGTTCCATCATCATCATTTTCTTCCATATCACTTGTTTTTGATTGAGAAGCTACAATAGTTAAAGTTTTACCTATTCCACTTCCTAAAACAATTTCAATTTCTCTAATTTCATCTGAAGTTAAATCACTCCATGCAGTCTCATCACCTTTTATTTTTACTCCTGTTAATTTCATTTTTGGAGCAAAATCTTTTCTAACAAATTCACCCATATTCGTTGCATAATCTAGTTTAATTTCATTATTTAAACTTAATTCAAAACTTGTAATATTTAAGATATCTCCATCTAAAGTAATTGCAGTTACTTTACTAACAATCATCAATGAATTATCATCAAGTGTTACTGTTGGATTTACCTCAATTATTGGAGCAGGAACAGTAAAACCTTGTACTGTAAAAGTTGCTTTTGCAGCTTCTCCAACAGTTCCAGAGATTTTCATATCACACATAACACCAGTTATTATTCTTTTAGTATCATCTTGAAAAACACAACAAATACTTGGTTCAACATAATTGTGGTTTGGTTTATAAGAAATATTATCAGCTCCTACAGTTTCTATTAATCCACTAGCTTTTAATAATTCAGCAATTTTTGGTGCTGTTATAGGAGCAACTCCTGTTTTATCATTTCCTCTTAGTAATATTTCTAAGTCAAAAGAAGTATCTGTTTGATGTTCATCTATGTAAGTTTTTTGATTACCAAGTTTACCTGTTCCTACATCTTTATAGGTTTTACTTTTTATACTAGGTTTTACAAAAGGTACATTCGATGTTGTAACTGCATTTCCATTTGTAGGGGTTGCATTGTATTTAAAAAGTACTACCGTTTTATCAGTTAATGATTTAGCCATTTTTATCCTTACCTTAAATTTATTTCTGCATTAATAAGTAAAATATCAAAATCCATATCTTTCATATTTAATTGGGTTTTCTCAATTTTAAAATTATCATTTCCACTTTCAATCATTGAAACAATTTTTTCAATAACAACATCATCAATCAAACCTGTTTTAGAGATAATTCCAAAAATAGCTATATATTTTGAAATACCTTGAAATTGTCTTTCAATTAATTTTATTTCATAACTATTTTCATCTAGCTCTATTGCCTCTATAATTTTTTGTTTAGCTTCTTCTAATTTCATATTTCACTTATTACTATAGTCGTTTGAGAATCATCATTTTTAAAGTGTAAACATTTATAGTTTTTATTATTTATTGTTATTTTGTCACCTATAGATAAATCACTAACTTCAAATGTTCTAACTCTTATAACCTGTTCTTTAATATTTTCAATTTCTATATCTTTTCTAAAAAGAAGAGAGATCTCTCTTCCTTTTATTAAACCTTTGAAAGCAAATTCATTGGAATCATAAAAAACTCCTAAGTCTGCTTCTAAATCATCTTTAAAACTCATACATTTATCTTTACTTCTACTACACCAGCAACTGCACCTTTAGAGCTTATAGCTCTACCTGCATAAATATTGTCTGTTTTTTCTAAAGTAAGCTCTTTGTTTTCATCATCCCAATATAAAGTATCACCAAGATTTATAACATCTTGTGTTTTTGCTTTGATTATCCAAACTTTCTCAACTTCAACACTTATTTCTTCACCAACTAAACCACTATTTACAGCAATTCCTATCATACTTACACCAAGAGGAATCACATCCCCTACAGTAACTGTTTTCGTACAAGTATAAGTAATAACCCTACCATCATATTTTTCTATAGCTTGTTTTTGTACACTCATATTATGCTCCTAAATTTTTATATAGACCTCTAAAGTCTTCAACCACTAAACCAAAATCAAATAAACAATCATATTCGATACCTCCACCACTTCTAAGTCTTTCTTGAACAATTGGTTGTCCACCAGTTCCAGCTAAAGTTCCAGTTTTTATAGTTTTTCTAGCAGCTGCTAAATACCAAGGATTTGCATCTAATTCACTCTCAATAATTACGGTTAAAGAGTTTTTATGAATATTTGTAACTCCACTATTATTTCCTGTTGGGTCTGCTTCACTTGTTAAGATTCTCAATGCTGTTGCTTCATTTTCTGGACTTACTATTAAATATTTTGGGTTAATATTTAAAGCTATTTCTCCATCCATTTGTCTTCTCATTCTAACTCTTGCAGCACTTAAAGATTCACTAGATAAAGTTGCTCCATTATCTAAATTTTTATGAGAAGTATCAAATAAAGGTTTATTGTCATTCATTTTATAGTTTGCAAAATCACCTTTTTTTTGTAATAAATCATAAACTCTACCATTTGCAGTTCTTTTTGCCATCTGTCCAAACTGTGCAACAATATTTGTAAATGCCCCTAAATCATCATTTATAAGCATCTGTCTTGTAAATGTAAATTTATTTCCAAAGCTTTCTAACTTCCAAGCTTCTCCATTTTCATCTAATTCAAGATTTTCTAACTCACCTTTTTCTTTTAATTTAGCAAGTCTTCCATTTGGGTTTTTGATACTTACATCATTTTGAATTTTAAAATTTGGTAAATCTACATTTGAAGTCCAAAGATGATAAGTTCCTTCTTGCTCTTCAAAATTTGAAACTAAAACTCTATTTGCTACATTTCCAAGTAAAAGTGCAAACTGATCATTACTCATAGATCTTTGTGCAATATCTAATCTATCCATAGAACTTACACCTAGTAAATGTCTTGCCATATCAGTTAAAGATGCACCTCTAAAATAATTGTCTTTTAACTCAACTTGTACTCCACATCTAGCAATGATTGAATCTTCAATACTTCTAACCATACTTTCTGCATCAGGAGTTCCACCTACAACAACAGTTTGAGAAACTCTTGTTTTTTCATCAATAATTGCTTTTCTAACTTCATCAATAGACGCACCAGTTTTTACAAATTCACTAGCTCTTTCAAGTGTTAAATGTCCAGCAGTTGTTAAATCCATAATTTCAGCTGTTCTTGTTTGTTCATTTTTAAAATTATTTGAATCCATTGCTCTTTTTGATTCTTCTTCCATTTTTTCCAACTGAACTTTTCTCGTTTGTTGTTCAGCTGTTAAACCATCTACAATAGATCTTAACTGCTCTAACTCTTTTTTTAACTCTTCATTCATAGAATCATCTCCTTTATTTAAATTTAATTCTCGACCTACAGTCGCACCTCTATCAAAACCAACTCCAACTGCACTAAGTTCAAATATCTCATATTCTGTTACAGTTACAAGTGTTGGTTCACCTTTTCTCTCTTCAATTTTTGTAGATAAGATTCGATAACCAATTGAACAATCAGTTAAAATCCCATCTACATACTTTCTAAAGATTTTTTCACTTGCTTCATCAGTTCCAAAAACTACATCTGCTTTTAGTTTTCCATCTTCTACTCTTACATTTTCAATTTTTCCTATAGCAGAATCAACACTTCTATTGTGGTCTTTGAAGAATGTTTTAAGTCTTTCAACTTTAGCTCCATTAACATCTAGTTTCTCAATAAAAACTTCATCTTTCCACCAGTCATATCTTTCACCCTCATTTTGTTCAGAAACAAGGATAAAAGATATAGTTCTACTCTCTTCATTTATTGCATTTTTATCAACAATAAAATTTCTTTGAGTATCAAATCCAGCTAATTTTCGTTGTATATCTTCTTTTTTCTTTGGCACATTTCCTCCTTTTTTTAGATTTTCCCGCGGGAAAATTTACTCTTCAACTAAAACTGGTTCAAGTCCAGCTTTTTTTCTTTTTTCAGCAATCAATTTTTCTTCATTTATCTGCTCTTCAATAATATCTTCAAAATTTCTACCTTTTCCAGCAGCTGCTCTTGTACGACTGTTTAATCCAAGTTTTATTTCAGATTCTATTGATTTAATATCTTTTAGTGGGTCCACCCACTCTCTAGTTGGCATAATCCAAACAGCTTTTATATATTTTTCTTTATTTGACCAATAATCATTTGGTACTTGCAAAGCACCACTTAAAACTACACTATCTACAAACATTTCAAACATTGGATTTAGTGCGTCCTCTACAAGTAATATTTGCTCATCATCAAATCTTTTGTTATCTTGAATCAAACTAGCTCTTGCACTTGAAAAATTAACTTGTGAGTAATCTCTAATAGCAAGTTCATAAGATATATCTCTTCCTGCTGATATTATTCGAATAGTATTTTTTATAAAATCGTTGTAACTATTTCCTAACTGATTTGATTGCACAGTTGCAACTTCTTCTCCAGGGCGAAGATATTTAATCATCCCTGCTGTTATCTCTTTTATAGGGTCGCTACTTCCTGATTTCTCTGCTAATTTTTTATCTCCAAAAATATTCCCTCCAACATTTGAAGTTTTTATAAATGTTGCAAAAGAGGCTAAAACTCTATTTTTAATAATTTCACTATCGTTATATGCTTGAAAATCTTTTAAGTTATTGATAGTTTGTGCATATTCTGATATTCCACGATATTGAGTAACTCTTTCAGCATCGTAAAAATGAATAATATTTTTTGCATCAAATCTTTTTGAGGAAAAACTATTTACTTCTGTTTTTAAGTGATAGGCTATTGGTTTTCCAAAACTATCTATTTCAACTCCACTAAAAATAGTGTTATCATTATTTCTCTTTTTTGAAATATCAAGTTGATCAACTTCTATAAGTTGAAACTTCAAAGGGAATTTTTTATCTTTAGTCCAAATACAATTTATTAAAGATTCACCATCTACAAGTTTTGCTTTTACAAGCATTTTTTGAAATTTTCTAAAAGAAGCTCTACCTGTTACATCAAAGTTCTGTTTTTTAATGAACTCATTCCACAAAGTTTCTATTTTATTGTTAAAATCTTCTGCATTTTTTACTTCATTTTTATTTATCCTTGATTGCAAAGAGATACCATTTCCCACTACATTTTTTATAATTGAGTTATCTATACTTTTACAAATAGGATTGTTCGCACTTAGCCATCTAGCTCTAGCTCTTAGCATATCTCTATCTGCTGAAGCTTGTAATTCAAAGTGATTGTTTTGGATATTAAAATCTCTATTTAGTCTAGTTTGTTTTGCACCTTCATAAAATGCTCTTTCATAAACTTTCCTAACTGCACCAAAAGTTAGTACATTTGAAGTCCATAGTAAAGTTTGTGCTATTTTATTCATTATGCAAAACTCACTAAAGAAATATCACCAATTGGTGCTGTATTTTGTCCTTCGATATAGTTTCTACCATATTGTTCAATTTTTTCTAAAAGTCTATTTCTCTCAGCATAAAGTGTAGAAAGTTGTCCACGAGTAAGTTGTGCACCTGATTCAGTTTGATAAGATTGTGATTCTTGTGTTTTTTCAATTTGAAAAAGAATTGAATCGTAAAGTTCACCTATTGTTCTTGCCATCTTTTGCACCTTTTTATTTTTCTTGGTGCAATTTTGACAAGATTTAGAATATTTTTTTAGGGTAGGATTTTCTACCCTACCATTTTTTTTAAAATTATGGTATATAGGTTGTAGTTTTTTAAATAGTAGTAAAAAGGTTGTAAAATATCGGTTTTATACTTGATAAAACTATAAATTAACAATAAAGGAAATTAATTATGAAATTGTTTTTTACAGAATCGGATATAAATGATATATTAGTAATAATTCAAGAAGATTCTCCTTCTTTTAATAAAGAATATTCACCTTATTTTGAAATAAAGTATAAATACCTTAGTAAAATTTTTGATGTTATTCAATCTGAAAATATAATTACTTTAAAATATATAAGAGAAAAAATATCCTTAGACGATAGATCAGCATTTATTTTTATTTTAGAGGGTTTTGAAAAACAGGTTATGGATATATTAAAAAATAACACTTCTATTTAATATAAAGCCTTTTTGGCTTTATATTACCCAAAATCAACCATATTCATTTCTTTTTCTATTTCCATATCAAAATCCACAATATTTTTAGCAATTTTTTGCAAATCTGATATTTTATTTAATGTTTTTTCATATCTATATTTCATTTTATATAGCTCTTTTTCAGCTTCAACTCTTCTTTTTTTCTCATTCTCAAATTGATTTATAGCCCATCTTTGAAGTTCAGTACCATCTGTTCTTAAGATTTCAAGATATTCACCATAAAAAACATTGTGTTCTTGTAGCCATTTGATAAAAGTTTCTCTATTAAACTCATTTGCATTTCTATTTAAAATCTCTTTATTTCTTTTAAATAGTAAATCTAGCTTTTCATCAAAACTTTTATGAGTGATTAAAAACTGTTTTGATTTTAGTTCATCAACATCATCTTCAAGATTTTCAAATCTCTTTTTAGAGTTTTTCTTCAATTTATCAAGCTCTTTTCTCAATTCATTGTTTGAACGAGTAAGTCCACCAACTCTTCCACTTAGTTCGTGAATGTTTGGGTTTTGCATCAATAGTTCATATTGTTCTTCTATTTCTACAAAATAATCCCTTACATTTTCGGCTTTTTTACCTTGACTCATCATTGCAATATGTTTTGCACTTCTTGCATCAAGTATATATTCTTTTCTAAAAGAAAAACCATTTCCAGCTTCAACCTTTTCATCAAAAACAATATAATCTATATTTATTCTTAACCCTGTTCTTTGGATTTGAACTTTTATCCAATCTGTAAAAGGTTTTATAATTCCAAGAGCCTTATGTAAATCTCTTGCTTTTACACTATTTATCTTTTTAATTCCTATAATTTCACTTGATATTTTTATAATTTCGCTCATGATACAAACTCCCATCTTTCAAATCTATCTACAATTTTTATCATAGTTTCAAAACTATCAACTCTTAAAACTCTACTTCTACCACTTTTATTTATTGCTTTTATACTCATTTTACATTCCTTTGATGTTTTATATTAAAATATTACATCAAATAAATATATTTGCAAGCACTAATACATCTTTTAAATATATTATGATAGAATATTACATCTATTTAATATAAATTTGGCGTTTCACTTTTAAGTGAAATGCTTATTTTATGGGGATTACAAGTGAATAAACAAGAATTTACAGATTTTTTAAAGAATATTGATTTAAGTAAAAAAGATTTTGCAGAATTATCAAATATCTCATATAATACAGTAAATAACTGGAATGATACAAATAAACCTGTTCCACCTTGGGTTAAATCTTGGTTGGATAATTATGTGAAAGCTAAAAGTTATAATGATGTAAAAGATAAAGTTCTTGAAATAGAAGGGATTAAATAAAATGTTACCATCTCATAAATATCTGATTTTTAAATTAAAAGTATCATTAGTTTTTACTTTAGTTTGTATTGTTGGATATTTTGTTTATGATTTATTGAAAAATTGAAAGGAAATTGGAAATGTTATCTAATAATAAAATAAGAATTATTGTTTATTCAATTGCTATATTGTTAATATTATCTGGTCTAATGTCAATATCTACAGAAATAATAAAATCAGTATATTTAACTCATCGTAGTATAGTTGAAGAAAACATATTTTTAGGAATATTATTTATTATATTTGGAGCAATGATTTTTGGATATTACTATTTAGTAAATAATTCAGAAAAACTTAAGGAAAAATCTCCAATTGAAAAATATAAAAATGAAATTAATTTATTTGAAGAAAAAATAAAAGTTCTGAAAAACTTAAACTTTTCTACATCTATTAATGAAAAAGAAGAATTAGAAAAAACGCTGAAATTATATTCACTACAACAATCTTTAATAAATGTAAAAATAAGATTAGAAGATGAAGTATCTAATTTGAGAAGAAGAGCTATTGTAAATCTACTTATAGGTGGAGGAATAACACTTGTTGGTTTGTCAATTTTAGGATTATCGGTTTTATCAATATCTGATGCTAATAACCTATCAAAAGAAATTAATTCAATCTTTTTATACTATACACCAAGAGTTTTATTAGTCTTATTTATGCAAATATTTGCATATTTCTTTTTAAGATTATATAAATTTACTCTTGATGAAATAAAACATTTTCAAAATGAACTCACAAATATAGAATCAAAACTTGCAGCTATAGAAATTGCTCATGCAACAGGCAATGATGAAGCTATGAAAGATATTATTAGTGATTTATTACAAACCGAAAGAAACTTTATACTAAAAAAAGGTGAAAGTACAATAGAACTTAAACGAGAAAAAATGGAATCAGACAATATAAAAAATGTCTTAAAAGAGATTTCTAGTTATTTAAAAGATAAATCTTAGTTGAATAATTTTATGAAAAAAACATCATCAAAGTTATTAAAACTGTTAAGCAATAAATTAAATAATTTTAATATAATTATTTAATTTTACTATTAAGGAACTAACAATAAATGAAAAATATTAATTTTAATCTATATAGATATCAAATATTGCCAACAAATAGATATTTTCAAGGTGATTTATTTGGTGAGATAACTAGTATAGAAGACTTAATTGCAAAAAAGAATATTTTATTTTATGAAGCAATTAAATCAATAAAAGATTGGAAAATTCAAAATAATTCATTATTAGGTTTCCTTGTTTATAATAAAAATGATTTCTTACTTTTTAGATTTGCTCCTAAAAGAACTACAAAGATTGAAAATGATAACTTTGAAGAAGAACATTTGGAAGATTGGCCATCAATCTTTATTGGTATATGGAATCATCCCGATAAACAAATAATTGCTATTCAAGATAGAAAAAAATCTTTTTCACATACAAAATCTGTTTTAAAGATTTTAACAGAATCTATAAACAATGCTTTAGAACAAAGACAATTAAGTTTTTATGGTGAACCAATATTCCATAAAGAAGCTTTTTGGAATATTATAGAAGAACACGATAACAAAATTCAAAATATCAAATTTGAGTTAATTACTCCAAATATGGCAAATATTTCTCAATCTCTTAGTGATGATGTCAAGAATTTAGCTAAATTAACAAATACAGCTAAAACTAACATAGAAATTGATTCACACGATAGTTCAACACTTCGTGTAGATAAAGGAATCAAACAAATCAATGATTTAGTTGATTATGCAAGTGAAGGGGGAGGAAATATCTCTATAAAAATAAAAGGGATTAAAAAGAGAGTTCAAACAGCAAATGATATAAAACAAGTTGAAATAGCTGAAGTGGAAATATCTTCTGATAATATAAATAATATAGCAGAAAGTTTAAAAAGTATTTTAGAATGAAAAATGATATAGTTTTCAATATCTTACTTTCAATTGTAGTTGGGTATTTATTAACTCAATTACAATTATTTTTAGGAAGTCTTTATTTAATAAATTTTTTAAAACAAAATCTTATTACACTTTTAGTTGCATTGATAGCTATTAATTCTGCTACGTTAAGTATATTATTAACAAAAATAAGAGAACTGATAGATAAAACAGGTCAAATAAATAGTTTTAACAGTACAAAAAAACAAATGATTTTATCAATAAAAGAACAAGTTAGTATAGTATTTGTTGCTATTTTATTTTTAATTATTCAAGATTCTTCTTTTATTAAATTGCATAATGAATTTGAATTATTTTTAAATGTATCTATTACAGGATGTTTTATCTATGCATTACGTATATTATATGATACGGCAAAAAGTGTATTTATTATTTTGGATTATTAAAAATTCAATTGAATACATTAAATGAAAAAATTTCAATTAGCAAATACCATATATTTACAATATTTACTAATGATTAATTCTAATTATTTTTTATAATCACCATAAATTAAAACTTTATATGGGCCATGTTTAGGAGTTTTATTATCACTTATTATTTCTAAAATATTTTTATCTTTATCATATTTATATTTAAGAAATTGTGCTCTAAAACCTGTATGATATATATCACTGTCTAAACTAGATATAGAAATATCATCACTATATTCTGGATGATTAGTATTAAAAATTATTTTTTCTTCCCCTTTAAGCTTTAATTTGTTATCTATATAATATTCTATAAAAAAATTATCTGCACATAGCCCACTACTATAATCTTTCTTATTTGCATCAAGAAAGTTTTTTACCAAACCATAATTATTTTCTAAAGTCATTATAAATTCCTCATATATTTATTTTTAATAAACTAATTATATAATTCTCTATATTTTATTATGATTAATTATTTTTATTCTATATCAGGATAATCACTCTTTAACTTTTCAAGAGTTTCTTTATATAGATTTGGAGTAGTCATAAGCTTTTCTATCACTATTCCAAGAGCTAGTTCTTCTTCACTCATTATATAATCTATCACATGCAAAGTTCTATTGCTCAAAGATGGTTTGTTTTTTAGATTATCTCTTTTATTCCACCAGTTTCTATTTATTAAATGATTTACAGACATTAGTAGTTATCTCTCCAATCACTAAAAGAATTATGCTCTACTATCTCTTTTTCTACTTTTCTTACTATATTTAGCTCTTCTTCTACTCTTGCATTAAACTCTAGTTCTATATCATCCCAGTCTATACCATTTGGATAGTATTGGTTTTCAAGTATTCTAAGTGTTGCCATAGCATATACTCTTAAATCTAGTGCTTCATTTCTAGCTCTAAACTTTTTCCATCTTCCAGTTGTTTTATCTTTTGCTTCACCTGTAAGCTGCTTAAAATGTTCTTCATTATACTCAGGTTTTTTTGGATAGTGCATATATCCTGGACCAACTTCTTTTGTAGTAAGTTGTCCATAAACTACATCTTTAGCACTATTTACTCCTATCATATAAAGTCGTAAGCTTCCATCTTTATTTTTTGATATTCCAGATTTTAAAATTGGAGTTTCTACAGAGTTATCACCTTTCATACAAAATACATTTTGCTCTACTCTTGTTTTGCAATAGTTGTAAACATAATCTGTTCTATGCCCTCCACTATCTATTCCTAATCCCAAAATCTTCATATCTATACCACTTTCGTGTTTGTAACTGTTCTCTAAAACATTATCTAGCTTTTGCCAAACTCTTGGGAATTTTGGATCACCTTCAAGAATTAATTTTGCTATACTCCAACTCTCTCCATATTTACCCCACCCTACAACTTCAACTTCTAATCTATCATCTTGAGTATCAACTCCTGCAGTTAATATATATGCTCCATTTGGAACATCAGCTGCATAATCTTCATGTCTATTTAAAAACTCTTGTATATCAAGTTTTTCAATCTTTTCTTCCCAAACATTAGCATCTTTTGTATTTACCCAACCAGCCATTTTTATTGAAATCTTTTTTTGCTTTTGCTCTTTTCTTGCATCTAAAAAGCTTTGAAATATTTCATTCCACTTTGCAAATGGTGAATAATAGCTAGGCACTCTATAACCTTTATGTTCTCGTTCAGGAAATTTATGTACATATCTAGCACCATTCTCTTTTTTCATCATCTCATATTTTTGGTGTTCTTCTATTATGCAACCATTGTTTAGACATACAAAAACTACATCATCTGTAAGCCTATACTCTTCATCATAAGAGAATTTAAATCCATCTCTTTCAAATACTATATCTTCACCACAATGTGGACATTTCATAGTATAAAGTGCTTGTGATGATGATTCATATTTTGGCAATATTTTAGAGTTGTGTTTCTTTCCTGGACTTGAATTGTAGTAAATCTTTTTGTTGTTTGGAAATGCTTCAGCTCTATTTTTTGCCAAATCAAGAGGATCACCTCCCTCTATTTCCTCTCCCCATCTATCAATATCATCACAAATTACAACTCTCCTACTCATTGAAGCAAATGTTGCAGCTGAATTGGACCAACCAAGAGCTATACTCCCACCTCTAAACAAAAGTGATGTAATACTTGAACCATCTTTTGATTTTCTAGCACGAAATAGATTTTTAAGTCTTGGAGTTACTTTTATAGAAGCCCAAAGTTTTGAAGAGGAGTGAGTTCTAACAGCTGATTCTGTTGGCAAAATTTGAAGCATAGGACAAGGATATAAATCTGCATAGCAAAATAGCATATTATTCCCTAGTTCTGTAAAGCCTAGCTGTGTGCCTTTTATAACAGTTATTTCAGCTGTTGGGCTTTGTGGAGATAATTCATAAGCAATCTCTTCTAAATAAGGCATTCTTTCAGTTCTGTATTGCCCAGGTTCACTAGAACTTTCACTAGGTAATACTCTATAAGCATCAGCCCACTCTGAAACAGTCATAAGTGGATCAGGTTCAAAACCTTTTTTTAGAGCTTCTAATAATTTAGAGTTTATATGTGGATTTACACTCATCTTGATAAATTCCCTAATATATATCTAATTTCATCATTTATTATTAACTCAATCTCTTTAATATCTTTTTTTCCTACTACTCTCATAGCCATTTTATTTGGAAGATTTAAAAGCATATCTCTAACTTTTCTAGCTTCTTCAAAAAAAGTTTGTTCTACTTCAACTTTTGGAACAAGTTCTCCAAGTTTTACTTTGGTGTCGATTTCTGCTATTTTTGATAGATAATGCTCTCTTCTAGCTTTTGATTTTGTATAGTTATATTCAGTTAGGTCATCATCTTCATCTAAAATTAGATTTTTATTTCTAGCTTCTTGTTCTTTTAATTCCAATTCTCTAAGAGCTTTTTGCTCCTCTTTTTCTTCTAACTCTCTTTGCTCTTTTTGCTCTTTTGTTTCAGTTGCTCTTGATGGCTGATCTTTCATAGCCTCAAAAAGAGTAATATCTTTTTTATCTTCTACTTTTTCAGTTTTAAAAGATCCACCATTTTTTAATTTATTATTCTCATCAAGTAAATTAAAATCTCTTAATCTTTGCAAAGAACTATCCAAATCAAGCTTTTTATCAACTCCTACTTCCAATATACCTTTTTTTATAAGTTTTGAAATATTTTGTTGGGTACACCCTACTTCTTTTGCGAACTTACTTTGATTAAATCTCATATCTATTTACCCTTACTACTACAACTTAAAAATAAAAAACCACAACCACTTTTAAAATTGTAAAACTCCTTATTCCTTGGGTGCTCTGCCACCCTCATCCACTCTATATCGGCAGGAGAACCTATATAATTATTTCCAATAACCATTACTTAACCTCTCTAAGTTATGAAAAAATCTACTCAACATTTTTTCATCAAAATCTTTTTCTAAAATGTTTTCAAAATCAACTTGTTTAAACATTGATTGAGGAGTAATTGTTCTTTTTTCAAGTATTGGCAATCTTTTACTCCCTAATCTTTCAAAGATACCAATATGCCCATTCTTCATTGTTGCAACAAAAGCACTTTCAAGAGTTGTTATCTGAGACTTAAGAATATTTACTCTAACTTTATTTTTATTTAGCTTATCCATGTTGTGCATTTTTTTAATAACTTTCATAGCTGATTTAAATGTTTTTTTTGCTTCAATTTCTTGAGTCCAAGTAAATTCAAATAGTGAAAGGTTTAAAGGAGTTCCTGATATATCCAAAATAATGTATTTATTATTTACATTTGCTCTTGTTAATTTCATTCTTCCATTTCTTTTATTTGTTTTTCCTGTTGATTTATTTGCAAATACCCATTCTTTATTCTCTTGTTTAATATCAATATTCCATTTCTTTTTAATTTGAGTTCTAGTTTTTGAGAATGAATTATTAAATATCTCATTTACAGTTGCTGTAAAGGTTTTATTAAATACTTCTTTTGAAATATTTTCTTTTAATTTTTCAAGTTCTTTATAATCAATCTCTATTTTCATTTAAGCTCCTATATATCCAAACCTTTTATTTTGAATATGTTCTGCAATATTTGCACTCTCTAACTTCAAATTTAGCTGTTCATCGCTTACAAATCTATTTTCACTATCATAAAACCAACCAATATGTTTATTTTTATTCTTATCTACTATCCAAGCTCTCTTAGGTACAAAGCTATCAATCAAACCATTTAAAAACCCATCAAAATCTTTTAAGTAAGTTAAATCAATGGAAGATTTATATTTATCTACAGCTTCAATCATTATTTTAATATCAGTATTTTTCCATCTTCTATTATAGATAGTTTGACTTCTACCTTTATTAGAGGATTTTTTATCATATCTGTTCCATAGTATTTCAAAGTTTGCACTATATTTATTATTGTTTTTAGAAGATGATTGATTTGTAGATTCGTTAGAATCTGCATTTATATTATTAGATAAAGAAGCATTTAATCCTTTGTTCATTTTGTTTTGTTCAGATTGTTCAATACTTATACTTAAAGTATTGATATTATCATTATTTGTATACTCTTTTTCATTCACTTGCTTTTGTTCATATTGTTCATTCTCATTTTTTGCATAGCTATAGTGTCCATCACTTCTAAGCTGTCTAGTGGCATAATATTTATCTATCTCTACTTTAAAATCATCTATCCAACCATGAGCAGTACCAACAGCAATATTCCAACTCTTTGCATAGAATCTAACACTATTATGCTCACCTAAATCCATATCATCATAATATTCCATAAAAGCCCTAGCCTTAGTTCTATTGTTTTTTTTAAATTTAAGTTCGCGATAATAATCACTAGGAATGTAAATTCCATGTTGTCTAGGCTTCATTGGTTATACCTACCTTTTTAATTGTTATATCTTGACCAAAGCCTTTTATACTTAGACTTGGTAACTGGCTTTTATAGAAATTCATCATTAAAGGATTACAGTATTTAAGTATCTCTTTCAACTGTTTTGGTGTATTCACTTCTATTTTTTCCTTTATTTTAAATTTTTCAATTACCATTACATAAGTATCTCTGGAATATCAGCATTTAAAGGCTCTTGATATTCCCTATCCTTTTGTTCTTTATGTGCATATTCTATAATTGGGAAACTCCCAAAAGTTGTTGTTGGTCCTTTATATTGAGTTTTAATCACACCACAAGGACCATTTCTATTTTTATCAACAATTATAATTGCATCATTAACTGGATTTTCAATAATATTTTTCTCTTTAGATTCATAGTATGAATCTCTATGGGGGAAAACTATATAGTCTGCATCCTCTTCAAGGCTACCTGAATCTTTTAAATCACTCATTTGTGGTTTATTTTTAGCTAAGCCTTTTCTATCCGTCACAGTTCTATTTAACTGAGATAAAACAATAATAGTTATACCTAACTCTTTAGCTAACTCTTTGAGCATTTTAGAACCAATACTTAACTCTTCGTGCCTTTTAAATTTCCAGTTTGTTTTTACATATCCAATATGATCAATTATCCAAACATTAGTTGGAAGTCCAGTTTTATCTCTTGCTCTTTTAATTTTTAGAAATTTTGATTTGAGTTGATTAAAAGTCAAAACTTTATCATCTATGTGTAGATATTGATTAGAGCTAAAATAGTTTAATGTTTTTTGAAAGCTATCAAAATCTTTTACAAGTCCAGATAATAAATCAGTTATATCTTCTTGGCTCTCTTGAGCTACCATTCTCATAATTAAATCTTCAGCACTCATCTCTAAACTATCTACAATAACACCTTTTTGTCTTTTTATATTTGTAAGAGCTATTTGAAGAGCCAAGGAAGTTTTACCCATAGATGGACGAGCACCAATAATTACATAGCTACCTGGTTCAAATCCTTTAAATTTATTATCAAAGTTAGTTATACCTATTTTAATAAATCTACCTAAGCCCTCTTGAGTTCCAGCTAATTTATGTTTTTGTTTAAAAGACTCAACTATTTGTGAGATATTTCTACTCTTATATGTTTTTGTAGTATCTGTTATCTTATACAGTTCATCTTCTACTGTTGCAACTGCTTGTGAAGCATTTACATCATCTTCAATACTTACTTTTTTTATTGTTGTAGCTAAAGATATCAATTCTCTTTTAATTGAACTATCTTTGATATCTTTTACATAAGCTTTTATATTTGTGATAGGGTTTGCAGAAAGTATTTCAAGAAAGATATTATCATTCAAATCTTTTATATTTTTTCTTATAAAATCTTCATCTATTGGCATATCTTCACTATGAAGTTTTAGCATAGCTTCATATATTTTTTGATGAGCAGGAAAATAAAAATCTTTTGGAACTAAATACTCTTTAGCTATGTAGATATTTTCATAATCAAAAAATATGGAGCTTAAAACTGCTTTTTCAATATTTATATTATTTTTATCTTGCATTATCTATCCAATATCTTTTACTTTGAGTTCCCTCTATCTTTTCGCTTAAAATAGTTATACCTTTTTTCCTAAGCTTCAAGATAACAGCTGCTAAACAATAACAGTTAAACTCTTCTGCTGCAATAGCTGGAGTGATACTATTTCCATTTTTTAGATATTGATGAATTTCATCTTTAATACTTGCCATTTTTAACACCTTTTTTAAGATTTTCAAGATATTCCTTAGTATCTTTAATAATTGTCTGCATATCTTTCATATTTGAAATATCAAGTTTATTTAACTTGTAATTTTTTTGAGATTTAAAACTTTTTAGTATATGTAGAGCTTCATTCATCTTCATCATCTTCTAAATCAAAAGGTTTTATTTTTCTTATTGCTTCAAGTTGCTCTTTTAGTTTTTCAAGAGCTTCCATACCCTCTTTTAGCATATTGTTTTTCTCTTCAACAGATATTTTTTTATCTTTATTTGCTATTTTTGTAACTGCAAAAAATTCATTTGATTCTATTTGTGCTTCATCTGTTATTTGATTTAACTGTTCTACTGTTATATCTTCTTCAGGTTCACTACTAACCATCACAAAACCAAACATTTCATTTAAGTATTTAAGCGGTTCATAGTTTGAAGTTATTTCTGTAATATGTATAAGCTCAGTAATTGTTATATCTGTATCTTCTCTACTTTTTTTGAGTTTATTCAAAAGAGAGTTTTCACTTGCAAGACCTATTTTTATGGCAAAAGAAGTTTTATCAATATTGCTTTTTTTACAATACTTAACTATTGATTTATTGATAGTTACAAGTAAACCATGCTCTTTTTGTCTTTTATTTCCAATATGTAAATATTCAGCCATTTTTTAACCTTTCTTAGAGTTTCACTCTAAAGTGTCCTTTATTTGATATAATCTTTTTGCCACAAAAAATACACAAAAAAGGACACATTACAATGAAATATTTTTATAAAACAAAATTTGGTACATTTTTTATTATTCCTTCTTATGATGGAGTTGAACTATGGATAAAAGAACCCTCAGGCTCTGAGGAAAAACTAGGGAGTTATCCAAATGCTGATATGGCTGCTGATGATGTTTATATGTGTGCAACTGGTTACACTGATTGGGATTTACAAATTGATGTTGATGAGCCTTATGATTTAGAAGAGTGGTCAAAACTTCAATAGTTTTATTTAATCTTGAAATATGCCCTCTATGATTTCTTTGATTAAGAGTCAAAGTCTCGTAATCTACTATGATTAAATTATTATTCAATAATTGAGCATATTTCTCTCTTCCAATTATTTCAAGAGATTTTAAAGTTGCTCTATCTTTTTTATTAATATATCTTTGAGGCAATGGCAGTTTTATAATTTTTTTCATAGTTATACCTCGTACTTTTGTTTTATTTTTTGGACTTCATCTATACTTACAGAAGTTGATATATTTTCAGCTAGATAAGATTTGATATTTTCCCAAGCAAGAATTGGAATATTAAAATCTTTATTTAGAACTATTCTTTTTTCAATTGAAGGTTTCATTCTTCCACAAAGAATAGACTTAATACTATCTTTTGAATAGTGTTTTAATAATATTGTTTTTAATTTTTCTCTTTTCATAAAAAGAAGTGTAATATTATTACTCTTAAATAAAACTTAATGAGTGTAATTCAATAACACTATAAAAGTGTATAATTAATGCACTCAAAAAATATATAAGGCTTTTATATGACATTTAATGTAGAACTATTTTCAAAACTTATAGAAAGTAAAGACTATACAAATCAAGATTTGGTTGATATTCTAAAAAATAAATATGATATTGAAATCACAATAGATACAATGAAATCTTATAGAAGAAAAAATGGTAAAAATGCAACTCCAACACTTGATAAATTAAATGCTTTTTCTGAAATATTAAGTACAAGCATAGATGCATTAAGCGGAAAAAAATTAGAAACAAATGTTAAATCTGTTCCTGTTCTATCAACTGCATCATGTGGTAGTGCCCAAATAAATTGTTTGCAAGATGAAAAAATGAAAACTTTTATTCACGAAGATGAATGGAACAAAGACTTATATGCAGTTATTGCTTGTGGTGATAGTATGGCAACTGAAATATATGATGGAGATATAGCTATCATAGATCCATCTGCAAAATTCCAAAATGGAGATATGGTTTACTATAAAATAGATGAAGAGAGTGCTATAAAGGTATATTTTGAAGATGAAGATAACTATCTTATAAACTTTATACCATTTAACACAAATGATAATTTCAAGATAAAAACTATAAGAAAAGATGATAAAGAAACAAAAGATAAGTTAATTTGTCATAAGGTAGTTCATGTTGTAAGTTCTAAAAAAAACAATAGAGCAGCTAGACTCAAGATGATAGGTAGATAAAATAAATTTATTTATAAAAAAGAGTAATTTAACTATTATAATAATTATATATCTATTATTCTAGGAGTTGAAATGTTAAAAATCTCATTATCAAGTATATTACTTGCTTTATTATTAATCGGTTGTGGAACACCAAGAATTGATACATCAAATGATGAAAAAATGAAAAGTTCTATTCAGGAAGTTAAAAAGTCTTTAACAGTAGAAAAACAAAAAGAATTTGATGAAGCATTACAAATTATACTATTCAGTCAAATTAATTTTAAAAATATATTATTAAACATGTCTAGTATAGATAATCTTAATAATGATGTAAAAGTATTATTAAATAATAAAACTGCAGATGAAGTAATTCAAGAAGCTACAAAAATACGTGTTGCAAAAATTGAAGAAGAAAAGAAAATCAAAGAGGCAAAACTAGAAGAAGAAAAAAAAAGAGCTTTAGCTAAAATTAAAGAACTCGAAGAAAAAAAGTTAAATATTGAAAAATCAAAAGAAATACTAAAAAAAATTGAAATTTTAAGTGCATCATTTGAACAAAAAACTATACAATATTCAAATCTTAAAGAACCAATAATCAATCTTCAAGTAAAAAATTCTACAGACAAAGCTATATCAAAAATTTATTTTGAAGGAACTGTAAAATCTATTGGAAGAGAAATACCTTGGATAACAGAAACTTTTAATTATTCCATTCCTGGAGGCCTTGAAGTAGGTGAAATTGCAAATTGGTCTTTATCTCCAAACATGTTTTCTAAATGGGGAAATGTTGAAACTCCAAAAGATGTAATTTTAGAAGTAGAAGTTCTTAAAATTAATGGAGCTGATGAAAAAGAAATTGCTTCAATAATAAAATTTACTAGTGAAGATGAAGAAAAACTTAAAACTTTAAAAGAAAAATATAACTAATTAGTAAAAGAGTTAGATACTAAGTATCTAGCTTTTTCTCAAATTTTTCTGATAAAAATTATTGACATATTGTCAATAATTAGCTAATATTCTACCTATGAGAGTTATTTCCAAAAAAACAATAAAAGATTTTTATGAGCAAACTATATATCAAGATAGTAAAGAGCCACTAGAGGCTTGGCATAAAGAGACAGTAAAAGCTAACTTTAAAAATCCAAATGATATAAAAGAGCAATATAGAAATGCAAGTATAGTAGGAAATAATAGAGTTGTTTTTAATATCCACGGAAATAAGTATAGACTAGTAGTAAAAATAAACTACTTTGCACAAGTTATGTATATAAGATTTATTGGTACCCACAAAGAGTACAATAAAATAGATGTAACACAGATTTAGGAGTAAAAAATGATAAAACCTATAAGAAATGAAGCTGATTATGAAGCTACTTTAAAAAGAATTGATGAGCTTATGGAAGCTGTTCCTAACACACAAGAGTTTGATGAACTTGAAGTTTTAGTTACTTTAGTAGAGAGCTATGAAGAGAAACACTATTATATAGAAGCACCTGATCCAATAGCTGCTATAAAATTTAGAATGGAACAGGAAGATTTAAAACAAAAAGACTTAGTACCAATCATCGGAGATAGTGCAATAGTATCAAAGGTTTTAAAAGGACAAAGAAAACTAACAGTTGAGATGATAAAAAATCTACACGATAAACTACAAATCCCTTTTGAGAGCCTTTTTGGGAAAATGGCTATAAACTAGCCTATAAATTTCCCACGGGAAAATCAAAAAAAGGAAAAAATAAAAGAGTGGATAGAAAAGATAAGAATTAATGAAATAATATAGCCTCGATTATTTTAAAGAGGCTATTTCTTTTGATATGACAGCTAAAGCAAATATATCGTTTACTTCAATTTCAACCTTATTTATATCAACCAATCTTCTTTTTGCATTTCTAAATGCTACCATATATAATTTTAAATTTTGCCTTACTGTTGTTACACTATCTACTATCTTATCTGAAGATGGACAGACTCCTTTTATAGCAAATATTTTTTTATATTTTTCACAAAAAGTATAAACATATTCTGTTTTATGTCCTCCACTATCTATTGTAGTTACATCTACTTTGAATATTTTAAGCATTTTTTTTAATATTTTTTGAAAATCTTTACTTTCAAAATCTCCATTTATTTTACCACTAGCTACTATTTTAGAAATAGATTCATCGGTCCAATCTACAATAAGATATTCAATACCCCAATCAAATACATCTACACCACAAGTTCTTAAAATCATCTTTTCACCTTTTATTAATTTTCTCAAAATTATATCACAAAATTTATATTAGTGTAATATTATTACTCTAATTAAGTTTTATTTAAGTGTATATTTATTACACTTTCAAACAAGCTTATCAATTTTGCTTTAGGCGAGAGCCTTGATTCAAGTTGAATCAAAATGAGCCACTAAACTAGATAGAAATTAGTGAAGTCTCTAGGGGTTGAGAGTAATCCATAAACTCGATTTGGTCATGTACTGCATACCAAGAAAAGAAAACTGCAGGAACTATTTATATTTAAGTTACCAATTTTGGTGATTTAATAGTAAATAGGAGAAGATTATGTCTGATGAATGGTTTTGGTTTCTATGGCTAGTTTTTACAACAATTTGGCTTTTTGATGAGTAATGCCAAAAGGCAAATAGCTGTGAACTATTTACCTTGTTTTGTTGGTGTTGGTTTATTTGGTGTTGGTCCTTTATATTCACTTTCTGCAGTTTTCCCAACAGTTGGTCTTGTAGTTGGTTGAGTTGGTTTAACACTTTTATCTGATGACATATTTACCTCCTTTCATAAATTTAAGTGTTTAAGCATAAATGAAATGATAATAAAAAATATAGAAAATAGAGTAAACCAAGTTGCTATATGCATTAATTTACCACGATTTACTAAAACTTTTCTGTTATCTATTATAGATTCTTGTAGTGCATGAAGCATATCAATCAATCCTTGAGATTTAGTCCATTGGTTTACCTTTATTTTGTTCATCATTTCTAAATCATCATTTACACCATAAGATTTAGTTCTATTGCTTAACATAGCTATTAAAACAACAACAATAGATAAACTTGAAAATATAAAAAAAGCAATAAATGTATTAGATAGAGGAAATTTCTTTATAAATTGGGTTATTAAACCTATCATTAAAATATTAATCCAAAGTATAGTTTTCATATTTGATAGTTGATTTGGTAATGAGTTTGCCAACAATATATCTAGTTCTTTTCTTTTTGCTTCATAGTGAAGCTTTAGATTATGTTCATAGCTTTCAACTTCTAACTTTTCATTTTCATTCATAGATAATCCTTAAATTTATATTTATATTTAAGCCCTTATATTTATTGTTTTCCTACAAAATAGTATCAAATAAGGGCTTAACCGTGAATATTTAAATTAAGAAAGGTTTGAAGATTATATTAAAAAAAAGCAAAAAGAGATTTAACTCTTTTATTCCATCTTCCATTGCAAAGTGTCCTTATTTTTGTTTTTTCTATCTTAAATTTTAGCAAAAAAAGGACACTTTAGAGTGGAAACTCAAAATTTAATAAAGGAATAATATGGATAACAAGTCTGAAATATATCCAGCTGAGATAGATTAATGCCTAATTTGAGTCAAAATTTATTATAGGTTTAAAAAAGAGCAAGATTGTTTATGTGTGTGAAATAGTCTTAAAATTTTGTTAAAAAATATCCAAAGAATTAGCTTTAGATAGTTGGTGTCTTGCTCTTTCTTAAATCTATATATCGGTGCAAAAAGTCGAGCCGATAGCCCATTTGCTCCCCTTGTGTTTAGAATAAAATGCTTAATTCGACTTGAAATTAGAATCAGTAAAAGAAAAGTTTTTTGTAAAGTATAAAACTTTAGAATCAAAAAGTAGCTACTCCTTTTTTCGATATCTCTTGGAGTAGCTACTATAAAAATTCATATAAGAACAATAAATAGAATTTATTCTTTCATATTTTTAAATGAGTTTTTTAAAAATCAACAAAGGAATTAAGATGATTATAACAGTAGCACACTCAAAAGGTGGAGTTGGAAAATCAACTTTAGCTTGGAACTTAGCAAATGCACTTTTACAAGAAAATAAAAAAATAAAAATAGCAGATATAGATTTTCAGCAAACTTGCTATTTTTTAAATTTACTAGCTGAAAATAGGTTTGAAGTTTTACAGCCACAAACTGGAGCTGAACTTTTAGAGATTATTTCAAATATACAAGATGATGAACACTTGATTATTGATACAGGTGGATTTGATATAGATATAAATCGTCTTGCAATTCAAAAAGCAAATAAAGTTTTAGTTCCACTTAGTGAAAGCCCTATGGACATTATAGGATTTGAAACATTTAAAGCTATCTTATCAGAGTCAAATATTCAAATAAATGTAGTTTTAAATAATGTATTCCATTCACAAAAAGATTTTAGTTCTATTACTTCAATTTTAGATTTTAACTATATGAAACTTTTAGATACAAAAATTATTCAAAGAAAGATTTATAAAACTGTTTTAGCAAATGGTGGTAGTGTTTTTGAGTCTAATAATTCAAAAGCAAAAAAAGAGATAAAAGCTTTACTAAATGAGTTGTTAAAATGCTAAAAATAGCAACAGCATTTTCAGGTGGACTTGCTGCAGTTGAATTTGCATTAAAATATGAGAATATAAATCATGAAATAGTATTTGCTTGTGAATTTGACAAATACGCAAGACAGCAATATCTACACTTCCACAAAGAACCAAAAACATTTTATGAAGATATTAGAACTTTAAAAGCTACAAAGTATTTAAACCAAATAGATTTGTTTGTTTGGGGTAGTCCTTGTCAAGATTTATCTATTGCAGGAAAAAGAAAAGGTTTTAGTGGAGAAAAATCATCACTATTTCGTGAGGGTGCAAGAGTTCAAGCTGAAATGAAACCTAAAATATTTATATTTGAAAATGTAAAAGGTTTATTATCTAGCAATGGTGGAGCAGATTATAAAGAGGTTTGCGACACTTTCAGAACTCAAGGTTATCATATAGTAACTTTGCAGATGAACACTAAAGATTATGGTATTCCACAAAATAGAGAAAGAGTTTTTATAGTTGGATTTTTAGATATAGAAAAATATCATAGATACAAAGAGCCAAAACCTTTTAAACTAACAAAAAGATTAAAAGATCTATTGGATTTAAAAGTTGATAAAAAATATTTCTTATCCCAAAAACTAATAAATGGCTTTATAAGAAAAGAAAACAACTTTAAAGGTAGTTTCAAGGCAAAAGATTTAAGTAAAGATTTTGTTGCCAATTGTCTTGGTACTTTAAATGGTTGTAGAAGAACTGATAACTATATTAAAGTAGGATATATAAATCAAGATACTCAAGCAAGTCAAGTTTTCTCTTCCCTGGGAGTAGCACCAACATTAAGTGCAGGAACTAAAGGCTACTCTCAAGGTTATATAGAAGATATAGGATTGATTCAAGTTGGAACACTAGATATTAAAGGACACGAAAGTCTAAGAAGAGTTTATGGAGACAATGGAATAAGTCCATCTTTAGTTACAAAAAGTGGTGCGAATACTATTCCTAAAATTCAAACTAAAACAAATATTAGAAGACTTACACCAAAAGAGTGTTTTAGGCTTCAAGGTGTAAAAGATGAAGATATAAAAATAGTTGTAAGCGATACTCAAGCTTACAAGATAACAGGGAATGCAATAAGTGTAAATGTTATGCAGTATTTACTAAAAAGCCTTTTTGTAGAAGATTTACAAAAAGAAAATTTATTTGATTTTTAAAAGGAAGTTAAATGGACTTATCAAAAATAGCTAATATAACAGCTGGTAAAACTAAAACAACTGGAATTAGTGCATTTAGTGAACTTGAAATATTAAAAGTTTATCCAAATCCAAACCAACCAAGAAAAGTTTTTGAAGATATAGAAAGTTTAGCAAGTACCATAAAAGAGCATGGATTACTTCAACCTATAACAGTGGTTAAAAAAGATGATGGATATATAATAGTTTCGGGTGAACGAAGATATAAAGCTCATCTTTTTAATAAAGCTAAAACTATAAAAGCTTATATTTTAAATGTAGAAGATGAAAAAATAGAAGAGCTTACTTTGATTGAAAATATACAAAGAAATGATTTAACAGATTTTGAAACAGCTAAATATATAGTTAAGCTTTGGGAAACTAGAAGATATGAAAAAAAACAAGATTTAGCAAAAATCTTAGGAAAAAGTGAAAGTTATATTTCAAAAGCTTTTAGTTCTTTGAAACTAGATGATGATATTTTGGAAGATATAGAAACAAATAAACAAGCTATTCCAATATCTGTTATGGATGAAATATCAAGGGTAAAAGATAAAGATGTTCAAAAAGAGGTTTATCAAAAATATAATGCAGGTGAAATTACCAGGGATGATATAAAAGAGTATAAAAAACCAGTAAATTTAAAAACTGAATATTTTGGAAGCTTTGAATTTATCTGCGAAAATCATTTTATGAAAGACGAGTTAGAAAATTTATTAGATATAAAACTAAATAAACTTTTGAGTTCAAATAAAAATTATAATTGTATAGTTGAAAAAATCAATAAAAAACAAGATTATTTTCAATCCGAAGAAAGATTAGTATTTACATTAAAAACTAGTAAAAAGAATTTAGAAGTTTTAAAAGGTTTTGGGAAAAATTGGTTTAGAGTATCAAACAGTTTTTTAGAAAACAAACTATATAGATTTACAATTACATTATCAGCTTTTCAAGAAAAAGAGATAAAAGAGACTAAAAATGAAATTGAAATAAAAAGAAAGCTTTTAAATACTTTTATTTACAATGAACCTTTAAGATGGGAAGATGGAACTACAATACAAAGTAAATTTATTGATAAAAATTTACCTTTTGAAGATATAAATGTAACAGGAAGAGGTTATCATGGAAACAAAGGTGCATTTACTTTTAATGAAATAAATGCTTGTTTTGTTTTTATAGGTATTAAAGTTGGAGATTATTGTATAGTTTCTGATTCTAACGAACAATATAATCTGACTATTACAAAAGTAGAAGAATTAGAAGATAATTTATTATTAGAGAATGAGTTAAGTGTAATAGGAGAAGTTCATCCTGAAAGTTTTTCTTGTTTAGAATTTAAAAAAATAAATGCTTATTTTTATTATAACAATTTAAAAAATCCAGATAATTTTCAAGGTTTTAGAAAAGGAGAAAAATATAAGCTAGTTCTTAAAGAAATTGAAACTAAAAAAGAAGAAATAAATCACACATTAGAAAGATTTGAAGAAGCTGAAAAAGATTTAGTTGGTCAAGCAAAAACTTTTACTAAAAATTTTCCCACGGGAAATTTAGAAGCAACTTTTAAAGTTGATGATTTAGTTCAAGATAAAGAGTTTATTGATACAGATAATAAAATACCAAATACAACTTTTGAAAAAATTATTGATTATGGTGTGATTGATGATTTTGAATACTCTTTAAAATTTAATTATATCGATGCTAACTTTTATTTTACTAGACCACGAAATGGTGTAACACCTAGATTTGACAAAAATAAAAAATATAAAATTACAATTGAAGAGGTAGAAAATGCTAAATGAAGTAACTAGACTATGCAAAGGTGATTTTAGTGGCTTAGTCAAAGAGTATCAAGTTTATCAATGGGATTTATATGCAGGTGGTTGGGTATTAGCTACATTTGAAACAAAGCATGAAGCTGAACAGTTTAAAACAAATAAAGAAAATGAATCCAAATGCATACCTTGTAAATATACAGCTTTTAGTATTGAAGAAGTGAAATATTAATAAAAGATATTTTACAGAATTATAGTATTGTGATAAAATAATCAAAACTATTAATAAAAGGTAAGATAAATATAATGGTTAACACAGAATATTTAGAAAAAAATTCAGCTAATATAGAAATATCAATCATCAGAATAAATCATGAAATAAAAGCTATAAAAAAGAATTTCCCAGAAAATTATAAAAACAATCAAGATTATATTAAATTTGAAAAAAAGTTAATGGAGAAACTGGAACTACTAAAAAAAGTTGATTATAAATCCTATTTGAAATATTATCTAGATATTGATGAAAATACTAGAAAAATATTTAATAATACTAATACATACAATAATCTAGGACTAAAAGAAAAAGAGTTAATAAAAAAACATAATTATGACTATAAAAAAGACCCTTTAAAACTTTTTACAGATTCACCAACTCCTTCGACAATCACTACGGAATGGCAAGTTTTACTAACTATAAAAAACTCAATGTCTCCAAAACAGTTCTATGATAACAGAGATTGGAATTCATAAAATCTATTTTAAATTTATAATTTTAATATAACTAGCAATTTATAATATTTCTATTTTGATATAATATAAATAAAAAATATAGGGGATTAATAATGAAAATAAAAAATTTCACATTTAAAAGTGATAATAAAGATTTTATAGATGAATTAGACAGAGAAAATATAGCAGAATTGTATGTAAAATTTATAAATACTTTAGATGGACACCATGTTATTGGACTAGATGCACCTTGGGGAAGTGGTAAATCAACACTTATAAATTATATGTGCGAAAATTTTGAAAAAAACCAAGATGCCTTTGTCAAGTATAATGCTTGGGAAAATGACTACACAAAAGAACCACTTATCTCACTTATGAGTGATATTTTTACAGAGTTTCAAGATAAAAAATATATTGGTATAGATAAAATGAAAAATCAAATATCAAAAATATCAAGTATAGGCAAAAAAGGAGCTACAGCGTTAATAAAAGGAGCTTCTAGAATATTATTAGGAGAAAGTGGCTCAAATGATGCTATAGCCGCTGTAAAAGAAACTGGTAAGATTTTTGTAGAAGATAATATTGATAACTTATTTAAAGATATAGATGAAAGCAAAAAATCAAGAATAGAATTTAAAGAAGAATTAATAAAATATACAAATCAAATTCTAAAAGAAAAAAATAAAGATAAACTAATCATCATCATAGACGAACTAGATAGATGTCGCCCTACTTTTGCTATAGAACTTCTTGAAAATATCAAACATCTTTTTGATATAGAAAATATAGTATTTTTTATAGCTGTTGATAGTAAGCAACTAGCAGAGTCTATAAAAGAAGTTTATGGAAATGGTTTTGATGCAGATACATATCTACATAGATTTTTTGATTTTGAGCTACATTTAAAAAGAGATTCTATAGGCTTTTATTTTTATAAAAATATAGAAAAACATCTTATGAATAATTTTATAGAGGTAGAGCAATTTGCAGAAGAATCTTCTATAATTTTTAACCTTACAATACGAGATATAAATAAAATTATAAATGAAGCATATATATTAAAGAAACTATTTAGTCAAGCAAATCAACATATAGGAGGTGGTACCATAAATTTTCAACCAAAAATATTTTTATTACTTTTGATACTAAAATATAAAAATCAAGATTTATATAAATATTTAAAAGAAGCTAAAAAAAATTTAAATAATCAAGATTTTATAAATAAATTTAGCGAAAAAACAGATATTATAAGATTTATGGGGACATATATAAATTTAGAAAAAGATTCTGAAAATATAATTTTAATATTAGAAGCTATTAGAAGAATAGAAGAAACTATATAAAAGGTAAACAATGAAAACAAAATTTGAAGCACTTGACTTAATCATATATGTATTATGGGCATTAATCATTATATTTATTCTTCTAAATTTATGTTTTGATTCTGAAAACTTCATCTTAGTTGGATTAGCTGGTCTTTTAGCTTCAGCTTCTGTTATGAAAAATATTGAAAATACAAATAAAATTGAAAAAGAAAAAATAAAAAGAGAATTATTCAAGCAAAGAGCAGAAATTATATTTACAATAGAAAATATGACAAATATTATTAACGAAGATTTACATATATCAACAATTGACAATATTTCTAAAATTATAAAAGAATCTACAGAAAAGATAATTTATGCAGAGTATATATTTGAAAAAAAAGATTTTAAATATATAAAACCTATTTTAGAAGCTTCAATTAAATATAAAAATCTAAAAGATTTAGAATTAATAGATAGAAGAAATCCAACTGAAATTTATGCTAATGAAATGGAATTAAAAAAAGAGATTGTAAATTCATCAAAAAATATTTCAGATAATCTAAAAGATTCTGTAAAATTAGTTTAATATATTTAAACATTAAAAAAGGAAAATCTAAAATGGACAATCCACCAGAATTTTTATATAAATATCGAAACTTTGAAGATAAATTTATGAAAGATATAATAATAAACTCTTATTTATATTTTTCTCAAGCAAAAAAATTTAATGACCCTTTTGATTTAAAATTAGATTTCAAAAAAAGCTATAGAAAGCAAGAAAGAGTATATTTTATAAAAAAATTATGCAAAGAAAAAAGACTCTCTTTTGGAAAATCTAGAAATTTAAAAGATATTGCAAAAAACAATAATAATTTCTTAAATCATTTAAATAAAGCAGTTAAAACAACTCTAGATAAAGTAGGTATACTATCATTATCAGCAAATCCTAAAAGCATTCTTATGTGGTCACATTATGCCAACAATCACACAGGATTAGCTTTTGAATTTAAATATAAAGAATCCAATTCATATTTAAAGTTAGCTTCTCAAGTAAAATATCAAGATAACTATGAACCTTTATCTTATATTAATATTGATAATTTAAAACCTAAAGAGATAAATGAAATGCTTATAGCAAAATATACAGATTGGCAATATGAGGAAGAATACAGAATAATTATGAATAAATATCATGGAACAAAACCATTCGATAAATCAGACTTAACTTCTATAATATTTGGATTAGAAGCTACAAATAAAAATATTAAAGAAATAAAAACACTATGTACTGAAAATGGATTTGGACATGTAAAGTTCAGAAAAATGGAAAGAGTATATGGAAAATTTGAACTAAAAATTGTGGATTTAAAATAATACATAGCAAGAGTGCCTAATTCTTGCTATACAAACGAGATACTACGACCGTTTAAATAGCCATTCTTTTATTTCTTCTTAAAAAAAATCAACTTATCTTACAAGAACAAGAAGATGAAAATCCATTTAAAGGTTTTTTACACTCCAAACTGGACTTCTAGAAAAAAAAGAATGAGTATACTTAAATACTACTAATAAAGACTTTTTCTAAATGAGTGCTAAAAAACAAAGCAGAAAATACACAAAACAATTAACTTATTAAAAACAATATCAAAGGAGGAATTATGAGTGCAGTTGATAAACCAAAATATTTAAGAGCAAAAGATTTATCAAATTATTTAGGAATAGGATTAAGCACATTGTGGAAATATGCAAAACAAGGAAAAATCACTCCTAAAAAAGTTGGTCCTAAAATTACAGTTTTTGAAGTTGCAGAAGCAGAAAAAAATCTTATTTTTGACAGAATTCAAGAACCAAACCGTAATCCCTAATGATAATTTTTATTTTATGTTACTTCTTATGTTACTTTTTATGTATAAAATAAATTTAATACTCTATTAAATAGGTATTTATATTAATATACTAGAAGTAGCACATCTCCACCAAGACTTTTTAAAATTTTCTAGAAACTTCAATTAAATCAAAATTCAATATTATAAGTCATTCTCTATACTATTCAAATGTATTTCTTAAATACCTTTTTCTAAGATTGAAAAATCTTTTATCTATAAAGAAATTAAATATACTTTAAAGTAAAAGTTTAACTTAAATAAGAATAATATTTATAACAAGAGATAAAATATTTAAATATATTGAGATGCATTATAATTCATAGGAAATTTAGTATAAAAAAAGAAAGTTATAAAAAATATTCTTTATAATTAATTCAAAGATGTTTCACATCCTTGAATTTTTACTTAAGCATTTAAACCTACTCCTATTCTCCAATCATCTTCTCCTGAAGTACTTGCTACTTCATGTCTCCAAGTAATTTTTCTATATGCTAAAGATATTTTTTCTAAAGGTGAAACTTGAGTTTTAGATGCATCGATTTCCATATCCATAAACATATCAATATTAACAATAACTGCATCTTCTAATACAATTGTAAAATAGTGTTCTGGTTTACCTGCATAACTAGTTCTATACCATTTTAATTCAACAGTAGGTAAAGTCTCTCCTTTTGTTAAAGCATTATATAAAAGAGGTGAAGATTTATCTATTAACTTTGTTACTACAAATGGTTCATGAACTCTTTGCCCAGATGGTTGTCCTGATTGTGGATCTCTTGGGATTTTAATATTATGATTAAAAGATTTTACTAAAGCTTCATTTTCATGTCCTCTTTGATAAGAATTACCTACAGATTCTGCAGTAAATGCTCCTTCAGTTATTAAACCTTGTGTACTTCCTTTTATAGAAATAAAAATTGGATTATTCATCCTTGCTCCTTTTAAATTAAATAATATAAAATTGTATTATATGATATATAAATTTATTATTAAAGAATAATAAAATATTTGATTTATAAATTTTCTTTTTTTATAAAACAATCTTTTTCTTCTGATCCATCTTTCAAAATAAATGTAAATCTATCTTTATACAATTTACCTTTTATTTCGACTGTATAGGGAATTTTATATATTTTATCTTCGTTTATACAATAATAAGGTGTATCTTTTTTTATAATGGGTTTTATATTCTCAAAATTCTCATTGATTACAATATCTTCTTTTCTTAATTCTAAAATTGAATCATCTTTTACAATATTTATTTCTTTTCTTATTTCTTTATCTATATTTACAGAGTTATCATTAGGTATCATAAGTATAAATACAAAAGATAAAAGACTTAAGAATAAATTAAAGCCAGTAATACCATATAATATTAAAATTTGTTTTTCATTATTTTTATTTAATAAAGTCTGCATACTTTTTTCAAGATTTGATAATTTAGTATTTAAATCTTCTAACTTATTACTATCACTTAAAAAATTTTGTCTATTTAATTGATGAATTTGTTCTAATAAATTTTGATATTTCTTTTCATCATTGTTGAACATATAGTTATCCTTTTTTATTTTAATGTAGATATTAAATTAGACCATTTTATATGGCTATTAGTATAAAAAATCGAATTAAAAGTTTTTTTATTCCAATATATAAAGTCGATTGGATTTATATGTTTATCCATAAATTTAACTTCATAATGTAAATGAGGTCCTGTTGATCTTCCTGTATTTCCAGAGTATCCTATTAAACTATTTTTTGAAACAAAATCACCTTCTCTTACTAAAATATCATCTAAATGTGCAAATAGTGTTGAAAAACCAAAAGCATTTTGAATTACTATATATTTACCATATCCATTGTTATCATTATTTACAGCTTTAATTACAATTCCACTAGCAGTTGAATATACATCATCTCCAATTTTCGACTTTAAGTCTATTCCTGTATGTAAAGTTTCTACTAGAGTAACAGGATGTATTCTATAACCATAATTTGATGTTACTTGAATATCCTTAATAGGAAAACCATTGGGAACAAAAGTGAATAAACTATCTACAATTTTATCTTCAGTAAGTAATTTTGATTTAATTTTATCTTGAGAATTTATTGTTAGACCTACATTCATAATTCTATGTAAATCATTTATTTGTTGTGTTAATCCCATTATTTCATCAATTCTATTATTTATTTGAATGGAATAGATATTTTCTTGGCTTTTTATATTTGATTTTAAATCAAATATTTGAAAATTTAAATAGAAAATATAAATAATTAAAATAGAAAAAACAGATAAAAGTATAGATAAAATTTTTCTTTCAGTTGAATTTAGTTCAAAAATAAACAAATATCTCTCTTTTTTTAAAATATAATAATTTATATTATTGCTTAAAAAATATTAATACTAATTTAAATAAAAAAGTAGCTATATCAAATTTAATATGCAAAGATTTTAAAGCAAAGAGGAATAAGCAATATTTTTATAAAGGCAATTTTACTTAAACTTATCACTAAGTTCTTTAAAATTTTTTAAAGTATTTAATATATTTTCTAAAAAAGGTTCAGGAGCATATACGAATAAATCATTTATTGACTTAATAATATCGTTATCATTTTTCTCAAATTTATTAATATCTTTTGAGTTTAATTTATTAATTAAAAAATTATATTCTTGCAAATTCATATCTTCTAAAATATATTTCAATATTTTCATTCGAGCCTTATCACTTTCATCAAATAATATTTGCTCAGGAATATCTAATACTTCAGCAATATAGGGTATTAATTCAACTCTTAAAGATACATCTCCACTTAAATAAGAGTATAAAGCATTAATTGTTGGTGTTTCTCCAGTATTTCTTAATTTGGGTTCTAACTCAATAATTTTTAAAGAAAAAGATTTTTTTGATAATTTCTTCTTTCTAAGAATTTCATTTATTTTCTCATAAACTTCCATAAGTAAATCCTTTTTTTAGAATTATACTAATTTGGATTTCATCAAAAACGAAATTACTAAAGCAAAATATATATATAACATATAATAATTTATTAATATCAATTATTTTATTCATAATATTTTTATTTAAAATAAAATATAATACCTTAAATAAAATATTTAAGGTTTCATTTGGAGATATCTATCAATTTTAATCAGATTTTTGAAAGAAGACTAATTTTCTATACTTTATATAAGATTTATTATATTCAGAATAAAAATTCTATGTTTAATGATATTTCTATAAGTTTAAGAGACTCTCTTATAAATAGAAAATATAAAATCATCCATGAGATTATTTATGAAAATGAAAAACCAATAATAAAAAAATTATTAAATTGTTCCTTTAAACAAAAAATAGTACACCATTTAACATATTTTTATTCTAGTAAAATTGATTTAAATAAAAAAGAAATTATCTCTATAATAAAAGGTGATTTAGCTTTTATCCATAAATCTTTTGAACTCTTAAAAAGAAATAGACCAATTAGCATAATTGAATATAAAATTATATATGAACTAATAGAATATATTTCTAACTTAATAAAAGAAGAAGTTGTAATATGAAAAAAACGATATATATTCTTTTAGCTATTCTTTTATTATGTGGTGTTTACAAATATCTTAAGTCGCAAGAGAAAATAAAAGATTATTTTTCAAATACATTTATAAAAGAGAAATTAACATTTTATATAGTTTCAATCAATGATAAATCATATAATATAAACATTGAAGGTAATATAGAAAATACAATAGATGTTAAAATACCTTATAAAATAGATAATTCAAAAAAAATAGATTTAGAAGCTTATGAACAAACTATATTACTAAATGAAGAGAATTCTAAAGAAAAAGAAAAAAATGCTAAACTAACTTTTTCTTATCCAAAACAAATAGGATTAAGAGGTGAAGGTTATATTAATGCAACACTAAAAATTTATGATAAAGAATCAAATATTCCTGATGATAGGTTTAAAACAAGACAATTAGAAATAGAAAAAGAGGACGAATATACTCTTGCTGAATTTCTTTATCCAAGAAATTTAAAATATAAGCAATATGGAATATTGGAAATAAAAATTATTTCTGGAATAAAAGATAGAATGTTTGACTCTAAAGAACATTCAAAAAGAAATCAAAAATATATTTATTATCCAATTATGAGTCCAATAACTGGTAAATATTGGCTAAATAATAATTTAGGTTCTTACTATTCAAATATTATTAATGATTATTGGAAAAAGAATCCATTTCAACAAGCAAAATCAATTACTGATAAAGATGCTTATGGAAATTTATTCCAGTGGGGAAGAAAAAGTGATGGACATGAAATAAGAGGTAAATTTGAATACAATGGCTTTACAAATTTAAAATCTGATAATCCAAAACATAAACTGCATATAGTTTCAAGTAACTATCCTTACGACTGGAGGGAAAAAGAAGACAATAGTTTATGGCAAGAGAATAAAGAGAACAATAATGTTTGCCCAATAGGATGGAGAGTTCCAACTAAAAAAGAGTTCCTTGATGAATTTATAAATAGTTCTGTAGAAAATAACCATCTAAAATTAACTTTAGCTGGTTATAGACTAAATATTGACAATTCTATATTTTCTGAAAATTTATATGGCAATTACTGGACAAGTGATATAGAAGATTCTTATGCAAATTTTTTATTAATAAATCATCAAAATATAAAAACTAGTCTTATTTATAAATCAGCTGCTTTCTCTGTTAGATGTATAAAAAATTAAATTTATTAAAATAAAGGGTCGAGAATTTTAAAATTCTCCTTCTCCCTCTTCATTTATAATAATCTCATCCATTTGCTTAACTGGAAAATTTGGTAATTTAAATTTATCATCTTTAATATCTACATTAAAATTTGCAATCTTAGCTTCTTGCATCTGCATTCCACTTGATGACTTACTAATTTGTCTTAAAGGAACTGCATTATATGTCCAAATTCTATCATCTCCTAGTTGCCAAATATCACATTTATAACCTAATATAGTCTCATTTCCAATCCAAGAAGCACCCATTTTCTGAAGATTTTCTTTATTTAAAATAAGCCTACTCGAACCATTCTCATCTGAAGCTATTTTTGAAGAATAGATGATTTCATCGTCAAAATCAACTGTAAACATACTTTCTTTTGAGATTTTCACGATTGTTCGCTCTTTCTCTTCTTCATCAAAAATCTTTTGAACCATAGTTGTATCACTAATTTCTAAATCTCCAAAATCTTTAAAATATAACTTACTACTTCCCTTTATATAATCTTTATTATTTTGGTTTTCGGCAACAATTGCATATTCAATAATTCCCGATTTAACTTCATAAGCCTTACTTGAAGCAAAAACATTTGCAACAGATAAAAGAACTCCAACTAATAATAATTTTCTACCTTTATACATAATTCCTTCCTTGAAGTTTTTTGGAATTATACAATATTAAAAATAATTAACAATATATTATATACCACCAAATGAACACTATTTTTCTCTAAGATAAAAAAAATAAAAAGGAGAATTTATGTCATATTCTAAAAAAAGATATTTTATATATCTATTCATCACGATTTTTACGATGCTTATTCCATTTATAACTATAAATGATAATCATCTTTTACTTTTATCCTTTGATAAGTTGCAATTTCATTTTTTAGGTGTTGCTTATAATGTAAATGAACTTTATGTTATGCCATTTTTATTGATGTTTTTATTTATTGGAATATTTGCAATAACTTCAATTTTAGGAAGAATTTGGTGTGGATGGGGCTGTCCACAAACTATTTTTAGAGTAATTTATAGAGATTTAATTGAAAGCACAATTTTAGATTTAAGAAGAGTAAAAAATAAACAAAAAGATATAGACTACACAAAAACAAAAAATAGAGTAAAAAAATATATATCCCTAATTTTATGGTTAATTATAACTTTAATTATATCTTCAAATTTTATGCTCTATTTTGTACCACCTGAAGATTTTTTTGTATATTTACAAGAACCTCTTGAACACAGTTTTATGATTATTTTTATAATAAGTGTTGCACTATTTTTATTTTATGATATTGTTTTTATGAAAGAGAACTTTTGTGTATATATTTGTCCATATTCAAGAATACAATCAGTTTTATATGATGATAATACAAAACAGATAACTTATGATTATAATCGTGGTGGTAAAATATATGAAAATGGTGAAAAAACTATTTTTTCAACTAAACAATGGAAAAGCAGTGAAGAGTGTACAACTTGTGACCTTTGTGTAAAAATTTGTCCAACACATATCGATATTAGAAAAGGTTTACAAGTTGAGTGTATAAACTGCCTTGAATGTAGTGATGCTTGTAGTACAGTTATGGGAAAACTTGGAAAAGAGAGTTTAATAAATTGGGGAAGTACAAATAGAGTTTTAAATAAAAAAAGAGTTTCACTTTTTACAAAAAAGAATATCACATATTTTGTTTCACTTTTTATCTGTATATTTTTGGCATTTTACTTCTCTCTTGAAAAAGAGCAGTTTTTAGTAAATATAAATAAGACAACAGAGCTTTACAAAATAACATCTGATAAAAAAATAGTAAATAACTATGTTTTAACAATACAAAATAGTCAAGATGAGACTTTAACTTTTAATATAAAACTTCAAGATGAACAAAATTTTAAAATAAAAAGAGCTCAAGATTCTACTATTGAAGCAGGGAAAAGAGCTAAATTCGTTTTAATTATAGAAAGTATAGATGAACTTAAAAATATTGAAGCAAAAAATATACCTATTTTTATAGAGATTTATACAAAAGAGAAAGATTTAAGAGTTATAAAAAAACTGATTTTTTCTAAACCTTAAATAGCTTTTTCTATAAAGATGGAGAACTTTACTCCATCTTTTATATTACAAACTTCCAATTTGCCACTAAAACTCTCTTCTATTATAAGCTTTGATAAATATAATCCCAAGCCTGTTCCTTCTTCTTTAGTTGAAAAATATGGCTCAAAAATCTTTTTTAAATTTTTAGCTTTTATTCCTCCTCCATTATCCAAAATTTCTATTATAACCTCAGCACTAGAAGATAAGATATTTATAGATATTTTTGGAAATTCTTTACTCTTTAAAACATCTATCGAGTTAGAAACTAAAGATAAAATAACTTGTGAAAGCTCATTTTTTACACCAAAAACCTTTATATTTTCGTAAGTTTCAAAATTTAATTCTAAAGCTATATTATGTTTTTGTAAAGCAGAACTTAAAATTGTAATAGCATTTGAAATAGCCTCTTTTACTAAAAAATCATCTTTTTCTTTCTCTTGTAGATAAAACTCTTTAAAATCATCCACTGTTTTTGATAAAAAATTCAACTGTTCATTTACTTGATTTACCTTTTTTTCAAAATAAACTTCATCTAATTTTTGATTTTCAAACCTTTTTTTTATATTTATCAAAATATATGAGATATTATTTAGTGGTTGCCTAAATTGATGTGTTATATTTGCTATCATTTCACCAGATTTTACAAACTTTGATTGTTGTAAAACCATCTTTTCAAACTCCATATTTTGTTTTTTCAAATCATTATATTTATATGCTATTGAGATTGTAAAAAGCATAGCTTCAAGTGCAAATACAACTAAAACTAAATCAAAATAACCTCTATTTATATAAAAATCTTTAAAATCAAAAATAAAAAGTAAAATACAAAAGATAGACCAACCAATAACATAAATCATTGTTGGTTTAAAACCTTGTTTTATATTAAAAACAGTTGAGATAAATAAAACTGCATAAATAATAGTATATGGGAAATATTCAAATAAAAGATAGTGATAAAAGGCAGTTAAAATTACAACATTCAACAAAAAAGTATTCAAAAATAGCTCTTTATAATTTGTAATCTTAGGTAAAAATTTTCCTTCATAGTAACTTATTGCAAAAAAGAGTGCAAATATCGAAGCCAAAACTAAAGATAACTCTTTAAAAAAGTTATTTGTAAAATATAGCTTACTATATAAAATAATATAAATCAAAGAGAAAATTTGCATAAAACAGTAACTAATATAAAAGGCCTCTTTTGAGTATAAATATCGTATAAAAGTATAAACTATTGTCATTATTAAAATACCAAAAGTTACTCCATAAAATAGGATTAAATTTATATCAAATTCCAATTTTATACCCAATATTTGTAAGATTTAATATCAAATCTTTTGCTATCTTCATTTTTATATTTTTAACCAAAGTTTTTAAAGCATCTTTTGTCATAACACTATCAAACCAAATATAACTCTCTATCTCTTCATAACTTACATATCTATTTTTATTTTTGATTAAAAGCTCTAAAAATAAAATCTCTTTTGCTCTTAACTTTATGATTTGATTATTTACGACTAAAGTTCTATTAAAAGTATCAAAATATGACTCTGCATCAAGTTTTACAATATTTGAAATATCCTCTTCTAAGGCATTTATACATAAAAACAAAGCTTGTTCAAAATCTTTTTCATTTACTGGTTTTACTAAATATTTTACAAGTTGTAGCTCAATTGCTTTTAGTAAATACTCTTGATGACAAAATGCAGTTATTACAATAACTTGTACTTTTTTATCTTTTTGTCTAACTCTTTTTACAAACTCTAAACCATCTATCTTTGGCATTTGTATATCTGTAACTATAATATCTGGTTTATATTTTTCATATATTTGTAAAGCACTTACAGCATTTGAAGCTTCGTAAATATGGGTAAAAAAGTTCTCTAAATACTCTATTGCATTTTCTCTAGCTATATCATCATCTTCAACATATAAAATTTTTATATTTTCATATTTTTTTAACATTTAAAATTATATCTTATATACGATTATGCTAAAATTTTTACTATGAAAGATAACACTATTTATACAACAATTATTCAAACTCCTATACTATCTATATTTACAGCTAGTTTTAAAAATGAACTTATACTTTTTATACCTTATGAAAAAGATTTTTGCAAAAAAAAACTAGAAAGTTTAAAAAAGATTTTAAAAGCTTCAAATATTATAGAAGATAGTACTAAATTTGATAGATTAAAATTAGAATTAGATGAGTATTTTAAGAAAAAAAGAGAGATTTTTACAATTCCACTCAAACTAATAGGAACTCCTTTTCAAATAAAGTGCTGGAAAGTTTTACAAAAAATTCCATATGGCAAAACTATTAGCTATAAAGAGGAAGCAAAAAATATAGGAAATGAAAAAGCTTACAGAGCTGTTGCAAATGCAAATGGAAAAAACAATTTTAGTATTATTATTCCTTGTCATAGAGTTATAGCAAATGATGGAAAACTTGGTGGTTATACTGGTGGAGTTTGGATAAAAGAGTTTTTACTAAATTTAGAAAAAAATAAAAAAGGAAAGAAATGAATCTAATTTCACTTCAAATAGAAACAAGTCCCAATTTTGAAAAAAATCTTGAAAATTTAAAAAATTTAATCATATCTTGTGAAAAAAACTCTTTAATCCTTGCTCCTGAACTTGCCCTTGTTGGTTTTGCGTATGATAGAATGCAAGAAGCCGCTACTTTTAGTCAAAAAGTAATAGCCGAAATTAAAGAGTTATCAGATGATAAAATCATAGCATTTACTACAATTATAGAAGAAGATGAAAAGTTTTATAATAGGCTTTTTATCTTTTCCAATAAAAATATTGTTCATACTCAAGATAAAATAAAACTCTTTCCTTTAGGAGATGAAGATAAATTTTTTGCCCCTTCAAAAGAGAAGAATATAAAAATAGTAGAGATAAATGGTATAAAAATTGCAACTTTAATCTGTTTTGAACTTAGATTTCCTACTATTTGGGAACAGATAAAAGGTGCTGATATTATATTAAATCCAGCTATGTGGGGAATAAAAAGAAAAGAGCACTATGAAAGTATAAGTAAAGCTTTAGCACTAATTAATCAAGCTTTTGTAGTTGCTTCAAATAGTGCAAATCCTAATATGGCAAAAGGAAGTGCTATAATAGCTCCTTTTGGAAATATAGTAAAAAATGATGAAAAAGAGATTATAAAAGCAAAATTTGATAAAGATGAAATAATAAAAGTGAGAAGATATATAGATATAGGATTAAGTTAAAAAATTTGATTTTACAATTATTTCACAATTTTAAAATACTATCCAACCTTATTCTAAAAATTCAATAAGGAGAAAAGCATTGAAATTTAGGTTATTTATACTAATTTTACTATTCATTTCTAATGTCTTTGCATCTGAAATAGATATTAAAAATTTAACACCTGAGCAACTAGAGACTCTCAAAGAGATAAAAAAAGAGGGAGATGTTCATGGTCTTGGTTACACTTTAATGGCAATAGCAATTAAAGAATCAAAACTTGGTGAATATATGATAAATCTTGATACAAAAGATTTTGGTTTATATCAAATAAATATAAAATCTGCACTAAATAGAAACAATATGAAAGATACAACTTGGAATAGAAATGTTTTAGCTTCAAAATTAGTTTCTGATTTTAGTTTTGCTACAAAAAATGCTATAGATGAACTTGCATATTGGCAAAAATTTCATAAAAATGACTGGTCAAAAATTTGGGGAAGTTATAATGCTGGATTTAAATTTAACAGCAAAGAAGCTAGAGCCTACTCAAAAGATATTGCATCAATTATTGAAAAACTAAGAAAAATTGATGTATAAATGACAGCTAGTTTTTACTAGTTGTCCTCTCAAAATATTAAAATTCAAAAATATTGATACTTATTATCAGATTTTAATTAGAATCTAAGGTTTACTTTTATATTATAATGATATCAATTATTATTATAGAGGTTAAAAATGAGTGTTTTAATTATTGGCGGTGACCAAATATCACAAATCGCATCAATGCTAACAGATTTAGGTGCAAAAACCATAAATCATTGGGATGCAAGAAAAAAATCTTCTGCTCCAAAGAAAAAAGTTCCACAAGATACTAATTGTATAGTTATGCTTACATCTTTTTTAAATCATAATACTATGCTTAAATATAAAAATGAAGCAAAAAAAAGAAATATTCCATTCATATGTGCAAAAAGATCAATATCTTGTGTCTATGATGAGTATGTAAAAATTATGGGAATAAAAGATTGTAGTCAATGTTATGCAAATTGTAGTAACAAGGAACTAAACTAATGTTAATAGAAAATGACTTTATAGGATTTTCAAATAATATAGAGTATTTACCAAAAGATTTCGATCAATTTAACTCAAAATATAGATTAAGACAACTATTTTTATATCTTAGTAATTATATTTTGAAATCTTACTGTAACTTCTCAAAATATGAGCAAAAAACATTATCAACAATACCTTTAAAAGAGGCTTTTTCATATAAAATAAAAAATATGTTACCAGTAAGTTTTATAAAAACTAAAAAAGAGACAAGTATGAAGTTTAATCTGTGTATTAACTCTACAAAGATAATAAATAACTATCTAAGTAGAGGTAAAAATAGTTATATCTCTTCAAATAGTTTAATTCCTGTCGCAAAATTGATATCTATTTGTTTTATACAAAATAGTTTTCAGTTGCTAATTGATAAAAATATACTATTTCATGAATTTGTTTTAGATAAAATAAAGAGACTTCATGGTAAAAAAAGAGTTATTGATTTAGGAGACTCTATTTGCATAAAAACAGATAACTCTATAAGAGTTAAAATTTATACATTTTGGAAACATATAGAAGCAAATAGTCCAAATATAAAAAATGAATTAGATAATGCAATAAAATCTATAAAAAAGGGTGAATTTTATCAAATATATTTAGCTTACCCTAAAAATGACCAATTTACAAAACATATACCAGTTTATGTAGATGAGTTAAAACATAGAGAGTACCAAATAAAAGCAATACCGTACTCTTTTAGATCAATTATAAAAAATTAAAAAAGGATAAATAAAATGGCAACAGCAATATTTTTTGGAAGCAATACTGGAAATTGTGAATATATAGCTAAAAAAATAGCTAAAAAATTAGGTGAAATAGATATTTATAATCTTGACAAAACAAAAATAAGTAAAATAAATGATTATGATAAGATTATTTTAGGTGCTTCAACTTGGGGAGATGGAGAGTTAAATGATGATTGGGAAAGTGCTTGGGATGATTTTCAAGAGCTTAATCTTTCAAATAAAACAATAGCACTTTTTGGATTAGGTGATCAAGAAAGTTATTGTGATGAATTCTCAAATGCAATAGGGATTATTTATGATCATTTAAAAACAACAGATGCAAAAATTGTTGGTTTTACATCAACAGAAGGTTACTATCATGACTACTCAAAAGCTCAAATAGATGATAAATTTGTTGGTTTAGTAATAGATGAAGATAATCAAAGTGATTTAACAGACAAAAGAATTGATGATTGGATAAATGATATAAAATCAGAAATTTTATAAAATAAGTAGTATAAAATACTACTTATTTTTGGCAAGATTCACAAATACCATATAATTGCATTGAGTGATCAGTTATTTTAAACTTATTTACTTTTGCAATTTTTTCTTGTCTTTTCTCAATTTCTTCATCTACAAACTCTACTATTTTTCCACAATCTGTACAAATTAAGTGATCATGGTGAGATTTAGTATTGCTTTCATATTTTTTACTATCAGTTCCAAAATTTATTGAAGCAATTAAATCAACTTCTTCTAAGAAATTTAATGCTCTGTAAACTGTAGCAATTCCAACATTTGATCCTGGATAATCTTTTTTTATCTGATTATAGATCTCTTCAGCTGTTAAATGTCCATTAGCATGAAGTAAAATACTAAGAACTATCTCTCTTTGTTCTGTATATTTAAGCCCTTTTTGCTTAACTATTTTCTTTAACTCTTCTATTATTTCATCGTAATTATCTATCATTAAATACACCTTTTAAAAAATAATCAGTTTAGTATATCTAAAGTTTGTAAAAAATTCAAATTTTAATTGGCTTTATTGACTTATCTTAAGAGAATTTAAACAAAGTTAATTTACAATAATCATTATTGATATTTAAAAGGTTGCATTATGAGTATAAATGATTTAATTACAGACAAACCAGCTAAAATTACAGATATTATCTGTGATGATGTACTAAGAAATAGGCTTTATTCTTTTGGAATTATAAAAGGTTCAACTATTTGTGTAACTGCTAAATCAATGGCAAAAAAAACTATTGAAATAAAAGTAAATCAATCAAAAATTGCGTTAAGAGATTCTGAAGCTTCAAAAATAAAGGTATCTCATGAATAATCAAACTATAAGGATTGCTCTTGTAGGACAACCAAATGTTGGTAAGTCTATGCTTATTAACTCTATTTCTAACTCTAAATTAAAAGTTGGAAACTTTTCAGGTGTTACAGTCGAAAAAAAAGAGGTAAAATTTACATATAAAAATTACAATATTGAAATTGTAGATTTACCAGGAACTTATTCACTTACAAACTACTCAATAGAAGAAAAAATTGTAAAAAACTTTTTAAATAAAGAGAAATATGACATTATTTTAAATGTTATTGATTCAACAAATCTACAAAGAAATCTTCTTCTTACAAGTGAACTATTAACTTTAAATAAGAAAATGATAATAGCCTTAAATATGGATGATGAAGCACAAAAAGAGAATATATTAATAGATGAAAAAAAACTTTCAACTTATCTTAATAAACCCTGTATTAAAACAAGTGCAGCAAAAAAAGATGGTATATCTAAACTTTTAGATGAGATTATAAATACTTATATAAATGTTCAAGAACCATATAAACAATTTTTCTCAAACTCTAAACCAAATAATGACGAAATTTTAACTCAAAGATTTAATTTTGTAAGTAAAATAGCAAAAGAGTGTATGAGTATAAAAAAGCAAACAAAAAAGACAACTACAGAAAAGATAGACTCTATTTTAATGAATAAGTTTCTTGGTCTTCCAATTTTTTTATTTTTAATGTGGGGACTATTTCAACTAACATTTACTTTAGGTGAAATTCCTATGGATTATATTGATAGTGGATTTGCAAGTTTAATAGATCTAGTAAAACAAACTCTAGGTGAAAACCAACTATCTTCACTATTAGGTGATGGAATAATAGCTGGAGTTGGTGCTGTTATTCTATTTCTACCAAATATTATAATACTATTTTTTGGAATAGCTCTACTAGAATCGACTGGTTATATGAGTAGAGTTGCTTTTTTGCTTGATGGTATTTTACACAAATTTGGACTTCATGGAAAATCATTTATCCCATTAGTTACAGGATTTGGTTGTTCAGTTCCAGCTTATATGGCTGCAAGAACTCTAAAAAATGATAGAGATAGATTATTAACACTATTTATTATTGGGTTTATGTCTTGTGGAGCCAGACTTCCTATATATGTACTTTTTGTTGGAGCATTTTTTGAGCAACAAAATGCTGGAAATATCCTATTTTTAATCTATATTAGTGGTGCTATTTTAGGGCTATTTGCTGCAAAAATATTAAGAGTTGTAATTTTCAAAGGTCAAGATGAACCTTTTGTTATGGAGATGCCAAAATATAGACTTCCATCAACAAAACTAATATATAATGCTGTTACACTTAAAGCTTTAATGTATCTAAAAAAAGCTGGAACTTTTATCCTTGCTGCTTCAGTATTAATCTGGTTTATGAGTAACTATCCAAAGTATCCTGATATTGAAGAGGAGTTTAACCAAAAAATTGAATTAGCTATAAATGATGAAGATAAAGCCAACTTAGAAAATGAATTAAGCTTATATAATCTTGAAAACTCTTATTTAGGGAAACTAGGGAAAGTTAGTGAACCATTTTTTGCTCCATTAGGATTTGATTGGAAAATGGCAGTTGCTTTAGAAACAGGACTTGCAGCAAAAGAAATTGTGGTTTCAACTCTTGCAATTTTATATGGATTGGGAGAAGACAATGATGAAAACTCTTCTACTTTAATAGAGAATATCAAAAATAATATTCCTAAAGAATCTGCAATTGCATTTATTGTTTTTGTGATGATTTATATCCCTTGTTTAGCGGCATCTATGGTATTTGTAAGAGAAGCTGGAGGGTGGAAATATTTAGCATATCTATTTATATTTACAACTACTAGTGCGTGGATTATGTCATTTATTGTTTATCATATTTCAAAAGTAGTTCTATCTTTATAGAACTACTTTATTTCAAAACTATTTGTATACTCTTTATCTTTATAAATTATTTTAAAATTCCAAATACCTTTTTCTCTTCCATCTAAATATCTAAAATCATAAGCTGAACTATCCCCTGCTGGTATTACAATATCTCTAGTTCTTGATATTTCATCATTTGGATTTACCCATTTTAAAGAGATAGTTTGATCCTCTTGGGGATCAATTATTACCTCAAATTTACATAAAATAGAGTTTTCATCTTCCAAAACTAAACATTCAACTTTTGGACTATAACTTATATAATCTTCCGTTATCTTCTGTTCAGCTTGATTATCAAGAGAAAAAAGGCTTGTTGCAATTAGCATTATAAACAGATATTTTAACATTTTTCTTCCTAATTATTTTTTTACAATTTTATTCAAAAATTATATTTTATTATATAAAAAATATAAAATATAAAAATAGATTTATATTAATGTTTATATTTTTCCCAAATAGGCTCTTCATTTAAAGATGCCCTATTCTTCAATATTTCAAAAGGTTTATACTCCTCTTTATATCCCATTGAATGATGTTTATCTATCCAATATCCCAAATAAATATAAGGAATATTTAACTCTTTTGCTATTTTTATTTGGGCTAATATAGAGTATTTTCCAATTGATAAATAATCATATTCATGGTCATAAAAACAGTATATAGCAGAGATAGATTCTGGTAAAATATCAACTAATGCAACTCCAATTAATCTATTATCCCGCATATACAAAAACTCTTTTGCAAATTTAACATTACCATCAACATAAGATTTAACATAATCATCAATATCAATTGGGTTATAAGGCCATAATTTTTTATCATGCATAAAACTATGATATTTATCATAAAGTTCTATATGCTCTTTAGTAACTGTTGGTGGTCTTATATATAATTTGGTATCTTTGTTTTTTGACAAAACTCTTTTTTGTGATTTTGAAAACTCAAAATTTTTCACATCAATTCTCATAGATATACATTTTGTACAATTTCTACACTCTGGAACAAAGTGTACCTTACCAAATCTTCTCCAACCTCGTTCAAGTTTTTTTTGGTAATCTTCAATATTACAATGATTTAAATACCGATATCTCATATCTGATATCTCATTCTTAAAATATGAACAAGTACGGTTTTCTTCAAAAAATTCTAAATCTTGATTTAAAATATGCATCTATTCGTTTATCTTATTTTTAATTTCTAAAGCTAAATTTGAAATTTTTTTAATTTTTTCACCATTACTTAAACTATCGTCTAATAGATATTTTACAAAGGCACTTCCTACAATCACTCCATCTACATCTTTTGCTTTATCTTTACAAGTTTTTTCATCTACTCCAAAACCAATATATAGTGGAGTTTTTGTAAACTCTCGTACATTTTTTATAATATCACTTAAATCTTCACTTCTTCCACTTCCTGTTATTCCAGCATAAGCAACCATATAAATAAATTTTTGTGAGTTTTCTACAATCATTTTTATTCGTTCTTTTGGTGTTGTTGGAGCTACAAAAGTTATATTTGTTTTACTATATTTTTTAAATAGTGGTTCATATTTTTGTGCCATTTCAAAAGGTAAATCAGGAATTATAGTTCCAGCTATATTAAATTCATCTGCCTTTTTCAAAAACTCTTCAACTCCATAGTGATAAAAAGGATTCATATACCCCATCCAAAGAGTATCAATATCTTTTCCTATTTTAGAAGATATTTCAAATAAATCTTTTAATTTAAAACCATTTTCTAATGCTTTTAAATTAGCTTTTTCTATAATTGGTCCATCTGCAACTGGATCAGAAAAGGGAATTCCTAACTCCAAAGTATCAACTCCACTCTCCTTTAAATTATATGCTAAATCAATCGTAAAATCGTTGTTTGGAAATGATGTTGTAATATATGCAACTAATTTTTTCAAAATAAAAATCCTATTTAAATTTTTTTCATTCTATCTAATTCTACTTTAAAATTTATATTTCGATATAATCTAAAATATTTTAATAATTTTTAGGATTTTAAAAATGAGTATAATTGTAAATAGTTTAGAAAAAATGAATATAACAAAAATAAAACAAGCAAAAAATCAATATAAACTTACAGTAATCACTGCTTATGATGCTCTTTTTGCAAAACTTTTTGAAAAAAGTGCAGATATGATACTAGTGGGTGATAGCCTAAATATGAGTTTTGCAGGTAAAAAAGACACCCTAAGTGCTACATTGGAGCAGATGATTTATCACACAAATGCAGTTTGTGCTGGTGCAAAAAATGCTTTTGTAATAACAGATATGCCCTTTGCTACTTATATAAATAAAGATGAAGCTCTAAAAAATTGTGCAAAAGTTTATCAAGAAACAAATGCAAGTGCTGTAAAAATAGAGGGTGGAGAAGATAGAGCTGACATAATAAAACACTTAACATCTAACTCTATTGCCGTTATGGGGCATATTGGACTTATGCCACAATATGTAAGAAGTGAGGGTGGATATAAAGTACGAGGAAAAACAAAAGATGATGAAGAACAACTAATTCGTGATGCTATTGCTGTTGAAAAAGCAGGAGCCTTTGCTATAGTTGTTGAAGGTGTTATGAGTGATGTTGCAAAAAAAATCACACAAGCAGTTAACATTCCAACTATAGGAATAGGAGCAGGAAAAGATACAGATGGGCAAGTTCTAGTTTGGTCTGATATGTTAGGATTTTTTGAAGAGTTTAAACCAAAATTTGTACGACACTATTTATCTGGAGCAACTTTAATAAAAAATGCAGTTGAACAATATAGAGTTGATGTTCAAACACAAAATTTTCCAAATAAAGAAGAAGAGTATTAAAATATGCAAAGATTAGTTGAAGTTGAGTCAGTATCTTTTGAAGAAGAGTCAAATGAACAAAGCCTTAGACCCTCTTCTTGGGAAGATTATATAGGACAAGAAAAAATCAAGAAAAATTTAAGAGTATTTATAGATGCTTCAATAAAAAGAAAAGAAGCACTTGACCATATACTCTTTTACGGACCTCCTGGTCTTGGGAAAACTACACTTTCATATCTAATCTCAAATGAGATGAACTCAAATATAAAAGTAACTGCTGGTCCTATGATAGAGAAAAGTGGAGATTTAGCTGCTATTTTAACAAACCTTGAAGAGGGAGATATCCTATTTATAGATGAAATACATCGTTTAAGCCCTGCAGTTGAAGAGATTTTATATCCTGCAATGGAAGATTATAGACTTGATATTATTATTGGTTCTGGTCCTGCAGCACAAACTGTCAAAATTGATTTACCACGATTTACACTAATAGGAGCAACAACAAGAGCTGGAATGCTATCAAACCCTTTACGAGAGAGATTTGGAATGCACTTTAGAATGCAGTTTTATACACATGAAGAGTTAGCAAAAATTATTCAAAAAGCTTCAGTAAAACTTGGAATTATTTGTGAAAATGATTCAGCATTAGAGATGTCAACAAGGAGTCGTGGAACACCAAGGGTTGCATTAAGACTTCTTAGAAGAGTTCGAGATTTTTCACAAGTAAAAGGAGAAAAAACAATACTTCTAAATACTTGTAAATACGCTTTAGATGAGCTAGGAATAAATGAAAATGGTTTTGATGAGATGGATATAAATCTTCTTGAACTTCTTATTTCAAATAAAGGTAGACCTATGGGGCTTTCAACTATGGCAGCAGCTTTAAGTGAAGATGAAGGAACTATTGAAGATGCTATTGAACCCTATCTATTAGCAAATGGCTATATAGAAAGAACAGCTAGAGGAAGAGTTGCTAGTATTAAAACTTATGATATGTTTAGATTAACTCCACCAACAAATAAAGATCAAGGAACCCTCTTTTGAAACCAGCATATTTTTTAATCTCTATTGCTTTAGTTTTATTATTTTTTTTAGTTGAACTTTTTAATCCTTTTTTAAAAGCAATAATTGTCTCTATTCTACTTACAATTTCAACTAATACCTTAACCTTAAAAATTGAAAGAAACATTAAAAATAGAGTTTTTGCAACAACAATAATGACATTAGGAATGACTGCGCTATTTTTTATTCCCATATTATATTGTATCTTCTCTTTTGCTACTTTTTTTAATCAAGTAGATCAAGCCCTACTTATTACAAATTTAAATGAGATAAAAAATACAGCTCATTTAATGATTATGGAATTCCCATTTTTAAATGATTTTTTTAAAAATATTGTTTCTCAAATAGATATTGGAAAAAGTGTTCAACAAATTGTATCTATTAGTACTTTTTTAGGTAAAAACTCTGCAAAATTTATGATTGATATGATTCTTATTTTACTATTTTTCTTCTTTTTTACTCTATATTCAACACAAATAGCAAAGTTCTTAAAAGATCTTTTACCTATAAAAAATGAAGATTCTACAATACTTTTTAATGAATCTTCAAGTGTAATGAGTGTTGTTTTCTACTCAATTTTAGTAACTGCAATTTTTGAAGGTTTTTTATTTGGAGTTTTTTTAAAGTTTTTTGATTATGATGGACTTTTATTTGGAGTTTTATATGGCTTTGCTTCTTTAATTCCTGTAATTGGTGGAGTTATTATGTGGCTACCTATTTCTATTTATGAATTAACAACTGGCTCTTTTTCAAATGCTTTAATTATAGCAATTTATTCTATTGTAGTAATTTCTATAATTGCAGATACTTTTATAAAACCATTAATAATAAATTATATAAATAAAAAAGTTATAAAGAATCCAACAAAAATCAACTCTTTACTTATCTTTTTTGCGATAGTTGCTGGTCTTTCAACATTTGGATTTTGGGGAATGATTATTGGACCTGCTCTTTTAAGTCTATTTATCTCAATTATGTACTTACTTAAAAAATATTCAGACGATTTAAAGTAAAAATATATATAAAGATTTTTAAAAGGTAAAAAATTACCTTTTAAAATTTATTGAAGATTTAAATGTTTTAAAGTCTCTATAGTTAAAACACCTTTTACAAGATTATTATACTCTTGATAAGAGCTAACCGCTTTTTGTGTCTCTTTATTATATATACCATCTATTTTAGAGATTTTATAACCTTTTTCTTTTAATTTTGATTGTAAACTAGAAATCAATTCTGGAGTAGAGTTTGTTTCACATAAAATTGGCTCCCATTTGAAATCTGGTTCAGAAACTTTAACTTCTGTTTTTACAGTTGTATAAACTGCTGGGATTTCTGTTTTAACTTCTTTTGCAGGAGTATCAATCTCTTCAATATCTACCATTTTACAAATAGCAGGAATTTTTACCTCTTTTGTTGTTGCTGGTGTATCAATTACCTCTTTTTCCACTGTTGTATAAACTGCTGGTATTTTTACCTCTCTTGTTGTTGCTGGTACATCAACTACTCTTCTTTCAACTGTTTTATAAATTGCTGGTATTTTCACCTCTTTTGTTGTTGCTGGTGTATCAATCACTGTTCTTTCTACTGTTTCATAAACAGCTGGAACTTCAACTAAACAAACAATCTCTCCTGTTAGAGTGTCTATTTTCTCAATTTCTCCTCTTCCTCTTTCCCAAGTAGTATAAGCTGGTTTTACTAATACTTGCTCCTTAATAGTTTTATATGTTGCAGGTATCTCTTCTAAAATAGTCTTTTCTGGTTCAACCATAATATTTTCTATCTCAGTTTTATATGTTGCAGGTACCTCTTCTAAAATAGTCTTTTCTGGTTCAACCATAACTGTTTCAGTTTCAATTTTATATGTTGCAGCAACTGGAATAACTTTTACAGATTCTGCTCTTACTTGAACTTTTTTTTGTACAGTTTTATAAGTTGCAGGGATTATCTCAATTTTTGTATCAGCTTCCTTTAAAAGTTGTTCTATCTCCTTTGTTTGGTACTTTGCAGGTATAATAACTTTTGTATAACACTCTCCTGCTTTTGCATTTGGAGGTAAAAGAGTATCTTTTGTTGCACTTTGTTCTAATTGTGAAATTTTTGCATCTTTACTCTCTATTTGTTTTTGTAATTGAACAATTTTCTCATTTGCCTTTGTATCTTCCTTTACAGCACATCCACTCAATCCAAGAATTAAAGTTGCTGTTACTATAGTTCCTAATTTCAAATTCTTTAACATAAACTTTCCTTTAAAATAAAATAACTTCTAATATTTTATCTTAATAAGAATAAATATTACTTTAGGCTAAAGTTTGTTATGTTACAATTTATAAAATTTCAACAAAAGGAGTTAATTTTGAAAAAAATTATTACTACATCGCTTATTGGCATTCTTACAACACTATCTTTAAATGCTGAAGATTGTATTATTGCAAAAGATTTAAATGTTCAGTTTAAAAATGACTCTACTATTTATCAAACAAGTTTTGAATATGATAAAGTAAAAGAGTATGCCGAATTTTTAAAAGAGACAGATTTATATGCTATTATTGAAGGGCATACAAATAATAGTGCAACTGCTAGACATAATTATGAACTTTCAAAAAATAGAGCAGCAAAAATAAAACAAGATCTTATAAATTTAGGTGTTGATTCATCTAAACTTCAATCTTTAGGATATGGTGAGTCTAAACCTAAATTTGATAATTCTACAAATGAAGGTATGGAAAAAAATAGAAGAGTAATTTCTGATGTATTTAATACAATGGAGGAGTTAAACAACTATTATGTTAATGCAAAATCTTATATTGATAAAAATAAGTTTATTGAACAATAGTTTTAAGGTCTAAAATTTTAGAAGCAAAATAGCTTCTAAAATTTATTTATCAGAATTCTCTTTGTTTTCTTCTACAACTTTTTCTGAATTTTCTGCTTTTGTTTCTATAATTTCATCTTTTTTCTCATTAGATTTTTTTAAAGCTTCAGTATGTAAATCTTCATCTTCAAAAACAGTTCCACCATTTTCTTTTATAATTTCTCGTACTCTTTCTCCTGTAATTACTTCTATATCAAGAAGCTCAGCTGTCATTTGTTCTATTGCTACACTATTATCTCTCAAAGATTGAAGTACAATTTGGTATCTTTCATTTAAAGTTTTTTTAACATGATCATCAAGCTCTTTTGCCATTGCATCTGAAAAATCTTTTTGAGTTTGACCACCTAAAAACTGATTTGTTCGTCTTTCTAAAACCATAAGTCCAGCAATATCACTCATCCCATAAATAGTTGCCATAGATTTTATAATATTTGTAGCTCTATCTAAATCATTTCCAGCACCTGTACTTATCTCTCCAATAAATACCTCTTCAGCTGCACGACCACCTAAAAGGACATCAACTTCAGCAATTAGTTCATGTTTTTGCATTAAATATTTATTCTCTTCAGGAGTATTTAAAGTATATCCTAAAGCTGCTAATCCTCTTGGAACAATAGATACTTTATTTACTTTTTTTGCACCTTTTGTAATTTCAGCAATTAAAGCATGTCCACTCTCATGATATGCCACAATTTTTCTCTCTTTTGGAGATATTCTTCTAGATTTTTTTTCAAGTCCAGCTATTTGTCTTTCAACTGCTTCTTTAAAATCACTACTTTCAACCTCATTTTTATTTGCACGACCTGCTAATAATGCTGCTTCATTTATTATATTTGCTAAATCAGCTCCAGCAAGACCTGCTGTCATTTTAGCAACCTCTTTTAAATCTACATTTTTAGCTAATTTAACATCTTTAATATGTACATTTAAGATCTCAATTCTTCCCTCATAATCAGGTTTATCAACTAAAACTTGTCTATCAAATCTTCCTGGTCTTAAAAGTGCAGGATCTAATACCTCTGGTCTATTTGTAGCTGCAAGAACAATAACTGGTGCTGATTCAGTAGAGAAACCATCCATCTCTGCTAGAAGTTGATTTAAAGTCTGCTCTCTTTCATCATTCCCACCCATAGGTCCACCACTAGCTCTACTTTTTCCAATAGCATCAATTTCATCAATAAAGATAATAGCTGGTGCTACTTTTTTTGCTTGTTCAAACAAATCTCTAACTCTACTTGCTCCAACTCCTACAAACATCTCAATAAATGCAGAACCAGAAACACTTAAAAACTGAACATCAGCCTCTCCAGCAACTGCTTTTGCTAAAAGAGTTTTTCCAGTACCAGGAGGTCCTACAAGTAAAACACCTTTTGGAATTTGAGCACCAAGTCTTACATATCTATCTGGAGATTTAAGGAAATCAACAACTTCCTGAACTTCCTCTTTAGCTTCTTTATTTCCAGCCATATCATCAAACTTTACATTTGGTTTTTCAGAGTTTATCATCTTTTTAGATGAACCAATTCCAAGAATTCCTCCAGAGCCTCCACCCATAGATTTTTGCATTCTTTTAACCAAAAACATCCAAATAGCAAAAAATAAGAATATTGGTAAAACCCATCCAAAAAGGATATCTGAAAGAAGATTCTCTTCATTTATTCCACCATAACCTATTCCATTTTTCTCTAATTCAGGAATTAATGTCTCATCAGGTACTACTCTTCTAGCTGTATAAGTTATATTTTGTCCAGCTTCACCCTTACTTAAAGCTCTTATTTGAGTATTTCCAATACCAACATACTCAATTTTTCCACTAGATATTAATTTTTTTAACTCTGAATAAGGAATAGTTCTATTAGAAGAAGATCCCATTGTCTGACCACTTACACTCATATTAGAACTCTGTTCTTCTGGAAAAATTGCTTTGAAAGCAAGAATAGTAACGATAGAGAATAGAACAAATACTAAAATTGGATTATTATTAAAAAAGTTATTCCCATTAGAATTTGGATTTTTATTATCATTTTGTTTCGGTTTATTTATCAAATTTACCCCTTAATATTTTTAAAGATCATAGTTACCCACTCATTTTTGTGAATAATTTTAAGCTCTTTTAAATCACTAAATCTATTTAATACTCTCTTTTCATGTTTATCTAAAATCCCTGAAAGTATTAAAATTCCGCCATCTTTTGTAGCATTTTTTAAATCATTTGCAATCATAACAAGGACATCTGCAATGATATTTGCAACTACTACATCATATTTTTTTTCTGCTTTATTTACAGAACCAACCCATGAATAATTTATTTTTTCACTATTTAAAGCAAAATTCGATTGAGTACTCTCTATACATATCTCATCTGTATCACAAACATCTACTATAGCACCTTTTTTTGCTGCCGCAATTGCAAGAATTCCACTTCCTGTTCCAACATCAAGTAATTTATCATCTTTAGTTACAAACTCATCAATAGCTAAAAGACAAGAAGAAGTTGTTTCATGGTGACCTGAACCAAAAGCTAAAGCAGGATCTATTAAAAGATTTATTTTATCTTTTTTTTCATCACACCAAGATGGTCTTACATAAAAACTACCAACTTCAACTGCTTCAATAGAGTCTTGATATTTTTTTATCCAATCAATACTCTCTTTTTTCTCATAGTTTATTTCACATTTTATATTTAAAGCTTTAGAAAATTTCTCCAAAGGCTCAAGGAAATCTTCAAGTTCATCTTCACTTCTAATAGTAATTACTCCCTCATTTTCCTCAATTGCATCTTGCGTTAAAGACTCAACTAAATCTAAAAAAAGTTCATAATGATTTTCTGGTTTGATAGATAATTCAAAATAGTATTCAGTCAAATATTACCTTCTTAATTTAATAATTTTTATTTACTTATAAAAAGTGTAATATTTTATCCAAATAACTTTTGAATTTAATTAAAAAAAGCTATCTATTAAATCTCTCATAATTTTTGTATCACTAATACCATTTACAAGCTCTCTAAATTCGTTAGCTCCTGTATAGCCTTTTGAGTAAGCATGAAGAAGTTTTCTAAAAATTACTGCTCCATAATTGCCGTGAAATTCCAACATTTTGTCATAATGTTCTAAAATAATCTCTTTTTTTATAGAGTTATCTATATCTTCAAGTTCGTGTTTTAACTGATAAAATACCCAAGGTTTTCCAATAGCACCTCGTCCTATCATAACTCCATCAGCTTTTGTATACTCTAAAACCTCTTTTGCTTTTTTATAATCTTTAATATCTCCATTTGCAATAACAGGTACGCTAATAGCCTCTTTCATTTGTTTAATTGCATCATAATCAACTGGTGCTTTATATTTCCCTGCTCGTGTTCTTCCATGTACAGATACAAAATCAACCCCACAAGCTTCAACTACTTTTCCTATTTCAACAGGTATTTTTTCATTTACTCCAAGTCGTACTTTTGCACTTGTATACTCTTTTTTTGAATATTTTTTAATCGTACTTAAAATCTCTTCAAGTTTTTTTAAATCTCCAAGTAAATTTGAACCTGAACCATGATTAAAAACTTTTGGAGCTGGACATCCACAGTTTAAATCAATCCCATCAATTCCCTCAACATCATTTAAAATCAAAACTGCTTCTTTTACCAAATCTACACTATTTCCAGCTATTTGTACAAAATATGGGTCTTCACTAGGAGATTTTTCAACCATTTTCAAAGTTCTTGCACTTTTATAAACCAAAGCATTTGAACTAATCATCTCTGAAATAGTTAAATCTGCTCCAAACTTTTTAACAACACTTCTAAATGGTAAATCTGTATAACCTGCAAGTGGAGCAAGCACTACAAGTGGCTTGCTAAAATCTAATTTCTTTTTCATTATTTATATGATAGATTTTCTAAATTATAATGCTTTCCAGCATCTTTTAAATCAACTAATGCTTTAAATGAAATAAACTCATTTTCATTTGTATTTAACAAAACTTCTCTTAGTTTATCAATCATCTCAAACTCACTTAAAACATATAAATATGCTGTCATTGCTTCTTCATTTTGATTTGAAAGTTTTTCAAATAGATCGATTATTTTATCTGGATTTAAAGAAATTCTATAATTTCTTGCCATCTCAACATAATCATTTTTTGTAAACTTAATATTTTTAAGAATATCTAAAATCTCACTATTTTCAAGACCAAATTCACTATTTTCTCTATCTTTCTCAAATAGTTTACAAGCTAACTCTTTATCAAAATTTATATTTTTATAAACTTTTTTAATTGTTGTCATACTTTTTTCACTTAAAACTTTTAAAAATGCTGATTTTACAACATTTGTATCATAATTTTCAGCTTTTTTCACAATATCTAAAGCAAAATCAACTTGTTCATTTATTTTATTTAATAAATTTTGTTTAGCTAAATTAGAATTCTCTTGTGGTTTTATAATCTTCTCACTTACATATTTCCCACTATTTATATTTTGAATAGAATTAACAACTTTATTTAACTCCTCATTTGATGAACTAAAAATATCTTTTGAAGTAGAAAATTCCAACTGATTTAAAACATTTGATAACTCTTTAAATCTTTTTGTTCTAAAACCACTTTTTTGCTCTTTTCCTAAAAGTTTTGCTTCAATTAAAGAAAATACTGAATCAATATCTGAATCTAATGCTTTTAATTTAAAGTATTTTACAAGACCATAAAAAATAATATGTAAATATGTAACAACAGCCAGTAAAGCTAAAGGTAATATAACCCAAAGAGCAACTGAAAGAGTTAAAGAGTAATCAAAAATAGAAAAAGTGTACTCTCCCAACTCTAAACTATGTACAAATCCAAACACCAAAATTATTAAAAGTATTGATGCAATAATATAATTCTTAAGACCCATTCTCTTTCCTTTATTAAAAAGTTATTTTTACAATTTTACATTATACAAAAATGTTTATAAATTATTTATGATATGGATGATTGTTTTGTATACTTAAGGCTCTAAATATCTGCTCACTTAAGACTAAGGTAGCAACTTTATGGGCAAAAGTAAGATTACTCAAAGAGATTATATTATCACATTTATCTAAAAAAGATTTTTCAAATCCATAAGCTCCACCAATAAAAAAATTTATCTCATTTTTATCTTCAAGAAGCTTAGAAAAAGCAAAACTATCAACACTCTTTCCCAACACATCTAAAGCAATATTGTAACCTTTTAAATATGGTAAATATGTCTTTGTATATATCTCTTTTGCTTCAGTTTCTCCAATAGCTTGGGCTTTTGCTATCTCTTTATTGAATATATAAAAGACTTCAACTTTAGCATATTTACTTGACATTTTTATAAAATCTTTTATAAGTTTATCAAAATCATCTGAACTAGGTTTTACAATAGAGTAGATATTAATTTTCATTTAAAATAGCACTTCCAACACAATTAAAATATACATTTTCTATTGTATCTTCAACTTTTACTCCACCAATTGCACAAACAGGGTATTTTGAAATTTTTGCTAAATAGCTAAGTTTATCTCCTAAAATATTTGAAATATCCTTTGTAGCTGTAGTTCTGTAAGCTCCTAATCCTATCATATCAAGTTCTAAACTATTTGCTTCAAGAATTTCTAATTCATTATGAGTTGAAAGTCCTAAAAGCTTATCTTTAATTTTAGCCCTTATAAGTTTTATTGCGATTTTTTTATCGTTATGAAATTTGGAAAAATCTTCTTGCCCTAAATGAAGCCCATCTACATAATCTATTAACTCTATTTTATCATTTACTATAATTGGAATATTTAAATTTTTTTTAAGAAAAATAAGATTTTGTTTTTGAATTTCTAAACTTGAGATTTTATCTCTATATTGTAAAAGTTTAATATCATACTTTTTTAGAATTTCTAAATATTGTTCAAAAGTTATATTTTTTTTTAAAAGTGTTTCATAATCACATAAAACATATAAATAGTTAAAAGCTTCAAGATTAAATCCTAAAGCTTTTTCTAAATTTGAAGACATTTAAGAGATTTTCTCTTCATTTTTAAGTATAGTTAATAAATCACTAAGAGTTTTTTTCATCTCTCTTCTATTTACAACCATATCAATAGAACCTTTTTCTAGTAAAAATTCGGCCCTTTGAAAACCTTCAGGCAAATCTGCTCCAATAGTTTGTTTTATTACTCTTTGCCCTGCAAAACCAATTAAAGCACCTGGTTCAGCCATAATAATATCTCCTAAAAAAGCAAAAGAAGCAGAAACTCCACCCATTGTTGGATCTGTTAAAATAGAAATATATGGTAATTTATGTCCATCAAGTTTTTTAAGTGCTGCACTTGTTTTTGCCATTTGCATTAATGCAAAAGTTGATTCTTGCATTCTTGCACCACCTGATGCTGATACAATAATAACTGGCTCCCTCTTTTTTATTGCTCTATTTACAGTTCGCACTATTTTTTCACCTTCAACACTACCTAAACTTCCACCCATAAATGCAAAATCAAAAACAACTAGTTGAACAGGAATAGAGTTAATTGTACACTCTCCACTAATCACACTAGAGACTCTACCAGTCTTTTCAAAGCCCTCTTCTACTCTTTTTTTATATGAAAGTTTATCCACAAATTTTAAAGGATCATTTGGTTTTAAATTTGAATCAAATTCAACAAAACTTCCCTCATCACTAAGAATTTCTATTCTTCTTTTTGCTCCAACTCTCATATGAAAACTACACTTAGGGCAAACATTATCTTGGTTTTCAACCTCTTTAAAGAACATCAAAGCACTACAATTAGGACACTTTATCCAGTGACTTGGAGCATCTTTTTTTGTTGCTTGCTCTTTATTTTTGTTATCAAATGAAATTTTGCTAAATAGGTTTCTTAAATCCACAACTTCTCCTTTTATAAAGATATATTATAATTAAATATTTTTAAATTTATCAAGCTCGTCCAGTTTTTCCCATGGATAATCAGGTTGTCCAACTTGCCCTCTTGCAGCAACATCAGCATAAAGAAATGTTGTAGCACTTGGTTTATCTAAATTAAATTTATTTGTAATCCATTTTGGAGTTAAAGCAAAATTATCCATTACAAATTGTGATAATACATCATCATTATGTTTTGTATAAGTTCCCATTGTATCAACTGCAACAGATGTTGGTCTTGCAACTCCAATAGCATAAGATATTTGAACTATTGCTTTTTTTGCTAATCCTGAAGCAACAATATGTTTTGCAATCCATCTTGCAGCATAAAGTCCACTTCTATCAACTTTTGTATAATCTTTACTACTTTGAGCTCCTCCACCAATTGGTGCATAACCTCCAAAACTATCTACAATAAGCTTTCTTCCTGTTAATCCACTGTCATGTAATGATGAGTGATTTACATATCTTCCTGTTGGATTAATATGAATAATCGTACTATTTTTATCATATAATTTTTCAGGTAATCCTGAATTATCAATTAAATTTTGAATTATTTCTCTTACTTCTTCAATTTTTAAACTTTCAGTTGAAGGAGCCGAAACTACAATTGTATGAATTTTTCTAGGCAAACAATTTTCAAAGTTCTCTTTTGTCTCATAATCAACAGTAACTTGAGTTTTAATATCAACTCCAAATTTATCTTTATTATTTAAAGCATAATTATAAACTGTATCACAAAGTCTTCTTGCATAAACTATTGCTGCTGGCATAAATTCTGCTGCTTCATTTGAAGCAAAACCAAACATAATTCCTTGATCACCAGCTCCTATTTCTCCTGTTGTTTGATCAACTCCTTGAGAAATATCAGGGCTTTGTTGATTTAATAGAACTTGAACTTTTACATCATCAGGATGTAAAGCTTGCTCTTTTGTAAAAGCACTTTTACCATCGTAACCTATTTTTGCCAAAGCATCTTTAACCAAATTTTCATAATCTTCTTGACTTAATTTTGCATTTGATTTAACTTCGCCACCAATAACTACATGCTTTCCAGCTACAAAAACTTCACTTGCAACTCTACTATTACTATCTTCAATTATTAATCTATCAACTATACTATCAGCAATAATATCAGCACATTTATCAGGGTGTCCAGGGCTTACAACTTCACTTGTAAACAGGTATTGAGTTTTTTTCATTTTGTTTTCCATCCTTTGTTTTCCACAAGCCTTTGCTTGAGTTGTTTTCCATTCTTTGTTTTCCATTTTTTCTTTTTTAAAAATATAAGAAATTAAAATAAAATATAAAGAAATCTATTTCCCCAAAAAGGGGAAAAAGTTTTTTATTTTAACTAAATTTTACTTTAATTTTATAAGATTATTCAACAGTTACAGATTTTGCAAGATTCCTTGGCATATCTACATCATTTTTTAGACGAATAGATATTTCCATAGATAAAATTTGAAGAACAACTAACATCTCAAAAAACTCTAACATATAATGAGAAGTGTCATTTATTTTTATAAAATCATCTGCCAATTCAAAATTTTGTGAAGATATTGCACAAATTGTACTATCTCTTGCACTTAACTCTTCTACATTTGATTTTATCTTGTCATAAAGCATATTTTTTGGCATTAATGCAATAGTAAAAAGTTCTGGATCAGCAAGTGCTATTGGACCATGTTTCATCTCTCCTGCTGGATAACCCTCAGCATGTAAGTATGAAATCTCTTTTAATTTTAATGCACCTTCAAGAGCTAGTGGATAAAAAACATCCCTTCCGATAAAGAAAAATCCATGTCCATGAAGATATCTTTTTGATAATCTTTTTGCTTTTTCATGAATATTTTCATAAACTTTAAGTGCAAGAGGAACTTCTCTTAAAGTATTTATCTCATCTTGTAATTTTTGCTGTTGTATTGTATTTCTAACTTTTGCAAAATAGAGACTTAACATCCATAAAACAACTGTTTGAGTTGAAAATGCTTTTGTTGAAGCTACACCTTTTTCTATTCCTGCTCTTGTTAAAATTGTAAAATCAGCAACTCTTGTCATTGAAGAACTATCAACATTACAAATAACCAAAGTTTTTAATCCTGCACTTTTTGCCATTTTTAAAGCTTCTAAAGTATCTGCTGTTTCACCACTTTGAGAAATTACTACAAAAAGAGTATTTTGAGTTAAAAGTGGCTCTTTATATCTAAACTCACTTGCAACTTCAACAGAGCATTTTATTTTTGCTAATCTTTCAAACAAATATGAAGATGTAAGTCCTGCATGATAAGAAGTTCCACAAGCACAAATTTTTATCTCTTCTATTCCATCTAAAATTGAAGCTTCAATCTCATCAAAATTTACTTCATTATCTTTTAATCTTCCTAACATACTATCACTTACAACAATACTTTGCTCATAAATCTCTTTTTCCATAAAGTATCTAAATCCATCTTTTTGAGCATACTGTTTTGAAGTTGGAAGTTTTGACCAAACTATATTTTTTGAGAAGAATTCAATCCCTTTTTTACTTGCAACTCCACCAACTCTATCATCAAGATATACAACATCACTAGCAAGTCCAATAAGTGCTGAATCTGAAGAAGCGAATAAAACCTCATCTGGTTCTATACCTTTTCCTACAATCATAGGGCTTCCAAGTTTATAAAAATAGATATTTTCTGGCTCATCTTTCGTAATCAAAAGTATTGCAAAAGCTCCTTCAAGTCGCTCTATAGTCTTTTGAAAAGATTTTTTTGCATCTTTTAATTTGTTATTATAATGTTCAAATAGATGAACAATAACTTCTGTATCTGTTTGTGAAACAAAATTATGTCCTAAAGAGATTAATTCATCTTTTAACTCTTTATAATTCTCAATTATCCCATTGTGAACTACATAAGAGTACTCTCCTAAATGTGGATGGGCATTAACCTCTGTTGGTTTCCCATGAGTTGCCCATCTTGTATGTCCAATTCCTAAATTATAACTCTCTTTTTTGCTCTCATTTACTTTATCTTCAAGATTTATAAGCTTTCCAACTGCTTTAAAAACATCAATTCCTTTTTTATTTAATACAGCAATTCCAGCACTATCATATCCTCTATATTCAAGCTCTTTTAATCCATCTAATAAAATTTTTGTTGTATCATACTTTCCTATATAACCTACTATTCCACACATAAAAAATTCCTTGTTTTTTTAAAAGTTAAAGATTTTAACAAAAATATTCTAAATATCAAGTTTAGATAAAAGTTCATCATGTATCTTGCCATTTGTAGCAACTATATATTTATCTTTAAACATATCAAAACTATTACCTTCAATATTTGATATTTTTCCACCTGCTTCACTTAAAATTATAATCCCTGCTGCAACATCCCAAGGTTTTAAATTCATCTCATAATATCCTTCAAAAACTCCTTTTGAAACAAAACATAAATCAATAGAAGCACTTCCTAATCTTCTTAAATCTTGGCAATGAGGTAAAATATTTTCTATTTTTATTAAAACATCTTTCAAATCTTCATTATTTGTACCACTACTATATGGAAAACCTGTTGCTAAAAGTGATTTTTGTAAAATTTTTTCTTTACTTACTTTCAATTTTTCACCATTTATAAATGCTCCTTTCCCAACCTTTGCAAAATAGAGTTCATCTAAAATTGGGTTGTAAACTACCCCGATATAAGGCTTTTTGTCTTTATAAACTCCAACCGAGATAGCAGTATGAGGAACACCATTTACAAAGTTTGTTGTTCCATCTATTGGGTCAATTATTATTGAATTATTAAACTCTATATTTGAATTATCTGACTCTTCAGCAATAATATTAAACTCTTTAAAATATTTACTGAACTCCTTTTTTAAATAATTTTCTACTGCTATATCATATTTTGTAACTAAATCTTTTTTTGCTTTAAAAGATACAGATTTATTTGAATAAAACCCTTTTTTTAAAATCTTTCCAGCTCTTTTTATAATCTTTATTAATTTTTTTTGCACAATTTCTCCATGATTTTTTTGCTAATTGTATCTAAATTGAGTTTTTTTGAGTATAAATAAAAAAGGCACCTTAAAATTTAAGGTGCTTCGCAAAATTAAGTAAAATAAATCTTTCCCTATTAAACTATATAATATAGATAATTGTTCTTGTGATTTGAAAATATACAAAACCATTGTAAGATAAATGTAAGATTTTTTAAATTTTATTAAATATTTTCTATTTTTAAAATATATTTAAATATATTTTGTCCCTCTTTATATGAGACTTCATATTTTATATCATATTTATTACAAATATTACTAACCATAAAAAGCCCCAATCCTAAACCTCTTTTAGCTTCATCCTCTCTATAATTTTTGTGAAAGATTTTCTTTTTGTTTTTTATCTCATTTCCAAAACTTATAAATTCTAAAATAGCAAAATCATATTCTTTTCTTAAAATTATATGTATATCTTTATCTTTAAAGGCATATTTTATTGCATTTGAAAGGTTATTATCTATTAATCTTTCTAATTCTATATCATTTATATTTATAAAAATATCATCCTCTAATTTTTCTTTAATAATTTTAAAATTAACCTTACTAATAGTAGTAAAGAATTTTATTCTATCTTTTAAAGCTTTAGTTAAATCTATATTTTTTGGTTTATATTCTATTGAATTTGAAGTTATTAAATATGCTAAATCTTCATAAGAGTTTGAAAGCATATTAATTGAAGCATCAATTTGCTCAATAAAAACATCCATAGATTTATCTTTTTGGAATTTTTTTATCATCTCTCCATTCATCATAATATTTGTAAGAGGTGTTCTTATTTGATGCACAGTATCAGCAATAAATTTCTTATTTTCCTTTAAAAGATTATTATTTGACTCTAACTCTTTTGAAAATTTATCATATAAGATATTATATTTATTTGCTATTTCTGATAATTCATTATTATAATTTAAAAGCTCTTCATCAACTTTCTTTGACTCTTTTATACTCTTTAGAATAGATTCAATTGGTTTTGTAAATCTATTTTGAATAAATGTAAAAATTAGTAGCAAAATAAAAAAAATAACAATTAAAGAGCTTATAAAAAGTTTTTTTATATCATTCATAAACTCTATTTTTTGACTTAAATCTATTTTTAGCTCTATTACAACATTTTCATATCCTAAAATAGTAAACATATTTTTATCAAATATAGGGGTAGTTATAGTTAAGATATTATCTTCTAACTCTTCAATCTCTATAAAATTTATTCCTGAATGAATAATACTATTTTTAAAAATCTCATCTTTATCTATAATTTCCAAAGATTTAAAAAACTTCTCTTTAGTATCAGTTTCTATACCTTTTAACAAATTATAATATGAAAAACCATTTTGATTTTTAAAAACATTATAAACTTTTACAGTACTTGCTGATTTCAAATTTTGAACAAGAGAGGTCATTGAAGTATTTGATATTTGATTATTTATAAAAGATATTTGTAAATAATCTCCATCTGAAATTTTGGCATAAGAGTATAGTTTATATTCTAAACTAAGAGGATCACTAATAATAAATTTTGAAAAGTATATATTTCCATCTGAACTCTTATCTAAAAAATTTTTGGCATCTTTTATATTTTTTAAATCAAAATTCAAATCTTTTTTATATGTAGTTCTATAAACCTTATAAGAATTATCTATTAAATATAGTTCAAAATCAAAACCTTTTAAATTATATTTCGAACGTAAAACACTTTTTAAAGCACCTAAATTTAAGTTCTTATCTTTTTTTAATAAATCTAAAGCATCTTTAGAAATATTAAAAAAAAGCTCTTTTTCTTGTTCAAAACCACTATCTCTAGTTTGAATTGAAGATAAAATTGCCTTTTTATGTAACCTTATTTCACTATTAACAAAGTTTTTTAAATCTTTTTCATATTGATTTTTATAAGAGATATAATTTAAAGTTAAAACTAAAAATAAAATAGTAGATAAAAAAAGTAAAAAAAGATATAACTGATACCTTAATTTCATCCATTAACTCTTTTTTACTTCAAATCTATAACCAATTCCAACCTCGGAAAAAATGAATTTTCCTTCTGCATCAAAATATTTTCGTAAATCATTTACAAGTTGTCTTAAAGGATAAGAATCTTTTATCTCATTCTCCCAAACATAATTCTCTAAAGTTTCAGTTAAAACCGTTTTATTTATATTTTGTAACAAAATTGTCAAAAGTCTTTTCTCTTTTTTTCTAAGCCTTTTTATCTCTTCATTAATCCTCAACTCTTCACAATCTATATCATAAAAAATATTATCTGAAATTTTAATACACTCTTTTTTATCACTTTGACTACAAAATTTATCTATTTTTATCTCTAACTCTTCAAGATAAAATGGTTTTTTAATATACTCATCACAACCATTTTTATATGCAATTTTTAAATTCTCAAGCTCTAAAGAAGCTGTAATTATAATAATTGGTGTTGTTAAATCTTTTTGCCTAATATACTTTAAAACCTCTAAACCAGAAATTTTTGGAATATTTATATCTATAATATACAAATCATAAAAATTCTTATCAATATAAATCAAAGCTTCTTCTCCATCTTCAACTGATGTAGTTTCAAATCCTTTATAGTTCAAAAAGTTTGTAATTGTGGTATTCAGCTGAATATCATCTTCTATAATTAAAATCTTCATACTACCATTATAGTTAAGTTGTGTCAGAAAAGTGTCAGTTTTTGATTTTTGTATATTTTTCATCTGATTATTTTACCTAAAAGCAATTAATTTAACACCAAAAGTGATAATATTGCTCCATGAAAAATTTTGTAAAATTAGAAAATAGAGAACTATATTTTGGAAATTGTAAAAATTGTGAAGCAAGATGCTGTAAAGGAAGTTTTGGAACACTTTATTCACAAATTTTAAAAGAGGAGTTTGAAGAGGTTTATAAAAACTTTCCTATTTTATTTATATTTGGTTCTTTAAACTTCATAAAACCTATAATTTTACTTTCAAATGGATTTGATAGTTGTCCATATTTAGAAAAGAACATTTGTACAATCTATGAAAATCGTCCAAATGTTTGTAAAACCTATCCACTAAGTCCAAATTTAGATAATCAAATATATATTGACAACTCTTGCCCTGAAATCTTTAAGGGTGAAAATATTTTGGATATAAAAAATGAGATTTTTATAGAGTATCAAAAAAAATATATAGACACTCACTTTGAGTTTGAAAAGCTAAAACCAAAAGATTTTGAAGAACAGTTTTCTATAAAAGGTATGAAATTTTATAGATATATTGGAGATGAAAACTCAAGTTTTCTAAATTATCATAAACTCTCACTTGAAAATCTAAAAAAATTTATAATTTAGATTAGTTTATTTAAAGATAAAAAAGTGGCTTTTGCCACTTTTTTACATCATTCCAGGCATACCACCCATACCACTCATATCTGGCATTGCAGGAGCTTTGTCCTCTTTTATCTCTGTAACTGTTGCTTCTGTTGTAAGTAGAAGTGAAGCAACTGAAACTGCATTTTGCATAGCAACTCTTTCAACTTTTGCTGGATCAACAATCCCTGCTTCAAACATATCTACATATTCACCTGTTGCTGCATTAAATCCTAAATTATCATTACTAGATTTTTCAACTTCATTTGCTACAACACCAGCATCATACCCAGCATTTAATGCAATTTGTTTTAATGGTGCTTTAATAGCTCTTAAAACAATATTTGCCCCAATTTGTTCATCACCACATAAATCAAGTTTTACTTTGGCAGCAGCTCTTATAAGTGCAGCTCCTCCACCAATTACAATTCCCTCTTCAACAGCAGCTCTTGTAGCACTAAGTGCATCATCAACTCTATCTTTTTTCTCTTTCATTTCAGTCTCTGTTGCAGCTCCAACTTTGATAACAGCAACTCCACCACTAAGTTTTGCAAGTCTTTCTTGAAGTTTTTCTCTATCATAATCACTTGTTGTATTAGAAATTTCAGCTCTTATTTGATTTACTCTTCCTAAAACTGCTTCTTTGCTACCATTTCCATCAACTATTGTAGTATTATCTTTATCAATTACTATTTTAGTAGCAACTCCTAAAGCACTTAAATCAGTAGTTTCAAGTTTCATTCCAAGCTCTTCAGATATAACTGTTGCACCTGTTAAAACTGCAATATCTTCAAGCATTGCTTTTCTTCTATCTCCAAATCCAGGAGCTTTAACAGCAGCAATTTGTAATGCACCTCTTAATCTATTTACTACTAATGTAGCTAATGCCTCACCATCAACATCTTCAGCAATAATTAAAAGTGGTCTTCCTGCTTTATTTACACCTTCTAAAATTGGTAAAAGCTCTTTTAATGAAGAGATTTTTTTATCATAAAGTAAAATAAATGGATTATTAAACTCTGTTGTCATTTTTTCAGGATTTGTAACAAAATATGGACTTAAATATCCTCTATCAAACTGCATTCCCTCTACAACATCAAGTTCATCAGAGATACCTTTTGCTTCTTCAACAGTAATAACTCCATCTTTTCCTACTTTTTCCATAGCTTCAGCAATCATTTTTCCAATTGCACTATCAGAATTTGCTGAAATTGTAGCAACTTGTTCAATTTCTGTTTTATTTGCAACAACTTTTGAAGCTTTTTTTAACTCTGCTAAAATAGCTTCTGTTGCTTTATCCATTCCTCTTTTTAAAGAGATTGGATTTGCTCCAGCTGTTACATTTCTAAGACCCTCTTTAAAAATTGAGTGAGCTAAAACTGTTGCAGTTGTTGTTCCATCACCAGCCTCATCAGCAGTTTTACTAGCAACTTCTTTAACTAATTGTGCTCCCATATTTTCTATAGTATCTTTTAACTCAATCTCTCTAGCAACACTTACACCATCTTTTGTAATAGTTGGTGCACCAAAAGATTTTTGAAGTAGTACATTTCTTCCTCTTGGTCCCATTGTAACTTTTACTGCATCTGCTAGTTTTTCAACACCTGCATATAATCTATTTCTTGCACTATCACTAAATATAATCTCTTTACTCATTACATAACTCCTATAACATTTTCAATATTTAAAATAAGATAATCTTTTCCGTCTAATTTAATTTCAGTTCCTCTATATTGTTCAAACACTATAGTGTCTCCTACTTTTACATCTTCAACTTTACTTCCAATAGCTACAATTTTTGCAGTTTGTGGCTTCTCTTTTGCATTATCAGGAATTATAATTCCACTTGCAGTTTTATTCTCTACTTCAGTTCTTTCTACTAGAACTCTTTCACCTAGTGGTTTAAAATTCATTCTTCTTCCTTTTTTATAATTTAAATTTTATAATTTAGCTTAAAAATTAGCACTTACTATTTTTAAGTGCCAAATTTTATACAATTTTTTCTTTTTTGTCAATAAACCTTTAGTCAAATAAACTAAGAGTTGAATTTTTTATGTCTATTTATATATGTAACTAATAACTCTTCAAGAGAATTTCTTAAATTTTCATCAAAACTATCTAAAATATCTAAACACTTTTTAGCCAAAATATCAGCACTATTTTTTGCACCCTCTAGTCCTAATAAATTAACAAAAGAGTTTTTAGAACTATCATTTTGTGTAGTTTTTCCAGCTATTTCACTACTTTCAAGTTCATCAATAATATCATCTTGGATTTGGAAAAGCAAACCTAAATCCAAGCCAAAACTATATAACTCTTCTTGTATTTTTTCACTATAATTTGCAATTACTGCACCCATTTTAAGACTAGAAGCTATTAATTTTGCTGTTTTATTTGTATGTAAAAACTTTAGTTTTTCTAATTCTAATTTTTGTTTCTCAAAATGGCAATCTATTGCTTGTCCTATTATCATTCCATTTAATCCACCATTATGTGCCAAAAGTTTGATTAATTCTATTTTTACATCATTATGAAAAGATGAACTTGCAATTAGATTAAAACTCTCACTATTTAATGCATCTCCAACTAAAATAGCCGTAACTTCGTCATATTTAGTATGAAGAGTTGGAAAACCTCTTCGCAAACTTGCATTATCCATAGCTGGTAAATCATCATGAATTAATGAATATGTATGTAAAAACTCAACAGCAAGAGCCACTTTTAAACTATTCTCAATTAAAAGAGGTTTCTTTGATTTTACAACACTTAAAAGTAACATTGGTCTAAATCTCTTTCCACCTGCTTTTAACATTTCAGACATAGCATTTTGAAAATGTGGGTGAAAAGTATCAATTTTAGGAAGATTATTTGTTAAATAATCTTCAAATTTTTTCAAAAGTTCATTCATCTATTTTTGACCAAAATTCCCTAGATTTCCCATTAGACTCATAGCCATTCTTTTTTTGTTTTCTTCACTTTGTTTTATAATATCATTCATACAAGAAATTAATAAAATTTGTAAAGAGTCCTTATCTTCAAGTAAAGAGTCATCTATTTTTAAATCAACAACTTCAGAATTTCCATTTATTGAAATTTCTACCATTCCACCACCAGCTTTTGCTGTAAATAGAGTTGAAGCATTTTTTTCTTCTTGCTCTTTTGCCATATCTTGAAACTTATTTATCATATCCCCAAGATTTAAGTTTTTTAAATCAATTCCATCAAACATAATCACTTCCCACTAGCTCATTTGTAATAAGCTCAATATTATTTTTATCATCAACCAATACAACAGTTGGTTTATAATTTTTTAGTTCTTCTTCATTATAAGTTGCATAAGCAATTACAATTATTTTATCTCCAATAGCAACTTTTCTAGCAGCTGCTCCATTTAAACACATATCTTTTTTTCCAAACTTACCTTTTATTACATAGGTTTGAAATCTCTCACCATTATTTATATTTACAATATCAACTTTTTGCCCAACTCGTAAATTCGATGCAAGCATTAGTTCTTCATCAATAGTTATTGAGCCAACATAGTTCAAATTTGCATCACTAACAGTGGCTCTGTGAATTTTGCTGTATAACATTTCAAAAGTCATTTAGAAAATCCTTTATTATTTTTTCAAAGCTATTATACTATACTAATTTATTATAAAACTAAATTAAAAGGAAAAATTATGCAAAAAATATTATTTCTCTTTTTCTCTTTTGTAATTATTTTATTTGCAAATGAAAATATAGAAAAAAATCCAGTTGCAGTTTTTGATACAAACAAAGGTATCATAAAAGTTGAACTAAAACCAAAAATGGCTCCAAAAGCAGTAGAAAATTTCATAACTCACTCAAAAAATGGCTATTACAATGGACAAATTTTTCATAGAGTTATAAAAGGATTTATGATACAAGGTGGTGATCCAACAGGAACTGGAATGGGTGGAGAATCTATTTGGAAGAAAGATTTTGAAGATGAATTTGCACCAAATGCCGTTTTTGATAAACCATTTATTTTAGCTATGGCAAATAAAGGGAAAAATACAAATGGTAGTCAATTTTTCATAACAACAGTTCCAACTTATTGGTTAAATGGAATGCACACAATTTTTGGATATGTAATTGATGGAACAAATATTGTAAAAGATATTGAAAATGTACCTACATCTGGAAAATATGGTGGAGATAAACCAATAGATGATGTAGTTATAAATAAAATAATAATAGAAGAGTAAAGTTTACTCTTTAATTAAAAATCTTCTCTATAATTGCAGGTTCAACATTTGCAATTATAGATTTTTCTAAAATCTCTAGTTTTTCACTTTCTTGCTTTGATCTTTGTTCCCAATATTCAAGCTTTTCTTTTAAAATCTCACTTGAATCATTATTTAAAAGCATTTCATTTAATCTATCTATTTCTGCCTCAAGGTACTTTATACGCTGATTTAAAACTTCTTTTTCATCTTCAAAATTTTTTATTGTATTATCTTTTACTTTTTGATTATTATTTTGTTGTTTAAAAAGATTTAACTCTTTTTTTGTATCTTCAAGCTCCTGTTTTATCTCATTTATAAAACTATCTTGTTCTAAGTTTTGCTCTTTTATTTTTTGTAAATTTAAACTTTTTTCTTTGATTAAAGCTAATTGCATCTGTCTTTTTAGTTCTTGTTCTTTTGTAGTATCATAAGCTACTAAAATAATACCTTGTATATTTAAATTATCATCTAAATCAGGGATAATATTGCTTTTTGTATCTAAAATAGTTTCATCTTTTCTTTTTATTTTTAAATTTCCATCCCATGACTCTTTATTTAAAAGCTTTTTATAAATATCTTCAAAAAGTTTTTTTGCACTATTATTATGTCTTAAACTATTTAACTCTTGCCCTAATAAATCCTCTTTTTTATACCCTAATGTTTTACAAAATAACTTATTTACATATATAATTTTAAAATTATTATCAAGTTTTAGAAGTAGATTATTTGTATCTAATATATTTTTAAATTTTAGAAGCTCTTCTCTTTGTTTATTTAAAACTCTTTCAAATTCTAAAGTTTTAGCAATATCTTCAATAAAAATTAGAAGTTTTTTTATATCAAGTGGTTTTACAATATACTCTTTTACTCTTAGTTTAATAGCTTCTATTAAAAAATCACTATCTGAATGAGCTGTAGCAAAAACAACAGGAACATCATCTTTTATCTCTCTTATCTTTTTAACCATATCAATACCATTTAACTCTGGCATATTAATATCGCTTAAAATAATATCTATATTATCTTGATTAGTAAGGTATGTTCTAAGCCCTTCTTTACCATTTGGGACAACTATTACTGATTTAAAGAAGTTTTCTAAAAGTGAAGATAATTCTGTTCTTATTACATCATCATCTTCAACATATAAAAGAGTATATTTTTTAAGTAGTTCACTATTTATATTCATAGATTATTTTAATCTTCAAGTTCACTTTTTGCTACAACTTTTTCAATATCCATAATTACTAGCATCTGATTATTATCAAGTCTAATAAAACCTTTTAAATATTTTGCAGGAATCCCTGAACCCATTTCTGAGACAGTAGCTAAAAGTCCAGTATCAAGTTTTTGTACATCATCAACTTTATCAACAACAATTCCAATCATTCTTTTATCTTCAGTTATAACAGTAATAATTGTTGTGCTTTCATTATAAACAATCTCTCCTGTATGAAACTTTATTCTTATATCTAAGATAGGAACAACTTCTCCTCTTGAGTTAATTAACCCTTTTACCCAATTTTCAGTGTTTGGTAAAGTTGTAATATTATCAGGATAAGTTAATATCTCTTTTATTTTTGGAAGTTCTATTGCATATTTCATCGCACCAAGTTCAAATGTCATAAATTCAGTTATATTTGACGAATTTGTAACTTTTGTCTCTTTATTTTCCATGATATTCCTTTTGTACAACTATATTTTTCTCTATTTTATCAATTGTAAACTTAAACTCTATTTTTGTTTTTTTAAACTTATTATTTTACAACTTGCAATAGTTTTTGCTGATTGAAGTTCTAAAACATCATCTATTTTCAAGCTTTCTAAAGAAATTATTTTATTCTCTTTAGAGATCTGAACAAAACCTATTTTATCTTTATTTTTTGGATTATTTAGAATATAGTTCTCTTTTAAACTATCTATAGTGTTTTGAAATATCTGCAATTTTTGAGAAAAAGTTCTATTAAACCCCTCTTTTAAAATTTTAATTTGACTCTCTATAAAACTAAATTTTGAATCAATAGAGTTTTGTACAAATAGCTTTTTCATAGAATTTAATTCATTTTCTTTTGCTAAAAAAATATTTTTTAACCTATTATCAAACTCATTCATAAATGAAGCTAAATATAAAAGATGCTCATTTCTATCAGGAAGTGCTATTTCCATAGCATTTGAAGGAGTTGCAGCACGAATATCTGCTACAAAATCAGAAATTAAATAATCTATTTCGTGCCCAACTGCTGAAATAATTGGCGTTTTAGCTTCATAAATAGCTGTTGCAACTTCTTCACTATTAAATGCCCACAAATCCTCAATACTTCCACCACCTCGTCCTACAACAATAATATCACAATTTAAACTATCAGCAAACTTTATATTTTTTGAAATATCTTCTATACTTCCATTTCCCTGAACTAATGTAGGAATTAAAATTAATTCACATAAACTCCATCTAGAACTTGCAACTTTTTTCATATCTTCTATTGCAGCTCCTGTAGGGCTTGTAATAATAGCTATTTTTTTTGGATATTTTGGAAGAGATTTTTTAATACTTGCTTCAAAATAGCCCTTTGCTTGAAGTTTTGTTTTAAGTTGCTCAAAAGCTAAAGCTAAACTTCCAATTCCATCTGGTTCTATTTTTGTACAAAGGAGTTGATAATTTCCTCTTGGAACAAAAACTGTAATACTTGCACTTATAACTACTTTTTGTCCATTTTCAAGCTGAAATTTAAGATATTTTGTATTTCCTTTAAACATAACACAAGATATTGTAGAACTTTCATCTTTTATTGAAAAATAAATATGTCCAGAGCTATGAAATACAAGATTTGAAATTTCTCCAGAGACTAAAACTTGCATAAAAGTTGTCTCTAAAAGAGATTTTATTTGAGTATTTAAAGTACTTACACTAATTGCATTCATCTATATCTTTTTTGCAATAATTAGTGTTGAAATTTTCATAGAAAAAGCCTTTGTATAAATTGGTTCTAAACCAGCATTTTTAAGCTCTTTTTGCAAATTTGCAGTTGTCAAAAATTCATCAATACTATCTGGTAAGTATCTATAGGCCTCTTTATTTTTAGAAATTACTCCACCAACAACTGGTAAAATCTTATTCATATAAAAATCTGTTAAATAATCTATTGGTGTCTCTTTTTGATTTTTTGTAAACTCACTAATTACAACCAATCCACCTTTTTTTAACACTCTTGCAAACTCAACAAAAGCCTCTTCTCTTTGTACAACATTTCTAATACCATATGAAATTGATATAATATCAGCACTCTCATTTTCTAAAGGCATAGAAGTTGCAAAAGCTTCAATAAATTCAACTTCTGGAAGCTTTTTCTTTCCTACTTCCATCATTCCAACACTAGGATCAATTCCTACAATATTTCTTAAAATTATCTCTTTTTTCTTTGCATTTTGTTTCCAAAAAAGTATCATATCTCCAGTTCCACAAGCAACATCAACTATTTTTTCTATCTCTTTTTTACCATATAGTTCAAAAGTTTTACTACAAGCTTTATCTCGCCAACTTTTATCTATTCCCATAGACATTACTCTATTTGCTTTATCATAAGTTGGGGCAATATCATTAAACATTGATACTATTTTTTCTTGTTTTTTCATTATTTATCACTTCTCATTTTTTATTTTTATATAAGATATTTACCTATTAAAATACCTATAAGTAGACCTATATTCAAAGCAACTGCTATGCTCATAATAGATAATTTTTTATCAGCATTTGGTATTTTGTTTAAAATTTTTTCTTGTTCTTTTAAAGTTTTTTCAAAATTACTACTAGCACTCTCCAAATTTACTAATGCCTTATTTAATGCAATTTCAGAAAATTCCATTCTCTCAACAAGCTCTTTAGCTTGTTTAAAGCTCATATCACTCATTTTTTGATATCAATCCATCTATCTAAATCACAAAAAATTCTATTTAAAGTATTTAAAACATAATCCTTTGCCTCTGTTTGAATTCTTCTAAAAAATAGATATTTTCTAGCAGATTCAATATCTCCTAACTCTTTTGCTTCAATAGCTTTTTTTGCAAAATCAGTATTATTATAAGCCATTTCCCAAACTGTACTTCCTAAATATCTGCTCATTGTTATTATTTTATCATTTTGAACAGGGAAATATTTGGGAGTTTTTAAGAAATCACAAATAACAGAATTTGAATCCAAATATTTATGACCAAAAAAGTTTATAAACTGTTCACTATAATAATCTTCATCCATAGAAATAGACCTTGTTAGTGCAAAAATCATATTATCCTCTGGATTTTTCTCTATTTTTTTTATCTTTTTCATAGTTGCAATAGCATTTTTCCCATCAAGTTCACCATCACCTAAAGGAATAATCCACTTAACATTTCCAAAGCTTCCAACTTTTTTTATCTCATCAAGAACTAGTGAAGATGTTTTATTTCCACCAACATCAACAATAACCTCATGATTGTCATCCATTAAAATAAGCTCATCAAGATCTGTTATTTTATTTGTTCCCAGCATTCTTTTATCTACAATTTCAGTTCTTGTAAAAGATTTTGAATCATTATTCTCATCATCTATTTCAATATATGTAATTTTTTTGCCATGTTTTTTATATAAATATGGTGCAATAACCTGCATAGCAACAGTAGATTTTCCAACACCACCTTTTGTTTGCGGAATTATAATCATAATAATTAAACCTTTGATTTCTAAGCTATAAGAGTACCTATTTTATCAAAACTATCATTAATTCTTAATCGTAATTTTATATGAAAAAAAGTATTTCACTCTTCTCCACTAATAATCTCTCCAGAAAAACTCATAATTCCATAATCAAGATTTGTAACACTTTTATAACCCATATTTAGCATTATTCTTTGACAATATGCACTTCTACTTCCACTATGACAATATACAATTATTGGAATATCTTTTTGATTATTAAGAAGTTCAAGAGAGTTATAAAAACTTGTAGTTGGAATTAAATAATCAACTCCTTTAATTCTAGAACCTATCCACTCCATCCACTCCCTTGTATCAACAAGATTAAATTTTACATAACCTATTTCTCTAGCTTCCAAAAGTGCTTCAAGTTCAAGTGAACTAATTTCATCTTGAGATAACAACTCCTCACACTCATCCTTTGTTAAGCCTCTACTATGAGTTACTATTGCCTCTTTTGTATCAATATGTGAAAGTAAGTCTTGAACTTTATCTTTTGTACAGTAAATCCCACAATGGCAAGAACCATTATTCGGTATCTCTACTTTTAAAGCTGGTTCACAAGGGCATAATCTATTTTTTTCAGTTTCACTCTCTTCAATTACCATAAAACAGGGACAATACCTTTTACCATATATAAGTTTATTTCTTGCCAATCCCATTTGAATTGATTCATTTACTTCATTATTTGGATTGTAAAAAAGGTTATATTCTTCTAAAACTTTATCTGTGAACTGCCTTGTAAGCTCAAATTCAAGCTGAAACTCTTCACTATTTATATCAATTTTTCTTATCATTTTTTAGCCTTAAATTATTAAAAGAGGGATTATATAGAAATAGTTAGAAAGATAGGCTGAAATAGATTAGTAAAAGATAATAAGGAATAAACTTGGCTTAAAGAAAAATGGAAGAAGTTAAATAATATATAAAATAAGAAAAGAAACATATAAAAATCAATAAATGTATTAAAGCTAAAAGATAAGAATAACAATAAAGGGGATAAATAAGAATAAAAGAAGTGGCTAAAAAGGATAAGAAGCTAAAATAGCTATTACATTAAAAGGAATAGATAGTAATTTAGGTAGATAAAATATATGAAATGTATTAATAACTCAAAAAGAAGATATAGTTTTTTAGATTTTATAAGTCCAAATGAAGATGGGGGAGGAAGCTAAAAAAGGGTAAATAAGCTAATGAAAGTAAAACAATAATAAGCATAAAAGAAGTAAAACGGAAGAAAGGTAAACAAGTGTAGGCAAGTAAAGCAAATACAAGTAAAAGAGAAAGAATAACAATAAAGGGATCTAAGATAAATAGTGGCTGAAATAGATTAGTAAAAGAAGGGAAGGGGAATGAGAGGGAGTAGATAAAAAAAAGCTTAGCACAATATACTGATAATAGTATAAAGAGCTAAGCTTTTGTGTGTATGTAAAAACTCAAAAGAGCTGGCGGCGACCTACGTTTCCACAAGGGGACCCTGCAGTATTATCGGCGATGAAGTGCTTGACTGCCAGGTTCGGAATGGTACTGGGTATTTCCACTTCTCTTTAACCACCAACAAATTTGAGTAAAAAAAGTTAAAGTATAAATGCTTAAAGAATATTGTAATTCTAAAAGGATTAACTCTTTCTACTCAAATTGTGATATTTGAGAATCTAATGCTAAAGTCTTTATGCTTTCATATTTGTATAACTACATATAAATCAACAAATTAAACATAAGTAAAATATGCTTAATAAGATAGTAAACCAAAGAAATGATTAAAATAAGCCAAACGTTCTATTAGTACTGGTCAGCTAAAGGGCTTACACCCATTACACACCCAGCCTATCAACCAGCTAGTCTTGCTGGGAACTTCAGGGAAAGTTCATCTTAGAGTTGGCTTCGAGCTTAGATGCTTTCAGCTCTTATCACATCCCAACGTGGCTACCCAACGATGCTCTTGGCAGAACAATTGGTACACCAGTGGTTGGTTCATCCCGGTCCTCTCGTACTAGGGACAAATCTCTTCAACTTTCCTACGCCCACGGAAGATAGGGACCGAACTGTCTCACGACGTTCTGAACCCAGCTCGCGTACCGCTTTAAATGGCGAACAGCCATACCCTTGGGACCGACTACAGCCCCAGGATGCGATGAGCCGACATCGAGGTGCCAAACCTCCCCGTCGATGTGAGCTCTTGGGGGAGATCAGCCTGTTATCCCCGGCGTACCTTTTATCCTTTGAGCGATGGCCCTTCCACGCAGAACCACCGGATCACTATGACCGACTTTCGTCTCTGTTCGACTTGTTGGTCTCACAGTCAAGCTAGTTTATGCCATTATACTCAACAAGCGATTTCCAACCGCTTTGAACTAACCTTTGTAAGCCTCCGTTACTATTTAGGAGGCGACCGCCCCAGTCAAACTACCCACCAGACATTGTCCTGAAAGAGGATAACTCTTCGCAGTTAGTAACTCAAATATTCAAGGGTGGTATCTCAAGGATGGCTCCGACTCTACTGGCGTCTAGTCATCATAGCCTCCCACCTATCCTGCACATGAATATCCAAGCTACAGTGTCAAGCTGTAGTAAAGGTGCACGGGGTCTTTCCGTCTTTCCGCGGGTAGGAGGAATTTTCACCTCCACTACAATTTCACTGGATCCCTCTTTGAGACAGCTCCCATCTCGTTACGCCATTCATGCAGGTCAGTATTTAACTGACAAGGAATTTCGCTACCTTAGGACCGTTATAGTTACGGCCGCCGTTTACTCGGGCTTCGATCAAATGCTTCGCGTGAGCTGACATCATCAATTAACCTTCGAGCACCGGGCAGGCGTCACACCTTATACATCCACTTACGTGTTAGCAAAGTGCTGTGTTTTTGGTAAACAGTCGGGAGGGACTCTTTGTTGCAACCTCTTTAGCTTTTTGAAGCAAGTTCATATACCAAAGTAGGCACACCTTATACCGAAGATACGGTGCTAGTTTGCAGAGTTCCTTAAAGAGGGTTCTTCCACGCGCCTTAGAATACTCATCCCACCCACCTGTGTCGGTTTACGGTACGGGCAACATATAATATACTTAGTGGCTTTTCTTGGCACGACAGTATCATCGATTCTCCATCTCCTCCGAAGAGTGTCAAGAGCCTGTAAGATCTCGGTCTAACGTTAAGCGGATTTGCCTACTTAACAACCTACATCCTTCGAGCCACACTTCCATCCGTGACCTCGATTAACTCTATGCGTCCCCACATCGCGCTTATATGTTGGTATTGGAATATTAACCAATTTGCCATCGTCTACCCCTTTCGGACTCGACTTAGGACCCGACTAACCCTACGATGACGAGCATCGCGTAGGAAACCTTGGGTTTTCGGCGAAGGGGATTCTCACCCCTTTTAACGCTACTCATGCCTGCATGCTCACTTCTATCCGCTCCAGCACTCCTTACCGGTATACCTTCAACGCTGAATAGAACGCTCTCCTACCACTCAATTAAAATTGAATCTAAAGCTTCGGTGTACATCTTAGCCCCGTTATATTTTCCGCGCAGAATCACTAGACCAGTGAGCTGTTACGCTTTCTTTAAAGGATGGCTGCTTCTAAGCCAACCTCCTGGTTGTCACAGTAACTCCACATCGTTTTCCACTTAGATGTAACTTAGGGACCTTAGCTGTTAGTCTGGGTTGTTCCCCTCTCGACGACGGATTTTATCACCCACCGCCTGACTCCTGTGATTCCACATATAGTATTCATAGTTTGATAGGGTTTGGTACCGCGGTAAGCAGCCCTAGCCCATTCAGTGCTCTACCCCTATATGCTACAACACAAGGCTATACCTAAATATATTTCGGAGAGAACCAGCTATCACGAAGTTTGATTGGCCTTTCACCCCTATCCACAAGTCATCCCAAGACTTTTCAACGTCAGCGGGTTCGGTCCTCCACTGGCTCTTACACCAGCTTCAACCTGCTCATGGATAGATCACTTCGTTTCGGGTCTGCAGCATCTGACTATGTCGCCCTATTAAGACTCGCTTTCGCTACGGCTTCGCACTTGGCTTAACCTTGCCAGACACCACAACTCGCAGGCTCATTATGCAAAAGGCAGTCCATCACCCTGATAAATCATAGGGCTCTGAATGATTGTAAGCTAATGGTTTCAGGTTCTATTTCACTCTGCTCGCTGCAGTACTTTTCACCTTTCCCTCACGGTACTTGTTCACTATCGATCTGTAAGTAGTATTTAGGATTGGAGGGTGGTCCCCCCAGCTTCAGTCAAAATATCACGTGTTCCGACCTACTCAGGATACCATTAAAGTTATTGAGAATTTTAATTACAGGAGTTTCACCTTCTATGCTACACTTTTCCAAGTATTTCATCTATCCTCTTTAATCTTATATCATGGTCCTACAACCCCCAATGCAAGCATTGGGTTTGTCCTAATCCGCGTTCGCTCGCCGCTACTTACGGAATCTCTTTTGATTTCTCTTCCTCTAGCTACTGAGATGTTTCACTTCACTAGGTTTGCTCCCCGTAGGGTAATATAATTCTCATTATATTGGGTTGCCCCATTCAGAAATCCACGGATCAAAGCTCTTTGGCAGCTCCCCGTGGCTTATCGCAGCCTAATACGTCTTTCTTCGCCTCTTACAGTCTAGGCATCCACCATTAGCCCTTAATAGCTTATATACGGAGCCTAAAAAAATCTTACGATTTTATTCAGGTTCCTTTTTTCTTGCCTATAAATATAATTTCTTATATTTATAAATTTGATAATATTCTTTGGCTACTATCTTATTAAACATATATATCTCTATATACTCTAATAATCTAGTTGTGTTATCTATAGTTAATTTAATATCTCTATTAAATTTTAGATATGAAATTTTTTTGTTTTAAAATTAAATATTTCTATTTAACCTTACGAAAAAAATTAAAAGACTTTAACATTATATTTTTAAATATCTTTAGAAACTTCTATTTAAAGCTCTAATATAAATCTTATATCTCTATAAAACTTATATTAAATCTCTCTTTAGTGGTGGAGAATAGCGGGATCGAACCGCTGACCTCCTGCGTGCAAAGCAGGCGCTCTCCCAGCTGAGCTAATTCCCCACTCTAATCTTTTAAGATTATTTAATGGTGGGCCTATCAGGACTTGAACCTGAGACCTCACGATTATCAGTCGAGCGCTCTAGCCAGCTGAGCTATAGGCCCATTTCACCTATTTATCAAATAATCTTTATAAACCGAATATATTATCTTGATTTTCTTTTTTTCTCTTTTGAATCATTAAGAAACAAATCTTAATTCTATTCTCTGAAAGGAGGTGATCCAACCGCAGGTTCTCCTACGGTTACCTTGTTACGACTTCACCCCAGTCGCTGAATCCACTGTGGAAGGTAGCTATTTTAGCATCCCCGCTTCGAATGAGTTCAACTCCCATGGTGTGACGGGCGGTGAGTACAAGACCCGGGAACGTATTCACCGTAGCATAGCTGATCTACGATTACTAGCGATTCCAACTTCATGTAGTCGAGTTGCAGACTACAATCCGAACTGGGAGGTATTTTATAAGATTTGCTCCACATCACTGTATTGCCGCTCTTTGTATACCCCATTGTAGCACGTGTGTAGCCCTGGACGTAAGGGCCATGATGACTTGACGTCATCCTCACCTTCCTCCTACTTGCGTAGGCAGTCTCCTTAGAGTTCTCAGCCGAACTGTTAGCAACTAAGGACGAGGGTTGCGCTCGTTGCGGGACTTAACCCAACATCTCACGACACGAGCTGACGACAGCCGTGCAGCACCTGTATGCAAGTTTCTGCAAGCAGACACTAATCTATCTCTAAATCATTCTTACTATGTCAAGTCCAGGTAAGGTTCTTCGTGTATCGTCGAATTAAACCACATGCTCCACCGCTTGTGCGGGTCCCCGTCTATTCCTTTGAGTTTTAATCTTGCGACCGTACTCCCCAGGCGGTACACTTAATGTGTTAACTGCATTACTGCAAGATCTAGTCTCACAACAACTAGTGTACATCGTTTAGGGCGTGGACTACCAGGGTATCTAATCCTGTTTGCTCCCCACGCTTTCGCATCTCAGCGTCAATAATGTTCCAGTAGATCGCCTTCGCAATCGGTATTCCTTCTGATCTCTACGGATTTTACCCCTACACCAGAAATTCCATCTACCTCTCCCACATTCTAGATTAACAGTTTTCAAAGCAGTTCTATAGTTAAGCTATAGGATTTCACTTCAAACTTATCAATCCGCCTACATGCTCTTTACGCCCAGTGATTCCGAGTAACGCTTGCACCCCCCGTATTACCGCGGCTGCTGGCACGGAGTTAGCCGGTGCTTATTCATATAATACCGTCATTATCTTCTTATATAAAAGGAGTTTACGCACCGAAATGTGTCATCCTCCACGCGGCGTTGCTGCATCAGACTTTCGTCCATTGTGCAATATTCCCCACTGCTGCCTCCCGTAGGAGTCTGGACCGTGTCTCAGTTCCAGTGTGACTGATCATCCTCTCAAACCAGTTATGTGTCATTGTCTTGGTAGGCCATTACCCCACCAACTAACTGATACAATACAGGCCAATCTCTTACCGATAAATCTTTCCCTTATTAACTTATGTTAATAAGGAGTATAAGGTATTAGCAAACGTTTCCATTTGTTATCCCTTAGTAAGAGGCACATTACCTATACATTACTCACCCGTGCGCCACTTAGCTGACAACTATAGCAAGCTATAGCCCGTTCTCGTTCGACTTGCATGTGTTAAGCACGCCGCCAGCGTTCACTCTGAGCCAGGATCAAACTCTCCATAAATTTTTTATTCTATATTTAAAGTATGTATTTATATACATAAAAATTAAATATCTTTTATCTTTTTATAGTGTTTGAAACTGACATATTTTATAATTACTCTAAATTTCTCAATTTATTGTTAGTTACAAAATTATCACTCAAATTTATAGACAAGAATTTACTTCTTGTTCTTTTTTATTTTTTTTGAATATCAAGTTTAACATATTCGGTTTACAAAGATTACTTCACTTCTTCTTTACAAACTTACTTATCCTTTTAAAGATCGTAATTTTTAATAAAATTTAAATGGCTCCGGCACCTGGGATCGAACCAGGGACCAAATGATTAACAGTCATCTACTCTACCGCTGAGCTATGCCGGAATTTTTTCTATCCTCTTTAACCCTCTGGTCAAATTGGACGGGAATTATAGTAAATTTTTATCCTATTGTCAAGGGGTTTTTGAATAATTTTTAAAATTTATTCAAAAAAATATTTTTATACCCAATTTATAGTAGGTAAAATACCCACTATTTCTTACTAACTCTCTGACACTCTTTAACAAAGTGTATTGCATTTTCAACTGGAACATCAGGTAAAATACCATGTCCTAAATTAAAAATATGTCCTTCACCTTTCATTATACTTTGTATAGCTTCGACACATTTTGTTGTCTCCTCTTTTGAGTATAATCTACAAGGTTCCATATTTCCTTGAAGTACATATTTACTTCCAAGTTTTTCTTTTGCTAGTGCCATTGGAGTTCCCCAATCTACACCAAATACATCAAAGTTTCCATAAACAAGCCCTCTTTCAATAAAAGCTGCTACTCCTTTTGGAAACATAATAACTGGAATATGTGGATATTTTTCTTTTAAATACTCAGCAATCTCAACCATATATTTCCATGAAAATTCATCATAACGACTAGGTTCAATTGCAGCAGCCCATGAATCAAAAATTTGAACAACATCAGCACCAGCAAGTATTTGTTTTTCTAAATAAAGTTTTATTACATCTGTTAATTTTTTCAATATTTTATGTAAAAATTCAGGATTTGAGTACATAATTTTCTTACATAAACTATATGTCTTTGTTCCTTGTCCTTCTATCATATAAGTAGCTAATGTCCAAGGAGCACCAGTAAATCCAATAAGAGCTTTATTTTCTGGAAGTTGCTCTTTTAAAATTTTAATTGTTTCATAAACATAAGTTAATTTAGAAGCAGCTTCTTCTCCACCAATTAACTTATCTAAATCTTCTTCATTTTTAATAGGCTCTTTAAATACTGGTCCTTCACCTTGTAGAAAATCTAAATGCATTCCCATTTCATTTGGAATAACTAAAATATCACTAAACAAAATAGCAGCATCAACTCCTACTATATCAAGTGGCTGAATAGTAACTTCAGCTGCAAGTTCTGGATTATGGCAAAGATTTAAAAAATTACCAGCTTTTTTCCTTACTTCCATATATTCTTTTAAGTATCTACCTGCTTGTCTCATCATCCAAACTGGTGTATATGGTGTTGGTCTTCTAAAACAAGCATCTACAAAAATTTTTGACATAATATATTCCTTTATTAATGTTTTCCTACTTTACCTATAAAGTAAAGTCCAACGGCTAATGCCACAATAGCTAATGCAAAATACAATAATTCTAATGGTGTTTGATAATTTGTATGAATTACTCTTTGAAAATAATTTACAACTAAAACCATAATAATAACTTTTGCAATTTTATCTTTTAGTTGATCTAATGAATTTATATTTAATATAGAGTTACAATCTTCTTGGCTACAAGCAGCATCTATTTTAGATATAAATAGTTCATAAATCCCAAAAGCAAAAATCAATAGTACAACAGCAATAAGATATAAATCAACAGCCCCAATAATTCCAGCAACTATATCTTCATGAAAATGTTCAGGATGAGAACCTTCTAAAAAAGTAGTAATTACAAATTTTGCAACATTTATCACATCAATGCTTGCAACTATAAATAGAATTACTGCTCCCATGAAGCCAAAAATTACAGCAAGAATTACAATAAATCTACTTTTCCATAAACCATTTTCTATAATTTTTTCAAGCATTTACATATCGCTTTCTAATTCAATCCATTTTAAACCAATTCTAACTGCATTTGTAGCAGCACCAACTCTTACTTGATCAGCCACATTAAAGTAATGAACTATATTTGGTGAATAAACATCTTTTCTAATTCTTCCTACATAAGTATAATCTGTATCAGTTGAGATTATTGGCATTGGATATTTTTTATTTGGTAAATCATCAATAACTTTAACATTTTCAAAATTTTCTAATGCATTTCTTATCTCATCTACATCTACATCTACACCTTCTTTAAATGTTACAGTTAAAGACTCACTATGACTTCTTAAAACTGGAACTCTTACACAAGTTGCAGCAACTTCAAAGTTTTTATGCATAATTTTTTGAGTTTCATTCACCATTTTCATCTCTTCTTTTGTAAAACCGTTATCCATCGCAACATCTATTTGAGGAATTACATTTAAAACAATTTGGTGTGCAAATGCTTTTATTTCACTTTCATCAAGTCTAAATGCAAAAAAATCTTGCATCTGTTGAACTAACTCTTCCATACCTTTTTTTCCAGCACCAGAAACTGCTTGATATGTTGAAACATCAACTCTTTTTATTCCATAAAGTTCATCTAATGGTTTTAAACTTTGTACCATTTGAATTGTTGAGCAATTTGGATTTGCAATAATTCCAGTCTCTCTCCAAAGTCTAATATCTTCTGGATTTACTTCAGGAACAACTAATGGTACTTTTGGATTCATTCTAAAGTGGCTTGTGTTATCAATTACAACTGCCCCTGCTTCAACTGCATATTTTGCAAACTCATCAGAAACACTTCCTCCAGCACAAAAAAATGCTATTTCAACCTCTTGTTCTTCAAAAACAGTAGGAGTTAATTCTAAAACTACAATATCTTTATTTCTAAACTCTATTGTACTTCCAGCACTTCTAGCACTAGCAAGTGGAATAACTTTATTTACTGGGAAATTGAGCTCTTCCATAACTCTAAAAACTTCTTCTCCAACTGCTCCTGTAGCACCAACTACTGCAACATTAAATTTTCTCATTTTATTCATCCTCACTATTTTCTATGTTTTCATTATTTTGTATTAAACTTAAAAGGTTTGAATCTTTCTCTTCATTTTCAATTATCTCACCATCTTCATTGTATCTAATTACATTTCCATTCTCATCAAGTTCTATCTCTTCATCTTCTTTTGGACATTTTGCAATAGATACAACTTTATCATCTTTATCAACATTTACAATTATTACTCCACTTGTATTTCTTCCAGCTTTTCTAATTGTTTGCATATCAACTCTAATCATCTTTCCAATAGAAGTTAAAAGCATTAAATCTTGAGTATCATCAACTAAAACTTCACCTACTATATTTCCAGTTTTAGTAGATAGTTTCATAGCAATAACACCTGAACCGGCCCTATTTGTAAGTCTATACTCTTCAACTGTTGTTCGTTTTCCAATACCTTTTTCAGAAACTGTTAATATTTCTTGTTCTTCAGAACTAATAACATCAGCATCAACAACAAAGTCTGTATCAATTTTAAATTTAATACCTCTTACACCTCTTGTACTTCTTCCTTGATCTCTTGTTTTTTCAAGTTCAAATCTAATACATTGACCAAGACTTGTAAATATCATGATATACTGAGTTTCTATATCAGCAATTTTTGCTGTCACAATTTCATCAGCATCATCTAAAACGATAGCTCTTACTCCATTACTTCTTATATTACTAAATTCATTTAATGATGTTCTTTTTATAACTCCATTTCTTGTAAAAAATACTAAAGATTTACTCTCATCAAAATCAGGTGTTGGAATTATTTCCATAATTTTTTCATCAGGTCTTAAATTAATCAAGTTTACAACTGCTTTCCCTTTTGCAATTCTACTACCTTCAGGAATTTTATAAACTTTTAACCAATATAGTTGTCCCATATTTGTAACAAACATTAATGTATCATGAGTATTACTCACAAAGAATCTCTCTATAAAATCATCATCATGAGTTGTTACTGCAACTTTTCCTTTTCCACCTCTTTTTTGTTTTTCATAAGCTTTAATTGGAACTCTTTTTACATATCCATTATGAGTAATTGTTACAACCATTGGCTCATTTGGAATTAAATCTTCAACATCAATTTCATCATAAGAATCTTCAATTTCTGTTCTTCTTGGATTCGAAAATTTCTCTTTTATCTCTATTAATTCATCTTTAATAATTTGATTTAATTTCTCTTCACTTCTTAAAATAGATTCTAGTTCAGCTATTAAAATCATAAGTTCTTGATATTCAGCTTCTAATTTATCTCTTTGAAGTCCTGTTAATCTTCCTAATCTCATATCTAAAATTGCTTGAGATTGAATAGCACTTAAATCAAATCTAGTCTCAAGTTTCTCTTTTGCATCTGCATCATTTGAACTTGCTCTTATAATTCTTACAACTTCATCAATATTATCAACAGCAATTTTTAGACCTTCTAAAATATGTGCTCTTGCTTTTGCTTTTTCCAAATCAAAGATTGTTCTTCTAATAATCACAGTTTTTCTATGTGATAAGAAAATATTTAAAATTTCTGGAAGATTAAATACCTTTGGTTCCTTATTATAAACTGCAAGTAAAATAATCCCAAAAGTTGTCTCCATTGGAGTTGATTTATAAAGATTATTTAAAACTATTTCAGCCATTGCCTCTTTTTTCAGTTCAATTACAACTCTAATTCCTTCTCTATCAGACTCATCTCTAACTTCAGAAATTCCTTCTATTTGCTTATCTTTTGCTAAATTTGCAATAAGTTCTATAAGTCTAGCTTTATTCACTTGATAAGGTAATTCATCAATTACAATAATCTCTTTTTTAGCTCTTGTTTCGATATGGTGTTTTGCTCTAATTCTTACTCGCCCTCGACCCGTATTATAAGCATCGATTATTCCTCTTCTTCCAAATATTGTTCCACCAGTTGGAAAATCTGGACCTTGAACAAACTCCATTAAATCACCAGCAACTGCTTCTGGATTATCAATTAAATATAAAATTGCATCTAAAAGTTCCCCCAGATTATGTGGTGGAATTTTTGTAGCCATACCAACAGCAATCCCTTCACTTCCATTTAAAAGTAAAGTTGGAACTCTTGTAGGAAGAACTGCTGGTTCTTTCATAGTATCATCATAATTTGGTACAAAATTTACTGTATCTTTGTCTAAATCTCTTAAAACTTCTTCCGTAATTCTTGTCATTCTAGCTTCTGTATATCTCATAGCAGCAGCATTATCACCATCAACAGAACCAAAGTTTCCTTGCCCATCAACCAATGGAGCTCTCATTGAGAAGCTTTGTGCCATTCTTACAAGAGCATCATAAACAGAAGTATCTCCATGAGGGTGATACTTTCCTATAACATCTCCAACAATTCTTGCTGATTTTTTATATGCAGCTTTACTTGTAACATTTAAATCATGCATTGCATACAAGATTCTTCTATGAACGGGTTTTAATCCATCTTTAGCATCAGGTAATGCTCGTCCTATAATAACACTCATTGAATAGTCTAAATATGAAGCTTTTACACTATCTTCAATATTTACATTTATAATGTCTTGATTTTCGAAAAGGTTTTCCATAAAAAAAGGCCTTTGTTAAATAAAATTAGGAAGATTTTATCTAAACTTGGCTTAGTAATAGTTGTAATAAGATTTTAAATTATACAATCATAAAAAAAGGGTTAGAAGAAAACTTCTAACCCTTTTTAATAAAGCTTTTAAAAAATTATTTTTCAGCTTTAAATTTTACTATCATAGAGTAAATTTCATCTTTAAGTTTTAATTTCTCTTTTTTCTTAGTCTCAATTGTAAATTGATCCGCATGAGCATTCTCTAAGTTTGTAATTTCATGATCTAAATCATTATGTTTATCAAAAACTCTAGCAAAATGTACATCTTTTTGTCTTAATTCAGCTATTGCATCTCTATGTTCGTGAAGCATTATCTATCCTTGGTTAAAATTTAAATTTATAAGATTATATATAAAAAGTTCTTAAAATTAACTTCTATAATCTGCATTTATCTCTACATATTTATAACCTAAATCACAACCATAGGCAGTGAAACTCTCTTCTCCTAAACCTAAATCACAAATTATTTTATATTTATCTTTTTTTAAAACATCTGCTGCTTTTGCTTCAATTTGTGCATCAAAACATATTTCACCCTTGTTAAATACAACAACATCATTATAAGAAATTACTAATTTTTCATCATCACAAGCAACTTGAGAAGCACCTATTGTTGAAGCAATTCTTCCAAAATTTGGATCTTCTCCAAAAAGTGCTGTTTTAACCAAAAGAGAGTTTGATAAAGCTTTTGCAGCTTTCATAGCATCCTCTTTTGTAGCTGCATTTCTTACTTCAAAAGCTGCAACTTTTTTAGCTCCTTCTCCATCAGCTACCATTAACATAGCCATATCATGCATAACCAATCTTAAAGCCTCACTAAAAGCATCTTTATCATAAGTATTTGATTTTCCATTTGCTAAAACCATAACTGTGTCATTTGTCGAAGTATCTCCATCAACAGAAATAGCATTAAAAGTTGTCTCTTTATTTTTATTTAATGCCTCTTTTATATCTTCAAAAGGTACTTTTGCATCTGTACAAATAAAACAAAGCATAGTTGCTAAATTTGGATTTATCATTCCAGCACCTTTTGCAACTGCTCCAATTTTAAATGAAGTTCCATTTTCAAGTTTTACTTCATACATACAAGTTTTAGGATAAGCATCTGTTGTCATAATAGCTTTTGATAAATTCTCTCCATTCTTAGCACTTAAATCAAATCTTTTTGCACCATTTAGAAGTTTTTCTATAGGAAGTCTATTCCCTATAACTCCTGTACTACTCATAATAGGATTTACTAAATCAAAATTTAATTGTGAAAAAAGAGTATTTATATCTTCTATTCCTTTTCTACCTGTTAGTGCATTTGCATTTTTTGAATTTATTAAAATAAAGTTTGTTTTAAATCCCTCTTCATATGCTAAAAAATGTTTTAAAGGAGCTGCTTGAAATCTATTTTCAGTAAAAATAGCAGCAACAGTACAAGCATCTTTTGTATAGATAAATCCTAAATCATTATTTCCATTTGGTTTAAGTCCAGCATGGATTCCATCACAAAAGAATCCATCGATTTGATCTATAAAACCTTTAATTGGTAAAATTGTAAACATTATATATCCTTTGGTTGATTTGTTAAATTTAGAACTCTTTTTGCTCTTGATAAACCTCTTTGAGAACCAACTATTAAAAGTTTTGAATTTTCTTTTATTACTTTATCCCCATTTGGTAGTTGAACAAAAACTCCGCTAGCTTCAGTAATTCCAATAACCGATATTTTTAAAGTATCTCGAAAATTTAACTCTCCTAAAGATTTTCCTACAATCCAAGAGTTATCTTTTATCAATAAATCTTCCATAGTTATTGGACTATCTTTTTTATATAAAAACTCATCTAAGATATTCTCCATATCAGGACTTATAGCCATAGCACTTACTCTTTTTGCCATAAGAGATGGAGTTGCAACAACTTTATCTGCTCCAAGTTTTTTAAGTCTTATTTTCTCATTTAAAGTCTCTGCATTAGATATAATCAAAAAAGGTGTTCTTTCAAGCTCTTTTTCATAAAGCCTAACAGATGCTATTAAAGTAATATTATCTGAGATATTTTTAGATAGTGAAATAGCACCTTTTGCAGAACTTAAATGTGATTTTAAAAATGCAATCTCTTTATATGGTTCTTCTTTTACAAAATATGGATAACCATTCTCTTTTGCTATTTGTTCAATATTATCACTTGGATCAACAACCACAAAGGGTATATGATTTTCTCTAAACTGTCTTGCAACTTGAGCTGTATATTCATTGTGATAACATAAAACAAAGTGTTTTCTTAGCCTTGCTATTTTAAAAAGCATTCTTCTCTCCCTTAATAGTTCTCTTAAATTACCATTTGTAAAAACATCAATTACAATTCCCACCGCAAAAATAAGACTTGAAAAACCAGCAATCATTAAAAAAACAGTGAATATTATAGTCTCATTTTTAAAATTTGATTCATTTAATGCTCCAAAACCAGTATTTGTAAGAGTATAAGCAGCTTGAAAAATTCCTTGCATAATAGTATAGTTTTCAAGATATACATAGCCTAATGTTCCTATCATCATTAAAAGCTGAATAAGAATTAAAGGTAATCGTAAAGGTTTTAGTTTTGAGTAAATTATTGGGTCTAAATCATATTGAGGTCTAGTGGCTCTAAATTCCCAGCCAAAATTTTTTTTAAACCTCGTTAAGAAGCTCATATAAGCACTTTATGTGCTTAAATTATGAGTGTTTTTTAAGAGTTCTTAACTCTTTTGCAGAAATTCTTAGCTTTGTAGTTGTTCCATCTTCTAATGTAACTCTTACAGTTCTAATATTTGGTAAAAATCTTCTTTTTGTTCTATTTTTAGCATGACTTACGTTGTTTCCAACCATTGGTCCTTTTCCAGAAATTGCACATTTTCTTGACATTTGTCTTCCTTTTTTTATAGTGAAAAATATTCGGGTATTGTATCTAAAAAATCTTAAGGTATATTTAAATATTTAACAAAATCTCATCGAATTTTTCAATATTTCTATCTAAACTCATCTGTATAGCTATACTACTATTTTGTTTTTTTATATTTTTTAGTTCATTCTCATCAAATAAAACTGCATCTATTTTAAAAGAAGTACTAGGATCTTTTGGATGTTCCATTGTTGCATAAATATCAATTATCTCTTTTGCATCATTATTCATAGTTGTAAATACAACACACTCACAAAACATAGCCTTTATAACACTTGAGGCTATGTTTTTATTATAAGTTGGAAGTAAAAAAATATCACTCATTAAATATAAGTCATCTATATTCTCTTTCTCTTCATCTACTTTTATAATCTTATCTTCTAGCTTTCTATACTTTGTTAAAATAAAATCTAAAGAGCTTAAATTCTGTTTACTACCAGCAATAATAATTTTAAACTCATTATAAGTTAGATTTGAGCAAATATCTAAAAACTCTTTTATTCCACTTGTTTTAAAATTTTTTGCTGTAAAAAAAAGTAATTTTGTATTTAAAGGGATAGAAAGTTTCTCAATATATTTTTGTTTTACCTCTTTTTGTTCTTTATATTCAACATTAACACTAGGATAGATAACTTTTATTTTTTTATAATCTACTTTTGTTTTTTCTAAAATCAGATTCATAGATGAAAAAGAGTTTACAATAGTAATTTTTGAATTTTTTATTCTATTTATAGAATCTTCATCTAAAGAACCACTATGAAAATAGATATCTGAATAGCTCTTTTTCCCAAAGAATTTAGCTATAGCAGAACCTTTTTTCAATATTTTTATATCAGCTCTTGTTTTTATACTATTTATCAAACTATTTTCTGTTTTAAAATATATGGTTTTTTGACTCATTTAAACTCTTTATTCTCATTTTTTAAAGCATTATTATAGTTAAAAGAGCTTTATGATATTATTTAAATGTATAAATAAAGGATTTTAAAAATGCAAAAAAGAGTAATCTATCTTGATAGAGATGGAGTTATAAATGAAGATTTTGGATATGTTTATGAGATTAGCAAATTTAAGTTTATATCTGGAGTTTTTGAAGCGTGTAAAGAGTTTTTAAATTTAGGCTATGAAATAATTATTATTACAAATCAGTCTGGGATTGGAAGAAATTATTATACTAAAGAGGAGTTTGAAACTCTTACAAACTATATGCTAGAAGAGTTTAAAAAACAAGATATTAATATTTTAAAAGTCTATTTTTGTCCTCATAGCCCAGAGGAAAATTGCTCTTGCAGAAAACCAAAAGAAGGAATGATTTTACAATCTTTAAACGATTTTAAAATAGACTTAGAAAACTCTTGGCTTATTGGGGATAAAATAAGTGATATAGAGTGTGCAAAAAATGGTAATATTGCAAATAAAATTTTGATAGATAAAAAAGAGAGTTCAAATAAAGATTTTTTTGTAGCAAAAAGTTTAATTGATAGTTTAAAATATATAAAAGGATAGATATGAAATATAATAATATAAATTTTAATAAAAAGACAATTTTAATTACTGGTGGAGCTGGATTTATAGGTTCAAATTTAGCTTTTTATTTCCAAAAAAACTATCCTGAAGCAAAAGTTGTAGTTTTAGATTGTTTTAGAAATGGTGAGACTTTTTCAAATGGAAATTTAAAAAGCTTTGGTCACTTTAAAAACTTAATTGGATTTCACGGAATTGTAATAAGTGGGGATATAAATGACAAAAATCTTTTAAAAAGTTTAGAAAAAGATTATAAGTTTGACTATATTTTTCATCAAGCTGCAATCTCTGATACAACTGCACTTGAACAAGATATTATGATAAAAACAAATGTAAATGCCTATGAGGATTTACTAAAAATTGCAATAAAACATAAAGCAAATATGATTTATGCCTCATCAGCTGCAACTTATGGAGATAGTGATAGATTTGAGGTTGGATTTGAAAAACCAAATAATGTTTATGGATTTTCAAAAGTTATGATGGATAATATCACTTATGAGTATCTAAAAAAAGATTTACCAATATCTATTGTAGGGCTAAAATATTTTAATGTTTATGGACCAAAAGAGTTTTTCAAAAACAAAACAGCTTCTATGGTTGTACAATTTGGACATCAAATATTAAAAGGTCTTACTCCAAAACTTTTTGAAGGAAGTGATAAAATCTTAAGAGATTTTATCTATATTGAAGATATTATCCAAGCAAATATTAAAGCTTGTAAACCTAAAAAATCTGGGGTTTACAATGTTGGAACTGGAAATGCTAGAAGCTTTGAAGATATTGTAAATATTTTACAAAAAGAGCTTGAAATCAATAATGGCAAAGAGTATATTCCAAATCCATTTATTGGTTCATATCAATTTTTTACAGAAGCAAATATAGAAACTACAAAGAAATTTTTAGATTATAAACCCAAATACTCTTTAGAAGATGGGATAAAAGCCTATATTGTAGAAATTAAAAGATTATTTAAAGAAGAAGTTAAATGAAAAAATTGGATAAAAAACCAAATATTTTAGTAATTGGTGATTTAATGATAGATCATTATTTATGGGGAAATTGCGATAGAATCTCACCAGAAGCACCAGTTCAAATTGTAAATGTAAAAAAAGAGAGCTCAGTTCTTGGTGGAGCAGGAAACGTAATAAATAACCTTGTTACTCTAGGAGCAAAGGTTGATGTTATAAGTGTAATTGGAGCTGATAATGTAGCAAATGAACTAAAAACCCTACTAGAAAAAATAAATATTTCAACTTCAAATTTAGTAGTTGAAGTGATGCGAAAAACATCTAAGAAAAGCCGACTTATTGCTTCTCAACAACAAGTTTTAAGATATGATATGGAGAGTATTGATGATATTGATGAAAATAGCCATAAAGTAATAGTACAAACTTTAAAAAATAGTATCAAAAAATATAGCTCTATTATATTATCTGACTATGGGAAAGGCGTTCTAACAACTAAATTAACACAAGATATTATAAAAATAGCAAATGAACACGATGTAAAAGTTTTAGTTGATCCAAAAGGAAAAGATTATAGTAAATATAAAGGTTCTTATACTCTAACCCCTAATAAAAAAGAGGCTATGGAAGCTACAAATATAGATATAAAAGATGAAAACTCTTTGATAAATGCCTTAAAAAGTTTAAAAGAAAAATGTGATTTAAAAGTTTCACTTATCACTTTAAGTGAACAAGGAATTGCTATATTTGAAGAGACTCTTAGTATAAAACCAACTGTTGCTAGAGAAGTTTATGATGTAACAGGTGCGGGAGATACTGTTATAGCTTCTATTGCTTTTGCTTTAGGAAATGATTTATCTATAGATAAAGCTATTAATTTTGCAAATTTAGCTGCTGGTGTTGTTGTAGGAAAAATAGGAAGTGCAACAGCAACTCTTGATGAGATTTATGAATATGAGTATAGTTTACACAAATCAAACTCAACAAGCCATATAAAAACTTTTCAAGAGATTGAAGAGTTAGCTTCTAAATTTCATAAACAAGGCAAAAAAATAGTTTTTACAAATGGTTGTTTTGACATACTTCATGTTGGGCATGTAAAATATCTTGAAAAAGCAAAAAGCTATGGAGATATCTTAATTTTAGGTTTAAATGCAGATAGTAGTGTAAAAAAGCTAAAAGGAGAAACAAGACCAATAAACAATCAAGATGACAGAGCTTATATTTTAGCTTCACTTGAAAGTGTAGATTATGTAGTTATTTTTGAAGAAGAGACTCCTTATGAATTAATCAAACTAATCAAACCACATACTTTGGTAAAAGGTGGAGATTATGAGGGGAAAGAGGTAGTTGGACAAGATATAGCAAATGAGCTAAAACTTGTACAATTTGTAGATGGAAAAAGTACAACAAATACGATAAAAAGGATAAAAGAAAATGATGGAAAATAATGAAATTTCGCCTTGTGCGAATAAAAATGCAATAATTAAAGAGTTTTTAGCACACCAAGAAATAATATCAAAAGTTATAGAGACTATGCAAGAACCTCTTTTAGAAGCTTCAAAAATTGCAGTTGAAACACTAAGAGCTGGAAATAAAATACTACTTTGTGGAAATGGTGGAAGTGCAGCTGATGCACAACATTTTGCAGCAGAATTAACGGGAAGATATAAAACTGAAAGACGAGGACTTCCAGGTATTGCACTTACAACTGATACAAGTGCATTAACAGCTATTGGAAATGATTATGGATATGATAGAGTTTTTGATAGACAAGTTGAAGCTTTAGCAAATAAAGGTGATTTAGTAATAGGAATCTCTACTTCTGGAAACTCTGCAAATGTTATAAATGCCTTAAAAGTGGCACGTGAAATGGGTTGCAAAACTATTGGATTAACAGGGCGAGATGGTGGAAAAATGAATGAACTTTGTGATATAAACTTAGTTGTTCCATCAAATGATACTCCAAGAATACAAGAGATGCACATACTTTTTGAACATACTATTTGTCAAATTATAGACAATGAAATAACCAAACTCTAATAAAAAGGGATATTAATACTAAGATTCCTATCTTAAATAAAGCTAAATGAGTAAAATCATTTAGCTTTTCTTTACTTTATTTTCAAAGAGGTTTTATGGCAATTTTTCGGGAACTTTTAAAAGTTTATATAGTTTTTGGTGCTCTTTTTTTTATAGGAAGAACTTTTTTTTATCTAATATATTTTAATAGGTTAAGTGATATTTCATTAGAAGAGTCCTTATTAACATTTATCTATGGTTTAAGAATGGATACAATAGTTATCTCTATAATTCTTATTATTCCAACTATTCTTTTAACACTTTCTCCAAAAATATTTTCAAAATATATCTCAAATTTTTTAAATTTTTATATTTTAGTTTTCTTAGTTATTGCACTATTTATTGAAAGTGCTAGTTTTCCATTTTTTGCACAATATGATTTAAGACCGAATTATCTATTTATTGAGTATTTAGCATATCCTAAAGAGGTATCTTCTTTACTCTTTAAAGATTATAAATTAGAATTTATCGGTGCATTTATTTTGATATTTATTGTAGCTAGAATATATCTAAAATCAAATTTTATAAAGTTTGAAAAAGTTTTTGAACAAAGTTATTTTTCAAGAGTAATACTACTCTTACCTATTCTTTTAGTTCTATTTTTAGGTATTCGTTCATCTTTAGGTCATAGACCTGTAAATATCTCTGATGCTTTATATAGTACAAATAGAGTTATAAATGAAATTACAAAAAACTCTATTCACTCTTTAGGTTATGCCTATTATTCAAATATAAAAAGTGAAAATGATATCTCAAAATATGGAAAAATGAGTGTTGAAGAGGCTTACAAAGTGGCTTCAAAAACTTTGGGAATTACTTATAAAAATGAAACAAAACCTTTTTATAGAGAGGTAAAAACTCATTTAGAGAAAAAAGAGCAAAAAAATCTTGTAATTTTTATACAAGAGAGTTTAGGAGCTCAATTTACAGGATTTATAGGGAAACAAAATTTAACTCCAAATTTGGATAATTTAGCAAAAAATTATATATCTTTTACAAATCTTTACTCAAATGGTACAAGAAGTGTTAGGGGCTTAGCTGCACTTACAAGTGGAACTTTGCCTATTCATAGTGTTGAAGTTTTAAAGAGAAATAAGTCTCAACATGACTACTTTACAATTGCTAATTTACTAAAACCTTATGGTTACAAATCAAGCTTTATTTATGGTGGAGAAGCTAGATTTGATAATATGAAAAGTTGGTACTTGGGAAATGGTTTTGATGAAGTAATTGAAGAAAAAGATTATATAAATCCTATTTTTAAAAGTACTTGGGGTGTAAGTGATGAAGATTTGGTAATCAAAGCAAATGAACAGTTTAAAACATATTCTAAAAATAAAGAAAATTTTGTAAGTGTAATGTTTAGTTCATCAAATCATATGCCTTTTGAACTTCCTGATGGAAAGATAGAATTTGATAAAAACTTTCCAAGAAATAGTGTTGAAAATGCTATAAAATATGCTGATTTTGCAATAGGAAAATTTTTTGAACTAGCACACAAAGAGGATTATTTTAAAAATACTGTATTTGTTATAGTTGCTGACCACAATGTAAGAGTTTATGGAGACCAAATAGTTCCTATTGATATGTTCCAAATACCTGCTGTTATCATAAGTGATGGTATTTCTCCTCAAATATTTAGTAGATTAAGTTCTCAAGCAGATGTTTTAGCAACAGCTTTAGATTTAATAGGAATTGATTTATCTTATCCAATACTTGGGAACTCTATATTTAAAGATAATAAGCAAGATATAAATTTGATGTTATTTGATGAAATTTATGCTTATAGGAAAGGAGATATAATAACTATTTTAGTTCCAAATCTACCCACTAAAACTTTTGAATATAAAGATAAAAAATTAGTAGAAATTCCAAATAATGAGGATTTACAAAAAGAAGCTTTGGCTTTGATTTATATTTTAGATGATATGTATAAAAATAAATCTTACAAATAACTAGAAGAGTTAATCTTCTAGCTTTTTTATTTTATTTACTAATTTAACAATCAATAAAATAACTAACCAAACTGCTAACATAGTAACTAAAGTATGACTTAAAAAATGATCTCCAATTAATATCTTATAGCCCCCAGTTAAAATTCCAATAGTTATTCCCACACCTAAAGCAATATTTCTATTTCTTTGTGTTTTAAATAGAAAATATAGTGCCATTAGAGAAAATCCCATTGTAGCATGACCAGCAGGCCAACATCTATGTTTTGACTCTTGAATATAATCTTTTGGATAACTTTCAAGGATTTTTACATCTATTGAATTGCCACCAAACTCTATAATATTAGTAGGACAAGGAACATTTGTAATACTTTTTAATCCAGATAAAGAAGGAACTAGAATGAGTGATAAAGATAAAATTAGTAAACCTTTTTTATACTCTTGAAAAAAAATAATTTTCTTGAAAAATGAGAAAATAGTTATTAATACAACTAAAATTGAAAAACCAATAAATAATTTCTTAAACCCACTATAAAAGATTAAATCTGCTATTACTTCATCTTTTGATATAAACCAAGTTTTATTCTCAAAATTATAAAAAAACTTTTGAAAATCTATATCAAAATTTGTAAACTCAAAAATTAGAACCACAAATATAAATAAGAAACCTGTAATAATAATTTGCCTATTAATCGTTTCTTGCATCATTTAAAATATCCATATCCTTTTTATAAACTTCAGTTTCAACTTCAAAAAGCCCTAAAAGAGTATGGAATAGATTATCCTGAGAGAACTCATTATCTTTAATAAGTTTAACTTTATCTTTATCATATTCATGTTCCATAGCACCATCTCCTATCCAAAGTAAAGAAGCAACATTTTTTTGCTCTTTTGGAGCTATAGCATAAGGCATTCCATGAAGATAAATTCCATTTTCACCTAAACTCTCACCATGATCAGATACATACATCAAAGCTGTTTCATGGCTATTTTCATATTTTTTTAAGAAATTTATAGCTTTTGATAAAAAATAATCTGTATATAAAATCGTATTATCATAAGTATTACTTATCTCCTCTTGTGTACAACTCTCTAACTGATTTGTTTGACAAACTGGTGTAAATTTTTCAAACTCTTTTGGATATCTTTTATAATATGCTGGTCCATGACTTCCCATTTGATGAAGAACTATTAAAATATCTTTTCCCTTATTTTTCTCTACATAATCTTCAAGCCCTACAAGCATTCCTTCATCTCTACACTCATCATCTTCGCATATTGTATTTGTAGCAGAAGTTCTAAAATCTTCATAATCTACTCTTAATGCTACTCCTTTTGAATCAGAATTATTATCTCTCCATAAAATTGCAATATCTTGAGTATTTTTTAAAACATCTAAAACATTTTGAGTTGAAATACCTTTTTTATAACTATAGTCATCTTTGTCATAAACAGAAAACATACAAGGTACAGAATGAGCAGTCGAAGTTCCACAAGAGTACATATTTGGAAAGCTTATAACATTTTCTTTTTTTAAAAGAGGATTTGTCTCTTTAGAATAACCATTTAGTGAAAATCTATCAGCTCTTGCCGTTTCACCAACAACTAAAACAATCAACTCTTTTGGCTCTTCTATTGGTTCAACTACTTTTGAATCAAGACCAATTTCTTTAAGTTCTGTAGGAGCTGTATCAAAAGTTTTATTTAGATAATTTGCTATACTATATATCCAATATATAGGGTTTACATTATATCTTAAAGGTTTATGTTCTCTTGCAAAAGAGGTATAAAATTTTGAAAAACTAAAAATTATCACCAAAATTATGATTAAAGATAAAACTATAATTTTTACTCTTGAGAATAGTTCAACTTTCAAAGATTTATACTCAATTCTTACTTTATATATAAAATATACTGGGAGAATTGCTAAAAAAACTACATATAAAATCAGTTTAAAACTAAACAAATCCATAGACTCTTTTAAATTTGTTTGTAAACTATTTCTTATCATCTCTGTATCAATTACAATGCTATATGTATCCATAAAATAAGCTGTAAATGCCGAAACTACAAAAAGTAGAATAAAAAGTGGTTTTATTATATATTTTGAACTAAAAAATGAAAATATAAAACTCATCAATGCTACAAGTAAAATTGCTGTTGATAAAAAATATAAAAGATTTAAACCATTAAAACCATAAGCTAAAAACATATCTTTAAAAAATTTAAAATTGTAGAATAGAGTAAAAATAATAGAAAATATGATAATTAATCTATTTGTAGAAATTGCTTTCAAAGAGAATATCCTTGTGATAATTTTTTGAAATAATATTCCTAAATAATTAATAAAGAATAAATATCTTACGAGTAAATTGTAATCAAAATATGAATTATATTTTTACTTTGAAATATCTTCTAATTTTTCTAAGCCTTTTAAAACATCACTAGCTGTTATTTGCTTCATACAATTATGATGTTTTAAAGGACAAACCCTTTTCATACAAGGGGCACAAGAGAGATTCTTCGTAATAATCAAGCCATTTTCATCATTATGCCACTGATTTGTTTCTGTAAATTTCGTAGGTCCAAATATTGCAATAGTTTTTACTTTATAAGCAGCCGCAATATGCATAGGACCACTATCATTTGTAATAAAGAGATCAAGTCCAGCTATTTTTTCTATAAGTTCAGGAATTGTAGTCTTTCCAGCTAAATTTTGATAATTTGAAATACCATTTTTAATTAACTCATCTTCTATATCTTTTGCAATATCAGTTTCAGTTGGTCCTCCAAAAATAACAATATCATATCTATTGGCTAAAGATATAGCAACCTTTGCAAACTCTTGTGAATACCATCTTTTTGCACTTCCATATGTTGCACCAGGATTTATTCCAAGAGTGGCTTTAGAGTAAGAAAATGGCTTAAAATAAAGTTTCAAATCCCCTACTTCATTACTTAAATTTAAAACTTTATTTATAAAATCATTGTATCTTATAGCTAGATGTATTTCTTTTTTTGTAAGTCTTTTATAGTTAAATTTTTCCTTCGCTTTTATAAAAAACATCATAAATTTAGAAGAAAAACTTCTTCTAAAAGAGATTGCTAAATCAACTTTTCCTATACTTTTTGCTAAGGAGACAAGAGCTTTATACCTATTCTTTTCTTTTTTTGTATTATCTACAATTACCCTTTCTATATTTGAATATCCTTCAAATGCTTGTGTAGATACAAATGAACCTAAGAGTATAATTTTAGCTTGAGGATAAGTTTTTATCAAATTTTCTATAGCTGGAGTTGCCATGATAGCATCACCTAACCAAGAGGGAATTTCTATAAATATTTTCATTTATAACTCTTTTTTATATTTATTTTGTTTTCTAAAACTAAAGTCTTGCTTCCAACAGTTCTTTAAAAGCATAAAATTGTGGATATTTGATAATTTTTCCATCTCTATTATCAACCAAACCATAACCAGGTGCAATTAATTGGTGCCAATAAACTCTTTTTATTTTATAACTATTTTTTGCTATTTTAAAATAATCAATCATATATTTTGTATAATCTTCATTTGAAACACACTCTTTCTCGCTTGTTGGTGCATAAGGAGCTGTATTTTTTATAGGCCAATTTACTTCTGTTATATAAATATCATCTGTGCATTTCGGACTTAATTTTACCAATGAAAAAAGTAAATCAATTTTATTTTTTAAATCAAAAATACCATATTGTCTATTTTGTGGACTTCCCCTTCTATCTACATATAGTTGTGCTGAGACAATATCATATTTAATTTTCCCTAGATTAAACATTGCTCGAACATTATAATAGTATTCAAAATCTATCACAGATGGTCCTAAAAGCTTTATATTTGGGAATTTTTCTTCTTTTAGATTTTGTGCTATTTTATAAAATTGAAAATACTCTTTTACACTAAAAAAACCCCATTTCGCACGGTTTATAGTTGTAGCTATTTGGTACTCAAAAACAAAACTAGAAAATTTTGTAAAAATAAGCTCTAAACTTTGTTTTAAAAACTCTAAGTTTTCTATATTTTCTCTATCTTGCATAATATTTAAAAGTATATTTTTAGGGCTTTTTTCATTAAAGCTTTTCACAAAATCTACATATAAATCAATGTTTTGTATATCCCAAAGTGGTAAACGAATAATTAAATTTTTAACTCCAAGTTCCTCAACTAACTCTTGTTGAATATTTTTTCCATCATCTTTATCAAGATTGACTCCAAGCCCTATAAAATCTCTATTTGAGGTTTCCACTTTTCCTCTAAAAAACTTCATAAATAAAATTGCTATTGGTAAAATAAAAATAGAACTAAAAAGAAGCTTTATATAATCTTTTATATGTTTTTTTCGCATACTTTTTTTATAAATTTTATCTTTTATAACTTGTGGTTGGTCTGAGTAGTTATCCCAAAAAAAAGGCTCTTTATTCACAAATTATCTCTTTTAATCTACTCTCTATCTTTAAATAGTCATCTCTTGTATAATTTTTATCTAGCATAAAATTATTTTGTAAACTCTCATCACTTATTGTTGCCCATCTTTTACTACTTGCAAATAAGGAGCTCCCAAAGAATGTTAAAGTTTTTGTATTACTTGCCCCTGCAAGATGCATAGGTCCAGTTGAAGTACTAACAAATAAAGAACTACTTGCAATATATTTAGCAAATTCAACTAAAGTTCCCTTTGAATCGTAAATTATAACTTTGAAATCAAGATTTTCTTTTATATACTCTTTTGATTTTTCATCATCTGGTCCAAAACTAAAAACTACTTCATAATCACTATTTTTTATACTTCTAGCTAAATTTATATAGTCATTCAAAGTTAAATTTCCATCACTACTTCCACCAAATCCTGCATGAAAAATGACTCTTTTCTCTTTTTTTACATCAAATTTCAAAAGTGGTCTTGTAAAATCAAGTTTTATATTAGGAAAAATTGCCTTTGCCAAATCAAGATTATATTGCCACTCTGTTTTTTCAACCTTACTTCTTCGCTGTTTTATTCGCTTATTAAAAAAGAATTGAGCCAATTTTGTAGCAGGAGCAACTCTCTTTTTAATTCTACTTTTAAATAAAAGTTTTCCTAAATTAGTATCAATATATGCACTAAGACTTATATCAAAATTTCTACTTTTTATATCTTGCAAAGTTTTTTCTAAATCATTTTTATTATATAAAATTACATCATCTATAAAATCTAAACTTTTTGCAAACTCAAAATTTATCTTTGAAACAAGAGCCGTTAGTTTTGTATTTGGATATTGTTCCTTTATAGCTTTAAAAAGTGGTAAAGTTACTACAAAATCCCCTATTTTATCATGTCTTGTTATAAGTAGATTCATCTTTTACTCTTCTTTAATTCAAGATTTAGCTCATAAAGTTTTATATACTTATAAAAGTTTGTAACCATATGAGAGAATGCAATAATTAGTCCCACATAGCCATCCCTAAAACCTTGTTTTAAAATATAAGTCCTAAAAAATGAATAAAGTGCATTAAAAAAAGCTTTTATTGGACTTGAAGATTTTTTTCCTGCATTATTTTTTGCAAAAAGAGAAGAATATCTATCTGCTTTTATAATAAATTCTGAAATTGAATGATAGCTATAGTGATTAATACTACCTTCTAAAACTTCTTCTTTTAAACCATCAGATAAAATATGTTCATGAACTTCATCTTTATCATTAAAAGATGTTATATTTTTATTATATAGCCTTTTAACTGTTAAAGTCCAACCACAATATTTAACTCTTATATCTTTATAAAATCCATTTGAATTGAGCCTATAAACTGTATTATTGTCTAACTTCTTCGCTTTTAAATATTCTAGTAAATTATTATTTACAACTTCATCACTATCAATAATCATAACCCAATCATTTTTTGAATAAGAGGCCGCTTTATTTTTTGTCCAACCAAAACCTTTAAACTCGCCTTGAATTAAATTTACATTTGAAAATTTTTTTGCTATTTGCATAGTATTATCCGTTGAACCATTGTCATAAACAAGAACTTCTTCAAAAGAGACCAAACTATCTAACGTTCTTTTTATAGTAAATTCACTATTTTTTACTATAATAACTACACTAATATGTTTAATCAACAACTTTCTGCCCTTTCAATCTTTTTTTGAAATTTTTTCTAGCTTTTAATGAATGAGAATATGATATAGCTTTATCTATGACTAGAATTTCATCTATTTGAGCGATTCTTGCATACTCTTTTATAATAAATTCTAAATCTTCATCTTTTGCCCAAAGTTTTGAAAAATTTTTCATTCTTAAATTTGTATCTAAATTTAAAAATCTCATTCTATTTATATCTACAATTTTAAATACAAACTCATCTTCAACTTTTTTTATCAAAATATTTCCAGGACTATAATCAAGATGATAAATCCCTGCTTCATGTAAAGAGTAAGTAAATTTTGCAAAAGATTTAAAAATCTGCTCTTTTTGTAGAAAATCTTTGATTAAAAGAGGCTCACGAATAGTAAAATCATAATCAAATTTTTCACTTATAAAATAGCTATCTTTTAATAAAGAACTTTCATAAAACTCTATATATCCTATTGGTTTTGGTGTAAAATCACCTATTTTTAAAGAGTAATCATAAGACTTCTTTGCTTTTGTTTCACGAAAAAAAGTATAAACAACTCTATTTAAAAGATTTGGAACTTTAAAGGATTTTACAACAACATCAATATTTTGATAGTTTATTACTTTTATCTCATTTCTTGCTTTATGAATAATATTTTTATTTTCTTGAAAATAACTTTTTATATTTAATAAAAACTCTTTGAAATTTTTGAACTCTTCATTTATTATAAATTTGAAATTTAACAAATTTTAACCTTTTTTATATACTGAACTAGATTTTATCGAAATCTTGCTTTTAATTTATATTTAACTAAATATAAAATAGAATAGTGACTTAATTTTTTAAGGGAAAATATGAAAAATATCTTGGAAGTTTGTCTATCCCCTGATTTAGGTGGGCTTGAACTATATATGAAAAATATTACAAAATATTTTCAAACAAAAGCTATAATAAATAAAAAATCAAAATTAAAAGAAGTTTTTGATAATGAAAAAATGAATTATTTTGAAATTTCAAAATATAGTTTTTTCAAATTAGCAAAGATTATAGATAAAGAAAATATTGATATAGTACATATTCACTGGACAAAAGATATTTTAACTGTTGTCTTAGCAAAACTATTTTCAAAAAGAAAACCAAAAATTATTCAAACACGCCATATGCATATGACAAGATTTAAAAATGATTTTTACCATAAATTTTTATATAAAAATATTGATATGATAGTTGCTGTTACAAATTTAGTAAAAAAACAACTTGAAAAGTTTATACCAAAAGAAATCAGACCAAAAGTTCAAACTTGTTATATAGGAGCTGAAACTCCAGAAATATTATTATCTGATGAAAAAGAAATCCTAAAAACATCCTTAAATATCACAAATGAATTCGTGGTTTGTATAGTAGGAAGAGTAGAAGAAGCAAAAGGACAACATATAGTTTTAGAGACTGTTGATAAATTAAGAAAGAGTAATATAAATATAAAAACATTAGTTATTGGTCACTATATGGATAAAAATTATTTTGACAATTTGAAAGCTAATTATCCAAATGACATCTTTACAGATTTTGTAAGTAATCCAACTGATTTTATGCAAATTTCTGATTGTGTAGTTTTAGCAACACAAAAAGAGACTTTTGGACTTGTATTAATAGAAGCTATGAAATGTGGCATTTGTGTACTTGGAAGTAATAGTGGAGGTCCTCTTGAAATAATAAATGATAAAAAGACTGGGCTATTATTTAAAAGTATGGATAGTGATAATTTATATGAAAAAATTAAAATGATCATAGAAAATCAAGATTTTAGAGAAAAACTATCTAAAAATGGAAAAATTAAAGTTGATAAATATTTTGATAGTACAAAACAATTTGAAGAATTAAGAAATATTTTTTTATCAATATTAAAAGAAAAATCATGTTAAATTTTTCACATTTTATTCAAATTAAACATTACTTTAAAGTAAAACAAAATAATAATATCAATATCACAAGTAAATTAAAATCATCCAAAATAAATATAAAAGGCAAAAATAACTATATAAAAATTGAAAACTCTAATATTAAGAAATCAAAAATAGGTATTTATGGAGAAAACAATATTTTAGAAATTCATCATAATTGTTTTATAAGAAATTTAGATCTTATGTTAATAGGTAATAATTTAAAAGTTATTATTAAAAATAATTGTGAAATTGGTGGAGCAATTATTGTTTGTGCAGGAGAAAATAGCTCAATACTAATAGAGGAGAATTGTCTTCTTGCTAGTAACATAGAAATTAGAAATAATGATGGGCATACTATTTTAGATAATTCTAATAAGATACTAAACAATAGTAAAAATATTTATATATCAAATAATGTCTGGATTTGTCAAAATGTAAAAATTTTAAAAGGTGTAAGCATTGGTCCAAACAGTATCATTGCTTTAAATACTTTAATCACACAAGGTAATTATCCTTCTAATGTTATTTTAGCTGGAAGTCCAGCTAAAATAATAAAAGAAAAAATTTATTGGAAAAAAGATTTACCTAAATAATTTAAGATTAATTATTTAATTAACTTACTACTTAGTTAAATAATTATAACCTAAATTTTAGTTAAAATTTATTCGCATTTAATAAGGTTAATATTAGATAAGAAAATCTCACCCAAACAAACTCTTCATTAAATTTCCAAGATCTATTCTACTGTTTTAGACACTTGTATCATAAATGAAATTTGCTGGTATTTAATTATATTTTTACAGTAAATAGATTTATTATATTTATCTACTAACTTTGTAAAGTTTATCTATGGTACATATTCTTTAAAAAAAATGACTTCTTGATCTCATTCTAAAGCTATAAGTTGACCTCTATAATCTCTAAAATTTTAAATCTTTTTAATTCTGTTATCATTTTTTTACTGAAAAATAAAATTTAATCAAATATTTTCTGAAAAACATTATTTTCTATAATTGTTTTACTAGCTTTATAATTCCAATGTGTATCATCTACAAAATAAATATCTTTTTCACCTTTTTCAATCTCTTTTGATAAGATATCTTTTGTATTTATAAATATATATTCTTTTGGTAAAGTTTCTAAATATTCAAAAAATATACTCTCTTGATAATCATTACTTATAATATAAGGTCTATATAGATTATATTTGTCAACTGCTGGCATAAAAATCAGTTTTATTCCTTTTTTTGACAATTCATTTGCTAATAAATTAAAATTATTATTTAACAATTCAACATTATCTTTAGTTTCTAATTTTAAATACTTTAAATCCTCATCATAAAAAAGTAATTCATCAGATATTTTGGTTGAAAATAAATCTTTATTTAATTTCTCTCTATAAACATGTGAAGACATCTTTCCATAACCTTTAATTTTAAATGTTAAATTATACTCTAAAGCATTCAAATTCAAATTATTTATAACACTCACTTCATCATCAGATGATTTGGCAAATAAATTTTTCAATACATATTGTAAAGATATAGAATCTTTCTCAGTTTTTAATAAGTTTTCATCTACTTTACGATTGAGGAGATTCTTATTTTTTGATATTAAAGTTGAAAATTCTTCTATATTATTTAAATTAGTATCTATGTTATCAATAGCAAATCTTTCTAAGGATCTTCTTTGAACAGATTCTATTAATATATATTTTACTCCTATATTTTCTAACTCTCCGGAATTTAATAAAGCATATATTGTTTCTATATAATTTTTACTATTTTTAAACATTTTTATATCTAAAACAGATAAATTATATATATTTGATATATAATCTTGATAATATGGATTTAATCCTCCAGCAGCTCCTGCTGAAAAGGAATCTCCAATAGTTAGAAAATCTACTCTCTCTCCTTTGTATTCATAAAATTGAATATGTTTATTATGTAAATTATTCTCAGTTTTTCTATCAGTAAGAAGATCTACAGAATAAGTCATTCTTGCTAAATCTCCAACAATAGTAGAATCTTTTGGAAAAACTTTCCCTACATATAAATAATAAATTATTGGATGAAAAGAAATGACAACTAAAGCTAAAAAAATCCATATATAAAATATTTTTCTGAATTTACCCATAGAAATAACCTAAAAATTGAAATATAAGAATTCAGTATATTTTGACATATTTGATATTGTGTAAAATGTTACTAAAACTAAAACTATTGTATATAAATAGGGTTTTTTTAAAAAAATTGTCCTAAATTCCATACTATTTTTAAAAGCAAGAACAATAATAAACCCAACAATGATAAACACTGTTGTATTACTTTTCCCTAATATATTATCATATACTTCTCCAAATCTAAAATATATCTCATTATATTGACTTAAGAATTTAAAATATTTCTCTGGTAATACTATATTATTCAAACTAAACATACTACTTAATACTTTCATTGCACTCTCAAAATCTTTTGCTCTAAAAAATATCCATGTTATATTTATAAAGTTAAATGTTATAAACCATGCTAAGATTTTATTCATTCTAAATCCTAAGCTTTGCCAAAACCTATGTATTGCTAATGCTATACCATGTAGCAATCCCCAAATTATAAATGTCCATCCTGCTCCATGCCATAGTCCACCTAATAAAAATGTTGTTATTAGATTTACATATGTTCTAATATTCCCTTTTCTATTTCCTCCAAGCGGTATATATAAATAATCTCTAAGAAATCTACTTAAAGTCATATGCCATCTTCTCCAAAAGTCTTGAATAGATAATGCTTTATATGGTGAATTAAAGTTAATAGGAAGTTTTATATTAAACATCAAACTTATACCTATTGCCATATCTGTATATCCTGAAAAATCAAAATATAATTGAAAAGTATATGATAAAGATGTTGCCCATGCTTCTATTAAATTCAATGTTGTTGCTGTATCAAATCCAGCATTTGCCCATACTGCAAATGTATCTGCTATTACTACTTTTTTAAATAATCCTATAGAAAATATAAAAAGTCCTAATGCTATATTTCTATAATTCTTTATATAGTTATATTTAGAAGCAAATTGTGGCATCATCTCTTTATGATGCAAAATTGGACCAGCTAGTAAATGTGGAAAATATGTTACAAAGAGCATATAGTTAAATATATTATACTCTTTAGCCTCTTTTTTATAAGCATCTACTAAAAATGCTATTTGGGTAAAAGTAAAAAAACTAATCCCTAAAGGAAGTATTATATGTGGTAGAGGAATATTTGTCTCAAATATCCCATTAAAGTTCTCTAAGAAAAAATCTGTATATTTAAAATATCCTAATAATCCTAGATTAAATACTATCCCAAAAGTAAGAATAGTTTTTGAAGATAATTTTCTTATTTTATCACTATTCACTAAACTTATCCCTACTCCGTAGTTCACAAATATTGATAATAATATTAATGGTAGATATATTATATTCCAATAGCTATAGAAAAATAAACTTGCTAATACTAACCATATCTTTGCACCTAAAACCATCCTTTTACTATTTAAGTAAAAGTAAACTATAAATACTATTGGTAAAAATGCAAATATAAATTCATAACTATTAAATAGCATTTATGCTCCCAATTATTTTTAATTTTAATATATATTTATTCACCAAAAACCTCTTTAATATACTCTTTTGTATCAATAAATTTTATTCTATCATTTCTTAATTTTTCTAAATGAGAATCTATATTCTCACTATTTATAATTACTCCAAAATCTTTATACTCTGATTTATCTAAAAGTCTATCTAAAACTATATTACCTAGAGACTTCTTGTAATGACTACCTTCAAAATGATATTTCATTTTAATTTTTGGATCAACTGGCACTTCTTCTGCAGTAAGTTTATGATATACTGAAAAATCAACAATTCTAAAAGGTTTTTTATGTTGTTCTAATGCAACTCTTTCTACATTTAAAACAACATCCTTTTTCCACTTTAAAAATGTTTCATATTGATTATAATAAGCAAATGCTTCCCATTGTCTAATATGAGATGGTCCAAAAATAATATCAAGTTTTATATTATTCTTATAACACATCTCCAAAATCTCCTTAAAATCATTAAAACTATTAAGATTTGTACCTTTATAAAAATTATTATTTGCCGATATAAATTTATAATAAAATTTTTCTTCTTTTTTCATTAAAGCTAAATGTCCTCCTACATTATCTACATAAGCTATCATATGAGAATCATTTAATAATCCATTTTTAAAATACATATTTTTAATAGTTTGATTTTTTATAGTATAAAAACTATCTTCTAAAGTTTTATAATTTAGTAAAAATTTATACTTATTATAATCTTTAAAATATGTTTCAAAATCTGAAGACTTTTTAATAGTATCATTAAACATTCTCCAATCTGCTACAAATAATATATTTTTTACTCCTAGTTTAATAGCTTCTTTTATATAATATTTAGCTTCATAAATAGACAATCCTGCATTAGAAAGATTATAAGATGGTTTTACAAAATATTCATGTTCTGGGTCTATTGCCATATCAGCCCTTGAAGTACCTATTACAATAGAAATAGGTTTTTGTTCTCTAACTTCAAATAATTTAGCTAATCTACTATGTACAGCTTGTTTTGGTTTACTATCAAAAAAATTAGTTTTATATAAACCATACGGATCAACAACATAATTAAATGAACATACTAAAACAACGATAGTAAGTATAAAACTTACTAAGATTTTTACCCAAATATTACTCTTTATATTCATTTTATTTGCCTTAAAAATTAAAATATAAAAATTCAGAGATTTTATTTAATTGGAAAATACAATATATTATAAAACTAAAAGATAAAAATAAATTAAAATAATTTGCTTTAAAATTAATCATATTTTCCATACTATTTTTAAAAGCAAGAACAATAATAAACCCAACAATGATAAACACTGTTGTATTACTTTTCCCTAATATATTATCATATACTTCTCCAAATCTAAAATATATCTCATTATATTGACTTAAGAATTTAAAATATTTCTCTGGTAATACTATATTATTCAAACTAAACATACTACTTAATACTTTCATTGCACTCTCAAAATCTTTTGCTCTAAAAAATATCCATGTTATATTTATAAAGTTAAATGTTATAAACCATGCTAAGATTTTATTCATTCTAAATCCTAAGCTTTGCCAAAACCTATGTATTGCTAATGCTATACCATGTAGCAATCCCCAAATTATAAATGTCCATCCTGCTCCATGCCATAGTCCACCTAATAAAAATGTTGTTATTAGATTTACATATGTTCTAATATTCCCTTTTCTATTTCCTCCAAGCGGTATATATAAATAATCTCTAAGAAATCTACTTAAAGTCATATGCCATCTTCTCCAAAAGTCTTGAATAGATAATGCTTTATATGGTGAATTAAAGTTAATAGGAAGTTTTATATTAAACATCAAACTTATACCTATTGCCATATCTGTATATCCTGAAAAATCAAAATATAATTGAAAAGTATATGATAAAGATGTTGCCCATGCTTCTATTAAATTCAATGTTGTTGCTGTATCAAATCCAGCATTTGCCCATACTGCAAATGTATCTGCTATTACTACTTTTTTAAATAATCCTATAGAAAATATAAAAAGTCCTAATGCTATATTTCTATAATTCTTTATATAGTTATATTTAGAAGCAAATTGTGGCATCATCTCTTTATGATGCAAAATTGGACCAGCTAGTAAATGTGGAAAATATGTTACAAAGAGCATATAGTTAAATATATTATACTCTTTAGCCTCTTTTTTATAAGCATCTACTAAAAATGCTATTTGGGTAAAAGTAAAAAAACTAATCCCTAAAGGAAGTATTATATGTGGTAGAGGAATATTTGTCTCAAATATCCCATTAAAGTTCTCTAAGAAAAAATCTGTATATTTAAAATATCCTAATAATCCTAGATTAAATACTATCCCAAAAGTAAGAATAGTTTTTGAAGATAATTTTCTTATTTTATCACTATTCACTAAACTTATCCCTACTCCGTAGTTCACAAATATTGATAATAATATTAATGGTAGATATATTATATTCCAATAGCTATAGAAAAATAAACTTGCTAATACTAACCATATCTTTGCACCTAAAACCATCCTTTTACTATTTAAGTAAAAGTAAACTATAAATACTATTGGTAAAAATGCAAATATAAATTCATAACTATTAAATAGCATCTTTCTTATTCCTCCACATCTCTTAGTTGTTGTAAATACCTTAAACTATTTTTCTTTGAAAATCCACCCATAAAAGATAAAAATATCTTTAAGCCATTCTTTTTCTTAAAAATTCTAAAAAATAATTTAATTAATAAAGAAAACTTTAGTAATATCTTACTACCTATAAAATAATACTTATCTAATAAATGATAATAAGATATATAAAATTCTCTCTCCATTTCAAAATTTTTAGAAGAACTTCCTCCTGATTTATGATAAATTTGAGCATTAGGTACAAAATATACTTTTTTACCAAAATCCCAAACTCTTTTACAAATATCTTCTTCTTCACAATACAAAAAAAAGACTGTATCAAATCCCCCTATTTGTTTAAAAATATTTGAGTCAAAAAACATACAAGAACCACTTATTACTTCAACTTGGGAGTTTATTTGAAGATTTATTTTATTACTAGGAAATTTATTTTTTGAAATAATCCTTTGAATACTATTTCCAAATAACTCTTTTATCAAATGTGGGAACTGCTTATATGATGAAGAGAATCCTCCTTTTTCATCAAGCACCTTCCCTGTTACTAATGCAACATCATTATTTTCTTCTAAAAAATCTTTTAAAATTTTTGCACTATTATTTAAAATTTTACAATCATTATTAATAAAAAAATAGTATTCCCCACTAGCACTATTAACTCCCAGCATATTGCCACTTGCAAAGCCACTATTAATCCTATTTTCTACTAATTTTATATCTTTTATTTCTTTTATAAACTCTTTTAAATTATTCAAATCTTCATACTTTGAAGCATTATCAACAATTATAATTTCATATTTTATATCTTTTGTTTGAATTAAAATACTATTAATTAATTCTATAGTAAAAGAAGAAGAGTTGTAGTTTATTGTAATAAATGAGATATCTATATTTTTCATTATTTACCTAAATTGAATAAAAAAATATTTTTAATAATTTATTTTTGAAATAATATCTTTTTATATATCTATCTCTTGTTTTTTCTCTTTTTATAGCAAATAATTCATTTTTATATTTTTTTAAATAATCTCTCATTTTAAGGTTAAAATAACCTTTATTATAATTTGAGTAATGTCCTATAAAAATATCTAAAATATTTTTCATATCTTCATCTATATTTTTTACTTTTGCAAATTCTTTACAATAATTTACTAAGTTTTCTGCATGAAGTAAATATGATTTTTCTTTCTTTTTTAATCTATCAGAAATTGTTTTATACTCTTTTTTTGAGTCTTTTGTAACTTGTTCACTATATCTTCTATAATATGTCATTGCCTCTTCTGTAAAAGTAATAGTACCAATTGTAGAAGCAATAAATGCTATCCAAATATCATGAAATGTAATTTTCTCTGGTATAGGTAAAATATACTTTATTAATTCTTTCTTAAACATTAAAGTATTCCCAGAAACACAGTTATAAAATATAAAAGCTTTATTACATTTTCCTTCTACTAAATTACCATTTGGTCTAATTAATTCTTTTCCTATCTCTTTTGAATATTGATCTATTAAAATGGCATCTGAATAAATTAATAAATTATCTCCTATATTTTTAATAAAAACTTCAATCTTATCCTTTTTCCAAATATCATCTTGATCTGCAAGAGCAATATAATCTCCATTACATAAACTAATAGCCTTTTCAAAATTTTTTACAAAACCAAGATTTTTATCATTTTGAAAGAATTTTACTCGATTATCTTTTTTTACATAATCTTCTAGTATTTTTATAGTATTATCATTTGAACCGTCATCAACAATAATTAATTCAAAATTTGTATAACTTTGAGATAAGATAGAATCTATTTGTTCTTGAATAAACCTTTCCCCATTATAACTACACATAGCAATAGATACTAAGTTATTCATTAATTTTCTCCTTTTTATTATTTGTGGTTGTATAAATAATTATAGATATAAAAATAGCACTCAATAACATCACTTCTTTTTGCCAAAAAAGTTCTGATGAAATACCACCAAATGATATAACAAAGAAAAATGAATATCTTATATAATTTATATACCCATCTTCTATTTTAAGTGTGAATAGATAATACCAAAGAATTAAGAATATTATTATTCCTACAAAACCTGTTCCAGCAAGTAGCGCAATATAAGTATTGTGTAAATGCCCAAATGTTCCTTCCATGAAAGTACCAATTTTTTTAATTTGTATATCTTGAATTATTCTATCTTTTTCACAATATCCCATTCCATAGAATAGATTAAATCTTTCATCTTTTATAATATCTGGAATAATAATATAAGAAGTCAATCTAATGCCAAAACTTGTATTATAATCTTTATTTTCAATCAATTTAATAATATCTGAATAGCCTTGTTGTAATCTTGTATTAGTATTTGAACTAAAATTAAATGCAAGAATAAATACAGAAAATATAGTTACAAAGCTTAACATTATATATTTTATATTATGTCTAAAATATATTATTATTAAAAATATTATGGTCATTAATAAAGTAAATTGTCCTGTCCTTCCGGTAGTTATAAACAAATTTATCGTCATTGTAGTAATAAATAAAGATAATAATACTTTTAAAAATTTACTATTTATAGTAAAAATAGAAAACAAAGAGACAATAATAGTAAATGACAAAAATAATGTATATTCAATATGAGATGTCAAAAAAGGAACAGGATTAAACTTATTTCCTACAATATTAAATCCTAAAAAACTATTTTGTATTAACTCAAAATATATTCCATATGATATTAATTCATTTATAAACATACCAGCTAAAAAAGCACTTATAATGTATTTTATATGCTCTTTTTTTATTGTTGTAATAATGATTAGTATAGGTAATAAAAAATATTTAATAAAATTATCATAATTATAATAATTTGTTGTTGGTATTATTATAACAGTGAATGTTATCCATAAAAAAAATATTATTATAAATAGAAATATTTTATTGTTTTTAAGATAAAAAAAAATATTTTTAAAATTTAAACTAATTAACCAAATATAAAACATATTATTTACAAGGTACTTTCCAACCACGGGATGAAAAGATACGAAGAAAGAAAAGCACAAAATAAATAATATCAACAATTTATCTGCAAAACTACTTATTTTAGAATATTCAATATTTTTTATATTAATTATCATTTATTTTTTTAATTCCATTTTCACAAAAAAATTTATTTTGTGCATGATTTTTCCATAAAATTGCATTATTTATCTCACCTTGAGTATTATTAAATCTCTTTTTATGATATAAATGTACTAAATTTGCATTATGCCTACAGGATTTAAGTTCTATTCCTAATCCTCTAAACCTCCAGCCTAAATCAACATCTTCACCAATAGAAGGTAAAGTATATGTTTCATCAAAGCCATTTATAGCTAATATGTCTTCTTTAAAAACTGACCAATTACAGCCTATAATATAATTTACATCTCTTTTCATAAAAGGAGCCCAAAATGATTTATATGATATATGTAAAATATCTTCTAAATGTCTAGTTTTATCTTTAATAAGCTGAGGAGCATAAGACCAATAATTTTTAGTTAATTTTGAAACAGATAATCTTCTAGAGCGAATTTGATTTGTAATATTTTCACCTAACTCTACTCTTTTACCAGATAAAACTATCTTTTTTTCAGCTTGCATTACATGATTTTCAATAAAATTATCAAAAGGTACACAATCTCCATCTATAAATATTAAATATTCATATTTTGAAGCAAGAATTGCTCTATTTAATGCCCTATTTTTTCTCCATCCAATATCTTCTTGAAAAAGATGAGTAATATCAAGGTCTTTATATTTATCTTTTGCAATATTTATATAATCTCTCATCTCTTCACTTTGACAATCTTCTGAAATTATTACTTCATTAGGTATAATTGTTTGATTTGATAAGGATTCTAAAATTAAATCTAAACTATCAGTATCTTTATAAACAGATATTATTATTGAACATTTTGGATTATTTTGCATTATACTTCCCTAAATACCAATTAATAGTTTTAACTATACCTGTATCAAAGTTCTCATCTGCTTTCCATCCAAGTTCATTTTCAAGCTTTGTTGCATCTATTGCATATCTTCTATCATGCCCTGCTCTATCTTCTACAAAAGTGATTAACTTCTTATATGAACTCTCTTTTGGAACTTCTTGGTCTAAAATAGTACAAATTCTATCTACTATTTGTAGATTTGTTCTTTCATTTCTTCCACCAATATTATATGTCTCACCTTTTTTACCTTTATGATAAACAAGATCTATTCCTTTACAATGATCAAGTACATATAACCAATCTCTTATATTTTTACCATCTCCATATATTGGTATTGGATTTCCTAAAAGAGCATTTCTAATAATTGTTGGAATTAATTTTTCATCATGTTGTTTTGGTCCATAATTATTTGAACAATTTGTAATAACTGTATTTAATCCAAATGTCTCATGATAAGCTCTTATTATCATATCAGATGAAGCTTTTGATGCACTGTAAGGTGAATTTGGAGCATAAGGAGTTATTTCAGTAAACAAATCATTTGGGTGAAGACTAAGCGTTCCATATACTTCATCTGTCGAAATATGATGAAATCTACAATCTTGATAATTTGATTTATAAACAAACGGTTTTTCCATCCAATATTTTTTTGCAACATCAACCAAAGTATATGTTCCATTTACATTTGTTTGTACAAATACTCCAGGATTTTTAATAGAGTTATCCACATGAGATTCAGCTGCAAAATGAATAACTCCTCTTATATCAAATTCACTAAATATAAACTCTACAAGTTCTCTATTACAAATATCACCTTTTATAAATTTATATCTTGGATTATTTTCACACTCTTTTAGATTTTCTAAATTTCCTGCATAAGTTAAAAGGTCTAAATTTATAAGATTATAGTTAGGATATTTTTCTAAAAAATATGGAACAAAATTTGAACCTATAAATCCCGCACATCCTGTTACTAATATTGTTTTTGAGTTATTCAACACTATTTATTTCTCCTAATCTTTTTAAACAATCATCTAAACCATCTTTCCAATATGGAATTTCAATATTAAACATTTCTTTTATTTTTGCTTTATTTAACACAGAAAAATGTGGTCGTTTTGCTGGTGTTGGATACTGAAAAGTCTCTATTGGATTTATTTTACAAGATAATTTAGCCATTTTTATTATCTCTTTTGCAAAATCATACCAAGAAAGAACTCCTTCATTTGAATAATTATAAATATCTACTTTTTCATTATCTATCTGTGGAATAATATCAAGTATAGTTTTAGCTAAATGTACAGCATAAGTCGGAGTCCCTACTTGGTCAAAAATTACTCCTAGAGACTCTTTTTCTTTTCCTAAACGAAGCATCGTTTTTACAAAATTATTTCCATAATAAGAATAAACCCAAGAAGTTCTTATAATTAAAGAATTTTTTGGATTTATATTTATAAATTCAAGTTCACCCTCTAACTTTGTTTTACCATATACACTTTGTGGGTTTGTTTGAAACTCTTCACAATATGGTTTAAAGTTTTTACCATCAAATACATAGTCTGTTGAGATATGAATTAGTTTTATATTTAGTTCTTTAGAAACAAGAGCAAGTTTTTTTACAGCTTTTCTATTTACTAAGTCTGCATTTTCTATATCAGTTTCAGCTTTATCAACTGCAGTATAAGCTGCACAATTTATAATTACATTTATACTATTTATTTGACAAAAGTTTTTAATACTCTCTTTATTTGTTATATCAATATCATCTCTAGTTATAAAAAAGAAGTTATAAGAGTAATTTGAAGACAACTCTTTTATTTCATTTCCCAGTTGTCCCTTTGAACCAGTAACTAAGATATTAAAAGTATTATTAAGCATAATAATCTACTCCATATTCAAACAAATCATTTGTTTGATTTAATTTTGGTTGTTCTGTATCTTTAGTTGATAAATTTAATTCTTCTTTTTTTAAAATCCAATCTATATTTAGTTCCTTATCATCAAAGGCAATTCCTCTATCACACTCTGGACTATAGTAGTTATCTACTTTATATGCAAATATTGTATCATCTTTAAGTACTACAAATCCATGTGCAAATCCTCTTGGAACTAATAATTGCTTTTTATTTTCATCACTTAAAAGAACTGCAACATGTTGTCCAAAAGTTGGAGAATTCTTTCTTATATCAACTGCAACATCAAGTACTTTCCCTTTTATTACTCTTACTAATTTTGTTTGAGAGAATGGTGGAAGTTGATAGTGAAGTCCTCTTAAAACTCCTTTAGAACTTTTTGATTCATTATCTTGGCAAAATTTTATCTTATATCCTAGAAATTCTTCAAGTTTATCTGCACGAAAAGTTTCTACAAAATATCCTCTATTATCTCCATGAATTTTTGGTTCAATAATTACAACTTCTGGAATTTGCGTTTTAGTAAATATCATAATTATTTCATCCTTCTTGGTTGATTTGCTCTAGAAATTAAGTATTGTCCATATTGATTCTTTTTCAAAGGTTCTGCTAGTTCTAAAAGTTTTTCTTTTGTTATATATCCCATCTCATAAGCTATCTCTTCAAGGCATGCAACTTTTAGACTTTGTCTATTTTCAATTGTTTGAATAAAAGAACTTGCTTCCAACAAACTTTCATGAGTTCCTGTATCAAGCCAAGCATATCCTCTTCCCATAAGTTCTACTTTTAATCTATTTTCATTTAAATAATCTTGATTTAAAGTTGTGATTTCTAGTTCACCACGATTACTTGGTTTTACATTTTTAGCTTTTTTTACTACATCATTTGGATAAAAATACAGTCCTACAACAGCATAGTTTGATTTTGGCTCTTTTGGTTTTTCTTCTATACTTATTACATCACCATTTTCATTAAATTCTGCTACTCCATATCTTTGTGGATCACTTACATAGTAACCAAATACAGTTGCTTTATTTTCATCTTTAATATTTCTTATACTTTTAGCTAATAACTCTGTTAATCCATGTCCATAAAAGATATTATCTCCAAGTACTAGACAAGCATCATCACCATCTAGAAATTTTTCACCTAAGATAAATGCTTGGGCTAAACCATCTGGGCTTGGTTGAACTACATATTCAAATCTCATACCTAAATCTTTCCCATCTCCTAAAAGGTTTATAAAGCTTGATTGATCTTGTGGGGTTGTAATAATAAGCACTTCTTTAATTCCTGCTAACATTAAAACTGACAAAGGATAATAAATCATTGGTTTATCATAAATTGGAACTAATTGTTTACTTACTCCTTTTGTGATTGGGTACAATCTTGTTCCACTCCCTCCTGCTAGTATTATCCCTTTCATCTGCTCACCTCTTATTATTGGATATTTTAATATTTTACTATATATTAGATAAAATCTTATTTATAACCATTTTAGGGCTTATATTCTTCATACAAATATTATCTTTACATTTTTTCATAATTTCTGTCTTATAACAAGGAGAACAATCTAATTTTAAAGAAATTGGATAAACTTTATTATATGGTGTAGAATAAGGAGAATCTGTAATAGTATTATTTGGTCCCATTAGAACAATTACTGGTGTATTTGTTGCTGCACTAATATGTCCAACAGCTGAATCAGTACATATTACAATTTTTGCATATTTTATAACCGTATTTAATTCTGATATATTCGTTTTTCCAACTAAATCAACAACATTTTTAGGATAAGGTTTTAATAAATTAAAAAAATTATCTTCACTTTTTGCACCTAAGACTACTATTAAAATCTTTTTTGATAAATAATTGATTAATTCAATCCAATAACTATTTTCCCAAGCTCTATAATTTATCCCTCTTCTATTAACATGAGAATTACTAGGAGCAATTACTATATATTCATCTTCTAAATTAAACTTTCCTTGAATATCTTTAAAGTCTAATATAGAAACTTTAGGGTAAGACCTTTCTAGATTATATGTTGAAACAATAGATTTATAAAAATATTTTTGTTGTTCACCACGATTTAATTCAAAAGGAATATCAATATTTTCATTAAACCAACCAACTTTCTTATTCGCTACAATTTTTTTAACTAGACTTTGAAATGGCTTTCCCATTTCAAAATTTATTAAAATATCATAAGGCTCTTTTTTTGAATAATTGATAATAGCTTTTTTTTGAGAGCTAAAAAATATCGGGATTTTTTTATGTTTTAAATGAAAAACTTTATTAATTCTCTTATCACTTTCAAAAAGTTTTGAAGAACCAGGAGTTGATAAATAATCAATTATTATATCTTCTCCATATTCAAATCTTAAAGCCTCTATTACAGAAGTCGAATAAACTAAATCACCCAATGCTCCACATCTTATAATTAATATTTTTTTAATACTTTTCATGCTTGTTATCTACCTTTAATTAAATAGAATCCAAACCCAACAAACAATATGCAATCCAATAGAAAACATAACAGCAGTTGAGCCTATATCTTTTGCATTTTTTGCTAGTGGGTGTATCTCTTTTGTACATAAATCAACTACATTTTCAATAGCTGAATTTATAAGTTCAACAATCAAAACTAAAATACCAGTTATCAGAAGTATTAGTTTATTTGTCAAACTTGTATCTATATATAAAATTCCTATGATTATAAAAACTGCACAAAAAAGCTCAAGTTTAAAAGAGCTTTCTGTTTTTATAGCAGTTATTAAACCATCAAGAGCATATTTCCAATTTTTCAGAAAACTATATTTTGGTTTATTTTGCATTTTTATCCATTCTATTTAAAATCTCTATTAGATCTAAGAAGTAGATTACATCACTTCCTAATCTCTTTTTAATAAACTCTTTTTTAGAAAGCCAAACAAAAAAAATAAATCTTTTTGCAAAATTCTTAAGATTAATTATAAACTCTTTATTGTTTGAAACTTCTAAATATTTATCTATTATATAGCTATAATTTACTTTAAATTCAACTCCTTTTATCTTTGTAAAAGACAAAATAAAAAGTAAAAAATCCCTATATTGTAAAGTTTTTATATCTATATTTTTATCAAAACTCTCTTCAAAATCTATTACAAAAACTTTCTCTTCTTTATATGTAAAATTTCTTATTTGACTTCCACCATGAAAAAGTCCCAAATTATGAATTTTTGCCAACTCTTGTAAAACTAAATCCACATAAAAGTAGAATTTCTTTTCACTTATATTTTTATTTCTTAGAATTGCATTTATATTCTCTCCACTATCTTCTAGTACAAAAAAATCTTCATTTTTATAACTAACTTTTGGAACATTTATACCTAAAGTCTCAAATCTTTTAAGCTTAGAACTTTCAAATTCTAAAGCTTCTTTAGAAGTTTTATATAATGAAGGAATTAATAATTCAAATGGGAAAAACTTATGAAAAAATGTTTGGATTTTATTTGGTTTTGTCTCTCTTGCTTTTTTTATCCAATACTGTTTTTCTTCAAAAATAAAAGGAAAAATCTCTTTATTCGAACTTTCGAACTCTTTTTTTGCTAGTTCTTCAAAACTACTCAACTTAGCTTCTTTTTATAAATATCATTATTAAAGGCTTTAAATCTTTTATGTTGCCAAAGCCAAAAATCTGGTTTATCAAAAATTTGCTTTGAAACAATATCATTTTGAATTTGAGTTAGCTCTTTTATCTTATCATCAGTTTTAAACTCAAAAGTTCTTACATCTATAGGCTCTTTTACCTCGATAGTCCAATCTCTAAAACCATTATTAACTGTAAATATAGGAATAATTATCGCATCAAATTTTAAAGCCATTCTAGCAGTTGAATCTGTTGCTAACTCTTTTTGCCCCAAAAATTGAACTTCCACTCCACTTCCAATATGTTGATCAATTACAACAGCAATACTTTTATTATCTTTAAAAGCTTGAATCATACCTTTTGCAGCACTTTGTTTTTCAAGCATAGTAATAAGATTTTTACTTCTAGCTTTTGCATATTTTTCTTGAATATGTGGATTATCCATCTTTCTATTTACAACTGCAATTTCTCCAAACATCAAAGCAATATAAGGTAAAGTTATCTCCCAACCTCCATAATGAGCAGTTACATATATAATTTTTCTATTATCCTTAAAAGCCTTTTCTATTATCTCTTTATTTAAAATATTTGCTTTTTTTAACATATTTTCTTTTGTAATATTCTGATTTTCTATAAACTCATACATATTAAAAACCAAAGATTTATAAGAGCTATAGATAATCTGCTCTTTTCTCTCTTCACTTATACTATTTTTATAAACTAAATCCAGATTTGCTTTGGCAATTTTTTTATGTTTCTTATTAAATTTATAAGCAAAAAATGCCATAAATTGCAATACTCTTTTCATTAAAAAATTTGGAGTAATTAAAAATAAAAACATAAAAGTGTTATATAAAAAAAGTCTAAAATAATCTTTAATTTTTCTATACATCTAAAAGTTCCTTTGCCATTTTTACTATCTCATTTTCATCTATATCTTGAATTGAAAAATCATTTTTATCTAGTTTATAAGGATTTACATCACTTGCTGATTTTATAGTTTTATTTAACTTTGTTACATAAGTATTTCTATATGCTGGAGTATTTCCAAAAAGTGTAATAGAAGGAATATTTAAAGCCCAAGCCATATGAGTAGGACCAGTATCATTTCCTATTACTAAATCAACTTTAGAAATCAACGCTTTTAAACTATTTAAATCTAATTTTGGTAGAGCTAAAGCTTTTGAATTTTGTGTAATAAAATCTGCTATAGCTTTTTCTTTCTCATTTCCCCAAGCAATTAAAAAATTTCCATCTAAACTAGAAACTATTTTAGCAAACTTCTCTTTAGAATACATCTTACTATCCCAACTAGCACCAACTACAAGTAAGATATTCTTTTTATCTTCTTGTAAATAATCATAAATTCTTTTATCTTCATCTTTATAAAATAAAAATGGTTTTTTATTTAAAATATCCTCTTTTTTTATTTCAAAATTTAAAGCTTCTCCAAATAAATAACAGTTTCTATCTATTACATTTTGACTATACTCTATACCTACTTTTTTTGAATAAAAAAAACTAGCTATACCTTCTCTTGTTGATTTTCTACAAAATCCAGTAATATTTTTACCTAAAACTCTTGCAACTAAGCTAGATTTTATAAGCCCTTGTGCATCTATAATTAAATCATATTTCTCTTTTTTAAAACTTCTTACAAAGCTTAATTGTTTAAAAATATTTTTTTTTGATTTTTTTATAGATTTTAGATTTAATTTTATTATTTTATTTATATTTGGATTATTTTCTAAAACAGAACTAAATACCTCTTCTACAAACCAATCTATAAGTAAATTTGGATAAGCTTTTTTAATAAATTCTAAAACTACCATAGAGTGAATAATATCACCCATAGCCGATAGCTTAATAATAGCTATCTTTTGCACTATAAAATCTCTATAAATAGTTTTTGTGGTAATTCTAGCTTTTCAATGTAAGACTTCACTAAAAATGATTTATTTGGCAAATTTAGTTGTAATATATTTTTATCCAAAAAGTACTCTACTTTTGGGCAACTAAAATCTATATTTATTGCTAAATTTAGTGCTTGCATAAATGCCAACCATTGCATAGTTTCAAGATTTGGTAAAAGTTCTTTATACTCTTCTAAATCTTTCTCTTTTGGTAAAGATTTTTTTGATAATTTTAAAATATGTGCTACAACAACCCTTGAAGAGTGTAAAAAATCATAATTTAAACCATTTAATATAAACTCAAAAGCATTATCATTTAACTTATAAAAATTAAGTGTTGTACCAATAGAGTGAAGTTTTGAAGCAACTACTAAAAGAGTAGCAAATTTATCATCAAGATTGTGAAGAGGTTTTAATTTTTCAAAAATCTCTCTAGCATTTTTTCCTAAATAAGCACTTTGTTTTGGGCAAATTTGAAACCTATCAAGTAAAGATCTAACACTTACATTAAAATTTGCTGGAAATTTATGATTTTGTGTTCTTAATAAATCAGTTAAATAAACACCTTCTCTCACTCCAACTCCAGAAGTTACAACAGTCTTTATTTTTAATTCATCAAGAATTGTTTTAAATATAAAAGTTCCTTCTTTTATAGTATCAAACCTATCTTTTTTTACTCCAAGAACTTCTAAATCTTCAACAGTTCTTGTATTTAGAATATCTAAAAATAAATTTTGTTCATCTTTTACACTATATGTAAAACCATGAATTGCATCTAGGGGATAGAGATTTTTTTGCATTATTAATTTCGATAAAAATCTAATACTTCCTCCAATTCCTACAACCTTTGAAGGAATCTCAACTCCTAAATTAAAAACCTTTTTTAAATTCTCTAAAATATAATTTTTTGCACCATCAAGATTATCTTTGTTAAAATATAACTCTTTTAATCTTACAGTTCCAATATCTAGTGAAATCGATTTTGTTATTTTTCCATCTTTTACAAAACAAAACTCTGTACTTCCACCACCTATATCAACTGTTACAAAATTATCATCATGAAGCAAATTTGAAGTAGCAACTCCACCAAAATATGCCTCTTTTTCACCTTCAATAACTTTTATATTCAAACCTAAATTTTTCTTAACTCTATTCAAAAAAACTTTAGAATTTGGAGCATCTCTTAAAGCTGAAGTTGCAACACATAAAATTTTTCTTGATTTTAAAGCATTTGAGATATTTAAAAAAGATTTTAAAGCTTCATAAGCTCTTTGCATAGGAAGTTCTTGAAGATTTCCACCATTTTCGTAGCAACCTTCAGAAATTTTCACCTTACTTTTGGTCTCATTTATAAGACTAAATGCAAACCTACTACTCTTTTCTAAAACAACCATTCTCATTGAGTTTGACCCAATATCGATGATTGTTGTAATTTTTGACATATTAATTTTCTTCTTCCATTAGTTGTTCATACTTGAATTTTAGTTCCTCTAATGTCTCTTCATTATCTGGATCCAAAATAATACAATCCACTGGACAAACTTCTACACATTGTGGTTCTTCATAATGTCCCACACACTCCGTACAGCGATCAGGATCAATTACATATATTGGATCACCCTCTTCAATAGCATAGTTTGGGCACTCTTCTCTACAGGCATCACATGCTATACATTCATCCATAATTATTAAAGCCATATATTTTCCTAGTATAATTTATTATCTTGGAGTTATACCTAAAATTGATTAATATTTTCTTTAAAATAATCAAACGTATCTTTATATTTTGTTATAAAAATCAGATTTTCATTCTTATAAATATATAAATCTCCACTTATAAATAAAGCAGCTTCTATATCAAAAACTCTTAAATCACCAATAAATAGTACAAATAAAGCATCTCTTGCATTTGCTAAAGAAAGAGCTGTCGCTCCTAAAACTCTAAATTTAAAATTTTTATCATCTAAGATTTTACAAATATTTGGATATTTATAACCTCTTTCAAAAATAGCAACTTTTGAGCTATGATTTTCTATTTTGTTAAACTCTTTTTTGCTTTCTAAACAAAAATATCTAATATCTTCACTTAATATCCTATAAACAACCGTTTTACTAGCTAAATTTGCTACAAATCCAGCAATAGTAATATCATCTTTTTTAACAGCAACCGATGTACCAAAATATGGAATATTTGAGAAAAAATTATTACTTCCATCAAGTGGGTCAATTATAAATGTAATATCTTTTTGATTATCTATATATCCACACTCTTCACTAAAAATATTTCCAAAATCTTTTAAATTTTCAATAAATATCTCTTCCAAAATAGCATCAATTTTAAGTGTTTTATCACCACCAAAGCCTATTTTATTTGTATATAAAAAATCATTTTTTTTCAAACTATTTTTTATATAACCCAAAATTTCTATATTTGATTTTATTATTGCATTTTTAATATTTTCCAAAATTATAAACTCTCTTTATGCTCTATTTTATTTAACTCAATATCTTCATCTATATCTTTACTCTTTATTAGTGAAATCTTCTCAAGTTCTATGAAATAAGCATGAGATAGATAAATTGTATAAAAAACTGCTACAAAAAGAGTAATAAACGGTATTGTAGAGATAAAATACAAAAAAAGAGTTCTCATTCTAAAAGAGCTTCCATTTTTTGAATATATCTGCTTATACTCTTGCTTACTTAAAATTGTAGAAGATACATCATAATTTAAAAGTTTATGAAAAAAATAGTACAAAGGTAGATAAAAAGCTATTATATTTATCAATGGCACAAAATATAACGGTACTAGCAAAACATACAAAAATATCATTACAAAAAGAGCTTTTAAAAATACCCAAAATGCTCCCAAAATAGTTCCATAAGGTTTTAAATCTAAATTCTTATAATGCACCTTTTCCAAATAATTTACAACAAAAGGAGTTAAAAGACCAATTACCAATAAAGTTATTATAACACTTAAATGAAAAATAAAAATTGCCCCAACTGTATAAAATAAAGTTGCAGCTAACCATGAAGTAATTGAGTATTTAAATAAAAAAACAGTTAAATATGTAAGCCAAACAAAATAAAATGGTGCTTTATCATCAATTACAACCTCACCTGTTGCTTGTGAAGTTTCAGCAACAGTTCTTAAAGCTTCTATTCCATAGCTTGCCATTCCAAAAAATATCATATACATTAGTAACATTGTTACAAGAAGTGGAATTAAAGCTAGTTTTAGCATTGATGAACTAAAAAAATCTCTTACACTTCTTCTTAAAATCTCTATTTCATTCATTTTTCATCTTTTTTTCAAATTTTATTATTCTACCTATAAACAATTAAAAATCAAACCTTGTTCTATATTCACACTTTTGGCAAAGTTCCTCTACTAAAATAGAATTTTTAAACCCTTTTATCATATTTTTCGCTCTATTAGTTTGCAAAATATCTTTTACAGTTGATTGATGAATATTTCCTAAATTTATATTTGCATCCAAATCCAAACAACAAGGAACTACAGTTCCATTTGATAAAATCCCAAAATGTGAAGTTAAACCATAACAAAAACCTTTTTGACTTACAATCTCATTTTTAAGGTTTGGCCAAACAAAATATTCATCAAAATTTATAAAAATTTTTCTATCAACTCTTATATTTTTTGGTTTATTTTTATAAATCTCATCTATATATAAATTTGAACCAAAAAAAATATTTATTTTATCAAAAACTTTTTTATTAAATTCAAATGCTGTTTTTTCTTCATCTAAATTCCAAATTCTAAAATTTATAAAATATTCATGTTTCTCTTCTTGTGCAAACTTTACAAACTCTAAAATTGGCTCTAAATACTCTTCAAAGCTCTTTTTATGTGAATTTGCATTATATGAATTTAAAGAAAAATTTATCTGTTTTATAGAAGAATTTATCAAAGCTTTATAGTGCTTTTGACTAATATTATTTGCTGTTGTTGTAATATTTACTTTTAAATTATGTTTTAAACTAATATCTAAATACTCTTCTAAATTTCCTAAAACAAGTGGGTCTCCAACTATATGGTAAGCTAATTCTTTTGTAAACTCTTTTAATTGAGCATTTAATATATCAAAAGTGCTTAAATCCATAATTTTGTTTGGAAATAGTTTTGGTGGGCAAAATGTACATTTTAAATTACAAATATTAGTAAGTTCTATATGTACTTTTTTAAACTTTTTTATAATATTTCCTTGATTTTTTTTGTGATTGTAACCAATAATTACAAAATAATCGATTACTAAAAGTAGTTTAAATATAATTTGAAAAAAATTAGAAGGTTTATTAATGGAAATGATCTTAAATGAAGATGATATGGTTGTTGGTGCTAGATTTGAAAATGGAACAATTCAAGATTATATAGATAAAAATAATAACTATGGTCTTTTAAGAGTTGAAGATACAACTTGCAATTGGTTTTTATTTAATAAAGTTGAAAGTGAAGATGAAATACAAAAACTATATGAAGAAGTTACAAAAAAAGAGCACTTCATTCAAAATGATTTTGGAGAAGAGATTGTAATTTTTAATAAAAATGGAGATATATCTTTTGAAGAGTTAGCAAAAAAAATAGATGAGTATTTAGGCGACGAATTAGGAAATTTCATCTAATTCATAAATAATTTTTTATAAATATTATCAAAATTTTGGATAGGCTTTGGATTAAACTCCTCTTCTTTTTCCAAACTCCAAAATAGATGTTTATTTCTAAATCTATCAATACTTGGTTTAAAACTTATATTATAAGCTGTAGCAATTACAATATTATTTAATTTATCTCTAAATAAAAACTCCTCTTTAGAATAAATTGTTGAAAAAAAGCTCTTTATCTCTTTCTTTGTAACTTCGAATCTTGGTTTTTCATCTAAAATTCTATTATTTCCGTTTAAATATACTCTTTCAATATCAAAAGTGTGTCGATTAAATCGTGTAGAATAAGTGCTTATATCTATAAATTTATCAATATATTTTTCGTGTACTTTAGAAATATCATATCTATCATCTAAATTTAACATTCCAGAATTTCTTAAAGGATAAACATAAATCTCTTTTAAATCTAAACTATCAATTTTCCCATTTAAATTTTTTTGTGCTTTTATTAATATTTTACTATCCATTTTAAATAATATATGATAAGTTCTAACTACATATTTTAAAAATATATCTCCATAAAATAAGCTACTAATTAAACTTAAAGTTATAAAAAATATTAAAAAACTTCTAAAAAGTTTTGCAAAAATAAAACTAATAAAAAAACAAAATGAGATTAATGAAATATTTGAAAAGACAAACAGTAATTTTTCTGGTAAAACTAACTCAAATGTTGGCATATAACTACTTTATTAAGAAATTATTTTGTAATAGAAGATTGTTTTTTGATTTTGTGGATGGGGTAGAAGGATTCGAACCTTCGAGTGACGGTACCAAAAACCGTTGCCTTACCGCTTGGCGATACCCCAGAAGGATTAAATAAAAGTGGAGCTGGTGAAGGGAGTCGAACCCCCGACCTGCTGATTACAAATCAGCTGCTCTAGCCAACTGAGCTACACCAGCACTTTTACTTTATTTTATGGTGTCAAAAGAGAGACTTGAACTCTCGACCTCCGGCTTATGAGACCAGCGCTCTAGCCAGCTGAGCTACTTTGACTTAAAAATTAAATAAATTGGTTGCGGAAATAGGATTTGAACCTATGACCTTCGGGTTATGAGCCCGACGAGCTACCTAGCTGCTCTATTCCGCGATAAAAAAATAAAAGAACTTCACTTTAAAAAAGTGGAGCGGGAGACGAGACTCGAACTCGCGACAGTCTGCTTGGAAGGCAGAAGCTCTAGCCAACTGAGCTACTCCCGCATGAAACCCTTTTCTAAAAGGATTGGAATGATATCTAAAAAAATATTAAAAAAAACTTAATATCTTTTAGCTGGTGGGTCGTGAAGGACTCGAACCTTCGACCACTCGGTTATGAGCCGAGTGCTCTAACCAGCTGAGCTAACGACCCAGTGGCGGACAGTGAGGGATTTGAACCCTCGGTACCGTTGCCAGTACGTCTCCTTAGCAGGGAGGTGGTTTCAGCCACTCACCCAACTGTCCGAAATCTGATTTCAATAAATCAGGACGGGAATTATAGTAATCTAAGGCTTAATACTAACTTAAAAATATATAAACTTTAAATATTTGCTAATATATTTTTTACAACAACTCTAGGATTCTCACTTTTATATATAGGTCTTCCTACAACAATAAAATCTACTAAATTCTCTTTTGAAAAACCAATATCAGCAACTCTTTTTTGATCACCACTATCTTCACCAAAAGGACGGATTCCAGGGCATAAAGTTATAAACTCTTTTGAAGTATTATTTTTAATATCTAAACTTTCAAATGCTGAACAAACAACACCATCAAGCCCCGCTTCAAAAGTCTCTTTAGCAAACTCTCTAGCTTTTTTATCAATATTTTCACCATAAATTTTTTTGAAACTATCATTATCAAAAGATGTAAGTGCAGTAACAGCTAAAACTAAAGGTCTATTTGGAATATCTTTTAATCTTTGCATAACTGTCTGCATAGCAAATTTTCCTGCACTTGCATGAACATTAAACATATCAACAAGTCCAAAATTAGAAATATCTTGTGCTGCATCAGCCATAGTATTTGGAATATCATATAGCTTTAAGTCCAAAAAAATTTTAAAGTTTGGATTTATAGCTTTTATATCTTCTAAAAACTTCTTTCCATCTCTTAAATATGTCCTAAAACCTACTTTCAACCATACATCAAAATCTTTTATTTTTTCAACAAGAGCCAAATTCTCTTTTGAACTCTCTAAATCTAAAGATACACAAAGTTTCATATCTTTTTTCATTTTAGCCCTTTTTTACCTGATCTAAAATTGCATTTACAAATTTTGGTGCACCATCACTTGCTAATCTTTTTGATAACTCAATAGCTTCATTAATAATAACTGCTTTTGGTAAATTTTCAAATAAAATTTCATAAATAGCAAGTCTTAAAATAGACTTTTCAACAGAACCTATATCTTCAAGATTTCCTTGAGTTATAAAGGCTTTTATTTGGTCATCAATTGTGCTTAAATTTTTTATTGTTCCATTAAATAAATTTAAAGCAAACTCTTTTTGATTATTTCTTATTTTTTTCTCTTCAAGTATTTCATCAACAAATTTTGTAATCTCATCATTTCCTAAATCATAGGCATATAAAAGCCCAATTACAGACTCTCTAGCTTGTGTTCTTGTTGCCAAATTATTTTCCCATTTCGCTATATAAATCTAGCATTTCAATTATTGTAACCATAGCTTCTGCACCTTTGTTTCCAACTTTTGAACCAGCTCTTTCAATTGCTTGCTCTATTGTATCTGTTGTCAAAACACCATTTGATACAGGTTTTCCATATTTTAAAGCTACTGTTGCTATACCTTTTGTTGCCTCTGCACTTATATAATCAAAGTGTGGAGTTGCTCCTCTTATAACAGCTCCAACACAACAAACCGCATCATATTTTCCACCTGATAGTGCTTTATCCAATGCAAATGGTATTTCAAAAGCTCCTGGAACTAATATCAAATCTAAATTATCTTCATTTCCGCCATGTCTTTTAAAAGCATCTCGTGCTCCTTCAACTAATCTATCAGTAATTATATGATTAAATCTTCCATTTATAATAGCTACTTTTTCATTTCCTTTTAATCTTAAAATACCCTCTATTATTTTCATTTTTTCTCCAAATTTCTTTTCAATATTCTTTTATTATACATAAAAATATCTTAAGATTTTCAATCTTCTATTGTTAAATAGTTTTGTAGTAAACTCTATAAATATAATCACTTTCAAAGGCAAGGAAATGGAAAGAATTTTAGGGTTAGATTTAGGTACAAATAGCATAGGATTTGCACTAAATAAAGTAGAAGAGAAAGATAGTATTACAATTTTTAATGAACTAGCTTCAAATAGTATAATTTTTAGTGAATATGTTCCATCTACTGATAGAAGAGCTTTTAGAAGCGGAAGACGAAGAAATGAAAGAGCTAGTAGAAGAAAAGAGAATATTAGAAAACTTTTTTGCTATTTTAATCTAGCTTCAAAAAATATATTAGATAATCCAATAGAGTATTTTAATAATCTTACGAAACTTTACAAAGAGCCATATAGTTTAAGAGAAGAAGCAATAAAAGGTAAAAAATTATCAAAAGATGAGTTTACATTTGCTCTTTATACAATAATCTCAAGAAGAGGATATACAAATCTTTTTGCAAAAGAAGAAGATGAAAACAAAGCAAAAGAGAGTGAAAAGATAAATAGTGCGATTTTAAATAATAAAAATATTTATAAAAATAGTAACTATACACTTCCTTCAAAAGTTTTAACACTGAAAAAAGAAGAATTAGAGGAAGATGGTTTTATAAATATTGCGATAAGAAATAAGAAAGATAATTATAATAATTCACTTGATAGAAAACTTTGGCAAGAAGAAGCAGAACTTTTAATAGAGAGTCAAAAAAATAATATAGAACTTTTTAAAGATATAAAAACTTATGAGGATTTCAAAAATAAGTTTATAAATGGTGTAAATAAAAATTCAAAAGGAATTTTTGAACAAAGAAATTTAAAAAGTGTTGAAGATATGGTAGGTTTTTGTAGCTTTTATAACTTATATTCAAAAGAGCCTCAAAAAAGAGTTATAAATGCACATATAAAAGCTATTGAATTTGTTTTAAGACAAAGAATTGAAAACTCTATTTTAGGAAATTTGATTTTAAACAAAAAAACTGGTGAGTTTGTAAAAATCTCAAAAGAAGATATAGAAACTACTATTAATTTTTGGCTATATACTCCCAATGTACAAACAATAACTGCTAAAAATATCTTCAAAAATGCTGGACTTAAAGATTTAGAGATACAAACTTCAGATAAACAAGATGATACAGTTCAAGATATATCTGTACATAAAGCACTTTTAGAGATAGTTGATTTTGAAACTATTTTGAAAAATGAAGAATTTTACTCAAAACTTTTGGAAGTTTTACACTATTTTGTAAGTGAGCAACAGATAAAAGATGAGATTAAAAAGCTAAATAAAGAGAATATTTTAAGTGAAGAACAAATAGATAAAATAGCAAATATAAACAAAGCTAAAAGCTCTTATTTATCATTTTCTTTAAAATTTATAGATGAGATTTTACAAAAGTTGAAAAATGATATATCTTACCAAACATGCCTTGAAGAGTTAGGATATTTTAAAAGATATACTCAAATGGAAGCTTATAATTATCTTCCACCACTAAATCCTAGTATTGAAGATATAAAATGGCTAGAAAAAAATGTTAAAAATTTTAAATCAGAACAACTATTTTATCAACCACTTATTAGTCCAAATGTAAAAAGAGTAATCTCAATTTTAAGAAGATTGGTAAATGAGCTAATATCAAAATACGGAAAAATAGATAAAATCATAATTGAAACAGCAAGAGAACTAAACTCAAAAAAAGATGAAGATAAAATCAAAAAATCACAAGAACAAAGCAATAAAGAGATAAAAGATGCCCAAACTTTACTAAAAAGTGGAAATAAAGAGTTAAGTAATAAAAATATTTTAAGGGCAAGACTTTTGAAAGAACAAAAATCAAAATGCCTTTATAGTGGAGAGGGTTTAACTCTTGAGGAAGCTTTAGATGAAAATATAACAGAGATTGAGCATTTTATCCCTAGAAGTAAAATTTGGATAGATAGTTATAAAAATAAAATATTGGTACTTAAAAAATACAATCAAAATAAATCAAACCAACACCCAGTAAGCTTTTTGAAATCTATTGGTAAGTGGGAAAATTTTGTAGGTCGTGTAGATGAGTTTATAGCAAATAAAGATAAAAAAATTTGCCTAACAGATGAAAAAAATATCCAAAAAATTTGGGATAATGAAAAATTAGAAGATAGATTTCTAAACGATACAAGAAGTGCTACAAAAATAGTTGCAAACTATTTAGAACACTATTTATTTCCAAAACAAAATGAGTATGGAAAAGGTGAATCAAACGATAAAGTAATAAGAGTCACAGGGAAAGCTATAAATGAACTAAAAAAACTTTGGGGAATAAATGAAGCACAACCAAAGAACGAAGAGGGTAAAAAGGATAGAGATACAAACTATCATCATACAATAGATGCTATTGTTATTTCACTTTTAAATAACTCTTCAAAAAAGGCTTTAAATGACTTTTTCAAACAAAAAGAGGATAAATTTAAAACAAAAGCTATTTTAGAAAAATTAAAAACAAGATTCCCAATTTCAAAAAATGGCAAATCTTTATTTGAATTTGTAAAAGATAAAGTAGAGAAATATGAGAAAAATGAACTATATGTTTGCCCTTATATGAAAAAAAGAGAAAATATTCGTGGTTTTAAAGATGGAAATATAAAACTTATTTGGGATAAAGAGCTAAATAACTTCTCTCAAATAGATAAAGTAGAGATTAATAAAAAATTACTCTTAAATAATTTTGGAAAAGATTTAAAAGATGATGAAGTTAAAAAAGAGTTTGAAAAAATAAAAGATAAGCTAAATCTTCCAAAACAAAACAATATAAAAATAGCTTTAGAAGAGTATGAGAAAAGACTACTAGAAATAAGAAAAAAAATAAATAATATAAGTGAAGAGATAAAACAAGAACAAAATAATCTTCCAAGAGATAAAAAAGCTATTGAAACAGTTGAAATTTTGGAAATAAAAAATAGAATAGAAAAATTGGAACAGACTAAAAAAGAGTTTGTAAAAGAGCTAGAATTTCCTTGTTTCTTCTATACAAAAGATGGTAAAAAACAGATAGTTAGAAGCTTAAATCTAAAATCAAACTCTGTAACAAAAGCTGATAGTATAATAATCACAGATAAAAAGCAAAAAAATAGAGTACAAAGATTAACAAAAGAAGTTTATGAAAATTTAAAATCTTCTAAAACACCTTTTGTAGCAAAATTAAATGATAACACCTTGAGTGTAGATTTATATAACACTTTAAAAGGACAATTAATAGGTCTAAACTATTTTTCTTCTATAAAAAATGATATTTTGCCGAAAATTGATGAAAGAAAGATAAAATTAATATCAAATTACGATGATAAAATAACTGTATCAAAAAATAATATTATAGAAATTGAAGATTTAAAAAATGGTACAAAGAATTATTATACTTGTAATGGTGGTGGAGAAATAGGTAAAGGAAAAAATGTTATTAAAGTAGATAACATAAATACAAAAAATAAATCAGTAATTCCTATTCAAATAGCTGATTATAGAATTGTAAAACCAGTAAAAATAAATTTCTTTGGAAAGATTTCTTATGAAGAGTTTAAGAAAAATTAAGATACCATTTTCCCATATCAAATGGGGATTTGATAGTCTGATTAAAACAAGGGGCGATTTAGCCCCGCTAAAATTTTATAAACTCTTTTTTGGGAGTTTATAAAATGTCTTTTCAAAAACTTTACATAAAAAACAAAGCCTACTTAAGCTATACAAACAACCTAATCAAAATTAAAACAGAAGATAGCGAAAACACAGTTTGTTTTGATGATATAGATACTATTTTAATAGAAAACTATCATACTACTATTTCAACTGCACTTTTAGCTCAACTATCAAAAGCAGATATTAGTGTGATATTTTGTGATGAAAGATTTATGCCTAGCTCAATTTTATTAGGAATAAATAAAAATAGCCGTACAACAAAAATACAAAAAGCACAAGTTCTTTTAAGTAAGCCAAAACTAAATCAAATTTGGCAAAAAATAGTTTATTCAAAAGTAGAAAATCAGTCAAAAATTTTAAAAATTTTTAATATAAAAGAGAATTATTTAGATAGCTTACTTCCAAGAGTAAAATCAAATGATAAAGAGCATATAGAAGCAGTCGCTGCGACATACTATTTTAAAGAACTTTTTGATAAAGATTTTAGTAGAAACTCTTTACTTGATGGTAGAAATGTAGCATTAAATTTTGGATATACAATTTTTAGAAGTTCTATTTGCAGATATTTAATAGTATATGGATTAAATCCAGTTTTTGGGATACATCATAGTAACGAGTTAAATGCTTTTAATTTAGCAGATGATTTTTCGTCCAATAGTAGATTTATATGTAAAAAGAAATATAAAAAAAGATACCCTAATTTCAAGTTCTATGAAAATAGAGCTTTTAAAACTATTAGATGAGATAATAATATATGATAATCAAAGAGTACAAGTATCCTATTGTATGAGACAAATAGTTGCAAACTATCAATCTATTTGTTTAGGTAAAAGTGAAGAATTAAAACTTTTTAAACTATGATAAAAAGTAAAAAAGATAAGAATCAAGAGATAAGTAGGTATAGGAAAATGGTACTTTTTGCAATGTTTGATATGCCAACAGAAACAAAAGGCGATATTAAAAAATATACAAAATTTAGGAAAAAACTTTTAGAAATGGGTTTTATAATGTTTCAGTTCTCCATTTATGTGAGATTTTGTAACAGTTTGGAAAATGCTCAAAAATATGAGAAAAAAATAAAAGAAATTCCACCTACAAAAGGTTCAATAAGAGTATTAAAAGTAACAGAAGCACAATATAAAAATATGATTATTATAGAAAATTATCGTGAAAAACCTGAAAAAAAAGTAGAAAAACAGACACAAACTGTACTTGTTTTTTAAGTATAAAAAGCTTTTAAAAGCTCTATATACAGGGTTTTAAGCTACCCTATTATATCAAATGGGGATTTGAGAGTAGATTAAAACCTTTTAGAACTTATCCTGATTATGTTTCACATTATATCAAATGGGGATTTGAGAGTAGATTAAAACACGATTAAAGAATGATAACGATATTAAAGATTATATCAAATGGGGTTTTGAGAGTAGATTAAAACTGTGTCTTTTCCTAAAAATAAGCTCATAGATTATATCAAATGGGGATTTGAGAGTAGATTAAAACCATTTTGATAGAAAAATATATTAGAAATTAAAATATTTGAAGAGAGTATAGAATTAAATAAAATTAGTAAAACTAATTTTTTATAAACAATTTCAAAAAAGCTTTAGTTTCCTAAAGCCTCTTTAATAGCAAAAATATCATTCATAGTTTTATATAAGGTATCAATATGAAGCATATTTGGTCCATCACTTTTTGCTACACTTGGGTCAATATGTGTCTCAAAGAAAAAGCCATCTACTCCAACACTAGCAGCTGCTCTTGCCATATATGGAACAAATGAGCTATTTCCACCTGTTGTTCCTCCAGTACTAGGAATTTGTACACTATGAGTTGCATCAAAAATAACTGGTGCATATTGTCTAAGTAAAATCAAGTTTCTCATATCTACTACTAAAGCTCCATATCCAAAAGTATTTCCTCTTTCACAAAGCCAAACTCCAGCTTTTTGTGAATTTTCATAAGAAACTTCACTTATTCCTCTTGTATTTAATACCTTTTCAACAGGATGTTTCATAGCATCTGCTGCTAAAAATTGTCCTTTTTTAATATTTATTTTTGCAGGTGTTTTAGCTGCTGCTACCAATAAATCAGTCTGTCTACATAAAAATGCAGGAATTTGAAGTATATCCATAACTTCTCCAGCTGGAGATGCTTGATATGATTCATGAATATCTGTTACAACTTTATATCCAAACTCTTTTTTTATTTTTTCAAATATTTTTAATCCCTCATCAAGTCCAGGTCCTCTAAATGAGCTTAAACTTGTTCTATTTGCCTTATCAAAACTAGCTTTAAAATAAAAATCAACTCTTTTATCTTCGCTTAAAGGTTTTAATTTCTCAGCTATTTTTAAAACTGTATCCATATCTTCTAAAACACAAGGTCCTGTCATAACTACCATATAAATTCCTTTATTTTTTACTTACTAAAATTCCACTAATTACAATCAAGATTATACCTAAAACTATTATAAACGAAGGAAAACTATCTCCCATAAATAAGCCCAGAATTATTGAAAAAACAATATTACTATATGAAATAGTTCCTATAATTCCAGCTTTTGCAAAAGAGTAAGCCTTTGTCATATAGATTTGTGCATAGGTTGAAAAAATTCCTAATAAAACTATAAAAATCCAATCTTTGTTTGTTGGAAATATAAACTCTCCCAACATAAAATCTAAATTAGAATTTACATAAAATTCACTAATTATCATCAAAATTAGTGGACAAATCGTTCCAACAGCCATAAAAGATAAAACTATCGCCCGACTATCATAATATTTTCGTAATTCTCTAATTGAAGTATATGCTAAAGCTGCTCCAACACCTGATAAGATTCCTAAATAATCTGTTTTTTTTAAACTTGAACCATCAAATTCAGTAATAAATAAAATCCCAATAAAACCTATAAATACTCCAATCCAACCTTTAAAACCAATATGTTCTTTTAGAAAAAAATATGCTAAAAGGGCAGTAAATATAGTAGAAGTCTTTGAAAAAGTCATAGCTTCACCCAAAGGAATATTTGCAATATTATAAAAGAAAAACAAAAGAGCTATAAATCCAGCAGTTCCTCTAAAAATAAGTAACCAAAACTTTCCTCCCATTTGATTTAACGGGCTTTTATAAATAGAAAAAAGTATAAAAAACACTCCAAAAACATTTCGAAAGAATACAATTTCTATTGAACTTAAAGTTGAACTAAGCTCTTTTGCTGTAATTCCCATAAGTGCAAATAAAAATGAAGCAATAAGCATATATTTTATACCTTTGTTTACATTTTCTTCCAAATTTGCTCCTTTTTTAAAAAAGCAATAGTATAGTAAGATTACTAAAATAAAGCAATTTTCAGGTAAAATCTTTCCTATTTTAAAACATTATTTAGGAAATTTATGGATTATTTAAAAATTGTTGGAAACAAAAAATTAAGTGGTGAAATATCTATTTCTGGTGCAAAAAATGCAGCTCTTCCTTTGATAGCAAGTACAATATTAGCTAAAAATGAGACTATTATAAACAATCTTCCAAATGTTGCTGATATTAATACTTTTTTAAAACTTATAAAAATGCTTGGTGGAAGTTTCATAAAAGAACAAAATAGTGCAAAAATTGATACTAGTTCAATAGACAATACAACTGCAACTTATGATATTGTAAAAACTATGAGAGCTTCTATTTTAGTACTTGGTCCTTTACTTGCACGATTTGGACATTGTGAAGTTTCACTTCCAGGTGGTTGTGCAATAGGTCAAAGACCCGTTGATTTACATCTAAAAGCACTAGAGCAAATGGGTGCAAAAATAGAGATTTTACAAGGGTATATAAAAGCAACTGCACCAAATGGATTAAAAGGTGCAAAAATAGTATTTGATAAAGTAACAGTTGGGGGAACTGAAAATATTGTTATGGCTGCTGCTTTAGCTTCAGGTGTAACAACAATAATAAATGCAGCAAAAGAGCCTGAAATAGTACAACTTTGTGAAGTAATTCAAAGTGCTGGAGTAAAAATTGAAGGTATTGGAACATCTAAAATAATCATTGAAGGAACAGGTGGAAAACTGCTTGATATTAAACCTTTTAGCGTAATTCCTGATAGAATTGAAGCTGGAACTTATATGTGTGTAGCAGCAATTACAAACCAAAAATTAACTATAAAAAATATAATCCCTGCTCATTTAGAAGCAATCACTTCAAAACTAGAAGAGATGAATTTTGAAATAGATGTAAAAGAAGATGAACTTACAATTTTTCCAACATCAAAAATTTTACCTGTAAATATTATCACAACAGAATTTCCAGGATTTCCAACAGATATGCAAGCTCAATTTATGGCTCTTGCAACTCAAGCAGAAGGTACAAGTACAATAGATGAAAGACTTTTTGAAAATAGATTTATGCATGCAAGTGAGCTTAATCGTCTTGGAGCTGAAATACATTTAAATGGAAATATCGCAACAATTATTGGAAAAAAAGGTGGTCTTAGTGGAACAGATGTTATGGCAACAGATTTAAGAGCCTCATCTGCATTAGTTTTAGCAGCACTTGTAGCCAATGGAGAGACAAATATACATAGAATTTATCATCTTGATAGAGGATATGAGGATTTAGAAGGAAAACTTCTAAAAATTGGAGCTAATATTCAAAGATTAAAAGAGAATTAATGAAACTAGAGATATCTCTATTTAGGTTCGATAAAGATAGCGATTATCTTCCATACTATACAAAACATTTTATAAATCTAAAAGATGAAAAGAATCTTTTAGATATTTTAAGAACAATTTATAAAAATGAGAAATTTTCATTTTTCGATTCACAAAATAGCCTTTTTGTTGTAAACAATATCTTTATGAAAGCTTCAACACTTTTGGAAGATATCATAAAAAGTTTTGGAAAAGATTTAAAAATTGAGCCAATTTCAATAAAAAGAGCATATAAAGATTTTTTGATAAATGAAGATGATTTTTATACAAAATTTAAAATTTTAAAAGAGTTTTGTTCTTTAGAAGATAGAGATTTTTATAACAATCAAAAACTATTTTATTATGCTTCAAATACACTAAATTACAAAGAATCTTATATTGGTGATGCCCTACTTCTTTTAGCATCTAAAAAGATAAAAGATACTCCAAATAAAAAAGATGAAATTTTTAAAATTTTAAAAGAGCAAAAATATGGAGCTAATTTTCATACAAGCTTAAAAAATAGAGTTTTTAACTTTGATTTGCAAATAGAAAGAGATATCAAGGAACTTCAAAAAGAGTTAGGATTTATAAAAGATTTTAATGAAAGAACTATAATTTTTGAAGAACTTGGAACAGATTTAAATATAAAATATACTTTTAAAAATTTTAATATTGCTTGTTTTAATAGAGATTTAAAATTTGATATATTTTTACAGAAATTAGAAGCAAATTTTTTAACTTTAGAAAACTTTGATTTAGATTTGGCAAAAGATAGTTTTTTTATAAATCCTAAATTAACATATTTTATAGCTTCCCAAATTTTATTAACTGCTTTTGATAGTGGAGCTGATTTTTTAGTTGTTTTTAATAGTGAAGATTTTTTTATTTTTAATAACAAATTAAAAGAGATAGAAAAAATCTCAAATAGAGAAATCCCTCTTCCAATTATCCATATAAATGAGCTACAAATGTTAGCAAATGAAGATTTTGAAAAAGCAAGAAAAAGTTTTAAAAATCACAAAATTAATCCAAAGATTATATAAATGGAAATTTTAATATATACTCTTAGCTTTTTATCTATATTAGCTTTTATACTTTTCTTGCTAAAAAAACCAAAAAAACTTAAAAAAAGTGATAATAAATTTGAATTTTTCCTAAAAAATATACAACTTTATATAAAAAGATACCATCCCAAAATAGAGATAAACTATAAAATAGTAGAATTATCAAAAGATGAAAAAAACTTAAAAATAAGACAAACTTTAATTATTCAAGATATTGTAAATCAATTTTATAACTATAATTTTATCAAAAAATCTCAAGAGCCAATACCAAAAGAGAAACTTTGGCCAACATATATAGACAATCCCAAATGCTCTTCATACCCAAATGATTGGCTTCAAAGAAAAGAGTTCGCATATACAAGAGATAATAAATCTTGTAAAAGATGTGGAAAAAATCTACTAAATTTAAATGAAGTTTATAGCTCCTTTGTAAGACCTATAAAAGATGGTGGAAGCTTCAATTTTGAAAATATTTTAACTCTTTGTAGTGATTGTAACAAAATTTTAGATTCAAATTTAGAAAAATCATCACTCATAAATTCTTTAAAGCTTTATGATGATTTACTAAAATTTATTGAGGATTAAGACTATCAAAAATCTCTTTTGCCCTATTTTCAGCTGATATCCCAACTTTTTTTGTAGCTTCTTTATTTTTTATATCTGCTAGTTTATTATCCAACTCTTTTAGTTTTTCAGAAGCTTTTTTACTATCTTGCTCTTTTTTTAAAGCCTCCTCTTTTACTCTTATTAAACTATCTTGAAGATATTTATCTTCAAGATTTTTAAGCTGTGCTAACTCATTTCGAACAAAGGTTATATCCTTTGATTTTGGTATCATATAAGGAGTTACAATTACAACTAAATTACTCTTTTTACTCAAATTTGCATCATTCTTAAATATATTCCCAACAACTGGAACATCACCTAAAATAGGAACTTTTTGTTCTATTTGTTCATTTTTATTCTCTATTAAACCTCCAATTATTACACTCTCACCATTATTTAATATAGCCGTTGTTTTTATCTCTTTTTTCAAAGTATCTGGATTTTCACCTGCTCCAACTGATTTTGTTTTTATCCCTTCAAGTAAAGTATTTATCTCTAAAGTTACCTTTGTATCACTAGAAATTCTCGGTTTCACTTTTAAAGTTAATCCAACATCTTCTCTTTGAAAATTTGTTCTTTGTGTTCCACCATCTGTTACACTACTTGAAGTTTGAATAGAGATTTTCTCTCCAACATAAATTGAACTCTCTTTATTATTTATGGCCAAAATAGATGGTTCAGAAACAATATTTAAAGCACCATTTTGCTTTAACAAATTTAAACTTGCTCCCAAAGCCAAACCAGAAGTTATATCAGGAATTTTAAGATTTAAAATATCCTTTACAACATTTGCTGAATTACTTCCACCATTTAAACTAGCTGAGAAAGTAGAAAGATTGTGATTTCCAACTTTACCACCAAAAATTCCATAAGAAACTCCTATATTTTCTAACATCTCATCATTTAGCTCAATAATTCTAGCTTGTACATAAACTTGTGATTGCTCTTTATCTAAACTGCTTATCAAAGTTATTAAATTTTCTAATTCCTCTTTACTTCCCATTAAAACAAGAGAATTTGACTCTATATCTAAAGTTATTATTGGTTTTTGAGTTCCCTCTTTATAAACTCTTTTATTTACTAAATCTTCTAAAATTTTTAATATATTTACTCCATCAACATTTTTTAGATTTAAAATCTCTGTAATAAGTGGTTTTTCTTCAATTTCATTGATTTTACTAAGTTTAAAAAAGCCTTTTTCTTCTTTTAATATATAACCTTTTTGTTTTAAACTAAGCTCTAAAATATTTAGAAGTTCATCTTTTGATAGTTTTTTATTGGAAGAGAAATTTATAGTACCTTCAAGTGGCTCATTTATAAAAATATTTTTATCTAAAATCTTAGAGACAATTGTTACAAACTCATCTAATTTTAAATTTTCAAAATTTATATCAATTAACTCTTTTGAAAAAAGATTTGAAGATAAAACAAATAAAAAAAGAAGTTTAAAAATAGTTTTCATAAAACAACTCAATAATAATTTATTAAGTTATTATAGTATCTTAATTTCTCTTGGAAGTAAAGTTTTTAAATGGATAAATTCATCTTTTGAAAGAGAAATATCTACTCTAACAGTTAAGTTAAAATCTTTATTTAAAATAGCTATATTATTTTGATTTAATAGGTACTCCAATTGTGATAATAAACTATATTCACACTCCAAAGAGTAGCCTTCTTGCTTTTTGTAAGAAGAAAACTCTGCAATTTTTATCACTTCATTTACACTATTTCCATAAGCTCGAACCAAGCCACCAGTTCCAAGCTTTACCCCACCAAAATATCGCACAATAATAACTGCACTATTTATAATCTCGGCACCACTTAAAACTGCCAGTGCTGGTTTTCCACTCGTTCCTTTTGGTTCTCCATCATCACTTGAATTTTCTACAATTTGTTCAAATTCATTTAAATATCTATAAGCATATACAAAATGTACAGCTTTTAAATATTCAGCTCTTAATCTTTGCATAGTTTTAGAAAAATCACTAAAAGGAAACAAATAAGCTATAAATTTTGATTTTTTTTCTTCTATAGTAAAAGTAAACTCTCTATTTACAAATTTCATTTTATATCTATTATCTTTTTTTATATTAAATTCATTTTATAACATTTAAGCTAATATTGTTATAATTTTTCAAAATTTTAATTAATTATTAAAAAGGTATTTTATGGAAATTTCAATAAATAATATCTCTTCTGTAAATTCAAATATAACTTTAAACTATGAAAATATGGATTCAGTAACAAAAGAGAAAGAAAAAGATGTTTTTGATTTATTCTTAGAAAAACTAGAAATAAAGAAAACTGAAGAAAAAGAGCAAGAAGCTCTTTTAGAGAATTTGGATTCTGTTGCAAAAACTGGTTTTACTAAAGATGAGCTAGAATTAATAAAACAGATTTTTGAAGAGTTACAAAAGCGTAGAGCAGAATCTACTCAAACATCAAAAAATCCTGAAGATTATATTAAAGATTTACAAAATGATTTACAAACTGCAATTTTTAAAGCTACAGGGAAACAAGTAAAGTTAGATAAAGATTTTGTGAATAGCTTTTTAAATCAACAAAATAATAACACTGAACTTTTAGCAAAACCAACTATAGATGAAGAGCTAAGATTATTATATAATCTTAAAAAAATATGAGATTAGATTTATACTTAACTACAAACTTTAATATTCAAAGTAGAAACAAAGCAAGTGAACTCATAAAATCCAATAAAGTAAAAATAGATGGAAAGATTATATCAAAAGCTTCATTTATAGTTGAAGAAGATATGAATATAGAGCTACTTGAAGAGGATTTTTATGTTTCAAGAGCTGCTTATAAATTAAAATTTTTTCTTGATGAAATAAAAATAGATTTGAATAATTTTATAGCTCTTGATATAGGAAGTAGTACAGGTGGTTTTACACAAATTTTACTTGAAAATGAAATAAAAAAGGTTATTTGTGTAGATGTTGGAAGTAATCAACTTCATGAAAGAATTAAACACAATAGTAAAATAGAGTTTTTTGAAAACTGTGATATAAGAGATTTTAAAAGCGAGATTTGTTTTGATATTATAACTTGCGATGTCTCTTTTATCTCAATATTAAATATAATTGAAACTATAAACTCTTTAAATTTTAAAAGAATAATTATTCTTTTTAAACCACAATTTGAAGTTGGAACTGGTATAAAAAGAGATAAAAAAGGTGTTGTTAAAGATAAATTTGCAATAGAAAAAGCAAGAGATAAATTTTTAAGTAAAACTTTAGAATTAAATTGGAAATTAGAAAAAAATAGCATTAGTAAATTGCAAGGAAAAGATGGAAATGATGAAGAACTCTTCTATTTTAGTAGATAAAAAAAATATTAAAAGTATAGCAATTGGTGGATTTGATGGTATGCATATTGCTCATCAAGAACTTTTCAAACACTTAGAAAGTTTTGGAGCAATTGTTTGTATTGAAACAGGCTATGCAAACCTCACGCCAAAAAGCTTCAGGCAAGAGTACACAAACTACCCAATATACTATTACATTTTAGAAAACATTAAAAAACTAGATGGTTTAGAATTTATAAAACTTTTAAAACAAGAGTTTCCAAATCTTAAAAAAATAGTTGTTGGTTTTGATTTTTGTTTTGGAAAAAATCGAAAACATTGTATAGAAGATTTAAAAAATCTTTTTGATGGAGAAGTTATAATTATAAAAGAGATAAAAATAGATAATTTTCCAGTTCATTCAAGATATATAAGAGAGTTCTTAAAAGATGGTGAAATAAAAAAAGCTAACAAATTTTTGGGGAAAAACTATAAAATTTATGGAACTTCTATAAAAGGTCAAGGTTTAGGAAAAAGTGATTTTGTACCAACAATAAATTTAAGAGTTGATAACTTTTTATTACCAAAAGATGGAGTTTATATCACAAATACTATAATTGATAATATAGAGTATAACTCTGTAAGTTTTATAGGAAATAGAAAAACAACAGATAATAATTTTGCAATAGAGACTCATATTTTAGAAAAAAATATAGAGTTTGAAAATCCCCATATATCTATTAAATTCATTGAAAAAATAAGAGACAATAAAAAATTTGATAACTTTCTTGAACTAAAAAATCAAATCTTAAATGATATAGATATTGCCAAAAAATACTTTTATTAATTTTTAGATAAAATATAAGAATGATTGATAAAGTATTTAATAAAACTATTTCAAAACAGTTCGAATTTGATGAAGAAGTGGCTTCAGTATTTGATGATATGCTAGACCGTTCTGTTCCATTTTATAAAGAGATGCAAAGATTAAGTATTATTTTTGCAAATAATTTTTTGCAAAATGGTTCAAAAGTGTATGATTTAGGTTGTTCAACTGGTACAACTCTAATCGAATTGTCAAAAAATTGTAATAAAGATTTAAAACTAATAGGAATTGATAATTCAAAAGCTATGCTTCAAAGAGCAAGTAAAAAAGCAAAAGCCTTTGGAGTAGATATCAATTTTGTTTGTAATGACATTTTTGATGTAGATTTAAAAGGTGCAAATGCTGTTTTTTCAAACTATACTTTACAATTTATAAGACCTCTACAAAGAGAAAAATTGGTAAAAAAAATATATGATAGCTTAGAAGATGGTGGAGTTTTTATATTTAGTGAAAAATTAGTTTCCCAAAATAGTACTTTAAATAAACAATTTATTGATGAATACTATAATTTTAAAAAAAATCAAGGTTATAGCGAATTTGAAATATCTCAAAAAAGAGAAGCTTTGGAAAATGTTTTAATCCCATATACAGAAGATGAAAATAAAAAAATGATAAAAGATGCTGGATTTACTCACTGCGAAATGGTTTTCAAATGGGTAAATTTTGCTACATTTATAGCAATAAAATAACAAAGGCTTTATTTTTAAAGCTCTTTAGAGTTTACCTCTTTAAAAGGAAATTCTTTCTTTTAAAGAAGTTAAAAAATAATAGTTCCCTTTCAAATTAGGGAGCTAATTTGAAAGGAGAATATATGCTAAAAATTGGAGATAAAGCCCCTACTTTTTGTGCTTCAAACCAAGATGATACAGAGATTTGTTTAAGAGATATTGTTGGGAATTGGATAGTTCTATATTTTTATCCAAAAGATTTAACACCAGGTTGTACAACACAAGCTTGTGATTTTACAAATAATCAATTTTTATTTGATAATTTAAATGCAACAATCATTGGTGTAAGCCCTGATGATAGTGATAAACATAGAAAATTTATTGAAAAATATGATTTAGGAATTACACTTTTAGCAGATATTGATAAAAAAATGTGTCAAGATTATGGAGTTTGGCAACTTAAGAAATTTATGGGTAAAGAGTTTATGGGTGTTGTAAGAACAACTTTCATTATAAATCCAAAAGGAGAGATTGCTTATATTTGGGATAAAGTAAGTGTGAGAAAAACAAAGAGTGTAAAAGGTGAAAAAATTGAAGTTTTACATGTAGATGAAGTAAAAGAAAAATTAGAAGAGTTACAATCAAAGGAAAAATAATGAGAAAATTTTTAAATAAAGTTTTATTAATTGGTGCTTGCACACTATTTGCAAACAACTTATTTGCTCAAGAGACAATATGCTATAAAAATGGAGTAACTTCTCCTTCAGAAATTGAAACAACTCCTTTAAATGGAGTTGTTTGTCAAAATCAATTATCAGTAAATGATATGAAAAAAGATGGTTGGAATATTTTAGATATTCAAATTGCAACAGTTGATGGAAAATTAAACTATTCATACTATTTCTATAAAACAGATTCTTTAAGAGCAACTCCAGAAATTAGTCCAGTAAATCAAAAAGCTGAATTTTCAACAAGACCAATTGGTACAAAAATAACAAATATAGAGAGTAACAAAAGTACAATTGATATTGGAAACTTAATTATTGGACAAACTGGAATTGTTGTACATATTTACGATAATGATAAAAGATCTATTGTTGCTAATGCAAAAGTTATAAGCTCAAATCAAAATTCATCTGTTGTTGAATTTTTTAGCTTTGATGATTTAAAACAAGATGCTCTTCCAATGACAAATAGAGGAGTTGCATTAAATGATGTTTTAGTTTTAAACTATATGTATAACTCATCTCTTTTAATTACTCCAAACTTTGATACTTTTCAAGCTGTAAGAAATGAATTTAAAGAAAATAACTTTATTCATTCAGATATTTTTGCAGCAAAATTAAAATATAAAAATAGACCTTATCCATCAAAAGAGGATATTCAAGAGTTTGCAATTGAACAAAATTTAGGAACAATTTTCTTTGTATTAGATGGGAAAATCTTTGTTGTTGATTCTAAAACATTTACTATTCTAGACTCGTACAAATTTGTATTTGACCAAAAAGAGCAACAAATCCCTTTTTATACAAGAGTTGAAGATATAGAAAGTCCATTTTATCAAATTGCTTTTATCTTTGGAGATGAAAAATTAGCTTACAACGATTACTATAAAAAAGTTTTAGGATTAAAAAAATGATAGATAAAAAACATTTAGAATATATTACTTCTATTGTTGGAGATGAAAATATAAAAACAGATAGAGCTCATTTAATTGCTTTTTGCTATGATGCAACAAGAAGTAGATTTGAACCAGATGCTGTTGTTTTTCCAAGACATGAACAAGATATAAGTGATATTTTAAAATATTGTAACGAACATAAAATTGTAATAGTTCCAAGAGGAGCAGGAAGTGGCTTTACTGGTGGAGCATTACCATCAAATGGTGGAATTATTTTAAGTTTAGAGCGACATATGAATAAACTTTTAGAAATTGATATGCAAAATATGGTTGGAGTTGTTCAACCAGGACTTATAAATATGCAATTTCAAAAAGCAGTTGAAGAGGTTGGGCTTTTTTATCCACCAGATCCAGCAAGTGAAGAGTACTCAACATTAGGTGGAAATGTAAGCGAAAATGCTGGTGGTATGAGAGCTGCTAAATATGGAATAACAAAAGATTATGTTATGGCATTAAGAGCTGTTTTACCAAATGGAGATATTATTGTTGCTGGTAAAAAAACTATAAAAGATGTTGCTGGATACAATACTGCTGGAATTTTAATAGCAAGTGAAGGAACTTTAGCAGTTATTACTGAAATAACTTTAAAATTAATTCCAAAACCAAAATTCAAAAAGACTTATATGGGAGTTTTTCCTAGTGTAAATAGTGCTATGACAGCTGTTTTTAAATCTTTAGCAGCTGGAGCGAACCCTGTTGCTATGGAGTTTTTAGACTCTTTAGTAATAAAAGCTTTAAAACAAAAGTTTCCTCATATTAGTTTACCCCAAGATGCAGGTGGAATTTTAATTGGTGATGTAGATGCTAGTAGTATTGCTGAAATTGATGAACAACTAAATATCTTAAAAGAGTCATTTAAAGAAAATGGCTCTATTGATTTTATAGTAGCAAAAGATGAGGAAGAAGGTAAAAAACTATGGTTTGCAAGAAGAAATGCAAGTCCAGCAACTATGGTTTTTGGAACAAAAAAACTAAATGAAGATATAAGTGTTCCTAGAAGTAAGCTTCCAGAAGCTCTTGATGAGATTTATAAAATCGGTGAAAAGTATGGTTTCCAAGTTCCTTGCTTTGGACATGCAGGAGATGGAAATATCCATGTAAATGTGATGGTAAAAGATAAAACAAATGCAAAAGAAATGGAAGATGGACATAAAGCTATCGAAGAAATTTTCCAGCTTGTTGTTGATATGGGTGGAACTTTAAGTGGAGAGCATGGTATTGGAATATCAAAAGCTCCATTTATGAATATAGCATTTACTGAAGCTGAGATGAATCTATTTAGAAATATCAAAAAAGCTTTTGACCCAAACAATATTCTAAACCCTTTTAAAATGGGATTATAATCTTGAAAAGTGGTGAAATTGGAATTTTAAAAAAAATAATAAGTAGTGTAGATTCATTTTTCAATGATGACACTACTTATTATGCAGCAAGTTTAAGCTTTTTTACCATTTTCTCAATTTTACCAATAATTGCGCTTGGAATTGCAATTATTTCAAGTTTTCCAGAATTTAATTCCTATTTAGAAATTTTTAAGAATTTTTTATTTGACTTTTTAAATCCAACTCACTCTAACGAAATAGTTGAAACTCTTAAAAACTATATTTCAAACTCAAATAAATTAGGGTTTATCGGAATTTTATATATGCTTTTTGTATTTATAATGTTTTTTAAAGATTATGATTATATAGTAAATAAAATCCATAAAACACAAAGAAGAGCAATTTATAAATCATTTTTTATATACTTAATTCTTTTTATTGTTTTTCCAGCTATTTTTGTAGTCATTACTTATGCAAACTCTTTGCATGATAACAATATTTTTAAATTTATCTCTAGTTTTGTATTTACGTGGTTTATGTTTTTTGCCCTATTTAAATTAAGTATTAATAAAAAATTATCTATAAAAGCAGTTTTAATTTCATCATTTCTAACTCTTTTTGTACTTTCAATTACAAAAAATCTTTTTGTCTATTATGTAGTTTATAACAAAACATATACAACAATTTATGGCTCTTTAGCAACTCTATTATTTACATTTTTATGGATATACATCTCTTGGATTATATATTTATATGGAATAAAAATTTGCCATAGAATTAATCTAAAAGAGCTAAAAAGTTAGTTTAAACCTTTATTAAAAAAGTAGCTCCAAAATCTCTATTTTCAACCTCTATTCTCCCTTTAAAATGAGACTCTATAATCATTTTTGACATATAAAGCCCTATTCCACTACCTTTTTGTTTTGTAGTAAAATATGGATCAAAAATTAAATCTATATTCTTTTTCTCTATTCCTCCACCATTATCCATAACTAAAACTATTGAAGTTTCATCTTTTATATCAAGAACTATTTTGATTTCTGGGTTTTCTATATTTTTTGCTATTAATACATCCTTTGCATTTGTTAAAAGGTTTAAAATAACTTGTGAATATTCATTTTCATAAGAGTTTAACTCTTTATCATTTTTTATTTCAAACTTAAAATCTATTTTCTTATCTTTAAAAATAGGTTTCATAATATCTATAGCTTTTTGTATAGCAATACTTATATAAAATAGCTCTTTCTCTTTATTTGGTTTATAAAAATCTCTAAAATTATCAATAGTTTTTGACATAAAATCCAATTGTAGATTTGACTCCTCTATCTTATTTCTTATATAATCTTTATCTAACTTATCATCTTCTAAATCCAATTGTAAATTCATATTTATAAATCCTAAATGTGTCAAAGGTTGTCGCCATTGATGAGCAATATTATTTATCATCTCTCCCATAGAAGCTAATTTACTTTGATGAATTAGAAGTTTCTCTTTCTCATTCTTCTCTTTAACAAGATTATGTAACATATACCCCAAAGCAAAACTAAAAATTAAAGACTCTAACGGTGTTCCAATATGTACAATATAAATTCCACTAATAGGAGTTATATAATATTCAGCTAAATAGATAAAAATAGATACAACCATCCAGCCAAGTGTATATATTATTGCACTTTTATCTCCTTTAAATATAGTTATTACTCCAGCAATAGCAGGTATTAAAATACCTATATAAAAAGGCATATAAATATATAAAATAGAATATTTATATATAAAAATTGCTATTAAATCTAAAATATTTAATATAATAAAAATATTTAAAAGAATATGAACATTAGGTACTCTTTCCTTAGTTTTTAGAATAGCTTGAGCAAATAAAAGGGTAAATAAGAAACTAAGAGTTTCAGCAATATCAACTAAAGCTTGAACTGTAATTGTAGGGTGTGACTTATAACTAAAATAGACAAATCCAACTAAAGATAATAAAACAAAAAGTTGCATTAAAGAGTAATACAAAAAACATCTCATTTTTGTAGAAAAATAGATAATCAAATAGTATAAAAAAGCACAAAAGATTATCCCATAAGCAACTCCATATAAAATACCCTCATATCTTAATAAATAGTTGTATTCAAAATCTGTTATATATTTCCAACGAAACTCAGCAATCTTTGGCTCTTCATACTTATATTTAAAAAATATCTCATTTTTTTGATATTTATCTAATTTCACAAATATAATATCATTTATAATCTCATAATTGACATTTGTATAAACTAAACTATCTTTATTAGAAACTATTTGTAAATAATATACATCATCTGCTAATCGTTCTAAATCTAACTCAAACTTGATAGTAAATTCTTCTAAGATTTTATCTTGATAATCTCTAAATCTAAGCTCTTTAAAATGTATATGATCTTCTGCTACATAATCTTTAATAAACCATTCATATTCATAGCTATAAAGATTTGATATAAATAAAATAAAAAATATAAGGTGTTTCATTTTATCATTATATCAATAAAACATTTAATACTGATATTAATTATTAGATTTATACATTTTTTTAGTATAATTCTTCTATGAGTAAAAATGAGTTTAAAAATATAAAAGTTCTGTTTGTTGAAGATGAAGATAACATTCGTATAAATGCTATTTCTTATCTAAAAAGGTTATTCGATGAAGTTTATGAAGCAAAAGATGCTTATGAAGCTTTTGAAATAGTTGAAGATAAAAGACCACATATCATAATAACAGATATAAATATGCCAAATATAAATGGTTTAGAGATGATAAGAAAGATTAGACAAAAAGATAGTAATACTAAAATCATAATTTTAAGTGCTTACACAAAAACAGATTATCTACTTGAAGCAGTTGAACTAAATCTTGAAAAATATCTAGTAAAACCTATCCGTCATGATACTTTATTCCCTATTTTAAATAGTTGTGTCGAAAAACTGCAAAATAAAGGTAAAAATAAAAAATATTTTTCAGAAAATTGCTATTTTGATATATTAAATAAAAATTTATATAAAAATGGAAAGTTAATAAAATTATCAAATAAAGAGTTAGATTTTTTAACATTCTTTTGTGAAAATGCTAATACCCTAATTGATTATGAAACTATTCAATCCTTAGTTTGGAAAAACTCTAATATGAGTGAAGATGCACTAAGAGCAGTAGTAAAAAAGCTAAGAAAAAACCTACCTGAAAACTGCTTGGAAAACTTCTCAAAAGTTGGTTATAAAATAAATATTATATAGAGGACATTTTTTAGACATTTTTTTTTGTTACAATTCTTTTCTATTCTATATTAGTAATAGTTATTATAATTAAAAGAAGGAAAGAGATGAAAAGCAAAAAAACAATAATTCCATTATCACTTTGTGTAATAATGGCTTTAGGAACACAACTTTTTGCTGAAACTATCAAGCTAGATGATATTACAGTTTCAGAAAATAGAGGAGGAGTACTACTCTCTGATGGTATTACAGAAAACACAGACTCATATACGACAAAAAGTATGAATACCGCAACTAAATTAGAATTAAGTCCAAGAGAAACTCCTCAGACTTCATTAGTTTTCACTAGACAAAAACTAGATGACCAAAACATAACTTCATATCAAGATTTATTAGCAAAAACTCCAGGAGTTACACTAAATAAATGGGATGAAAGAGTATATCCAACAGCAAGAGGTTTTTCTATAGATTATAATCTATATGATGGAATGCCTACTTATTCAATAGCTGATTATGGAGCAAATGATACTGATTTAATAATTTATGATAGAGTTGAAATAGTAAAAGGTGCGAATGGACTTATGACAGGTGCAGGAAACCCTGCTTTAGGTTTAAATTATATTAGAAAACATGCAAATAGTAAAGTATTTACTGGAAATATAGATTTATCTGCTGGTTCTTGGGATAATTATGGTAGTTCAGTAGATATTTCAACTCCATTAACTACTGATGGAAAAATTAGAGCAAGATTTGTAGCTAAACATCAAGATAAAAAATCATATATGGATAATTATGAAAAACAAACAGATGTTTTCTATGGTGTAGTTGATATGGATTTAACAGATACTACTTACCTATCTTTAGGTGCTAGCTATGAAAATATTCAAAGAGATGGAATTAGATGGGGAGGAATGCCAGCTTTTTATAGTGATGGAACGAGAGCTACTTTTGATAGAAAAAAAACAATTTCAGATGATTGGACATATTGGAACAATAAAACAAAAGCTTATTTTGTAGATTTTAAACAATATGTTTATAATAATATCTCTTTAAATTTAGCATATTCAAATAGAACAATGGATTCAAAAACAGCATTAGCATATTATTGGGGAACAGTTAATAAATCTACTTTAATGGCTGAAACAGGTGGTGGATTATATAACTATGAGAGTGAAGCAAAAGAAAAAGAAAATAATTTAAATATTTATGCTTCTATACCTTTTGAATTAGGAAAACTAGACCATGAAATAATTACTGGTTTTGGATACAACAAATATGATTTTAAAAAGAATAATTTTGAAGGAACAGGTTATATTAGTGCTTCATCTTTAAACTTTAATAATATAAATATTACAAATCCTAATCTAAGCCCAAATACTCCTACTTTAGAACTTCCTAGTAAAACTACACAAAAAGGTTACTATTTAGCAGGAAAATTCTCTTTAATGGAAGATTTAAAACTTATAACTGGACTTAGAGTTTCTTCTTGGGAATATCAAGCTAATAATGGAAATGGTAATAGAAATTTTGACAATGAAATAACACCTTATGCAGGCTTAGTTTATGATATAGATGATAATCACTCAATTTATACAAGTTATACAAGTATCTTTAAACCAACAAATAGAAAAGATATAAGTAATAAATATTTAGACCCTGCAGAAGGAAAATCTTATGAAGCAGGTATTAAAGGAGAGTATTTTGATGGAGATTTAAATACCTATTTATCTATTTTTAGAATAGAGCAAACTGGATTTAGAGACACAGGAATACCAATTCCTAATAATCTTAGTAATGCCTATGAAAGAATCGATGGTGTTGTAAGTAAAGGTTTTGAACTTGGAGCTTCTGGAAATATCACTGATAATTTTAGTTTAGATTTTGGATTAGCAAATTTTGAAGCAAAAAATCCTGATGGTAGTAAATATAATACAGACTCTTCAAGAACAACTGCAAATTTATGGGCTAAATACACTATTAATGATTATAGATTTGGAGCAGGATTAAATTATAAAAGTAAACAATATATTAAATCAAATATGTTTAACACAAATATTACTCAAGATTCTTTTATAACTGCTGATTTAATGGCTGGATATAAAGTAACTAAAAACTTAGATTTACAATTAAATATAAATAATCTATTTGACAAAAAATATTATGAAGGTATTGGAGATAACAGTATGGTTTATGGAGACCCTATAAACTTCACTGCTGGAATGAAATATTCATTCTAATTTAGAACTGGGAATTTATTTCCCTATTCTTCAAAAAAATAAAAAGGAGTAAAATGATAAAACAGTTAAAAATTCTAAGTGTACCTGAACAAAGTGGTAAAAAAATAGGTCTATTTAGAACAATTTTATCTATTTTTGGTGGGTTATTAGTTGCATACTTAAGTATGACTACCCTTATTTTCTTAATCCCTGGAAGTGCAGGAGAATCTATAGTTGTTCCTCTCCTTTTAAACACTCTAGTTTGGGCATTTACTGCTTTATGGATTAGTTTAGCTTACAGCAAATTAAGTGCGATATTAAGAGTTGTTATACCAACTTTTATATTTTCAATCTTACTAGCTATTTTATATAATATTTAGAGAAAAAAATGAATCAAGAATTATCACAACAAGAAAAAAAGAAATTATTTAATCAAAGACTTCAAAGAGTACATACAACTACAGGAGTAAGTTTTTCACTTCTTATGTATTTAGCTCTGTTTTTTGGAATGTTTGCTATTTTACTTCCATATATTCAAGTTTGGGAAAAACCTTCAAGACACTTTAAAATGGCTGATATTACAACTATTGACTATACAGCTATGATAGATCCTGTTTTAGCTAATCCAGACTATCCAAAAATAAATCCAATCACTATAAATTTTCCTGGATATATGCAAGACCCTGCGTTGAAAATATCAACACAATTTGTAAAAACAAAAGTTTTTAATCCAAATACAAATTTAGAAGTTCAAAATGAAGATGATTTATCTGAACTTGCTTGGTTTTTAAACTCTATGCACTATGGACGACCATTTAAAGAAATTGGAATTTATACTTTTGGATTTATGGCTGTGGGTGTTATGTTTTTAGTTATTGGTGGAGTTTTATTAATCCTCAAAATAAAATATAAAAATAGTACAACTTCTAAAACAGGATTTTTCTCAAAATATCATAGAAAAATCTTTATCTTCACTTTTGCACCTTTTATAATCATTACCTTAACTGGTGCTTTAATGAATATAGGATATAAAGGTTCAGTACCTATGACTTATCTTGCTTCAAAAGGTGAAACAAGTGAGATTTTTGATTTGACAGGACCAGTTTTATATCCAAAAGAGCCTACACTCGAACTAAAAAATGATAATATTCAAATGCTTCCTATAAATGAGTTATTAAAAAAAGCAAAACAAATAGCTCCTCAAATTGATTTCCAAAGAGTAAAAATTATAAATTGGAATGATAGTAGTGCAATAGCAAAGTTTGAAGGTTACAATCCTTATATGCCATTTTTAAATGGTATTTCAAATAAACCAAGTGTTACTTTAAGTGGTGTTGATGGAAGCTTAATCTCACAAAAAACTGTTATGGATAAACATTGGAGTGGTCTATTTTATGATAGTATCTTCTTTTTACACTTTTTATTTGGAGTGGATAACTTTACTAGATTTTTTATCCTATCTTTAATGATTTTATCTACTTTTGCTATTGGATTTGGGGTAATGTTATTTTTAGAGAAAAAAGCTAGAAAACTTCCAAGTGATACTCCAACTTATCAAGGTTTCGGAAAACTATCTTTAGCTGTTATGATAGGAGTTATTCCTGCAACAGGTTTATTATTCTTTTTACAATGGCTATTACCTTTTGATATGGAAAATAGAGTAATAATTCAAAAAGGACTTTTTGCTTGCTTTTGGGTAGGAACTTTTGCTTACTCATTTTATAAATTAAACTCATATCAAACAGCAAAAGAGTTTTTGTATATAGGTGGATTTTTATTTATACTTAGCCCAATAGTTCACTTTATAAATAGTGGATTTACCCCAATAGAGTTATATTTAGAGCAAATGTATACTATTTTAGGTGTTGATATAGCTCTATTTATATTTGGTTTAATTTTACTTTACATAGCTAAAAAATTACCTGTCAATAAAGAACAAATCCAAAAATTTTGGATAAAAGAGATAAATTAAAAAAGGAAAAATATTGAAAAAGTTAATACTTATATTACTAATATCATTTACAGCACTAATAGCTCACGAAGATCTTACTTTAGAGCTAGTTGATAATAAAGATAATACTATTACAATAATAGGAGATGAAGAACATCATCAAGGACTTGCAGGAGCTTTAATAAAAATAGAATCTCTTATTTCAGGAGAACTTCTTTTTAAAGATAGATTACCAAAAGATAGTAAAATGACTATTCCTATTCCTAAAGAACCATATCAAGTAGTTCTTGATACTACTGATGAAGTTTTAACAAAAATTGGAATTGCTCCAATAGAGGGATTTAAACAAGAACATCAATTAAAAGCAGATGAAGTTATAGCAAAACTCTCAAAAGAGTCTCATGATGAAGATGAATGGGATAGTTTAACTATCTTGTTTTTTAGCTTATGTTTGATTATGTTTATAATAGCAATTTATTATAGTAATAAAAATACAAATAGACTCTTAAATAAACAAAAAGACAATTAAAAATTTCTAATAAAAGTGTCTATAATATTGAAATAACAAGAGTTTCAGTAAGTATTTACTGAAACTTTTATTATATTTCTTTAAATATTCATTATTGTAAAATAACTTTAAGTATGAGTTTTAAGGTATTTATTTATCATTATGATTAAGTTTCGAATAAAAAATCAGATAAAATATTTCCTTTTTGAATACCTTGGAACTCATACTTAAACTTATAAAAATTAAAAAAGCCAATTATAATATCTACAAGACTCAAATACAATTTCAAATTTTTTATTCTTTTTAACTCAAATTCGATTTAACTCAACTTTATAAGAATTAATAAATATATTAAAGCTAAGAAATAAAGAAGAATAGTAAAAAAAAGGGGGGGGTAAAAAATAGGAGCAATTTAAAGAACTAAAAAATAGAAAAGTCAAAGAAAAAAGTATCTATTAAGAAAGTAAAAAAGAGTAAAAACCTAAAAGATAAAGTTAAAAACATAATAATAAAGGAATCGAGAAAAAATAAAACCTAAATTATTCTATAAAAGAATTATTACAAAACATTTCTTAAAATTAGATTAATTATACAAAAGCTTTTACTACAAATAGGTTAAATTGAGGGAAAAAGAGCTTTTAATGGATAAAAGAATAAATAGATAAGAAAATAACAATAAAAGAGGTGGCTAAAAAGGATAAGAAGCTAAAATAGCTATTACATTAAAAAGGAATAGATAGTAATTTAGGTAGATGAAATGTATTAATAACTCAAAAAGAAGATGGGAGGGGGAGGAAGCTAAGAAATATAAAGTATGAATAAAAAAGGAATATGATTTAAACTAGAAAGAGAGGATAGAATAAAGTTTTGTCTAGAGCTTCGATAAATTGCAATGTGAAAAAAAGTAGGTAAAAAAAAAGCTTAGCACGATATACTGATAATAGTATAAAGAGCTAAGCTTTTGTGTGTATGTAAAAACTCAAAAGAGCTGGCGGCGACCTACGTTTCCACAAGGGGACCCTGCAGTATTATCGGCGATGAAGTGCTTGACTGCCAGGTTCGGAATGGTACTGGGTATTTCCACTTCTCTTTAACCACCAACAAATTTGAGTAAAAAAAGTTAAAGTATAAATGCTTAAAGAATATTGTAATTCTAAAAGGATTAACTCTTTCTACTCAAATTGTGATATTTGAGAATCTAATGCTAAAGTCTTTATGCTTTCATATTTGTATAACTACATATAAATCAACAAATTAAACATAAGTAAAATATGCTTAATAAGATAGTAAACCAAAGAAATGATTAAAATAAGCCAAACGTTCTATTAGTACTGGTCAGCTAAAGGGCTTACACCCATTACACACCCAGCCTATCAACCAGCTAGTCTTGCTGGGAACTTCAGGGAAAGTTCATCTTAGAGTTGGCTTCGAGCTTAGATGCTTTCAGCTCTTATCACATCCCAACGTGGCTACCCAACGATGCTCTTGGCAGAACAATTGGTACACCAGTGGTTGGTTCATCCCGGTCCTCTCGTACTAGGGACAAATCTCTTCAACTTTCCTACGCCCACGGAAGATAGGGACCGAACTGTCTCACGACGTTCTGAACCCAGCTCGCGTACCGCTTTAAATGGCGAACAGCCATACCCTTGGGACCGACTACAGCCCCAGGATGCGATGAGCCGACATCGAGGTGCCAAACCTCCCCGTCGATGTGAGCTCTTGGGGGAGATCAGCCTGTTATCCCCGGCGTACCTTTTATCCTTTGAGCGATGGCCCTTCCACGCAGAACCACCGGATCACTATGACCGACTTTCGTCTCTGTTCGACTTGTTGGTCTCACAGTCAAGCTAGTTTATGCCATTATACTCAACAAGCGATTTCCAACCGCTTTGAACTAACCTTTGTAAGCCTCCGTTACTATTTAGGAGGCGACCGCCCCAGTCAAACTACCCACCAGACATTGTCCTGAAAGAGGATAACTCTTCGCAGTTAGTAACTCAAATATTCAAGGGTGGTATCTCAAGGATGGCTCCGACTCTACTGGCGTCTAGTCATCATAGCCTCCCACCTATCCTGCACATGAATATCCAAGCTACAGTGTCAAGCTGTAGTAAAGGTGCACGGGGTCTTTCCGTCTTTCCGCGGGTAGGAGGAATTTTCACCTCCACTACAATTTCACTGGATCCCTCTTTGAGACAGCTCCCATCTCGTTACGCCATTCATGCAGGTCAGTATTTAACTGACAAGGAATTTCGCTACCTTAGGACCGTTATAGTTACGGCCGCCGTTTACTCGGGCTTCGATCAAATGCTTCGCGTGAGCTGACATCATCAATTAACCTTCGAGCACCGGGCAGGCGTCACACCTTATACATCCACTTACGTGTTAGCAAAGTGCTGTGTTTTTGGTAAACAGTCGGGAGGGACTCTTTGTTGCAACCTCTTTAGCTTTTTGAAGCAAGTTCATATACCAAAGTAGGCACACCTTATACCGAAGATACGGTGCTAGTTTGCAGAGTTCCTTAAAGAGGGTTCTTCCACGCGCCTTAGAATACTCATCCCACCCACCTGTGTCGGTTTACGGTACGGGCAACATATAATATACTTAGTGGCTTTTCTTGGCACGACAGTATCATCGATTCTCCATCTCCTCCGAAGAGTGTCAAGAGCCTGTAAGATCTCGGTCTAACGTTAAGCGGATTTGCCTACTTAACAACCTACATCCTTCGAGCCACACTTCCATCCGTGACCTCGATTAACTCTATGCGTCCCCACATCGCGCTTATATGTTGGTATTGGAATATTAACCAATTTGCCATCGTCTACCCCTTTCGGACTCGACTTAGGACCCGACTAACCCTACGATGACGAGCATCGCGTAGGAAACCTTGGGTTTTCGGCGAAGGGGATTCTCACCCCTTTTAACGCTACTCATGCCTGCATGCTCACTTCTATCCGCTCCAGCACTCCTTACCGGTATACCTTCAACGCTGAATAGAACGCTCTCCTACCACTCAATTAAAATTGAATCTAAAGCTTCGGTGTACATCTTAGCCCCGTTATATTTTCCGCGCAGAATCACTAGACCAGTGAGCTGTTACGCTTTCTTTAAAGGATGGCTGCTTCTAAGCCAACCTCCTGGTTGTCACAGTAACTCCACATCGTTTTCCACTTAGATGTAACTTAGGGACCTTAGCTGTTAGTCTGGGTTGTTCCCCTCTCGACGACGGATTTTATCACCCACCGCCTGACTCCTGTGATTCCACATATAGTATTCATAGTTTGATAGGGTTTGGTACCGCGGTAAGCAGCCCTAGCCCATTCAGTGCTCTACCCCTATATGCTACAACACAAGGCTATACCTAAATATATTTCGGAGAGAACCAGCTATCACGAAGTTTGATTGGCCTTTCACCCCTATCCACAAGTCATCCCAAGACTTTTCAACGTCAGCGGGTTCGGTCCTCCACTGGCTCTTACACCAGCTTCAACCTGCTCATGGATAGATCACTTCGTTTCGGGTCTGCAGCATCTGACTATGTCGCCCTATTAAGACTCGCTTTCGCTACGGCTTCGCACTTGGCTTAACCTTGCCAGACACCACAACTCGCAGGCTCATTATGCAAAAGGCAGTCCATCACCCTGATAAATCATAGGGCTCTGAATGATTGTAAGCTAATGGTTTCAGGTTCTATTTCACTCTGCTCGCTGCAGTACTTTTCACCTTTCCCTCACGGTACTTGTTCACTATCGATCTGTAAGTAGTATTTAGGATTGGAGGGTGGTCCCCCCAGCTTCAGTCAAAATATCACGTGTTCCGACCTACTCAGGATACCATTAAAGTTATTGAGAATTTTAATTACAGGAGTTTCACCTTCTATGCTACACTTTTCCAAGTATTTCATCTATCCTCTTTAATCTTATATCATGGTCCTACAACCCCCAATGCAAGCATTGGGTTTGTCCTAATCCGCGTTCGCTCGCCGCTACTTACGGAATCTCTTTTGATTTCTCTTCCTCTAGCTACTGAGATGTTTCACTTCACTAGGTTTGCTCCCCGTAGGGTAATATAATTCTCATTATATTGGGTTGCCCCATTCAGAAATCCACGGATCAAAGCTCTTTGGCAGCTCCCCGTGGCTTATCGCAGCCTAATACGTCTTTCTTCGCCTCTTACAGTCTAGGCATCCACCATTAGCCCTTAATAGCTTATATACGGAGCCTAAAAAAATCTTACGATTTTATTCAGGTTCCTTTTTTCTTGCCTATAAATATAATTTCTTATATTTATAAATTTGATAATATTCTTTGGCTACTATCTTATTAAACATATATATCTCTATATACTCTAATAATCTAGTTGTGTTATCTATAGTTAATTTAATATCTCTATTAAATTTTAGATATGAAATTTTTTTGTTTTAAAATTAAATATTTCTATTTAACCTTACGAAAAAAATTAAAAGACTTTAACATTATATTTTTAAATATCTTTAGAAACTTCTATTTAAAGCTCTAATATAAATCTTATATCTCTATAAAACTTATATTAAATCTCTCTTTAGTGGTGGAGAATAGCGGGATCGAACCGCTGACCTCCTGCGTGCAAAGCAGGCGCTCTCCCAGCTGAGCTAATTCCCCACTCTAATCTTTTAAGATTATTTAATGGTGGGCCTATCAGGACTTGAACCTGAGACCTCACGATTATCAGTCGAGCGCTCTAGCCAGCTGAGCTATAGGCCCATTTCACCTATTTATCAAATAATCTTTATAAACCGAATATATTATCTTGATTTTCTTTTTTTCTCTTTTGAATCATTAAGAAACAAATCTTAATTCTATTCTCTGAAAGGAGGTGATCCAACCGCAGGTTCTCCTACGGTTACCTTGTTACGACTTCACCCCAGTCGCTGAATCCACTGTGGAAGGTAGCTATTTTAGCATCCCCGCTTCGAATGAGTTCAACTCCCATGGTGTGACGGGCGGTGAGTACAAGACCCGGGAACGTATTCACCGTAGCATAGCTGATCTACGATTACTAGCGATTCCAACTTCATGTAGTCGAGTTGCAGACTACAATCCGAACTGGGAGGTATTTTATAAGATTTGCTCCACATCACTGTATTGCCGCTCTTTGTATACCCCATTGTAGCACGTGTGTAGCCCTGGACGTAAGGGCCATGATGACTTGACGTCATCCTCACCTTCCTCCTACTTGCGTAGGCAGTCTCCTTAGAGTTCTCAGCCGAACTGTTAGCAACTAAGGACGAGGGTTGCGCTCGTTGCGGGACTTAACCCAACATCTCACGACACGAGCTGACGACAGCCGTGCAGCACCTGTATGCAAGTTTCTGCAAGCAGACACTAATCTATCTCTAAATCATTCTTACTATGTCAAGTCCAGGTAAGGTTCTTCGTGTATCGTCGAATTAAACCACATGCTCCACCGCTTGTGCGGGTCCCCGTCTATTCCTTTGAGTTTTAATCTTGCGACCGTACTCCCCAGGCGGTACACTTAATGTGTTAACTGCATTACTGCAAGATCTAGTCTCACAACAACTAGTGTACATCGTTTAGGGCGTGGACTACCAGGGTATCTAATCCTGTTTGCTCCCCACGCTTTCGCATCTCAGCGTCAATAATGTTCCAGTAGATCGCCTTCGCAATCGGTATTCCTTCTGATCTCTACGGATTTTACCCCTACACCAGAAATTCCATCTACCTCTCCCACATTCTAGATTAACAGTTTTCAAAGCAGTTCTATAGTTAAGCTATAGGATTTCACTTCAAACTTATCAATCCGCCTACATGCTCTTTACGCCCAGTGATTCCGAGTAACGCTTGCACCCCCCGTATTACCGCGGCTGCTGGCACGGAGTTAGCCGGTGCTTATTCATATAATACCGTCATTATCTTCTTATATAAAAGGAGTTTACGCACCGAAATGTGTCATCCTCCACGCGGCGTTGCTGCATCAGACTTTCGTCCATTGTGCAATATTCCCCACTGCTGCCTCCCGTAGGAGTCTGGACCGTGTCTCAGTTCCAGTGTGACTGATCATCCTCTCAAACCAGTTATGTGTCATTGTCTTGGTAGGCCATTACCCCACCAACTAACTGATACAATACAGGCCAATCTCTTACCGATAAATCTTTCCCTTATTAACTTATGTTAATAAGGAGTATAAGGTATTAGCAAACGTTTCCATTTGTTATCCCTTAGTAAGAGGCACATTACCTATACATTACTCACCCGTGCGCCACTTAGCTGACAACTATAGCAAGCTATAGCCCGTTCTCGTTCGACTTGCATGTGTTAAGCACGCCGCCAGCGTTCACTCTGAGCCAGGATCAAACTCTCCATAAATTTTTTATTCTATATTTAAAGTATGTATTTATATACATAAAAATTAAATATCTTTTATCTTTTTATAGTGTTTGAAACTGACATATTTTATAATTACTCTAAATTTCTCAATTTATTGTTAGTTACAAAATTATCACTCAAATTTATAGACAAGAATTTACTTCTTGTTCTTTTTTATTTTTTTTGAATATCAAGTTTAACATATTCGGTTTACAAAGATTACTTCACTTCTTCTTTACAAACTTACTTATCCTTTTAAAGATCGTAATTTTAACCCTCTGTGGTCAAATTGGACGGGAATTATAATAGGTTTTTTCCACTTTGTCAAGAGGTTTCTTATTAAATCTAGCTTAAATTTGCGGATTTGTCGCTTTTAACATAAAATACTCGATTCTTTGGGCTTTTATCACTTAAAATTATTTACATTAATTGAAAATTTAATAGGAACTTAAAAAATAAATCCTCTATTTTAAGTATTAAGTATAAGTTTTTTATAAAGAAAAGAAAAAAGAGAGCTTGGACTCTTGTGCTTTAAGATTCTCTTTGAGAAAGTCCAAGTTCTAAAAATATTTTAAAGTTTTGAGATAAAATCTGCTAAAGCACTAATTTGTTCAGGAGTTTTTGACTCAACATGAGGCTTCATAATACCTTTCATAACTCCTCCATAACTTCCATCTTTGTAACCATTTAATGCTTTGATTACTCTATCTTTATCCCAACCAGCAATTACTTGAGATTTTCCTAAAGCTTCTTTTTCAGCTTTTTGTCCATGACAAGATGTACATGTTTTAAATAAAGCTTCTCCATCACTATCATTTACTACTGCTATAGTTTGTGTTACTTCCTCTTTTTTAGTTTCAGCAGCTTTTGCTTCTTCTAGCTTTTTTTCTTCATCTTTTGGAGTTTCTACTTTTTTTTGTTCTTCTACCTTAATCTCTTTTTGTTTTACTTCTTCAGCTTTTTTTTCATTAGTTTGAACAAGCTCTTGTTTTGATGTCGTTTGCTCTTTTTTCTCTTCAGTACAGCCAACAAATAGCAATAGTGCAGTTGCAGTAATAACTAAACTCTTTTTCATATTTTCCCTTTATATTTTATTTAATTTAAAATTGTATCAAAGTGATTGTAAAAGAATTGTGTTTCATAAACTATATTCAAATACAAACTCATCTTTAAAATCTATTTTTACTAAACCACCTTTTTTAAGCTTTCCAAATAAAATCTCATCTGTTAATGGATTTTTGATTTTATCTGATATTACTCTATTTAAAGGTCTTGCTCCCATTGTTTTATCGTATCCCAATCTTGCTAATTCATCTTTTGCTTTTTTACTTATTTCTATTTTAATTTTTTTAGTTTCTAATTGCTTTTCTAAATCTTCAATAAACTTTCCAGCAACTTTAGAAACAATATCTAAACTTAAACTATCAAAACTAACAACTGCATCAAGCCTATTTCTAAACTCTGGAGCAAAAAATTTATTTATAGCCCTATTTTCATTTAATTTTTCATTTTTTGCAAATCCCATAACATTTGCTTCAGTAACTCCTAAATTTGAAGTCATTATTAAAATAACATTTTGAAAATCTGCTTTATTTCCACTATTATCTGTTAATTCTGCATTATCCATAACTTGAAGTAAAATTGACATTAAATCTGGATGAGCTTTTTCTATCTCATCAAGCAGTAAAACTGTATGAGGATGTTTTCTTATACTTTCAGTTAAAAGTCCTCCTTGCTCAAATCCAATATATCCAGCAGGTGCTCCAATAAGTCTTGAAACAGCATGAGCTTCCATATATTCACTCATATCAAATCTTTCAAAATGAATTCCCATTTGTAAAGACAACTCTTTTGCCACTTCAGTTTTTCCAACTCCTGTTGGTCCAGTAAATAAAAAACTTCCTATTGGTTTTTTATCAAGACCTAGTCCCGCTTTATTTATTTTTATTGCCTGAACTATTGAATTTATAGCTTTATCTTGTCCAAAAACTCTTTTTTGCATATTTTTTTCTAAATTTTTCAGAAGAGATAAATCAGATTTTGTAGCACTTCTTGCTGGAATATGTGCCATTTTAGAGATAGTTTCTTCTACATCTTTTGAACTAATTGTAATGTTTGTATCATTTTTTACTTTTAAAGTTTTAGATAACTCTATTTTTTTACTAGCTCCTACCTCATCTATAACATCTATTGCACAATCTGGTAGAAATCTATCTTGAATATATTTTTTACTCAATTCAACTGCACTTATAATAGCACTCTTAGAGTATTTTACTTTATGATACTCTTCATATTTTGACTTTAACCCCTCTAAAATCAAAATAGAATCTTCAATAGACGGCTCATTTATATCAACTTTTGCAAATCTTCGACTAAGTGCCTTATCTTTTGCAAAATCATTTCTATACTCTGCAAATGTTGTAGCTCCTATACATCTTAACTTTCCATTTGCTAAAAGTGGTTTTAATATATTTGAAGCATCCATAGCACTTCCACCAACACTTCCAGCTCCAACAATAGTATGAATTTCATCTATAAATAAGATTGCCTTTGGAATTTTTGAAATCTCTTTTAAAAGTGATTTTAATTTTTTCTCAAAATCTCCTCTATATTTAGTTCCTGCTAACATTGAACCCATATCAAGTGAAAATATTTTTGAATCTTGTAAAAAATCTGGCACTTCATTTTTAGCAATTTTTAAAGCTAATCCTTCAGTAATTGCTGTTTTCCCAACTCCTGGCTCTCCAACTAAAAGTGGATTATTTTTCTTTCTTCTTCCTAAAATTTCTATAACTCTTTCTAACTCTTTATCTCTTCCAATAACTGGGTCTATTTGAGATTTTTTAGCAATTCCTACAAGCTCACTTGAATTATCTTCTAAAACCTTATCACTTTTATCATCTTTTTGCTCATCATTTTGTTCTTCTGGTTTATGAGAAATCTCTTCTAATATATCAACTCTTTGAATTCCCAATTTTTTCAATAAATATGTAGCATAAGCTTTCTCATCTTTTAAGATTGCAACAAACATATCTTCAACATTTGCCTTTGTTTTTCCACTACTTTGAGTATGTGCAACCATATACTCAATAGTTGAAGATAGAGCCAAAGTCTCTATTGGTTCATCTATAATTCCATCTGGAAGTCTTGGAGTATTTGCTTCAATATATTTTTTTAAATCTTCAAACAAAACCTTTGTATCAACTCCTAAATCAATAAACATATTTTCTATTGTTACATCATTTATAAGCATCAAAAAAATATGTTCTAATGTTAAATATTCATGTTTATTTGTTTTTGCATAGCTAATTGCTTGTGCAAAAATATGTCTTAACTCTTTACTAATCATTTTTTACTCTTCTTCCATTATAGCTTTTAAAGGAAAGCCCTTTTCTCTTGCCAAACTTTTTACTTGTGCAACTTTTGTACTTGCAATTTCAAAACTATAAACCCCGCAAAGACCTTTTCCATTATTATGAACACTTAACATTATTGCTTCCGCTTCACTTATTGTTTTTCTAAATACTTTTATTAATACATCAATTACAAAATCCATAGTTGAATAATCATCATTCAATAAAAAAACATTATACTTTTTTGGTTCTTGTACTTCTAAATCTTCATTTAGTTCTATTTCTATCTCATTACTCACATAAAACCCTTATTATTTTTACTATGATAAAATCATTTTTTTAAAGATACAAATTATAACCAAAAAGAGATTATTATGAAAATTAACCCAAAAGAGTATATAGGAAAAACAATCTTTATAACAGCAACAAATACAAATGTAGGGAAAACTTATGCTTGTAAAAAATTTTTAAACTACTTTTCAAATTCCAATTTAAAAGTTGGTTATTTTAAACCTATTGAAACTGGTGTAGAAAATAATACACCATTAGATGGAACAAGAATGCTTGAACTTACAAAAAAACTAAATCCAGATTTTGAAAAAGTATCTATAAATGATTGTGTTCCTTATCAATTTACACTTCCTGCTTCCCCTTATGTTGCAAAAGGAAACACATATATAGATATTGAGTTTTTAAAAGAGAAGAAAGAGTATTTACAAAATTTTTGTGATGTTTTAATAATTGAAGGAGCTGGTGGACTTATGGTACCAATAAAAAAAGAGTATTTTATGATTAATTTAATAAAAGAGTTCAAGACAAAATGCTTTTTGATAACTCCTTCAAAATTAGGTTCTATAAATGATACCCTACTTTCAATTGAAGCTTTAAAAAATAAAAATATAGATTTTGAGTTTTTTATAAATTTATATGAGGATATAAATAGTTTTGAAAAAGTATCAAAACCTTTTTTAATAGACTATTTTGAAACACTAAATTTTTTACAAGATTTATAAAAAAGAGAAAAAACTCTCTTTTTTTATAAAAATCATCCCTACTTTATCTTAATTTATCTATCCAATTTCCTTGTTAATCCCATTCTTTATAATGTTTTTTAAGTTTTATTTCCCTAAAATTGGTAGTTGTACGACATTTATTATAATAAACTTAAATTTATTTACTATATTAAAAGATATAAAATTTATTCATTTTAATTTGTGTATAAATTCTTTGTTAGTTTTTATGTGTAATAAACTCATTGTACATAAAACAAGTAAAAAAATATGAAAGGTTTAAATATGATGACTTCTGCGATAGATTTATCTAAATTAACAGCAAATGACGATTTAACACCAGTTCTTGGTGGTTATTGGCCAGGTATTCAAATATACTATCCACCAATTAAATATAATCCACTAGATGGGTCTTATGAAACAATGGAACAAGCGAAACTAAGACTACAAAAACATGCTTATAAAACAAAAGCTCATACTGTTTTATTTGATTTAGAAGATGGTTGTAGACAAAAAGCTATGAGTAGAGAACTTTTAATTCAAGAATTACCAAAATTCCCTGAAAGAGATTTTCAAATAGCTATAAGAATAAATCCATTTAGAACAGAAGAGTATGAAGAGGATTTAAAAATGTTAAAACAAATTCATCAGTATATTGATGTGATTGTTTTAGCTAAAGCTGGAGAAGTTTATGGAAGTGCAGAGATTAGAGATTTAAGCTCTTGGTTAATCTCTATTGGAAGTAAACTTACAATTCAACCAATTATTGAACATCCAAAATCACTTCAAATTGCAGATAGATTAATGGAGCATTCAACAGTTAAACATATCGTATTTGGAATTCACGATTTTTCAAAAGCTATGGCTTATAAAATTACTCCAAAAGGTTGGATTGATGAACTTGAAACTTTCTTTAATATTCTTACAATGGAAGCTAGAATTAAAGGTAAAGGGGTAATTGGAGGGGTTGAAGTTCTTTTAACACCACATTCTCTACCAGATAGCTGTGTTGAGAAAAAAGATATTAGAAGATGGTTAGATTTACATGGAGATGAAGCTAGTAAACATGTTTATGCTCATGCTTTAAGAGAGACTGCAATGGGATTAACAGGTAAACAAGTTATTACTCCAAACCATATAAATATCTGTAAAGTTGCATTTACTCCATCTCCTTTAGAAATAGAGAAAGATGTAGCTATTTTAAAAGCTGCTATTGAAGCTGATGCACTTTTAAGTGGGGCTATTAGATATGAAGGAGAGATGTTAGATCCACCAATGTTTGGAAAATCTTTACAAAATATTTTAAGAGCTTATGCCTTAAATAGTTTATCAAAAGAAGATGAGTTATTTGCACTTTCTGTGTTAAATAAAATGCCTTTACATACATTTAAAGAAAACTGGCCATATGGTCAATTGTAATATTCTAAGGAGATTAAAATGAGTCAAACAGTTAAACTAGAAGTTCCTGAATTTTTAAATATAGGAGTTGCTTGTACTTCATCATGGTTAGGAACTAATAAAGAAAATAATGTTGCTATGATTATTGAAGATGATAAATTAGGTACAGATACAATAACTTATAAAGAGTTATCAACAAAATCAGATCAAGTAGCAAATTTCTTTAGAGGAATTGGACTTGAACCAAGAGATAGAGTTTTAGTTTGTCTAAAAAACTCTTTAGCTTATCCAATATCGTTTTTTGGAGTAATGAAAGGTGGAATGATTGCTGTTCCTACTTCAACACTTTTAAGTGGTAGTGAAGTTAAATATTTAGCTGAAGATTCTCAAGCAAAAGCCATTGTTTTATCTGCTTCTATGTATGAAAATTTAGTTCCATATTTAGAAAATCTTGATAATTTAAGAACAATTGTTGTTGCGGGTGTTGATAATGTTGAAGATTTAAAAAAACCAAAAGATATAAATGTTTACTCTTTAAATCAAATTTTTAAAGATACAGACACTAAAGCAAATCACTATAACTCAAAATCAGGAGAACCTGCATATTTAGTATATACTTCTGGAACAACTGGTTATCCAAAAGGTGTTTTACACTCTCATAGATCGCTAGTAGGAAGAAAACCTGCAACTGATTATTGGTTTGATTTTAAAGAGAATGACAGAATTATGCACTCTGGAAAATTTAACTGGACTTATGTTTTAGGTTCTGCACTTATGGATCCATTATATAATGGTCATACAGTTATTGCTTATGAAGGTTCAAATGATGCTTCAACTTGGATTGATTTAATCAAAAAACATGAATGTACTATATTTATTGGAGTTCCAACAATATATAGACAAATTATTCAAAAAACAGATTTCACACTTGATGATTGCCCAAGTCTAAGATATTGTATGAGTGCTGGTGAGCATTTAAGTGATGAGATGTTAGGACTTTGGAGAGAGAGATTTAAACAAGATATTTTTGAAGCTATTGGAATGAGTGAGTGTTCATACTACATTTCACACTCAAAATTCAATCCAATAAGACCAGGAAGTGCTGGTTTCCCACAACCAGGACATATTGTAAAACTTTTAAACCCTGAAACACTAGAAGAAGTAGGAGTTGAAGAAGAAGGAATGATTTGTATTGGAGAAGATGATCCAGGACTATTTTTAGAGTATTGGCAACTTGAAGAAGAGACTTTAAAATCAAGACATGATGGATATTTCTTTACAGGAGATTATGCAAGAAAAGATAAAGATGGATATATCTGGTTTATTGGAAGAAAAGATGATATTATCAATACTTTTGGATTTAGAGTAAGTCCACATGAAATTGAAAGAGTTGTAAAAACTCATCCTGATGTTGCTGATTGTGTTGCTTTTGGTTTAGATATTGAAAAAGACAAAACTCTTGTTGCTATTGCAGTTGTTGGTCATTCTCCTTTAAATAAAGAGAAAGAGGAAGAGATTTTAAAATTCTCTCAAGCAAACTTAGCTAAATATAAAGCTCCTAAAAAAATATTTACAATGAGTGATTATCCAAGAACAAAAAATGGAAAAGTTCTTAGAAAACAACTTGTAAAAGATTTACATGATTTAGAAAGAGCTATATCTAAAGGTGAAGAAGTAGTTGAGTATAAAGCAAGAAGATCTATGCTATTAGTTCCTTCATACAATAAACACAATGTAGAAAAAGCAAAGACTGTTTTAGCTGATACTGTTATTTTTGATTTTGAAGCAATCTTAGAAGATCAAAGAGAGTTAGGAAGAGCTACTTTAAAAGAAATTTATACTGAACAAGGTCCAAGTTTTGGAGATAGTGAAAGAATTTTAAGAATCAATAATCTTGGAAGTGAAGATCTGAAAAAAGATTTAGCTTTAGCAAAAGAGATTGAAATTGATGGTTTATTATTCTCTAAAATTGACTCAAAAGAGGATGTTTTAGAAGCTGTTAAATTAATTGAAGAGATAAATCCAAAATTAACTTTAATGATTATGATTGAAACTCCAATGGCTGTACTTAATATTAAAGAAATTTGTGCAGCTAGCCCTAAAGTTGAAGTTGTTGTTGTTGGTTCAAATAAATTAGCAAATAGACTTCAAATTGATATAAAAAGAGGTTCAAAAGCTATAGTTACATATTTAGCTCAAATAGCACTTGCTGCAAAAGCTTATGGAAAAACTGTAATTGATGGTCCACATTTTGATGTTCATGATGAGTTTGCTTGTGAAGACTCTACAAAAGATGCCTTTAATCTTGGATTTGATGGAAAATCACTTATTCATCCAATTCAAATTGATTATATAAATGATATTTTCACTCCAAAACAGTCTGAAGTTGAAGATTATGAAGATATGATTGCAAAATATGAAGAAGCATCAAGAGAAGGGAAAGAAGTAATCCTACATAACAATAAACTTGTTGATTCTTCAAGAATTAAATGGGCAAGAAAAATGATAAAACTTTATGAGACTTATAAATCTTTAGGTCAAAATCTATTTAATAAATAAGGAGTTTTGTTTGTCAAAAATAAATTATGGTAACTATTTTGAAGATTTTAGTATTGGACAAAAAATAATCCATCCACTCCCTAGAACAGTAAGTGAAGGTGATGTATCTTTATACATCGCTTTTACTGGTTCGCGATTCTCACTACATTCAAGTGATATAGTGGCAAAAGAGATTGGATATAAAAAAAGACCAATTGATGATATTTTAATGTTTCACTTAACATTTGGAAAAAGTGTTCAAGATATATCTTTAAATGCTATTGCAAATTTAGGTTATGCTGAAATATCTTTTCCAAACCCTGTTTTTGTTGGAGATACTGTTAGTATGACTTCAACAGTAATTGGATTAAAAGAGAATTCAAATGGAAAAAGTGGAGTTGTTTATGTTCACTCTATTGGAATAAATCAAGATGGAAATGAAGTTCTAAACTTTAAAAGATGGGTAATGGTTCATAAAAAAGACCTCTCAACTTTAAGTGAAATAAACATTGTTCCCACTTTTGAAAAAACTACACCAATTTTAGACAACATCAATATCCCAACTATTGGTGCTATTGATGTTAATGCTAGTGGTGGAGAGTATTTCTTTGAAGATTATGAAGTAGGAGAAAGGTTAAATCATCCTGAAGGAATTACAATAGATAATAGTGATCACACACTTGCAACAAAGCTTTATCAAAATAATGCGAAAGTACACTTCAATGAGCATATGATGAAATCTACTCCTATGGGACAAAGATTAATGTATGGTGGAATTATCATCTCTATGGCAAGAGCTATCTCTTTTAATGGGCTACAAAATGCTCAATGGGTATATGCTATAAATAGTGGAAATCATTGTAATCCAACTTATGCGGGGGATACAATCTATGCTTATACAGAAATTTTAGAGAAAATAGAGCATAAAAGAGAGGATATTGGACTTTTAAGATTAAGAACTATTGCTCTTAAAAATCAAAATCCAACAGAGATAGAAAATGCAAAAGGTGAAGATGGTAAATATCTTTCAAATGTTGTACTAGATTTAGATTATACTGTTGTAATCCCAAAAAAATCTACAAAAAAATAAAAAATTAAATTCAACAAAAAAGGAAAAAACAAAATGACACACCCAAAAGAAGCTTTATTTGAATCTGGTAAATCTTTACCAATTATTCCAACTTGTGAACACTTTGCAGGAAGTGAAAAACTAATCCTAAAAGGTTTTGAAATGCAAAAAAAACTGGGACCAGTTTTTGACATTACTTGCGATTGTGAAGATGGTGCAGAGACAGGAAAAGAAGTTGAACATGCTCAAATGATAGTAAGAGTTGTAAACTCTGAAGCAAATCCATATAAAATGGCTGGTACTAGAATTCACGATCATTCACACCCAGATTGGAGACAAGATGTTGATATCTTAGTTCCTGGTGCTGGAGAAAATTTAGCATACATTACTCTACCAAAATCAACTTGTTATGAAGATGCAAAAACTCAAATTGAGTATATTCAAGAAGTAGCAAAAAAAGCTGGAATTAAAAAAGAGATTCCAATTCACGTTTTAATTGAAACTCATGGAGCATTACAAGATGTTGAAAAAATCGCAACTTTACCTTGGTTACAAGTTTTAGATTTTGGTTTAATGGATTTCGTTTCAGGATATCAAGGAGCAATTCCAGCAATAAATATGAGAAGTCCTGGGCAATTTGACCATAGATTAATCGGAGCTGCAAAAGCAAAAGTTGCACAAGCTGCTATTCAAAATTGTGTAATCCCAGCACATAATGTAACTTTAGATTTAAAAAATCCATACCAAACATATAAAGATGCTGAAAGAGCAAGAAATGAGTTTGGATTTATGAGAATGTGGTCAATTTATCCAACACAAGTTCAAGCTATTGTTGATGCAATGAGACCAGATTTTACAGAACTTGAAGCTGCACAAAATATCTTAATCAAAGCTCAAGATGCTGAGTGGGGACCAATTCAATATGATGGAGAGTTACACGATAGAGCAACTTATAGATATTTTTGGGAATTAGTTCAAAGAGCTAAATATTCAGGTGTTAAATTACAAGATGAAGCAGAAAAAAGATTTTTTGCTTAATATTTAAGAATTCAAAAAAAGCTACTCTTTTTTTTAGAGTAGCTTTTTTTATGTAAAAGCTATTTCTAAACTAAACATTTTTTTAAAATATCTATCTTTTTAGTTTACAAAAAGCCTATTTTTAAAACCGCATTGATATAATTTTAGAATTTCTAAACAAAAAAAGGAAAAACTTATGAGTAAAAAAATTACAGAACAAGATATTATAGATTCAGTTGCTTCAGCCTGTCAATACATCTCTTTTTATCATCCAGAAGATTTCGTAAAAGGAATGGTTGAGGCATATGAAAAAGAACAAAGTGAATCTGCAAAAAATGCAATTGGACAAATTTTAATTAATTCAAAAATGTGTGCTATGGGTCATAGACCCCTATGTCAAGATACAGGAAGTGTAAATATTTTTGTAAAAGTTGGTCTAAAAGCTAATTTAGATTTAAGTAGAAATTTAGAAGATGTTTTAAATGAAGGTGTAGCAAAAGGTTATACAGACCCTGATAATACTCTTAGATTTTCAGTTGTAGCTGATCCAGCTGGAAAAAGAACAAATACAAAAAACAATACTCCTGCTGTTATTCATACAACTACTGATAACTCAGATACTATTGAAATAACAGTTGCAGCTAAAGGTGGAGGAAGTGAAAACAAATCTAAATTTACTGTTTTAAATCCAAGTGATAGTATTTATGACTGGGTTATGTCAAATGTAAAAGATATGGGTGCAGGATGGTGTCCTCCTGGTATTTTAGGAATTGGAATTGGTGGAAACCCTGAAAAAGCTATGCTTCTAGCAAAAGAGTCTTTAATGGGACATGTTGATATTCATGAGCTAAAAGAAAGAGGAGCTCAAACTCCACTTGAAGAGTTAAGATTAAAACTTTATGAAGATATCAATAAACTTGGAATTGGAGCTCAAGGACTAGGAGGACTTACAACAGTTTTAGATGTTAAAATTTTAGATTATCCATGTCACGCCGCTTCATTACCTGTTGCTATGATTCCAAACTGTGCAGCAACAAGACATATTCATTTTGAATTAAATGGTAATGGAGCAGCTAAGTTTGATAAACCTGATTTAGACCTTTGGCCAGATATTAAACTTCCAATGGATACTATAAAAAGAGTAAATATTGAAGATTTAACAAAAGAAAATCTATCTCAATTTAAATCAGGAGATACTCTACTTTTATCAGGAAAAATCCTAACAGCAAGAGATGCTGCTCATAAAAAAATTGTTGAATACAAAAATGCAGGAAAACCTCTTCCAAATGGTGTTGATTTAAAAGATAGATTTATCTACTATGTTGGACCAGTTGATCCTGTAAGAGATGAAGTTGTAGGACCTGCAGGACCAACAACATCTACAAGAATGGATAAATTCACAAAAGATATGATGGAAATTGGTATCATGGGAATGATTGGAAAAGGTGAGAGAAAACAACCTACTATTGATTTAATAAAAGAGTACAAATCTATTTATCTAATCGCAACTGGTGGGGCTGCATATTTAATCGCTCAATCAATAAAAGGTGCAAAAACTTTAGCATTTGAAGAGCTTGGAATGGAAGCTATTTACGAGTTTGAAGTAAAAGATATGCCTGTAACTGTGGCTGTTGATACAGAAGGTAACTCTATTCATACAACAGGTCCAGCTAAATGGAGAACTATTAATAAGTAAGTTTTATTTTACAAAGGGCTTTGCTCTTTGTAAATATTTTTCTTAAAATACCCTTAACTACACAAACTATATTCCTTTTTTGACTTTTATAATAACTTTTTTTGATAATATTTCACTTCAAATTATAATAGGATTTAATAATTATGAATTTAATAGAAGATTTAAAAGATTATTTAGGTTTTGCAGTTGCTGGGAATTTTGCAAATCACTTAGGTGAAGCTGGAGAGGCTGATGAATTTTCTGTAATTAAAACTAAAGAAAAAGATGCTCCAAAAGGTATGTTCCCCTTTTATATAAAAGGTCATAATAGTTTTTTAGGAACTTATCCTATTTGTGATGAAGTTATTTTAACTCACGGAAGAGAAGATGAAAAACTACAAGTTGAAGCCGAAGTTGCACTAATTTGTGATTTTGTCTATGAGAACGAAAAAGTAGTTGATATTGTTCCAAAATATTTTGCAGCTTTTAATGACTGCTCAATTAGGGTTCAAGATGGAAATAAACTAAGCACTAAGAAGAATTGGGGAGCTAAAACAAAAGGAATTTCTCAAGATATTATTCCAATAGATGATTTTAGTGAAAAAGGAATCTTGAGCAAATATCATATCTCTTCATTTATTAAAAGAGATGGTATAGTTTGTGATTATGGAACAACAAGTGCTGTTAAATCTTATAGCTATTTTTTTGAAAAATTAAAAGATTGGATGATTGATATTTTAAATTGTCAAGAAGATTGTGGACCACTTGAAGAATTAGGGCAATTTTTAAAAGAAGCACACAAAGCAAAAGGTATTTTAATAGCAGCAGGTGCAACAGCTTATACAGATTTTGGGAAGAAAAATTTCCTAAAAAAAGGTGATGAAATTTTTGTATATGTTTACAATGCACATGCTCACAGTTTCCAAGATATTATGAATGATATGTGTGGAATGGATACATATTTAGGTCAATGTTCAAAACTTCATCAAATAGTTAAGTAAAAAGTAGTTCAACTACTTTTTCTTATTTCTTGACTCTAAATATAAAATATCATTTAAACTATCAAAAACTTTTATAGTTTCATCTTCTATTTGATTTGCTGTTTTTCTTAAAGTTTGGTTTTCAACTTTATCTCTATTTTGCGTAATATACTCTTGTAGTTTATTATGTACATTTTTATGATTCTCTTTTAATTGTTTCCACTTAATATCTTCTATAAAAAATTCTTTTTTATCTTCACAAAGAGTTATCCACTTACCTAAATTACAACTCTTACAATTATCAACTATACAATGTTCAAAACTATCTAAAGTTTTAAAATATCTTTTTTTAAAGTTTATATGGTCATTTTTATAAATAGAAACTTGCTTTATTAATTCAACATTTTCAACCATTTCATAATAGTTTTCATCTATTTTTGAAGAAGATGTAATTTGAAGTAATTTATTGGATAGTTTTGATACTTCATTTGACAAAGTATCAATATTTAAAGCTGTTTGGGCATTTTTTTGAGTTTCAGAATCAAGCTTTGAAACAGTTTCATTTATCTCTATAATACCTAATTCTTGCTCTTTACTAAAGATTGTTACATTATTAATTATCTCTTTTGTCTCTACAATTTTTGAAGCTAATTTTTCATAACCTTTTATCATAGTATCTGCAATATTTTTTCCCTTATTTGTTTCAAGATTTGCACTATCAACTAAATCTTTTATCTGCTTTGCTGCTTTCGCACTTCTAGTTGCAAGATTTCTAACCTCTAAAGCAACAACAGAAAACCCAATACCAGCATCTCCTGCTGTTGCTGCTTCAACTGCTGCATTTAAAGATAATATATTTGTTTGGAATGCTATTTGTTCAATTACACTTATTGCTTCATTTATAGCATCAACTTTTTTACTTATCTCTTCCATAGAACTAAAAGTTTGAGTTGCTGATTTACTTCCAATAGTAGCTGTACTATTTAATTCATCTGCTATTTGTAACATTTTATTCATATTTTCATTATTATTTTTCAAATTCTGAGTTACTTGTTCTAATGCAACTGAAGTCTGTTTTAAAGACACAGCTTGATTTGAAGAAGAAATAGCCAATTCAGAAGATGAAGTTGTCAATATTTTTGTATTACCTTCCAAATTTTTTCCAGCATTTGAAATCATTGCAATTAATTGTGAAGAAGTTTGACCTAAAAGGGTAGTAGAATTACATAATATTCCAAAATCTCCATACATTCCTTTCTTATGAGTTTCATCTAATTTAAATTGATAATTACCTTGAGCATAACTATTTAACAACATATTTAAACTATCTATCTTTAATCTTGTTCTATCTATCATTTTATTTATAATATCAACTAAAGTTTGTAACTCTTTTGTAGATGGCTTCTCTTTTATAGAGTATTCAAAAAAACCATTATTTACCTTTTCTATAATATCTGTTATCTCTAATATAACTTTTTTATCATTTTGGGTTATCTCTTCTATTTTTAGAACTTGTTCATTCATATTTTTTGTCATTAAAGCAAATTCATCTTTTCCTTCAAGTTGGTTTAACTTTATCTCATCTTTCTCTTTCATTGAATAAGAGAAGAATTGAGATAAATTATCTTCAAACTTTCTAATAGATTTTGTAACTTTACTTGTCATAATTATAATTACAATAAAAATTAATAATATCAATAAGATTAGTAAAACAAAAAATAAAATTATTTGAATATCCAACTCTTTTACATTTTTATCAATATATAAAAGTGTATCTTCCACTATTTTCTCTTTTATCTCTTCAAATATAGATATTTTCTTTGAAGTAAGTTCTTCCCACTTTTGGCTATTTGAACCATAAATATTTTTTGATAAAAGTTCTAAAGCTTTTAAAGTTTTTAAATCTAGTTCTTTAATATCATCTAAATACTCTTTACTATAAGCTTTTGATAAATATATATCTATGGCATTTTGTATATCATCTAAAAGCCCTTCTTCATCTTTTAAAAGTTTTAGTTTTTTATAATCTTTAATTGCTCTTAAAATTTTTGTATGACTTTTTTGAATTTGATTTAAAATATTTTCATCACTTTTTAAAGTAAAATCTTTATATAAATGAATTAAACCCCCATAACCAAGAGCCTCTTTTATACTATTTAAAAGTCTCTCTTTCTCTATTTTTAAAAATATCAACTCTCTAAAATTCTCTATATCTTGAAAAATTATATTATCTAGCTTTAGATTAAAAAAGTCTAACTGCTCTTTTGTTAGATTTTTTCTTAGTGCAGAAATATCTGCATCTTGGAATACTATTAAAGAGATAAAACTATTATAATCTACATTTAAAACCAAATTGTAATCAAAAATATTTTTTACTAAATCCTTTTCATTATATGATTTCTCTATTATATTTGTTATTGAAATATAATTTTGTGAAGCCTTTAATAACTCTTTACTATTTGAATATACCAGTAATTCATCATAAAATAAGATTAAATTTGTAATTATTTCATCATAAAACTGTTCTAACTCTTTATTATTTATATTTAAAGATATTGTATTATTTCGTTTTTCATCTATTGTAAAAATAGTAGATTTTAAAAGTTCAAGTTTCTCTAAAAGATTATTATCATTTTTAATTAATATAAAATTATCTACAAAATTCTCCAAATTTTTTTGAGATATTACGCTACTACTTATCTGTTTTTTCAAATCATCTTCTTTCATTTTTCCATAACTATTTAGATATATAATTGATAACTCTCGCTCTTTTTGTAAAGTTGCTATAAATTTTGATATTTCGACTGTAAAATTAATATAACTAGATGTTCTATTCATATTTTTAACTTTTTCTATTTTTTCAAGAATTAAAATAGATGACAACATGAAAATTACTAATATTGGAAGAACTAATATTAAAAAAATTTTATTTCTTAATCTTAAATTATTCATTCTTTTTCCTAAATTTATATTTTTGATAATATATTATTTGTAAATTAAATAGAAGTTATATATTTTAGCTTGTAATTAAGTTGTAACTTAATTGTAATTAGACTGTAATTTAAGAATTATTTCTTAATTATTTCATACAAAATAAGTTAATTTATTATCTATAAAAGATAAATTAACTATAATACGAAAAAAAATCAAGGACAAAATTATGTTAAAAGAGTTTAAAAAGTTTCTAATATCTGGAAATGTTGTAGATATGGCAATTGGTTTTATATTTGGTGCAGCTTTTGCAACATTTGTAAAATCTCTTGTAGAAAATGTTGTTATGCCTCCGATTGGTTTATTACTTGGAAAAGTAGATTTTTCACAACTATTTATTCCTTTAGATGGTAATAGTTATGCAACTTTAGCTGATTTGGAAAAAGTGGGAGCACCTGCAATAAAACTTGGAGTTTTTCTAAATGATACAATTTCATTTATAATCTTAGGGTTTGTAGTATTTATGTTTATAAAATCTTACAATAAACTAAAAGGTGAAAAAGCTCCTGCTCCTCTAACAAAAACTTGCTCAGATTGTGCTATGGATATTCCAGTTCCTGCAAAAAAATGTGGACATTGCGGAAATACAGCAGTTTAATTTAAAGCTTAAGAGTTCTTCTTAAGCTTTTTTCTTACAAAAACAGATATATCTTTTACTATTAAAACTACTGAAATAAGAGTTAAAACCAACATGATATATCCAACTTCTACTTTTAAATAAAATTGATAAAAAAGTGTATATATAAATATTGGATATTTAAAAAAATAGAAAAAGATTATTAAACTTCCATATATTTTTTTCATACTCTTATAAATCAACCATAGCTTTAAAAGTAACTCCTACTCTTCCAATACTCTCTATTTTTGTATGATTTCTCTCATTTATTCTACCATCTTCAATATATTGAAAATTTATTTTTAAAATAACTGGTGTTGTATCACCTTCAACTTTATAAGTATCATAATATTCACAAAATAGTGCTGTTTGAGTTGAACTAATAATTGGTGGATAATCAGCTAACTCTTTTTTTACATCTATTTCAAATTTTTCTATTTCACTTTGATTTTTTGGAAGTTGAGCTGCACACTTTTGAACTTGCTCAACATTATTTTGATTTGGAAAACAAATTGTTGCTTTTTTTGTTTTTAAAATATTTACCAAACTATCTTTAGGGCTTCCGTCATCTTTTTTTCCAATAGCTACAATTACAAGTGCTGGATTTGTAGAAATTGGAATAAAATATGAAAAAGGAGCGGCATTTAAAACTCCATCATCATCTGTTACTATCCATGCAATTGGTCTTGGGACTATACTCCCTGACATTATTTTATATCTATCTAAATCATTTATATCTTTATAATCAAGTATCATTTTTTCTCCTTTTAAATCATTCCCATTAAAGAGGAACTTTATCATATAAATTTTGAAGGATTATACCATAAAGCTATTTTTAAAATTTTGTATAAACTTTTGTATAATAAAAAGCATATAGCAAAAATGCAACTCCAAGAGATATTGTTATAACTGTTGTAGTAGTAATATGTGCCATAGTTCCAATAAACAGAGTCGTTGCTACATTTGCAAACATAAAAAACATATCATTATATGATATTACTCTTCCAATATATCTCTTTTCACACCTATTTTGTAAAAGGGCATAAGTGTATGACCATAAAAATGCTGTACTAAATCCTACAAAAAATAGAGCTACTAAAGAAGCATAAAAATTACTTTGAACAAATGCCCAAATAATTATTGTAACTCCTTGAAAAACTAAAAGATATTGAAGATTCTCTTTTTTTATTATTCTATTTAATATTAACGGTCCAATCATTAGGGCAACTGCTCTAACAGAGTTTGAAAGTCCAATAGCAAGTGGAACTGCAATTAGTTCTTTATACTCATTTTTTGCCAAAATAGTAATAAGTGCATCATAACTTGTAAGCCCTACACTAGCATGCAAAAAGATTAGATGTAAAATTATCTTATTATTTTTAATATATCTTAAACCATCAAACATAAGCTCTAAAATCTTCTCTTCTACTTTTTTGTATTCAAGATCTATTTTTATTTGTACAAAAACTAAAAAAGCAACTATAAAGATAATAACATCAATTAAAATTGCAGTTTTTGCTCCATATAAATTTACAACAAATCCACTAATAGCCATACCAACAGCATAAGTAAAAGACCAAATAATTGATTGTATCTCATTTGCTGTTTGAAGCTCTTTTCCACTTGATAACTTTGCTAAGAGTGACATTTCACTTGAAAAAAACATAGAAGCTGCACTCATTCTAATAAAAATAAAAAGTAGAAGTAGCCACATATCATTAACACTTGAAATTAGTAAAAAACAAGCTGTCATAAGAAGTTCAATAAAAAGAAGAGAGACCATTAAAGGCTTTATTTTCATTCTATCAATAATTGCTCCACTAAAAGGAGCTATTATAATTGCTGGAATAAAGTGCATAGCAGTAACTATTGAAATTGCTAACTCACTTGAACCAAAATCTACAATCATTGTATAAATTGCAACAGTCGAAAACCAAGCACCAAAAGATGCTATAAAATTTACTAAAGACAAACCTCTAATTGTAGGATTGTCTCTTAAAAAAAAGTAATAATATTTCAAAAAAATCCTTATAAAATATATAAAATAAATTAGTTAAAAAACAGTCTTTAAAAAGTATAAAATTAAAATTTAGTGTTAGAACTCTAAAGTTCCTTCAATTGCAAAATTTGCTTTTGAATCAAGTTCAGCATGAGATAAAACAGGCATAGATAAACCAAATTTCTCGTATATTTCAGATATTCTTTTTCTTAAAACTGGATCTACAACCATACAAACTTTTGTAAATCCTTTTTTCTCAACTTCATCTAAAAGATGTTTTGTTTTTGTTACAAGACTATTTATCTCTGAAATACTTAGCATTAGTTGAGAAACTCCATGATGTTCTTGAAGCTTACTCATAAATTGCTGTTCCAACTCTGGTTTTATAGTTAAAATATGTAAAACCCCATCTGTATCTTTAAATTTTTGAGTAATTAATCTATACAATTTTGATCTTACATGTTCAAGAAGTATTTCAGGGGCTTTTGTAAACTCTGCTATATCCGCTATTGCTTCAATAATTGTTAGCATATCAACAATTGGAATTTTTTCATGAAGCAGATCTTTACACACTTTTAATAAACTTCCATAAGAAGTAACTTTCATAGCCTCTTCCACAACAATTGGGAAATCTTTTTTCAATCTATCAACAATATCAACAATATCTTGTCTAGTTATAATATCTTCAGCATGTCTTCTAATAATCTCTGAAATATGAGTTGAAATAATAGAAGGAACATCTACTACTGTAAATCCTTTCATTAAAGCATCATCTTTTTGGTCAGGATTTATCCAAATAGCATCAATATTAAATACTGGTTCTTTTACTTTTTGACCAGCCAAATTCTCTCCAAAACCACCCATAGCAAGAAGTTTATCAACTTCAACTCTTCCTTTTGCTATTGGAATTCTTTTTAGATTAAATACATACTCATTTGCACCCAAAGCTGAATCATCTGAAATTCTAATTTGAGGAATAATAAATCCTAGCTCAGCTGCAATAGTTTTTCTAATAGCTTTAATTTTATCTAAAAGTTCAGAATTTCCTTGAACAAGCTGTAAAAGCCTAATTCCAAGTTTAAGTTCAAGAACTTCAAGTCTCATAATATTTTCAATATTTTGACTCTCATCAGGAACAGTAGCTGCTTTTTTCCTATCTCTTAACTCCTCAGGTTTTCCACTAACTTTAGATTTAGCCTCTTTAGATTTAAACAATCTTGTAATAGAGTTATCCTCTCCTTTTTCAATCATTACAATTGTGTACCCCATAGCCATCATCATAATACCCATAGTACTTAATATTCCTGTTGGGAAACCAGGAACAAAACCAAATAATATTAAACCAATACCAACAAGAATTAAAGATTTACTATCTTTAATAAGCTGATTAACAGCTTTTGAAGCAAATTTCTCGTCATCTGTATTTGACCTTGTTATTATAATTGCAGTTGCAGTTGAAGTTAAAAGAGCTGGAATTTGAGTAACAAGACCATCACCAATAGTAAGAATTGTATAAATTTCTCCTGCTTCATTTATAGATAAATCATGCTGAAAAATACCAACTAAAAGTCCACCTACAATATTTACAGCAGTAATAATAATACCTGCAATTGCATCACCTTTTACAAACTTAGAAGATCCATCCATAGCTCCATAAAAGTTTGCTTCAGTAATAAGTGCTTTTCTTCTCTCTTGTGCCTCTTTATCATCAATAAATCCAGCATTTAAATCTGCATCAATTGCCATTTGTTTTCCAGGCATAGAATCAAGTGTAAACCTTGCAGTTACCTCAGCAACTCTTGTAGCACCTTTTGTTACAACCATAAAGTTTATCAAAACTAAAATTATAAAGATAATAACCCCTATAACCATATTTCCACCAACAACAAACTCCCCAAAAGCTGAAATAATGGTACTTACAGCATCTGGTCCATTATGTCCTTCGCTCAAAATTGACCTTGTTGTTGCAATACTAAGAGATAATCTAAAAATAACCAAAATTAGAAGTAAAGTTGGAAATGTGGTTAAATCTGCTGGTTTTTGAATATATAAAGAGATTAAAAGAATTAAAAATGAAATTGCCAGCGAAAGAGAAATGAAAAAGTCGATTGCAGTTTGATTTAAAGGAACAATAATAATAGCAAGCATTGCTAAAAATAGCGCAACTGCTATTAAATCTCTAGAAAAAAAGCTCCTTAAATCAAACTTCATAAAATATTTAAAACTTTATTTTATTTCATAAAATTAACTAATGATAATTCATTAGTTTTTGCAATAGTTGAATACATTGCTGTATATGTAAGCTCTAAGGCTTTTATTTTAATTGAAACTTCTGTTAAATCAGCACTACTTAATGTTTCTTCAAGTTTCTTATATTGAGTTAATTTAGAATTTAAAGATTCTAAAGATGTTTCAAATACCTTATTTTTAGCTCCTAAATCAGCATGTGTTATATTTAAACTATCAAAAGATTTATCAATAGAATCAATCTGTTTTGATAAATTTGCTCTTACATCTTCTCTTGTTATTTGATTTCCAGAGTCATCAACCATATTTAGAGTATTAATAATATTATCCATCAAATCAAAAATATTTGATTTTGCTTCAAATCTTGCCCCATTTGTATTTGGAACAGTAAAACTATAAGTTTGTGTCGCACTATCAAATGAAGCTGACATTGTATCACTTGTTATATTTCCATCTAAATCATATTTTGTTAAAACATTTGTAGCACTATCAAGCTTCCACTCATTTCCATCTTGATCTAAAATTCTATCACTTTGAGAAAAAGTAAAACTCTCTCCTTTATAAGCAAGAGAAGATGTAAACATCATAGCATCAAAACCATTTACTCCTCTTTCTCTATAAGAACCCTCTTCAACTGCTATTTTTCTTAACTTATTATCTCCAACATAAGATATTTTTCCATCAGCATCTTTTACAAATGGTTTAACAGAGGAATCACTTCCACTAAATAGATACTCTCCTTCTACTTGAGTATTTGCCAAACTAAATAGATTTTCTCTAGTTCCTGCTAGTGCAACTGCTATTGATTTAAGATCAGCATCTCCTGTTGTATCTGTATTTGCTTTCATCAACTCTGATTTTACATATTCTAAAAGAGTTTTTGCCTCTTTTAAACTTGAATCAGACATATTGTTTTGAACTTCTGTTCTTTCAACTGAAGTTTTAATACCTTCATAAGTTCTAACTTTATCCTGAGCTGAAGTTATTCTTCCAAATAAAATAGAATCATCACTTCCATATTCAAGCTGTTGTTTTGAACTAAGTTGATAATTTAATTTTTGTTGGGTTTTATCAAGATTATTTAATCTATACATTGTTTGTTCAATTTGACTAATCATTCTAAAGCCTTTTTAAATCTTTGCAACATATCATCATAAGGTACTATCTCCTGAGAATCTTGTGTTAAAAAATCTCTAATCTTCTCTTTTTTTGACATAGCTGCATCTAATTCCAAGTCCATACCCGCTTTGTATGCACCAACTCTTACTAAAACTTCATTCTCTTTTATTAATGATAATACTCTTTTTAACTTTAAAAAATCATTATATTGTTCTTTTGTAATTACCTTATCAATAACCCTTGAAGCCGATTTTAAGATATTTACAGGTGGATAAAATCCTTGTTCTGTTAAATCTCTTGTTAAAACAATATGACCATCTAGGATAGATCTACTTTGATCAGCAATTGGGTCATTTAAGTCATCTCCATCAACCAAAACTGTAAAAAATGCTGTAATTGAACCTAATTGATTATTTCCAGCTCTCTCCATTAATTGTGGCAAAAGAGCAAAAACAGAAGGTGGATATCCTCTACTAACAGGAGGTTCTCCTGTACTTAATCCTATCTCTCTTTGAGCCATCGCAAATCTTGTAACACTATCCATCATAAGAAGTACATCATGACCTTTATCTCTAAAATACTCCGCTATACTCATAGCAGTAAATGCTCCATATTTTCTCATCAAAGCTGATTCATCTGAAGTTGCTGTTACAAGTACAGTATTTTCTAAGTTTCCTCCAAGGTTATAGTGAATAAACTCAGGAATTTCCCTTCCCCTCTCTCCAATTAATGCAACAACTTTTATTTGAGCTTCACACCCTTTTACAATCATTCCCATTAAAGTAGATTTTCCAACTCCACTTCCTGCAAAAATACCTACTTTTTGACCTTTTCCACAAGTAAGCATAGAATCAATTGCTTTTACTCCTGTTGCAAACTTTTTATCTATAATTCCTCGTTCTAATGGAGACATTGATAATTTATTTATAGAAGTATATCCTTCTATATCTCTTATCTTTCCTTTATCATCAATTGGCTCACCTAAAGCATTTATAACTCTTCCTAATAGCCCATATCCACACTTAACAGTAAGTCCATCTCTTTGCAAAAATATTTTATCATTTATCTTAAATCCATCAATAAAAGAAAAAGGTACTATTGTAAAAAAAGCTCCATCTATTGTTGTAACCATTCCTAATACACTATATAATTTTTGAACTGATTCAATTCTAACAATATCTCCAACTGCTACTTCAAGTCCTGTTCCTGTTAGTGTAATAGCTGAAATATGTGTAATTTTACCAAAAGCAATAGTAAGATTTGTTGGATCAATTTTATTTAAAATATCATCTATATTCATTTCATCTCATCACACATTTTTTTATATAAACTATCTTGAGTATTTTCTACTTTCTTACACTTATTTATATACTCTTCCTTTTTAGATTTATTTCCTAAACTATCATATAGATTTAAAATATCATAGTAAATTTTCACCTCATCATTTGGAACTATTTTTCTAGCATTATTTAAGGCATTTAAAAGTAAACCTAAAGCTTTTTCTTTATCATTCTTATCTTTTGCAATTTTTGCTAGCTCAAGTTCTACAAAAGGTGTATATATAAAAGCCTTAAAATCTTTCTGCTTTAAATATAGTTTTTCTAAAATCTCATTTGCCTTTTTTTCATCATTTTTTGAGAGCAAATATAAATAGTAATCATGATAGAAATCTATAATAGCTGGATTATTTTCACTTTGTTTAAGTAATTCTGGATTATAGTTTGCATAAATAAAAAGCTTTTCCATCAAATTTGGATTATCTTTTGCTTTATAGATTTGGTATCTTACTATAAACTCATTTGCCAAAGCCTTTTTGTCATTTATCATCTCAACTTTTGCCGAAAAATCTAAAGCATCATCAAGTTTATTTAAGGCTAATGCCATTCTTTCGAGATATAAATATATATTTGCATCTTTACTTGAGTTAAAAATCTCTTTTAACTGATAATATATTTTATCACTTGAAGTCTCAACTAAACATTCAAAAAAACTATATTTCAAAGACTCATCTTCTATTATTTTTTCAAAAGTTTCATTTGTAGCATTTTGCAAAATTGTACTTAATTCTGAACACTCTTGAGTTTTTATCTTATCTTTAATTATCTCTAAATCAATTTCGCTAAAAACTTCATCTAGATTCTTATATCCAAATCTTCTAACAACCTCATTCGATATCTTTTTATAAATAGATTGAGTTTTTAAAATATTTTCATATTTTTTATCTCTTTTATCAATCATTAACTCTTGCATCAAAGCTTTTTGTTGCATCTCTTCACTATCTTTATATTTTTCAGCAATTACAGCAGGAGAGATACTACCTTGTCTCATTAAAATCTCATCTAAAAACATAGCTGAGCTTTTTGAGTATAAACCATTTTCATAATCATCTAAAATCTCTTTGTAAAGCTCTTTTGCTTTTTCTAAATAGTAGTTTGTTTTATCATACATTCTCATATAAGTATTTGCTAATTTATATTTATAATCTTCTATTTGTTCCTCTTTTGTAGTAGTATTTAATAGTTCAATTAAAATCTCAGCAGCATGTTCTGGCATATTTGAATTTAGAAGTTTATTTATTTTTTTATTTGCAAGATATGTATCAACAGCATAAAATTCAATATTTGTTTTTAATACTTGACTTATAAGTTCATTTGCTTTTTTTGTATCTCCAGCTAAAATATAGATATCAAAAAGCTCGTCTGCTACAAGAGTGGCAATAGTTTTATCCTTTGTTGTTGATAATATTTCAAGTAAATATGAGGCTGATTTTGTATAATCTTTTTGATATTTAAAAACTTTTGCAAGAGCTATTTTCCCATAAGTTTTTGTAAAAGTATTATCAAAATTATCAATTATAATTTGCGCAAAATATTTTGCATCATTTATCTTATTTATAGATAGTTTTAAATCAACTAAAAGCATATAAGCTTTTGCCAAATCAGCTTCATTTATTTGTGAGGAGTTTATAGCTTTTTCTAACTCATCACTAGCTTCTAAAAGAACTCTTTTTGAATCTTTTTTTAAAACCAATTCAGAGTATAAAATAATAATATCCGAAGTTAATATCTTAAGTTTATTTTTCTCTTTTAACTCTTTTATCTGTGCAAAAGCCTCATCAATTTTATCATTTCTTGAAAGGTATCTTATATTTTCTAAAATATCAAAACCATCTTTTATTGTCTGCTTTGTCTCTTCTGAAATCTGTTTACCATTTGAATCAATAAAACTATAATAAAAATCTTTTTGTGCATTTAAAATATTTAAAAAAACAGTTAAAATTAATAATATTTTCAAATTTCTACCTTTTTCTTTTTAATTCATAAACATAAGAGAAAATTTCAGCCATAGCCTTATAAAATTCATTTGGAATCTCTCTATCAAGTTCTATTTGTTCATATAAACTTCTTGCAAGTGCAGGGTTTTCAATAATAGGAATATTATTCTCTCTTCCTACTTCTTTTATTCTAAGGGCTATAAAATCTATCCCTTTCGCAATAACTAAAGGAGCTTTATTTTTTACATTATCATAACTTAAAGCAACTGCATAATGCGTTGGGTTTGTAATAATAACATCTGCATTAGGAACATTACTCATCATTCTTTTTTGTGCCATTTGCATCTGAATTCTTCTAATTCTTCCCTTTACTTGAGGATCTCCCTCCATATTTTTATACTCATCTTTAATCTCTTGTTTACTCATTCTTAAAGATTTCATATAATAAAATTTGCTAAAGTAAAAATCCATTATAGCAAAAACAATAATAATAAAAAGAATTGTCAAAATAAAATATATGCTCAAACTAATTATTGTTTGTAAAGTTGCATTTGTATCTTGATTCATCATATATAAAATATCTTTATATGTAAGAGAAAATAGTAAAAACATTACAGCTACAATTATTGTTAATTTAGCTGTTAATTTTAAAGCTTCCAAAAGTTTTTTTAAACTAAAAATATTTTTAAATCCTTTTATTGGGTCTAGTTTTTGTAAATCAATTTTTAAAGGAACTGATACAAAACCAAATTGCATCCAATTACTAGCCAAAACCAAAACAAATACTAATATAAAAAGAGGTGCTAAAGCTTTTAAAAGAGTCATTCCAACTGTATAAACAATAGTAAAATATAAATTTGAATCTATCTCTTCTCCTATGAAACTATAAGAAAAAAGCATAAGTTTTTTTATCTCAATAAGAGAAAATGATGAAAAAAATAGTAAATAAATTGAACCAAAAAGTAAAATAGATGCACCAACAACCTCTGTTGATTTACCAACATTTCCTTCATTTTTAGCATCTTCTATTTTTTTGGATGTGGGTTCTTCGGTTTTTTCTTCATCATCAGCCATATTTTAGCCCTTATTGAAATTTATCTATAAAATAGTTAGTAAAAGCGTCTGTAAAAATCTCCATTCCCAAAATTAAAAATATAAAAATAAGTGCAAATTTAAGCTGAAAAGTTATTATAAAAGGTGAAAATGCTGGCATAGATTTTGTACCATATCCATAATAAACATCCATTATAAAACCTATAAAAAATAGAGGTAAAGCAAAAGCAAAAGCAAAAGCAAACATTCTTTTTATCTCATCAATAGCTAATTGAATTCCATGATATGAAAAAATATCAAAAGTACCTAAATGTATCATAGAAAAACTTTTTACTAAAATAACCAAAGTCATCTCATACATTCCTGTTTGGAAAAATAGAACAATTGCTATCCAAAATAGCATCTTTGCTACTAAACCCTCTTGAGTTCCAGTTGATGGATCAAACATTGCAGCCATAGATAAAGCTGTTGAATACTCAACAAACTCACCAATTATTTTAACTGCTGAAAAAATAATATTTACAAACATAGCAGCAACTAAACCTAAAGTAATTTCTGAAAATAGAGATAATAAAAAATTATCTTGATTTATACTATTTTGTATATCAACTAAAGGGTATATAAAAAAGGTAAAATATAGGGCTAAAGAGACTCTAATTGTTGCACTTATTGCAGTATGTCCAAAAACTGGCATAAATGCCAAAAAAGCTAAAACTCTAGCAAAAAGAAGTAGAAACTGAAATAATACAGTCTCATTTAATAATGATAGTAAAGCTTCCATTACATATAATCAAATTTATCATCAATTTCTTTATTCTCTTCTTGAAGTTTTAAAATTGTTTGTGTATCAATATGTTCATCTTGATTTCGTTGTTCTTCTTGTTTTTGTTGTTGATTCGAGTCAGGATTTCTATCACTAGAGTTAAAATCTAAGTTAAATTTTGTATTTTCATCAAAAGTTTTATTTAGTGAATTTCTAAGTAAACTTTGATTCTCAATTAAAGCATCAAGAGTAGCTTGACTTGAAACACTCATACTAATAGAAACATCACTATTTTTCTCACTCTTCATCATAATAGCAATAGTTCCTAAATGCTCAGGATGTAAATTAATTCTAAATACAGTAACTGGTGGCTTATAGTTTTCATACATCTGTTTTGCAATATCAGACATCATATTTGACATCTGTTGTCTTGCACCAATAATTTTTGTTTGAATATTAAAAGATAGTGGAGAATTAACACTTACAAGCTTATCTTCTTCAAAATTTAGTTTATTTTCAAACAAAGCAGTACTTGCTTCTACAGATTTTGTTATCAAATTTCTTACATCAACACTTCTTATATTTTTTTCATTTAATAAACTATCCAAAATCTGTTTTCTATCATTTAAATCTCTTAAATTATTTTTTTTAGTTAGTTCATCTAAGCTAGAAGTTTGTTCAACATTAACATCATCTAAACCTAAATCTAGAATTTTTGCACTTTTTTGAATATCTTCTAAACTTGCACCCTCTTTTAGAAGTTTCATAGCTTCTGTTTTATTAAAATTAAGTTGAGTATTTAACTGGTTTTTTTGCTCACCTAAATATATATTTGAAACAATCTCTTTTGCTTTTGTATCAATTTGTGTTAAATCAAAATTTTTAGATGTAAACTCTTCTTGTTTTTTTATACTATTTTGTATTAATGCATCCATAAGAGATTTTGGCTTTTCAACAATAGCTTTTTCATCAATACTCTCTAAATTACTATTTTCTAAAAAGTTTGTAGTTTCAATTGGATTTTGATTTACAATAATAACCTTTTCTTGAGTCTTTGTAAAAACTTGTTCTTTGATTATATTATTTGACTCATCAGTAATAATATCACTTTTAACAATATCTGTTATAAGTACATCTTTTATTACTGTTTGCTCCACACTCCTAGAAGTTTGTATATTTTGTTGCTCTTTTAAGCTATTTTTATCTTCAATTATTTTATTTTTCGCATCAACTATTAATTTATCTAAAAGTGAAGTTGGAGAGTTGTTTTGTACTTTTATTTCACCTTTTGTCTCTTCTTTCACCTCATCTACTAACTCATTTGTTACTATTGGATTTTCTATAATCTTTTCACTTAAATTAGTTTGTGTTTTTTGTGCTACATCTTTTGATAAAATATCTTGTTTTGCATCAACTATTAATTTATCTAAAAGTGAAGTTGGAGAGTTACTTTGTACTTTTATTTCACCCTTTATCTCTTCTTTTACCTCATCTACTAACTCATTTGTTACTATTGGATTTTCTATAATCTTTTCACTTAAATTAGTTTGTATTTTTTGTGCTACATCTTTTGATAAAATATCTTGTTTTGCATCAACTATTAACTTATCTAAAAGTGAAATTGAAGAGTTGTTTTGTACTTTTATTTCACCCTTTATCTCTTCTTTTACTTCTGAATTTGTTTCACTTTTCAAGTCCAATTTTAAGTCAGCTTTTTCACTACTATTTATCTTTTCACTTAAAATTGAATCTTTTAAAGTATCTATAAATTTAGAACTATCTTCTAAAGTATTTTTATTTTGTGATTCAATAACTGGGTTTTCGGCTATTATCTCTTTTGCTTCAACAATTAATCTATCCAAAAGTGAATTTGAACCTATTGCTGTAGCTATATTTTCCATACTATTTGTTACCATTTTTGTTGTATTTGGAATTGAATTTTCAACTTTTACATCTAAACCATTTTTTAACTCTATACTACTTTTTAATATTGAATCAAAAAGAGAAGCCCCATTTTTTTGATCTTTTTGCCCACCTAAAAGTGAAGTGCCACTCTCAAGAGAAGAGCCCTCTTGTGTAAAAATATCTATTGCATTCATCTTTTACTCTTAAGAATTTAATATCTCTAAAGTTTTAGAGTCAATTGCTTTATGAGTATTAAAAGCACTAACATTTGCTTCATAAGATCTCATAGCTTCTATTAAATCAACCATTTCAATAACAGGATTTATATCTGGATATGCAACATAACCATTTTCATTTGCATCTGGATGAGTTGGGTCATATCTTAAAACTGGTTTTGCATCACTTTCAATAATAGATTTAACACCTACACCTCTTAAAGATATATCTGAACTTTTATTATTTGTAGTTTCAACATCATTTGAATTTGTTTTTTGTTTAGAGTTAGCAAGTAAAATATCATGAAAAACAACTTGTTGTTTTTTATATGGACCACCCTCTTGTGTATGTGTTGTTTTTGCATTTGCAATATTTGCACTTACTACATTTATTCTTGTTCTTTGAGCCGTCATTCCTGAGCTTGAAACATTATATCCATCAAAAAAACCCATAATTTGCTCCTTTTACTAAATTTGCATTCTTGTAATTTCTCTATATGCACTTATTGCTTTATTTTTAACTTCTAGTGCAAGTTTTAAAGAAAGTTCTGCTTCTTCAATTCTCTGAACAGCTTCTTGAAGATTTGTAACCTTCCCTGTTGCTATTCCTTGCATAGCATTATATCCTTCAATTTGTTCATTGTTTAGCTCTTCTAGTGAGTCATTTAACAACTCTTGGAAAGATTTTGAATTACTTGAAATTGGTTCACTTATTTTATTTGCTTGATCTAATTTTACATCATTTAAAGAGTTTATAATTGATGATATATTCATATTTTACTCCTATTTCTTACTATCTTTTTCATTTGAATCAATAACATCTTTGACTACAAGTTCATTTAGCATTGCATTTATCTTATCTTCATTATATTTAAATTCAAACTCTTTTCTCTTATTCTCTAAACTAAATAAACTAATGATTAATGATATCATAATATTACTCAAACCTTTTAAAAGTAAAGTTATAAATACTATTCCAACTATCATTTCAATTGGAGTAAAAAGTTCAGAATTAAAAAGAAAAAATAATAAAGTTGCAAAAAAACCAGTAGCTATATATGTCTTAAATAGTCCACTGTTTATTAAGTTTTGTGAAAATCTCTCTATTACCATTTTTTACCAACAATATAAAAATAATAAAAAATATTTTTAAACAAAACAAACCTTCATTCAATATTTAATAATAAATTTCTAAGCACTAATTCCATTTGTAAACTAATTTCATCATTTCTAAACTCATTTACAAATACTTTTCTAAGCCTACTTGTTGTTGCAATATTTGAACAACTTGAAATATTTCCTAAATATTTTACCATAAAATCTGATTTTAAACTATTTTTTTTTGCTAAAGTTATTAGAGAGTTACAAATATTCTCTCCTATTTGATAGTTTTTTGTATGATTAAAACATAGCATTAACTTTCTTTTATTTAAAGAGAGCATTTTCATTAAAGCATAAACATCTGTTAAAGCACTTGGATCTGTTGAAGTAATAGCCAAAATATTATCAGAAATCGCTAAAAACTCTTTTACATAATCATTTAATCCAGCCCCTGTATCAACCAATAAAAAATCAAAACTATCTAAAGATAAAATATCTTTTACAAAATTTGAGAAAACAAAACTATTTTTAAAAGAACTATATTCAAATGAGCTAATTCCAGCAAATAAATAGATATTTTCATAAGGAGTTTTTGTAATAGTCTGCTGTAAAGAACACTTTCCCTCGATATAGTCAAAAAAACTATTTTGTGGTTTTACATCAAATAAAACTTGTAAATTTGCTAAACCAATATCAGCATCTAAAACAGCAACTTTATACCCCTTTTTACTAAGTAATATTGCTAAATTTGATGTAATTGTAGATTTCCCAACTCCACCTTTTCCAGAAGTTATTGTTACTATTTTTGTCTTATAAGAGTTTTTTTTTACTCTATTAGCCAATTCTACAAGCTTACTTGCTTGTAATGAGATATTATTATACAAAACCTATCTTCTTATACATCTATTATTCATAAAACAATCTATCAAAAAATTTGAATCAGATACTATTAAATCATCAGGAACATTTTGCCCAATAGAAAAATATGTAATAGATTTTTTTGTTTTATGTGAAAATGAGATTAAATTACCAAAACTTTTCGTTTCATCAAGCTTTGTAAATGTCAAATAATCAATTCCCAATCTTGTATAAGTTTTATAAATCTCTAATAAATCACTATATTTTACATTTGCAGGAAGCACCAGTATTTTTTCAATATTCAACTCTTCTACTCTTTTTTGATACTCATTTATAAGTTCAATTTTATCAATATCATATTGACTTGAACCTGCTGTATCTATAAAAATATAGTTACAATCTTTTAATCTTAAAAGTGCTTCTGAGAAATCTTCTGGGTTTCTTACTATCTCTAAAGGAAGTCTCATAATATTTGTATATGCTTGAAGTTGTTCTATTGCACCAACTCTATAAGAATCCAAAGTTATAACTCCAACTTTATAATTTTGTCCTAATTTATAAGCATACCTAGCAGCTAATTTTGAGATAGTTGTAGTTTTTCCAACTCCTGTTGGTCCTACCATCATAATAACTTTTCTTTGAAATTTTCTTAATGGAACTTCATGTTTTATAGGAATTACTCTTCGTAAAATTAATCTAAAAAAATCATCTATTTTCTTTGGATTTGATTTAAAAGCTAAAGGAAGTTGTTTTATAGTCTTTTTCATAATTGTATAAGTCATCTCAGCATCAAACTCATTTTGCTCAAAAATATTATACATAGATGCAAATTCAGGAGGAATTGTCAAATCATAAAGTTGACTTTTTGGATTCCAAATAGATTTTTGAACCTGCTCTAAAGCTGATTGCATTTTTAAAATCTCTTCTTTAAAATCGTATACTTTCCCACCACCATAAGTTTCGACACTTTTTTTACTAATTACTGGCTTATCTTTTATCTCTTTTTTCTTAAAATTATCTTCAACTGCAACAACTATTTCATACATATCTTGCCCATTCTCCAGAGCATTTGATACCTTTTTTGTTGATAACACTATAGCATCTTCTCCACACTCTTTTTGTGCAAGTCCTAGTGCAATTGTAGGTGTTTCTCCTAAGAAAGAGAGCATATTCATTTTAATCTTCCATCTTTATATATTTGCTCAATTGTGCCATCAAGGTTTTTAAATCTAATAAATTCACTATTTTCATAGATTATTTTTCCTTTTTTTTCTATTTCAAGACCACCAAAACTAAAAACTATAGTCTCATCTTGAAACTTTTTTATATCTTTTTTACAAATTATTGTATTTTTATTTATATAATGAGTTGCTACATAAACCTCAGTTTGTATCTCTTTTAAAGTTATTGGCTCACATGATTTATTTACATTTGATATATTTTGTACTCTTAATTTTGTAGCAACAATTTGTTCATCAAGTTTAATAGCCTCTTTAGATACAACAACACTAGTAGCCAATAGTGTGATATTTAATAGTATAGTTAATAAACTAAGCTTTAATATCAAATATTCTTCCTCCATTTACACTACTAAACTCAGCTACAAGCTCTTTATACATATTTTGAATAGGTAAAATAATAACTGAAAGTTTTCTATTTAATTCATATAAATCTTTAAGATTATTTTCTAATTTATCAACTTCTGCTCTATAAATATTTACATCAACCCCTTTTTCTAACTCTTTTATTAGCTCTTTATTTAATTCTGCTTTATAAGAAATAATATCATCAATTAAAGTCTGTTTTATATCATTTCTTTTTAAAAGATTTTCATGTTTTGCATCTTTGATATCTTGTATATCTTCATTTATAGATTGCTTTAAACTATCTATTTTTGAATTCATTTGTAAAATAACATTTTCTATCATATTTTTCCTTATTTATTATTCTTACTTAAAAATTCAAACAACATATCACTAATTCCAAAAGTTCCAGAAGAGGCATCAGAAATAGCTTGAATATACATACTTTTTACAATATCACTTCCTGCTTCTTCTCCTGCTATATTTGTATTTCTTAAAGATACATCCATAATTTGATTTATAAAAAATGACTCAAAATCATTACTAATCTCTCTTAGTTTTTTCTCATCATCTATGCCATCAGTTTTTAAATCATCAAATTTCTTAGTATTTAAAATGTCTTTATTAATTAAATTATTACTATTTATTTCCATTTCACAATCCTATTTGAGCAAGTTTTAACTCTTCATTTCCAATTCTTTTAATCTTTAAACCAAATTTACCTTCAACAATCACAGCTTCACCTTCCCCTATTTTTACACCATTTACTAAAACTTCTAAAGGCTCATTTACCATCTGTTCTAACTCTATAATCTCTCCAACATCCCATCTTAAAATATCTTTTAGTAAAACTACTTTCGTTCCCAACCTTACACTTAGTTTTAATTTTACATTTTGCAAAAGTTCAAGATTTTTTGAAACATAAGGGATTGAATTATGAGTTGGTGCTAGTGTATGAACAGGTGCTTTTATTTTTGGTTCTTCTTCTACTATAGCTTTAGAAGAAGCTCCTGTAATTTGTGAAAAATATGGAGAAATTTCATCTTCAAAAGATATTATTATAGAATAATTTGAACCCTCTAAATCCATAATAAAATCAAAACTATTTGACTTAGGAACTATATTTAATTCACTAATATCTTTATTTTTTATCTCAAATTTTATACTTCCAATATCAGAAAATCCTTGTGCATTTGTAACTGTACAAAAACTTCCACAAACATTTGAAACTATTTCATTTAGGGCATCTAAAGTCTCATCATCTAAATTATCTTTTAAATCTCCCATTCCACCTAGCATTAAAAATTCAAAGTTTGTTGCACTTTTTGTTGGAATAAAAAACTTTATAAAAGATGAAATATTTTTAAAATCAAATTTTGTTTCACAAAATATTACTTGTTGCCCTTCAAAATTTGAAATTTCAAAAGGATTAATATTACTAACTTTTGCTTTTTTACCCAATAATTGTTCTAAAGTATTTGATAACTCTTCTTTTAAGATATTTGATAAATCTGATGCCAAATTTGTGCCTTATATATTATTTTTTTCAAGCTCTTCTAGTAAATATGCTTTTAATCTCATCATATCCTCTGTTGGAAATTTTCTTTCAATATCACCTCTAGTTACTTTTACAAAAAAATCTTTTGATTCTTTGTTATAACCAAACATAATATTGTCTAAAATAACCTCATTTTTATCAGCTACTTTTTCTGATATACCTTTTTTATACTCATCTTTGTCAATAAGTTTTGTCTCTGTTTTTATCTCTTGTACTTTTTGACTTTTTTCTATTACATTTTCTTTTGCATTATCTATAGATGCTATCTTCCCAATTTGCATAATAAACCTCCAAAAATAACGATTATAGGTTATTATATCTAAAAATTATTAAATAAATTTAGCTATTTTATAAAGATTCTAAATACTCATCAAATCCAACTAATCTAAAATCAATTAAAGAGTCTAAATATGGTTTATTTAAAAACTGTTTTGCACTAAAAATTTTTAAATCTTGAATAAGTTGTATTGCAGTTAAGAAATCTGCATCTTGGTCATTTAAAAGTGATTTTATAAGCGTTATTTGAATAGAAGCATCATTATATCTTCCTGCCTCAAGTAAAGCAGCAACAATTAAATACATAGTATATTTATCTTCTAAATTATACTCATTTTGTAAATATTCCAAAGTTTTAATTGTCTCATTTGGAAGATTGTAATGTAGATCTCTAATAGCTTTTGTTCTTAAATAAGAAGGAGATTTTCCCCCAATTATTTTCATATCTGCCTTATTAAATATTCCCAAAGATTTCAAAATATCCATATAATATTTTGTAACTACCAAAGGTCCTTCTAAAAAATAGTTATTTAGCGTAAGTGGTATTGTATCTTGAAGCCTTGCGTAATAATCAAAATCACTCTCTTTTGGTTTTCTTTGAACAAGTCTTATTAAAAGAGTAAGGGGGTCTTTTATATACTCATTTAAAAGTGGATGTGCAACTAAATTTTTTTTATCATTCATAGCTTTTAAAAAATCTAATGCTTGGAAAAAAATTGTATTTTCAAAATTTTCTGCCCCATCATTAAAAACAAATTGGGAGTTTATAAATTGTTTATAAACCTCTTTTCCAAAATAATTATACATTCCACTATTTGATTTCATAGAATTTTCTATATATTCTTTGTCTTTTATTGTTGCATTTATTTTATTAGCAGATACTAAATAAAGTGCTAAATATAATTTATTTCCTGGATTAAGTTTATATGCTTTTTCAAAATATTTGTAAGCATTATTATAATCATTTATTTGAGCATATGAAAGAGCTAAATTATAATAAATATATGATTTTGTATCATCTTTTAACATCTCTTTTAACTTTACAACTCTTAAGATGGGATCACCTTTTACTAAAGCTAAAAATTTTGCATTATACTCAACCATTCCCTCTAAATTTAAAATATTATCCTTATCATTATATATAAATCCCTTTATACTATCATAAATAATCTCCTGAGAATCAGAAAATACGAAAGGGGCAAAGTAGAAAAGGAAATCAACTTTTCTATCATTATCAAAAGTTAAAACAGAGTTCAAATATTCATTTGATGTAAATTTACTTTGATTAAAATACATCTCCAAAGGTAACTCCAAATTTGCTTTAAAAGTTAATCTTCTACTATTAATCTGGTCTAAAGTCTCTTTTAATTTATCAAGCCTATTTAATTTTAAATCAACAAAAGAACTAATCCACAATATCTTATCAATTGTATTTGGGTTTTGAGTCTTCTCTTTTGCTTGATTTAATAGTAAAGATGCTTTTTCATAATTTTTTAACTTTATATTTAAAAGTGCCTTTTTTAAATCAACATTAAAATCAATTGTATTTAAAACTTCTAAAGCAGCTTCATAATCCTTTAAAATTACATAAGTATCTGCTAGCATTCTTTTTGAATGACTTGATAAATTTTTATCTTTTCTTGCAACTCTTACTATAGTATCTAAATACTTATTATCTTTTGAAATTTGGTAAAGATAATAACAAGCCGATAAATAAGAGAAGCTTTGAGTCTTTGAAATATTTTCATTTTCATAAATCTTATTAAGGTATAAAATCGCTTTATCTATATGATTTAGTTTAAAATATGCAATTCCCATATTTAAATAAGAGGGTACTTCAAGAATTTTTGCAGTTTTTAAAAAAAGCCGAATAGCCTCTTCATACTCTTTTTTATTTAAGTGTAAAACAGCTTTATTAAAATCCACTTGTAAAGCTAAATTTTCTTGAGATTTTTTTAATTTCTCAAACTGAAACAAAATCTCAGGTTGAGACTCTATTAAATCATTATTTGCATATAAAATATTTATAAAGAAAAAAAAACTTAGAACTATTTTATATATAAATTTCATAAAAAAACCTAAACCATAACATTTACTTGAGCATACAACTCTTCATTTCGTCTTTCTAACTCATCTACCCTATTTTTTAAGTTCATATTTTCAACTCGTACTTCTTGTAAATCATTTCTTGCAACTTCAAGATTTCCTTGACTATTTTTTAATGTATTAGCACTAATTTTTACCTGTTTTTCATATCTATCAATGATACTTTCAAGCCTTGCCATATCTTCTTGTATAATATTTTTTTCTTCATTTACTTTTTTATATAAAGATTTATAAATACTTGCTGTTGAAAAGAAATAGAGTAATAATATACCCAAAACTGCTATTAATAAAAAATTTTCCAAAAACCTCTTCCTAAAATAATTTCTTAATAGAAGAGAAAATCTCTTCTATTAAACTTTTAACTATCTCTTTAAATTAATAAGAGTATTTAATAACTCATCTGCTGTTGTAATAGATTTTGCATTTGCTTCAAATGCTCTTTGAAATATCATAAGATTTACTAAGCTATCACTTAAATCTGCATTTGAAAGCTCTAGTGCTCCACCTCTTACTTCTGCTGTTTTATTATTATTTAAATTATAAATTGGATCACCTGATTCTGTTGTTTTTGCAAAAAGGTTATTTCCTTGTGCCTCTAATCCTCTATTATTATTAAATCTTGCTATTGCTACTTGCCCTATTGCAAACTCTGCTCCATCTTGTTTCATAGTAATTAACCCTGTACTATCTACAGAAAATGTACCAAATGGAGAATCAGATATATTTAAAGTATCTAGTCTTAATTGAATACTTCCTTGTGATGCTGTTTGATCTACTATTGTTTTTATCTCTAAAAATTCAGCCCCTGCTCCCTCTCTTCCTGAATAATTCTTATTTACTTCTATTGGAGTTGTTCCTGACATTAAATTTCCACTAAATTCAACATCATAGTTATCATCTCTTGTTTGAATTACTAAATTTCCATTCACATATCTAGCTTCAACATATTTTGATAGGTTAGGATCTGCATTTATTAGAGCAATAATCTGATCAATACTTCCACCAGAAACATCCACAGGATCTGCAACTGGAGGATTTCCATTATCATTTGGAATTGGAATATTCATTCCTAACTCTTTATCATAAATTGTAATTGAATATTCAAAAGCTGTATTTGTATCAATCCCCAAATCAGTAGGAGTATAAACATCTTGTTGCTTACCACTAATCAATCTTGATAATGCATCTTTTGCTGTATTTACTGCTGCTATCCCTGACCCTTGTGATGCTAATGATGTTGATTGATAGTTCCCTTGTACTACTTGTCCTGCACTTGATTCCGATACTTCTGTTATTTTAAACTCTTGTCCTGGGATTAATGATTTTATTTGTATTATCCCTTTCATCATATCCCCTAGATATGTTGATGTCTTATATGTCTCATTTATATTAAATGCTCCTGATTCCCCTCCGTCTATTGCCATTGTTGCTTCTACTGGCAATTTACTTGATATCTGATCTGCTAATGCTTTATATGTCTCTATTTTCCCTGCTGCTTTATCATATGCTGCTATTTGTGCTGGAGTTAATGTCCCTGTTGGATCTACTAATCCTTCTGTATTAGGATCTGTTCCTTTATCGATTAATTCATTCCACAACTCCTCTCTAAACCCTTGTGTTGAGTTTGTCAATATAAAGTTCTGTGATATTGTTTGTCCATTTATTACTACTTTTATTTGGCTCCCATCATTCCCTATTATAGAGTCTGTCCCCGATTTAAAATCTATTTGTGATACTTGTGCTATTGAGTTTGATGATGGTCCATCTGGCTCTTCTTGTAGTTTTTGAAGCCATGCTGTATAATTCTTTATTGCTTCTTCTATATCTGATACTTTTGATGATTTACTTTTCGCTCCATCTCCGCTAAACACTGTTGTTGAATCACTTTTTGCTGTTGTATTATAATCTGTTGATTTTGCTGTTACTGTCTCTACATATGTCCCATGTCTTATTATCTTTGAACCTAACATTTTATTATATTCATTTGTGAACACACTTGTATTTGGGTTTGTACTTGTTACATTCTTTTGTGTATCTATTGGTTGCATAATCCAACCTTGTACTTCATTCCCTCCTGCATCTTGTAATGTTCCATTATCTCCCATACGGAAATTACCTGCTCTTGTATAAAATGTCTCTGCTGTTCCTAAGCTATTCTTATTTATTACTGTAAAAAATCCATCTCCTTCTAGCATCATATCATACTCTACTCCTGTTATTTTTGTGCTACCTTGAGTATATATCTTCTCTGCATCTTGTACTATAGATCCCTTCCCTATTTTACTTTGATACATCTGATCTGCAAATGATATTCTTGATGATTTATATCCTACTGTATTTACGTTTGCTATATTATTTGATTCATTATCTAATGCTTTTTGTTGTGATGATAATCCTGATACCCCTGTCCATAATGCGCCTATCATTTTATATCCTTTGTTTTAAGGTAAATGAACTTAAAGTTCATATCTTTATATTAAAATTTTAATACAAAAATATAGACTTTATTTAATCATATTAATAGCCGTTTGTAAAAACTCATCAGATGTTGTAATTGATTTTGAATTTGATTCAAAAGCTTTTTGATAAATCATTAACATACTTAAGGTATCAGCCATATTTACATTTGCATTTTCTAAATATTTTGATACTAATTTATTTGTACTATCTGCATTTGTTGCAGGTCCTGACTCTTTTGTAGATGAATATAAATTATTTCCTTCAGCTTTTAATCCAACTTCATTCTTAAAATTTGCAGTTCCTATTCGCCCAACTAAAAAATTATTTCCTTCTACACTTACAAAAACAAAGCCATCATCACTTATATTTATATCACCTTTTGCATCTTGAACTAAAGTTAAAGCATCTAATCTTGTATTTAGTCCACTATTATCAAATCCAGCATTTATACCATAGGATAAAATATTTGTAACTTCTAAAAACTTTGCATCTGCTCTTTCAAGAGCTTTTTTTAAAGCATCTCTAGCAGATTCAACCATTCCTAAACCACTTCCTTGTTTCGCTTCTTGTATTTTTGTAGTGCTAACTTCACTTAAACTTATATTATCATTTACTATTGCATCATAAACTCTAAACTCTTTACCCATAACAAGATTTTCAATAGTAAAAACACCTGTTGATGTATCTACAGTTGAAGAAAACCCTTTAAGATTTGAAATCTGGTCTGATAATTTTTTTAATGTTGTCTCTATATCTGTATCAAAATTTTGTCTAATTACATTATTATCTATGCTAAGGCTTATAAAATCATTTTCATCTTGTAAATCATTTAAAACTTTTGAATAATCTACTTTAGATATTTGATTTATTGAGAAATCTGATTCTGTATTTGGATTTGTTTGAAAAAGTTTTAACTTATCACTATAATCATATAAAAGAGCATCTACATCATTTATTTTTGAGCTAGAAGTTTTATAATTATCTCCACTTAAAACTTCATCATCACTTTTTGCACTATTTATATAATTTGTTGCTCTAGAATTTATATTATAAGCAACACTATTTGAATTTATTGTTATAGAACTAAGATTCTTCATATACTCATCTGTAAAAATAGTTTCACTAGGGTTTGAGGAGATTACCCTTTTTTGTTGAGGAGTAAGTCCCATAACATTTAAATTATCTTGAGTCTTTAAAAATCCATCTTCTGCTTGAATAAAATTTCCAGCCCTAGTATAAAAATTTTGTCCATTTTTATCTTGAACTATAAAAAATCCTTTCCCATCTATTCCTACATCAATATTTGAATTTGTTGGTTTTAAATTTCCTTGTTCAAACTGTTTTGAAATAGTTTGTGTATTCACACCTTTTCCATAGCCATATGTATATAGAGCATCTTCAAAAGTTATTAAATCTTTTTTGTGTCCAACTGTACTTATATTTGCAGCGTTATTAGACTCAACATTAAGTCCTTTTTCATAACTTACAATTCCAGACATTCCATTCCATAAAGCTCCTATCATTTTAAATCCTTAAAATACAGCAGTTATCGAAGTAAATGGAATTTGTTCAATCTGATCAGAATATACAGGAATTGTTGAACCAGTTAATTTAAAATCATGTTCTTTAACTTCATTTCCATCTTGATCTAATATTACAGGTTTCCCATCTTTTATAAGTGGATTTCCAATACTTTCTAAAGCTATTGTTTGTCCTGTTTTATTACCATCATCATCATAAATATAACCTGCAGCATCATAATTTATAATCTTTGTTTTAGAAGAATCTTCTGGATCAGGTATACTTACAATTTGCTCCAAATATAATAATCTTTGAGCACTTAAATAAATTTCTCCGTCTATATTTTCAATAGAATTTACCCTAAATGCTTTGTTTGAAACTCCATCTTCTGCTAATGTTCCATTTTCAACATGTTTTCCAATTACTCCAACTGCTGTTGAAATTGAAGATTGTGCAAATGATTTTTGTATTGATTCAAGTGTTTTTACCATACTTAAGTTTGAATTTAATGTACTCATTTGCATTTGAGTCTCAAGCATTCTTGATGAATCCATAGGTTTTGTCGGATCCTGAAGTTTAAGCTCCTCAATCATCAATTTTAAAAAATCATTCGTTGTTAAGGAATCATTACTAACACTACTTGTATATGTGTTACCATCAATACCTGTACTTGTATTTACACCACTGATTTCAGCCATTTTATTCTCCTTATATTATATGCTCTTCAAAGAAGTATCTAACAACATTATCTGAATCCATAGCATCTTGAACTCTAACTGCTAGTTTATCATCCATAACAATAATATCGCCTGTTCCAATAATTCTTGAATTTACATAAATCTCACCACCAGAACCACCTGGTTTATGTAATGAAACTATGTCACCTTCTGTTAGTTTAATAAATTCGCCAATACTTATATTTGTACTTCCTAGCATAACATCTACAACTATTTCAGTATCTACAAGTAAATCGTAATCTCTTTCACTAATTTCCATTTAAACTCTTTTATAAAAACTTTATAGATTATATCATAAATTTTGTTATTTAAGTAAATTTTATATTACCAAATCCAAAGTTTCGAGCATTGAAGATACCTTAGATTCAATACTTCCATCAAAATTTCCTAAATCACTCGCTATTACAACACCCCCTGCAATAACATTTGCATCTTTTAACAATTCAATAAATGGTTCCAATTTTAACTCATTTTTTAATATCTCATAATCTTTTGGATTTAGATGAATTTGTACCTTTGATGCTGCTTTAATCTTTTCTAGTAAGAAAGTTATTGTCTGTTTCGCTATCTTTGTTGAATTCTCTCCAACTTCAATAGAGATTATTTTTTGAGCTAGAGCTATTGAAGTTTTTAATAATTTTGTCTCCATTTGAAAAGTTGCTTGTTCAAAAAAAGAGGCATACTGTTTTAAATCTTTTATTGCTTGAATAACTTGGACATCTATATCTCGCCCCTTAATACCATCATTTTCAATATTTATAATTTTTTGTGAAATTTGATTTATTTTCTCATTCAAATTCCTAATCTCTATTAAAACAGGATCAACTTTTCCATTGATATCTCTATCATTTAAAACAGTATTTGTATTTTCAATAATATTTGATTCAACATTACTATTTATAAAATTTCCTAACTGATATTTTTGGATATTTTCATCATTATTTATAACTTTTGCATTTGAATAAACATTATCAGCCATTAGTTAGTCTCTCTTTCAATAATACCCTCTTCTATCATTTTCTGAGCAATATCAAGCATTTTTCTTTGTGCTGCTTCAATATCTTTTATTTTTACTTTTGTAAGCATTTCACTCTCTTCTATAAATCTCTCTTTTACCCTTTGAGACATAGCACCTGTTACTTTTTCTATCTGCTCTTCTGTTGTATTTTTCATAGCAATCGCAACTTCTGTCGATTCAACACCTTGTAATATTTTCATAATATACTCTGAATCTAAATTTAATAAATCTTCAAATACAAACATATTATCTTTTATTCTACTTGCTAATACTGTATCAATACCATTTATATTTTTAAGTATATCTTGTGCTTTTGGACCCATTTTGTTTAACATATCAGCAACAACTCTAACTCCACCCACATCAACAATAGAAGATAAAAGTGATTCCAATTTTTTCTCTAAAACTGAAGATATTGTTCGTACAACATCAGGAGAAACATCTTTTATTGTTGCAACTTGAATTGTAACTTTTACTCTTACCTCTTCATCTAATTGCATTAAAACATCTGAGGCTTTAGAAGGGTCCATATGTGCTAAAATAACTGCTATTGTATGAGGAGATTCGTCTTTTATAAAATCACTCAACTGTTTTGGATTTATTCCATCAAGATATGCAAAAGCTTGAGAAGCTAACTTCATTCTTGAAAGTTTTGCTAAAACCTCATCAGCTTCTTCTTTTCCTAATGATTTATATAAAATATCTTTTGCAAAATCATAACCACCAGAACTAATAAAACTTTTACTTCTAGTATAAAGATGAAACTCCTCTAAAACAGCTAAAGATACATCTTTATTTATTGAAGAAATTTGAGTAATGGCAGTTGAAATAGATTCAACTATATCTTTTGGTAAGTGCTGAAAAATTTTTACAGTAGAATCTTCTCCAATAAGTACAAAAAATCTTGCAACTTTTTCCAACATTGACATCCCTTTTAGAATATCATCTTCAAGCGCTCTTGCCATTATCTACCTTTTTTTAAAATTATTATTTCCTTCAGTTAATAACAATTCTATCATTCTTGCTACTTCTGCTGGATTATTATTTATCTCTTTATCAAGCTCTTCAATAAATACCTCATACTTTGCAGCTGATTCTTCATCAAGTCCATCAATATTATTTAGGATTTGACTTTTTACTTTTGATTTTAATCTTCCTTGAGCACTACTTAATTCAAACTCTTGTTCTAGATTTGATAACATATCATCAACTAATCCATCATCATTTGATTGATTCTTTGATCCAGCTTTTCCTTTAGAGTTTCCAACACTATCTCCTAAAACAACTATCTCATTTGAAGCTATAAATTTTTTATAGAAAATAAATAGTAAAATTGCGGCAATCAAATATTGAATATAATCCCCAAACTCTTGTAAAAATGCTTTTATTTGACTCATTGTATCAAAAGAGCTAGAATCTTTTATTATTACATTACCATTCTCATCTATTGTTTGTTCAACTTGTTCAAGTGGCTTTACACCAATAAATTTAAAATCTTTAACAGTAACTTTATCACCTCTAGCTTGATCATAACCTATTGTATTTTGAACAATAGACTCTAAAGATGCTATAAACTCATCTTTATTTGGAATATCTTTCAAAACACTAGAATCAAAAGTAACCGCAGCAGTAATTCTCTTTATATTTGTATAGTTATAATCTTTTTGAGAAACAACTTTTCTTGATATTTCATAATTTGTAACGGTATTTGTTCCTTCATTATTTGAAGCAATATTTGAACCACCAGATGAACTGCTTGGCTCTTGAATATTATTATCAGCTCCTGCAACTCCTCCACTATTATTTGGCATACCTTGAGCTGAACTTGTATTTTCTATAACTTGTTGAGATCTTATAGTTCCCTCAGGATTATAAATCTCCTCTTCTATATCTTTTTTAATAAAATCTAGTGCTAAAGTAACCTTTGCAACGACTCTTCCAGCTCCTACAAAGGGCTCAAGAAGAGCAACAATTTTTTTAGAATAATCCTCTTCTAAACTATCTTTATATTTTGTTTGTGTTACTGATTTTTGATTACTCTCATCTTCACTTGAAAGTTCAAGTAAGTTTCCATCTTGATCAATTAACTGAATATTCTCTTGTTTTAAATCTGGAACTGCTGAAGCTATAAAATTTTTAATACCATCTATTTGTTTTTGTGTTAAAAAAATTCCTGGTTTTACTGAAAGAATAGCTGAAGCTGTTGTTTGACCTTTTTTCTCTGTAAATATAGTATCTTTTGGAATAGCAATTTTAACACTTGCTTTTAATACTCCATTTAAAGCCTCTAAAGATCGACTAAGCTCTCCTTCTAAAGCTCTTAAATACTTTACTTTATTTTCAAAATTTGTAGTTCCTAAAGATGATTTTTCAAAAATCTCCCAACCAACATGCTTACTTGTAGCAGCTTCACTTGTTACTAACTTTATTTTTGCAATATTTACGAACTCTTTTGAAGTTTTTAAAGTTAAATTATTTCCACTTCCAATAACTGAGAACTGTATTCCTGCTGCTTCAAGCTCTTCACTTGCTAACATAACTTGAGATTTTGTAAGGTTAGAAGCTATAGTATAATTTAACTTTTTATCTTCAGCTTTAATATTTGAATAAACTAAAAAACCAACTAATACTATAAATAATACAGAGAAACCTCCAATTATTACTGCTCTTTGAGCTGTATTTAAATTATTTACAAACTTTAAAAGTTGATCCATAAATACCCTATATTAATTTTTTGAAGATGACTCAATCATATTTCTAAATAATCTTGAATCTCTTTTTATTGCTGATTGAATTGCATCAATTATCACTTTATTTTTAGATTGTTCACCTAATTGTGAATCTAAATTTACATTATTTCCATCATTTTGTTCTTGTAAACCTTTTACTTCAACTAACCTAGGATTTGATAAATTTGAAGCTATATCTACATTTTTCATATGTTTTGTATTTGTTTGATTCATTTGTAAAGAGTTTTTCATAGATAAATTTAATTCATCATCAAAAACTAACTCTTTTGTTTTATAATTTGGAGTATTTATATTTGCAATATTACTAGATATTACTTTTTGTCTTTCTGCTCTAAAATTCAACTGTTCAAAAAGAGTGCTTGATATATTACTTGCGTGCATTATCTAGTATTTCCTCCTACTTTTTCAATTAATCCTGCATTTATCTCATCTATACTTTTTATAGCCTTTTGAGATTGTTCAAACCTTCTATGTGCATCAATTAACTCAACCATAGCAGTTACAGAGTTTACATTTGAACTTTCAACTGCACCTTGAACTATCATATTATCATTATTATCAAAAACTTCTAATTCATTTGCATTTTTTGGTAAATAAGTATTATTCCCTATTTTATCAAGGTTTGTATAAGCTATTTTTGTAACTCCTATTTGAGCAACAAATCCATCTTCAATAACAACTGGTTCATTATCTTGGTTTAAAACACTATTTCCATTTCCATCTACCAAAAAACCGTCAAGATTTTTAAATGCTCCATCCCTTGTATATACAATATCTCCTTGTTGATTTTGAACTTTGAAAAATATATCAGAAGCATTTAATGCAAAATCTAAATTATTTCCAGTCATAACAATTGGACCCATTTCACCATTTATATATTTTGAATCAATTTTTGGAATATTATTTGTCACAATATTTTCTTTTGTAGGAGTCTGATTTGCTTCTTGAACTCTTTTTAAATAGTAATTAAAAGTAGTTTCAGTAGTACCTTCTTGTTTAAAACCATAAGTATTTGTATTTGCTAAATTGTTACTTATTTGATCAATCCTATTAATTTGATTAATCATTGAAGCTGTTAATGGATAAACACCTTGATTCATACTACCTCCTACTAATTATTTTTTAGAAAACTCTTCTATTAATTTATCTAAATCATCTCCTGCTAAATCCTCATTTTCATCACCATGAATATGTTTTGCAACCATAATCTCTTTTGAACTTCCATCATCTTCAAAAAGATTATTTAAATATAGAGATAATTTTCTAATTACAAACATTACTCTTTCAATTTTTTGTCTATTTATATCATTAAACTGCATCAACTCCATTGCTTGGAAAATAGAATTATCTTCATCATTTAAAATATTCGTTAAATTCTTAAGTGAAGCATACATCTTATTTATATTTTCTAAATGCTCAGAAAAAACTTTGATATTTGGAAACTTTTGACTTAAACTATTAAGTAATAAAATTTGAGAAGTTAAAGATTTCTCACACTCTTTAAAACTATCTCTAATCACACCATTATTATCTAAAGCTAGACTTAAGACATCAAATATCTTTGAAACTTTTTCTTCAGAATCATTTGCAACTTGAGTTAATTGACTAACAACCTTTGTATCACTTTGAGCAGGAGTTGGAATTATCCCTTCATTTATCTTAGATGATGTCCAATTTTTCACAATATCATCCTCATTTATTTGGTTGTCTTGCTCAGAAAAACCCTCAAAATTAACATTTGTATCAAAATCTTCTATTGTTTCTATTACTTTTTCTTTATTCTCAAATACATTTGTGGATTCAATATCTTTTAAAAGATTTTCTATTTCATCTGTATTTGTTAATACCCTATTATCTTCTTCTTGATTATCTATCTCTTTTGTTTGAGATATTAACTCTTCAATCTCTTTTGTATCTACTTTTACAGGCTCTTCAATCTCTACTAATTCTGGTTTTGACTTATCTTCATCTACGATATCTAAACCATTCATCAAAGCTTCGATTTCTTCTTGACTCATACTCATAATAAAACCTTAATTATTTTTTTAAAACCCCATCTAACTTCTCTTTTAGAACCTCTGCACTAAAAGGTTTAACAATATAGTTATTAACTCCTGCTTTTAAAGCTGTAATAACCTCACTTTTACCACCCTCTGTTGTAATCATAATAATAGGAGTTTTTTGATGAGTTCCTTCACCTCTTACTTTTTTAACAAGCTCTAATCCATTCATATTTGGCATATTCCAATCTGTTAAAATAACATCATAATGAGCTTCAGTCAGAAGTTTCCAAGCTTTTAGTCCATCTTCTGCTTCATCAAAATTATCTTTTCCAAATCCTAATTGCATAACTACATTTCCGATAATTCTTCTCATTGTAGAGCTATCATCAACTATTAGAATCTTCATTCTTTTTTCCTCTGTTTGTTTTAAATATAATTTTCAATAAGTATGCATTATATAGAATTTGTTTTAAATTTTTACTTAATATTATTAAAAATAATTTATCACTTTATCAACTTTTAAACATTGCTAAAATATAATTAAAAGATATGTAATAAAAAGGATTTTCTATGATTAGAGGATTATACACAGCAGCTACAGGAATGAACTCAATGCAACATCAAATTGATGTTACTTCAAACAACATTGCAAATGTTAATACAACAGGATTTAAACAAGATAGAGCAGAATTTCAAGATTTAATGTATGAATCATTGAACTATACAGCAGGTCAAACAACACAAACTACTTTAAATCCAACAGGAATTGAGGTAGGACTTGGAGTAAGAATTTCAAATATTCAAAAAAACTTCACTACAGGTGATATGAAATTAACTTCAGGAACACTTGATGTAGCTATTCAAGGAAAAGGATTTTTTCAAATCACTCTTCCTAGTGGTGAAATAGCATATACAAAAAATGGAAGCTTTAAACTCAATCCTGATGGAACTATAATAAATGGAAACGGATATACTTTATCTCCAGAGATTGTTGTACCTGATAATACTAGAGATTTAACTATTGGAAAAGATGGTCTTGTAACAGCAACAGATGCTCAAACTGGAGATACAGTTGAACTAGGTCAAATAACTTTAGCAGATTTTATAAATCCTGCAGGATTAATTCCTTTGGGAGAGTCATTATTTATGCAAAGTGATGCTTCTGGTGATGCTTTAGAAGGAAATCCAACAGAAGATCAATTTGGAAGTCTGCAACAAGGAATGCTTGAAGGTTCAAATGTAAAATTAGTAAATGAAATGGTTGACTTAATAACAGCACAAAGAGCTTATGAAGCAAACTCTAAAGCAATTACAACTGCTGATAATATGTTAGATATTGTAAATAGACTTAAAAATTAATTTTTAGTTTAAAAAGATGAATTTAGAAGAGTTAAAAAAAAGAAGAGAAGAAAATTTTCTAGCTCATAAAAAAAAGAAAAAAGCTTATTATCAAAAAAGTAAAATTAAAAAACAAGTATTTGATTATGAAGCTGAATTAAATAGTGATAATTTCTTAAATAAAATCAAAGAAATAGCTCATAAGCAAAAAAATTATATTGACAAAAGAAAAGATGCAATTATAAAAAAGATTGCCAAATATAAAGAGTCGAAAAAAGAGTATTATGAACAAAATAAAGAGAAAAGACTCCAATATGATAAAGAGTATAGAGAAAGAAAAAGAGAAGAATTAAAGCTCTATAGACAAGAATATTATAGAAAAATGAAAGAAAATAAGCAAACAAGTGAGTAAAAATATGGCACAAGAAAATCAAGAGAGACAAGTAGATGAGCAAGTAGAACAAATAGCACCAGTAATAAATGAAAAAAAGAAGTTAAAAAAACCTTCTTTAAAAATTATACTTATATCAATAATTGCTTTTTTAGTTTTACTTTTAATTATTGGATTTTCTATAATAATTTTCTCTTCAAAAGAAGAAGCCCCTGTTGAAGTTAAAGAAGAAGTTACAGTTAAAGAGGAAGTTGTAGAAGAGAAAGAAGCTGAAGTAAAATTTGATTTAAGTAGTATAAATTCACAAAAGCTAAATGAACAACTAGCTAATCTTACAAATAAAAATCTTCAAAAAGAGCCTGAAAATATAAAAGAAAATGAAGAGAGTAGAAGAGTTTTAGAAGAACAAAAAAGAATAGAAGAGGAATCATTAAAAATAGAAGAAGATTTAGTTCTTAAACAAAAAGAGTCACTAGAAGAAAAAAAAGCTGAATTAGAAATTGAGATGCAAAAACTTGAAGCTTTAAAACAAGAAGCAGTTATGGCTAGAGAAGAGTTACTAAAAGCCCAAAATACAAATCAATCACAACAAAATGAGCTAGAAAAAGAAGATAATAGTCCTAAAATAGTAAAAAAAGAAGAGCCTAGTAAAGAATCTATAGAACAAAATAGTGGAGAGTTTTTACAGCTAATAAATGTTGCAAAAATTAAAGGTGTTTTATATAAAAAATATCTTGATAAAGCTACAAGTATAGACTCAAACATTCTTATTTGTAGAGATGATTTAAATAGAATTGAACTTTATTATGGACCATTTACAAGTAATGAATTAAGAGAAACTCTATTAAATAGACTTTTAAAAAATGGATTCTCTCAAGCATATGAAGTTGAAATGACAAAAGATGAGTTTGATAAAAGATGTAATTATTAAAATATTAAGAATTTTCTAAAATATCAAAAGCGTTTTTTACAAAAATCTTTTTATTTTCTATCTCAATTTTTTCGATAAAACTATCAAAAATATGAGGTATTAAAAATATTTTTGGTAAATTTTTAGCTATAAGTTCTGGAGTTGTTTGAACTTCTAAATAATCATTTAGTGGGTATCTGTGAATATCTTTTACAGTTCCTAATTTTAAATCATTTTCAAAAATCTCACAAGATATTAAATCAAACCAAAAAAATTCATTCTCTTTTAGTTTACAATACTCTTTTGTAGCTTCTTGAGTAGTAAAAAGTTCACTATTTGTAAGTTTTCTTGCTAAATCTACATCTAAATACTCTTCAAATCTTATTAGCTCTTTATTTGAATTATATTCAAGAACTTTTAGAGCTAAATTTCTATTTGTTGTAAAAACAGCACCTTTTTTAAATTGCTCAGGAAAATCAGAGTCAATAAAAAGCCTTAAATGACCTTGAAGACCAACTGCTTTCCCTAATTTTGCAACATAAACTTTATTCATCTATTTTGTAACTACTTGTATTTTATAAGATATTCCATCTTTTGCTTTGCAACCATTTGCAATTGTTTTTAAAGCATTTATCATATTTCCGTTTTTTCCAATAAGTTTTCCTATATCAACACTATTTACACTTATTGTAATTTCAACAAAATTTTCATCTATTTGCTCTTTTGTAACAACAATATCTTCTGGAACTGCAACAATTAGTTTTGCATAGTTTTCTATAAAATTTATTATCATAATTTAGTCTAGACTATTATCTTGAAGCTAGTTTTTTAACTTTTTCAGATGGTTTTGCACCAACACTTAGCCAGTAGTTATATCTATCTTCATCAATTTTTAAAACTTGTGGTTCAACAACTGGGTTAAAATAACCAATTGATTCAATCCATCCTGAATCTCTTCTTTTTCTTGAATCTGTTACAACTATTCTGTAAAATGGTTTTTTGTTTCTTCCCATTCTTGTTAATCTAATCACTGTCATGTTTTCTTTCCTTTATTTAAATTATAGTATTGAATTCTAAACTCTATTAAGTTCACAACTCAATACTACTTAATAGTATATTTATCTAGGGATTTTTGGCATCCCACCAGCACCCATTTGGCTCATCATATTTTGTAAGCCTTTCATTCCACCTTTAGTTGAAAGTTGCTTTGCCATCTTTGAAGCACTTTTAAACTGTTTTAAAATCTTATTTACTTGAACCTCACTAAGTCCTGATCCAGCAGAAATTCTCTTCTTTCTACTAGGGTTTAATAAATCTGGATTTTCTCTCTCTTTTGGAGTCATCGAACCAATAAGAGCTTTTATTCTAACAATCTCTTTAGAGTTTTCAAAATCCATATCTTTTAAAGCAGGAGCCATAGCAGACATTCCAGGTATCATTCCAATAATTGATTTTAAACTTCCTAATTTACTCATCATCCCTAATTGCTCTAAAAAGTCATTAAAATTAAATTCACCTTTTTTAATTTTTTTGCTAACTTCTTTTGCTTTTTTCTCATCAATTATTGTTGCTGTTTTTTCAGCAAGTCCAGCAATATCTCCAAGCCCTAAAAGTCTTGAAACAATTCTATCTGGAAGGAAAACTTCTAAATCTGGCATTTTTTCACCAATACCAATAAATCTTAAAGGAACTTCAACTTGGCTAGCAATACTTAGTGCAACTCCACCTTTTGTATCACCATCATATTTTGATAAAATAACTCCATCTATTCCTATTTTCTCTTTAAATGTCGTTGCTGTTTTTGTAGCATCATGTCCTGTTAGTGCATCTGCAACATAGAAAATCTCATTTGGATTTATCGCATTTTTAATATCTTTTAGCTGAAGCATTAACTCTTCGTCAATTGCTAATCGTCCAGCAGTATCAACTAAAAGAACATCATAAAGCTCTTTTTTTGCTTTTTCAACTGCAGCTTTTGCTATTTTTATTGGATCTTTTTCATTATCATCAAAATATATATCAACATCAATTTGTTTTGCTATTTGTTTTAATTGTTCAACAGCAGCAAGTCTTTGTAAATCGCAAGCTGCAACTAAAACTTTTTTCTTTCTAGTTTTTAAATAGTTTGCTAGTTTTCCAGTTGTTGTTGTTTTTCCACTTCCTTGAAGACCTGTCATTAAAACAATAGTTGGTGGAGTAGAAGAGAATACAAAACCTTGATTTCCATTTGCAGTTAAAACTTTTTCTAACTCTTGTTTTAATACTTTTATGAAGTTATCTTGACCAATTCCTATTTTTTTTGTCTCTAATTCAATAGCAGTTAAAAGGTCTTTTGTAGTTTTATGATGAACATCAGCTTTTAAAAATGCTTTTTTTAGTTCACTTAAAGCTCTGCTTAGTGAAGCAACATCATCTTGATGCCTAATTTTTCCTATTATTCCTCTAAGTGAGCCTGTTATTGAATCAAACAAAATATTTCTCCATATTTTTTATTTTAGGATTTTATATAAATTTTACTTTAAATAAGATTAAACCAAATATCTTATTTAAGTTTTTTTTTAGCTTATGTTTTTTTAAAAAGCCTATAAAATCGCTATTTATTTTTTTATAAACTTAATTCTAACTAAAATCGTACACTTTAAACTCTTTTGGCTCACGAGCTTCAAAAGTATAATCAAAAATTTTAGTAATTTTTGAATGAAGTAAAACTCTATTTACATTTGAAGCTGTTCTTCCATAAATAGCATCTCCAATAATTGGTAATCCAACCGAATTTAGATGAACTCTAATTTGATGAGTTCTTCCACTTTCAATTACTAGTTTTATTTTTGATTTATTTCCCTCAACAAGAAGTGGATAAACAGTTGTTTTTGCACTTTTCCCATTTTTATCAATTTTAGATTTAGCTACACCTTTATCTTTTATAGTAATAATAGGTTTATCAATAACTATCTCTTCAATTACTTTTCCTTCAACAATAGCTACATACTCTTTATAAACTCTATTTTGTGCAAACTCTTTTATAGCTTTTTTTTGAAAATCCTCATTCTTTGCAAACATCATAACACCACTTGTCTCTTTATCAAGTCTATTTAAAAGTATTGCATTTTTGAAAGTTTTTGCAACTTCATCAGCTGTTATAAAAGCTGGTTTATCAACAACTAATATATTATCATCTTCAAAAATAACTTTAGTTTTTGCTAACTCTTTAACACTAAATTTAGTATCAACTTTAATCTCTCCTCTAGCAATCATAACCTTTTTATCACCAACTTTTACTAAACCTCTATCAATTAAATCTTTTGCTTTTGCATTTGAAATTTTCTCTTGAATTGCTAAAAGTTTATAAGCTTTATCATATTCTACTGCCATTTTTTTATCTCCTTAATTATAGGCTCAAATGAACCCTCTTTTGTTAATTTTGGTTTTAAAAGAGTATTTGCTTTTTCTAAATACTCTTTTAACTCACTATTTTCTATCAAATAATAGTTTTTTATACATTCAAAAAGTGATTTTTGATTAAAAATATTTTTTCCACTTATTATTACATTTCCAAAAAAAGCTGGCTCTATTGGATTATGTCCACCAATATTTGCAAATGCTCCACCTAAAATTGTAATATCACTTATTTCATAAATATCATTTAAAATTCCCATTTTATCAACTAAAACTATATCACTTAAAAAATCATCTTTAATACTATATTTATGGTAACTCAACTCTTTATTTTTTATAAAATCTTTTATTAGCTCATCAACTTTTGAGAATCTCTCAGGATGTCTTGGAACAATTATTAATTTACCAAACTCTTTTTTATAAGCATTTAAAACTAACTCTTCTTCACTCTCATGGGTACTTGCAGCTGTTATGATAACTCCATTTGGTTTTTCAAAACTTTGCTTTTTAACTGGAAGTTGAGCTAATTTTATATTCCCAATAACCTCAACATTTGTAGCTCCTAACTCTTCAAGCCTTTTTTTATCTATTTGGCTTTGTGCAAAAACCTTATCTATATTAGCAAATATCTTTTTATAAAAAAAACGAAATCTAAGATAAGATTTATAAGATTTATCTGAAATTCTTGCATTTATAAGTAAGGTTTTTGCACCTCTTTTTTTAGCAAATAAAAAAAGCATATACCAAAGTTCTGCTTCCATAACAACTAAAACTTTTTGCTTTGTTATCCAAAATGGTAAAAAAATCTCAAAAGGTAAAAATCTTACATTAGAACTTATAGATTTTGCTTCTTCAAAACCTGTATTTGTTATTACACTAATATTTATTTTATCTTCAAACTCTTTTATAAGCGGTTTTATTGCCCTTACTTCACCCATAGAACAAGAGTGAAACCAAATACCATTTGAAGTAAATTTTGGATTATTTTTTAAAAAGAATTTTGCAGGAATTGCATCTTTATATTTTTTGTTTCTTGATTTATATAATAAATAAGGGATTAAAACTATATAAGCAATAGTTAAAACAAAATTATAAAAAAGAGCAAAGAGGCTCAAATTAAGCCTCTAATGTAGCTATTTCTTCTTCACCTTTATAAAGAATTCTTCCACAGTGAAGACAATTTACAATCTCTTCCCCTCTTAAAACTTCAGCATAAGTTTTGTCATTTATTTTCATAAAACATCCATAACAAGCCTGTTTTTTCACAGGAACTACTGCTGTATCTTTTGCCCATCTTTTTATTTTTTCATAGAAAGTTAAAATTTTGTTATCAAACTGACCTAAAAGTTCACTTCTTTTTGCATAAACTTCATTTCTTTCATCATTAATTTGTGCTATTGTATCTTCAACAATAACTCTAATCTCTTTAATATCTTCTTCTTCAGCTTTTAATTTTTCTTGAAGTTCTTTTAATCTCTCTTCTTTAGCAGCTGTTAATTTATCAAGTCTTTCAATCTCTTCATTTGCAAAGCTAACTTGCTCTTTTGCAATCTCTTCTTCAAGTTGTAAAGCTTTTAACTCTTTTTCATTCGTTACATCTTTATTTTTCTTAGCAATTGAATCTAATTTTGATTTTAACTCACTTAGATGTATATTATTTTTTGTTCTTTTTGATTTTAAATCATCTATTTCCAAATAAGTAGAATTTATACCTACTTTAATAGCTTCAGCTGTTTCAACAAAAGTTGCTAATTTTGATTTTTGATTCTCAATTTTTGGTTCAAATTGGCTAATACTTGTATCATATTTTGATAACTCGATTAAATCCTCTAAATATTTATTCAATGTTTTCTCCTTCTATAAAAAACTCAAATGGATTTTGTGAAGCTGTTATTATAGCTTTTAATTTATTTTTTTTCAAATACTCTTCTAATAGTTTTTCTAAAAGTATATTAAAATAGTTTTCACTCTCATAATGTCTAATATCAATTAAAGACAAACCTCTAGCTTTTGCCTCCATTGCATCATGATATTTTATATCACCTGTTATGAAACAATCAGCTTTTACCTCATCTATTAAACTCATAGCGGATCCTGTACAAATTGCTAAAGTTTTAATATTATTTTTTGTTTTTACAAACTTTATATTCTTTAAATTTAACTTTTTATTTAAATGCTTTAAAAGATCCTCAAAACTCATATTTATAATGCAATTTGCAATAAATTCATTTTGATTTTCTATTTTAAACTCTAAAATTTCCTCAACCACAAACCTATTTAAATGTGTTTTATCTATATTTGTATGCATAGAGATAAGAGTTATATCTTTTTTTATAAGCTCTTTTAAAATTTTTGTAGAGTATGTATCATAATTCACTCTTTTCAAACCACTAAAAATAAGTGGATGATGAGTAATTACAAGTGAGTTTGCTTTTAGAGTTTTTACTAATTCTAAATCCAAATCCATACTAAAATATAAATTTTCAAAACTATCATCTAAATTTCCAACAAGAAGTCCTGAGTTATCCCATTTTTCTTGTAATTCAAAAGGACTAATAGAGTTTAAAACTTCATAAATATCTCTTACTTTCAAATTATAATCTTCCAACTCTTTTTAATCTATTACTCTCTTGCTCTTTATACATCACTGCACAAGCTTGTGCAAGTTCTCTCACTTTTAAAATATAGTTTTGTCTCTCTGTTACACTTATTGCTTTTCTAGCATCTAAAGTATTAAAAGCATGACTTGCTATCATACATTGATCATAAGCTGGAAGTGGAAGCTCTGCATTTAAACAAGCTTTACATTCATTAAAAGCTTCATCAAAATCTCTAAATAGTTTTGTTGTATTTGCTACTTCAAAATTATATTTAGAAAATTGATATTCTGCTTCTTTATGAACATCAGCATAAGTTGTTTTTCCAAATTTATTCTCATTCCAAACAATATCAAAAACAGAATCAACCCCTTGTAAATACATAGCAAGTCTCTCTGTTCCATAAGTTATTTCAACAGCAACAGGATCACAAGGTAAACCTCCTACTTGTTGAAAATATGTAAATTGAGTAACTTCCATACCATCAAGCCAAACTTCCCAACCAAGTCCCCAAGCACCTAAAGTTGGAGATTCCCAGTTGTCTTCAACAAATCTAATATCATGTTTTTTTAAATCTAGTCCTAAATACTCTAAAGATTTTAAATATAAATCTTGAATATTCTCTAAACTTGGTTTTATTAAAACTTGAAATTGATAGTAACTTCCCAATCTATTTGGATTTTCTCCATATCTTCCATCAGTTGGTCTTCTTGAAGGTGCAACATAAGCAACACTCCAAGGTGTACTATCTAAACTTCTTAAAAGTGTTGCTGGATGAAAAGTTCCAGCACCAGCAGGTATATCATAAGGTTGAACTATATTACAACCCTCATTTGCCCAAAACTCTTGAAGTTTTAACAACATTTGTGAAAAAGTAAGCATCTTATTTTATTCCTAACTCTTTATTTAATTTCTCCTTGTCAAAACCACAAATCCAGTTATTTCCAATTAAAAAAACTGGAGCACCTGAACATCTTTTTTGACAATCTCTTAAAGCATTTTTGTCTTTTGTTAAATCTATTTGATTAAATTTTAGTTTTTTACTTTTTAAGTAGATAATTGCCTCTTTGCACCACTTACAATTAGGAAGTGTAAATAGTGCAATTGGCTTCATTATAGAATTACTTCAATATCTTTAGAATCACTCTCAACAGCTTTAGCTTTAACCATTCTATCTTCTTTTAATTTAACAGCTAAATCTTTATCACTAATTGCTAAAATTTGCATTGCCAAATAAGCTGCATTTATAGCTCCTGCTTTTCCAAGTGCTACTGTAGCAACTGGCATACCTGCTGGCATTTGAACAGTTGAAAGCATAGCATCCATACCATCCATTGCTCCACCTTTCATTGGAACTCCAATAATTGGCTTAGTTGTTGTAGCTGCTAAAGCACCAGCTAAATGAGCAGCCATTCCAGCCGCAGCAATAAATGCAATAGCACCTTTTTCTTCAGCCTCTTTTACATACTCTTTTGTTCTTTCAGGACTTCTATGAGCAGAAGAGATAATTAACTCATACTTTACATTAAATTGTTCAAAAGTATCAGAACAGTTTTTCATAATTTCATAATCAGATTTACTACCCATAATAATCGAAATAAATTTCATTTTTTTACCTTTTAAATTTTAAAATAATTCAAGATTATATCAAATTTTTTCTAATAACTTTATAATCTTCGATACCTTCAAGCTTTTCCAAGCCTCTAATTTATAAATTGTTAAGGCTTCATTTTCATAAATAAATTTTGATAAACTTTTTGATTTATCTTTTAAATAAATAGATTTATTGTATTTATAATATTTACTTAAAGTTTCAAAATTATCTTCAACAAAAAATGTAATTGTCGGTATCATAAAAGCATCACTTATATGAAAAGCTGATGTATTTGTAGTAATAATTTTATCCATAGAAGAGATAATATATATAAAATCATTTATACTTCTTGACTCCTTTGATAAATCTAACAAATTATCAGCTTTAATTTTTGGATCAATTTGCAAAGTTGTAACAATAGTATAATCTTCTAATTTTAAAAGTAACTCTTTTAATAAATCAATTGCTATTGTCTGAGGAATAGATTTATTTATATTTGCACTATATGGATGAAAGAGTAGAAGTTTTCCCTTTCTTTTTGCCTCAGAAATCTTATTTTTTAAATTATTGTCTATATTAAAATGTTTTGTTTCTAAATAGTTATATTTTTCGTCATCACTAATTTTTTTATAATCAATTCCAAATTTATAAAGCCAAGCATCTACATAATTTAAATCTAAAAGCTTTGTAAAATCAACACTATTATCAATAAAATAATCATATTCACAAAGCTGTTTTGTATTTATTCCTAAAGGTAAAATTTCATTTAAATAATCTTGAGTTTTATAAATATCTTTATCTCTTGAGAAATAACTATTATTTGAAGCACTAATATATAGATCTATTTTCACACTTTTGAATATTTCACTTAATTTTTGATGTAAAATTCTTAAAGCTGTACAAGAAGCAATAGTTTTTCCAATACCTGAAGACATTCCACCAATTATTGCAATTTTTATATTGTCTTTATTTAGATATTTTACTTGTCGATACAAATCAACTGGGCTTAAATCTAAAAACTCTTCAACTCTTCTATTTTTATATATATCAAATTCAAACTTTGTAGAAATCCCTAGTTCTACGGGGAACTCTTTATTTGCTCTTATATTCTCTTCATTTAAAACTTTTGTAAAATATTTACTCTTATCTATTCTTTCAAAAACTCCATTTAAATCGGAAAAATCATCATAACTTGAAACATAAACAGTCTCATTTGGTAAACTAGCAGGTGCTTTAAATTTAAAATATTTTACTAAAGAACCATCTGTTGTTTTAATATTTATATTATTTGTAACTCTAAAAAAAATCATTTCAATAAGACTTAATCTATATTTATTTCTAAATTTTCTACTCTAAACATTGTTAAATAAGGTAATTTACAAGGGAGTTGTATTTTATTTATATTTCCACTATGAACACTTTCTAGCTCTTTATTTGTATCAGTTAGAATCTTTTTAAAATTTATATAATAAAGCCCATCTTCTTTTTTAAAGACTTTTCCTATCTCATTATCACAAAGTTCTATTACCGTATTGTGAGGTGTAAAAATCTCAATATCTTCATTTGGATAAACTTTATATTTACAATAAAAATGTTTTTCATCTTCACATACAAGCCCTGTTACTTCAAATGAGCCTTTACTTAAAGCATAATCATGGTTTTGTGAGTCCGTTTTTTCAAATGGCTTATGAATTAAATAAGCATCTGTAAAACCTCTATTTTTAGTGGTATGTAACTCTTTTTGATATTTTTCTGGTTCAAATTTATCAGCATAATAGTCATCAATAGCCTCTCTATATGCTTTTGCTGTAACTGCTGCATAATATGGAGATTTTGTTCTTCCTTCTATTTTTAAACTATCAACTGCTCCACTATCAAGTATCTCTTTTATATGTGAAGCTAAATTCATATCTTTTGAGTTAAAAATATAAGTTCCTACTCCCTCTTCCTCTTCAAGTCTAAATAGTGTTCCATGATCATCATTTCCAGCATAAAGAGTATATTCAAATCTACAATCATTTGCACAACTTCCTCTATTTGGAACTCTTCCCATTTGAACAGCACTTATTAAACATCTTCCAGAGTATGCAAAACACATAGAACCATGTACAAAAATCTCTATCTCCATATCAGGAAGATGTTTTTTTATCTCAATTACATCTTTTAATGATATCTCTCTAGCAACAACTATTCTTCTTACACCCATATCCCAAAAAACTTGTGCATCTAAATAGTTTAAAACATTTGCTTGAGTTGAAAGATGTATATCAATCTGCGGTGCTATCTCTCTACAAAGTCTTACAACCCCAGGTGCTGCAACTATAAAAGCATCTGGTTTAAGTGCTGCCATTGTAGCTATATGTTTTTTTAAAAGCTCTATTTGAGCATTAAAAGGAAAACCATTTATTGTTGCATAAACTTTCTTACCTCTAGAGTGAGCATATTCAATCCCTTCTTTAAAAGTTTCAAATGTAAACTCTTTACTAGCTCGTATTCTTAGACTAAAGTGACTAACACCAGCATAAACGGCATCTGCCCCATAATTTATAGCTATTTTTAATTTTTCTAAATTTCCAGCAGGTGAGAGTAACTCAACTTTTTGTTTACTCATAAAATTCCTTTAATATATTTTTTATAAATTTTTTTGAATTAAATTAAGTTAGATTATATCTATTTTTTAATAAATATTTAGTTTGTAGATTTTATAAAGAAAATATGGAGGAGCTTAAAAGCTCTCCCACTCATCATCAGAAGATTTTTGAGTTATCTTTGTAATAACTTTTTCTTCTTTTTTCATTTCAAATTTAGGCTCCTCTTTAGAAACCTTTTTTTCTATTTTTGAAACAACTTTTGACTCATAAACATTATCTTTTTTTAATTGGTCTAAAGATTTAAATACTTCAAAAGTTGCACGATCTAGCTCTTTAGATAAACTATTTAATAAATCATTATTTACATTATCTCTACAATCTTCATTTATATAGTTTTGAACACTACTATGAACTATTTCATGATTTGATTTTAGATTTTTCCAATTTTGAGTTTTTGTAAATGGATTATTTGCATTTTCTTGTTCAACTATCCATTTTCCTAAATCACAATCTGTTGGTTTTGTAACACTCCAAACTGTTTTTGTTTGTCCTACTTTATCAAAGTTTACAAGTTTAAATCTAATATGGTCATTTTTTAATTTTGAAACTTTAAAAACCAAATCTATATCTTCTATCTCTTTAGGGCTAAACTCTTTAAATTTTGCACGGTCAGCTATTTTTAAAAGATTTGTAGATAAATTTGCAACTTCACTTGCCAAATCACTAATAACAGTAGCTTGATTTGCATTTACTTGAGTAGCTTTATCTAGAATATTTATTGTATCATTGATTTGAATGATTCCTTTTTCTTCCTCTTTACTTCCTTGAGAAACATCTTCAATTAAAACTATTGTTTCATTTATTTTTGCATTTAAAGTTGTATAGCCATTTATCATCTCATTTGCAATACCTTTTCCTTCATTTGCTTTTGATGTTGCAACTTCAACTATATTTTTAATATCTTTTGCTGCCTCGGCACTTCTACTTGCTAGATTTCTTACTTCTTGAGCAACAACTGCAAATCCTTTTCCAGCTTCACCAGCAGTTGCAGCTTCAACAGCAGCATTAAGAGAAAGAATATTTGTTTGGAATGCAATTTGGTCAATTATACTTATAGCTTCATTTATAGATTTAACTTGTTTATCTATCTCCTCCATTGCCTGATTTGTTTTAGAAGCAAGGGCTTCTCCATCTTTTGAAGAAGCTTGAAGATGTTTTGCCAAAATAGACATTTGAGATGTTTTTTGAACACTTGATTTAACAATAGATGTAATCTCTTCTATTGCTGCTGCTGTCTCTTCTAAAGAAGCAGCTTGTTCATTTGCTGAAGAAGACAATCTATTTGCAGCTTCTGAGAGAGTATTTGTATCACTATTTAGTTGTCTTCCACTACCAATAATCATAGATAAGAATTCAGAAACCGTAACTCCAATTAATTGTGTACTAGCAGCAAGTGATGATATAATTCCATTTACTTTTGATGTATCTATTTTTGAATCACTTATAGCAAAATTTGAATTTCCATACTCAATTAAAATATTATTTAACCCAACTAAATTTTGATTTGTTCTTTCAATCATTGTGTTAATAGAATCTCTTAATTTTATAATTTGTGGATTTGAAGAAGTTGCTTCAACTTTATAAACATAAAAACCATTTATTACTTTATCAATTATCTGTTCTACATTTTCTATAACTTTTGAATCTTCAATATAAGCATCTTTTAAAGAAGCAATATAAAGATTGAAACTATCAACAACTTTACCTATTTCATCATTTGATTTTTTTTCAATATGATCAGTAGTTCCATCTTTATTTTTTATTTTTATAATTGCTTCATCTAAATCTTCTAAAGGTCTAATTAAAGTTTTTCTTATAAAAATATTATAAATTATTAAAGCAACAATTATTGAAATTAGAGTGAACAAAGATATGCTAAAAATAATACTATTTATCTCATTTTTAGTATTTTGTTCCATAGAAGCAATCTGAGCTTCAATATCATCCACATAAGCCCCTGTTCCTATAATCCAATCCCAAGGACCAAATTTTTGAACATAAGAGAATTTTGCTTTTGGATCATTTGGTTTATTTGGCTTATCCCAATAATATTTTACAAGTCCTCCTTCAGTTTTTTGATTTGCAATTTTTGACATTTCAATAAAAAGTTTTGTTCCATATGGATCTGCATAAGTACTTAAATCAGCTCCATTTAATTTTGGATTCATAGGATGCATAATCATTTTAGGATTTGAATCATTTATCCAAAAATAGTCATTATTCGCATATCTCATTTCAGAGATTGTTTTTAAAGCCTCTTCTTGAATTTTTGTTGTTAAATTATCAACATACTCTCCTGTTCCAATTACCCAATTATATGGCTTAAAAAGTTTTACAAAAGATACTTTTTCTTGTGGTTTATCAAATCCTGGTTTTGGCCATACATAATCAACAAATCCCTCTTTATCCTTTTTTGCTAAATCTGCAAACTCTTTAAATATCTGTTTTCCATTTGGATCTTTATATTCATACATATTTTGATTATTCAATTTTTGATTTATTGGATGAATCAAAACAACTGCATTGAAATCATTTATCCAAAAATACCCAGTTTTTCCATATCTTGTTTCATTTACAATAGCTTTTAATCTATCTTTTAAAGCATCTTCAGAAAGTACACTTTTATTTCTTTCATACTCAGCTTCTAAAATAGAAAATAAGAAATTTGTCTGTTTTACAAGTTCATCTTGAACTTCAAGCTTTAACTTATCAGATGATGTCCTAGAATAATAAGCCTCAACAGTTTTTATTGCTAAAGATACATAATTTTGTAGCTCTTGCTCTTTTTTTGCATACGCCTCTTTTTTATAGCTTTCAATACTTTCATTTGAAAAACTCTTAATTGAATTTATAGCATCAATTGCAATTGCAAAAGATATCACTATAATTGTTATAAATGAAAGAATTAAAACTTTTAGTTTTAATGACAAGTTTTTAAACATCGTTTCTCCAGATTTTTTGGTCTAGTTTATATTTTACCTAAAAATGTAGAAAAGTAAAGTTTATAATATTATTTTAAAAGATTCTTTGCAAATTTTATAGCCTCATTTGTTACATTTTCGCCACTAATCATTCTTGCGATTTCTATTATTTTATCATTATTATTTAATAATTTTACAATTGAAATACCATCTTTCTTATCTACTAAAAAGTGCTGATTTGCACTTGATGTTAATTGTGGCTGATGAGAAATTGCAAAAATTTGATAATTTTTACTAAGAGATATCAAAACCTTTGATATAGCATCACTCTCTTTTCCACTTAAATTTGCATCAATCTCATCTAAAAATAGAACTCCATTTTCACCAATATCAAACTCACTAATTGCACTTAAAAGAGCTAATCTTAATCTATTATATTCACCTGAGCTAATAGTATCAATAGATACTTGATTTAATTCAAGATAAAACTCATCAATACCTAAAGCATCTAAATTTTTCTCTTTTAGTTCTAATGTTACATTACTTAAATATAAAAATTTTAAATAATAATTTATCTTCTCTTCTAGTAAAAATAAACTCTCTTTTCTAAAAGAACTTAACTCTTTTGCTAATTGTTTAATATCCTCTTCTAAAACTAAATAATCTTTTTCAAGTTTTGTTTTAGAAAAAGAGATATTCATATACGCCTCAAGTTCGGCTTTTTTTTCATCTTTGTACTCTAAAGCCTCTTTTATTGAACCAAATCTTTTTTGTAGAGCAGAAATCTTTTCAATTCTATTTAAAACTTCTTCAATATTTATATCTTCTAACTCACTTAAACTATCATTTGATTTTTCAAAAATATTATTAAGTTCATTCATAGTCTCGTCAAAAAAAGTGCTATCTACTTCTAAAAGTTCAAGTAAATCATTTACACTACTATTTAATTCAAAAATAGCACTTGCTTTATTTATTGCTTTTTCTATTTTCTCTTTTTTCGCTAGAGATTTTTTTATAGAATTTAATTTATCATACTCATCTTCTTTAGGATCAATCTCTTCAATTTTTGCTATCTCAAACCTAGCAAATTCTTTTAAATCTTCTATCTTTTTTTCATCTTCGTAAAGTTTTTCTAGCTCTTTTCTTATATTTGAAAACTCTTTAAATTTACTATCAAAACTATCTTTTACTCTTTGAAACTCTAAACTATTTTTAGTAGATAATCTATCTAAAAACTCTATTATTTTTTGACTTTCAAAATCACTTGTATCTTTTAAATTTAGTTGTTTTATCAACTTAAAAGAGATATTTTGAAGATTTTTTTTAGATATTGATTGATTATTTAAAAAATATCTAGCTTTCTCTTTTTTGATATTCTTAATTATTAAATCTTCTCCTAACTCTATTCCATAAGCTTCATCTTCAAAACTACTATTTGAAAACTCCAACTCACTTAACTCACTTTTTACCTCATTAAAAGCAAATAAAGCTAAAATTTCCTGCATGAGTATAGATTTTCCTGCTCCTGATGGACCACTAAAAATATTTAAGCCTTTTTGAAACTCTAAATTAACCTCTTTGAAGCTAAGACAATTTTTAATATAAACTCTATTTATCAAACTAATTTCCCCATCTTAATTTTTCACTTAAAACTTCAAAAAAATCCCTACTACTTCTATGAAGCATTTTTGATTTTTTTGTAGCAATTTTTATCTTTATAATCTCATCTTTTTCTAAATCATATAACTCTTGCCCATCAATAATTACTATAGCACCACTATCTTTTGTAACTTTAAACTCTATTTCAAATTCAGCAGGTACAACAATAGGTCTTTGAGTGAGTGAATGTGGTGCTATTGGAGTTATTATAAAAGCATTTGTAAGAGGATAAACTATTGGTCCTCCAACAGATAAGTTATATGCTGTTGAGCCACTAGGAGTTGAAACAATCAAACCATCTCCAAAATATGTATTAAAAGCATTTTTATCAATTTTTGCTCGAACTTCAAGCATTGAAGAGAGATTCTTTCTTGATATTACTATATCATTAAAAGCTATAAATTTCTTACTTTTTATTTGTCCTTCAATTATCATTCTTGGACTAATTTTATAATCATCATTAATTAAATCATCAATAAATTTTGGAAGCTGTTCCATACTCAAATCTGTTAAAAATCCTAAAGTTCCTAAATTTATTCCAAGTACGGGTAAATCATATTTAAAAGCTTTTCTAGCAAGTCCCAAAAGTGTTCCATCTCCACCTATACTTATTAAAAAATCTACTCTTTGGCATAAAGTATCAAAATTCACTCCACTTTTTCCTATCATTTTTGCAGAATCTTCTTCTAGCATTAAATTTATATTTTTCTCTAAAAAAAGCTTCTCTATTTTGAAAAATATATCTTTTAAATCAGGACTATGGGGTCTAAGAACAACACCTATATTTTCAATTTTATCTAGATGTTTACAACTTTTTTCTAATCTCAATACTTCCTCTTTTATTTAAATTTATATAAAAAATCTACTTTAAAATTTCTCATATAAATCTAAAAAAAAAGGGATATGCAAAAGCACATCCCCCCCATTTTTAAGAAAACTGTAAAAACTTATTACCCATTTCTTTTTTTCATAATCTCTTCAGAAACATTTTTTGGAACTTCTTGATAAGCATCAAAAATCATAGAATATGTCGCTCTTCCTTGAGACATAGATCTTAAATCTGTAGAGTATCCAAACATTTCAGATAATGGAATCATGGCAGTAACAAGTTTGATACCTGCTCTATCATCCATAGAATTAACTTGTCCTCTTCTTTTGTTACAATCTCCAATAACATCTCCCATATACTCTTCAGGAGTTTCGATTTCAACTTTCATAATTGGCTCAAGTAAAACTGCACCTGCAGCTGCACTTCTACAACCTTGTTTAAATCCCATTGAAGCAGCTAATTTAAACGCCATTTCAGATGAATCCACTTCGTGGTAGCTTCCATCATAAAGTGTAACTTCAATATCAACCATTGGATAACCAGCAAGAATTCCACCTTGCATTGCTTCAGAACAACCTTTTTCAACCGCAGGAATATACTCTTTTGGTACAACCCCACCTTTAATATCATTATTAAATTTGAATGTTGGTTCACTTCCAGAAGCCATTGGTTTAATCTCTAAGTAAACATGTCCATATTGACCTTTACCTCCAGATTGTTTTGCATATTTATACTCTTGCTTAACAGCATTTTTAATAGTCTCTCTATATGCAACTTGTGGAGCTCCAACTTCAGCTTCAACTTTAAACTCTCTTTTCATTCTATCTACAAGAATTTCAAGGTGTAATTCACCCATTCCAGAAATAATAGTTTGACCTGATTCTTCATCAGTATTTACTCTAAATGATGGATCTTCTTCAGCTAGTTTTCCTAAAGCAATTCCCATTTTCTCTTGGTCAGCTTTAGTTTTTGGTTCAACCGCAACACTAATAACTGGATCCGGGAAATCCATTCTTTCTAGGATAACTGGGTCTTTTTCACTTGCTAAAGTATCTCCAGTGATTGTATCTTTAAGACCAACAACTGCTCCAATTTCTCCAGCATAAAGTTCTTTAATCTCTTCTCTAGAGTTTGCATGCATTTTAAGTAATCTTCCGATTCTCTCTTTTTTCATTTTTGTTGAGTTTAATACATAAGTTCCAGATTCTAAAACCCCTCTATAAACTCTTGTAAATGTTAATTGTCCAACAAATGGGTCAGTCATAATTTTAAATGCTAATGCTGCAACTTCACCTTTATCAGTTGAAGGAACAATAACAGCTTCACCATCTTGAGTTTCACCTTTAATATCAGCAACTTCTGTTGGAGCTGGTAAATACATAGCAACTGCATCTAATAATGGTTGAATACCTTTATTTTTAAATGATGTTCCACAAACCATTGGAGTAACTTCCATAGCTAAACATCTTTTTTTAATTCCAGAAACAATCTCTTCTTCAGTTAATTCCTCACCACCAAGATATTTATCCATTAACTCATCACTTGATTCAGCAGCAGCTTCTATAAGTTTTTCTCTATATTCATTAGCTGTATCAACTAAATCAGCAGGAATCTCTTCAATTTTATACATCTCTCCAGCTTGTGCATCAAGAGTATAAGTATAAGCTTTCATTTTTACTAAATCTACCATTCCTCTAAATTGGTCTTCTGCACCAATTGGAATTTGAAGTGGAACTGGATTTGCTTTTAATCTATCTCTTACTTGGTTCATAACATTAAAGAAGTTAGCCCCTGTTCTATCCATTTTATTTACATAGATAATTCTTGGAACTCCATACTTATTTGCTTGTCTCCAAACAGTTTCACTTTGTGGTTGAACCCCTCCAACTGAACAAAATACAGCAACAGCACCATCAAGAACCCTCATAGATCTCTCAACTTCAATAGTAAAGTCAACGTGACCTGGAGTATCAATGATGTTTATTTGTAATTGTTCATTTGTTTTTGGGTGGTTCCAGAAACAAGTTGTAGCAGCAGAAGTAATTGTAATACCTCTTTCTTGCTCTTGTTCCATCCAGTCCATAGTTGCAGCACCTTCGTGAACTTCTCCAATTTTATGAGAAACTCCTGTATAGAATAAAATTCTCTCTGTACTTGTTGTTTTTCCTGCATCAATATGTGCAGCAATACCAATATTTCTTACTCTATTGAGTGGTATTTTTCTTGCCATAATTTTATCCTACCATCTGTAGTGTGCAAATGCTTTATTAGCCTCTGCCATTCTATGTACATCTTCTTTTTTCTTATAAGATGATCCTCTTTCGTTTGCAGCTTCGAATAACTCGTTTGCAAGTCTTTCTACCATTGTTCTTTCATTTCTTTTTCTTGAAGCATCAATTAACCATCTTAAAGCTAAAGTTTGTCTTCTTACAGCTCTTACTTCAACAGGAACTTGGTATGTAGCTCCTCCAACTCTTCTACTTCTTACTTCTAAAAGTGGTTTAACATTTTCGATTGCTCTTTCAAACAGATCAAAACCTTTTTCTTCACCTCTTTTATCAAGATTTTCTATTGCACCATAAAGGATTTTTTCTGCAACAGATTTTTTACCATCTAACATAATTGCGTTTACAAATTTTGTGATCACTTTACTATTGTAGATAGGATCAGCCATAATTTCTCTAACTGGAGCTTTTCTTCTTCTCATTTTCTATCCTTCTACTTATTTTTTAGCTTTTGGTCTTTTTGTACCATATTTAGATCTAGATACAGTTCTGTTGTTTACTCCAGCTGAATCTAACGCACCTCTTACGATGTGGTATTTAACCCCAGGTAAATCTTTTACTCTTCCCCCTCTTACTAACACTATTGAGTGCTCTTGAAGGTTATGTCCTTCTCCACCGATATATGAAATAACTTCAAATCCAGTTGTTAATCTAACTTTTGCAACTTTTCTTAAAGCTGAGTTAGGTTTTTTAGGAGTTGTTGTATATACTCTTGTACATACTCCTCTTCTTTGTGGACATTTTTTTAATGCTGGTGATTTTGATTTTTCAATCACTTTTTTTCGCTCGTTTCTTACAAGCTGATTAATTGTAGGCATCTCTTTCCTTTTCTTAATTTGGTTTGAGTAGCTATAGCCCTACTCATGCTTCTCGTAATCTTCAAAATTTTTTGAAGCGATACTACCATTCTAGGAAACTATATAGTGTTTTCTAAAAAAGTTTTGCATTATATCTAAATGCTCTTAATATTTGCTTTATTACCTTATTATCTCTTTTTTATTAAAATAGCCTATTCAAAAGGATCTAAATGGAAATATTAAATTATAAAAATTTTGGAGAAGGTCAAAAGAAAGTTGTTTTTTTACATGAACTATTTGGAGATTGTACAAATTATAAAGCTTCTATTCCTTATTTAGATAAAGAGAATTTTAGCTATTTTTTCATAGATTTAAGAGGTTATGGAAAATCTAAAAATATTTTTGGAGAATATAGTTTAGAAGAAGCTAAAAATGATGTAATAAATCTTATCTCTTCTTTAAAAATAGATAAGTATATTTTAGTAGCTCACTCAATGTCTACTATGATAGCTCAACATATATCTTCTAGTGATGAGAGAGTAAAAAAACTTATTTTAATAACTCCCATTAGTTATAAAGGTGTAAAAAGTACCCCTAAAGCAAAAGAGAATTTATTATCACAAATGTCAAAAGATAGTTCTAAAATAGAAGAAGTTGTAGAGCAATCAAGTAAAAGATATAATCAAACTTGGAAAAATTATCGTATAAATCTAGCTTTAAACTCTTCAATATTGGAAGCAAGATTAGGATATATGAGTATGTATTTAAATATAAATTTTGAAGAAGACAAAAAAATAAAACTTAATATTCCAATTAAAATTATTACTGGAAAATATGATTTAAGAGTATTTTCAAAAAATGAAGTACTAAAATATTTTCAAGAGTTTGATGATATTGAGATTATAGAGTTTGAAGAAGCTGGACACTATCCTATGATAGAGTCTCCAGTACTTTTTACTTCTCAATTAGAGAGTTGGTGCAAATAGCCTTTTTAACCTTTTTTGTATAAAATGCCAAGAAAATAAAAAAAGGGTAAAATTTTTATGACAAAACAACTACTTCCTTTAGCTATTGGTGGATTGGCTATTGGAACAACAGAATTTATTATTATGGGACTTTTACCAGATGTTGCAAAAGATTTGGAAGTATCTATTCCAATAGCTGGGCATTTAATCTCTGCTTATGCTTTTGGAGTTGTTATTGGAGCACCTATACTTGTAGCTTTAAGTTCAAAATTTCCACCAAAAAATATTTTAATAGTTTATATGATTCTATTTTCACTATTTAATGCTTTTACTATAATTGCTCCAGATTATAATACTTTACTCATGTCAAGATTTTTAGCAGGTCTTCCACATGGAGCTTTCTTTGGAGTTGGAACAATAGTTGCAATTAAACTAGCACAAAAAGGTAAAGAGGCACAAGCTGTTTCCTCTATGTTTTCTGGGCTTACTCTGGCAATTTTACTAATGGTTCCATTTCTTACATATATTGGGCATAAATTTAGCTATAAATGGGCATTTTTTGCTGTTAGTATACTAGGTGTTTTGACAATTTTAGCTCTATTTAAATTTATGCCAAAACTAAAATCACTTAAAACTGTAACTTTCAAAGAGGAGATAGAGTTTTTTCTTACAATCAAAGCTTGGCATATTATTTTAATTGTTGCTATTGGTTTTGGTGGACTTTTTGCTTGGTTTAGTTATATTGCACCTCTTTTAATTAATGTTTCAAAATTTGAACCTAGTTCTATTTCATATCTTATGCTTGTTGCAGGAGTAGGAATGGTTTTAGGAAATATTTTAGGTGGTTATTTAGCAGATAAAAAAGATCCAATAAAAGTTGCAATTTATCTTTTGAGTTTAATGGTATTTTTTCTTATCCTAGTTTTTTTCTTATCTGAAAATAAGTTTTTATCCTTAGCTTTAACCTTTATTTGTGGAGTTTTTGCTATGAGTATTGGAACTCCTATAAATATGGTAATGATAAAAAGTGCAAAAAACTCTGAAATGTTAGGAGCTGCTTTTATGCAAGCTGCTTTTAATGTAGCAAACTCTTTAGGAGCTTTATTTGGTGGAATTCCACTTTTATATGGATTAGGATTTGAATATCCTGCTCTTGTTGGAGCATTTATGGCATTTTTTGGGCTTATTTTGTGTATGATTTTTTATAAAAAATATAGAGTTTAAAGAGACAAAGTAATACTTTGTCTCTTTAAGATATTAAGATAGTATCTCTTCTAAAGTGATATAATCTCCAACTCTTCCTGTCATCTGCTCAACATCAGTATTTACTGGAAGTGTTTTCTTACCTGGTCTCCAACCTGCTGGGCAAACTTCACCAGTTTTACTTGCATGTTGCCAAGCTCTAACTTGTCTTAAGAACTCATTTACATTTCTTCCAACACTATCTGCTTGAACTTCTTGAGCTACACAAATTCCATCTGGATTAAATAAAAATCTTCCTCTTAAAGCAACTCCCTCTTCTTCTAATAATACACCAAAATCAGAAGCTACACTTTTAGTTGTATCAGCACCAATTGTAAGTTTTAATCCTTTTAAAATAGGCTCAGTTTCAGCAAATCTTTTATGAGAGAATTTCGTATCAGTAGAAACTGGTAAAATCTCAACTCCAAGCTCAGTAAACTCATCATATTTTGCATTCATAGCAGCTATTTCAGTTGGGCAAACAAAAGTAAAATCTGCTGGATAGAAACAAATTACTGTCCATTTTCCTTTATAATCTTCACTTGAAACTGTTGTATAGTGTCCTGTTGCTGCATTATATGCACTCATTTTAAATTCTGGCATTCTTCTTAAAACCATTGTAGAACTCATTTTTTTATCCTTTATTATTTCATTTGAATTTTCATTTTTAACTATTTTTTTATCTTCTCTTGCTTTTATAGATGTATCACAAGCCATAAAAAACTCCTTAAATTTTTTACAAAGAATAATATTTATCCTTTGATAAATAGAATACTATTTGAATAATTATTAAAACATCCTTAAATTATAATATAAATTTATTTAAAAATAATAAGTTTTACTTATGATTATATATTTTATTTAAATATATTGAGAAAAAATAATAACTAAAAGTAGTAATGAAAAATAAAAATAGTGGAAAAGTATTGTAAATTTAGGCTTTGTATTGATTTTTTCTAAAAACTTTGGAATACCAAAAAATGCCAAAGCTAAAAGTAATCCTAAAATTGCTTTTATTATAAGTATCAAAGAGGCACTTTTCATATAAAATAGTGTATATAATAAAATTCCAGAGATAATAAGGATAGAGTTATTTATCCTTATTATTTTTCTAGCTTCATTTCCTAAAAACTTTTGTATTTTCATACTCTCTTGTTTCTCATAAATCTTTGATAATTTAAATAAAACAAATGTTCTAAAAAATACAGTTCCTACAAATAAAACAATAGTTATTATGTGTATAGTTTTTAAGAGTTCATACATAAAATTCCTTTAAAATTTTGCTCTAAGTCCAGCAAAGTAATATGTTCCTACATTTATATCTACATTTTCATTAACTTTTTTATCAAAGATATTATCAACTCCTCCATAAAGAGTAAAAATTTTATTAATATCATAAGATAAACCTAAATCAACCAAAGTATAATCATCTACTTTATTTCTATTTAATTGATCTTCATACTGTTTTCCAATATATCTAAGAGCTAAATTTGAAGATAGATTATCTAAGATTTTATAATTTAGATTTAAAGATGCTGATAAATTTGGAGTATATGTAAGCTCTTTATTTGTACTTTTATCCTTTGTATCAAGATATGTTAAATTAAATGTAGTATCAAAACTATCATTAAATTTATAATCTAAATTAACCTCAACTCCATTTATATCAACTTTATCTAAATTCTCAGATGTATAGTATTTACTCCCTCCTGTGCCATAAGGAACACTCTCAATTTTATCTTTTACAATAGTTTTAAATAATACAATTTCAGAGTTAAAATTATTAAAACTATTTACAAGTGCTAATTCAAAAGTATCTGATTTCTCTGGTTTTAAATCATAAGCAGAAGTTTTAAAAGCATTTATAACTTCTGAACCGTATCTTTTACCATCTTTAAATAATGGAGCAACAACATAAAGCTCTGCAATATCAGGAGCTCTATAACCACTCGCATAATTTGCTCTAATTCTTGTATTATCACCTAGTTTTTGCACAACTCCTGCTTGAAAAGTAGCTTTGCTATCAGCATTTGATATATCATCATATCTTGCACCAATTGTTGCATTTAAACTATCTGTTAATTCTATCTCATCTTGTAAATAAACAGATTTATACTCTATAGTTTTTTGTACAAATTCACTTGATTGTGGATTTGGATTTATTGCAGCACTATCTCTTGTCTCTTTTCTATAATCAAGACCAAAAGTAAGTAAATTTGCGTTATTTAAAGCATAAGTTGTAATTGATTCAATATTATCTATCTTTACATTTGCACTAAATTTTTTATTTACTGGACCTGCAAAATTTATAGGAGTTGTTTCATTTCTTTTTTTATAATATGACTCATAAAATCTTAAACTTGTAGATAAATCATCATTTACATAATATTTTGCAAAAGCTGAATAATCAACTCTACTATTATCATCTTTTGATTTAACTGGTGTATTTAAAATCATTCCATTTAAATTCGTTCCTTGAGATGAACCTAAATATTGTCCCTTTCTATCCTCTTTAAAGTAGTTAAAATCTACTCCTAAAGTTAAATTATCTGTAACATTTTTTTCTAAACTAACTCCTGTTGTATTTACAGTTGATTCATCTCCATAAGTAACTCCTAAAACTCCACTTTTTCCACTTTGAGGATTACCTGCTGGTAGAATTTCTGCTCCTGTATTTGGATTTATAACTTTTTGTTTATAAGCTTTATCTATTTTATAAGAAGAAGTATCAAGAGTTGAAGCATAAGCTTTATATTTAAATCCATTAATATTTCCCATAGTTGAGAAATTTGCATTTTTTTCTCTTGCTTGAGAGTAGGCATTTGAACCATATTTCACATCTAAAGTTGTTTGGTATGTACCAATATTTTTTTTAGTAATAATATTAATTACTCCACCTATTGCATCTGAACCATAAAGTGTACTCATAGAACCTTTTACTATCTCTATTCTCTCTATCATAGAAGCTGGTATTCTACTCATCTCATAAGGAGACTCTGTTTCACCACTTAATCTTTTTCCATCAAGTAAAATTAAAGTTCCATTTGCTCCAACACCTCTTATTGAAATTGACCCCTTTGATAAAGCACTTGCGTGTGGAAATCTTCCAAATTGTGAGTTAATTGAAGGAACTTTATCTAAAACATCTTTTAGTGTTGTTGCACTAATTTTTTCTATATCCTCTTTTGTGATAACAACAATAGAAGCACTAACACCATCTATACTTTTTTGAGTTTTTGTAGCAGTTGTAACTAAAATCTCTTCTAGTTTTACCTCATTTGCATTTAAACTTTGTAAAGCAAAAAATGAAGCTATTGTTGAAATAATAATTCTCTTATTCAAAACCTTTCCTTTATATAATAATAATGAAAATCATAACATATAAATATAAAAAACTTATTGACACAAATCAATAAGTTTTTATAATATACTTATATAATTTTTATTTATATATATTTTGAATAAAATCAGAATTTATTACTCAAAATAAAATTTACTATCAGGAAGCTTTCCACCTATTAGTTTTGGATCATTTTGCATTAAAACTTCAAAAAAGAACTCTAACTCTTTTTTACTATCTTGTGCTGTTACATTTGCAAAATTCACATGTTCTATTGAATCAGCTAAACCTTCAACTTCTAACATAGGAAGAGTTTTAACTACAAGTTCACTAGCTTCTTGTTTATTCGCTCTATACCAATTTAGTGCTTTTTCATACTCTTCTAAAACTTTTTTTATAAGCTCTTCTTTTCCTTTTGTATCTCCAATAATAGCAAGTCCAGCTTGAGGGATTTTAGCTTCAACTCCATATAATCTTCCCCATTCCTCTTGTAAGTTAACACTTCTATATAAATCTGGCGCTATTAATTTTACAGGAAAAGAACCTGTTTTTCTTAAAGCTATAGAAATAGCAGGTTCAGCTAAAAGTGCATGGTCTGCTCTTCGTAAAATCAACATCTGCATAGCATCAACAGGAGTTGCTACATAATTTATTTTAAAATCTTTTTTAGGGTCAAGATTTGATTTTTTTATAAGAGATTGAAGAACAATATCTGGCATATCTGCTCTAAAAGGTACAATTATCTCTTTATTTTTAAAATCCTCTATTGTTTTTAAATCTTTATCGCGACTTACTAAGCCTAATATTCCCCAAGTTGAAACATTTAATAGTTTTAAATCTACACCTTTATTATATAAGTTTGCAGCAACATTTGTAGGAAGTGCTATAAAATCAACCTCTTTTTTTAAAATTAAAGCTCTTAATTCATCTGGATTATTCCAAAGTTTAAACTCCAACTTTTTACCCATATCTTTTAAAACATTCTCTTGAACCATATATAATATTGGGTGTGAAACACTTGCTATTGGTCCAGCTATTACGATACTATTTTCATCTTTTGCGAAAATATTACTAAATATAAATAGTATTAATAAAAGTTTTTTCATAAATATCTTTCCTTTTTGTAAATTTTAACCTTTTATTCCATCTGCTCTTGGTTTTAGCAAAAATGGAAAAAAAGTTTTCATATAAATTATAAATGGTATTGCCCAAAGAATTGAAGACAATATATATAAAACCATACTATACTCCAAATAAAATGGAATAAAAGCTCTAATAAATGTAGAAATTATTATTAAAATAAGTCCAAATGTAAGAGCTAGATTTGTAAAAATTGCTCTTCCTGTATGAATTGTAGATACTATTATCATAATGACATAAAAAACCATACCAAAAGTTCCTGTTGTTAAAAAATGTCTAAAATGATTTGTAACATTTAACTCTAATAAATAGTTAAAACCTAAAAAGAAAAATCCAATACTTGTAAGTAAGATTATACTTATGATATATAAAACAAATGGTTTAAATAAGATATTATTATCTTTTAAAACAAAATCATTTAAAATCCCAAGTATTGCCGCTCCACAAGCAAAACAGATATAAGCTAAAGTTGAATTAGCTGGAAAAAAGAACTCTACAAAACCATATAAAAGCAGACAAAAAATTGCAAGGTTATATCTAAATGATTTTGCTAAAAATGTCTCATCAATATTTTCTTGTTCAAGTAGTTCATTAATTGACTCCATACTAACTCTTCTTAAAGCCAAAAGAATTAAAACTAACATCAAAGATAGAGATAAAATAAGAACTTTAAAAGAGTCTAGTTCTACAATTTTTGCCTCACTTACAAAAAAAAGTATTTGAACCAAAACTATTGAAACCATAGAGTAAGCTAAAGATACATGCTTTTTATTTCTATCTTTAAAAGCAGGAATTGCAGCTAAATATGAGATATAAGCCATCAAACTTACATTTATAAATCCTACAAAAAGAACTCCAAAATAGTCAATAAACCAAAAAGAAAATCGCCCTAAAACCCACCAAGCTACAATATATGCTAATTTCTTTCCAACAATTGGCACAACACTAGGAAAAAGCTCTGGTAAACCTGTAAGGAAAAATGCCACAATCATAGCAGTCCCTACTCCAAAAATCATCTCATATATATGCCAATTTAAGGTATTTTCTATTGGTAGATTTATATATCCTGCAAATACAAATGCCCATAAAACAATACTTAATACAATATATGGAGCTAGAAGTAAAAATATAGGTCTAAATCCATATGCTAAATAAACTGGAAAATCACCTTTTGGATAGTATAAATAGTGTCTTGAAGCATATTGCTTCTCAAATTCTGTCATTTTAACTCCAATTCAAAACTTGAAATGATATCTTTGTCTTTTAAAATCTGAGCTGTTTTATTGTAAACAAATTCATCATCTCTTTTTATTTGTGCTTCATCTATAGTAAAAATCTTTTTAATATGCCCAACTGGTTCAGCTTTTAAAACAATTATCTCATCACTTAATCTTATTGCTTCCATCAAATCATGAGTAATAAAAAGTACACTTAAATTTTTATCTTCAATATCTTTTATAAGAAGATTTTGAAGCTCTTTTTTAAGCCCAATATCCAAAGCTGAAAAAGGCTCATCTAAAAATAGTAAGCTAGGATTTACAACCAAAGCTCTTGCAAAAGATACCCTTTGTTTCATTCCACCACTTAAATCTTTTGGGAATTTTATAAAATCATCTTTATCTAATCCAAATTTTAATGCTATTTTTTCTGCTTCCTCTATACAAACTTTATATTTTAAACCTTTTGCTCTAAGCCCCAAAGCAATATTATCTATTACATTTTTCCAAGGAAGCAGTCGTGGCTCTTGAAAAGCAAAAGAGCTTGAAGAGAAACTATTTTTTATACTCCCTTCATCAAGTTTTAAAAGTTTTGAACAAAGATGCAAAAGTGTAGTTTTTCCACCACCACTTGGACCCACAATAGAGATAACTTTCCCTTTTTTTAAAGTGAAATTTATATCTTTTAAAATCTCTTTAAAACCAAAAGAGAAATTTACCTCTTTTACAACAAGCTCTTCAATAGCTTCTTTGTCTAATTTCTCCATGCTTCAAGCTCCTTTTTTATTGGCTCTAAAATAAGATATTCAATTAAAAGTAAACTTCCAATCATTATACTTACAAGTGCCAAAGCAGTAGATGTTTCAAGCTGACTTCTTGCAATAGCAAGGGCTGAACCTAAACCATCACTTGTTGCTAATAGTTCAGCCATTACAACAATTTTCCATGACATTCCTAATGCACTTATATAAGCAGGAAATATATAAGAGAAAATATGTGGTAAATATAAATCAAAAAGTTTCATAGAAAATGGTAGATGAAAACTATCTGCCATCTCTTTTAAATCTCCTTCAATTGTTCTAGTTCCTTGTAAAGCTCCAACAAAAACAATAGGGAAAGAGGCAATAAATACTGTAAAAATAACGGTTGTATCCCCCATTCCAAACCATATCATAGCAAGAACTATCCATGCAATTGGAGGCATTCCAAATAGTATTGTTACTATTGGACGACTCATAATTGATGCTGTTATAAAAAGCCCTGCAAGAAGTCCTAATACTGAACCAACTAAAATTGCAATTCCAAAACCAATTAATGCTCTTTTTATAGTAATTAATATCTCATTTTGCATAGAAGAGTCTTGTAATATAGAGCTTAAAGCAATAAAAGTATCTTTTGGACTAGGAAGAATTAAATCACCATATACTTGATGACCAAAATCCCATAAAGCAAAAAATAAAAAGATAGAAGCGACCGAACCCCAACCACTCCAAAGGTAGCTAGGAAAATCTTTTAGAATTTTTATAAAAAATTTCATTTTAATTCCCAAATTAAGTTTTTTTTATTATATAGGAATTGATATTAATTATTATTGACTTAAGTTAAGTGTAGATAAAATCAGCTAAGTATCTTTATTTATACTCATACAAATTACTTTTGGTATCCTTAGTATTTTAAGATGCTTATTTTTTATTTATCTTTCTTGTAGTTAAAAAATATTTGATTTTATTTAAATTTCTATATTTTACGATTTCATAAGTAGTATAAACCCTATAAAAAGGGCTTATTTGAGTTAGTTTCTAATTCTTTGGAAGTAACTTAACAGGAACTATCTGTATCTCTTCCAAATTCCAAACTTTATTTTGAACATAAGGTTCATTTTCAAGCCAAGCATCAAGCTCTTCATCATTTTCAAAATCAACAAATAAAGATGAACCAACCATTTTATCATCTTCAATTAATGCACCAGCAGTTATTATTTTTCCCTTAGCCATAAGTTCTCTTGCTGCTTTTACATGCTCATCTCTAGCTTTTAATCTTCTTTCAAGAGCATCATCATAATCATAAGCTATTATTAAATATTGCATTTTTTTCCTTTGTAAAATTTTTTGATTTTATCACAAAACTTATAAAGCTGTGGCAAATAAAAAGCTTAATGGATAAATTAAAACATTCAAATATCTTAAAACTGGCGAAATATTCGCATTAAAAGGAATAATTTCTTCTAAAGTTAAACCATTTGATAATTTCTTCATAATAGATAATTTTAAACTAATATCTAAAAATTTTAAAACAATAATAGAACTCATCCAAAATCCAAAATTATTTAAGGTAAAGCTTAAATAAATTGTATAAAAAAATGATAAGTGTAAAATAAAGTATAAAAATACACTTTTTCTAAAAGCCAAAAAATTATTTTCTAGTAAACCATATAAAGTGTCAGATTTTTGCCAATTTGTCTCAAAGAGTTCAATAGCAATAAAGATAAAAAAAAGATAGATTATTTCCATATTATAAGTTTAATAGGGCAAAGCCCTATTATTTTTCTTCTGAGAATTTTACTTTTTGATCTTTGTATATACCTGTTCCAACAGGAATTGTTCTTCCTATTACAACATTCTCTTTTAGATCTTCAAGCATATCCATTTTCGCACTAATTGCTGCTTCTGTTAATACCTTTGTAGTCTCTTGGAAAGATGCTGCTGAGATAATACTATCACTTGTAACAGCTGCTCTTGTAATACCAAGTAAAACTGGTTCAGCAATCGCTGGATGTCCACCCATTCTTACAATTTTTTCATTTTCAAGTTTAAATTTCTTTTTAGAAACCATATCTCCAACTATAAATTTAGTATCTCCACCATCAAGAATAGATACTTGTCTTAACATTTGTGATGTAATAACCTCAATATGTTTATCTGCAATATTAACCCCTTGAGATCTATAAACTTGTTGAACTTCAGAAACAATAAAGTAGTGAAGAGCTTTTTCTCCTAAAATTCTTAATACATCATGAGGAGAAACTTGTCCATCTGTTAATGCCTCTCCAGCATGTACAAACTCACCTTCATGTACTAAAATATGTTTACCTTTTTCTACTAAATACTCTGTAGTATTTCCATTTTCATCTGTAATTACAAGTTTTTGTTTATTTCTTAATGGTTTCCCAAATGTTATAATTCCATCAAATGAAGCTAAAATAGCGATATTTTTTGGTCGTCTAGCCTCAAATAGTTCAGAAACTCTAGGAAGACCTCCTGTAATATCTTTAGATTTTTGAGTAGCTTTTGGTGTTTTTGCTATAATATCCGCAATCTCTACTCTTTTTCCTTCAGCAATATTTAGAGATGCTTTTGGGTCTAAAGTATATCTTATTATCTCACTATCATCAGTTGCAATAAGAATCGTTGGTTTATATCCACTTGGAATATACTCATTAACAACTAGTTTTGAACTACCTGTTAGTTCATCAAATTGTTCAGAAACAGTAACTCCTGGTATAATATCTTCAAAACTTATAACCCCTGCTTTTTCAGCAATTGTTGGATTTGCATATGGATCCCATTCTGCAATCACAGTTTGCTCAGAAACAGTTGGAGATGAAATAAGAGAATCTTTTTCAACCTCACTATTATCATTTAAAACTATTGAAGAACCTCTTGAAATATAGTGTCTTATAGCTTCTCTATCATCAGAATCAGCAACAACAGCAAAAAGACCTTTTTCTACAACTTTATCACCTGCTTTAATATCATGTCTTCTTTCTAGATAATCCCCAGTTAATTTATAATATTTAACTATTCCTTTTGCTCCTGCAATAACTTTAGAAGTAATAGGAGCTCCATCAGCAACCTTTAATTCAGATGCATAAGGAATTCTATTTGGAACATTCCACCCATCTTTAATAATTTCTACTATTGAATCATTATAATCAACTTCAAAACCATCTTTATATGGTAAGTACAATTTACCTTCAATTTTCCCAGAAATTCCAGCAAGTTCATTTACTTTTGCAACATCACTTTTTCTTAAATAATATTTTTTAGTCTCTTTCTCATTTGTAATTGTTAATTCAACTTCTTCATGAATAGTTTCAACTGTAATTTTACCCTTAAATGGTGCATTGATTTTTGGTTCTACTAATAAAATTCCAGCATTTCTTCTATTTGCAACAATAGATTTTCCATTTGAAGTATCATATTTTTTGATATTATAATATCTAATAAATCCTTCTTTATCAGCTTTTAACTCACGTTCAGTCTGAGTAGCACTTGCTGTTCCTCCAACGTGGAAAGTTCTAAGTGTCAGCTGAGTTCCTGGCTCTCCAATAGATTGTGCTGCAACAACTCCAACAGCTTCTCCTGGTTTTGCTTTTCTTTGCTCTCCTAAGTTTAATCCATAACATTGTGAACATAAACCATTCTCAATTTTACAAGTTAATGGAGTTCTAATAATTACAGATTTAACCTCCGCTTCAATAACTGTTTTAGCATACTCTTCTGTTATTAAAGTCCCTTCTGTAAACAAAATTTCATTTGAAACAGGATCAATAATATCTTCTGCAATAACTCTTCCAGTAATTCTCTCTTCTAAAGACTCAATTAACTCATTTCCAGATGTAATATCTGTAATTTCTATACCTTCATGAGTTCCACAATCTTCAGCCGTAATTCTAACATTTTGAGAAACATCTATTAGCTTTCTTGTTAAATATCCAGCATTTGCTGTTTTTAAAGCTGTATCTGCAAGTCCTTTTCTAGCTCCGTGAGTAGAAATAAAGTACTCAAGAACATTTAATCCCTCTTTAAAGTTAGAGATAATTGGAGTTTCAATAATAGTCCCATCAGGTTTAGCCATAAGACCCCTCATACCAGATAATTGTCTAATTTGAGTTGCAGATCCTCTTGCTCCTGAATCAGCCATCATATAAATAGAGTTAAATCCATTTTTATCACCTTTTACAAGTTCCATCATCTCAGAACCTAATTTATTATTAGTTTCTGTCCAAATATCAATTGTTTTATTATATCTTTCTTGCTCTGTTAAAAGACCTTGAAAGAACTGTTTTTGAACTTCAATTACATCTTTTTTAGATTTAGTAATATGTCCTACTTTACTATCAGGAACTCTAATATCATCAACAGATATTGAAATACCTGCTTTTGTTGCATATTTGAATCCAAGATTTTTTAAGTTATCCAAAAATCTTGGAGTTACTTCATATCCAGCTTCTTTATAGATATAATCAACTAAAGCTCCAATATCTTTTTTCTTAAGAATTTTATTCCATAAACTCATAGGTACAAAAGATGGTAAAATTTCATGAATAATTAATCTTCCAACTGTTGTTTGAACTATTTTATTATCAAGTTTTGTTCTAATCTTTGCATGTAAATCAATTTGATCCATCTCTAAAGCAATTTTTACCTCATTTACATCTGTAAATAGTTTATGCTCACCTTTTACACCATCTTTAACTAAAGATAGATAATAAATACCTAAAATCATATCTTGAGAAGGAACAGCAATAGCTCTACCAGATGCTGGTAAAAGAATATTCATAGAACTCATCATTAAAATTTTAGCTTCAGCAACTGCTTCTTGAGAAAGAGGCACATGCACAGCCATTTGGTCTCCATCGAAGTCCGCATTAAATGCAGCACAAACAAGTGGGTGTAATCTAATAGCTTTTCCATCAATTAATACTGGATGGAATGCTTGAATTGAAAGTTTATGAAGAGTTGGTGCTCTATTTAATAAAATTGGATACTCATCAACAATCTCATTTAAACATTCCCAAACTTCATTAGTTTCAGCTTCAATCAATCTTTTTGCAGCTTTTAATGTAGTTGCATAACCTTTTTCTTCAAGTTTAGCCATTAAATGTGGTTTAAATAACTCTAAAGCCATTTTTTTAGGAATACCACATTGATCCATATTTAAATTTGGTCCAACAACAATAACAGATCTTCCAGAAAAATCCACCCTTTTACCAAGTAAGTTTTGTCTAAATCGTCCTTGTTTTCCTTTAATAATCTCACTTAAAGATTTTAAAGGTCTTTTATTTGCACCTTTAACTGCATTTGCTGTTTTACCATTATCAAATAGAGCATCAACTGCTTCTTGAAGCATTCTTTTCTCATTTCTAATAATAATTTCAGGAGCATCAAGTTCTGTTAATCTTTTAAGTCTGTTATTTCTATTAATAACTCTTCTATATAAATCATTTACATCTGAAACTGCAAATTTTCCACCATCAAGTGAAACAAGTGGTCTTAAATCAGGTGGAAGCACAGGAAGTTGAGTAAGCATCATCCATTCAGGTCTATTTCCACTATTAATAAAGTTTTCAACAATTTTTAATCTTTTAATAATAGTTTTTCTTTTTGCTTCACTCTTAGTTGATTCCATCTCATCTTTTAAAAGTGTTAAAAGCTCAAATAAATCTAACTTCTCTAATAGAACTTTTATAATTTCTCCACCCATTTTTGCTTCAAAACCAGTGTGTTCAAATAAATCAGCAACAGTTCTATATTGCTCCTCATTTAAAATATCATATTTTTCTATTTTTTTCGTTCTTTCACCATCATAATATGCTTCACCTGGCTCATTTACGATATATGCTTCATAATATAATACTCTTTCAAGATCTTTTAATTTAACACCTAAAAGTGTTCCAATTCTTGAAGGTAAAGATGAAACCATCCAAATATGAGCAACAGGAGAAACAAGTTCTATATGACCCATTCTATGTCTTCTTACTTTTGAAGAAGTTACTTCAACCCCACATTTTTCACAAACAACACCTTTATATCTCATCTTTTTATATTTACCACAAAGACACTCATAATCTTTTACTGGTCCAAAGATTTTCGCACAAAATAGTCCATCTCTTTCAGGTTTTAATGTTCTATAGTTGATTGTTTCTGGTTTTTTAACCTCTCCACAAGACCATGCAAGAATCTTCTCAGGACTTGCAAGTCTTAATTGAAACGCTGAAAAATCTTGTGGTCTTTCTAACTCTTTTATCTCTATTGGTGCTAGTACTGTTTCATTATTACTCATCGTTTTCTACCTCTTGAAAAATCTCTACATCTAAAGCTAAGGCTTTTAACTCTTTTGTTAAAACAAAGAATGTCTCTGGAACTCCAGAATTTGGAACATTTTCTCCATTTGCAATAGCTCTATAAGCTCTTGTTCTTCCTTCAACATCATCAGATTTTGTTGTAAGCATCTCTTTTAGTACATTTGTTGCACCATAAGCTTCTAATGCCCAAACCTCCATCTCTCCAAATCTTTGTCCTCCAAATAGTGCTTTACCACCAACTGGTTGTTGAGTTACAAGTGAGTATGGCCCTGTACTTCTTGCGTGAACTTTTTCATCAACTAAGTGGTGAAGTTTCAGCATATACATATAACCAACATTTACCCTTTCTTTCATTCTTTCACCTGTTTTACCATCAAATAAAACAGATTTACCATCACTATCCATTTTTGCTAATTCAAATAATCTTATAAACTCTTCAGCTTTAACCCCATCAAATATTTGTGTAGCAAATTTTACACCTTTTGCCCAATCTTGTGCATATTTGATTAGCTCTTCATCTTCAAGTTTATTTAAGAAATCTTTTGCATTCATCAGTTTTGCAACACTTGCAATTTCAATCATTTTAGCTCTTAATTCAGATACGAATTCAGCTCTTTTTGCTTTAAAAATATGTTGAATTTGTTTTCCTAGTCTTCTTCCAGCAAGTCCTAAGTGAACTTCAAGAATTTGACCAATATTCATCCTAGAAGGAACCCCTAGTGGATTTAATATAACATCTACACTTGTTCCATCTTCTAAATATGGCATATCAACTTTTGGAACTATATTTGAAACAATACCTTTGTTTCCATGTCTTCCAGCCATTTTATCACCAACTTTTATCTTTCTTTTTGTTGCAATATAAACTTTAACTTGAGAAATAACACCACTTGGTAAAATATCATCATGCTCTAAAATTTGAAGTTTTTCTTCATGCTCTTCCCTTAAACTTGCTTTTTGTCTAATAAAATACTCTTTTGTATCGTTATATGCTTTCTCAACCTCTCTAGGATATGAAGATACAACTTTTTTCATTGCAAATCTATTAACACTATTTAAAACATCAATACTTAAAACTTCTCCCTTTTTATAAGTTACTTCATCTAGCTCTAAATCTTTTGCTAAAGGTGTTTTTAATAGTAAATCATTGATTTTTAAAGCTTCTTCTCTATCAAGCATCAATAATTTATCATGATGTTTTTGATTTAATTCTGCTTTTTCTAAATCAATTTCGGCTATTGCTCTTTCACATTTTTCATAACCTTTTTTAGTGAAAACTTTTACATCAACAACTGTTCCTTCCATTGATGTTGGACATACTAATGATTTATTAATAACATGCCCTGCTTTTTCACCAAAGATAGCTCTTAAAAGTCTCTCTTCAGGAGTTGGTTTAATCTCTCCTTTTGGAGTTACTTTTCCAACTAAAATCATTCCTGGAGTTACATAAGTTCCAATTTTTACAATTCCTGAAGCATCAAGATGAGTAATATTTTCTTCTTTAACACCTGGTAAATCTCTTGTTATCTCTTCATTACCATGTTTTAATTCTCTACAATCAATCTCTTTTTCATAAATATGTACAGAAGTAAAAGCATCTTTTTCTATAAGTCTTTCACTTAAAATAATAGCATCCTCATAGTTATAACCATTCCATGGCATAAACGCAACCATAGCATTAATTCCAACTGCAAGTTCACCTTTATCCATAGAAGGACCATCAGCAATTACTTGTCCTTTTTCAACTATATCACCTGCTCGTACAATAGTTCTTTGTTCAAAGTCTGTATTATTATTTGTTCTTACATTTTTATGTACTTCATAATGGTCAATAAATGCACCATTTTCATCATCACCACTAATATAGATATTTTTTGAATCAGCTTTTTCTACAATACCAGCTCTTTTTGCTTTAATTGCTTCCCAAGAATCTCTTGCAACCGTTTTTTCTAATCCAGTTCCTACTATTGGAGCTGTTGGCTTAATTAATGGAACAGCTTGTCTCATCATATTTGAACCCATTAATGCTCTATTTGCATCGTTGTGTTCTAAGAATGGAATAAGGCTAGCAGCTACTCCCATAACCATTTGTGATGAGATATCAATTAAATCAACACTATTTCTCTCCATTAAAAGGATTTCACCATCTTTTCTAACTTCAATTAGTGGTTCAATAATTTTTCCATTTTCATCTACTTTTGTACTTCCTGGAGCAATTACAAGTCCCTCTTCTTGAGTAGCTGTATAGTATGTAATCTCATTTGTTACAATACCATCAACAACTTTTTTATATGGAGCTTCAATAAATCCTAAATCATTAACTTTAGAGAAAGTCGATAAAGTATTGATAAGTCCAATATTTTGTCCCTCTGGAGTCTCAACTGGACAAATTCTTCCATAGTGAGTTGGGTGAACGTCCCTTACTTCAAATCCTGCTCTCTCTTTTACAAGACCACCCTCTCCAAGAGCTGATAATCTTCTTTTATGTGTAACTTCTGATAATGGATTTGTTTGATCCATAAATTGTGATAATTGTCCACTTGTAAAAAACTCTGTAATTGTTGAAGTAATCATTTTAGAGTTTACTAAATCATGTGGCATAATATCTTCTAAAGTACCAGATAAAGTTGTCATCTTATCTCTGATTGCTTTTTGCATTTTTATAAGACCTGCATGAAGTTCATTTGCTAAAAGTTCCCCAATAGCTCTAATTCTTCTATTACCTAAGTGATCTCTATCATCAATATGACCATTTCCTGATTTAACTTTCACTAAATATTGAACAGTTTTAATAATATCTTCATAAGTTAAAGTAGTAACATATTCAGGAACATTTACTCCTAACTTATGATTCATTTTCATTCTACCAACTTTTGTTAAGTCGTATCTTTCTGGATCAAAGAATAGTTTTTTAATGAAATCTTTAGCTGCTTCTTTAGTAACAGGTTCTCCTGGTCTCATAACTTTATAAATTCTAATAGCAGCTAAATCATTTTCATCATCTATTTGCTCTGTTTGTTTTAAAAGTTTTAAAGACTCACCATCAGCTTTAAATGCATTAATTATAGAATCATCAACATTTGGAGATAAGTCATTTGCAATATCAAAAGATTCAAACCCTAAATCTAAAAGTTTTTTAAGTTTTATCTCATCAAGATTTGTTAATGCATCAAATAAAACTTCTCCTGATTCTGGATCATAAATTGTATTTGCAGTATATCTATCCATTAATAGTTCGAGTGGATACTCAATTAGTTTTAAACCACCTTCAATTAATGCTTTAGCTTTTCTTGCTGTTAATCTTTTACCAGCACCAATTACAATATTTCCTTTATCATCTTTGATATCGTACTCTATTCTTCCCATAAAGTCATCAGGATTAAACTCTGTTAAGAATTTGTTATTTTTAATCTTAACATTTACTATTGGATAGAACATTTTAATAATGTCCTCTTTTGAGTAACCTAATGCTCTAAATAGAATTGTAATTGGAACTTTTCTTCGTTTATTAATTCTTACATATAATACATCTTTTGCATCATACTCAAAATATAACCATGAACCTCTATCAGGAATTATTTGTCCTGTATATAAAAGTTTACTATCTGTTGTATTTGATTCATCTTCTTTGAAAATAACACCTGGACTTCTATGTAGTTGATTAACAACAACTCTTTCAACACCATTTACAATAAATGATGTTCTTTCAGTCATTAAAGGAATTTCTCTAATAAATAAAGATTGCTCTTTTATATCCTTAACACCTATTTTTTCACCAGTTTTCTCATCTAGATCCCATAGTGTTAATCTAATATTAATTTTTAAAGGTATTGAATAAGTCAATCCTCTAACCATTGATTCTCTAACATCATATCTAGGTTTTCCAACTTCACTACCTAAGTAATCTAAAGTTAGCCTATTTTGAACATCATGAATAGGGAATATTGTTTTAAATACTTTTTCTATACCAGCAGTTGATCTATCTTTTTGATCAATCATCAAAAAAGTATCATACGAAGTTTGTTGTAATTGTAATAAGTTAGGAATTTCGATTTTTTGCGGATTTTTTGCGAAATCTACTCTGAGTCTATTACCAGATTTTAAAGAGTTTAACATTTGACACCTTGTTATAAAATTTGGTTGAGTTTGCTTTAAATATTATAAAGCACAAAAGCATCCATAAAGGATAAGGTTAAAATTCCTATAAAAAACTTTAACCTTAGCCTTCAAAGATGCCCAAATATATAGGAGAAATCTCCTATATACCAAAGAGTTAAATAAAATTATTTAACTTCTACTTTTGCTCCAGCTGCTTCTAATTGAGCTTTAATTGCTTCAGCATCAGCTTTAGAGATTCCTTCTTTAATTGTAGAAGGAGTTTGCTCAGCAGCATCTTTAGCCTCTTTTAATCCAAGACCAGTAATTGCTCTGATTTCTTTAATAACATTGATTTTTTTATCTCCTGAATCAAGAATAATAACATCAAATTCAGTTTTTTCTTCAGCAGCTTCAACAGCAACTGCAGCACCAGCAACTGCTACAGGTTGAGCAGATACTCCAAATTTTTCTTCAAATTCTTTTACTAATTCTGATAATTCTAATACAGATAAACCAGAGATAAATTCTAAAACGTCTTCTTTAGAAATTGCCATAATTTTTCCTTTATAATTTTTTATTTAAATATTTGTTAGCTTAAATAATTAAGCAGCCGTCTCTTCTTTTTTTCTTTTAAGAGCATCAAGACCAATAGTAAAGTTTCTAACAGGTCCCATCCATACAGATGCAAGCATTCCAAGAAGCTCTTCTCTTGATGGTAATTTAGCAAATGCATTAACTCTATTAACATCTGCAATTTGACCTTCAATAATTCCTGATTTAATAGAGAATTTATCTTTTGTAGTAGTTACAAATTTATCAGCTACTTTACAAGCTGAAATTTGATCTTCTGACCATAAATAGATATTTGTTCCACTTAAATCAATATCTCCTAAATCTGCAGCTTTAACAGCCTTAGTAACTAAAGTATTTTTTATAACTTGAACTTTAGTATTATTAGCTTTTGCATCTTTTCTTAAAGTTTCTAACTCTTTATGAGTAAGACCTTTGTAATCACAAACAACAACAGCTAAAGAGTTTTTAAACTCAACAGATAAAAAGTTTATAATTTCTAATTTTTCTTGTCTAGTCATTATATTTTCCTCCTTTCAAAACATCATCCTAGGCGGGACTTACAAAAGAGTAGGAAAATACTCTTTTACCAGCTGTCTTCAGTTTTATTTCAGTGCTTTGAACACTCAAAAATATTGAAATATTTTCAACACTTTTGAATGCTAAAAAGATAAGGAAATCTCCTTATCTAATCTCTAATAATTCTATATTATCTAAAATAATTGATGGGCTCATTGTTAAGCTAATTGCTGCATTAGTAATATATCTTCCTTTTGCAGTTGATGGTTTTGCTTTATTGATAGCTCCGATAAATGCTTCAGCATTTTCTTTAATAGCTTGAGCTGAAAAAGAAACTTTTCCAATAGCAGCTTGCATATTACCTTTTTTATCAACTCTATATGTTACTTGACCACCTTTAGCATCATTAACTGCTTTTGTAACATCCATTGTAACTGTTCCAGTTTTTGGATTTGGCATTAAACCTTTTGGTCCAAGAATTCTTCCTACTTTTCCTACAATTCCCATACAATCAGGAGTTGCAATTAAAACATCAAAATTAATTTTTCCAGCTTGAATATCTTCAGCTAAATCATCATTTCCAACAATATCAGCACCTGCAGCTTTTGCTTCATCCATTTTTACACCTTTTGCAAAAACAGCAACTCTAACAGTTTTTCCTGTACCATTTGGAAGAACAACTGCTCCTCTAATCATTTGATCTGCATGTCTTGGATCTACATTTAAATTAAGTGCAATTTCAACACTTTCATCAAATTTAGCAGATTTTAAATCTCTTACTTTTTCACAAGCTTCAGCTAAAGAGTATTTTCTCTCTTCAACTTTTGCACTTAACGCTTTATATCTTTTTGAAACTTTTGCCATATTCTTCTCCGCAATTTTATTTTTTTTGCTACCACTTAAATTAAAGGCTAGTGGTTATACCCTTATTCATTTTAATTCAAATATAGAATTATAACTCTGTATCAATTCCTATAGATCTTGCACTTCCTGCAACAATTTTTGCAGCAACTTCTCTATCATCAGTATTTAAATCTTTGATTTTCATATCAACGATTTCCATAATTTGCTCTTTTGATAGTTTTCCGACTTTTTGTTTAAGAGGATTACTACTTCCTTTTTTAATTCCAGAAACTTTTTTAATTAATTCTGTCATTGGTGGTTGTTTTACTTCAAAAGTAAAGCTTTTATCTGTATAAATTGTAAGAACAACTGGTAATCTATATCCAGCTTTATCTTTTGTTTTTTCATTAAATGCTTTACAAAATTCCATAATATTAACACCTCTTTGACCTAATGCAGGTCCTACTGGTGGTGATGGATTTGCCGCTCCTGCTGGTATTTGCAGTTTTAAATATCCTTGAACTTTCTTAGCCATGCTATTCCTTTAAAAATTAAATGATTTTAATGATTAGACATTAGGCAAAAAAACTAAATTGAAGCAAGTTTCTTTGCCTAATGCCTAAATTAAAACTTAAACTATTCTCTCAACTTGAGTATAAGAGATTTCAACTGGTGTATTTCTTCCAAATATAGAAACATTTAATTTTAATACACCCGAAACCAAATCAAAATCTTCAACAATTCCATTGAAGTTTGCAAATGGTCCTTCATTTATTCTTACCATTTCACCTTCATCAAAAGAGATTTTTGGTTTTGCTGCAGCTTTATTTTTAGCTTTTTCCAAAATAAGATTGATATCTTTATCACTTAAAGCAGTTGGTTTTTTTGATTCACCAATAAATCTTCCAACCTTTGGCATTGATTGTATTCTATGCCAAAGTGCTGTATCTAAATCAATTTTTGCAAAAGCATAAGCAGGATATAAAGGTCTTTCAATAATTACTTTTTTACCTTTTTTTACCTCAATTAAATCTTCTGTTGGTACTAAAACTTCAGCAATTTTCTCATCAGCCATCTCTTCAGCTAGCTTTAGTAAAGCTCTTTTAACAGTAAGTTCACTTCCTGAATATGTCTGTATTGCATACCATTTATGTGCCATTTATTTTCCTTAATTAATAATTGAAGATAAGCTAATTGACATAATTCCATCAATTAAAGCTAAAAATAGAGCTATTACTGTAACAACAATAAATACTGAAATATAAGCAGTTCTAATTTGCTCTTTTATTGGAAAAATCACTTTTGATAATTCTGATTTTACACTATTAAAATAATTCTCTACTTTGCTCACAGTTTACTCCATTTATCTACATATAGTAGTTTATAAATTCTTTTAAAAAAAGAGAAAACTTCTTTTAAAAAAATTTAGTGGCAGGCCAGGAGGGACTCGAACCCCCATCACTCGGATTTGGAATCCGATGCTCTACCATTGGAGCTACTGACCTATAAAGCTTGAGAAATTATCTCAAGCTTAAATTATCAAGATTTTAATTTTACTTCTTTATGAGTAGTATGTTTTTTTAATCTTGGACAATATTTTCTAACTTCAAACTTTTCAGTATGAGTTTTTGGATTTTTCCAAGTAGTGTAGTTAATATCTCCACTCTCTTGACATTTTAATCCAATTTTGATTCTTACCGCATTTGCCATAATAATCCTTATTTAATGATTTCTGAAACAACTCCAGCACCAACAGTTCTTCCACCCTCTCTAATAGCAAACTTAGTTCCTTTTTCAAGAGCAATTGGAGCAACTAATTGTACAGTCATCTCAACATTATCACCTGGCATAACCATTTCAGTACCTTCAGCTAATGTACAAGAACCTGTAACATCTGTTGTTCTAACATAGAATTGTGGTCTATATCCACTAAAGAATGGAGTATGTCTTCCACCTTCTTCTTTTGAAAGAATATAAACTTCACATTTAAATTCTGTATGAGGTTTAATTGTTCCTGGCTTACAAAGAACTTGTCCTCTTTCTACTTCTTCTTTTTTAACACCTCTTAAAAGAATACCGCAGTTATCTCCAGCTTGACCTTGATCCATCTCTTTTCTGAACATCTCAACACCAGTAACTGTTGTTTTTCTTGTATCACCAAATCCAACGATTTCGATCTCTTCACCAACTTTGATAGTTCCTAATTCAATTCTTCCAGTAACAACTGTTCCTCTTCCTGAAATTGAAAATACATCTTCAACAGGCATTAAGAATGGTTTGTCTGTATCTCTTTCTGGAGTTGGGATATACTCATCAACTGCATTCATTAAAGCAACAATTTTTTCAGCCCATGGTCCAACTGAACCAGCTTTAGCTTCTTCTAATGCTCTAAATGCTGAACCAGCTACGATTGGAGTATCATCACCTGGGAAATCATAAGTAGATAATAATTCTCTAATTTCCATTTCAACTAATTCTAACATTTCATCTTTATCTGCTGGATCTAATTGATCTTCTTTATTTAAGAATACAACGATATAAGGAACACCTACTTGTTTAGAAAGTAAGATATGCTCTCTTGTTTGTGCCATTGGTCCATCAGTTGAAGCAATAACTAAGATAGCTCCGTCCATTTGTGCAGCACCAGTAATCATGTTTTTAACATAATCCGCGTGTCCTGGACAATCTACGTGTGCATAGTGTCTTTTATCTGTTTCATACTCAATGTGAGAAGTAGCAATAGTAATCCCTCTTTCTCTCTCTTCTGGAGCGTTATCGATTTGATCGTAATCTTTCATCTCTCCACCATATTTTAATGCCAATACAGCTGAAATAGCAGCAGTTGTAGTAGTTTTACCGTGGTCAACGTGACCAATTGTACCGATATTTACGTGTGGCTTATTTCTTGAAAACTTTTCTTTTGCCATAGGAATTCCCCTTCTAAATTTATTTTACTTATTTTGCCCTCTGAGTAGATAAGCCTTCTTTGGCTTCTCTATTCAGAGGGGATTTGTTATTCACAAATGTGATGCGTATTATATTACTTAAATACTAAAAATTAAATTAATTGGGAGATATAAATGTAAAGAGTTATAAAAATAATTGCGTTATAACTCAGCTCCCAGTAATCAATAAATATGGAGCGGGAGACGAGACTCGAACTCGCGACAGTCTGCTTGGAAGGCAGAAGCTCTAGCCAACTGAGCTACTCCCGCAACATTGCGTGGTGGTGAGAGAAGGATTTGAACCTTCGAAGCCGTAGGCGGCGGATTTACAGTCCGCAGGATTTGACCACTCTCCAACCTCACCGTTGTAAAATTATTGTTCTGGTCAAGCGCTGTTTCTTAAACTTACGCAAGACAAATATGGAGCTGGTGAAGGGAGTTGAACCCCCGACCTGCTGATTACAAATCAGCTGCTCTAGCCAACTGAGCTACACCAGCACCAAATCAAAATGGTGGTTCGAGACAGAATCGAACTGTCGACACAAGGATTTTCAATCCTTTGCTCTACCGACTGAGCTATCGAACCACTGCAAATTGGAGTGCAATTATACAAGTAATAATATTAATATTAACTTAAATTATTTACAAATTTCTTAAATTCATCCCCTCTTTCTGCATATGATTTAAATTGGTCAAGAGAAGCAGCTGCTGGAGATAATATTCCTATACTATTTTCTTTTAAATTTTTATCTATATTTTTAACAGCTATTTCTAAAAATTGACACTCCATTACTTTGATATTATATTCTTTACAGTAATTCATAACTCTTCTCATATTTGAACCTATTGCATAAACAAAAATATCTAAATCCTTAATATTTTCAAAGAGAACTTCTAAACTAGCACCTTTATCATCACCACCTAATATTATATGTATATTTTTATCTTTATATGGAATAAGTGCATTTATTGTTGCATCATAATTTGTAGCCTTACTATCATCAATCCATAATCTATTTTTACTATCTCTAAACTCTTCAACTTTATGTTTATCAATTTTATAAGAGTTTATTAAATCATAATCTATATCATCAAAAATTATTTTTCTAGCAACAATTGCCATAATAGCATCTAATAAAAAAGGTTCATTAAACTCAATTTTATTTTTATCAATATTAAAATGTAAACATAAATCATCACTACAACTATAATATATAGTATGTGCATTAGTTTTAAAATCTTTAAACTCACTAGGAATTATTGCGACATCATTTTCATTCATTAATAATAGAGGTTTTAATTTTGCATTTTTATACTCATCAAAACTTCCATGCCAAGTTATGTGATCCTCAGTAATTGGTAAAAGAATATATATATTTGGTTTTGCTCTTTGTGTATAGTGAAGAGTAAAAGATGAAGTTTCAAGTATCCATATTTTCTTGTTTTTATCAAGACCACTTAAAGGAACTCCAATATTTCCACCATAACAAGAGTTAAATTTTTCTAATAAATGCTGACACATTTGAGTCGTTGTTGTTTTTCCATTTGTACCACTTATCCATATAGAAAAAGGTATATCATCATAAAACAGATCATAATCACTAGAGATATTTTTAGAGTTTAACACAAGCTTATTATGTGGTGGAATTCCAGGACTCACAATAGTTAAATCTTCCGAACTTTTATCAAAAACATCAAAATCATTGTCATCAAAAAGCTTTGCACTAGGAAATCTCTTTTTTAGAGCAAGAGCAGTTTTACCTTTTCCTAAAATTCTTAAATTTTCTAAATCTTTCATAAATTATCTCAACTTTAAACTAGATAGAGCAATAAGATTTGCCATAAATGATATTATCCAAAATCTCACAATTATTTTATTCTCTTTCCAACCTTTTTGCTCAAAATGGTGATGAATAGGAGCCATTAAAAAAACTCTTTTTTGTCTCAATTTATAAGACCCAACTTGAAGCATAACAGAAACCGTCTCTAAAACAAATATAAAGCCAATAGCTAAAAGAAGAAGTTCAGATTTTGAAACAATTGCTAAATATCCCATAAAAGCTCCCAATGGTAAAGAACCACTATCTCCCATAAAAACTTCAGCAGGATAAGCATTAAACCATAAAAATCCAATCAAAGCTCCACAAATAGCAGCTCCCATAACGGCTAATTCACCTGCGATACTAATACTTGGCATTAATAAATAATTAGCAAATCCAATATGTCCAACAACATAAACTAAAATAGATAAAGTAGTAAAAGCTAAAATAGAGGGAACAGTTGCAAGACCATCAAGACCATCTGTAAGATTAACTGCATTTGATGAACCAACAACTACAAACATCCAAAAAACTATTGCAAAAGCACCCATTTCAAAGATAGGATACTTATAAAATGGTGTATATAAATCACTTGTATGTCCAAAATAATATAACATTCCTACAACAATTCCTGCACTTAAAAATTGAAACAGAAGTTTCATTCTAGCACTTAGACCTGCACTATTTCTTGCTTTACTTATTTTTTTATAATCATCTTGAATACCAATTAATGAAAAAAGTGCTAAAGTTAAAAGTCCACCAACAATATAAAAATTATTTAATTTTGCTGTTAAGATTGTGGCAATTATTGTTGAAAAAATAAATATAACTCCTCCCATAGTTGGAGTTCCTGCTTTTATTTTATGAGCTTCTGGAGCTAATTCATAAATTGGTTGAGAAGCTTTCTTTGCCCTCGCCCATCTTATAAATTTTGGCATTAGATACATAGTTAAAACGAAAGCTAAAAAGAAGCTAATTCCTGCACGAACTGAAATATATTGAAAGATATTGATTTCTAAATGTCGGTAGAGCCAGTAAAACAAAATTAAACCTTGATTTTGATATAATAATCGCGATTATAATATATTAAAGATTTTAAAAGGTTTAAATAAATGAGTAATAAAACAGTATTAATTATCACAGATGGTATTGGGCATAACAGTTCAAATAATTTCAATGCTTTTTGTAATGCAAAAAAACCAACTTATGACTACCTTTTTTCGAATGTTCCTTATAGTTTAATTCATACATATGGAGAGTATGTTGGATTACCAGAAAATCAAATGGGAAATAGTGAAGTTGGGCATATGACTATTGGAAGTGGAAGAGTTTTATATCAGGATTTAGTAAAAATTCATTTAGCAATAAAAAATGATACATTAAAAGAGAATAAAATTGTAAAAAATACAATAACAAATTCAAATAATATTCATTTAATTGGTCTTGTTAGTGATGGTGGTGTTCACTCACATATTGACCATATTATTGCAATGGCTAAAATTTCACAAAGTTTTGGAAAAAAAGTTTGGCTTCATTTAATAACAGATGGAAGAGATGTAGCACCAAATTGTGCAAAAATTTATATTCAACAAATTTTAAATATTTGTAATGATGATATAAAAATAGCAACAATTGGTGGAAGATATTATGGAATGGATAGAGACAATCGTTGGGACAGAGTTGAAAAAGCATATAATTCAATGGTAAACTGCTCTCCTAAAACTTCACAAAATATCTTAGATTTTGTAGATACTTCATATAAAAATGAGATTTTTGATGAATTTATTATTCCTACTGCTTTTGATGGCTTTGAAGGAATAAAAGATAATGATGGAATAATTTTTTGTAACTTTAGAAGTGATAGAGCAAGAGAACTTTCTAGTGTTTTTGCAAAAAAAAATTTTAAAGAGTTTACTACAAAAAAATTAAATTTAAATTTAGCAAGTATGACTGAATATGATAAAAATGTAGAAATTCCTGTAATTTTCCCTAAAGATAATCCAACAAATACTCTAGCAGAAATTATCTCAAATGCTGGATTAACTCAACTACATACTGCTGAAACTGAAAAATATGCCCATGTAACTTTTTTCTTTAATGGTGGAGTCGAAGAGCCATTTTTAAATGAAACTAGAGTTTTAATTCCATCTCCAAATGTTGCAACCTATGATTTACAACCCCAAATGTCAGCACCAGAAGTAGGAGATGCTGTACGTACTGCTATGAAGAATGGAACTGATTTTATAGTTGTAAACTTTGCAAATGGTGATATGGTTGGACATACAGGAGTTTATGAAGCTGCAATAAAAGCTGTTGAAGCTGTTGATTATGAGTTAGGATTAATAGTTGAAGAAGCAAAAAATAGTAACTACAATATAGTTTTAACATCAGATCATGGAAATTGTGAAATGATGAAAGATGAAGATGGAAATACTCTTACAAATCATACTGTTGGAGATGTTTACTGTTTTGTTCTTGCACCAAATGTAACAAAAGTAAAAGAGGGTAGTTTAAATAATATTGCACCAACAATTTTAAAACTAATGAATCTTGAAATTCCAAAAGAGATGGACGAACCACTAATTTGATAGAGATAAAAAAGTTAAAAATTAGTTCAAATAGTAAAAATTTAGTTGATATCAATTTTACAATATCTACTTCCACTGCTTTAATTGGAGAGAGTGGAAGTGGAAAATCGCTAACATTAAAAGCTATTTTAAATTTACTTCCAAATTCTTTAATTATAGAAAAAGATATAAGTAGTGATTTTGAATTAAATTTTAATACTATTGGTTTTATTCCTCAAAATCCTTTTACTTCACTATCTCAAATGACAAAGATAAAAAATCAAATATTTTGTAGTGAAGAGAAAAAGAGAGAGGTTTTTTCACTTTTAAATCTACCCTTAGATATTTTAGAAAAATACCCTTCTCAAATTAGTGGTGGACAGATTCAAAGAGTTGTTATTGCCATTGCTATTAGCCGTAATATAAAACTTCTTTTATTAGATGAACCTACAACTGCTCTTGATTTTGAGAATAAAACAAATATTATAAATATTGTCAAAGATTTGAAAGATAAACTTAATATTAAAATACTTTTTGTAACTCACGATATAGAAACAATTAAAGAGATTTGTGATGATACAATTATTATAAAAAATGGTAAAATTATTGAATTTGGCGAAACAAATAATATTTTAAATAATCCAAAAGATGAATATACAAAACAACTTTTAAACTCAAGCTTTAAAAACAAAAAATTTAGGACTTAAATATGATGAAATTCTTTATAAAACTCTTTTTTGCAATATCAATTATTGTAGGTCTTGTTGCAACTATTTATTTATATGATTTATATGAAGAGATAAAAGATGATATAAATAGCGTTGTAAACTATCAACCAAAACAGAGTACTCAATTTTTTGATAAAAATGGAAAACTTCTTGCAAATACTTTTAAAGAAGAGAATAGAGAATATGTAAAATATGATGATATCCCTGCACGAGTAATTGAAGGATTAGTTGCTATTGAAGATACTCAATTTTTTGAACACTTTGGAATCAATCCAGATGCAATTAGTAGAGCAATGATTAAAAATATAAAATCTGGTGGATATAGTGAAGGTGCAAGTACATTAACTCAGCAACTAATAAAAGTATTAGTTTTAAGTAGAGAAAAAAAACTTATGAGAAAAGTAAAAGAAGCACTTCTCGCAATTAGACTTGAAACTATTCTTACAAAAGAGGAAATTTTAGAGCGATATTTAAATCATGTATATTTTGGACATGGTTATTATGGTATTAAAACTGCTGCAAAAGGATATTTTAAAAAAGAGCTATATGAACTTAGTTTAAAAGAGATAGCAATTTTAGTTGGACTTCCAAGAGCACCAAGTTTTTATGACCCTACAAAAAATCTAGAAGTTTCACTCGCACGTGCGAACCAAGTAATTACAAGACTTGATACTCTAGGTTGGATTAGTAAAGAGCAATATGAAAATTCTATGAATGAGAAACCAGTCATTTTTAATCAAACTTTAACTCAAAATGTTGCTCCCTATGCAGTTGATTATGCTATAAATCAATTATCAAATGATTTTCCTGACATACTATCGGGAGGTTATAAAGTATATTTAACTATAGATTTAGAAGCTCAAGAAATAGCAAATGAAGCTATCAGAAAATCTTATGAAGAGTCTAAAAAAAGAGATTTTGATATTAGACAAAACTCAAAAAATCCAACAAATGATGCTTTTACAAAAGAGTTAAATGCTGCTATGATAACTCTTGAAAATAGTACTGGTAAAATTTTGGCTCTTATAGGTGGAGTTGATTATCAAATTTCAGTATTTAATAGAGCTTTTCAATCAATCAGACAAGCAGGAAGTGCTATAAAGCCATTTTTATATCAAATTGCCTTAGATGAAGGGTATAATCCTGCAAGCCAACTTTTTGATATTGGAAGAACTTATACATATAGTGTTGGAGGTGTTCAAAAGAAATGGCAACCAAAAAATTCTGGTGGAAATTTTCAAGGGATAGTTAGCTTTAGAGACTCCTTAACACATTCAAGGAACCTTTCAACTCTAAATTTAGTTACAGATATTGGAATAGGAAAAGTTGCAAATGAACTTAAGAGATATGGATTTAAAAATGTAAATCAAGATTTATCACTAGCTTTAGGCTCTATGAACTTATCTTTAATTGAATTTTCTCAAGCATATACAGTTTTATCTAACGGTGGAACAATGGTAAAACCATATATTGTTGAACAAATTATAGATAAAGATGGAAATACAACAACATTTGAAACAGAAAAAGTAGAAATTACAACTCCTGAACAAGCCTACCTTACAACATCAATATTACAAGATGTTATCACAAAAGGTACTGGAAAAAGAGCTGCTGTTACAGGTATTGAACTTGCAGGAAAAACTGGAACAACAAATGAAAATGTAGATGCTTGGTTTTGTGGATATTCTCCATCTATTCAAACAATAGTTTGGTTTGGAAATGATGATAATACTCCAATGAGAAGAGCAGAAATGGGTGGAACAATAGCAGCTCCAGCGTTCTCATATTTTTATAAGAAATACCTTGAAATTCATCCTGAAATTCCAAGAACATTTACAAAACCAAATAATGTTTATAGTGGTGAAATTGGTGGAAAAACTGAACTTTATACAGATAAATCTCCACTGCCTGATGTAGATTCACAAATAATTATAGAACAATCTATTTCTGATCCTAATACAATGGAGTTTTAAAGAATTATTTTAAGCTCAGATTTTATCTGAACTAGTTTAAAAATAATAAAAAAAGGAGAGAGTATAAAACTCTCTCCTTTTTACTTAAAAATTATTTTTATTAGCATGAGTACATAGTTTTAAACTCAAAAGGTGTAGGTCTAGCTTCATAAGGCCAAACTTGAGTTGAAAACTTATAGTGTTGATATATATCTATCATTTTTTTAGTAAATACTGGTTTTAAGAACTCATTATCTCTTATTAAAGACTCTAAAGAACCTCTTAAAGTATGAGGCATTTGAGGAATATCTCGTTCTCTAATCTCATCTAAAGTAAGTTCATATAAATCATCATCCATAGGACCAATTGGTTCGTATTTATTTTTTATTCCATCAAGTCCAGCCATAAGCATAGCCGAAAATGCTAAATATGGACAAGCTGTAGAATCAGGGAATCTCATCTCTATTCTTGTTGATTTTTCAGTTGCTCCATAAGGAATTCTACAAGATGCACTTCTATTTTGAGAAGAATAAGTCAAAATTGATGGTGCTTCAAATCCAGGAATCAATCTTTTATAAGAGTTTGTTGATGGATTTGTGAATGCAGCAACAGCTCTTGCATGTTTAAATATACCACCTATATACCATCTTGCCATATCACTTAAATTTCCATATTCACCTTTTTTATAGAAAAGATTTTTACCATTTTTCCAAATACTTTGGTGAACATGCATTCCACTTCCATTATCTCCATAAAGTGGTTTTGGCATAAATGTTGCAGATTTACCATTTAAGTGAGCTACCATTTTTATTACATATTTTAGTTTTTGAACATTATCACTAGCTTCAATTAAATCTCCAAAAACAATACCAATTTCATGTTGTCCTTGAGCAACTTCATGATGCCCTAAAGTTACTTCAAGACCAACTTGCTCTAAAACTTGCATCATTTCAGCTCTTAAATCAACCCCATTATCAATTGGAGCTACTGGGAAATATCCACCTTTAAGTCCACTTCTATGTCCAATATTTCCACCTTCATAATCTCTTGCACTATTCCACTCGCCATCTTCACTATCAACCCTATAGTATGACTCATTTCCATGATCTTTTATTTTTACATCATCAAAAATAAAAAATTCATTTTCAGGACCAAAGTAAGCAACATCTCCAACATTTGCTTCTGCAAGATACTCTACTGCCTTTTTTGCTATTGATCTTGGACATTTTTCATACATTTTATTTTCATAAATATCATAAACATCACAAATAACAATAATTGTACTATCAGCTGTAAATGGGTCTAAAAATGCAGTTTGAACATCTGGTTTTAATATCATATCAGATTTGTGAATTGGTTGCCAAGCATCAATTGAAGAACCATCAAAAGGCATACCATTTGCTAATAAATCACTATTTATTGCTTTAAAATTATATGTTACATGATGCCATGTACCTTTCATATCAGTAAATCTAAAATCTACAAATTTTACTTCATTATCTTTAGAAAAATTAAAAAACTCTTCTATACTATTTACAAATTTTCCCATTTTTTTAACTCCAAAAAATTTAAGTTAAGATTTTATCTAAATTTTAAAAAAATATAGATAAAGCAAAAGATATTTTAAAAAATATTTAAAAATTCACAAATCTTTTATCTCTATTTTCAAAACTTACACACTTTGTGTACCCTACACTTTTTGCAAGAGTTGTAGCTTCAAGATAACCAAATCCTATATGTTCCACACTATGTGCATCTGAACCAAAAGTTATATCTATTCCTAAACTATAAGCCTCTTCTAAAAGCTCTTTTGATGGATAGGTTTGCTCTATTGGTTTTCGTAAACCTGCTGGATTTATCTCTAAAACCATATTTGCTTTTTTTATCTCTTTTAAAGCATCTTTTGCAATCAATCTAACATCTTTCTTTGGTAAAAATCTAAAAACTTTTATCAAATCTAAATGTCCAACAATATCAAAATAATTTGTTTTTGCCATAGATTTTATAGCCTCAAAATACTCTTCCCAAACTTTATCAATATCAACACTTTCATAAACACCAATAAATTCAGGGTTATCAAAGCCCCACATCTCATTTTTATTTTGCAAAAAATGTACAGAGCCTATTAGATAATCAACTTTTGCATTTAAAATCTCATCTAACATAAAACCTTTTAAATAATCAACTTCATAGCCTAAAAGAACTCTTATACTATTTTTATATTTTTCTTTTGCCTCATTTACCCAATTCTCATAAACTACTCTCTCTTCAAGTTTCATTCTATATTTTGGATCAAAATTCATAGGAGCATGACAAGCAAAACCATATTCATCAATTCCTAACTCTATTGCTCTTTGTAGATACTCATCAACTGTTCCACTTGCATGATTACAAAGTGTTGTATGATTATGTAAATCTACTCTTAAACTCTTTTTTTCTACTTCACTCATACTAAAATACCTGCTCCATCTATTTTTTGACTCCTATCTTTTGCATAAATTCTTTGTCCAGCTTTTAAATCATATTTCCAAATAGGAGCATTTTTTTTGAAATCCTCTACAAACTCATCAATTAACTCAAGAGCAACTCTTCTTTTTGGACTACAAACCCCTGCTATATATGAGCTTGTATGATTAACTACATCTCCACAACTATGAGCTAAAAAAACTATTGCACTTTGTTTTTTTGCTTTTTCTTGCCAAGAGTTAAACCAAGATTTAAGTATTGGTTCATAAACATCAAAAGAGAGTCCATCTATCTCATTTTCGTCTCTTATTATTCCTACAAATGTAATAAAAGCACCATAATTTAAATTTTTATATTTGTTGTACCAAGTATTATGAATTTTTTCTACTTCTAAACTACCATTATGTATTTGTAAATCTTCACTATACAAATCAACCCCCACAAACAGGAGGAAGAATACTAATTCTATCTCCACTTTTTAGTTCAAAATCTCTATTGTTTACAAGTGTATCATTTATAGCAACTGCACAAGATTCAAGCCAAGAAGAGATTTCTTTATCATTTTTTAAAATATTACTAAGTTCACTTAAATTTTTTATATCCAAACTCAAATCAGCTTTATTTATCGGACCTAAAAATTCGACTTTTACCATTTTTAACCCTCTCTTATTATTTTTATACTATTATATCAGCTTTATTTTAAAACAAATAAAGGCTTATATTTTATGATTTTTTCAAAGATAGACTTTATAAATTTATTACCTTTTCACATTTATATCAAAAAAAATATAAAATCAAATCAACTTAAATCAAGTATAGAGTATAAAAAATCTTATCCTTCAATTATTACAAATAACTTTAAAAAAAGGAAAGTTCATAGTGCTTTTATCTCTTCAATTGGTTCAAGAAATGAGAAATTCTTAGATTTTGGAATAATTGCAAGAAAAGAGGTTGATTCCGTTTTAATTTTACCAAATAAAAAGAGAAAAGATGATTTTCAATCAAAAACTTCAAATGCTTTGGCAAAAGTTTTAGAATTAAATGGTGAGGTAATCATTGGAGATAAAGCTTTAAAATTTTTTATTGAAAATAAAAACAATAAAGATGAAAAAATAATAGATTTAGCAAAATTTTGGCAAGATAAATACAAACTTCCATTTGTTTTTGCAACTTTATGCTACAACAAATATGAAAAAAGGCTCAAAAATCTTACAAAAAATTTTGATAAGAAAAAGATAAAGATTCCACAATATATCTTAGAAATCTACTCAAAAAGAAGTGGAATATCAAAAAATGAGATAGTAAAATATCTTACAAAAATAGATTACGATATTGGATATAAAGAGAAAAGAGCTTTAAAACTATTTTTAAAATTAACAAAAGAAAAAGGAATATTATGAGTATATTTGATGCTATATTTTTAGGAATAATTGAAGGTTTAACAGAGTTTATTCCTGTTTCATCAACTGGTCACTTAATAGTTCTAAGTGAACTTTTAGGTTTAGAACAAAATAATGTAAATAAAGCTTTTGAAATAATAATTCAATTTGCAGCAATTATGGCACTTATTTTTGTATATCCTTCTAAATTTACATTTAAACATATAAATCTTTGGTTAAAAATTGCCTTAGCATTTATTCCTATTGGAGCTATTGGATTTTTATTTGCAAAACAGATAAAAGATATGTTTAGTATTGAAATTGTTGCTTATATGTTTATTATTGGTGGAATCGTTTTTTTAATTGTTGAGAAATTTTATGATGAGAAAGAGAAACATATTTCTGATGTTGAAGATGTAAGCTTTAAACAAGCTTTTTATATTGGACTTGCTCAAATTTTTGCTCTAATTCCAGGAACAAGCCGTGCAGGAGCAAGTATAATTGGAGCTATGCTTGTAGGTCTAAATAGAAAGACTAGTGCTGAATTCTCATTTTTACTTGCATTTCCCGTTATGTGTGCTACAACTTTTTATGATATTTATAAAAATTATGAAGAAATTTTACAAGATGGAAATTTTTTAAATCTTGCTATTGGATTTATAGTATCCTTTTTAGTTGCTCTATTTGTAATTAAACTTTTTTTAAAATTTTTAGAAAAATTTACTTTTGTAGCTTTTGGTATTTATAGAATTTTATTTGGAATTTTAATTCTTTTAATGTTTTAATTCTCAGATAAAATATCATCAACAATTTTTTCTATAGCTTTTGGTTTAATGAAATCTTTTAAACCAAGGCTAATCTTCTCAAGATTTGCACTTTTTAAAATATCTAAAAACTCAATTTCATTTAACTCATCTTCATTTTGTAAAAAACATAAATTTTTATCTAGTAAAGCTTTTGCATTATAATATTGATGATTTGAAGCTGCATATTTAAATGGAATAAAAAAAGTTGGAAGATTATTTGCACAAAGTTCAAAAAGTGTAGAAGCTCCAGCTCTACTTACACAAAAATCTGACTCTTTCATCTTTTCTAAAATATCTTTTGTAAAATCAAAAACATCTGCTTTAACTCCTAGTTTTTCATACTCCTCTTTAACTCTTAGAAAATCATTTCTTCCAGCTTGATGAATAATTTTTATACCCATTTCATTTAATTTTGAAGCAATTTTTAGTGCAAAATTATTTATAGCAACTGCTCCTTGAGAACCACCAAAAAAAGCAATAGTTTTAAGCTCTTTTCTTATTCTTGCATTTTGAAAAAACTTTAAATCAACAGGATAATCTTTTACAGGTGAGAAATTGTGAAAAGAGGAATAAGCTTTTTTTGTATATTTTAAAGTTTTTTGATTTAACGCACCTATTTTTGAGTTTTGTTCATGTAAAAAAAGTTCACAATCTTTCTTAAATATTGTTGCAATACTAGCACTAGCAGCTGAAAATCCACCAACAGAAATAACTTTTTTAACTTCATATTTTTTTAAAATTTTTAAACAATAAAAAGCTTTATAAAAAATATTCAAAAGAGAAAATATTTTTTTAATGCCCTTTTTATTTACAACTCCACTTGTATTTAAAAAAATTATCTCTTTTATTCTTTTATCATTTTCAAACCAAGTTCTATCTTGTCCATAAGTAGAACCAATATAAATAACTTCAAAACCTCTTTTTACAAACTCATCGATAAAAACATCCGCTATTTTTAGATGCCCTCCTGTTCCTCCACCAGTTACTACTACAATATTAATCATTTTAGCCCTTAAAATTACTCTTCATAGTTCGACTTATAGATAAAACTAAACCTATTGCTATTGACATTGCAAGCATTGAAGAACCACCATAAGATAAAAATGGTACTGCAATACCTTTTATTGGTATCATTCCAGAAATACCATAAGAGTTTATAATAAAAGCAACAATTATCATCAAAGCAACACTAACAGTAAATAGATGGTAGATATTATTTTCAACTCTTCTACTTATTTTAAATATTCTCCAAATAATCATCAAAATAATAAAAGAGATAAAAGCTAAACCTAAAAGTCCTAACTCTTCAGTAATACCAGCTAAAACAAAGTCTGTATGAACTTCAGATAAAAAACCCAATTTTACATCTCCTAATCCTATTCCCTGTCCAAAAAAACCACCATTATTTATCGCTTTTAAAGAGTATGAAACTTGATAAGGTTCAGGTAAATCATCAATTCTTAAATATGTTTCAAAAGAAGAAGGCAAAACAGATAATATTCCATCTTGAACCATTGACCACCAAGAGTGAATCCTTTTTATTCTATGTGGCGCTGCAATAATCAACCCAACAACTCCAATTACAGCTAAACCTCCTAATGCTAAAAATATTTTAAAAGATCTATTTGCAAAAATAATTAAAACAACCAAAATTGCACCCAAAAGAACAACTTGTCCTAAATCTTTTTGTAAAAAAGCAATTATAAAAACAACTATCATAAAAAATAAAAAATATGGTGCAAGAATTATAGTATCCCCAATAAGTCCTTTTTTAGGCTGATTTAAAACTTTTCTATTAAAAGACCAAGAGATAAAGTAAACAAATCCTATTTTAAAAAACTCAACAGGAGATAAAGAAAAACCAGGAAGCCTAATCCACCTATTTGCTCCTCCTGATTCAGTTACTAAAAAACCTGGAAGAACAGGCATGACAACCATAAGAGTAAAGAAAAAAACAAAACAGAACATTCCTATTTTTCCCAAAATTTTTGATGGATCTTTTTTTGATAAATACCACATAATAAAAATAGAGGCTACTCCAACAACAAATTGTCTTAGAAAAAAATGGTATTTCTCATATCCAAAAAATTCAACTGTATAAACAGTTAATGAATATGAAAAAATCATACTCATTATTACTAAAATTGACACTAAAATAAACAGTGAGTAATCAGCTTGTGCTAAAATTGGGTTATTATTGTTTTGTTTAATATTGTTTTCGCTAAAATTCATATCTTATTATATAATATTGTGGATAAATATGTCATCAAATAAAATCTTTGAAATTGATAATACTAAAAAAATTATAATACTTTTTACTTTTATTTTCCTTTTTGTATTACTTCTTTTAACATCAATTTTTAGAACAGTAAACGATAAAAAACACACTATCTCTTTAAAAGCTGAAAAAAAAGAGCTTTCTGTAAGAGGTGATATTGTAAGCGATGATAATTTTAAAATTTCATCATCAAAAAAACTATATAGAGCAGAAATAGATACTAGGCATATTGACCCTGAAAAAAAAGAGTTATTTTTAAATCTTTTCTCTATTTATAGTGGTGTAGATTATAATATTTTAAAAGAAAAATTAAAAGAAGGGGAAAAAAGCCCTGGAAATTTAGTTTTATCTTATAATATAAACTCAAGATCAGCTAAAAACTTAAAAGAGTTAGATTTTAAACTTGGGCAATTAGGTGTCTTTACTGCTAGAATGGTAAATGGTTCAAAATTAGTAAAAAGATTAACTATTAGCGAAAGTGGAGAAAAAAGAGGCTTTGCCTATGGAAATACTTTAACTCCAGTTATTGGTTATATCTCAAAATTTGAAGCTGAGAATGGAAAAACAAAAGTAAATGGAGTAAAAGGTTTAGAAAAATTTTATAATACTTATTTAAACAATGTAAAAGATGGTATCTTAAAGGGTCAAAGAGATGTTATAAATTATGTAAATTTTGATAAAAACTCAGAAATGACTCAAAGAGTAGATGGAGCAACTTTAAATTTAAATATCCCTTTAAAATTACAAAAAAATAATGAATCAACTTTAGATAATCATAAAAAGAAACTAAATGCAGATGAAATAATTGTTGCAATTATGGAGAGCCGTACAGGAAAAATATTAACAATGGCATCATCAAACAGATTTAATCCTGAATCTATCAAACAAGCAGATATTCCAAATCTAAATGTAAATGCTGTTGAGTATCAATTTGAACCGGGTTCAGTTGTAAAACCTATTTCAATATCTCTTGCTATGGATAAAGGCTTAATCAAAAAAAATGAGAGTTTTCCTGCATATAATAGTGGTGGTGGAAAAGGTGCTTATCCTATTGGAAGATTTACTATTAAAGATGACCATAAATTCACAAAAAGCTATTTAAGTTTAGATGATATAGTAATATTTTCATCAAATATAGGAACTTTACAAATAGCTCAAAGATTAACTGGTCCAGAGTTTTTTGAAGGTATGAAGAAATTTGGCTTTGGAAGAAAAACAGGAATTGATTTACCTTATGAGAAAAAAGGTTTAATGCCAAAAATTTGGCAATTTTCTGCAAATGATAAAGATAAAAGAGATAATATTTTTAAAGCAACTGTTTCTTATGGTCAAGGTATGACTTCAACATTTATTCAACTTATAAAATCTTATTCCGTTTTTAACAATGATGGAGCTATGGTAACTCCAAGAATTGTTGATCATATAACTTATGATGGACAAAAATATAAACCATTTGATGATAAACCTGAACAAATTATATCAAAAGCAACTGCTTTGGAGATGAAAAGAATGCTTGTAAAAACTGTTGATGAAGGTACAGGAAGAAGTGCAAGAATACAGGGTCTTGAAATTGGTGGAAAAACAGGAACAGCACAAATTGCAAGAGGAGGAAAATATCTTAAAAAATATATATCTTCATTTATTGGTTTTGTAAATGATGATAAAGGAAACTCATATACAATTGGAGTTACAGTATTCAATCCAAACTCTACTGGACCAAACTGGTACTACTATTATGCTTCACAATCAGCCGTTCCTGTTTTTAAAGAGATTGTACAAAATTTAGTAAAATTAAACTACTTAGTACCTAAAGAGGGTATAATTCAACAAAATTAAAGAAAGGAAAATAATGTTTAGATTTAAAAAAGAATTAAAAGTTCATGACTATACAAAAGAGGAGTTAGCAAAATTTAAATTTGCAAAAATTACTACAAATAAAGGTGTAATTTGGATTGAGTTATTCAATGAAGAGACTCCAAATACTGTTGCAAACTTTGCAACTTTAGCAAATGATGGTTTTTATAATGGATTAAATTTCCATAGAGTAATAGCTGGATTTATGGCTCAAGGTGGATGCCCAGAAGGCTCAGGAATGGGTGGACCAGAGTGGGCAATTGCTTGTGAAATAGATGCTCCAAAACAAATTCATAATAGAGGTAGTATATCAATGGCACATGCAGGAAGAAATACAGGTGGAAGCCAATTTTTTATCTGCTTTGTTGCTTGTCCTCATTTAGATAGAAATCATACTGTATTTGGTGGAATTAATCCAGATGATACTGAAAGTTTTGAAGTTCTTGATAGTATTAAACAAAAAGATGAAATTATCTCTATTGAGATATTAGAAAATAGATAAATTAAGAAGAAGTAAATTTAACTACTTCTTTTTAATATTTTTAGAATTACAATCTCATATTAAAAATAATAATTTATAAGATAATATAATACTAGAGTATGTACCAATAATTTTCTCACATTTAAAAAACTTTTGATTTAATTGCCAATCTATATACTAAAATACAATTTCAAATTTTTTATTCTTTTTAACTCAAATTCGATTTAACTCAACTCCATAAAAATCAATAAATGTATTAAAGCTAAGAAATAAAGAAGTCAAAGATAGAATAAAGTTTTGTCTAGAGCTTCGATAAATTGCAATGTGAAAAAAAGTAGGTAAAAAAAAAGCTTAGCACGATATACTGATAATAGTATAAAGAGCTAAGCTTTTGTGTGTATGTAAAAACTCAAAAGAGCTGGCGGCGACCTACGTTTCCACAAGGGGACCCTGCAGTATTATCGGCGATGAAGTGCTTGACTGCCAGGTTCGGAATGGTACTGGGTATTTCCACTTCTCTTTAACCACCAACAAATTTGAGTAAAAAAAGTTAAAGTATAAATGCTTAAAGAATATTGTAATTCTAAAAGGATTAACTCTTTCTACTCAAATTGTGATATTTGAGAATCTAATGCTAAAGTCTTTATGCTTTCATATTTGTATAACTACATATAAATCAACAAATTAAACATAAGTAAAATATGCTTAATAAGATAGTAAACCAAAGAAATGATTAAAATAAGCCAAACGTTCTATTAGTACTGGTCAGCTAAAGGGCTTACACCCATTACACACCCAGCCTATCAACCAGCTAGTCTTGCTGGGAACTTCAGGGAAAGTTCATCTTAGAGTTGGCTTCGAGCTTAGATGCTTTCAGCTCTTATCACATCCCAACGTGGCTACCCAACGATGCTCTTGGCAGAACAATTGGTACACCAGTGGTTGGTTCATCCCGGTCCTCTCGTACTAGGGACAAATCTCTTCAACTTTCCTACGCCCACGGAAGATAGGGACCGAACTGTCTCACGACGTTCTGAACCCAGCTCGCGTACCGCTTTAAATGGCGAACAGCCATACCCTTGGGACCGACTACAGCCCCAGGATGCGATGAGCCGACATCGAGGTGCCAAACCTCCCCGTCGATGTGAGCTCTTGGGGGAGATCAGCCTGTTATCCCCGGCGTACCTTTTATCCTTTGAGCGATGGCCCTTCCACGCAGAACCACCGGATCACTATGACCGACTTTCGTCTCTGTTCGACTTGTTGGTCTCACAGTCAAGCTAGTTTATGCCATTATACTCAACAAGCGATTTCCAACCGCTTTGAACTAACCTTTGTAAGCCTCCGTTACTATTTAGGAGGCGACCGCCCCAGTCAAACTACCCACCAGACATTGTCCTGAAAGAGGATAACTCTTCGCAGTTAGTAACTCAAATATTCAAGGGTGGTATCTCAAGGATGGCTCCGACTCTACTGGCGTCTAGTCATCATAGCCTCCCACCTATCCTGCACATGAATATCCAAGCTACAGTGTCAAGCTGTAGTAAAGGTGCACGGGGTCTTTCCGTCTTTCCGCGGGTAGGAGGAATTTTCACCTCCACTACAATTTCACTGGATCCCTCTTTGAGACAGCTCCCATCTCGTTACGCCATTCATGCAGGTCAGTATTTAACTGACAAGGAATTTCGCTACCTTAGGACCGTTATAGTTACGGCCGCCGTTTACTCGGGCTTCGATCAAATGCTTCGCGTGAGCTGACATCATCAATTAACCTTCGAGCACCGGGCAGGCGTCACACCTTATACATCCACTTACGTGTTAGCAAAGTGCTGTGTTTTTGGTAAACAGTCGGGAGGGACTCTTTGTTGCAACCTCTTTAGCTTTTTGAAGCAAGTTCATATACCAAAGTAGGCACACCTTATACCGAAGATACGGTGCTAGTTTGCAGAGTTCCTTAAAGAGGGTTCTTCCACGCGCCTTAGAATACTCATCCCACCCACCTGTGTCGGTTTACGGTACGGGCAACATATAATATACTTAGTGGCTTTTCTTGGCACGACAGTATCATCGATTCTCCATCTCCTCCGAAGAGTGTCAAGAGCCTGTAAGATCTCGGTCTAACGTTAAGCGGATTTGCCTACTTAACAACCTACATCCTTCGAGCCACACTTCCATCCGTAACCTCGATTAACTCTATGCGTCCCCACATCGCGCTTATATGTTGGTATTGGAATATTAACCAATTTGCCATCGTCTACCCCTTTCGGACTCGACTTAGGACCCGACTAACCCTACGATGACGAGCATCGCGTAGGAAACCTTGGGTTTTCGGCGAAGGGGATTCTCACCCCTTTTAACGCTACTCATGCCTGCATGCTCACTTCTATCCGCTCCAGCACTCCTTACCGGTATACCTTCAACGCTGAATAGAACGCTCTCCTACCACTCAATTAAAATTGAATCTAAAGCTTCGGTGTACATCTTAGCCCCGTTATATTTTCCGCGCAGAATCACTAGACCAGTGAGCTGTTACGCTTTCTTTAAAGGATGGCTGCTTCTAAGCCAACCTCCTGGTTGTCACAGTAACTCCACATCGTTTTCCACTTAGATGTAACTTAGGGACCTTAGCTGTTAGTCTGGGTTGTTCCCCTCTCGACGACGGATTTTATCACCCACCGCCTGACTCCTGTGATTCCACATATAGTATTCATAGTTTGATAGGGTTTGGTACCGCGGTAAGCAGCCCTAGCCCATTCAGTGCTCTACCCCTATATGCTACAACACAAGGCTATACCTAAATATATTTCGGAGAGAACCAGCTATCACGAAGTTTGATTGGCCTTTCACCCCTATCCACAAGTCATCCCAAGACTTTTCAACGTCAGCGGGTTCGGTCCTCCACTGGCTCTTACACCAGCTTCAACCTGCTCATGGATAGATCACTTCGTTTCGGGTCTGCAGCATCTGACTATGTCGCCCTATTAAGACTCGCTTTCGCTACGGCTTCGCACTTGGCTTAACCTTGCCAGACACCACAACTCGCAGGCTCATTATGCAAAAGGCAGTCCATCACCCTGATAAATCATAGGGCTCTGAATGATTGTAAGCTAATGGTTTCAGGTTCTATTTCACTCTGCTCGCTGCAGTACTTTTCACCTTTCCCTCACGGTACTTGTTCACTATCGATCTGTAAGTAGTATTTAGGATTGGAGGGTGGTCCCCCCAGCTTCAGTCAAAATATCACGTGTTCCGACCTACTCAGGATACCATTAAAGTTATTGAGAATTTTAATTACAGGAGTTTCACCTTCTATGCTACACTTTTCCAAGTATTTCATCTATCCTCTTTAATCTTATATCATGGTCCTACAACCCCCAATGCAAGCATTGGGTTTGTCCTAATCCGCGTTCGCTCGCCGCTACTTACGGAATCTCTTTTGATTTCTCTTCCTCTAGCTACTGAGATGTTTCACTTCACTAGGTTTGCTCCCCGTAGGGTAATATAATTCTCATTATATTGGGTTGCCCCATTCAGAAATCCACGGATCAAAGCTCTTTGGCAGCTCCCCGTGGCTTATCGCAGCCTAATACGTCTTTCTTCGCCTCTTACAGTCTAGGCATCCACCATTAGCCCTTAATAGCTTATATACGGAGCCTAAAAAAATCTTACGATTTTATTCAGGTTCCTTTTTTCTTGCCTATAAATATAATTTCTTATATTTATAAATTTGATAATATTCTTTGGCTACTATCTTATTAAACATATATATCTCTATATACTCTAATAATCTAGTTGTGTTATCTATAGTTAATTTAATATCTCTATTAAATTTTAGATATGAAATTTTTTTGTTTTAAAATTAAATATTTCTATTTAACCTTACGAAAAAAATTAAAAGACTTTAACATTATATTTTTAAATATCTTTAGAAACTTCTATTTAAAGCTCTAATATAAATCTTATATCTCTATAAAACTTATATTAAATCTCTCTTTAGTGGTGGAGAATAGCGGGATCGAACCGCTGACCTCCTGCGTGCAAAGCAGGCGCTCTCCCAGCTGAGCTAATTCCCCACTCTAATCTTTTAAGATTATTTAATGGTGGGCCTATCAGGACTTGAACCTGAGACCTCACGATTATCAGTCGAGCGCTCTAGCCAGCTGAGCTATAGGCCCATTTCACCTATTTATCAAATAATCTTTATAAACCGAATATATTATCTTGATTTTCTTTTTTTCTCTTTTGAATCATTAAGAAACAAATCTTAATTCTATTCTCTGAAAGGAGGTGATCCAACCGCAGGTTCTCCTACGGTTACCTTGTTACGACTTCACCCCAGTCGCTGAATCCACTGTGGAAGGTAGCTATTTTAGCATCCCCGCTTCGAATGAGTTCAACTCCCATGGTGTGACGGGCGGTGAGTACAAGACCCGGGAACGTATTCACCGTAGCATAGCTGATCTACGATTACTAGCGATTCCAACTTCATGTAGTCGAGTTGCAGACTACAATCCGAACTGGGAGGTATTTTATAAGATTTGCTCCACATCACTGTATTGCCGCTCTTTGTATACCCCATTGTAGCACGTGTGTAGCCCTGGACGTAAGGGCCATGATGACTTGACGTCATCCTCACCTTCCTCCTACTTGCGTAGGCAGTCTCCTTAGAGTTCTCAGCCGAACTGTTAGCAACTAAGGACGAGGGTTGCGCTCGTTGCGGGACTTAACCCAACATCTCACGACACGAGCTGACGACAGCCGTGCAGCACCTGTATGCAAGTTTCTGCAAGCAGACACTAATCTATCTCTAAATCATTCTTACTATGTCAAGTCCAGGTAAGGTTCTTCGTGTATCGTCGAATTAAACCACATGCTCCACCGCTTGTGCGGGTCCCCGTCTATTCCTTTGAGTTTTAATCTTGCGACCGTACTCCCCAGGCGGTACACTTAATGTGTTAACTGCATTACTGCAAGATCTAGTCTCACAACAACTAGTGTACATCGTTTAGGGCGTGGACTACCAGGGTATCTAATCCTGTTTGCTCCCCACGCTTTCGCATCTCAGCGTCAATAATGTTCCAGTAGATCGCCTTCGCAATCGGTATTCCTTCTGATCTCTACGGATTTTACCCCTACACCAGAAATTCCATCTACCTCTCCCACATTCTAGATTAACAGTTTTCAAAGCAGTTCTATAGTTAAGCTATAGGATTTCACTTCAAACTTATCAATCCGCCTACATGCTCTTTACGCCCAGTGATTCCGAGTAACGCTTGCACCCCCCGTATTACCGCGGCTGCTGGCACGGAGTTAGCCGGTGCTTATTCATATAATACCGTCATTATCTTCTTATATAAAAGGAGTTTACGCACCGAAATGTGTCATCCTCCACGCGGCGTTGCTGCATCAGACTTTCGTCCATTGTGCAATATTCCCCACTGCTGCCTCCCGTAGGAGTCTGGACCGTGTCTCAGTTCCAGTGTGACTGATCATCCTCTCAAACCAGTTATGTGTCATTGTCTTGGTAGGCCATTACCCCACCAACTAACTGATACAATACAGGCCAATCTCTTACCGATAAATCTTTCCCTTATTAACTTATGTTAATAAGGAGTATAAGGTATTAGCAAACGTTTCCATTTGTTATCCCTTAGTAAGAGGCACATTACCTATACATTACTCACCCGTGCGCCACTTAGCTGACAACTATAGCAAGCTATAGCCCGTTCTCGTTCGACTTGCATGTGTTAAGCACGCCGCCAGCGTTCACTCTGAGCCAGGATCAAACTCTCCATAAATTTTTTATTCTATATTTAAAGTATGTATTTATATACATAAAAATTAAATATCTTTTATCTTTTTATAGTGTTTGAAACTGACATATTTTATAATTACTCTAAATTTCTCAATTTATTGTTAGTTACAAAATTATCACTCAAATTTATAGACAAGAATTTACTTCTTGTTCTTTTTTATTTTTTTTGAATATCAAGTTTAACATATTCGGTTTACAAAGATTACTTCACTTCTTCTTTACAAACTTACTTATCCTTTTAAAGATCGTAATTTTAACCCTCTGTGGTCAAATTGGACGGGAATTATAATAGGTTTTTTCCACTTTGTCAAGAGGTTTCTTATTAAATCTAGCTTAAATTTGCGGATTTAGCTTCTTTTTGTTTTAATTTATTCCACAAAACCCGTTTTTGACGATATTTCAACTTCAATAAATTTATTATTATTTGCTATAAATTTCATTTTACAAGGAGTTTTTATCTCATAAGCATACTGTTCATTAGTAAAGTTTGATAATTTAGAATATACTCTTCCATCATTTCCAAAAGATATTTGTCCTAAGGAGTCTGTACTATTGCAACTAATTTCAACTGTTTTAATATCATAATTTTTAGTAAGAAGTGTATATTTACTATTTTCTAAACTTTCTTTACAATAGTTGTTATTATAAATATATTTATTTGTAAGTGGATCTTTTAAACTCTCTTTTTGATTTGGTTGTCCTGTATCATTTTTTTCACTATAAATAGAAAAATATATCCCACCAACACTCTCTCGACATCTAAAAAACTTCATAGTCCATCTTCTTTTATGCCATAAAGCCTCTTCTTCATCATATTTATCATCTATTAATGCTTGATATCTCACTTGTTTTAAGTATAAAGTTATTCTATTTTTTAACTCTTCTAATCTATTTGTATTTGGTTTTGGTAGAAAAATTACATAAATTATAGAAATAAGCACTATTATTAGAATTAATTCAAATAAAATTGATGCCTTTTTCATTTTAATTTTTTAATATACACAAAAAATAAATCTTTACCTGAGTAGCTTATAACTACTTTTTCATCGTAATTATAAAACTCTTTTGTAGATAAGAAGTATTCATCTCCTATATATATTTCATAAAATCTAAGCCTTAAAGCTAATTCTTCATCATCTATAATAATATTATTTATACCTCTTTCTTTTAACTCTTTTGCCAACTCTTTTGCAAAATGGTATTGATAAACAAAATGTTTTTTTGGCTCTGGTAAGAAATAGTATAAAGGCTTATTTATAAAAGTAAAAAATATATTTATAAAAAGCATTAAAATAGTTAAAATTGCTAAGATATTATATGATTTTCTAAATTCTCTTAACCTAATTCTATAAGCATTTAAAAACATTTTTAACATTATAGGAAGGAAAATTACAACAAAAGGTGCAAAATCTTCTATATAAACTCTTTGTCTAAAAGATATCACTATTGATAAAATCAAGGCTGTAAAACTAATATACCAAACTAAATTTCTATCCTTAAAAAAGGCTACTTTATAAATAGCATATAAAAAGTATAAAAAAAGAACTGGAGAAAAAATAGCTGAATAGATTCCAACCGTATCTATTAAAAAACCTCTTGGTCTTCCATCTGTTGAAAAACCATATATAAATATTGATATAAAAAACAAAATTACACTTAAATATAAGAGTAATCGATCTTTTGTTTTAAAAGAGAAGAAGAACAAAGCCAAATATAAAATAGCAAAAGAGTTATCAACAAAAAGTAGAAATGGTAAAAGAATATATAGATGTTTTTGATGTTTATTATAGTAATAGATATAAAGCAGAGTAAAGAATGTAACAATTATTGCTGTATTTACTAATAAGGAAGCACTTAAAACACCTGGTAGCATCATAAATATTAAAATATTTATAAATCTATCTTTTTCATATTTAAAATAATTTTTTGTAATTTTATGCATTAAAAACGCACTTAAAACATATAAAAGAATAAAAGGACCTCGTAAAGCCAAATCATTGTGTCCAAAAAAATATGTAGAAATATTTGTAATAATAGATAAAATTGAGTGATTTACAAATAGATTTAAAGCCTCTTTATACGATATACTTAAAGAGTACTCAACTTTTAGTAGCAATAAACTTGTAATAAAAGTAAGAAATAAATAAAAGTAAATTTTAAATCTAATTTGATAAATCATATTATAATTTTAAAAAATTTCCTATAATTTTATGCCCATATTCACTCATAATTGATTCTGGGTGAAATTGAACACCATAAATGTTTTTGTCTTTTATCTCTAAAGACATAATCTCTTCATCATCTAAACTTTTTGATGTAACAATAATATCTTGTGGTAAATTATCTTTTTGAACAATTAAAGAGTGATATCTTGTTTGTATAAACTCTTTTGGCAGTGTTTCAAAAATTTTTGTATCTTTTAAAACTTCTATTTTTGAAGTTTTTCCATGCATCATATTTTTTGCTCTTACAACCTTTGCCCCAAAAACTTGAGCTATTGCTTGATGCCCTAAGCAGATTCCGAAAATAGGTACAACTCCTGCAAATTCTCTTATAACTTCAAGACAAACTCCTGCTTCATTTGGTGTTGCTGGTCCTGGAGAAATTATAATTTTACTAGGATTTAAAGCTTTAATCTCTTCTAAACTCAATTCATCATTTCGTATAACTTTTAAATTTGCTCCTAACTCTAAACAGTATTGCACAATATTGTACGTAAAACTATCATAATTATCAATCATTAAAATCATCTAAAATCCTTTTTAAAATTAGCTTATTATACCAATAAAGTTTTAAATCATATCTTTGACATTCTTTTGATAACCATTCTTAATATTAAGAGATATCAAAGTTAAAAAACTGTATGATTAGTTTTTTTAAAATTAGAATCAAAATATAAAATAATTTAAAAGGATAAATATGTTAAAAAAATTAGCCTTAAGTTCACTTTTACTCTCAAATTTTCTATTTGCAAGTAGTGAAGTAAATGTATATTCACAAAGACACTACGACTCTGATAAAATTTTATTTAAAGAATTTGAAGAGAAAACAGGAATAAAGGTAAATCTTATAACTGCAAAAGCTGAAGAGTTGGTATCACGACTCTCTATTGAAGGTGCGAATAGCCCTGCCGATATACTTATAACTGCTGATATTGGAAATTTATATGAAGCGAAACAAAGGGAACTTCTTCAAAGTTCAAGCTCTAAAACTTTAGAAGAAAATATTCCAGCTCACCTAAGAGATGAAGATGGAAAATGGTTTGCTCTTACAAAAAGAGCTAGACTCTTTGTTTATAATCCAAAAACTGTAAATCCAAAAGATTTAGATGATTATTTCTCTCTTACAAAACCACAGTTTAAAGGGAAAGTAATAACTAGAACTTCTACACATCCTTACAATAAATCTCTTCTTGCCTCTATAATTGCACATAATGGAGAAGAGAAAGCTTTAGAATTTGTTGAAGGATTAGTAAATAATTTTGCAAGAAATCCAAAAGGTGCTGATAAAGACCAAATTAGAGCAGTAGCTTCAGGTGAAGCTGATATTGCCATTGTAAACTCTTACTACTTAGGAGTTATGGCAAATAGTGGAGATAAAGTTGATGAAGAAATTGCAAAAGAGGTAAAAGTGTTTTTTCCTGCACAAAATTCAACTGGAACTCACATAAATATCTCTGGTGCTGGTGTTACTAAATTTGCTCCAAATAAAGATAATGCTATAAAACTAATTGAATTTTTAACAAGTGTTGAAGCACAAGGTGAATTAGCACAAGGGAACTATGAATATCCAGTAAATCCAAAAGTTAAACCAGCAGGAATTGTTGCTTCTTGGGGAGAGTTTAAAGAGGATAAAATTCCTTTAAATGAAGTAGGAAAATATACAAAAAAAGCTGTTGAAATAGCAACAAAAGGAAATTGGAAATAAAAACTCTAAAACTAAGTTTTGCCCCTATTTTGGGGCTTCTGATATCTTTGCCTATTTTAATACTAATAATGTATTTTCTCTTTACAGGCTCTTTAAATAAAGAGTTTTTACAAAGTAATTTTTTATTAGATTACACATTAAATACCTCTTATTTAATATTTGGAACTGCTATATTTGTAGTAATAATAGGTGTGATAACTTCATATTTAAGTGCTAGATTTGAATATTTTGGAAGTAAATTTTTTGCAATCTGTTTTGTCTTACCTTTAGCATATCCTGCATATATTTTTGGATATACTTATGTTGGTTTTTTTGAATTTCGTGGACTTTTATCACAAATTTTAAATGATACTTCTGTAAAACTTGACATTTTAAATATGAGTGGAGCAATCTTTATATTTACTATTGCTATGTTTCCATATGTTTTTATTTTAGCTCGTGTATCTTTTGGCTTAATTTCAAAAACAATTATAGAACTAATCTCTCTACAAAAATTAAATCCAATAAAAGCCTTTTTCAAAGTCTATCTTCCACTATCATATCCAGCTATTTTTGCAGGAACAATCTTAGCAATTATGGAAACTTTAAGTGATTATGGAACTGTTTTATATTTTGGAATTGAGACTTTTAGTGTTGGAGTTTTTAAAAGTTGGTTTGGTTACAATGATTTAAGTGGTGCTATAAATATTGCAATAGTTTTACTTCTTTTTGTATTTTCGATTTTATTGATTGAATATAATATTAGAAAAAAATTTAGATTTGCAAGTTCTACAAATAGCAGTCAAAAAGCTTCTAAAATAAAATTACAAGGAAAAGAGAATTTCTTTGCATTTTTAATATCTTTTATAATTGCAACTATCACACTTTTTATTCCAACAGGAGTTCTACTTTATTGGACTTATTTAGATATAAACACTCTTGATTTTACAGCTTTTGGCTACTTATTTAATACTTTAAAACTAAATATAGTTTCAAGTACATTTATAATATTTTTAGCCTTTTTTATAGCATATTTTTTGAGATTCTTTCCTACAAAAGTATCAAATTTTACTCATAAATTATCAATGCTAGGTTATTCAATCCCTGGAGCTGTTGTTGCAGTTGGATTACTTTTAATTGCAAACTATTTAGATAAAAGTTTGGGATTTATGTTTTTTAGTGGTTCATTTATAATTCTTGTTTTTGCTTATACTACAAGATATTTTGCTTCTAGTATAGGAAGTGTTGAAAATGGATTTAGCAAAATTAATAGTTCATTAGATGATGCTAGTAAAATATTTTGTAAAAGTGAAAAAGAGTCAATATTTAAAATATATCTTCCGCTTTTAAAACCATATTTAATAAGTGGATTTCTGATTTTATATATTGATATTGCAAAAGAGCTTCCAGCAACTTTAATTTTAAGACCATTTAATTATGATACTTTAGCAATTAGAGTTTATGAATTAGCAAGTAATGAGATGCTTTATAAAACAGGTTTTCCATCTTTAATCCTTGTTAGTTCAACTGCTATTGCTGTATTATTTTTAAATTTTAAACCAAAAAGAAAGATAAAATGAAAAAAATTGTTGAAATAAGAAATTTAAGAAAAACATTCTGTAAAGGTGATATTTGTGTTGCAAATAGTCTAAATTTACATCTGTTTGAAGGTGAAATTTTTACAGTTTTAGGAACTAGTGGAAGTGGAAAAACTACTTTTTTAAGAATGATTGCTGGTTTAGAAAAACCTGATAGTGGAGAAATTTCAATAGATAATAGAATAGTTTTCTCAAAAAATATAGATATTGAACCAAATCAAAGAGAAGTAGCTATTGTATTTCAAAACTATGCCCTACTTCCACATATTAATGTAGCTTCAAATATACTTTTTGGAAGTAATGCTACAAAAAAAGAGCTTGAAGATATTTTAGAAAAAACAAAACTAAAAGGGCATGAAGACAAATATCCTCATGAGCTTAGTGGTGGTCAACAACAAAGAGTTGCTTTAGCAAGAGCAATTATAAATAGACCAAAAATTTTACTTTTAGATGAGCCTTTAAGTAATATTGATACTGAACTAAGAAATATTTTAAGAGCTGAATTAAAAGAGATGATTAAAAGTTTAAATATAACTGCACTTTTTATCACTCACGATAAAGAAGATGCTTTTTTCCTCTCAGATAGAATCGCAATTATGCATGGTGGAGATATCTTACAAGTTGGGACTTCAAAAGAGATTTATAATAATCCAGCTGATTTATATTGTGCGAAATTTTTAGGGAAAGTTACAAAAATTGATGAAAAATCTTATATAAGACCTGAAAATATCAATATTTGTGAAAATGCGGAAAGAGAAGGAGTTATAAAAGATATTATATTTTATGGAAGTTTTTATGAAATTACTGTTCTTAGCAATAATCAAAATTTATTAGTTCATAGTTTTGATGATAATCTCAAAATTGGACAAAAAATAAAATTGAGCTTTGGAAATAAGATTTTGAAGTTTTAATAGGATATTTTATGGAAAATATTCAGAAAGTAAACTATCTTGATTTAATTGAACTTAGTAAAAAAATATCAAACCCTTTTTCAAGGGAGATATATATTGGAAAAATAAAAGAAGAGTTTGGAGATGGATTTACTATTTTTTATGACTTAGGAAATGGAATTGCGGTTTATGTTAGAAATTTCATTCCTAAAAAAGATATATTATTGATAGAAGAGTGTAATGTATCAGGTGGAAGTTTAATATTTAACCTATCTTCTAATATAAAATTTATATATAAAGATAAAAAAGAGTATATTCTAAAAAAGAACTCTTTTCTTTTAGGATTATCCTCAAATAAATTTTATGTTGAAGTTCCTTTAAAAAAAGATCTACCTTTGATAGAGTTTGCAATAGGAATAAAAGAGGAACTTTTTTTAAAACTTGCACATCCTATTGAAAATATTCAAGAATATATGAAAAAAGCTCATAAACAAAGCTACTACATTTTAAAAGATTTACAAATTGATACTTTACAGTTTGAACTATTTAGCCATTTTAAAAATGAGAAATCTTTTGAAGATATCTTAAATAGTATCTATTTAGAATCAAGAACTACAAATTTACTTCACTATACTATCGAGAAAATTGCAAAAACTTTAAATAAATCATTAGATAAAAATAGAATCTATAGCTTAGAAAGAGCAAAAGAGATAATTATGAAAGAGTATAATCAGAATTTATCAATAAAAGATATTGCCTATAAATCTGCAATAAACGAATGCTATTTAAAAAAAGATTTTAAAGAGTATTTTGGGATGACTATTTTAGAGATGATTCAAAAAAGGAGATTAGAAGTTGCAAAAGAGCTACTAAACAATAATTTCAATGTAAATGAAGTAGCTACAAAAGTAGGATATAAACACTCTGGACACTTTTCCAAACTCTTTTTTGACTACTTTAATATTAGCCCTAATTCATATAAAAAACAGTTTACTAACTATTAAATTATAAAAATTCCTTTTATTAGCTAATCTTTTCCTTTTTATGCTTTTTAAATATTGATAACAGAAATCATTTTATGTAATATTCCTTCAAAAAAGAGGAGAAAAAATGAAAAACATATCAATTAAGCTTTGTGCCATATTATTAACAAGCCAAACAATATACGCTCAAGAGATTACAAGATTAGAAGAGATTACTATTAGTGAACAAGCTTATTCTAAATATCAAAATGAAGCAAAACCAGAGTTAAATAGAACTCAAATCTCAAAAGAGGATACAGCAAAATCTATTCAAACTTTTAATAAAACTTTTATTGAAGATGCACAACTTCAAAACATTGAAGATATTATAGAAATGTCTTCAAATACAGTTTATACTGGAGATAATCATGGAAGAACAAATGAAATATCTATGAGAGGATTTGCAGGAGTTCCAATACTTTTTGATGGTTTAAAACTTACAAATAAGTTAGCTCATTCTGAAGTTTATAACCTTGAATCAGTTGAAGTTCTAAAAGGTCCTGATTCACTACAATATGGTCAATCAAGCCCTGGTGGATTAGTAAATTTAGTTACAAAAAAGCCTACAAAAGACTCTTTAGCAAAAATAGAGTTTGAAGTAACAGATAATCCATCATATAGCCCAAAACTTGATGTTGGGGGAGCATTAAATGAAAATAAATCTTTATATTTTAGACTATCTTCTGTTTTAAAATATGATGAAGGTTGGACAAATAGTAATACAGATATAAATAGAGTTTTTATAGCTCCTTCTTTAGCCTATGATATAAATGACAATAATGTTATAACTTTTGTAACTGAATATACAGATGAAAAAACTCCTTCAAGTTTTGGAACTTATGTCGATAATAATGGAAAACTTGTAACTGATATTAAAAACATTCTTTCAAGTCCTGATGAAGAGTTCAAAAAAACACAAAAAATTGCTGGATTTGATTTTGATACTATTTATGATACTTGGAACTCAAGCTTCAAATATAGATATATAGACTATGTTGGAGATAATGGAAATGTTCATATATCAACACTTGGTTACAATAAACCTACAAATAGCGTAAATAGATTTTATGCTTATCAAAAACAAGAGTTTCAAGAACATGCGTTACAATATACTTTAAATAAAGAAGTCGATATTTTTAATTTAAAAAATAGATTTACTATAGGAGCTGATTATAATAAATCTTACTCAAAACTAGATTTTTTTAGTGCAAGACCTCCTTTATATCCTCTATATTTATCAAATTTAGTATATGAACCTCTTACAAGTTTAAATGATCATCCTAATGCTATAAATATGTCTTCACCAAAAACAGATATAGAAAATTATGGAATATTTTTACAAGATAATATAAATATTACAGATGATTTAATTTTTAGTGCAGGTGTTAGATATGATGAAGTAAAACCTAAAAATAGTCAAAAAAGTGATGCAACAACTCCACAATTTGGTTTAGTTTATCATCTAACACCACAGACTACACTTTTTACAAATTACTCTGAATCTTTTACTCCAACTTCAAGACAAGATAAAGATGGGAAAATATTAAATCCAGAAAAGGGGAAAGGGTATGAATTTGGTGTAAAACAAAAACTATTTGACGATAGTTTTGATTTAACTACATCTTTATTTAAAATAGAAAAAGATAATGTTGCAGTACTCGATTTAGCTAACTCAGGAGGTACTTTTGTATATAAACAAAGTGGTATACAAACAAGTCAAGGATTTGAACTAGATTTAAATGGAGATATCACATCAAACTGGTCTATTATTGCCTCTTATGGATATGTAAATACAAAAGATAAAGATATTAATAATAATGAATTAAGAAATATCCCTCATCATACAGCAAATCTTTTTACAACTTATAAATTAACAGCTCTAAATCTTCCAGATTATTATATTGGTGGAGGAGCAAGATATATAGGAAGTAGATATGCAAATGATACAAATAGTATTGAACTTGACTCTGCACTTATTTATAATGCAACTATAGGATATAAAAAAGGAAATTGGAAAGCAAACTTAAGTGTTCAAAATCTAAGTAATGAAAAATATGTAGATGGAGCAATAAACAATGGAACAGCTGGTGGTTATGAATGGGCAAGAGTATATGTAGGAACTCCTAGAACTATTTTAGCATCTATTAGTTATACATTTTAAGAGTAATTATGATTAAAAAAGTTTATAAATATCTAGCAACTCCTGAACTTTCAGGAAAAATAGGTCTATTTAGAACATTAGTCGCCATTTTTGGTGGCTTATTTGTTGCATATTTAGGTATGACTCTATTAGCCTTTATACTACCAATGCAAATAAAACAATCTGCAATAATTTCAATTATGTTTAATACTTTTGCTTGGGGCTGTTGTGCTACTTGGATAGCACTATCTTATACCAAACTTGAAGCTTTATTAAAAGCTTTAATTCCTACTGTGATTTTTTCAATATCACTTTATATTTTATATTAAGGATAGATTATGAATGAATCAAGATTAAAACTATTTAAACAAAGACTTTTTAGCCTACATATAGCTTGTGGTGTTACTTTTTCTATTATTATGTATCTTGCCATCTTTTTTGGGCTATTTACAATATTTTTACCATATATACAAGCTTGGGAAAAACCATCACGCTACATACAAAAAGCTGATATTACAAAAATAGATTACAACTATATGGTTGAAGAAGTTTTAAAAAATCCAGATTTCCCAAAAGATAATATAATTATAAATTTACCAGGGCGTATTGGTGAGACAGCAGTTAATGTACAAAATAGATTTGTAAAACCTATAATATTTGACCCTTTTACAAATGAAAAACTAGAAGATGAAAGTAAAGATAGTACATACTTAGCTGAATTTTTAAATGAGCTACATTTTGGACAACCTTTAAAACTTATTGGAAGATTAGTTTTTGGATTTGTAGCAGTTGGAACTCTGTCTTTAATAGTTACTGGGTTAATTTTAATCTATCTATTTAAATTTAAATATAGAGCAAAAAATCAACAAGCCCTATTTTCAACAATACATATAAAAATTCTCACTTGGAGTTTCTTACCATTTTTACTTATAACTATAAGTGGTGCAGTTATGAATATAGGTCTAATATCAGCTCCACCTATGTCAAAAATGTTAACTCATGGTGAGGCAAAATCAATAGATGAACTTGTAGGAAGTGTACTTTTCCCTGCAAATAAACCTATAAAAAAGGAGAATATCTCTGCTTCTATGCTCTCTTTAAATGAGCTTTTAATAAAAGCCCAAGAGATAAATCCACAGCTAACTTTTAAACAAATAAAACTACTAAATTGGAATGATATAACAGCAAGAGTTGAATTTATAGGATATAACCCATACAAACCCTTTTTAAATGGCGGGATTTTTAATATCCCTTTTGTAGCACTAAATGCACATACAGGAGAACTACTTGAAAATAAAAAAGTTCTTGATAATACTATTCCAGTATTTATAGGAGAAACTCTATTTTTCCTACACTTTTTATTTGGTATAGATATTTTTTCAAGAACTATTGTAGCAATTATAATGGCACTTTGTGGAGTTGCTATTGGGTTTGGTATGATGCTATGGCTTGAAAAAAAAGCAAAAAAAGTGGAAGGAAAAATACCTTTTTATCACTGGATGGGAAAACTATCTTTAGCTTCTATGATAGGTGTTATTCCTGCAACTGCAACTTTATTTTTACTTCAATGGACTTTACCATTTGATTTAGAAGATAGAGTTTTATGGCAACAAGGGATTTTTTATAATGTTTGGTTATTTACCCTATTTTGGTCATATTATAGAATAAACTCTTTTCAAGCTAGTAAAGAGTTTTTATTTTTTGGTGGTGTTTTATTTATAATAACTGCCCTTTTACATTTTATAAAATTTAAAGTTTTTATCTCAAATATTTTAGGTGTTGATATAGCGTTAGCTCTATTTGGTTTATTATTGATTTTTATCTCTATAAAATTACCAAAAAATAGGAAAGATTTCATACTAACTAAAATTTTAAACAAAGGAAAAACAGATGAAAAAACTATTTAAAATAGTGCTTATATTTTTAACACCCTTATATATTTTTGCCCATGAATTAGTTGTAAATTTATATGATAATAAAGATGGAACTATGCAAATAGAGGGGAAATTTAATACAGGAGAGAGTGCTGCTGGAATTTTAGTAAAAATAAATACTATTCATTCAAATGAGACTATTTTCCAACAAAGATTGACTGAAGATAAATTAGTTGTAGATATACCCAAAATTGCTTATAAAGTTATCTTAGTAGATGAAGAAGATGGAGATTTTATCGAAAAAATTGGAATTGAACCTCCTCAAGGTTTTGAAAAAGTAGATTTAAAAGATACAAAACAAGAAAAAAAACAAGAAACTCCAAATAGAATGGGTATGAAACTCTCATCTAGTATGGCTGTAAATGTAACTATTATTTTAGGATTTATTCTACTTTTTGCAACAATTCTTATAAGTATAAGAAATACAAATAAGATTTTAAAAGAGATTCAAAAATAGGAAAATAATTTGATGTTTAATAAAGATGAACTTATAAAGAGTGTTTAAATTAATATGCTATTTATATAACTTTTTATATCATTTAAGAATGTTTATTAGAAAATTATTATTAATACTTTTTATTTGTTCAAATTTATTTGCTAAAGAAAAAATAACTTTATATCCCGACTGGTTAGAACAGTTTCAATTTGCAGGCTACTATATAGCTAAAGAGAAAGGTTTTTATGAAAGCTTTGATTTAGATGTAGAAATTAAGCCTTTTAATCAGGATATAAATATTGTAGATGAAGTTATAAATAATAGTGCAACTTATGGAATTGGAAAATCTTCTCTTATTTTAGATAAATACAATGATAAGAATATTATATTTATCTCTAGTATTTTTCAAGAATCACCCTTAATTTTAATTAGTCTAAAAGATAAAAATATAAACTCTATCTCTGATTTAAAAAATAAAAGAATTATGATTACAGATGATGCAAAACAAAGTGCTACAATCAAATCTATTTTAAATATTGATAAAGGTTTTGATATATCAAATGTAAAAATATTACCTCATTCTGGAGATATTAATGATTTAATAAATAATAAAACTGATGTTATGGCCTATTATTTATCAAATGAACCCTATACTTTAAGTAAGAAAGGTATAGATTTTAACTACTTCTCTACAAATTTCTTAAACTTCAACTTTTATGAAGGTATTATTTTTACCTCACAAAATGAAGTTTTGACAAATCCATATAGAGTTCAAAGCTTTGATAAAGCTTCATTAATGGGTTGGGAATATGCTTTTTCAAATATTGAAGAGAGTGCAAGAATTATTTTTGAAAAGTATAACAGCCAAAATAGAACATTAGATGAATTAATTTATGAAGGGAATGTCTTAAAAGAGTTAGCAAAATTTGATTCTGGTTTGTTAGGTGATATAAATCTTGATAGAATTGAAGATATTAAGAAATTTTACACTTATAGTGGTATCAACAAAAGCCTTAGCACTTTCAATTCAAAATCAATAATTTTCAATAAAGATTATCTAGTTTTAAATAATAATCAAAAAAACTACTTAAAAGATAATATATTTGCACTTTTATTAAAAGATTTAAATGCACCTTTCTCATTTAAAATAGGTAATGAATTTAAAGGATTTGAAGTAGATTTTTGGAATTTACTTTCTAATAAATTATCAAAATCTTTTAGTACAGAAGAGATTTTAAGTCATAATATTCCTAATATTTTCTCAAACTCAATAAAAGCAACTTTTGTCTATTCTTATGAAAAACCTATAAAAAAAGATAAAGTTTATACAAAACCAATAGCACAAATTCCTTTAGTTATTGCAACAAAAAATAATAAAAACTTCATTACAGATTTATCAACTTTTGAAAAGATAAAAATAGGAGTTTTAAGCTCCCTAAATATAAAAGGTAAACTTCTATCTTTATATCCCAAAATAGAATTTATTGAGTTTGAAGCAGATGATATAGCTTTAAAAGCTTTAAGTAAAGATATAATTTATGGATATATAAATAATGTTTATTCATTAAATTCAAGTATAAATAAAGGTCATCTTGATGATATAAAAATAAATTCCTCTTTAGATATATTTTTAAACTCTTATTTAGAGCTTGATATAAAAAATAAAGAGTTCAGAAATATTTTAGACTTAGGAATATCAAAAATAAAAAAAGATGAGATATCCACTGTTTTAAATGCTTATTCGCAAATCTTTTTTAAAGAAAATATAGATTATAAACAATTTTTACAAATCACTATTCCATTTTTAGTAATTATTGCTCTAATTTTATATTTAAATTATAGACTTAATAAAGAGATAAAATTAAGAGAAGCAACTCAAAAAGAGCTTCTTGCTCTTGCAACAAATGATACTCTAACAAATATCTTTAATAGAAGGAAAATAGAAGAGATTTGTGAACATCAAATAAAATTAGCCTCTAGATATAAGACACCTTTTTATATTATATTTTTTGATTTAAATGATTTTAAACCAATAAATGATAATTTTGGTCATCATGCGGGAGATGAAGTTTTAATAAAAGTAGCAAATACAATTTCAAATCATATAAGAAAATCTGATAGTTTTGGAAGATGGGGTGGAGATGAATTTTTAATAACTCTTCCTCAAACAAATATAAATCAAGCAAACTCTTTGGTAGATATTTTAGAAAATCATCTTTCAAATATAAGTTTTGATTTTGATAAAAATTTAAAAATCTCTTGTAGTTTTGGATGTTATGAATATAAAGATGGGGATTCTTTAGATGATATGATAAAAAAAGCTGATGAAATTATGTATGATTTTAAAATTATTTATAAAAACAAAGGATTAAATCTTTTGATTTAATCCTTTATTTATTCTTCATCACTTCCTGTGTTAAGAGGTTCAATAGAGGCTAAATAGTCTTTAAACCTTAAAGTACCTTTACTATCTTTTTTATAATCATCAACTAATGATACAATATAATCAACAACTTTGTTTGATGGAACTTTTACACCTATTTTTTGAGAAAGTCTACTATTTACTCCTTGTAAATTTCCACCTAAAAGTATCTCATACCCTTCAACTCTTTGCCCTTCATATCTCATCATACAACCAATTAATCCAATATCAGCAATATGCGGTTGCGAACAGCCATGAGTACAACCTGAAAAAGAGATAGCAACATCTTCATTAAAATCTTTAAGTCTATCTTCAAGTTCAACAACTATATTTTTTGCATACTCTTTAGTTTCAGTTATTCCAAATTTACAGAACTCTCTTCCTGTACATGATTGAAGTCTTGCTCTAAAAGCTGTTGGTTTATATGGATAACCTAAAGCTTCAAACTCATTTGCTAACTCTTGAACTACCTCATCTTTTACATCATAAACCACAAAATTTTGAGTAGCTGTAAGTGCTATTCCTCCTGCATTATATTTTTTACAAATTTCGTAAAACTTAACAAAATGTTCTCCAGGAACTCTTCCAGAATTTGTAGCAAAACCAACATATGAGAAACCTACTTCTTTTTGTTTATTTATCCCAAAGTGATTTCTATCTTCAAATGAGCTAATTTCTGGTTCAATTTCACCATCAAGAAGTTTGTAACCTAAGATTTTTTCAATCTCATCTACAAATTTTTCTATCCCCCAATCATTTAAAAGATGTCTTACTCTTGCTTTATTTCTACTATCTCTATTTCCATTATCTCTAAAAATTTCAGCACAAGCAACACTTACATCTAAAATCTGTTCTGCTTTTACATATTTTTTTGCTCTTGTTGCTATTTGTTTAGATTTTGATAATCCTCCACCAATAGTTAAGTCAAAAAGAACTTCTCCATTATCATCTTTAAAAGCTGTAAATGCAACATCTTGTATCTCATGATTTGCACAATGATGTCCACAACCACTTATTCCCATCTTAAATTTTCTTGGGAAATTACAAAATCTATCATCATTTTTATCAAAATAGGTATCAACGCTTTTTAAAAGCTCTTGTACATTATAAATCTCACTATTATCTAAACCACTAACAGGACAGGTCATAATAGGTCTTGGTCCATCACCTGATGCCATTCTTGAAGTTAAACCCACGCTATTTAATAAATCAAAAATAGCTGGAATATCTTTAATTAAAATATAGTGAAACTGTACATTTTGTCTAGTTGTAAAATCAACTAAACCTTTTGCATATTTTATTCCAATTTCACTCATAACTCTTAATTGTTCTAAATTCATTCTAGCATCAACTAATTTTATTCTTTTCATAAAATATTTTTTATCTTCAAGACCATCTTTATTTATATGTGGATACATACCATACCATTTTAAAAGCCCAATATATTCATCTTTCAAAGGGATTCCTTCAAGTGCTTCTTTATATAAATCATCAATTACTCTCAAAGGATTTCTAGATGCCTTTAAAAGTTCAAGTTCAGATAATTGTGCCATACTATTCCTTATTTACTTTTTTAAAATATTTTAGAATTATATCTTTAAATTTTTAAACATAGATTAAAATAATCCTGATTAACAAACTATAGATTATTAAATTTTTATAGATTTTTTTACTTTAAGTTTTATTTCAGAAAAAAAACAATTTTTTTGTTTATAATTGCAAACATAGAATAAAATTATCTTTATTCTACTAGATTTTTTAGGAGTATAATTTGGGTGCTTCATTTTTGAATGAGCCAAAAAGTATAGGTCTATTTTTAGATCTTTTAAAACAACTTATAAGAGTTCCTTCTGTTACAGGTGCTGAACACTCTTTTTTAATTTATATAAAAAGAGAGCTCGAAGAACTAGGTATACAAACAGAACATTATGATGGTTTACTTGTTGCTAAAGGCTCAAAACCACTTAGTGGTATGTTAAGTGCTCATATTGATAGACATGGTATAATTTGTACTGGTCCAAATGAGTTCCAATTTGCAGCTTTTTTAGCTAAAAATCGCTCTGATTTAAGAGGAAATTCCCTTTCTGAACAAACTTATCAACAAATTGCAAAAAGATATGTAAACCAAAATGTAATAGCTTATGAACCATATAATGGAAGCTATTTAGGAATGGGGAGGATAAAAGATGCCTTCATAAAAGAGGAGATAAACAATCTTATCTTTAGTATAGAAGGTTTAAATCATCTACTTCCTAGTACTCCTGTTGCTTTTATGGATAGACTTGTTCAAAAAGATGAACTAATCTCTGCTCAATTGGATAATGTTATTTCAGCTGCCATAATAATATTTTTATATCAAAATGGGTTTTCTGGAACAGCATTTTTTACAGCTCAAGAAGAGGCTGGAAAGAGCTGGAGATTTGTATATGAATGGTTTAGAAAAAATAGTATAACTACTGATAAACTAATAGTTTTAGATACAAGCCCTTATGAAAATAGAGAAGAAGCTGATAAACAACTAGTTGTTTTACGAAATAAAGATGCAAATGCAAAATTTAAATCTCCACTTTTAAAAGAGTTAAAAAAGCTTTGTAAAAAACATAAAATTACCTACTCTTGCAAAGATGAATTTATAGCTAAAAAAAATCATCTAAGAGTTGAGCAAGGTTTAAAACCTATAAGTATTGGTAGTACGGAACTTGGAAGAATTGTTATGGAATCAAATGGGTCTATTCAAGGAGCAACCTTACAAATACCAACAACAGGTTATCATACTGTTGAAGAGACTGCATCTATTAAATCAATAGAGGCAATTTTATTTATTCTTAGTAGTTTATACTTAGAAGAAAAGATTTAAGATTTTTAAAATTTAGAAGGATTTACAAAAATGAATTTGGCTATTATTTATGAATTAAGAGCCGCTGATGTAAAAGAGGAAGACATCGAGCTAATCATGGATAGAGTGAAAAATAGATTAAGTGAAGAGAATATTGATAAAGAGCTAGTAAAATTAGGTTATCCAAAAATTTTTACTGTTGATTATAGCGAGTATGATAACTACGATTATAATGATAACTACTCATCAAATAGTAAAGGAAACTTTAACGATTTAGACTAAAACCTTATATGTTTCAAGTTCATAAGCTCTTTGCTTATGAATTTAGCTACAATTTCAAAAAATTCAAAAAGAAAAGAAAATATGAATTTAATCAAACTACTAAATCAAAAAACTAATTTACCAATAAATATTATTGAAAATATTATAAAACTTCTTGAAGATGGTTGTACTATTCCATTTATTGCAAGATATAGAAAAGAGTTTACAAATGGTGCAACCGATAATGAACTTAGAATTTTTGAAGAAATTTATGAATACTCAAAAAAATTAATTTCACGAAAAGAGGAGATAAAGAATCTTCTAAAAGAGAAAAATTTTTTAAATGAAAAAATATCAAAAGATTTAGATGAAGCTATAACTTTACAAGCTTTAGAAGATATTTATGCACCTTTTAAAGAGAAAAAATCTTCAAGAACTACAAGTGCCATAGAAAATGGACTAGAACCTCTAGCAAATATAATACAAAGTATGAAATACTCTATTGAAGAGATAAATCAAAAAGCAAAACAATATTTAAATAATAATATAAAAACAGTAGAAGATGCTATAAATGGTGCAAAAGATATAATTGCACAAAGATATGCAGATGATTTTAAATCAAAAGAGATTTTACGAAACTCTATCCAAAATTGGGGATCTTTAGAAATAACACCTACAAAAGATTTTGATAAAAATGGACTTTATGTAAACTTTGCAAATATTAATGAAAAGATAAAATATATAAAATCACATAGAGTTTTAGCAATTTTAAGAGCTGTAAATGAGAAACAACTAAATATAAAAGTTGAAATAGATGAAAACTATATTTTAGAGAATATAAAAAAATATAAAATTCCTGAAAATGCTTCTACCTCAAAAGAGTTAGTTTTTGATAGCTATAAAGATGGTCTAAAAAGGCTTCTATTACCAAGTTTAAAAAGAGAAGCTATAACAAACTTAAAAGAGAAAGCTTCAAAAGAGGCAATTGAACTTTTTGGTAAGAATCTAAAAGAGTTACTTCAAACAGCACCACTTGTAAACCAAATAATACTTGGTATTGACCCAGGATATAAAACTGGTTGTAAATTAGCTGTAATTGATGAAAATGGGCTTTTTTTGACTAGTGCAGTTATATATCCTACAAAACCAAAAGAGGATTTTATAAATTCATCAAAAGTAGTTTTAGATTTAATCAAAAAATATAAAATCACCGCTATAGCTATTGGAAATGGAACAGCAAGTAGAGAAACAGCAAATTTTATAGATATCCTATTAAAAAATGAAAATTTAGATGTGAAATATGCAATAGTTAGTGAAATAGGAGCAAGTGTTTATTCCGCTTCAAAAATAGCCTCTTTAGAGTATCCAAATCTTGATGTAACTATTCGTGGAGCAATCTCTATTGCACAAAGACTTCGTGATCCAATGGCAGCACTAGTAAAAATAGACCCAAAATCTTTAGGAATTGGTCAATATCAACACGATGTAAACCCAAAAGAGCTAAGCCAAAAGATAGAAAATATTACAATTGATTTGGTAAATAAAGTTGGGGTTGATTTAAACTCTGCTTCATATAAACTTCTTTCATTTATCTCTGGAATTAGTGAAAAACTAGCACAAAATATTGTAGAGCATAGAGAAAAGATTAAAAAATTTAGCACAAAAAGTGAGCTTTTAAAAGTAAAAGGAATAGGAGCAAAATCTTATGAACAAAGTGTAGGATTTTTACGAATAAAAGATGGATTATCGATACTAGATAATACAGCAATTCATCCTGAAGATTATGAACTTACTTCAAAATTACAAAAAAATTATGATATAGAAAAAATTACTGATTTTGAAAAAACCGCAAATGAATTAAATACAACAGTTTTTAAAATAAAAGATATAGTAAATGAACTTACAAAAGTGGGCTTTGATGTAAGAATGGATTTTAATCAAGTAAAATTTGCAAATGATATTTTAGATATAAATGACCTAAAAGAGGGATTTATTTTAAATGGAATTGTAAGAAATATCACAGATTTTGGAGCTTTTGTAGATATTGGTCTAAAAAATGATGTCCTACTTCATATTTCACAAATCAGTCAAAAAAGAGTAAATCACCCTAGTGAAGTTTTAAGTATAAATCAGAATTTAGAGAATCTAAAAGTTATAAGTGTGGATTTAGAAAAACAAAGAGTTGGAGTAAGTTTAAACAAATAAATAAACAATTAAAAATAAGTTTTTATCAACAAAATTTTTCATAGAGAATATAAAACTAGAGAAAATCCCTAGTTCTTAAAATAACAATATTTACTTTAAAGAAAATATTTCTTTGTAACAAAAATTTTATTTAATAAGAAAGTTCAATATTTTTATCTTTTACTTACAAACTAGAAAAAATTCTAGTTTTTATATGCTATTACATCTACCTCAACTAATACATTTTTTGGTAAAGTTTTTACTGCTACTGTACTTCTTGCAGGTGCAGTTTCTACTTTAAAATATTGTCCATAGATTTCATTGAAAGCTACAAAGTTATCCATATCTGATAAATAACAAGTTGTTTTTAAAACATTTTCAAAAGAACTTCCGGCTTCTTCTAAAACAGCTTTTAGATTTTCCATAACTTGTTTTGTTTGCTCTTGAACTCCACCACTTACTATATCCATAGTTTTTGGGTCAAGTGCGATTTGTCCTGAAGTAAATACTAACTTTTCAAAAGTTGTTGCTTGATTATATGGTCCAATTGCACTAGGAGCATCTTGTGTACTTACAATTTGTTTCATTTTATATCCTTTATATTTTTTGATTTTGTATTATATTTAGTTTTTACTTGGATTTAGAAATTTGATTTAAAAGAGCCTTAAGAAGGCTCTTCTTTAAGATTTTTAGCTATTTTTTACTATTCTTACAGCTTCAACAAGATTTTTTAAGCTCTCTTTTACTTCTGGCCATTTTCTAGTTTTTAAACCACAATCTGGATTTATCCATAGTTGCTCTTTTGGTAAAACTTCAATTAAAGCTTTAATTTGAGCTACCATCTCATCAACACTTGGAACTCTTGGACTATGAATATCATAAATTCCAGGTCCTATTTCTTGTTTATACGCTACTTCTTTAAATATTCTTAAAAGTCTATTTCCACTTCTTGCAGTCTCAATAGAGATAACATCAGCATCCATAGCTTCAATAGTTTTAATAATATCATTAAATTCACTATAACACATATGAGTATGAATTTGAGTATCAGCTTTTGCACAACTAACACTAAGTCTAAAGTTTTCAACTGCCCAGTTTTCATAAGCTTTGATATTCTCTTTTCTTAAAGGATAACCCTCTTTAAATGCAGCTTCATCAACTTGAATCATTTTAATTCCAGCATTTTGTAAATCATCTACCTCTTTATTTATACCTAAAGCTATCTGTTTTGTAACTTCATTTCTAGGGATATCATCTCTTACAAATGACCAATTAAGAATAGTTACAGGTCCTGTTAGCATCCCTTTCATAACTTTTTTTGTTTTACTTTGAGCATATTTTATCCACTCAACAGTCATAGGATTTGGTCTTGAAACATCTCCATAAATTAAAGGTGGTTTTACACATCTACTTCCATAAGATTGTACCCACGCATTTTGAGTAAAGGCAAAACCGTTCATTAGCTCACCAAAATATTCAACCATATCATTTCTTTCTGGCTCTCCGTGAACTAAAACATCAAGACCAATTTCATCTTGGAATGCTACACAATCATCAATATATTTTTTAATCTCTGCTTCATACTCTTCTTTTGAAATAGTATTTGCTTTATATTTTTTTCTATTCTCTCTAATTTCAGGAGTTTGAGGGAATGACCCAATAGTAGTAGTTGCAAGAGCTTCATATTTAAAGAATTCTCTTTGAACTTTTATTCTATCTTGAAATTTATCAGCTCTTTCAAAAACTTTTAAATTTTTTATCTCATCTTGAACCGCACTATTATGGATTTTTGTAGATACTTTTCTCTCTTTATTCTCTTTTGCATTTTTCTCAATATTTGCAATATCTTCTAAAGATAATTTTAATCCAAAAAACTGTTTAGATACAAGTGATAACTCTTTTAATTTTTCTACTGCAAATGCTAACCATGATTTTATTTCTGAATCTAGTTTTTCTTCATAATTTAATGTAAATGGTACATGTAAAAGAGAACAAGAAGTTCCCACAATGATATTTTCTTTTGGAACTACTTTTGTTATTTCATTTAAAAGATTTATTTTATCTTCAAAATTACTTTTCCAAATATTTCTTCCATCAATAACTCCAGCAATTAAAACTTTATTTGAATTTTTAATAAATTCTAATGCTTCAAGGTTTTTAGCTCCATAAATAAAATCTAATCCTAATGCCCAAATTGGAGTATTTACTAAGATTTTTGTTGCTTCATTAGAGTGTTCAAAATATGTTGTAACAACTATTTTAATATTTGGAGCAACAGAAGTTAAAGCATCATAAACTGGTTTTAATAAAGATAGAACTTTTGTATCTAAATCTTTTACAAATAGTGGCTCTGTAAACTCTACAACTACTTCATCATCTAATTTAGAAATTTCTAATAATAGCTCCTTATAAACTTCAACTACATTAGAAATATGTGCAAAAACATCACTATTATCTACACTTTTTGATAAACCTAAATATGTAATTGCTCCAATTAAATTAATTTTTGTATTTATCTCTAACTCTTTTGCCTCTTTATACTCTTCTATTACTTTTTTAGAGTTTAGTGCAAATTTTGTATCTTTTGAAATTTCTGGAACAATATAATGATAGTTTGTATTAAACCATTTTGTCATCTCCATAGCAACACAATCTTGATTTCCTCTTGCCATTGCAAAATATAACTCTTCATCTTTTAAGTTTTTAAATCTTTGTGGAATTGCACCTAAAAGAATAGTAGTATCTAGCATATTGTCATAATATGAGAAATCATTTGAAGCTATAAAATCTATTTTTGCTTCTTTTTGATAAGTCCAATGTCTTTTTCTTAAATTTTCTGCAACAAATTTTACTTCACTAAAATCAACTTTTTTTGCCCAAAAATCTTCTAAAACTTTTTTTAACTCTCTTTTTTCACCAATTCGTGGAAAACCTATAACATAATTTTTTTTCATTTTAATATCCTTATTAATATTAATAAATTTAATTCTCTATAAAAAATATAGATAACAAAGTTTAAGTAACTATATCATTTCTTTTAATTGATATGAAATTAAAATGTTAATAAGGGAGGGTGAACGCCAGTTCTTCTAAAAGCAAAGAATGTACAATAGAATGGACATCTAGGAATATATTTAAAAAGTCTAACAGCAAGTGCTGCTTTTCTTCTAAAAAAACAGTCGCAATGACAAGGTTTACCATTTTGAATAAAACAAGATTGTAAAATTTGTGATAAGGTTGGAGGTGGTTCTTCTATATCTTCATCATTTTGTGAAGATATTTGTAATTTATTAATTAAATGGTTTTTACAAGATATACTAATACTGTGTAGAGTTATAGCTACACTATATGCTTGAATAGATGACAATGTAAAATATTTTTTGCCAAAACCATTTAATATTTTCAATTAAGAAACCTTTTATTTATATATTATAATGAGAAGTCTAAATGATTAATGCTTAATTATAAATAAAAGTAAATATGATATTATTCTAATTAAAAAAAGAGCGGATTTTAAGATTGAAATTTACATTTGTAACACTTTTCCCTAATTTAATAGAACCTTATTTTAAAGACTCTATATTAAAAAGAGCATATGAGTCAAATCTTATATCTTATGAATTTTATAATCCACGAGATTTTACAACTAATAAACATAAAAAAGTAGATGAGTCAATGATTGGTGGTGGAGCAGGAATGCTTCTATTTTGCCAACCACTTTTTGATTGTTTAGATGAGATTAAAAGAAAAAATGAAGATGCTTATATTGTTTTTCCTTTAGCTGCAGCCAAACCTTTTCGTCAAAATGATGCAAAAAGACTTGCAAATAAAAAAAATATTGTTTTTGTAAGTGGAAGATATGAAGGAATCGATGAAAGAGTTATTGAAAAATATGCTAATGAAGTTTTTAGTATTGGAGAGTATATTTTAACTGGTGGAGAGTTACCATCACTTGTTATGGCAGATTCAATCTCAAGAAATGTAGAAAAAGTTTTAGGAAATGAAGCTTCCCTGGAAATGGAAAGCTATGAAAATAATCTTTTAGAAGCTCCAGCTTTTACAAAACCTGAAAAATTCCAAAATTTAAGTGTCATTAAAGAATATTTAAAGGGAAACCATAGTAAAATTTGCGACTTAAAATTCCAGATGTCAATTTGCAAGACAAAATATTATAGACCGAATAAGGAAAGAAGATGAAAAATAGATATATAGCAAGCTTTGAAGCAGCACAAATTGCTTCTAAAGAAGTTCCAGCTTTTAGAGCAGGAGATACAGTAAGACTTGGTGTTGAGATTAAAGAAGGTGAGAAAAAAAGAGTTCAAACTTTCGAAGGTGTTGTTATTGGAAGAAGCGGAAATGGTGTTGATGCTACTTTTACAATTAGAAAACTTGGAGCAAATAGTGTTGGTGTTGAGAGAATTTTCCCACTATACTGTGAATCTTTAAAATCTTTTGAAGTAATTAGAAGAGGAAGAGTAAGAAGAGCTAAACTTAACTATTTAAGAGAGTTAAAAGGTAAAGCTGCAAGAATTAAAGAGTTAAAAAGATAATTAAGGCTTTTGCCTTAATTTATTAATTTTTAAACTCCTAACTTCTACAAATATTTAAAATAGTCTCATTTTTACACTACTACCTAATTTAAAGGAAAAAATTGTTATCAGAAATAATTAACTTTATTGTTCAAACTGTTGGAGATTTAGGTTATATTGGAATTTTTATAATGATGTTTATTGAAAGCTCATTTATTATTCCTTTTCCATCTGAAGTTGTGATGATACCAGCAGGATATTTAGTATATAAAGGTGAAATGAGTATGCTTTTAGTAGTAATATCAGGGATTTTAGGTTCACTTGCAGGGGCTTTATTTAACTACTATTTAGCAATTAAATTAGGAAGAAAACTTTTAATAAAATATGGTAATTATATTTTTATAAAAGAGGAAACTTTAGAAAAAATAGAAAAATTCTTTAAAGAGCATGGACATATTTCTACTTTTTTTGGAAGATTAGTTCCTGTTATAAGACAATATATCTCACTTCCAGCTGGGTTAGCACGAATGAACTTAGCAAAATTTATTTTATATACAACTTTAGGTTCAGGAATTTGGATGATAGTTTTAGCATATTTAGGTTATTTTTTAGGAAATAATGAAGAACTATTAAAAGATTATTTACACCAAATTATAATAGCAATTTTAGTTGCAATAGTTATTTTTAGTTATATCTATTATAAAATTTATAAAAATAAGAGAAGAGATGCTAAGAAAAATATTTGATTTTTTCTTAATTATTTTAATTTCTATTTATATTATATTTGAAGAACTTATTTGGGAAAAAATCTCAAAACCAATAATCAATAAAATCTTAAAATTAAATCTCTTTTTAAATCTAGTTTCAAAAATAGAAAGTTTAAATTCATATATTATTTTAAGCATATTTTTAATCTTTTTTACAATAGTTGAACTTTTGGGAGTTTATGCTGCTATTATTTTTGTTCAAGGGAAAGTTATAAGTGCTATTTTTATATATCTTTTAAAAATTCCTTTAGCCATCCTCATTTTATGGTTCTTTGATATCACAAAACCAAAACTTTTAAAATTTCGTTGGTTTGAAATAGTTTATGATAATTTAATCTATTTAAAAAATAAAATTCAACACTCAAAAATTTATCTTATGATTTATGAAAAAATAGATAATATAAAAGAGTATATAAACTCAAAGTTTGATTTTTCAAAACACTCTATAAAAAATAGAGTGATTGAACTTTATCAAAAACTAAAAAAGAAATTTCAAAAATAAGAAACAGACTTATAAACAACTTTTTATAAGTTTAATCCCTTTTTCTATCTGTTCAAAGCTTGAATGTGTATAGTTAAATCTTATCTCACTATTTGGAATTTTATCTATATAAAACTGATTTCCTGGAACATAAACAACCTTTTTCTTTAAACACTTTTCTATAAGAGCAAAAGTATCTATCTTATCTTTAAAACTTCCATATAAAAACATCCCACCTTTTGGTTTTTGGTGTTTGAATTCAGGTATTATAAGATTTAATTGTTCTGAAAAATAGTCTGCTTTTACTTTATAATCATCTCTTATTGATTGTAGATGTTTCTCATATTTTGCTTCATCTTTTAAATACTCAGCCAAAATATATTGTACAAAACCACTAGAGTGTAAATCAATACTCTCTTTTATAATCATCAATGATTTTATCTTTTGTTCATCAGCTCTTATCCAACCAATTCTATAACTTGGTACTAAAGTTTTTGAAAAACTTCCTAAATGAAAAGAGTTTTTTGGTAATTTAGCACTAATATATGCCATTTTTTTCTCAAAGAATAACTCACTATAAGGGCTATCTTCTATTAAAACACCATCATATTTCTCTACTATTTTTGATATTTCTTCTCTTTTTTCTTCACTATAAGTTGTAGCACTTGGATTTTGAAAATCTGGAATTAAATAGGCTAATTTACTATTTTTAAAACTTTTCTCAAACCCTTCTATATTTATTCCATCATCTTCTAGTTTTACACCATCCATTTTTAGATTATTTAATCTAAAAATATTCATAGCTCCTAAATACGATGGTTCTTCAATAGTTATCTCTTTATTTTCAAAAAACTTAGCCAAAATATACATAGCTTGTTGGCTTCCTGTTGTAATTAAAATATTATCTTTTGTTGTAGGAAATCCCTCTTTTGTATATCTTTTGGCAATTTGTTCTCTTAATTCATTGATTCCATTACTAATTGTATATTGATAAACTTTTGGATTGTCCAATATTTTTAATGTTGCATTTCTTAAATCTTGTATTGGAAATAGATTTGAATTTGGAAGTCCACCCGCAAATGAGATAGTCTCTTCATCTATTGATTCAAGAATTTCTCTTATAAATGATCGTTTCATTTTAAGATTCCTTAATTTTTTTAAAATATTACATCAAAATAGCTATTAATACTTTACATAAAATGCTCTCATTATTATCTATTTTTGCTAAATTTAAATACAATTCTTGCTACAATATCTTTATGAAAAAAATAACTTATGAAAAGCGAGCTAAAATAGCAAATAATGTTATGAACTATATTTATAAATATATTGATACAAATATAAATATAGATGAGTTAAGTTTAGAATTAAATATTAGCAAGTTTCATCTTCATCGTATTTTTAAAGAAGAGTTTGGAAAAAATATTTATGAAAGTATTAAATCTATAAGGCTTGAAAAAGCTGCAAATTTACTCATAACAAATAGATTTTCGACAATAAGTGATATTGCTACAATGATAGGATATAGCTCTCAAACTTCATTTTTAAGAAGCTTCAAACAAAGATTCAATATGACTCCAAAAGAGTGGAAAAATGGTGGTTATAAAGAGTATTCAAATAAAATAGTTGAGAAATTCTCACAAGATAAAGAAGATATAGATTTTTTTAATATTGAACCAATAATTGTAAAAATGCCAGAACTAAAAGGTTACTATATAAGACACAAAGGTTATGATAAAACTATAAAACAAACTTGGGCAAAACTTCAAACTTGGATTTATACAAATGATATAAAAGAGTATAAACAAATGGCTCTTTATCATAATAATCCAATTATCACACCCCTTGAAGAGTGCCAATATATAGCTATTGCTGTTTTAAAAGATGAAGAGAATTTAAAAAATTTATCTCTTCCTAATTTAATAATACCAAAAGGAATTTATGCAAAATTTAATTTAAGTGGGAAATATGGTGATGTTATAAAGTTAATTCAATGGGTTTATCATAGTTGGCTGATACGCAGTGGCTATGAAACAACTACAAATCCATCATATACTATTTATAATAAAAATCACTTTTTAAGTGATGATGGGGAATTTATTTTAGATTTTTATTTGCCAATTAGATATGTATAGAGTTTTGCAAAAAAAAACCATTTAAAAGGATAGATAATGAATACAAGTATAGAGTTTATAGCAAATTTTAAAACAAGCCTTGATCCATACAATGGAATAACTATAGAAAAAGAGGATTTACCAAAAGATATTATAGAGTTTGAAAAGAATTTACAAATTTTAATAGATGAAGTAAAAGATAAAAGAAACTTAATTTGGATATATATAGATATAAAAAACTCTGATTTTATTCCAATATCTACAAAATATGGTTTTACTTTTCACTCTTGCAATAAAAATTATCTACTTTTAGTAAAAGTTTTAAAACAAAATGCCATAGTTCCAACACTAGCAAACCATACTTTAGGAGTTGGAGCTATTGTAATAAATAGTAAAAAAGAGATTTTACTTATAAAAGAGAATATAAGAAATGAGTATTATAAACTTCCTGGTGGACATATTGATGATGCAGAGATGATTTCTCAGGCTTTAAGTAGAGAAGTTTTTGAAGAGACAGGAGTTGTTGTAGAGTTTGAAAAAATTGTCTCCTTAGGACATTTTTATCCACACCAATTTCATAAATCAAATTTATATGTTCTATGTCTAGCCAAACCAAAAAGTTTAAAAATTGATATAAAAGATAAAGAGGAGATAAGTGAAGCTATTTGGCTAAAACTAGATGAGATGTTTGATAGAAATGATATTCATCAATATACAAAAACTATCGTAAAATCAGCAATAAGTCAGGGTGGATTAGAAAAGAATGAAACTTCTATTTTAAGTCATCTTAAAAATGAATTTGAACTTTTTTTTGTAAAAGAAAAGTGATTTATAAAACAAATATCTATTGTTTTTTATTTTAAGAAAATTTTTAATCTACTTAGTAATTTATGTTTATAAAGTAGTATCAAAAGAATGAAAAGGTTTTGTTACCATCTAAAAGCTAAAATTTGCTAGAATCTTAACAAAATTTCTAAAAAAAGATAGAAGATGATTACACTAAACAATATAAAAAATGCTAGAAAAAGATTAGAAAACACTGTTTCAAAAACTCCACTTATGAAAGCTCCATTTCTAAGCCTTGAAAAGAACTCTCAAATTTTCTTAAAAGAGGATAACCTTCAAATAACAGGAAGCTTTAAATTAAGAGGTGCTTTTAATAAAGTGGCTATGTTAGATGAAGCTAAAAGAAAAGCTGGAGTTGTAGCTGCAAGTGCAGGAAATCATGCTCAAGGCTTAGCTTTTGCAGCACAATATTTTGGATGTGAAGCAACTATTTTTATGCCAGAAGCTACACCTCTTACAAAAGTTTTAGGAGTAAAATCTTATGGGGCAAATGTAGTTTTAACAGGTGAAAATTTTGATGAAGCCTATGCAAGTGCCGTAAAATTTACAAAAGAGAATAATAAAGAGTTTGTTCACCCTTTTGCTGATGATGAAGTAATAGCTGGTCAAGGAACAATAGCTTTAGAAGTTTTAGAACAAATTCCAGAGATTGAACACCTAATAGTGCCAATTGGTGGTGGTGGTTTAATAGCAGGTATTGCAATAGCAGCAAAATCTATAAATCCAAATATAAAAATAACGGGTGTTGTTGCAAGTGGTGCAAAAGGTATGAAAGAGAGTTTTGAAGCAAGACTTCCTATTGATTCAAGTAGTGTAAGAACTATTGCTGATGGGATTGCTGTAAGAGATGTTACTCCAAAACTTTTAGATATTATATTAGAGTATGTAGATGAAATAGTAGAAGTAAGTGATAATGAAATCTCAAATGCAATTTTATTTTTATTAGAACGACATAAACTTATGGTTGAAGGAGCTGGAGCAGTAAGTGTTGCAGCAATTATGCATGATAAAGTTGATATTGAAAATAAAAAAGTTTGTGCAATAGTTAGTGGCGGAAATATTGATGTTACAATGTTATCTTTAATAATTGAAAAAGGTTTAATTAAATCTCACAGAAAAATGAACTTAATAGTTACACTTATGGATAAACCAGGAGCTTTGATGAAGCTAACAGAGATTTTCACAAAAAGTGCAGCAAACATAGTTCAAATTGATTTTGATAGAAATTCACTTAAATTAGAGTTTGGAGAAGCTCATGTTACAATAGCTTTAGAAACAAAAGGTGAAGAACATCAAGAATTAATAAGAGAAAATTTGAAACAACAAGGCTTTAGATTTAAACAAATCTAACTTAATTTATAATATTTATAAAGTTTTTAGAAAACAAATATTATAATCCGAGCATAATTTAGTAATTGTAGAAAGAAAAAAAGGAAGAAAATGGAAGGAAGACTGTTTACATTCTTAGGAACTATTGGTGGTCACGGTCAAGAGTGGATAATTTTATCTCACTTTGTTTTAGTAATTGGAATTATTTTTCTAATTTCAAGAATGGCTACAAGAAAACTACAACTAGTTCCAACTGGAAGTCAAAATGTTATGGAAACATTTGTAGGTGGTATTATTACTATGGGTAGCGATACAATGGGTGAAAAAAATGCTAGAACTTATATGCCTTTAATTGGCTCTTTAGCTTTAGTTATTTTCGTAAGTAATATGATTGGGGTAATTCCAGGATTTGAAGCACCTACTTCAAATATTAACTTTACTCTATCTTTAGCTTTAATTGTATTTGTTTATTACAACTATTTAGGAATTAAGAAAAATGGTTTTGTAAACTATTTCAAACACTTTATGGGACCAATGCCAATACTTGCTCCTTTAATGTTCCCAATTGAAATTATTTCTCATATTTCAAGAATTATATCTTTATCTTTTAGATTATTTGGATCAATTAGAGGAGATGATATGTTCTTAATGGTTCTTTTAATGTTAGTTCCATGGATTTTACCATTACCAGGGTTTTTCCTATTAACAGCATTTGGTTTCTTACAAGCATTTATTTTTAGTATCCTAACATATGTTTATATTGCTGGATCTATTATGATGGAAGAAGAACATCATTAAGAAAATTCTTAAAGATTAAAAGGGAGGTGGCAGAATTTGCTACTTCCCTTTTTTTATTGGAAAATTATGAAAGAATTAAAAACTTATTTAATCACAGACCCACAATTTTTTACAAATAATCCTCAAACTTTTAAAGAAAAACTAAAAAAAGTTTTAAGTAATCATAAAATAGATATTGCTTGTTTTAGAGATAAAAGTTCTAAGAATATTGAAGAGTTAGCCAAGAGTTTTTTACAAGTTTGTAAAGAGTTTAAAATAAAAAAAATTTTAATCAACTCAAATATCGATTTAGCAAAAAGTCTAGGCTTTGATGGAGTCCATCTAAACTCCACACAATTTGATAAAATAGATTTTGCAAAGAGTTTAAATCTTTTTACAATTATCTCTTGCCATAATTTTGATGAACTAGAAATGTCTCTAAAGTTTGGTTCAGAATTTGTTACATACTCCCCTATTTTTGATAGCCCAAATAAAGGAGAAGCAAAAGGTATAGAAAACTTAAAAAATACTATAGATAAATTCCCTAAGCTAAATATAATAGCACTTGGAGGAATAATCACAAAGGAACAAATAAAGCAGATACAAAGCACAAAAGCCTATGGTTTTGCATCTATTAGATATTTTATTTAAACTTCCAAGAAATCTATACTATTCTCTTTTAAATAAACTAAATATCCAGATACATTTTGTGTCTTAAAAATATCGCAAATTGCTTTTTTATAATACTCAACTTGTGTTTTATGAGAAGATAAAATTTCAGATGTAGTTTTATAATCAACAATAATAAATCTATTCTCTTTATATAAAAGTAAATCTAGGATTTTCACCTCTTCATTATATATTAAAGCTTGTTCATGAACAATTTGAGCATTTTGTACCAAATTTTGAAACTTTAAATTTTCTATTAGATTTTTAACTATTCCTTCAATTTTTACAAAATCACTCTCTTGTAAATAGTTAAAATATTTTGCTTTAGATAAATTTATACCATGTTTAAGAGCTTGTAAATCAAACTTATTCATCATTTCTAAAGTATAGTGAGTTGCCAATCCAAAATATCTTGATTTTAAAATTTCACTATTATAACTACTCTCCTTAGCTATTTTTATCTCTTGTTTTCCTAAATTTAAAGGCTCATAAACTATTTTATCAACACTATTTTTTCTATTTATAACTTCACTTAAAATAAGATTCCCAATTTTTAAAGCAGATAAATTTAGAATTTCAAAAACACTATTTTTCTCTTTTTTGAAAATTATCAAATTATTTCTTGCTCTTGTAAGTGCTACATATAACACATTTTTTTCATCATCTAAACTTAAACTCTTCTCTTTGTCTAAAGCTCTTTTATAGTTTTCATCAAAATTTTCATAACCTGAAATTTTATAATAGATGTTTTGTAAATTTATATTTTCATAATCAAATAATAAAGAACTTCTATCTATATTTTTCTTCTTAATTCTATCAAGCAAAATTGTTGTATGAAACTCTAAACCTTTTGATTTAAAAATTGTAAGTATCTGTAAACCTGAATTTTCACTATTCTCAATACTAATATCAAGTTTATCTATCTCATAAACAAAATCTACAATATTTATATATTTAGTTGATTGTTCTATTAACTTAACTATATTTTCATCAATAATATTAAAATAATTTGCTACTAAATACAACACCTTTTCAACACTTATTTCATTTAAATCTATATTAAATAAAAATTCACTATTTAGATTTTTTCCAACTAAAGCATTAAAATTTTCTTTATAAATATTTTCTTGAAAATAGATATATTTTACTGCATTTATTAAGGCTTTTACATTTTGCTGATTTATTAGTTTTGAACTCATATCAGTTCTTATTTTTATCTCTGGTAAATTCTCTTTTAGATAATAAAAAAGCTCTAAAACATCACTATTTGTATAACATAATATTGCAATATCATTCTCATTTATACCACTAGAAATCAACTCTTTTATCTTGTTTAGAATACCCAAAAACTTCTCTTCATTTTGTAAGTTTTCATCTAAAATAACTTCAGCAAAACCATCTTTTCTAACACTCTCTTGAACCAAATAATCATAATTTGAAAGATTTATAAAAGTGTTATTTACAAAATCAATAATATTTCTACTAGATCTATAATTTGTATTTAGATTTGCAAGTTTAATAGTAGGATTTTCTTTTAAAACATAATCAAAAAGTTCTCTTTTCCCACCACGAAACCTATAAATACTCTGCTTTGGATCTCCAACATAAAAAAATGTTTTAAACTTTTCACTATCTCCTGCAATTACTTCATCAATTAAAGGTTTTAAAATCTTATATTGCAAAATAGAAGTATCTTGAAACTCATCAATCAAGATATGATTATAGTTACTATCAAGTCTAAAATATAAAAAATCTTTATTAATTTTATCGTTTAAAAGTTCATAAACTAAATTAGAGATATCATTAAACTCAAAGTAGTTTTTCTCAATATTAAAACTTTTTTTAAACTCTTTAAAATTTATATAAAGCTTAAAAATTTTATTCAAACTATATGAAGCTCTTAATTTATAGTAGTTTAAGAACCCCTCTTTTAACTCTAAAAAAATAGAATTTATCTCTTCATTTGTACATTTTTTAAAATAGGAGTAATCATATAAACTCTCTTTTTCTATCCAAGTTTTTGAAAACAACTCCTCAAAAGAGTTAAAATCTACAGCTTTTATAGCACTTGCACTTGCCATACTACAGTTTAAAAAGTGTTCTTTAATTTTAAAAGCTTTTTGTAAAATATCATCTTTTAAAATATCTAAAAATTGTGCATCAATTTCAATAGGATTTATACTCTCATTTTTCTCAATTAAACTTTTAAATAGCTCAAAAATAGAGTTAAATTTTTTCTTCTCATACAAAGAGAACTCAACAAGCTCTTTAAAACTATTTTCATCTAAACTTTGTAAAAACTTAAAACTTAAAACTTCTATATCATCATTTAAAATTTTAAAATCATCACTTATTCCAATATACCCACAAAACTCTCGTAAAATCTTATTTACAAATTTATCAATAGTAAAAATGCTTAAACTATCATTTGTAAAAAGTTTTATTAATAATTGCTTTTTACCTAAAATCTGCTCTTTTTCTAAACCTGAAACTTTTATAATTTCACTTAAATAGGCTTCATCATCACCTAAAGTTTGTAAAGTATTAAACACCCTTTGACTCATTTCAAAAGCTGCTTTATTTGTAAAAGTAAGAGTTAAAATCTCACTAGGCTTTGCACCAAGAAGAAGTAAACTAATATATCGAACTGTTAGAGCAAAAGTCTTTCCACTTCCTGCACTTGCTTTTAATGCTAAATATTTTTCCATAATTCGATTTTACTATATTTCATTTTAAAAGAGATTTTTAGATATAATCTAAGCTTTAAAATTTACAAGGATATTTTTTATGGCACAAACAAACCCAAAAGTTCAAACTCTAATTGATGCTATTCCATATTTTAAAAAATTTTATGGAAAAACTATTGTTATAAAATATGGTGGGAGCGCACAAACAAGTGATGATTTAAAAGAAAAATTTGCTCAAGATATTGTTCTACTAACACTTTTAGGTATAAAACCTGTTGTTGTTCATGGTGGAGGAGCAAGAATTACAGAACTTTTAAATAAGCTTGAAATTCCATCATCTTTTATTGATGGATATAGAGTTACTTGTAAAGAGAGTATGAGAGTTGTTGAGATGGTTTTAAGTGGAGAGATAAATAAAAATATAGCTTCTTTACTTAACTTTCACGGTGCAAAAGCTATTGGAATATCTGGGAAAGATAGTAGTATTATAAAAGCTATTCCAAAAGATGGAGGAAAGTTTGGATACACTGGAGATATCACAGAAGTTAATGGTGAACTAATTAATAACTTAATAAAAGAGGGATTTATCCCTGTTATTGCACCTATTGCAAATGGAGATGAACCAAATCATCCAGGGTATAATATAAATGCAGATGTTGCAGCTTGCGAAATTGCGATGGCTTTAAAAGCTCAAAAAGTTATATTTTTAACAGATACAATTGGTGTATTAAATAAAAATGGAGAGTTAATCCAAACTTTAGACAAAGCAAATGTTGAGATGTTTAAAAAAGATGGAACAATTGCTGGTGGAATGATACCAAAAGTTGATTCTTGTATAGAAGCTATTCACAATGGTGTAAATAAAGCACATATTATTGATGGAAGAGTTGAACACTCTATTTTGTTAGAGCTATTTACAAGTGATGGAGTTGGAACGCAATTTATAAGAGTAGATAATCCAAATAATGGTATTGATATAGAAAAATTATTAAATAGTTAATTTTATCTACTTTAGCAATTTCTTTATAAATTGTATTAAAAAGTAGTTATTAAAAAAACCGTTCTCTTCAAAATGAGAACTATTTAAAAGGAGAAAATATGGGATTTATTGAAACAAGAGGAAATGATGGGATTAAAGCAAAAGAGGTTAGTTTTAGTGAAGCTATTTTAAACCCTAGTAGCTCTTTTGGTGGATTATATGTACCAAAAGAATTACCAAATCTAGGTCAAAGTTTTATAGAAAATCATATAAATAAAAGTTATAAAGAGTTAGCTTTTAATATTTTAAAAGCTTTTGAAATTGATATAGAAGATAATGAAATACAAAAAGCTTTAGATTTATATGATAATTTTGATAATCCAAAAAATCCAAGTCCTGTTATAAAAGTAAAAGATGATTTATATGTAAATGAACAATATCATGGTCCTACACGAGCATTTAAAGATATGGCCCTTCAACCTTTTGGATCAATTTTTAGCTCAATTGCACAAAAAAAAGATGAAAATTATCTAATACTTGCAGCTACAAGTGGAGATACAGGACCTGCTGCTTTAAATACTTTTAGAAATAAAAAAAACATTCAAGTAGTTTGCCTATATCCAGACGGAGGAACAAGTGATGTTCAAAGACTCCAAATGGTTTGTGAAGAAGCAGATAATTTAAAAGTTTTAGGAATTAAAGGGAACTTTGATGATGCACAAAATGCACTAAAAACTCTTTTAGCTTCAAATAGCTTTAAAAGTGAATTAGAAAAATACAATATAAATTTAAGTGCTGCAAACTCTGTAAACTTTGGAAGAATTATTTTCCAAATTATCTATCACTTTTGGTCATATTTAGAACTAATTAGACAAAATGGTATTAAAAATGGTGAGAAAATATATTTAGTAGTTCCAAGTGGAAATTTTGGAAATGTTTTAGGGGCATATTATGCACAAAAAATGGGTTTAGCAATTGAAAAACTTTTAGTTGCTTCAAATGAGAATAATATTCTTACAGAATGGATAAATACAGGAGTTTACGATATTAGAGAAAAAACTCTAAAATTAACAAAATCTCCAGCTATGGATATATTAAAATCTTCAAATATTGAAAGAGTTATCTACGACTTATTTGGAAGTTCAAGAACAAAAGAACTAATGGAAGATTTAAACTCAAAAAATATTTTTAAACTGACAAAAGATGAGACAAAAGAGTTACAAAAATATTTTAGTGCTACTTTTAGTAATGATACTTTTGGAAATAAAACAATAAAAGAGTTCTTAGATATTGGCTACTTAATGGATCCACACACTGCAACTTGTATAAAAGCCTATAATGAATTAAAAGACAAAGCTCTAAAAACAGTGATATATTCAACAGCTGAGTGGACAAAATTCTCTCCAACAGTTTTAAATGCTCTAAAACAAGATTCTGAAAAATATAGTGATAAAGAAGCTTTAGAAGAGATTAGTTCAAAATTTAAAGCAAATTTACCACAATCAATCAAAGATTTATTTAGTGCAAAAACAATCCATAATTCAATAATCGAAAAAGAAAATATTGAATCTGAAATCATCAAATTTATTAGAAAATCATAAGATTTTCTAATAATATTTATTTTAATTATTAAATAAATCTACTTTTTCTACACATTCCATTAATCTTTCGTTTAAAATTTGATACAAATCAATAATTCTTAAGAATCTTTATATTAAAATCGAGCCTGATTCTAATTTTAAAAAAAGGAAGCCAAATATGTCTAAAAATACAAATAGACGAGATTTTATTGGCTACTCATTTGCAGCTGTTGCTGCAGTTGGAGGAGCCGCATCTTTGTATGGTATGAAACAGGTATGGGATCCACTTCCTAGCGTTTTAGCTGGTGGGTTTACTGAGATTGATTTAAGTGGTTTAAAAGCTGGTGAACCATCTACATTTACTTGGAGAGGGAAACCAATATTTGTTTTAAAGAAAACAGCTGATATGGAGAGTTCAAAAAGAGATTTAGTAATAGGCGATGATAGATATACTGTTGCTATTGGTCTTTGTACACACCTAGGTTGTATTCCTGCATGGAAAAAAGATCAATGGAAATGTGCATGTCACGGTGGAGAGTTTAATGCAAGTGGTCAACAAATTTTTGGTCCACCACCAAGACCATTAGATTTACCTCCATTTGAAGTAAAAGGAAACTCTATTGTTCTTGGAAATGAAGGACCAGAGTATAAAAAAATCGCTCAAGCGATGATGGCATAAGAAGGAGAAAGAGATGGCAAAATTTAAAAAAGCTAACTCTGTTGGTGAGTGGTTAGACCAAAGATTAAATCTAACAACTTTCAATAAAGTTATGATGACTGAGTATTGGATTCCAAAAGATATTAACTTCTTATGGGCTATGGGTGTTTTATTAGCTACAACATTTGGTATTTTAATAATTTCTGGATTATTTTTAATGATGTACTATAAACCAGATGTTGCACTAGCATTTGATTCTGTAAACTATACAATTATGCAAGAAGTTGCATTTGGTTGGTTATTTAGACATATACATGGTGTTGCAGCTTCTGTTGTTTTCTTAATTATCTATATTCATATGCTAACAGGAATTTATTATGGTTCTTATAAGCAAGGTAGAGAGATGATTTGGATCTCTGGAATGCTACTATTTGTTACATTTAGTGCTGCTGGATTCTCTGGTTATATGTTACCTTGGGGACAGATGTCTTACTGGGCTGCAATGGTTATTACAAACTTATTTGGTGGAGTTCCTGTTATTGGAGATGCTCTAGTTGTTTGGATTAGAGGAGATTTCAATGTTGCTGATGCAACATTAACAAGATTCTTTATGCTACATGTATTCTTATTACCTATTGCTATTATGGGTCTAATTGGTTTACACTTCTACACATTAAGAATCCCTCACGTAAACAATCAAAGTTCTGAAGAGCTTGATTTTGATGCTGAAGCTGAAAAATATTTAAGTGGTAAGAAAAAAGAGTCAAAAGTTATTCCTTTCTGGCCTGTATTTATCTCAAAAGATTTAGCAGTTCTTGGAGTATTCCTAATATTCTACTTCTATTTAGTATTCTTCCATTATAACTTTGCAATGGACCCAGTAAATTTTGATCCAGCAGATTCAATGGTAACACCAGCTCATATTTATCCTGAGTGGTATTTCTTATGGTCATACGAAGTATTAAGAGGTTTCTTCTTTGATATCGCAGGTATTAAAGCATTTGATATTGGTCTAATTGCATTTGCATTTGCAAATGGTATTTTCTTTATTTTACCTTGGTTAGATAGAGATACAAAAATTTTACCAGCACATAAAAGACCTCTATTCTTTATTTGGTTCTGGATTTTAATGGCAGATTTAATTGTATTAACTGTATATGGAAAACTTCCTCCAACAGGTACAAATGCATGGGTAGGATTCTATGCAGCAGTTATATTTATTTTACTGTTTATTCTACTTCCAGTTATTTCAAAACTTGATCAAAAAAGAAGGGGTTAAGATATGAGAGAATTAAAAATATTAGCAGTAGTAATAGTTCTTACACTTATTACTTACTGGGGAGTTGAGCCTTTTGCTCACTCACAAATGCACCCACATGTTTCTCCTGCAAACTTCAAATTTGAAGAAGCAGATAAAATTAGTGCAAAAGAGAATATAGAAAAAGCTACTAAAGCTTTAGAAGAAGCAAAAAAAGCTAATAACGAAAAAGCTATTAAAGGTGCAACAGCAACTTTAGAAGAAGTTACAACTTTTGATAAAACAATTAATGAGTTTTGGGCTTCAAATGAAGAGGCTATTAAAGCAACTGGTAATGTAGCAAATGGTGAGGTTTTAGTAACATCAAACTGTACAGCTTGTCATAGTATTGAGTCAAAAGGATTCCCAAAATTAATGGATAATGCAAGTGCAGGAGCTGCTTATGGAGTTACTCCTCCTGATTTAGGAAGTGCTGGAAAACTTTACTCAAAAGAGTATTTAGTTGCATTTATTAAAAATCCAGCATTAGCATCTAAAGTTTCACATAAATTTGTAGATGGAAAAGCTCATCCAATGCCAGGTTATGACTGGATGCAAGCACAAGAAATTGCTGATATGGTTGCTTATTTAGAATCAATTGCTCCAAAAGAGATGACAAATAAAGAAGTATTTTCTGATGCTTGTCAAAGATGTCACGATATTAAATATGCTGATATGAAAGGTGGTTCTATGTCATCATTTACAGCACATAATGACATAAAAACTTATATGGGTAAATTACCACCAGATTTATCTCAATATATTAGAAGTAGAGGAGCTGAGTATTTACAAACATTTATAAATGATCCTCAAAAACAACTTGAAGGAACAGCAATGCCAAGAGTTGGTTTAACACAAGAGTCTCAAGCTCAAGTTATTAAATATCTTGAAGAAATTGGAGATTCTAAAAAAGCACAAAGAGAAGAGTTAGGACCTAAATTCTTAATCTATCTAGTGATTTTTGCAATCTTTGCATTCTTATGGAAAGCAAGCAGATGGAGAGATGTTCACTAAGAACATCTTTTCAAAATATAGAAGAGAAAATTATTAATTATTGCATCTTTAGCATCTAGTTCACTTTTTGCAAATGATGCAATACAAGAGTCTATGTCTAAAATGGAAAAAGGTATGGCATTAATTCAAAAAGGTTTTTTAAATAACAACATTGAATTAATAAAAGAAGGAAATAAACTTGTAAAAGATGGAAATAATCTTTTTATAGAAAAAAGTTCAATTTCACAATACCGTCAAAAAATAAAAAGCATATATCAAATATTGCTGAAAATCCTTCAAAAGAATTACTTTAAATGTAGTTGAATTAGAAGAAAACTTAAAAAACAAAGCATTTGCTAAATCTGGAAACTCTTATTCAGATATGTTAAATGCCTGTTCTAACTGTCACTCAATAGTTAGAAATTGATAAGAAGTATAAAAGAGTAATCTTTACTCTTTTATATAATAACTTTTGAACTAGCAGATACAATTGCCGTTTGGGATCTTAAAATCAAATTTGAATTAAATCCAACTATAAAATCTTTATTAAAAAGCTCTCTTTCTCTTTTTGAAAAACCACCTTCAGTTCCAATTATTAACCTTTCAATTTCATCTTTTTTTTCATCTATTAAATTATCTGAAAAATCGAGTAAGTATGAGTTTGGAAATTTTTGTAAGAATCCATCTAAATTTTTATAAATATCTAATTTTATAATACTACTTCTTCCACATTGAGCTGAAGAGTTTATTAAAATCTTCTTTAATTTCTCAAAATTAATTTTAAAATTCTTCTGTGAAAAATCAGCATATACAAAACTTATCTTATCTACTCCCAACTCATTTAAAGAGCTTATATTCTCATATATAGTTTTTGGATCAACTACACACCAAGCCAAGTGAAGTTTTTTTGAATTTTCTATCTCTTTTTCTTCACTTAAAATTAAATTTAAAATAGCTTTTTTTTTGTCAATAAAATTTAATTTATATAAATATAAATTTTTATCTTCTAAATTTCTAAAATAAATCTCATCATCAATTTTATGTCGTCTTGCTTTAATTATATAATTATAAACTTCATCTTTTATCTCTAAAATATCATTACCACTTAAAGCTTCATAAACAAATTGCATTAAAATACCTTGCTAACTACATAAACTAAAACTAAAACAGAAATTTCAATTAAATATATTTTTTTAGCATAGATATAAAAATCCTCTTGTAATTGAGTATCAGCAACTTTTATAACTCTCTGTTTTTTATATCTTTTTATCTCAATTACTAATAAAAATATTGAAGCTGGTATCATTAAAGCTATTGTAAAACTAAAATGTTGTGCATAAAAAGCAACTATTGTACCTGTATAAATTACGATTGCATTACTTAAATGATAAATTGGAGTCATAAATTTTAATCTTTTTGCCAAAGACATAAAATCTTTTTTTGAAACAACAGAGTATAAATTAAAAAGCATAATTGCTAAAAAAATATATATTGCATAAATATGTGTAGATATTGCATCTTGCATAATTTCCATATTAAGTTTATCTCACTTTTAAAAATTTTTGCTATTATATCCAACTTATGATAAGTTTACATTTTTCAATATTTCATACATTTTTTTATAATATAAGGATTTTTTAATAGATGGCAAATAATTTTAATAAAAAAGCAGTAGTAATTTTAAGTGGCGGAATGGATTCAACTCTTAGTTCATACATAGCAAAAAACAGTGGTTATGAACTAATTGCAGTTCATTTTAACTATGGACAAAGAACACAAACTAAAGAGCTAAAAGCATTTAGAGATATTTGTGAAAAACTAAATGTTTTAAATAAATATGAAATTGATATTCCATTTTTTACTCAAATTGGAGCTAGCGCTTTAACAGACAAATCAATAGAAGTACCAATAAATGGTATTGAAAAAGGTATTATTCCAATTACTTATGTTCCTTTTAGAAATGGGATATTTTTAAGTATAGCTAGTGCAATTGCTGAAAAAGAGAGTGCAAGTGCTATGTACATTGGAGTAGTTCAAGAAGATAGTTCAGGATACCCTGATTGTACAAACAGTTTCATTAACTCCATTCAAAAAGCTATAAATGAGGGTACAAAAGATAGTACAAATATAGAGATTATCACTCCTTTAGTAAATTTAAGTAAAGCACAAATTGTACAAGAGGCTATAAAATTAAATGTTCCTCTTGAACTAACTTGGTCTTGCTATAAAGAAGAGGATGAAGCTTGTGGAGTTTGTGACTCTTGTAGATTAAGATTAAATGGATTTAACGAAGTAAATTCAAAAGATCCTATAAAATATAAGGAGATTTTCTAATGTGGGAAATATCAAAAGAGTTTGATTTTTGTTATGGACATAGAGTTTGGTCGCAATCATTAGATGTTGAATTCTCTTTAGATAGCTGTCTAATGTGTAGACATCTTCATGGACATCAAGGAAAAATAATTATATATTTAAAATCAGATAGTTTAAAAAGTGGAATGGTTACAGATTTTAAACATCTTAATTGGTTTAAAAAATTTTTAGATGATATTTTAGATCACAAATTTATAATAGATATAAATGATCCACTTTTTGAAACTTTAATTCCAAATATAGATAAAAAGGATTTAATAGCATTTAAAGAAGGGTATAAAATTGTAGATACAAAACCTTTTAAAGCTGAACTTTTAGAACTTTATGAAAGTTATATAGTTGTAAATTTTGTACCAACAAGTGAAAATCTATCTGCTTGGTTCTTGAAAATAGCACAAGAAAAAATGAAAAAGATAGATATAAAAGTATCAAAAATAGAGTTCTTAGAGACACCAAAAAGTAAAAGCACTTTTTATGCTTGAAGTAAATGAGATTTTTGGACCAACAATTCAAGGAGAAGGAAAACTTTTGGGTACTCCTTCTATATTTATTAGATTTGGAAAATGTAACTTTAAATGTGCAGGATTTAATGTAGAGTACGAAACACCTAGTGGTAAAAAAAAGTGTGCCTGTGACTCATATTATGCAGTTGATATGGAGTTTAGAGATAGTTGGAAAATATATAATTCTCATTTAGATATTGTAAATGAAGTAGATAAGCTTCTTAAGAATTTTGAATATAACTATAAAATTGATATTGTAATAACTGGAGGAGAACCTCTTTTATATTGGAATGATCTAGAATTCCAAAATTTATTAAAATATTATATAAACAAAAAACATAGAGTAACCATAGAAACAAATGCTTCACTAAATATAGATTTTAAAGAAGATTATCAAAAAAATATTCTCTTTTCTATGAGTGTAAAACTAAGTAACTCTTTAGAACCCTTAAAAAAAAGAGTAAACAAAATAACTTTAACAAAAATCTTAGAGAATACAAAAAAGTCTTATCTAAAATTTGTTATAGGAGATGATTTTTTAGAAAAAGCTATGACTGAAATTAAAGATATTTTAAAAGATATTCCAAAATGTGAGGTATATTTAATGCCCTTAGGTGATACTGCTTCAAGCATTGACAAAAATTCTTTAGAAGTAGTAAATCTTGCTATAAAATATGGTTTTAAATATTCAGATAGACTACATATTAGAATTTGGAATAATCAAAGAGGAGTTTAATCTAATAAAAATATTGTTATAATAAAAATTATATGCAAAAACAAAAGGATAGATATGAAATTTAGTGGTAAAAATGTTTTGATAACAGGAGCTAGTAAAGGTATTGGAGCACAAATTGCACAAACGCTTGCAAGCTATGGACTAAAAGTATGGATAAACTATAGAAGCAAAATTGAAGAAGCAGAAATAATAAAAGAGCAAATAGAAAAAGCAGGTGGAATAGCAGCAATAATTAAGGCTGATGTTTCAATAGAAGAAGAGTTTATAAATGCTATAAAAACTATAATTGATAGTGATGGAGAGTTAGCTTATTTAGTAAACAATGCAGGAATTACAAAAGATAAATTGGCTCTTAGAATGAGTGTTGAAGATTTTACATCAGTAATTGATGCAAACTTAACATCTGCATTTATTGGATGTAAAGAGTTTTATAAACAAAGAGGTAAAAAAGGATTTGGTTCTGTTGTAAATATATCTTCTATTGTTGGAGAGATGGGAAATCCTGGTCAAGTAAATTATTCTGCTTCAAAAGGTGGTTTAAATGCAATGACTAAATCATTTGCAAAAGAGGCTGCAAGTAGAAATATTAGATATAATGCAGTAACTCCTGGATTTATACAAACAGATATGACAAATTTGTTAAAAGATGAAGTAAAAGCTGAATATGAAAAGAATATTCCTCTTTCAAGATTTGGGAATCCAAGTGAAATTGCAGATGCTGTAGCATTTTTATTAAGTGATCATGCTAGCTATATTACTGGTGAGATTTTAAAAGTAAATGGTGGATTATATGTTTAAAGCTAGGCTTTAAACTATAATTTTAAGAAATTAAAAGGGTTTTTAAAACTTTTTTGCTATAATTTGAAGTTAATTTTATAAAAGGATAAAGATATGGCATTATTAGATGATGTAAAAGCGGTTGTTGTAGAGCAATTAGATTGCGATCCAGCTGAAGTTAAAGAAGATTCAAAGTTCATTGAAGATTTAGGTGCAGATTCACTAGATGTTGTTGAACTTGTAATGGCTTTAGAAGAGAAATTTGACATCGAAATTCCAGATGAAGATGCAGAAAAAATCTTAACTGTAGCTGATGCAATAGCATACATCGAAAATAACGCGTAATTACACGCTTTACTTAAATGAAAGATTAATTCTTTCATTTAAAGATTTCTACTATTGAGTTTTTTTGATAAAAAATTGAATAATTTAAATAAAATATAATTAAATATTGGAGCATAATTAGATGAAAAGAGTTGTTATTACAGGTTTAGGTACAATAAATTCTATAGGTCATAATGTAAATGAATCTTTTGAAGCAGCCGTAAATGGTGTATGTGGAATTGATACAATAACATTATTTGATATTAGTGATTTTTCAGTACAAATAGCAGGAGAGGTAAAAAACTTTGATCCTGAAACTGTAATGGATAAAAAAGAGGTAAAAAAAGCTGATAGATTTATCCAATTAGGGATTAAAGCAGCTCAAGAAGCTATGATTGATAGTGGTTTTACTACACTTGAAAATAAAAAAGTAGATGAAAAAGATGCTCCTAGATTTGGAATTATTTCTGGTTCAGGAATCGGTGGTTTATCTACAATTCAAAAAAACTCTACAATTTGTGATACAAGAGGTTCTAGAAAAATATCTCCATTTTTTATTCCTTCATCTTTAGCTAATATGCTAAGTGGATTTATCTCAATTGAACACAATCTAAAAGGTCCTTCTTTAGGACATGTTACGGCTTGTGCTGCTTCAACTCATGCTTTAAATGATGCTGTTAAAACAATAGCTTTAGGTGGTGCTGATAGAATTTTAGTTGTTGGTGCAGAAAGTGCTATTTGTGGAGCTGGAGTTGGTGGATTTGCAGCAATGAAAGCTCTTTCAACAAGAAATGATGAGCCTAAAAAAGCTTCAAGACCTTTTGATATAAATAGAGATGGATTTGTAATGGGAGAAGGTGCTGGGGCATTAGTTGTTGAAACTCTTGATAGTGCATTACAAAGAGATGCAAAAATCTATTGTGAAATTATTGGATTTGGAGAGAGTGGAGATGCAAATCACATAACTGCTCCTGTTACAGAAGGTCCTCTAAGAGCTATGAAAGCTGCATTTGAAATGGTAAAGAATTTAACAGGAGAATATCCAAAAATAGACTATATCAATACTCATGGAACTTCAACTCCAGTAGGAGATAAGAATGAGACTGCAGCTATAAAAGAGTTATTTGGAGGAAAAGAGAAATGCCCTCCTGTATCTTCTACAAAAGGTCAAATTGGTCACTGTCTAGGTGCTGCTGGTGCAATTGAGGCTATTATGTCAATTAAAGCTTTAAATGAGGGTATTATCCCTCCAACTATTAATGTTGAAAATCAAGATCCTGAATGTGATTTAGATGTTGTTCCAAATATTGCTAGAAAAGTTGAATTAACAACTGTTATGAGTAATAACTTTGGTTTTGGTGGAACAAATGGTTCTGTAATTTTCAAAAAATTTACAAAATAAATCTAAACCTTAAAGAGTAAAATTACTCTTTTCTATAAGGAAAAATATTGGCAACTTACTTAGAATTTGAAGATAAAATAAGAAAAATAGAAGAAGAGATTATAACAGCAAAAAGTAGAGCAGATGAACCAGCTGTTGAAATTTTAAATAAAAAACTTGATAAAGAAGTTGAAAAGACATTTAAAAATTTAAATGATTATCAAAAACTTCAACTTGCACGACATCCAGATCGACCTTATGCACTTGATTATATAAATGGACTTTTAACTGATGCTTATGAAATTCATGGAGATAGACATTTTGTAGATGACCATGCAATAGTATGTTACTTAGGTTTTATAGGAACACAAAGAACACTTATTATTGGAGAACAAAAAGGTAGAGGAACTAAAGAAAAATTAAAAAGAAACTTTGGAATGCCTAGTCCAGAAGGTTATAGAAAAGCTTTAAGAGCTGCTCAAATGGCTGAAAAATTTCAAATTCCAATTCTAATGCTAGTTGATACTCCAGGTGCATACCCTGGACTTGGAGCTGAAGAGAGAAATCAAAGTGAAGCAATTGCAAAAAATCTTTACGAATTTGCAAATCTTACAACTCCAACAGTTTCAGTTGTAATTGGAGAAGGTGGAAGTGGTGGAGCTTTAGCAATCTCAATAGCAGATAAACTAGCGATGATGAGATATTCAGTATATGCTGTTATTTCTCCTGAAGGGTGTAGTGCTATTTTATGGAACGATCCATCAAAAGTTGAAACTGCTGCACAAGCACTTAAAATTACAGCTGAAAATTTAAAACAACAAAACTTAATTGATGATGTTGTAAACGAACCTTTGATTGGTGCTCATAGAAAAAAAGATGAAGCTATTGTGGCTTTAAAAAAATATTTTTTAAGCTCGATTCTTGAACTTAAAAAATTAAGTCCAGAAGAAAGAAAAGAAAAGAAATATCAAAAAATTATGAGTTTAGGTTCTTTTCAAGAGTAAGATAAACTTTAAAAGTTTATCTTATAAATCATTTTTATCTCTTACAAGTCTTCCAACACTTTCTCCACCTATAATATGAAAATGTAAATGCGAAACCTCTTGTCCCCCATCTTTTCCAATATTTGTTATCATTCTATAACCACTTTCATTTACATTTAACTCTTTTGTAACTTCTCTTATAAAATCACTCATATTTCCCATAATAGTTGATGGAGTATCTTCAAAAGAATTATAATGAGCTTTTGGAATAACTAAAGCATGAACTTTTCTTGTAGGATTTATATCATGAAAAGCCAAAAAATTTTCATCTTCTAAAATAACCTTACTAGGTATCTCTTTATTTACAATTTTACAAAATATACACATATCTTCTCCTTTTAAATGGTTCTATATCCAAAACCCAATATTATAAAACTACTTTTTAATGTAAGCAAAAAGTAGTAAAATTCTAAAAGACTTTCTTAAAGAGATTTCTAAAGAAGAAAGCCTCTTATATACTATATATTGTAACCAAACTCTAATAAAAAATTAGATACAATCTTAGCTTTGAGAATAGAAAAATAATATAAAATAAATTAATTAATAGGAAAAAAAGTGACTCTTTGGATTGAAAAAATACAAAATGCCAAATCTCTTGAAGAGCTAGAAAGCTTAAGAGTTGATACTTTAGGGAAAAAAGGTGTATTAACTTTAGAGTTTGCAAAAATGAAAGATATAGCAAATGAAAATAAAAAATCATTTGCTGAAAACTTAAATCTACAAAAAGAGCTAATAACAAAAGCTCTTGATAGCAAAAAAATTGAACTAGAATTTGAAGCTTTAAATAAAAAATTAGAGTCTGAAAAAATAGATGTTACAAAATTTAACAATGAACTTAGTTGCGGAGCAACTCACCCAGTTGCTGAAACTATGAATAGAATAATTAACTACTTTTTGAATCTAAATTTTGCTGTTGAAGAAGGACCTTTAGTTGAAGATGATTTCCATAATTTTCAAGCTTTAAATCTTCCAGAATATCATCCAGCAAGAGATATGGCAGATACTTTTTATAATAAGGATTATACACTTCTAAGAACTCATACTTCACCAGTTCAAATTAGAACTATGCTAAGCCAAAAAGCTCCAATTAGAATGATTGCTCCTGGAACAGTTTTTAGAAGAGATTTTGATATTACTCATACTCCAATGTTTCATCAAATTGAAGCACTTGTAGTTGATGAAGCTGATAAAATCTCATTCGCAAATTTAAAACATGTTTTAGTTGAATTTTTGCAACATATGTTTGGAGAAGTAGAAGTACGATTTAGACCATCATATTTCCCATTTACAGAACCATCTGCAGAAGTTGATATTTCATGTGTATTTTGTAAAGGAAATGGTTGCCGTGTATGCTCACAAACTGGTTGGCTTGAGGTTCTAGGATGTGGTGTTGTAGATCAAAATGTTTTTGATGCAGTTGGATATACAAATAAATCAGGATATGCCTTTGGTTTAGGAATAGAAAGATTTGCTATGTTAATTCATAGTATTGGAGATTTAAGATCTCTATTTGAAAGTGATACAAGATTATTAGGACAATTTAAATGATAATTACAAGAAGATGGTTAGAAGAGTTTATAAATCTATCAAAAATAAGTACAGATGAGATTTGCAAAACTTTAAATAGTATTGGGTTAGAAGTTGATAGCTTAGAAAAGAATAGTATTGCTTCAAAAGTTGTTGTTGCAAAAGTTTTAAGCAAAGAGAAACATCCTGATGCAGATAAATTAAATATTTGTCAAGTTGACTTAGGAACACAAACTACTCAAATTGTTTGTGGAGCTCCAAATGTTGAAGCTGGTCAAATTGTAGCTGTTGCGACTATTGGAGCAGTTTTAGGAGAAGATTTTAAAATAAAAGCAGCAAAATTAAGAGGGGTTGAATCAAACGGAATGATTTGCTCATCTACTGAACTAGGTCTTCCTAAAATAAATGATGGAATTATGGTTTTAGATGACTCAATAGGAGAGCTTGTTTTAGGAAAAGAGTTAAAAGATTATCCACTCTTAAATGATGATATCATTGAAATTGGTTTGACTCCAAATAGAGGAGATTGCTTAAGTATTTTAGGAGTTGCTAGAGAGCTTAGTGCATTTTATGAAATATCTTTATGTGAACTTGATAAAACTATTAAACATAATGAATCAAGTATAGGTCAAACTTTTAAAATTAATTGTAATAATAAAATAAACTCATCTTTAATCTTTAAAGCAGCAGAGTTTTCTAACTTTAGTTTAGATTTAATTAAAAAATTAAGACTTTCTACTATAAAAAAATATCAAGAAAATAAAGAGTTAAGAAATATTCTAAACTATACAACTCACTCTTGTGGAGTTATTTTAAATGCTTATCCTAAATCAAAATCATCTATTTTAGATATCAAAAAAGATGAAAATGGTTTTGACACAGTATATTTTGGAAATGAAGCTTTAAGTAAACCTTGTGTTTTACAAAATGATTTTGAAGAAATAGAAAAAGAGTTTTTAATCGAAGCATCTTATGTAAATCCTGAGTTAATCTCAAAACTTGTATTTGAAATAAAAATAAAAACTTCTGATATTTTTTATAAATCATCAAGAGGGAGTGAACCAAATATTAGTTTTGGATTAAATTACTTCTCAAATCTTATCTCAAAATTGGGTGCTACTTTATATAAAGGCTCAATTGATTATATAGTTGATACAGAAAAACTATTTATTGATGCAAATATCAAAAAAATAAATTCAATAATTGGGCAAGATATAGAAAAAAGTGAAATTGAAAAGATTTTAATCTCTTTAGGTTTTGAAGTAAAAGAGCCAATAGAAGAGACTCTTTCTATAAAAGTTCCTCATTATAGACATGATATCAGAAATGTAGCAGATATAACTGAAGAGGTTATAAGAATAATTGGAATTGATAATATTAAATCAAAACCTCTTTGTATTGATGAAATAAATAGAGTAAATAAAACAAGTCTTGATTTACAAAAAAGAAATAAACTTAGATATAAAGCAATTGAAAATGGTTTCTTTGAAACTTTAACTTATGTATTTACTTCAAAAGAGAATTTAATAAAATATGGCTTTAAAACTGTAAAAGATAAATTAGAACTTATAAACCCTATAGTAAAAGAGTTAAATACATATAGAACTACCCTACTTTTAAATCTAGTTGAAGCTTGTTCTAACAACTTCAAAACTGGTGCAAGAAGAGCTAGTTTCTTTGAGATTGGAACAATTTTTGATGAAAATAGAGTTGAAAGTAAAAAAATAGCTTTTATTCATAGTGGAGCAAGTGAACAAGAAGATATAGCTAATGCTGGAAAACCAAAAAACATGGATTTCTTCTCATTTGCTAAAAAAGTTCTAAATACTATTGGAGAGTTTGAATTAGAAACTATAGAAAATATTGATAATAAATTTATTCACCCTTATCAAAGTGCAAATATTTTAATTGATGGGGAAATTGTAGGATTTATCTCAAAACTTCATCCTAGCGTTTGTGAAGATTATGATTTAAGTGATACATTTTTTGCTCAAATCAATTTTGATAGTATAAAAAATAATTTGACAAAAGCCTCTTCTTACTCAAAATTCCAAGCTTCAAGAAAAGATTTAAGTATCCTTGCTCCTAAAAATATGGAATTTAAAGAGATTAAAAAAGTTATAAATTCACTAAATAATCCATTAATTAAACAATATAACTTAATAGATATTTATAGTGATGAAAAATTAGGAGAGTTTGAAAGCTTAACGATTAGATTTACTCTTCAAAGTGATGAGAAAACATTAGAAGATGAAGATATAAATTTAGTTATTAACTCAATTTTAGACAGTTTAAAAGATAAATTAAATATTACTTTAAGATAATAAAGGGAAGAAAGTGGAAAAATTTGACATAAAAAGATTATCAAAACCTTTTGATATAACAATAGAAAATATAGCAAGTGATAAATCAATATCTCATAGATGTGCGATGTTTTCACTTTTTTCAAACCAAACTTCATATATAAAAAACTATCTAACTGCTGAAGATACTTTAAATACTCTAAAAATTGTTGAACAATTAGGGGCTAAAATAAAACAAGATGGAAGTAACATAGAGATTACTCCAATTGATACATTAGTTGAACCAAATGATGTTCTTGATTGTGGAAACTCTGGAACAGCTATGAGACTTTTTTGTGGACTATTAGCAAGTGTTGATGGAAGCTTTATTTTAACAGGAGATAAATATCTAAGAAGCAGACCTATGAAAAGAGTTGCTGATCCATTAAGAAGTATTGGAGCAAATATAGATGGAAGAGAAAATGGAAACAAAGCACCACTATTTATTAGAGGTGTAAAAGATTTGAATCCTTTTACATATATCTCGCCAGTTGATTCTGCACAAGTTAAATCAGCGATGATTTTAGCTGCTCTAAGAGCAAAGGGTGTTAGTAAATACAAAGAGAATGAATTAACAAGAGACCATACTGAAAGAATGCTTAGTGGAATGGGTGCAGAAATTTTTACAGATAACGAAGGATTTATAAATATAAATCCTTTAAAATCTCATTTAAAACCACTAAATATAACTGTTCCAGCTGATCCTTCTAGTGGCTTTTTCTTTGCCGTTGCAGCAGCTATATCAAAAGGTTCAAGAGTTGTTATAAAAAATGCCTCTTTAAATCCAACAAGAGTTGAAGCTTATGTTATTTTAAAGAAAATGGGTGCAACAGTAAACTTTATTGAAAAAGAGAATGTTTATGAGCCAATTGGGGATATTGAAGTTATTGGAAATGAACTTACTGGAGTTGAAGTAACTCATAATATTTCATGGTTAATAGATGAACTTCCAGCACTTAGTATTGCTATGAGTTTAGCAAATGGAAAATCTCTTGTAAAAAATGCAAAAGAGTTAAGAGTAAAAGAGAGTGATAGAATTAGTGCTGTTGTAAATAATTTAAAACTTTGTGGAGTTAGTTTTACAGAGTTTGAAGATGGTTATGAAATAGTTGGTGGAAGCTTAAATAAAGCAACTATTGATTCTTTTGGAGACCATAGAATTGCAATGAGCTTTGCAATAGCTGGACTTAATTGTGATATGCAAATAAATGATACAGAGTGTATAAATTCATCTTTCCCAAACTTTAAAGAGATTTTAGACTCTTTATATTAAGGATAGATTTTGAAAATAGAATTAGCATCAAATTATGGATTTTGCTTTGGAGTAAAAAGAGCTATTGATATTGCTCAAAAATATGAAAACAGTGCTACAATGGGTCCATTAATCCATAATCAAGATGAGATAGATAGACTAAAAAAAGATTTCAATGTAGGATTATATTCAACATTAAGTGATGTAAAACCAAATGATACAGTAATTATTAGAACTCATGGTATTCCAAAAGATGATTTAAAAGAGCTTAGAAAAAATACAAAAAAAGTTATAAATGCGACTTGCCCTTTTGTTACAGCTCCACAAAATATTGTAAAAAATATGTCAAAAGAGGGTTATTCAATTCTAATTTTTGGAGACTTAGAACATCCAGAAGTAAAAGGTGTTATGTCATATGCAAATGATTTAGATGATGTACATATAGTTTTAAGTGTAAAAGATTTAGAAAATATTAGCTTCAAAAATAAAAAAATAGCTTGTGTTGCTCAAACAACAAAGAAAAAAGAGACCTATTTAGAAATTGTAAATGCATTAATTCTTAAGAACAAAGAAGTTAGAGTTTTTAATACAATTTGTGATGCCACTTTTGAAAATCAAGATGCAGCTAGAGATATATCAAAAAAGGCTGATGTAATGATTGTAATTGGTGGAAAAAGTTCATCAAATACAAAACAACTTCATTCAATTTGTCTTGAAAATTGTACAGATTCTCATCTAATTGAAAATGAAAGTGAACTAGAAAGCTCTTGGTTCTTAAATAAAGAGTTCTGTGGAATTACTGCTGGTGCGAGTACGCCAGATTGGGTTATTCAAAAAGTAATCAGTAAAATTAAAACTTTCAAATAGAAAATTTAAGCCACATTTTTGTATAATCGTCCAATTTTAAAAAAACTGGTAAACAAGAAGGTACAAAATGCGTATGGATGATATAGATTTAGGTGAAGACTTTGATTTCGAGCAAATGCTAAATGAGTCTTTTGAGCAAGCAGAGAATAACTCTGTAGTTGATGGTGTAATTGTTGAAGTTAATGCTGAGAGAGTTTTAGTTGATGTTGGGCAAAAAATAGAAGGTTTATTACCAATATCTGAGATTACAGTTGCTGGTGAAGTAAAATATAAAGTAGGAGATACAATCCCTGTTATGCTTATGGGAAATAGAGGAGAAAGACCAAATATTTCACATAAAAAAGTTCTACAAAAAGAGAAATTTGAAAACTTCATCGCTACTTATGGTGAAAACTTTGAAGATGTAACAATTGAAGGTAAAATCGTAAGTATCAAACAAAGAGGTGGATTCACAATTGAAGATGCAAATGGTTGTGAATACTTTATGCCACTTGCTCAATCGTATATGAAAACTATTGGAGCTATTGGAAAAACTGTAAAAGCAAAAGTTATAAAAGTAAACAAAAATCAAAATTCAATCATAGTTTCTAGAAAAAAATTAATTGAAGAGGGAAAATCTGTAAAAGATAGCAAAATTGCTGAAATTTTAGAGAAAAAATCTCCAATAACTGGAACAATCAAAAAAATCACTTCTTACGGAATGTTTGTTGATTTAGGTGGAATTGATGGTTTAGTAAATTATAATGAAATCTCATACAAAGGTCCTGTAAACCCTGCAAACTACTACTCAGAAGGGGATACTGTTTCTGTTATTGTTTTATCTTATGATAAAACAAAACAACACTTAAGCCTTTCTATTAAAGCTGCTTTATCAAATCCTTGGGAAGATATTAAAGATCAACTAGAAGTTGGTGATACAATTACTGTTACAGTTTCTAATTTTGAATCTTATGGTGCTTTCGTTGATTTAGGAAATGATATAGAAGGTCTTTTACATATTTCAGAACTATCTTGGAATAAAAATATAAAAAATCCAAAAGAGATTTTAAATATTGGTGATGAAATTAATGTTGAAGTAATTGAACTAAACATTGAACAAAAAAGATTAAGAGTATCTTTAAAAAATCTTCAAGAAAAACCATTTACAAAATTTATAAATGAACATAAAGTTGGAGATACTATAAATGGTAAAATTGCTACTTTAACAGATTTTGGTGCTTTTGTAAGCATTGGAAATGTTGATGGATTATTACATAATGAAGAAGCTTCTTGGGAACCAAATGCAAAATGTAAAAATCTATTCAAAAAAGGTGATGAAGTAGAAGTTAAAATTATCAAAATCGATAAAGAAAAAGAGAATATCTCACTTTCAATTAAAGAGATAGCTGAATCTCCTGCAAAGAAATTTCAAGATACTTATAAATTAGGTGATATTATCAAAGGTAATGTAAAAGATATTAAAGATTTTGGACTATTTATAAAACTTGAAAATAATCTTGATGGATTAATTAGAACTGAAGATTTTGGACCATTAAAAGCAGATGAAATTAAAATTGGTGATGAAGTAAAAGCTGTAATAATCAATATTGACACTAAAAAAAATAGAGTTAGATTATCAGTTAAAAGATTAGAACAACAACAAGAAAGAGAGATGTTAAAATCTGTAAATGATGACTCATCAATGACTCTTGGTGATATTATCAAAGATCAAATAAAATAATTAGGAATATTTTGATGAGTAAACATACAATTGTAGTTTGTGATCACATTCACGAAGCTGGATTAAATATTTTACAAAATTGTGAAGATATAAATTATGTTTTTGCAGCTGATATTGATAAAGTTAAATTATTAGATATTATAAAAGATGCTGATGTTGCAATTACTAGATCTTCAACAGATGTTGATGAAAAATTTTTAAATGCTGCAACAAACTTAAAAGCAATTATCAGAGCTGGTGTTGGTTATGATAATGTTGATATAGATGGTTGTAGTAAAAGAGGAATTATTGCTATGAATGTTCCAACTGCAAATACTATTGCTGCAGTTGAACTTACAATGGCTCATATGCTTTCTTGTATGAGAAAATTTCCTTATGCTCATAATCAATTAAAAATTGATAGAGTTTGGAAAAGAGAAGATTGGTATGGAAATGAACTTTATGGTAAAAAACTAGGTGTTATTGGTTTTGGTAATATTGGGCATAGAGTTGCTCTTAGAGCAAAAGCATTTGAGATGGATGTAATAACATATGACCCTTATATTCCAAGCACAAAAGCAACAGATTTAGGTATAAAATACACTACAAATTTTGAAGATATTTTAGCTTGTGATATTATTACAATTCACACTCCAAAAAATAAAGAGACTATCGATATGATAAGTTTCGATGAAATTAAAAGAATGAAAGATGGAGTTGTTTTAATTAATTGTGCAAGAGGTGGATTATATAATGAAGAGGCTCTTGTAGAAAACCTAAAATCTGGTAAAATTAAAATGGCCGGAATTGATGTATTCAAAAAAGAGCCTGCAACAAATCATCCTCTACTTGACTTACCAAATGTAACAGTAACTGCTCATCTTGGAGCAAATACAAAAGAGAGCCAAAAAGAGATATCTATTCAAAGTGCAAACAATGCTATTGAAAGTGCAAGAGGAATTGCATACCCAAATGCTCTAAATCTTCCAATTGATGAGAGCAAAATCCCTACTTTTGTTAAACCATATATTGAACTTACACAAAAAATGGCATTTTTATTAGCTCAAATTAGTAAAAGTGAAATAAGAGCTATTGAAGTTAGTGCTGAAGGAGAATTAGGAGAGTTTGTTGATTCTTTACAAACTTTTGCAACTGTTGGTGTACTAAATGTTAGCTCTGGAAGTAGTGTAAATTATGTAAATGCAAACTTTATTGCTAAAGAAAAAGGTATTGAATTAAATACAAAAACTGTAGCAAATAGTAGTGGTTACAAAAATAAAGTTACTATTAAAATTACAACATCAAAAGGTGTAAAAACTATTTCTGGAACAGTATTTGGAGAAGATGTTCAAAGAGTTGTTGATCTTGATGGTTTTACTATTGATGTTGAACCAAGAGGTAAAATGATTATTATGAAAAACAAAGATATTCCAGGTGTTGTTGGAAAAGTTGGAAATCTTTTAGGAGAAAATGGTATCAATATCTCTGATTTTAGACTAAGTCGAGGGAAAGAAGGAACTGCATTAGCAGTTATTTTAATAGATGAAAAAGCAAACTCAAAAGTAATTAGCGATCTTGATAATTTAGAAGCAAGTATAGCTGTTGCTTATGCTGAAATATAAGGAGTAAAAATGGCAATTGGAATGAGCGAACTAAAAAAAGGTCTTAAAATAGAAGTTGAAGGAATTCCATATAAAATTGTTGAATATCAACATGTAAAACCAGGGAAAGGTGCAGCTTTTGTTAGAGCGAAAATTAAATCTTTTTTAAATGGAAAAACTATTGAAAAAACTTTCCATGCTGGAGATAAATGTGAAACTCCAAATTTACAACAAAAACAGATGCAATTTTTATATGATGATGGTGAATTACTACAATTTATGGATACTACAACTTATGAACAAGAAGGTTTAACTTACGAACAAGTTGGTGATGCTTTTGATTGGATAATAGATGGAATGCAAGTAGATATGATGTATTTTAATGGAAAAGCTATCACAGTTGAACCACCAATGGTTGTTGAACTTAAAATAGTAGAAACTCCACCAAATTTTAAAGGTGACTCTCAAGGTGGAAGAAAACCAGCTACTTTAGAATCAGGTGCTGTTGTTCAAATTCCATTTCATATCTTAGAAGGTGATGTAATTAGAGTTGATACAAGAACTGGAGAGTACTTAGAAAAAGTAAAATAATTTTTATTTACAAGTTTTTTTAGCCCAAATCTTTATGATTTGGGTTTTTTTATAACCTATACATACACTTAATCTTAAATATAAGGCTTTATGCTATTCATACTTTTTTTCTTAAATCTCTTTAATTTGTACTTGTAGCTATTAGTACATCTTCCATTATTTTTGTAATATCACCATCAAGAATTGCATCTACATTTGAATAGCCTATATTGCTTCTACTATCTTTTACTTGTTGGTATGGTTGTAAAACATAAGATCTAATTTGATGCCCCCACCCTATTTCACTCTTATCTCCACTATCTTTAGAAGCTCTTTGTTTTTCAAGTTCTAATTCATACAATTTTGATTTTAGCATTTTAAAGGCACTATCTTTATTTTTATGCTGACTTCTATCATTTTGACATTGAACTACAATCCCACTTGGAATATGAGTAATTCTTATTGCACTTTCTGTTTTATTTACATGTTGTCCACCAGCACCACTAGATCTATATGTATCAATTCTAATATCTTTATCTTCTATTACAATATCAATATTATCATCAACCTCTGGGCTCACCATAACAGATGTAAAAGAGGTATGTCTTTTTGCATTAGAATCAAATGGTGAAATACGAACAAGCCTATGAATACCATTTTCTGTTTTCATATATCCATAAGCATTCTCACCTCTTATAATAAAACTAACATCTTTTATTCCTGCCTCATCTCCAGATTGGTAATCTAGCAACTCTACTTTAAAATCATTTCTCTCAGCCCATCTTAAATACATTCTATATAGTATTGATGCCCAATCTTGAGACTCTGTTCCACCAGCTCCAGGATGAATTGTAACAATAGCATTTAAAGCATCATCAGGGTTTGAAAGCATTACTGAAATTTCTGTTGATTTTATTAAATCTTCTAAATCTTTTGCTTCTTCATATAAAAGATCCATTGTATCTTCATCTTTTTCACTATTTGCCATCTCATATAACTCATTTGTTCCATTTAAAGATTCAAAAGCTTTATTAAATTTATTTAGTTTTCCTAAAATTCTATTTTTCTCAATGCCAATTTTTGTAGCAGTTTCAACATCATTCCAAAAATCTTGAGAAGCTTCTAGCTCAATAATCTCTTGTAATCTTTGGTTTAGTTCATCTGGTTTTAAAATACCTTTTATATTGTTTAATTTTGTATTTAATAGTTTTAGAAGTTCTGAATATTCATAAGCGTCCATTTATTTCCTTTTGGTTTTGAAAGATTTAAAAAGTGAAAGTAATTAAAAAATAAAAGAGAAAATCTCTTTTATTGAATACTATCTAAGTAGGCTTTGATACCTTGAATAGTTTTATCATTTAAAAAATTAATGTGTGAAGGTCCATAAACAGAACTAGCTTTTTCTCCAACACCTAATTTGTACTCTTTTAAAGCCTCTTCCATCTGCTCAGTGCTTAAATCTCTAAGTTTTGAATTACCTTTTCTAACTTCACCTTTTGCACCGTGACAATTTTGACACTGATTTGTATAAATTCCTTGAGCATCAATTTTTGCCTCTTTAATCTCTTGTGCAATCTTAGCTTTCTCTTCAGCCTCTTTTTTTGCCTCAAGTTTTGCCATTATATTTGCTTCCATTTGTTCTTGGCTAAGTGATGTTCCAGCAACAGTTCCACCTGCTACCATAGGAGCAATTTTTGGATGATCAGCTGATTTTAAAATATATATGAAATTCATACCATTTTGAGTTTGAGATATTTTAATATCATCAACACTCCAACCTTTTGCTTTCATATCATTTATTGAATACTTTCCTGCACACTCTCCACCATCAAGAGCTATAGATTCAATAGTTGCCATTGAAGAGTGGCTCTCCTTAAAACACATTGTTGTGTTTGCAAAACTAGATGTTGCTAAAAGTAAAATAGATGAAATAACCGCTTTTTTCAAGATAAAATCCTTTGTTTAAAATACAAGATTTTATCATAAAATTAATTAATACTCTTTTTTAGGCTATCTATTACAAATTATTTTAAAATTACAAAATTCACAAATTGCTCGATTTTCAGTTTTTAAAAATTGGATTTTCTCTTTTGAAAGCTCTTTTAATTCAGAAAAAATAGAGTTTAAAAGTTCTAATTTTTCATCCAAAACTATCTCTTCTTTTAGTAAGGTATCATATAGTGAAAAATAATAAGCTTTTATTTTATCACTTTTATAAAGCTCTTTTGCTGCAATATAGTAAAACTCCAACTGAAAGTCATGGCTTTTTTCATAAGTTTTTTCTGTATCAATAGTAAGATTTCTTGAAGTCTTATAATCAATTAATTCATAAATATCTCCATTTAAATCTACTCTATCAATAACTCCATTTATAGAAATACCATTAAAATAAGTGGTGAAATTCTTTTCTAAATCAATAGTTTTTATATTTATTCTACTATTTTCAAACTCCAGAAAATCATAAAGTTTTTGTCTATAAACTTCTAAATCTAAAACTAAAAATGGATTTGCATTCTTATATTTTAAAAATAGCTCATCTAAATCTTTTTTTCTTCTACCTTCACTTTTTATTAATTCTTCTAATATTTTATGAACTATACTTCCTAATTCAAAGTTTTCAGGTAATAATGAGATAGAGTGATTTTTTAGCCTTAAAATATTTTCTAAATAGTATTTCCTTCTACAATCTAAAAACTTTTTCAAGCTACTTGCTGACCAGGAAATTTTTGTTAAATCTATATTTTGTTCAATATTTTCATCTGAGTAATTTAGGAAAATATTTTTATATAAAATATCTTTATAGGCTTCATCATTTGATAAAAAGTCTATTTTTCTATCAAAAAGCTCACTTGCAAATCTTGAAATTTGTGAGTTCTCTTTATTTACAAAAGAGATAAATACATTCTTTGAATTATCTATCAATCTTCTATAATAATATTTTTGCAAATTTTCCCTATCAAATTTTGTTGGTAGATTCGCCAAAGATTTTATCTTTGTAGATAAAAATTTATCTTTTGTTGATATTTTTGGAACAAATTCATCATTAAAATCACAAATAATAACTGCATCAAAACTAATAAGCCTTGTTTCTAAAACTCCCATAACTGTAACTTTTCCAGAGTGAATATCGTCTAAGGTTATTTTTGCCAATTTTTGTAAAAATATCTTGAAAGCATCTTTTAATTTTAATTCAAAATTTTGTGAGAAAAGTACAATCTTTAATCTAAAAACTAACTCATCATATTTTTCTATTAATTCATTACATTTCTCATCTACTTTTATATAATTTGTTATTTCTAAAAATTTATCTTCATTACACTGTTTATTCCAAAATAGTCCAATATTTTTTTCTATAAATACTTTATCAATATCAAAAAAATTTAAATTTTCTATGTTTTTTATCTCATTATCAACTAAAAAACCATATATTGCATTTGCCTTTTGGTATAAATTCTTATTTAAAATACTCTTTCCCATAGCAAAATTAAAATAGTTTTCTCTATCAAAAAGTTCCAAACTCTTTGCAAAACTCTCATCAGGTAAAATAACAGCAATATTTTCAGCTTTTATTCCCTTATTTACACAAGATACAATAGAAGATTTAATATATGAAATCTGATTTAATCGAGAAGAAAAAGCTTTAATATCAATATTATTAGAACTTATTTCTAAACTATTTTCTTCTATTATATTTTTTTTTGAAAGATTTAAAATATATTTATTATTTAGTTTTATATCATAACCTATACTCTTAAATACTTGTAGAGATTTTTGATTATAAATATTTGAAAAAAACTCAATTTTTAGAGGAATTTTTTCAGATATTTTTTCAATAATTTCAAACTCTATTTTTGTAAAATATCCCTCAAAATATATTATAATATCTTCAAAAAGATCTAAAAACTCAATATTTATCCTATAATTATCTTTTAAATTAACTCTATCAACAAAATTGTTTTTTTCTAAAAGTAATTTATAATTTAATAAAATCTGTTCTAGAATTGATAAATGTTCAATATAAAACTCATAAGTATCTTTAGTTTTTATATCTTTTATCTCTATATCTTCACTTGAAATTTCCAAAAAAAATCTATATATATATTCACTTTGTGATAAAAATTTTGTAAAATTTGAACTAATACCTAATTTCTTTATATCAACATTTTTAACAGATTCATTTAAAATTAGAGTTCTTTGCTCCTCATCACAATAAACCTTATTTTCAAAATATATAGATTTTTTTAGAAAATCATCAATTGATAGACATGAAGGTAAAAGAGTATTCAAATCTTTTTGTTTATTTAAATACTCTCTTATCGCTCTTTGAGTAGGGAAAATTAAAAGAGATTTTTTACTTAGCATTTGTCTTTATGAAGATAAATCCTGTAGCATCTTTCGTTTTAAAACTGCCTGTAATAATCCAATTTGTCTCATCTTTTATATTAAAATTTGTACTATAAAGATTTTCAATATTAGTAAAATTTTCATTTCTTAAATTTAAATCACTATCATTAGACATATTTTTTGTAATAAGTAAATCTATATCTAGAGGAACTTTTTCTTTTGTAAGCTTATCAAAAACAATAACTTTTAAACTATTTTGTCCTAATTTTAAGTTATCTTTATGATTTGAATATTTTTCAATAACTCTTTGACCATATTTAATATCTTCTGTTATAAGAGGAAAAACTTTTCCATTTAAATCTAATTCTAAAGTATATTTCTCTAAAAAATTAATATTTGCATTCATTATATCATTATAATTTTCATCAACATACTGATATTTATAAATAAAACTTCTATCTTCTACAACGGGAACTTGTACTGCTTTAGATATTGTCCAAACAATCATATATAAAGTAAATCCAAAAATTCCTATAAAAAATAAAGGCCAATAATTTCTTTTTTTCATATTATTTTCTCTTTTTTAAAACTGCATAAGTATATGCTAAAAGTCCACTTACTACCAAAAAGTAAACAAAAACTCTCCAAATAGTACTAGATACTTTTCCTTCATTTCCAATATTACTCTCTAAAGTAATATTTTTTGAAATTGCCAAAGAATCAGCTATAGCTGAATATCCATTCAAAGAAGCTGCACTAATTTTTGAGGCTAATGTATTTTTATCTTTTGAAGCAAGAAGTGGTATAACATAACCATTTAGTATATCATTTTTATCTATTATTTGTTTTAAACTATCACTAAAATATAAATTTACATGAGTATCTTCCAATGCAACTGTTAAAATCACATAAGGATTTTCAAGATCTTTTAAAATATTTGCTTCATAATTTTTAATATATTCTATTTTATCTTTTGTTGGTATTTTTGAATCTAATCCTAAGCTACCTTTTACATAAAGATATATATTTACACCTAGTTTTGATTTTACTTCATTTCCAATTTCTAAAATTTTATCCTTTGCTCTAATATCAATTAAATTATCATCATTTAATATATAGTTTTGAGCAAAGCTATTTGTATATAAAAAAAGTAGAAGTGAAAAAATCACTCCTACTTTTAAAAAGTTAACTCTTTTCATTTAGCCAACATAAACTTTTGCAGCATCAAAATATGCAAAGTACAAAGTTAATAAAGCTGCAATTAAAAGTAAAACACCAATAATTTTATCCATCTTTTACTCCTTTTTCTCAGAACCAACTACTTGGTAATGTTTAATATTTTCAGGACTATTTGCTTTTAAGCCTTGTAAATCTTGATTAATTTTATAATAATTACTAGCTTCTCTTTGTTGAACCATAACAGCATTAGTAACTAATGTTGCAAGAATCGCAAGTAATAATACAACTGCTACTAACATTCCTGTAATTCCATTTAGTTTAAATATCCCTCTTTCATTCTCATTCATTTGAGTATTTCCAGCCATTATTTTCCTCCTAAACTTCTTAAGTAAGAAGCTAAAGCTTTCTCTTGAGTCTCATTTAATCTTCCTGTGAAGCTTGGCATTTGACCAATAGAACCTATTTTACCCTCTTTTAAAACAGCCATTACTAAAGCTTCATCATAAGATTTAATATTTGGACCAACAAAAGGCATACCTTCACCATTGTCTCCATGACAAGCAGCACAAGTTGCATAAGCTACTGGTTGTTCACCTTTAAATCCACCTGCAACATAAGCTGAAACTGCACTAATATCTGCATCTTCAGTTAGCATCATAGGAGGCATTCCTGCTGGGAAAGATTCTTTTAAATTATTCGCACCATTTCTAATAGTAAATTCAACTTGCTCTTTAGATATTCTTTTTGTTAAGTCATGAGCTTTACCATTAATACCTTCAGCATCATTTCCATGACAAGGAGCACATTGAACTAAAAATACTGACTGCCCCATCGCTTTTAATGTATCTTCTGATGGATTAACCCATTTTTGCTGAAATTTAGCATTATACTCATTTGTCTCTTCATTCCATTGACCAATTTGAGAAAATCCTGTTACAGGGTATCCAATAGTCATATACCAAAACATCCAAATAATTGTTCCAATAAATGCTATAGCCCAACCAGTTGGAACTTTATTTTTATATTCACCTATTCCATCCCAATTTTCTTCAGCTAAATCACCACTTGCTGTATCATTTTTCATCTGATTAACATATTTTAAAACAACAAACGTACTAATTGTAATAATAGCAGCTGCTCCTAAAAATGTTAAAGCATTAATATAATCATCACTAATAAAAGCATCACCTGCTACAAAGTAAGTTCCTGCCATTAATGCGATGATAAGAATTATTCCACCTATAACCATAGATTTCATGTTATTTCTCCTTATTACCTATATCTTTTTTACTTGTTCTTTCTTCAAGAGGGGCTGAAACACTTGAGTCATCATGTACAAGATTAGAATATTTTTCAAAATCCCTCTCACCTTTTTTGTCTCTTCTATATATAGAAAAGGCATAAGAATAAAACAGGATAAATACAACTAAAATCAAAAAGAATTTAGTATATCCTTGTAATGTCAAAAGTGTTTCATAATCCATAATTATCCTCTATTTTAAAGAATTTAAATATGCAATTAATGCAACTATTTGAGGAACTTCGCCATTTGCAACAGCTTGTTTAACTTTTTCATTTTTCATACTCGCTGCAATCACTTTTGCTTCTTCTAAAGCAGCAGCTTTTGCTTCATCCCAAGAACCTAGCTTTGGCATACCTTCTTGATCATAAGGAGTATTAAATACTGTCTTAACTGTTACAGCTTCTGCATAAGCTGTCTCTATATCAGCTTTATTTTCAAACTGATGTTTATATGCTGGCATAATACTTCCAGGAACAACAGCTTTTGGATCCCACATATGATTTTCATGCCAATCAGTAGTTCTATAGTTTCCAACTCTCATTAAATCTGGACCAGTTCTTTTTGATCCCCATAAGAATGGTCTATCATAAGCATATTCTCCACTTAAAGAGTACATACCATATCTATCAGTTTCAGCTTTAAATGGTCTAATTAGCTGTGAGTGACAAGCATTACATGAATCTTTTATATAAACATGTCTTCCTGCTAATTCCAATACTGAATATGGTTTAGTACCAACTGTTGGTCTACTTTGTTTTGCAAAATCTGGGATTACCTCAATAATACCTGCGAATGCTACAAATATAAATACTAGTACCGCAAAGAAAAACGGTCTTTGTTCAAACCAATGAAACATCTTTTTCTCCTTTCTTAAGCAGCTACTGGCGTTGCATTTGCTGGTTCTTTATCTAATACTCTTCCACATTTAATAGTTTTATAAATGTTATAAGCGAACATAAAGAATCCAATTAGGTATAGTAACCCACCAACTGCTCTAATTGTATAGTATGGATGTAAAACTGTTACAGTATCTATAAATGAGTAAACTAATGAACCATACTCATCATAAGCTCTCCACATCATACCTTGAGTAATACCTGCAATCCACATAGATGTAAAATATAAAACAATTCCAACTGTTTGTAACCAGAATTGAGTTTCCATTAAAGATTTAGAGTATAGCTCTTTTTTATACATTCTTGGAACCATGTGGAATAGTGCTGCCATTACCATAAATACAACCCATCCTAAAACTCCATCATGTACGTGTCCTGGAATCCAATCTGTAAAGTGTGCAATAGCATTTACTGATTTAATAGACTGAATTGGTCCTTCAATTGTACTTAACATATAAAACGTTGAAGCTAAAACCATAAATTTAATTAAAGTATTAGATTGTAACTGATTCCACTCACCTTTCATAGTTAAAAGCATATTAATTGCAGATCCCCATGATGGTAAAATTAAAACAATTGACATTACTGAACCCATTGTTTGCATCCAATCTGGAACAGTTGAATAAATTAAGTGGTGTCCACCAGCCCATAAATAAACAAATAGTAATCCCCAGAATGCTAAGATTGATAGTTTATATGAGTAGATGTTTTGCCCTGACTCTTTTGGTAAAAAGTAATAAATTAATGCAATAATTGGAGTAGTAAATACGAATGCAACAGCATTATGTCCATACCACCATTGAACTAAAGCATCATTAGTACCTGAATACATAGATACAGAGTGAATCCATGAACCATAACCACTTACAAGTGCTGTTGGAACTTCCATATTATTAAAAAGATATAACATTGCAATTGCTATAAATGTTGCAATAAAATACCAAAGTGAAATATATAGTGTTCTTTCTCTTCTAATTCCGATTATTCCAAAAATTGAAATACCCCATAAAACCCAAAAAACAACAACTAAAATATCTAATGGCCACTCTAATTCTGCATACTCTTTTGAAGTTGTAATACCCATAAATAGTGTAACAACAGCCAAAAGAATAGTGATAAAATATACTGTAAAATGTAATTTAGCAATTACCATTAAAAAAGGTGACTCTTTTAATGAAACTTTTAAAACCCTTTGAGATATATAATACCAACCAGCGAAAACTCCACTTAGTGTAAATCCAAACGCAACCCCATTTGTATGCAGTGGTCTCAATCTACTAAATGTACCGTATTCTCCTGCTAAATAGTTTAGCTCTGGAAAAGCTAATTGAAAAGCAAGTACAACACCTATTGTCATACCAATGATACCAAACAAGATTGTCGCAAATGTAAATGCTTTTGCAACCGAGTAATCATACTCAATTTGTGCACTGTTTTGCATCAATTTCCTCCTACAATTTTTATATACAAGTCACAAAATGTCACTCATTAGTCAAAATCATATCAAACAGAAACTTAAAAGTAACAAAAAAATTAACAATTAATTAACGACTATATGCTGTTTTCATTCACTTTTTTGTAAAAAAATCAGGATAAATATTATCTTATTTATAAGATTTTAGAATAATTTGAGTATCTCTTTTAATAGATTTTTCTTTTAAGGCTTCTCTTTTATCATGTAATTTTTTACCTTGGGCTGTTGCAACTTCCACTTTTATCATATTTTTATCATTAAAATATAGTTTTGTACAAACTAAAGTCATTCCATCTTTTGTAACTTTTGAATACATTTTTCCTATTTGTTTTGTGTGCAAAAGGAGCTTTCTAGCCCTTCTTTCATCTGGTCTATAAGTACTATGTGTTGTACTTAAATGAGAAATATGAGCATTTAAAAGGAAAACTTCGCCTTTTATAATTCTCACAAAACTATCTTTTAAGTTTACTCTTCCATCTCTTATAGCTTTTACTTCACTACCTTCTAAAACAATACCTGCTTCAAGTGTATCCAAAATTGTAAAATCATGAAATGCTTTTTTATTTCTAAAAACTAAATTCTTTTTAACTTCTTTTTTTGCCATTATAAACCTCTAAAAAATGAGCTTCCGCTTCCACTAAAAAACCAATTATCTTTTGCAAACTCTTTTAAATTGGGATTTAAACTCAAAGCTGGTAAATACAAATCATTTGCTTCTTCCATTTTAAACCTATCTAAAATAGATTTAGAGTTTGTAGCAAAAAGTTTTTTAGTTTCCTCTTTATCAAACTCTTTATAAAAATTTTCCCTAAATGTTTTATAAATTTTTCCTGTATCACAAGGAATTTTTGGAGTAATAATTTCAATATTTAGTAGTTCTTCTTTAAACTCTTCAACAATTTCTCCAATTCCACTAACATTTGCACTATCATATTCATATACAAAAAAAGGAACATCTGCACCAATTTTTGCACCAATTTTTGCTAATTCATCTTTACTCAAATTCAAATTACAAACAAGATTTACCATATTTAAAAAAGTTGCACAATTTGAACTTCCACCACCAAGTCCTGCAAATTCTGGAATCTTTTTATCTATTATTACAATATTCTTTTGAAAGAAATCTTTTACTTCTCTATATTTTTCTAACTCTTTATATGCTTTATAAACTGTATTTTTTTCTAATAAACAAGAAAAATCTCCCTCTAATGTAAAACTTTCTACATCTTTTTTTATAAAGCTAATCTCATCAAAAAGGTTTTTAACTAACATAAATCTTGAAGCCAAAAGATGATAGTTATCTCTTAATCCAACTATTTTTAAAAATATATTTACTTTTGCATAAGATTTTTTAGTCATCAATACTACCTTTTATTTTTGGAACTTTATTTAAAATATATTTTACCTCATTGTCAATAATCTCAATAATAGAGAAAAATGTATCAACTTCTATAATATATTTTCCATTCTCTTTTATACTTAAATAATCTTTTGAAACTCTTTTTCCAAACTCTAACCACTCTTTCGTACCACTATAAATATTTCTTGGAATCTCTATAAAATCAAGTGGATTTAACTCTTTATGATTTTGAAATCTAAATTTTCCTTCACAAACTCTTTCCAAATAAGATAAAGTCCCTATACAACCAATATTTTGTAAAAATAGTTGAGCTAAAGATCTAATATAACTTCCTTCACTAACCGTTACTTCAAAACTAATAAATGGATGATTATATTGTAGTAATTTTATATCAAAAACTTGCATAGTTGAAGCTTTAAGTTCAAAATCCAAACCTTCTCTAGCTAACTCATAAGCTTTTAGTCCATTTACTCTTTTTGCTGAAAATTTAGGTGGAATATAATCTATTTCACCTTTTAATTTAAGAAGTTCCATTTTTATAAAATCAAAATTTTGTTTTTTCTCAAAACCTATATTTTCAACTCTTTCTATATCCAAAGATTCTGAACTAACTCCCAACCAAATAACAGCTTTATAAGTTTTTGGAGCTTTATTTAAATATTTAAAAAGTTTTGTATATTGTCCAAAGGCAACTATTAAACAACCTTTTGCAAAGGGATCTAAAGTTCCACTAAAACCTGCTTTTTTATTTTTAAAAGATCTTTTAAACTTATTTAAATAAAAATTTGAGCTAATAAACATAGGCTTATTTACAACAAAAAGCTTATTTAACTCTCCCTTTTCATAAACTCTCTTTTGCAAACTTTCCCTTTAAGCTTTCTCAACAAAAGATGATAATATCTCTCTTTTTTGTCCACCAAAATTTATTGTAAGCTTATAATCTTTCCCTGCATTTACTGCTTTTTCAACTCTTCCTTGTCCAAATATTTTATGAGTTACTATATCCCCTTTTTTAAATCCAGATTGTTTTTCTATTACTAAACTACCTTTTACTAATCCACTCTCAACCAAAAATCTACTTTTATTTAATTGAGCTCTTTTCCCTTTATAAAATCTTGAATGGACAAAAGATAGTGTAAGATTATCCATAGCCCTTGTAAATGCTACATAACCTAATCTTCTCTCTTCTTCTAAATCTGTTCCATCTCCAATAATTGGAAAAAATCCCTCTTCAAGCCCAATAATAAAAAGATGTTTAAACTCTAAACCTTTAGAAGCATGTATGCTCATCATACTTATAGACTCATTTGTATACTCATCATTTTGACTTTCAAGTGCTATTTCATTTAAGAAATCTTTTAAATCTAAATGTGGATTTTGCATAAAGTAATCTCTAATATATCCATAAAACTCATCTATATTTGCTTGTCTTTCAAAGCCATCAGGAAGATTGTCATAAGAAGCTCTATAATCAAAAGTATCTTCAAAACTATCCAATAATCTCATTTTTGATTGATTCATCAACTCTCTTAAATCTAAAATTGAAGCTTCAAAAACTTTTAAAGTCCTTGAATTCTTCTTTCCAACAACAGCACTTAATTCATCTGCCGTAGAGTCTTGAATTAGATCAAAAATAGAAGTTTTAAGCTCATTTGCTCTCTCTTCAAGTTTATCAATAGTAGTTGCTCCTATTCCTCTTTTTGGTTTATTTATTATCCTTTTTATAGAAAAATTATCACTTAAATTTGTCAAAATCCTAAAATAAGCTATTAAATCTTTTATCTCTGTTCTCTCATAAAACTTCATTCCACCTACAAGTTTATAATTAAGCCCTGCTTTATTAAATCCTTCTTCTAGTGAACGGCTTAGTGCATTTACTCTGAATAATATTGCTATATCTTTTGCATTTTCACCATTTGCAAGAAGATTTTTTATATCCTCAACTATCTTTCTTGTCTCATCATTTTCATCATTTGACTCATAAACTTTTATTGAGCTTCCCTTTTCTTTTGTTCCTACAAGTTTTTTCCCAAGTCTATCGCGATTATGTTCTATTAAAGCATTTGCATGTTGTAAAATCGTATCCGTAGAACGATAGTTCTCTTCTAATTTTACAATTGTTGCTTTTTCAAAATGTTCATTAAAGTTTAAAATATTCTTTATTGTCGCACCTCTCCAACCATAAATAGATTGGTCATCATCTCCAACAACACAGATATTGTCATGGCTTGAACATAAAAGTCTTAAAAGTCTATATTGAAGTTCATTTGTATCTTGATACTCATCTACCATAATATATTGGTACTTACTACTAATTTGTTCTGCTAATTTTTGATTATTTTTTAGAATTTTATAAGGAAGAAGTAATAAATCATCAAAATCTACAAGATTATTCTTTAATAAATGCTCTTCATATAAAGCATAAATATCTGCAATTTCTGTATAGAGTTTACCTTGTGCTTGAGCTTTTACTTCTGTTGGAGACATTATAGAATTTTTATATTTTGATACTTCACTTGATAAAAGTGCTGATGGTATCTCTTTATTTATTGATTTTAAAACCCTTCTTTTATCATCACTATCTATTATTATAAAATTATTCTTTCTATTTAATTCACTTATATAAAATTTCAAAAACAGTAATCCAAATTTATGAAAAGTACACAAAAGAGGAGGTGTATTAAGTTCTTGAGAATTTAAAAGAAAATATGCCCTTTCTCTCATCTCATTTGCGGCTTTATTTGTAAAAGTTAAAGTCAAAATAGATTTCGGATCTATTCCAATTGAGATTAAAAAAGCCAATCTAGTAGTGATTGTTTTTGTCTTTCCACTCCCTGCACCTGCAAGAATTAATAATGGTCCATCAATATGTTGTGCTGCATTTTTTTGTGAATTGTTTAATGAATTTAATAAATTTTCAGACATTTTTTCTCCAATAATTAAAGATTATACCATAATTATCATAAATTGATTATTTCTCTTAATTATTCTATATATAAATAAATGTTATTATTATGATAATTTATTTTTGGAGAATTGAATGCTTAATGATTTTGCTAAACTAGAGACTTTTTTAACTGTTGTAAGAGAGAAGTCTTTTTCAAAAGCATCAGCAAAACTAGGAATTTCACAACCAGCTGTTACTCAACAAATGAAATATATCGAAGATTATTTAGATGTTCAAATAGTTGATAGAAAGAAAAATGGTATAAAACTTACAAAAGAGGGGCAAATTCTTCACGCAATTGCTCTTAAAATCGAGAAGTGTATCAGTAATGCAGAAAAAGATTTATTAAAAATCATGAATAAAAGCACTACTTTTATTTTTGGAGCAAGTTTTATAATAGGAAACTATATTCTTCCTAGGTTTTTAAATAATCTTAAAGAAAATATTAGAAATGATGTATCTATAAATGTATCTGTTTCACATGAAGCAATAGAAGATTTACTCGATAAAAAAATCGATATTGCTTTAGTTGAAAACTATATTGCAAATGATGAGATTATTTATAGAGAGTGGATGGAAGATGAAATTGTAATATTCTCTAACCAAAAACTGCCTGCAAAAGCAAAAGCTGAAGATTTACTATCTTACAAATGGGTTTGTAGAAATCCTGAATCAAATACAAGATTACTTTTTAAAGACTCTTTAGAAAAAGCAAACTATCCAGATTGTGATACTTTTAATGTTACAAGTGAAGTAACAAGTGCTACAACAATAGTTCAAACTGTTTTACACTCAAATAAAAATGATACTCCAACCGTTTCAATAGTTTCAAGAAATGCTATTGAATCTCTTCTTAAAGCAGGAGCTTTGTATGAATCAAGAATTGGTAATCAAAAAATGCTAAGAAAACTATATATTGCGTATAGAAAAGATAGAAAACATGACGCATTTATTGAAAATGTTGTAGACTATTTACTAAAAATCAAATAAAAAAAAGAGAGTTAATAATTAAAACCTCTCTCTTTTAAGGCTATTCTAATATTCTTTATTTGTTGATGCTTATTTTTACACCACATAGGAGATAAAAGTGTATCATCATCTATTCCAGCAGTTACTCTTTGTACTGATACATTTTGAGGTAGATTTATAATAGAGTTTACAACAGTATCTATATATAACTCTTCACTAATTGGAGTAAATCTTCCTTTTTTGAACTCATTTGTTAAAAGAGTATGTTTTACAACATAAAGTGGATGAAATTTTATAGAATCAACTTTTAAATCAATAGTTTGTCTGAAAGTTTCTAACATCATCTCTTGTGTTTCATCTGGTAAACCATAAATTAAATGTCCACAAACATTTAAACCTTTATCTTTAGTTCTTTTAATCCAATACCTCATATTTTCTACACTATCAGCTCTATTTATCTTATCTAGTGTAGTTTGAAAAAAACTTTGTATCCCATATTCAATCCAAATCTCTTTTTCCTTAGATTTTTCATATAGATAATCTAAAATCTCATCTGTTACACAATCTGTTCTAGTACCAATACTAAGCCCTATTACATTATCAAAACTAAGTGCTTTTTCATATAAAGCTTTCAGTGTAGTTAAAGGGGCATAAGTATTTGTGAAAGATTGGAAATATACTATAAATTTTTTTGCTTTAAATTTATTCTCTAATCTTTTTTTAGTTGCTAAAAATTGCATTTCTAACTGTTTTAACTGATTTTCTAAGAATGGATTATGCTCTATATTTGGATTTAATTTAAATTTTGATTTCTTTTCTTGCAGATTTGGACTAAAAGAGTCATTTTCACAGAAAGAGCAACCTCCTTTTGCTTTTGTTCCATCAATATTTGGGCAAGTAAACCCAGAGATTGAAATAGGAACTTTATATACTTTTTCTTTAAACTTTTTTTTGAAGTATCGACCAATAGTCAATACCTCTTTTAAATTCTGATTCATTATGCTTTTACGAAATAGTCTCCATCAAAACTCTCTAGTGCATAGTGTCTATCATCTCCTATTGCATTTACAAGATCCTCTATTGATAAATACTCTAAACTATCAGCTTCTATATATTTACAAACCTCATCTTTACTCATTTGTGTAGAAATCAACTCCTCTTTTGTTGGAGTATCTATTCCATAGAAACAAGGAAATTTTATTTCAGGACTTGCAACTCTAAAATGAACTTCCTTAGCTCCTGCCTCTTTTAACATTCTTACTATTCTTTTTGAAGTCGTTCCTCTTACAATTGAATCATCAATAACAAGTAATGTTTTACCTTGAATAATTGAACCCATAGGACTTAGTTTCATTCTAACTTTTAAATTTCTCATCTCTTGAGTTGGTTCTATAAATGTTCTTCCTACATAGTGATTTCTTATTATTCCATATTTAAAAGGAACTCCACTTTGTGCAGAATATCCTAAAGCCGCAGGAACTCCACTATCAGGAACTGGCACAACCATATCAAATATAATTTTATTATTTATATCATTTTTTGCTAGTGCTTTTCCCATATTTTCTCTAGTTGTATATACATTTTTACCATCAATTACAGAATCTGGTCTAGCAAAATATACATATTCAAATGCACATGGTCTAAATTCTGGCTCATAAAGTTGTATTGATTCAGGTTCATCAGATTCACCAAAAATCAACATTTCTCCTGGTCTTACATCTCGGATAAACTCTGCTCCAACTAAATCAAAAGCACATGTTTCACTAGCAACTATATATCCACCACTTTTTAATTTTCCTAAAGACAGAGGTCTAATTCCGTATCTATCTCTAATTACAAACTGTTTACTTCTACTTTGAACGATAAAACAATAAGCTCCAACAGTTCTAGTTAGTGCTTCAATAATCCTATCCTTTAAATGATCTTTTGTATTTTTTGCAATTAAATGTATTAAGTTTTCTGTATCCATTCCAGTTTGAAAGATAGCACCTTTATCAATTAAATCTTTCCTAACTTCATCTTTATTTATAAGATTTCCATTGTGAACGATTGATATTTCACCTAATTTATACTTTGCATAAATAGGCTGTGCATCTAAAACTGAATCTCTTCCAGCAGTTGCATATCTATTATGACCTATTGCCATATCACCTTTTAAATATGATAATGCTTCTTCATTGAAAACTTCAGAAACTAAACCTCTATCTTTTTTTGTATATATTTTTCCATCACATGATGATGAAATTCCAGTTGCCTCTTGACCTCTATGTTGCATTGCAAAAAGGGCTATTGAAGCTAGTCTTGCAGCATTATCATTTCCATAAATTCCTACTATTGCACACATTGTTGATTATCCTTCTTATAGCCCTAAAGCATCATTGATTGAGTAAAGATTTGCATCTTTTTTTACTATCCATTTTGCAACTTTAATTGCACCTTTTGAAAAAGTATTTCTAGCTGTTGCCGTATGATTTAACTCTAAAAATTCTCCATCATTATATAAACCAACAGTGTGTCTTCCTACAATATCTCCACCTCTTAAAGCCATAACTGCTATTTCATCTTTAGTTCTAGCTCCAATTTGTCCATCACGCCCAGATACTCTTACTTCATCTAAGTTTAACTCTCTAGCACTTGCAGCATGTTCAGCTAAAGTCAAAGCAGTTCCTGAAGGAGAATCAACTTTATGTCTATGATGTTGTTCAACTATTTCTATATCAAAATCTCTCAATGTTTTAGCTGCAAGAGCAACAAGTTTATTTAAAACTGCTACTCCTAAGCTCATATTTGTCGCATACAAAATAGGTACTAATTTACTAGCCTCAAGAAGTAAGTTTTGTTGATGTTTATTAAAACCTGTTGTTGCTATTACAAGTGCTTTTCTTTTTCCACCCTCAACAACTGCATTCAAAAGTGTTTCTGTTGCAACTGGAGTTGAAAAATCAATAATTACATCACTTTCATCAAACAATACATTTATATCGTTTGTTATAATAGTATCTTGTGGTAAAATTTTTTCAATCTTCTCAAAAACATGAACACAAGAAAGTTTTGCATCTGTGTCATTTTTTAAATCATCAATTAATAAACTTCCAACTCTTCCTGTACTTCCTAAAATACCTATTTTTATCATATACTTATCCTAAATATTCAATTATATCAACTGCAGCTGTAGCACCATCTCCTGCTGCACAAACAACTTGTTTTGCTGCATCAATTCTGATATCACCAGCAGCATAAAGTCCTTTTACATTTGTTCTCATTTTTAAATCTACAATAACTTCTCCTGTATCTCTTACATCACATAAAAAAGCTCCATCAGATTGTTTTAAAGGAGAATTTAATACATTTCTTCCAACAAATACAAAAACACCAGGTGTTGGTAAATCTCTAATCTCACCTGTTTTATTACATTTTACTTTAAGTCCAGTTACTCCACTAGCATCTCCAAAAACTTCTTCAACACTAACATTTGTAACTTCTTCTATATTTTCAGCTTTTTTAATATGTTCTATTGTACTTGGAGCTGCTCTATATGTATCTCTTCTATGTACAATATATACTTTTTTACACATTTTCGATAAATAGTAAGCCTCTTCTAAAGCAGAATCTCCTCCACCAATAACTGCAACTTCTTTTCCTCTATAGAAAAATCCATCACAAGTTGCACAAGTAGAAACTCCTCTTCCAAAGAATTCATCTTCTCCTTTAAATCCAGCTCGTCTAGGAACTGAACCTGTTGCCAATAAAACTGATCTTGCTTCAAACTCTTTTTTATCAGTTGTTAAAATTTTAAATGTATCACCATTTTTAGAAATTGTCTCTACTTGAGTCATCTCATGTTTTAATCCAAATTTTTGACACTGCTCTGGCCAACTTGCCATTAAGTCCATACCTGTCATAACTTGCCCTTGACCAGGATAATTCTCTATTTCAGAAGAGCTTGTAATTTGTCCTCCAGGCATTCCCATTTCAAACATAATAACATTTTTTAATCCACCTCTAGTAGCATATAACCCTGCTGTTAATCCAGCTGGTCCTCCACCAATAATCGCTAAATCTAACATCTTGACTCCTTTTATTTTTATATAAAATCATCTACAAAATTTGTGATGAAACTTAAAATATCTAAAAAGTTTAGAATAAACTAATATAGATATAATGGAGAAATTTTATCATTTAATATTTTATATCTATCTTAATTTAATCTAAAATTAAAAAAAGGAAGATGAAAAACACCTTCCTTTAATATCCCATATTTTTTACTTGAAATTATAGTAAAGAGTTAATTTTATCTGTTAATGCTTGTTTAGAAGTAGCACCAATTAATTGATCAACAACTTGCCCATCTTTCATAAAAATAATTGTAGGAATTGATCTAATTCCATATTTTACTGCTAAATCTTGCTCTTCATCTGTATTTACTTTACAAATATTCGCTTTAGATTCAAACTCTCCTGCTAATTCATCAATAACTGGAGCAATCATTCTACAAGGTCCACACCAAGGTGCCCAAAAATCTACTAGAGAAATACCTTTTGCTGTTGTTTCATCAAAATTAGCTGATGTTAATTCAATATATTTACCCATTTTTTATCCTTATTATTAAATTTTAAACTTTTTTAAAAACTTCATTGTAATCCAATACAAATTAAAGTGTTTCAATTCTACCAACAAAAAACTTAAATCTTCTTTTATTAATATTATTTTTCACTAATCTAGAGTAAATAATAATTTTGATAAAATATTAAAAATTTCATAGATGGAAAAGATTATTATGGATATTAGAAAAGAGTATTTAGATTTTTTTAAAAGTAAAGGACATGAAGTTATATCTTCTATGCCATTGGTTCCTGAAGACCCAACTTTAATGTTTACAAATGCTGGAATGGTACAATTCAAAGATATTTTTACAGGAAATCTTCCAGCTCCACAAAATAAAAGAGCAACATCTTGCCAGCTTTGTGTAAGAGCTGGTGGAAAACACAATGACTTAGAAAATGTAGGATACACAGCACGACATCACACACTTTTTGAAATGCTTGGAAACTTCTCTTTTGGAGATTACTTTAAAGAGGATGCAATAGCTTATGCTTGGGAATTTGTAACAGTTAATCTTGCACTTCCAATAGAAAAACTATGGGTAACTGTTCACGATAGTGATAATGAAGCATTTGATATTTGGTCAAAATATATAAATCCAAATAGAATTATGAGATTTGGAGATAAAGATAATTTCTGGTCTATGGGAGATACGGGAGCATGTGGTCCTTGTAGTGAAATTTTCTATGATCAAGGAGAAGAGAACTTTAATAGCCCTGAAGATAAAATGGGTGGAGATGGTGATAGATTTTTAGAAATTTGGAATCTTGTATTCATGCAATATGAAAGAACAAAAGATGGAGAATTAATTCCTCTTCCAAAACCATCTATTGATACAGGAATGGGACTTGAAAGAGTTATTGCAATTAAAGAGGGTGTATTTAATAACTTTGACTCTTCAAATTTTAAACCAATTATCGAAGCTTTAGAAAAAGTTGCAAATAAAAAAGCTACAAAGGAAACTATTGGATCATACAGAGTAATTGCTGATCACCTTAGAGCTACATCATTTATGCTAAGCCAAGGTATTTTATTTGGAAATGAAGGTCGTCCTTATGTGTTAAGAAGAATTTTAAGAAGAGCCATAAGACATGGTTATTTAATTGGTCTTAGAAAACCATTTATGGGACAACTAGTTGATACTTTAATTGATATTATGGGTGGTCATTATGTTGAATTAAAAGATAATGCAAACTACATAAAAGAACAATTAACCCTAGAAGAAGAGAGATTTTTCAAGACTATTGAAGCTGGAATAACTCTATTTAATACAGAGTTATTTAAACTAGTTGATCCAAATGACCCTAATAATTTAGCACAACTTAAAAGTATTAATAAAGCTTTAGGTAGTGGACTTGCAGAATGGGGAGTTATATTAAGTTTATTAAATGAAAATAAATTATCTCTTCTTTCAAACTCATTATTTAGTGGAGAAACTGCATTTAAACTATATGATACTTATGGTTTCCCTCTAGATTTAACAGAAGATATGTTAAAAGATAAAGGTTTAAAAGTAGATTTAGCAAAATTTGAAGAACTTATGAACCATCAAAAAGCTATGGCAAAAGCTGCTTGGAAAGGTAGTGGAGATAGTTCGAATGAGGGAGATTTTAAAACTTTAATTGAGAAATATGGACAAAATGAGTTTGTTGGATATACAAATATTGTTTACTCTTCAAAAATTTTAGCACTACTTGATGAGAATTTTAAAGAAGTTCAATCTTTAGAAAATCAAATTGGTTGGGTTCTTCTTGATAAAACTCCATTTTATGCAACAAGTGGTGGACAATATGGAGATATCGGTGCAATAGAGTTTGATGGGAAAAATATTATGGTTATTGAGACTTCAAAGTTTCATAATCTAAATTTATCAAAAGTAGATGTTCAAAATGTAAAACTTTATCAAAATCAAATTCTAGAAGCAGTTGTTATAAATAGATCTGAAGTAGCAAAACATCACAGTGCTACTCATCTTTTACAAAGTGCATTAAAAATGGTATTAGGTGATAGTATCTCTCAAGCTGGTTCTTTTAATGATGCAACAAAACTTAGATTTGACTTTACATATCCTAAAGCTATGACAACAGAACAGATAAATGAAGTTGAAGATTTAGTAAACTCTATGATAAGTAGGTCATTAGAGGGAGTTGTAGAAGAACTTCCTTTAGAAGAAGCTAAGAAAAAAGGTGCTATTGCTATGTTTGGAGAGAAATATGGTGATATTGTAAGAGTTATTAGCTTTGGTGGAGATGTATCTATTGAGTTTTGTGGAGGAACTCATGTAAAAAATACAGCCGATATTGGAAGTTTTTATATAATTAAAGAGTCTGGTGTTAGTGCAGGAATTAGAAGAATAGAAGCTGTTGTTGGAACTAGTGCATTTAAATATATAAAAGAGCAACTAAATAAACTATCTTTGTTACAAGCAGAAATCAAATCAAATGATTTAATAGCTGGTATTAAAAAGCTTAAGAATGAGATAAAAGAGCTTAAAAATGAACTTAAAAATACACAAAGTAAATCTGTTACTCCAATAAATGAAGAGATAATTGGTGATACAAAACTAATAGTTAGTGTTGTTGAAAATGGAGATTTAAAGAAAATTGTTGATGATAACAAAAATGCAAATGAGAAATTAGCAATTTTACTTCTTCAAATAAAAGATGACAAAGTTTCAATTGTTGCTGGAAGTAAAAATACAAATATTAAAGCTGGAGATTGGATTAAAGAAATTGCTACTATTTTAGGTGGAAGTGGTGGTGGACGACCTGACTTTGCTCAAGCTGGTGGAAAAGATATAAATAAAATAGAAGAAGCAAGAATAGCTGCAATTACTTATGCTAAAAAAAACCTAATTTAATCTTTTTAAGAGGATTTAATCTCCTCTTAAAATTTAATCATTTAAATAATACTCCACAGTAGCAACAACTCTTAAAGTTTTTATATGCTCACTATTTTTATCTCGACTATTCATTTCAACTTGTCCTTGAGTAGCTCTTTTGATTTTTCCTAATTTACTATTTGAATCTTGTGCAAATTTTTCTGCAACTTCTCTTGCATTTGCTGTTGCTTCTTCAATCATAGATGGTTTTATGTCATTTAATTTTGTAAAAATATACTCTATTTTTGTATCATAATCATCTGTTTTAAATAAAATACCTTTTTGTGAAAGTTCAGATAATTTTCCAGTTAAAGATCTTACCTTTTCAACTTCACTACTATAAATATTTATAACTCTTGAAGCTAAATATCTCATTGAGAACTCTTGATTAGAATACTCATTTGCCATCTTATCTACAACCAATGTTGATCCTAATGATATATCTTCTTCTTTTATACCATTTTGTTTTAAAAACTCTATAATTTGTGTTGTATCACTATTTGTTTTTTTACTTAAAGCTTCAAAATCATTTCCTGTTTGGCTTATTTTTATTGGCATAATTACAATATTTGCCAAAACTTCTTTCTCTGATAAACCTTTTACAATAACTGTTCTTTCCATATCTTTTGTTTTTAAGAATGCTGTTGATACAAAATAACCTAAACTACTTAAACCAATAAAGATAAAAAAACCTAAAATCAATGACGATATTGAACTTCTTTCCATAAATCTCCTTTAATCTCTAAAACTTCCACTATCTAGTGAAAAATAGCTATTTATAAAATTAAGCTGAACTAAACTTTTATTATAATTAAAATCTAGCCTAGGATAATCTTTATAATTATTAATCATACCATTTTTTCTTAAAATCTCATCTGTATAAATACCACTATAATCAATAGTTAATCTATCATCAAAAACACCAAATTCATCTATAATATCAACATAAAAATAGTTATCTATTATATATGTACTTATTTCAACATTTTTAAAGTCAAATCTTTGGACTAATTCAAAAGATTTTGCATTTAACTCTTCTTTAAATAAAGAGACAAAAAAACCTCGAGCAAGACCATTCCATTTGCAATTAGAATCAAGATTAATATATTCAACAAACATTTTTCTATATTTGATATCATCAATATTTAAAATATAAGAAAATTTTGAACAATAATCGAAAGTATTTTGTTTCTTAAAATCACTATAATTATTATTAATTAGACTGTTTTTTGAAGAAACACAAGAATTTAACATAAAAATTATTGGTATAAATTTTAAAATTTTTAACATTTTAACTCCCATAAAATAAAAGCTCATTATACTATTTAAATTTTTAGACTTGACATATTTACTATTTTTAACTAAGATAAAGAAATTTTTTCACCAAAAAAAAGGGAATTTAACCATATGAAATCTAGTAAAATATTTATTATTACATTGTTTAGTACTATACTTTTTACGGGTTGTTCATATAAAGTAAGTGAAGATAAAGTTGATGTTTCACAATACCAAAATGCACAAAAACAATCATCTATACATCAACAAGCAACCTATCCAATAAATAAAAAATTAAATATCAATAACTCAAAAAAAGTTGATATTTTTAACACAAAAGAGAACTATAGTTCAAAACAAGTAAAAATTAATAATAATTTATTTGATTTTTACAGTAATTGGGAAGGTGTTAAATATAAATTAGGTGGAACATCAAAAAATGGAATTGATTGTTCTGGTTTTGTACAAAAAGTTTTAAAAGAGAAATTTAATCTTGCACTTCCAAGAAGTACAAGTGAACAAGCACAAATTGGAAAACCTATTAAGAAAAATGAACTTCAAATGGGAGATTTAGTTTTCTTTAAAACAGGTAGAACAAATCATGTAGGTATTTATATTGAAGATGGAAAGTTTATGCATGCTTCAACTAAAATTGGAGTAACAATTTCAGAATTAGAAAATGATTATTTTGCAAAGAATTACTGGAAAGCACAAAGAGTATTTAAATAAAATAGGAGAAAAAAGTGTTAAAAAAGATTTCAATTATATCCCCATTACTCTTCTTGATTTTGGGCTTGCAAACAAATTTATATGCGGAACAAAACTCAAAAACTACTAAAACACCAATCACAAAAACCCAAAATAGTAAAACTCAAAAAGATGTAAAAAGCAAAGTAAAAAAGCAAAAAACACAAACAAATAAAAATGAAAACAAAACAACAAAATCTACAGCAACTAAAAAACAAATAAGCAATAAACAAGTAAATAAGAGTAAAAAATCAATAACTAAATCAGTTAGTAATAAAAAGAAAACAATAAATAGCAAAATTAGTAAAAATAATAGTATCACAAATGAAAATTTTACTAGTTATGCCTATAACAATACAAACCAAAAGAAAAAAGCATTTAATGAATTTTACAATGAAACAAAACATATAAGATATAAAATGGGAGGAACAGGTCAAAATGGAATTGATTGTTCTGCATTTACTCAAAAGATGTTTAAAGAGAAATTTAATCATATGCTTTCAAGATCTACAGTTACTCAAGTAAATGAAGGTATAGAAGTTAAAAAATCTGAACTACAACCAGGAGACTTAGTATTTTTCAAAACTAGTAAAATTGATAAACATGTTGGAGTTTACACTGGAAATGGAGAATTTCTACATGCTTCAATTAAAGGTATTCAATACACAAAACTTGATAAACCATTCTATAAAGATACTTATTGGACTGCAAGAAGAGTTATAAACTAAATCTCTTCTTTCCAATATTAAATACCTAAAACTTTTGACATTATAAATAATAAAATCACACAAATTATATACATCTTGATTGCATAAAATATATTTAATTTAAATATCTCTTTTGCATTGCAATTATATCTTGCACTCATAGTAAGATTTAATCCTGAAATTGGTGAAGTTGAAACTGTTGTAGCCCAAGCCATTAAAAAGGTCATAGCAAGTAAAGTATGATTTGCATTTGTAAAAAAGTCTCCTAAAATTGAGATAGATATAATTGGATGAATTCCTACAAAAGCTAAAAGAATAAAAATAAAAAGCAGTATAGAAGCAACTTTATAATCAAAAACTTCAAAAGGTATTTTAAAGTTAAGCCCTAATAAAACACTTCCTGCAAATATCCCAAATAGCCCTGCAACTAAAAATAGAGATATTTCACTCTTCATTTTTGGTAATTCATCAATAATATGATATTTTAAAATTTTTAAGCTCTCTTTTAAACCTTTTTTTATAGGTAATATTAAAATAGTAAGTAAAAATGCAAATATTGATATAAGTAAAATTATCTTTAAATCTTCAAAATAGTGATGGGTAAGAAGTACAAATAATCCTAAAATAAATGGTAAATATAAAGTCTGCAAAGATAAAGGATATCCATAAAACTCATCTAAATTAAACTTACTTTGTACTACTTCAAAATATGTAATAAAAAATGCAAAAATTGCTAAAATCATACCAAATGATATTATAGAAAAAGTTTCTAAATTTGGAGCATAAGTAATAGCAGCAGCAAAAGCCACAAAAAATGGTGACCAATAAGCATCACTTGCAAAAGAACGAGTTAATACAATAATTTGTAAAGGGCTAAGTTTTGCTTTTTTATACATCTTATCAGCAACTAAAAGTAAAGCTGATAAATTTATAATTGAACCAAAAAGATGGATTCCAATATATGTTTTTATAAATGATGCTTTCCCTTTTGGAAGTTCATCTTTCTCTTTTTTAGGTGTTGCAATAAGTTTTAAAAAACCTACAGATATTAAAAGTATAAGAAGATATAAATTTACACTAAATGCTTTAAAAAAATCAATATAAAAACCATTTATATAACTAAATAAAAATGCTAATAAAGAGAAAAATAGTAAAACTACAATAAGACTCTTTGATTTTATTGTGAAAAATAGTATTAATGAAGCAATCCAAATAAAAACTACTGCAAAAAGTTTTACTCTATCATCTAAAAAATATGAATAAACTGTAAAAATAAAACTTAAAAATATTAAAACTCCAGAAACTCTTGAAAGAAGCAACATATAAAACCTTTTTTATTAAAAATGTATTATATTAAAACTTAGTATAATCCAAAGAAAAAAGGCAAACTATGATAAGACTTGGTTCAAATTCCCCAACTAGAGCAAAGATATTAAAAGCTTTTAATATAGATTTTATACAAAATGGAGGAAATTTTAATGAAGATAATATAACTACACAGAATCCAAAAGAGTTTTGCTATCTTGCAACAAAAGGTAAATTTGATGAACTATATTTAAAATATGGTATTAAAGATATACCTTTATTAGTAGCTGATAGTGTTGTAACTTGTGAAGGAAAATTACTTAGAAAAGCAAAAGATTTTTATGATGCAAAAGCTATGTTGGAACTTCAAAGCGCAAATAAAACTAGTGTTATCACTTGTATGATTTATAAATCAAATAAACTAGAACTTATTGATATCTCAATTACAACTTATGAATTTAATAAATTTGATAAAAAAGATTTAGAAAACTATTTAAAAAGTGGTGAATGTTTTGGTAAAGCAGGGGCAATAATGGTAGAAGGATTTTGTAAACCATATATTAAAAAAGTAATTGGTTTAGAAAGTACTGCCATGGGCTTAAGCATTGAGAAATTAATACCATTTTTAAAAAACTAGGGAAAATCCCTAGCTTTTTATTAATCAAATGATGGTTTTGGAGTTTTATTTGTTGAAGCTGGAAGTTGAGGATAAGTAATATTTGGTTTTGTACCACTTAAAACTTTTAAGAAAGTCTCAATTTTAGCTGCATCACCATCACTTATTTCAATTCCAAGTTGAACTGAACCCATTTCTTTAATTGCATCTGTTAAAGCCCAAATTTGTCCATTGTGGAAATATGGTGCTGTTTCAGCAATATTTCTTAAAGTTGGTGTTTTAACCATACCATTTTCATCACCTTTAAAATCACCTACATTTGTGAATGTATATTGGTTAGCAATTTGGAATGGTTGCATTGTTCCACCAATTGCAATTCCTGTATGACAAGCTGTACACCCTTTATTTAAGAAGATATCTAATCCCTCTTGCTCCTCTTTTGTTAAAGCTTTTGAATCACCCTCTAAAAATTTATCAAATCTTGATGGAGTTACAAGTGTTTTTTCAAAAGTTGCAATAGTTGAAGTAATTTTTCCAAAATCAATTTTTACATCTTTTCCATAAGTAGTTTTAAACTCATTTACATATTCTGGAATTGAATTAATTCTCTCTTCAACTAATGAAGGAGGAGCAGCCATTTCTGGACCTGCTTGAACTGGTCCTTGTGCTTGGTCAGCTAAGTGAGGGCTTCTTCCATCCCAAAACTGTGCTTTAAAGAAAACAGAGTTATAAACTGTTGGTGAGTTTAAATGGTGTGGATTTGCTGTCCATCCATGCCCTATAGCAGCTGGTACTCCATCTGCTCCACCAAGAGCTAAGTTATGACATGTATTACATGAGATTAAATTACTTCTTGATAATCTTGGATCAAAATATAATTTTTTTCCTAATTCAACTTTTGCAGCTGTAATTGGATCTTTTTTATCATCAATTAATTTCATTAATGCATCTTTTGAGCTTGGTATTGGCTCAAGTCCCGCATTTTTAGCCTTTGTAATTAATGACTGATTTGCAAATAAACTACTTGCACCTAATAGAATTGAAAGCGATAATGCTAATTTCATATTATTCCTACTAAATTAAAATCAGTTAATAATAGGATAATATTTATTAAATGAAAATTAATTTTATACTTTTTTTAGAATTTTATTATAATTTATTCTTATAATATAGGATAAAAAATATCCTATTTAAAGAATATCTATAAACTATTATTTAAAATAAGTTTTAATTAAAGAGAGAAATATTTTATTAAATATTATTTACTATTTGTTCTGGAAGTAACCCTAAATATCGCTCTACATCTGATGTATCACCATGTTCTATAAAATTATCTTCATATTCAAAAGAAGTTATTTTTATATTTAAAATATTTAATTCATTTAAAGTTTCCATAATAGCACTTGCAACACCACCAAGTTTTTGTGAGTCACTAAATACATACCAAAAGTTATATTTTTTTGATAATTCTTTTAAAATCTCTTTATCTATTGGTTTTATAAATCTTAAATCTAAAATTGCTATATCTTCATTATGAAGTTTTTCAACCTCAATTGCTTTAGAAACTCCAGCCCCATATCCAATAAATAGTTTATTTGATGCACCAGATTTTAGAAGTTCAGCCTTTCCTAATTCAAAGGGTGTTGCTTTATACTCTAACTGTTTAAAAGAACCTCTTGGATACCTAATTGCACAAGGTTTATCTAAATTATAAGCAAACTCTAAAGAGTATTCTAAAGTCTCATTATCTCTTGGTGCAAATAAAATCATATTTGGTATAAATCTTAAAAAATTTATATCAAAAACACCTTGATGAGTCTCTCCGTCATTTCCTACAATTCCAGCTCTATCCATAGCAAAAACTACAGGTAGAGCCATAATACAGACATCATGAATTATTTGGTCAAATCCTCTTTGTAAAAATGTTGAGTAAATTGTAATAAAGGGTTTAAAACCCTCTTTAGCCATAGCAGCCATTGATGTAATAGCATGTTGTTCTGCAATTGCAACATCCCAAAATCTAGTAGGAAACTCTTCAATTAATTTATCTATTCCTGTACCACTTGGCATAGCAGCAGTTACCCCTACTATATTTTCATATTTTCTTGCTAAATTTAAAAGAGTTTCTGAATAAATAGCTGTTGCACTTTTTTGTACAACTTTTTTTATAAATTCTCCATCTTGAACATTAAAAGGACCTACACCATGCCAATGTTCATGTTGCCCTTCAGCTATTTTATAACCTTTTCCTTTTACAGTTCTTGCATGAACAATTACTGGTTTATTCATAGATTTTGCAATTTCTAAAGTCTCTATAATCTCTTCTATATCATGTCCATCTATTGGTCCAATATAATCAATTCCCAGCTCTTCAAAAAGTATTCCTGGAGTTATTAACTTTATAGAACTTTCTAATCTTTTAGCCAAATATGTTGTACCTTCAGGCATATTATTTCTTATAAATTTATCTACTCTTGCTTTAAAACTTTGATAAAACTTTCCTGCTAAAATTTTTGATAGATATTTTGATATTGCTCCTATTGGTTTTGCAATACTCATTTCATTATCATTTAATATTATTACAACAGGTAGTTTCAAATCTCCTAACTCATTTAGTGCCTCATAGACCATTCCTGCACTCATTGAGCCATCTCCAATCATTACAACAGGAACTCTATTTTCATTCTTTAACTGTATAGATTTTGCAGCTCCAACAGCAAGTGAAATAGAGGTTGAACTATGTCCAGCTACAAAATAGTCTGCTTTGTTTTCATTTGGTTTAGTAAATCCACAAAGACCTCCAAACTGTCGAATTGTCTCAAATTCTTCCCATCTTTGTGTAAGAAGCTTATGAGCATAACATTGATGTGAAACATCAAAAATAAAAGGATCACTATCTACATCAAATACATAATGCATTCCAAGAGTAAGTTCAACTGCTCCTAAAGTTGAAGAGAAGTGTCCACCTTTTCTTGATACCACATCAATAATTCTATCTCTTATTTGTGATGCTAACTCGCTTAATTCTTCTGTAGATTTACCTTTTACTTCCATAATAACTCTTATTTTAACTCTTCTAAAACTTCATCTAAAAGTTTAAATAACTTTGTATTTTGCTCACTTGAACCAATTGTTACTCTTATTGCATTTAATCCATAACCTGTTAAATCTCTTACTATCATTCCTCGCTCTAAAAGTTTTTGAGAAACAGTTTTTGAAACAAAGTCTTTAAATAAAATTGTAATAAAATTTGTATAAGAAGGAATATACTCAAACCCTTTTTGCTTTGCATACTCTTCATATCTTTTCATTTCTGAAAAGTTTTTAGCAATACAATCTTGTACAAACTCTTCGTCTTTTAATGCTTCAATAGCTGCTGCTAAACTTAGAGTTGTAATATTAAAAGGAGCTCTTATTTTGTAAAAAGTAGATATGATATCCTCTTTTGCTAAACCATAACCAACTCTCATTCCACCAAGAGCATAAGCTTTAGAGAATGTTCCAAGATATATAGCATTTGGAAAACTATTAATCAAATCTTTTGGGCAAATTCTTTTGTTTTCATCTTTAAAAGCAGCATACTCTTGATATGCTCCATCAACTACAACTAGAGTATCTTTATCAATAGTTCTTAAAAATTCATAAACTTCATTTTTATCTAAACACTCTCCTAAAGGGTTATTTGGAATACATAAAAATATAATATCTGCACCATATTTTTTATAAAGGTCACTAAACTCTTTTAAATTATGTTGACTAGATTCTGTTTTAATAATATTTGCATCAACCTGTTTTGCATAAATCTCATACATAGCAAAAGTTGTTTTTGCCATTAAAACATTTGAACCTTTTTGACATTTTGCATGAATACAGAACTCCAAAATTTGATCACTTCCAGAGCCAATAATTACATTCTTACTCTCTAAATCGAACTTATTTGCTAAGGTCTCTTTTAGTTCAAACATAGAATCATCAGGATACAAATACATATTTTTTACTAAACTCTCTATTTTTGCTACAACTTTAGGGCTTGTTCCATATGGATTTTCATTTGAAGCTAGTTTTACTACCTCTTTTGGGTCTATTCCATACTCTCTTACAACTAACTCTATTGGTTTACCTGCTTCATAAGTTGAAAGATTTTTTAATACTTCATTAAATTTCATTTTTTATCCTTATTGTCTAAATATCTTTTATCTCTTTTACATAAGAGCCCAAAACTTTTATACTATTTTTATGTTTTTCAAGAACTTTTTTAACATTATCATCATCTTTATGTCCATCAAAATCTATAAAAAATATTGAATTCCCTTCAACAATATGAGATTTTATTTTTGTTAAATTTATTCCTAAATCATTAAAATCATTTAAAAATTTTACCAGTGCTCCTTGAGTATCTGGAAGATTCACTAAAATTGAAGTTTTATCATTTCCACTTGGTAAATTTTCAAAATCACTTAAAATAAAAAATCTAGTTTTATTATTGTCTTTATCCTCTATATTTTCAAATAAAATTGGAAGATTATATAATTTTGCAGCTACATGTGGAGAAATAGCTGCACTATTTGGCTCAATAGCTGCTAGTTTTGCAGCTTTTGTAGTTGACTCAACTGGGATTAATTCAACCTCATCAAGTCCAAAATTTGTTAAAAATTTTCTACACTGATCAAATGCTATATCTTTTGAATATATTTTTTTAATATCACTTATCTTATCACAAGTTGTCGCTAAAGTATGATGAATGTTTAGTACAATTTCAGCAATAATTTTTGAATTAAAATTACTAAATCCACCTATTGTATCATTTACAATTCCATTTGAAGAGTTCTCTATAGGAACAACTCCATATTTTATCTTTTTTGATTCTAACTCTTTAAATATTCCTTTAATAGAACTAATAGAGACATAAGAACTCATAGCCCCAAATCTAGCTTCTGCTGCTTGATGAGTAAAACTTCCTTGTGGTCCTAAATATCCAATATTTTCAGGTAATTCAAGATTTCTTGATATTGCAAAAATTTCTAAAAATAGTGCTTCTATAGCACTTCTATTTAGAAATCCTTTTTTCTCTTTATTTATTTTTTCAAGTCTATCTATAATAGATTTTTCTCTCTCTGGTCTATAAATAGCTCCTCCACTTTGAGCTTTTATAACTCCAACTTGATGAACAAGATTCATTCTTTCATTTAATAAATCTAATAATTTATTATCTATATCATCCAGTTTATTTCTAATCTCTACTAATCCATCTTCAATAGCCATTTTTTGCCCTTTTTTATTTTATAAACTCTATCTCATGTGCAATTAAATCTTCAAAGTTTTCTCTTCTTCTAATTAGTCTATCAACTCCACCTTCAATAGCAATTTCAGCAACTCTTCCTCTTGTATTATAGTTACTTGCCATCGTAAATCCATAAGCTCCAGCACTATAAATAGCAACTAAATCATTGTGTGAAGTTTTCGGAAGCTCTATATTTTTTGCAAAAAAATCTCCACTTTCACAAACTGGTCCAACTATATTACAATCACTAAAATCTTTATTATCATTTAAAACTTCGATTTTATGATAAGCTCCATAAAGAGCAGGTCTAATTAAGTCATTCATAGCCCCATCAACAATAACAAATCTTTTATTCCCATTTATTTTTTCATATAAAACTTTTGTTACAAAAACTCCTGAATTTCCAACTATAAATCTTCCAGGTTCACAAATAACTGTTAAATCAAGTCCAAACATAACATCTAAAATTGATTGAGCATACTCATAAGTATCAATTAGTTTCTCATCTTTATAAACAATTCCTAATCCTCCACCAACATCCATAAAAGACAACTCAATTTTTATTGCTTTTAAATTTCTAACTAAATCAGCTACTATTTTTACAGCATCTTTAATTGGTTGAAGTTGTGTAAGTTGAGATCCAATATGACAATGAATTCCTGTAGGCTCTAAAAACTCACTATTTTTACATTGTATATACATTCTTTTAGCTGTATCAATATCTACTCCAAATTTATTTTCATGAAGCCCTGTTGAGATATATGGATGAGTTTTTGGATCAATATTTGGATTTACTCTTATAGAAATTCTTGCAACTTTTCCTAACTCTTTTGCAATTATTTCAACTCTATTTAACTCTTCAGCACTTTCAACATTTATAAGTAAAATATCTAGTTCTAAAGCCTCTTTTATCTCATCATCACTTTTTCCAACACCTGAAAAAATAATTTTGTAAGCAGGAACACCTACTTTTAATGCTCTTTTAACTTCACCAATACTAACACAATCAGCTCCAGCACCTAAATTTGCAAGATGTTTTATAACACTTAAATTTGAATTTGCTTTAACAGCATAAGCTATTAGAGATTTTCTTGCTCTAAATGACTCTTTTAACTCTGTATATTGTTTTGTAATATAATCAAAATCATATACATAATATGGCGTTTGGTATTTATTTGCTAAGTTTTTGAAATCTATATTCATATTCGTCCTAAATTGTTAAAATTTTCTAATTATCTGAGATTTTTAATTCTCTTAAAATTATTAAAAATAGTAAAACAATTTAAACTTACTATTTTTAATAACTTTCTCAATTTTAAAACTTTAAAAAAAAAGTAAAGAAAAAAAAGAGATTTCTTCGCAAATTTACTAATAAATAAGCAAGAAAATCTTTTCTTCAACAAATAAATCTACAAAAACTTATACTTTTTTATTTATCTGTTCCATTCCAAGCAATTCTTGGTTTTCCTTCATCAAACTCAACTGCTGGCATTCCCATAATATTAAATCCACTATCAACATAGTGAATTTCACCTGTTACTGCACTACTTAAATCACTTAATAAATACATACCAGAATTTCCAACTTCATCAATAGTTACATTTTTCTTTAAAGGTGAATGTGCTTCATTCCACTTTAACATAAATCTAAAATCACCAATTCCAGCAGCAGCTAAAGTTTTAATAGGTCCTGCACTAATAGCATTTACTCTTGTTCCATCTTTTCCTAAATCTTCAGCTAAATATTTTGTAGTCATCTCTAAAGCTGCTTTTGCAACTCCCATAAGATTGTAGTTTGGAATATATTTCGCCCCACCATAATATGTTAGAGTCAAAATTGAAGAGTTAGAAGATAAAAGTGGTTTTAGCTCTCTTGTAACTTCAATCAAAGAGTAAACAGATATATCCATAGCTATATCAAATGCCTCTTTAGAAATATTATAAAATCTTCCACTAAGTCCCTCTTTTGGAGCAAAAGCAATTGAGTGAACAATAAAATCAATCTCACCTAAATCTTTTTGTAAAGACTCTCTTAAGGCAACTATCTCTTCAGGTTTTGAAACATCACATGGATATACTAAATCTTCACTTCCAAACTCAGCTGCTATTGGTTCAACTCTTTTTTTAAGTGCATCATTTAAGTATGTAAAAGCTATTTTTGCACCTTGAGCAGCACAAGCTTTTGCTATACCATAAGCAATAGATTTATCATTTGCAACACCTAAGATAACACCTTTTTTACCTTTCATTATCATTTTAAATCCTTTGTATTCTCTATTATTTGTATAAAATCTTCTACTTTCCAAGAAGCTGTTCCTATTAATGCTCCATCAACATTTGCTATTTGACAAATATCTCTTACATTTTCTACTTTTACACTTCCACCATAAAGTAGTGGTTTAGAGATTTTCTCTTTTATTGCACTATGAATTTTTTCTATATCTTCATTTGTTGCAGTAACTCCTGTTCCAATTGCCCAAACAGGTTCATAAGCTAAAATCAAATTAGAGTAATTTATATCAATCCCAATAAATTGTTCAAAAATATACTCTAAAATTTTCTCTAATCCTTGATTTTTAACCTCTAAAGGTTCTCCTATGCAATAAACTATTTTAAATCCTTGTTGTTTATAAAACTCATATTTTTTTGCTATATCTTCTTGAGATTCACTTAAAATATGTCTTCTTTCACTATGTCCAATTAAAATAGTTTTTATATTAAACTCTTCAAGTTGTTCTAAACCAATTTCACCTGTAAAAGAGCCATTATTAGTACAATAAGCATTTTGTGCTCCAATTTCAAGACTAGAAACTGTATAAAAACTATCAAATGAAGTTGAAGTAGGGAAAACTAAAACTTCATTTTTTATACTACTATTTTTTAAATAATTATTTAGTTTTTCTATATACTCTTTTGTAGTTTTTCTTGTATGATTTGTCTTAAAATTGCTAGCAATTATTGGCATTTATTTATCATCCTCAATAACCAAAGCCTTAACTCCTGGTAAAATTTTCCCTTCAATTAATTCTAATGATGCTCCACCACCTGTAGAGATAAATGTCATATCAGCTTCATCTCCAGTAATTCTTACTAAGTCAGCAGTATCTCCACCACCAACAACAGTCGTTGCATAAGAACTAGCTACTGCATGAGAAATTTTTGTACTACCTTTAGCAAATTTTTCCATCTCATAAACACCCATTGGTCCATTCCATAAAATAGTATTTGCATCACTTAAAACTTCACTAAATAATAAAGCTGTTGCAGGTCCAATATCTAATCCCATCCAAGATTTTGGCATCTCTTGAACAGGAACTATTTTTGCAATAGCTTCAGCATCAAAAGCTTCTGCTGCAACAATATCAACTGGAAGATATAGTTTTACACCTTTTTGTTTTGCTAAATCCATAATCTTAATGGCTTCAGGTATTAAATCCTCTTCAACAAGTGATTTTCCTATTTCATGCCCTAAAGCTTTTAAAAATGTAAATGCCATTCCACCACCAATAACTATCTTATCAACCTTTGGAACAAGATTATATAAGGCTTCAAGTTTTCCAGATACTTTTGAACCACCAACTATTGATACAAAAGGTCTTTTTGGATTTTCAACAATATGGTGAAAGAATTTAATCTCTTTTGCCAATAAAAACCCAGCAGCTTTATGTTTTACATCAAAATATTTAGCAATTCCTTCAACAGAAGAGTGAGCTCTATGAGAAACTCCAAAAGCATCATTTATATAAACATCAGCCATACTTGCTAGTTTTTTACTAAGTTCTTCATCATTTTTTGTCTCACCAACTTCAAATCGCATATTTTCTAAAAGCATAATCTCTCCAGCTTTTAACTCTTTAGCCATTTTTAAAGTTTCATCACAAACTACATTTGGAGCTAATTTTATCTCTTGTTTTAACAAAATATGTAATCTTTTTGCTACTGGAGCAAGTGAATATTTCTCTTCAAATCCACCTTTTGGTCTTCCAAAATGAGAAGCTAAAATTACTGAACAATCATTATCTATACAATATCTAATCGTATTTAATGCACTTCTTATTCTTCTATCATCTGTGATATTATTATATTCATCTACTGGAACATTAAAATCACATCTTATAAATACTTTTTTACTAGCAATATCAATATTTTTTATCTCTTGAAGTTTCATCTTTTCCCTTATTTATTTGCTACATAAACAGCTAAATCAACTAGTCTTGCAGAGTATCCCCACTCATTGTCATACCAGCTCATAACTTTTATCATATTTCCACCAATTACTTGTGTTAAATCACTAGCAATAATTGTAGAGTTTGTATTTCCAATAATATCACTAGATACTAACATATCATTATCAACACTTACAACTCCAGCTAACTCTTTTGATTTTTGAGTAAATAGTGCATTTATCTCCTCTTTTGTTGTATCTTTTTTAATTAAAAAGTTTACATCTACCATAGAAACATTTGGAGTTGGAACTCTTACACTTTGTCCATGAAGTTTTCCATCAAGTTGAGGCATAATTAGCTTCATAGCTTTTGCTGCTCCTGTACTTGTAGGTATCATATTAGAAGCCCCTGCTCTTGCTCTTCTTTTATCTGATTTATGTTTTACATCTAAGATATTTTGGTCATTTGTATATGAGTGAATAGTTGTCATTAAACCCTTTTCAATTCCAAAAGCATCATCAATAATTTTTGCTATTGGTCCAAGACAATTTGTAGTACAAGAAGCATTTGAAACAATTTTTTCTCCCGAATAAGTAGCTTCATTTACACCAATTACATAAGTTTTTGTATCATCTTTTGCTGGAGCTGACATTACAACTTTTTTAGCACCATTATCTATATGAATTTGACAAGACTCTTTAGTTAAATATGCACCTGTACACTCTAAAACAATCTCTGCTCCACAATCTTTAGTAAATGTTAATTCACTTGCATCTCTAGTTGAATATAGTTTTGCATTAATTTTCCCCATTCTCAAATAACCATTTTCAACTTTAACCTCACCATCAAAAGTTCCATGAACAGTATCATATTTTGTAATATATTCAAGCATATCTGGTTTTGCAGTATCGTTGATTGCAACTAACTCAACATCATCTCTAGTAGCAATAATTCTAGCTACACATCTTCCTATCCTTCCAAATCCATTTATTGCAACTTTAATAGCCATTTATTCCCTTTATAAAAATTCTAAATAGCAAATATTTTATCCAAAAATTGCTATAATAATATTTAATTATAAAACAAAGGCAAAAAATAATTGAAAATTGCAATTTTTGGTGGCAGTTTTGATCCTGTTCATATAGCACATAAAGCTATAGTTGAAACAGCATTAGAAAAGCTTGATATTGATAAGTTAATCATAGTTCCTACATATCTAAACCCTTTTAAAAAAGATTTTTTATTTAAACCAAAAGAGAGATTTGAACTTCTTAAAAAAGTTTTTAAAAATAATAAAAGAGTACAAATAAGTGATTTTGAAATAAATCAAGAAAAACTAAGCTTTACTTATGAGACAATTAGGTATATTAAAAACTTATATAAACCTAGTAAAATCTATTTTATAATAGGTGAAGATAATCTAAAATCTCTTCATAGATGGCATAATATAGATGAATTAAAAGAAAATTTAGAGTTTGTTGTAGCAAAAAGAGAAGGCTATAATTTAATATCAAATGAGTTTAAAACTCTTGATATAAATATAGATATTAGCTCTACAAAACTAAGAAACGAACTAGATTTAAACTTTGTGCCAAAAGAGATTTGGCAAGATTTAATAAATTTAAAAAGGAAAAATTTGAACAATAGAATAGAAAATATAAAAGCAATTTTAGAAGATAAAAAAGCTACAGATATAGAAGTTTTTGATTTAACTTCTAAAGATTATTTAGTTGATTATGTTGTAATTGCTACAACTTTAAATCCAAAACATGGTAATGCACTACTAGATCATTTAAAAATTGATTTAAAACCAAAAGGTGAAGAATTTTTAAGAGTTGATGAAGATGATAACTGGACTGTTATTGATTTAGGTGATATTTTTATTCATTTAATGAGTGAGAAATATAGAGAAAAATATAATCTTGAAGAGTTTTTAGAGAGTTTTATAAAACCTAAAAATTAAAACTTTTCTTCCAACTAAAACTTAAAAAGGAACTAAAATGAGTGAAAATAAAGTAGCATTTATTGCTGGTGCTTCTGGAGTAATAGGAAAAAATATATGTAAACTTTTAGTTAAAGATGGTTGGAAAGTTTATGGAACTACAAGAAGTAAAAATAAAATAGAATCTTTAAATAAACTTGGTATAGAACCTATAATAGTTGATGTATATGATGAAAAAAAGATTGAAGAGATTATAGTTTCAATCAAACCAAAGATTGTATTTCACCAATTAACAGACCTTCCTCTTGGATTAGATCCAGATAAAATGGAAAAAGCTTTAGAAAGTAATGCTAGATTAAGAGAAATTGGGACAAAGAATTTAGTAAATGCATCAAAAAAGGCTGGAATAGAAAAAATGATTGCTCAAAGTATAGCTTTTGTTTATGAACCATCAGCTTTACCTCATACAGAAGATTCTGCATTATTAAATTTTTCAGATCCAGTTTATGGAACTACATCAAAAGCTGTTGCAAGTTTAGAAGAACAAGTATTAAATGCACCTTTTATTGGAATTATACTTAGAAATGGTCTTTTATATGGTAATGAAACTGGTTTTGATAAACCAGTCGATTATGTTCCACCTGTACATATAGAAGCTGCTGCTTATGCAGCATTTTTAGCCATTAATTGTGATAAAAACAGTATTTATAATATTGCTAATGATGATGAAAGACTCTCAACAATAAAAGCGAAAAATGAGCTTAAATGGAGTCCTGACTTAAGATTAAATTAGTATATTTTAGAAACAAAAAGAGATTACATAATCTCTTTTGCTTCAATTCCAAGAAGTTTAAGCCCTACTTTTAAACTTAGTTTAGCCATACTTAAAACTTTTAAGTAAGTTTTTTCTTCACTACTTCCTATAATTTTATGCTCATTATAAAATTTATGTACACTTGAAGCTAAATTGTATAAATACTCAGTAATTTTTTGCATATCTCTTTTTGCAAATGAATCTTCCAAAACTGACTTTAATAATAAAGATTCATATGCTAAGTTAAAAGCTTCAATATTTATATTTTCAAAACTCTCATTTAAAATATCATCTATATTTAAATTTGATTTTACAAAAAGTTGATTTATTCTAGCATGTGCATAATTTATATAAAAAATTGGATTTGATGAGTCTTGATTTTTTAACATATCAATATCAAACTCTAAATGAGTATCACTTTTTTTAGTTAAAAATATAAATCTTAAAGCATCACTTCCTATTTCAGCTGTAATATCAGACATAAGTATTACATTTCCAGCCCTTTTACTCATCTTATATGGTTGTCCACCTTTTAAAAGTTGTACCATTTGAGATAAAATAACTTCAAGTTTTGATGAATCATTTCCTAAAAATTCAATAGCTGCTTTAACTCTTGTAATATATCCATGATGATCAGCTCCCCAAATATTTATATATTTATCAAAATCTCTATCAAATTTATTTTTATGATAAATTATATCTCCAGCAAGATATGTTGGAATACCATTATCCCGTACAACAACCCTATCACTATCATCTCCAAATTGTGTAGATTTTAAATAAATTTTATCCTCTTTTGCATAAAGTGAACCATTTTTCTCTAAAACCTCTTTTGTACTATTCCATGAACTATATAAAGATTTCTCAGATACAAAATTTTCAAAACTTATCCCTAAATCACCCAAATCTTTTATAATAATTTGCATAACTATATCTTTTGCAAAAATTGCCATCTCTTCAAATCTACTCTCATCATAGATAATCTCTTTTCCATATTTATCTATAATCTCTTGAGCAATTTCTACTAGATATTCTCCTCTATAATAACTTTCAGGATACTCTACTTCTTCTTTAAATAAAAAATCTCTAGCAGCTAAACTAACACTAATTCCTAAAAGTTGCATTTGAGCACCAGCATCATTTATATAGTATTCTGTTGTTATAGGATAACCTAGATATATTCCAACTTTATATAAAGTATCTCCAAATACCGCACCTCTTGCATGTCCTATGTGAAGTGGTCCTGTTGGATTTGCACTAACATACTCTAAAAGAATTTTTTCACTTTTAGAACTACCTTTAGCAAAATTATCTTTTTTGTCTAATGCTTCATTTGTAAGTTTTTCTATAAATTTTTTAGATAGTGTAAAATTTATAAAACCTTTTACAGCTTCAATTTTTTCAAATAGCTCTTCATTTTGTAGTTTTAAAACTAACTCTTGAGCTAAAATAATTGGAGATATTTTAAATTCTTTTGCTAATGAAAATGCAACAGGTGTTGCAAAATGTCCTAAACTAATATCTTTTGGTTTTTCAAGAACTATCTCTTTTTCTAGTATCTTTTCTATATACTCTTTAATAATATTTTGCAATGTTCTTCTCTTACGAATTTTTTGTTTCTTGATTTTGTTCTATATTCTTAGATTTTTCTTCTTCAGATTTTTTAGTAACAATCTCTTCTTCATCTTCTTTTATAGCTTTTTTGAAGTTTCTAATTCCACTTCCTAAACCTTTAGCTAACTCTGGAATCTTCTTACCACCAAATAAAATTAACACAATTAGAACTATTATTAATAGTTCCATTCCGCTTGGCATACTCATAAAAATCCTTTATATAAAACTATGATTGTTTCGTTTCATTTACTTTTGTATCAGCTTTTTTTTCATTCTCTTCTATTTTTGAAGCAGTTGCAACCTCTTCTTCATCTTCTTTCACTGCTTTTTTAAAGTTTTTAATACCACTTCCTAAACCTTTAGCTAATTCTGGTATTTTTTTACCACCAAATAAAATTAATACGATTAAAACAATTATTAATAATTGCATTCCACTTGGCATATGCATAAACTATCCTTTTTTTTGATATTAGAAATATTATAACTTCATATTGCTTAAATTTTTTTCTATTTGAAAATTATTTGAGCTATTTTTACACCTATACCAACAGCAAAAAGTGAGCCAAAGAGGTTTGATACTATATTTAACACTGCAAGATTTAAAGATGTTCCAAATAGTAAATAACTATCTATAGCGAAAGTAGAAAAGGTTGTTAAACCTCCTAAAAATCCAGTTATTAAAAGAAATCTTATATTATCAGAAATAATATAAGATGAAAAATAGATATATAAAAATCCAATAAAAAACGAACCTATAATATTTACAATAAGTATTCCCAGAGGAAAATCTACTGGATAATATTTTTGTTGAAAAAAAACTGTAAAATACCGTAAAACTGAACCTATTGCTCCACCAATTCCAACTGCTAAAACAGCTTGATAATTAGGAAACATAATTTTTATACTCTTTTTCGAAAACTTCTCTCATGTTTTTTTCTGTATCTTCATACCAAGATGTATCTTTACTAGCTTGTACTGGCTCTAAATATACAACTTTTACAATACCTGGAGAGGCTTCTACTTTTTGAGAATTTACTATATTTCTAGTATTAAACATAACAACTGGTTGAACTTTTAAATTAAACTTATTCCCAACCATTTTAGCTCCAACTTTGAACTCTCCCATATAAGTTCCATCACTTCTTGTTCCTTCTGGAAACATTGCAATTGGACGACCTAAATCTAATCTATTCTTTACATCAGCTAAAAGTTTAATAAGCCCTGCTTTATTCTCTCTATCAACACTTATCATTCGTGGTGCTTTTATAATGTGTCCAAAGAAAAATAGATCTGTTATCTCTTTTTTTGCAACCCAAGCAATATGCCTATTATGAATATGTTCCATTACAATAATATCTAGCATAGATTGATGATTTATTAAGATTAAATCACAACTTTCATCTAGCTTTCCTTCTGTCTCAAGTTTTATTCCAAGAAAAAACATTTGAACTTTCATCCAAATTTTTATAACTTTATGTGTATGATTTCTAAATAAATACATAAATAATACAACAATTGCAACTGTTATAGAAAATTGAATAAATACTATGATTCCTCTAATTTTTCTCAAAACTATCCTCCTTTATCCAGCCAATAAATCCATCTTCAATCCCTAAAACTTTTACAAACTGACCTTTTCTCTCCAATATCTCAACTTTTAACTCTTTATCAACTTTAAAAAATACTGTTGAATTTTTTGTTGGTAAAATATATACAAAAGAGTCTTGTTTTATCTTTCCTTTTTCATTTGGAAGATTATAAATTAGTGCAAAAATAAAAGTTATTAATACAAAAGGGATTAAAAATTTCTTTCTTTTCCAAATAAATAAAATTAAAAATAAAATAAAAACAACTGTTGAAGCCATCTTTTTATATTTTTCAAAAGTTGAATCGTTTGGATTTAAATCAGTTTGAGTACTTACAAGTTCATTTTGTAAAATCAAAGGGACTCTAATCTCTTTAAAAGAGTTAGTAGTAGAATTAAAATATGTAAAAGTAAGATTTTTATCATAAATTGGAGTTACAAAATAGTAAACTAAATTTTGAATATTTTCCCACTCTTTTATATTTGAAACACCTTGTTCTACAACATTATCTAAATTAAAATCTTCTAAATTAGAGTTTACAGCATCTATATCAATTATTGTTAAAGCTTCTTGATTATTATACTGTTTAGTTTTATAAGCTTTTAGAATTATATTATCTGCTATCACTTTTGAAAATCTATCATCACTTTTTCCAATATTTGAAAAAGTGATATTACTATTCTCTACTGTTGAAACATCAATAAGAGAATTAGAATCCCATAATTTTACTTCGATTATAGGTAGTCTAAAGTTTTGAGATTTCACCTTGAAATAAAAACTATTTTCATAAGTATCATTTGAAACTTTTTTCCAAGGAGAAGTTGGATTTAAAACTGTAATATTTGATTGATTTGAGAAATTTGTTGTAAGTGAAGTAAAATCATTTGTTGTAATTAAAGCTTTAACCTTTACTTCAAATTTTTGATTTTTATAGATATTTTTTGGTTCTTTTAAGATAGTTAAATATAGATTTTTTGCTGCAAATAAATTTATTGTAAAAAGTGTTAAGAAAGCTATTAGAAGTAGAGATAATTTCTTCATATTATCTAAAATAGAAGCTACCTTCTATTTTAAAAACCCTTTCAACATATTAATTCCATCTGTTGAACCTAAAATCTCTTCAATTGCTCGTTCAGGATGAGGCATTAACCCAAATACATTTCTCTCTTTATTACAAATTCCAGCAATATTTGAAACACTACCATTCATATTTGCTAATTCACCATCTTTTGTACAATATTTTAAAAGTATTTGATTATTAGCTTCAAGCTCTTTTAATCCAATTTCATCAATATAATAGTTTCCATCATGATGGGCAACTGGAATATTTACTACATCACCAACATTTAAAAGTTTTAAAAATTCATTATTGTTATCTAGAACTTTTAGATGATGATATTTTGAAATAAAGTGTAAAGTATCATTTCTTTTCATAGCTCCAGGTAAAAGTCCTGCCTCAAGTAAAATTTGAAAACCATTACAAATTCCTATAACTTTTCCACCATTTTGAGCAAAATTTTTAACATCTTCCATAATATTTGCAAATCTTGCAATTGCTCCACTTCTTAGATAATCTCCATAAGAAAATCCACCTGGAACAACTACTAAATCTGTATTTTCTGGAAGTTTATTCTCTTTATGCCAAACAACAAAAACTTCACAACCTAATTTAGTAAATGCATATTTTGCATCAAACTCACAGTTTGTTCCTGGAAATTGTAGAACTGCTACTTTCATAATTAACCTACTATTTCTATAGTATAATCTTCAATTACTGTATTAGCAAGAAGTTTTTCACACATTTTTGTAACTTCTTCTTTTGCTTTCTCTTTATCTGTTGAATTTAACTCAATAATTATTTGTTTTCCAACTCTAACATCAGAGATTAAATCTTTAAATCCCAAAGTTCCTAAAGCATGATTTATTGCTTTTCCTTGGTCATCTAAAACACCTTTTTTTAATCCTACATTTACAATTGCTTTCATATGCTATACACCTTTTATAATATTTTTTTGTTGATTATATCTAAAATTTTATTTGCTTAATCTTTCTAAAATTGTATTGTATCCACTCAAAATTTTATCTTTAATCTCTTGTGGAACATTAACTTCTAGTTTCTCTCCAGCTTTTAATGTTTTTGCTTTTTCTTTCCAATTCTCTTGTTTACCAAAATTTCTTAAAATTTGTTTATCCATAGAGATGAAATCACCCTTTTCAAAATCTTCTAAAGCTATAAATCTTGAACTTTCAGGAGTTAAAACTTCATCACCTAAAACCCAATAACCATTTTTATCTACAAATATTTCAAATTTTGTATCAACTACAACTATTCCTCTTGTTTTTGCGAAAGCTGTAAAATCATTAAATAATTTTTCTAAACTAGAAATTATTTCAGGAAATTTCTCTCTTACACTGCTTGTTTTTAAAGGCTCATCTTTAATACCTTTTGTTGTAGGAGTAAAAATTGCACTATCAAATTTGTGCCACTCTTGTAAATTTGAAGGTAAATTTAGTCCATAAGGATCAAGTCCATTTTTAATAGCTTCAAACAGTGAACCAGTTAGATAATTTCTAAAAATTAACTCAAACTGAACAACTTCACCATCAATTTCAGCTTCAAGTGGTTTACAAAGCTCCATCATTTGACATCTTTCAAACTCTTTTACACTACTTGGAACATTTTCATCTAAAATTGCTGTTCTAATTCCAGCTTTCTTTGCAAAATTTGCACCAAAATTTGAAATAGCTGTTTGAACTTTACCTTTTCCTTCTATTTGTAAATTTAATGGAATATCAAAAACAGATGTTCTATCACTTCTTACAAGTAAAACTTTTGCATTCTCACCTGGACAAGTATATAAATCTGCATTTTTCCCTATATAAAATAGATTATAACCTAAATTCTCTAACTCTTCTAAACCTTTGTTAGTTGTTGTTTTTTTACTATCTGGCCAAAGTCCTAATGCTTTAATATTTTCAATATTCATTTAATGTTCCTATATTATTTATTCATTATTATTAAACTTTTTAAAATTCCTAAAGATGTATTTAACTGATTATCTTCCATTAAATCATCTTTTGTGATAATTTTCTTACTTTCGTCTTTTATAGCTTTCTCTTCCTCTTTAATCTTTTCATCAACTTTATTTAATTCACCTTCAAGATGTTTTTTTAAGTCAGCTTCTTTTATCTTAATAGCACTATCATCACTTTTTGTAACCTTACCAGCACTTGCAATAATATCTGGAGTTACTCCTTCAGCTTGAATAGTTCTTCCACTTGGTAAATAATATTTTGCAATTGTAAGTTTTATATTCTCAGTTTTTTCATTATCAATTGGAAGTACAGCTTGAACTGAACCTTTTCCAAAAGTTTTTTCTCCAATTACAACTGCTCTTTTATGATCTTGTAAAGCACCACTAACAATCTCAGAAGCAGATGCTGATCCTTCATTTACAAGAACAACTAAAGGTAAATCTGTTTTAAAACCTAACTTACTTGCTTCAAATTTCTCTTCATCACTTGCATCTCTACCTTTTTGAGAAACAATAACTCCACTTTTTACAAACATATCAACAACACCAATTGCTTGATTTAAAAGACCCCCTGGGTTATTTCTCAAATCTAAAATTATCCCTTTAGCGTCTTTATTCTCTTTTATTGCTTTTTCTAACTCTGTTGATACTTTTGTATCAAAACTTGAAACTCTAAGATATAAGATATTTTCACCTTCAAGTTTTTTTGCAAAAACAGATTGCACTTTTATAATATCTCTTTTCATTTTTAATTCAATTGGTTTTGGATCACCTTTTCTCACTAAAGTAAGTTTAATATCAGTATTTGGCTCACCTCTCATCATACTTACAGCTTCATCTAAAGTCATCCCAATAGTAGAAGTTTCATTTATTTTTAAAATAATATCAAGTGATTTTACACCTGCTTTAAAAGCAGGTGTGTCATCAATGGGAGAGATAACTGTTAAAGCACCATCTCTCATACCAACAGTAATTCCAAGACCACCAAACTCGCCTTGAGTTTGAATATTCATCTCTCTACTAGCTTTTTTATCCAGATAACTTGAATGAGCATCGAGCTCTTGCATTAATCCTTTTAGAGCTTTATCTACAATTTCTTGTAATTTTATATCATCAACATAGTATTTTTCAACTGTTCCGATAACTTTTGTTAATTTTGATAGTGATTCAAATCTTGTTTGTGCAGGTTCTTCTACTTTTTCTTTTGCAAATAAACTAGAACTAAGCACAAATGCAATAGAAGTAGTAATTAATAATCTATTCATAATCTTTTCAACCTTTAAAATTTATAGCCCATTATTATACAAAAAAATTTATAAAAGTAATATTTTATTAAAATTTTTGTAATATATCAATTAGTTTTAAAAAAGGTTAATTAAATGAGCTTAAAAGAGAATGTTGATTATATAAAATCTGAATTAAGTAGTGAAGAGAAACTCCTTGAAGGTTTTGTAAAAAGTGAAAGATTTTTCAAGAAATATAAAAGCCTATTTTTAGCATTAATTATAGCTGTTATTCTTGGTTCAATTTTTTATGTTGTTAAAAAACATCTTGATGAATCAAATAAGTATGAATCGAATATACTTTTAAATAGTTATTTAGAAAAAGGTGATGAAAAAGCACTCGAAAGTCTAAAAGAGAAAAATAAAACTCTTTATGAAATTGCTTTATATTTAAAAGGAAAACAGAATGAAAAACCTGTTGAAATCTCTTTACCAATTTTAAAAGAGCTTTCAGAGTTTGAGATTGCAAAAAATAGCAATAATATTGAAGTATTAGATAAATTATCTATGAAAAGTGATTTTTTATTAAAAGATTATGCACTTTTTAATAAAGCTCTTATTTTAACAAATGAGGGAAAATATCAAGAAGCAAAAGATACTTTAGCTAAAATATCAAATGATTCAAGAACTATTGAATTAGTAAATTTATTAAACCACTATCTACTTACGAAATAAGGAAAAATATGAAATCTATATTAATTTCATCACTTGCTTTAATTTTATTTACAGCTTGCTCTGGTAAAAAATATTATGAACCAAAAGAGACAAGTAGTAATATTGAGCTAAACAAAAGCTCAATTGGTTCATCTATTAAATCATTTAATAGAGTTGGTGCAACTTTAGAAGATAATAAATTTGTAACAAAAGCTGGTGTCTCTACTATAGAACTTCCTAAAGGTTTTGAATTTTTAAACACAACAGAAGATGGAAAATTCATAGCAACAAACTACATTGATAAAATATTAATTGGAAATGAAGAAAAAGCTATGAAAGATCCAATTGTTGCAGCTTCAGTTAAAAATAATAAATTAGCAGTAGTTCACTCAAATAATACAATGGAGTTAATTGATTTAAATACAAATAAAACACTTTTTAAAGAGTATTTACCTCTATCTTTAGCAAATGATACAAGAATTGCAAATCCTATATTTTTTGGAAATTTAATTCTATTTCCTAGCTTAAATGGAAGAGTTTTAATAGTTTCTTCTATAAATAATGAACAAGTTAAGAATATTGCAGTTGATCATGAAAATGAGATAAATAACATAATCGAATTGAGTGTAATTGAAGATGAACAAACTTTAATTGTTGCAAGTCCAAATAAAATAGTGTCAATCTCACCAAAAGAGATTTTATCAAAAAGCTATAGAATAAGAGATGTTGTTGTTGCTGGAAAAGATATCTATATTGCTACAATTGATGGTCAATTAATAAAACTATCTTCAAATTTAGAAGAGATATCAAAGAAAAAATATAAATATGCAAAATTCCATGCATTAGCATTTACAAACTCTTTATATGCTGTTGAATCTCAAGGATTTTTAATAAATATAGATAAAGATTTTACAAAAGATACAGTTTATGATTTTAGCTTTGATAATGAAGAGAGAATGATAGCTATAGAAAACAGTATCTATTTTGGATCAAAACAAGTACTTCTTCCTTAATCATATTAAATATAGTGGTTTTTTAACCACTATATTTAAATTTTCAATCTCTAAAACTTAAGAAAAATTTCTATTTGCAAGAAACTCTATTAAAACAGTAGCATAAGAACCTTTTGGCAATACAAAATCTAAACTACACTTTTTATTTTCCATATCATATTTACAAACTATATTTTTAGGAAAAACAACAGCTTCTCGTCTGTACCCTTTTTCATTTATTGCACTATCATCGTATCTTTGCTCAATTTTTAGTGCTGCATCTCTTGCTTTAAAAACATCTCTTCCAGGAAGCAATCCTGTTGGAGTTATTAACTGTTCCTTAAAATCATTTAATATCTTTTCATTTATAATTTTTGGAGTAAAAAATTTATCATTTTCTATATCATAAAAGATATCACCATCTAAAAGTTTAAAACTATTTTTTTCTAATCTTAATCTTTCAACTAACCAAGCATTAAAAAATGTACTTTGATAAGCACTCATTAACATTTTTGCAACTTTTTTATCTTTTATTCTTCCATCTCCAAAAAGTAGCTCTTTTGCTTTATCTAAATTATCTTTTACATCTTTTCCAAATCTTTGGTAACCAAAATAATTTGGCATTCCAAGTTTTGAGATAATTTTTAAAATCTTCTCTATATGAAAAATATCTATTTTTTCAACTTCATAAAGATTTATTTTAAATCTATTTCCTTGTAAATCTCCAATATTTAACTTTTTATTATGTAAACAGAGCTCTTTTATCTCTATCTTTTTTGATTTAAAATTTTTTATCTCTTTTGAATATTTTTTTGGAATAGTAATATATTGAGTTGTAGTTGCTCTTTTATCTTTAAGACCTGCATAACCTATCTCATTTGAGAAAATACCAAAGAATTTAGATAATCTATCTATTAATTCCCAAGTATCACAATTTTGTTTTGTTATCTCTAAAACTATAAAATTCCCTGAATTAGAGAATTTTATTGGTTGCTCTTCAACTATAAAATCCTCTTCATTTTGTAAAAATCTAAAATTTAAAGTTTTATCATTTAAAGGATAAACTCTTTTTATCAAGCTTTTGCTCTTTTCAAATTCTCTTGCTCATATACTGTTCTACACTCTGTGCAAAATTTTGCAAAGGGTTTTGCCTTTAATCTTCCAATTGGAATATTTATTCCGCACATATCACAAATACCATAAGTTCCCTCTTTTATCTTCTTTAGAGCTTCTTCTATTTGTTTTAGCTCATCTAATTGGTGATTTGCAATCATACCCTCAGTAAATGAATCACTTACAAAATCTGCATAATCAAGTTCATCATTAATATCCTGGTCTTTTAACTGATCAATACTATCTATGCTGTTATGAATATTTGCTGAAAGGCTCTCTTTTCTTGCAAGTAAAATTGCTTTTAATTCATCAATTTGATTCTTATTTGCCATAAAAACTCCTTAAAAATTCGTGCGATTATACACTCTTTTAACACTTACTTAACTTAAAATTGCTAAAATAATTATATTATACTAAGGAGAGCACTATTAAAACTTCTACTATTTTTTCAATATTTACTATATTTAGCTTTCTATATTTACTCATTTTTTTACTCTTCTTTTACAAGAAATATAGTGATTTATCAAATACATTAATAATAACAAAATTATCAAATTTTGCCTATTCAACAAAAGATTATAATATAAGATTTCAAGATTATGAAGTCTATAAAAAAGATTTAAATAGTTTAAATTTCAAAAGCTCTTATATGGATTTTGTATATGAGAATTAATGTTTTTTTAAATTTTGTTTTTTTACTTCTTTTAAAACATAAAGCTAAACATATATCAATTTTTATAATCTCCATTTTAATAGTTTTTCTTTGCTCATCAACTATATTTTTAAAAGATTCTTTAAAACATATGCTTTTTAAAACTCTTGAATATCATAGTGATTTTGTAATTAAGAATAATTTCAATAAAGAGATAAAACTAGAAATTATTCCTAAATTAGAAAAAATTAAAGGAATTTCAAATATAGAACAAAGAGTTTATGGGCAATATAAATTTTTAAGTGAAGATATATATTTTACAATTGTGGGAACTACTAATAAAGATTTAGAAAATAATTCAATAATAATTGGAAATGGTGTAAAAAAATCATTAGATAAATATCACTATTTTAATGAATTTGTTATTGGAAATAAAATCTTTAAAATAAAAAACAACTTAGATAAAGAACAAAATATAGTTGCAAATGATTTAATAATTATGGATATAAATCTTGCAAAAGAGATTTTACAAATAGAAACTAACTTTGCAACTGACATTATCTTTGATGTAAGAAATGAGCTAGAAAGAGCAAACATAAAAGAAAAAGTTTTGAAATTAGATAATAATTTAAAAATAATTGAGAAATCTGATATTAAAAAATCTTATGAAAATATTTTTAACTATAAAGGTGGATTTTTTTTAATACTTTTTATTATTGTAATTTTTACCTTAGCTTTAGTTATTTTCCAAAGATATTCACAAATTAGTTCAAATGAGAAAAAACAAATTGCTATTTTAAAAGCTTTAGGTTTTAGTATAAAAGATATTATAAAACTTAAACTTACTGAAAACTTTATAATCTCTTTTACAGCATTTATTTTAGGAGTTATTTTTGCATATATCTTTGTTTTTATCTTTCAAGCACCTATTTTAAAATATATATTTATTGGCTTTTCAAACTTACAAAATAATTTCTTAATTGAAACTTATTTTGAAGTTTCATCAATTTTCACACTTTTTCTATTTTTTATGATTCCATTTTTAAGTGCTGTTCTAATTCCAACTTGGAAAACATCAGCAATAAATCCTTATGAAAGTTTAAAATGATAAAAATAAAAAACTTAAATAAAATCTTTTATGAAAATAAGAACAAAGAGTTTTATGCCCTAAAAAACATAAATTTAGAGATAAAAAAAGGTTCTTGTACTATTTTAAAAGGGATAAGTGGTAGTGGGAAATCAACTCTTTTATCAATTATCTCAACTATTCAAAAACCAACAAGTGGAGAAGTTTTTTATGAGGATGAACTTATTTCAAAATTTCCAGATATTCATTCAAGTAATTTTAGAGCAAAAAATATAGGATTTATTTTCCAATTTTTTAATCTTTTTGATGAACTTAGTGTAAAAGAGAATATATCTATTCCTTTAATTCCTCTAGGATTTTCTCAAAAAATAATTGATGAAAAAGTTGAAATTGCAATGAATAGAGCAAATATATCAAATAAAAAAGATGAATTAATTTTAAATCTAAGTGGAGGAGAGAAGCAAAGATGTGCAATTTCAAGAGCTCTAGTAAATGATGCAAATCTCATACTTTGTGATGAACCAACTGCTGCTCTAGATTTTGAAAATTCACAAAACTTTATAAAAATAATTAAAGAACTTAAGAATTTAGGAAAAACTATAATTATTGCAACTCATGATCCAATATTTTTTAATCAAGAGTTTGTTGATTCACAAATAGAACTTAAAAATGGAATTATTTGTGAATAATATATTTTTATCAAATGAGATTATTGTTTTACTTTTTTCACAAAGTTTAATCTATTTTTTAATGATAATCTCATTTTTCATATCAATAAATATCCTAAAAAACTGGGATTATAGTAAAAGTAACTCTTTACAATATAGTTTAGAAAAGAAATCTTATTTAGTAATTTTAATAATCTCTTTTGCACTATTTTCAAAAATATTTATCTTTTTTTACTTTATATATAGTATAGATTCTCTTACTTTTTTAGTAAAAGAAGCTATGTGTGCGGCTGGAATTTTTTCATCAAATAATTTTGGAGATATAAATTTAGCACTAAAAATAATAAATTTATTTTTTATTGGTATTTGGCTTATCTTAAACTCTTTAGATTTAAAACAGAAAGATTATAGATATACAAAACTAAAATTCTCATTCTTTATTCTAATATTTACTTTTTTTACTCTTGAATTAATTTTGGATATCTATTTTTTAGTAAATATTCCTATAAATGAAGCTGTTGAGTGTTGTTCAATTATATTTGGAACAAATAGTGTATCTAGTAATATCCCCTTTAATCTTAATATTTTTACTCTAATTTTGATTTTTTATCTTCTTTACTTTTTAATTACAATTTTAACTATTCAAAGAAAATCTTTTTTACTAATGATTTTTAATATTTTATTTGTATATATTTCATATTTTAGTGTAACTTATTTCTTTTCAACATATATTTATGAACTTCCAACTCATCAGTGTCCATTTTGTATGCTTCAAGCTGAATACTATTTTATTGGGTATTTTATATGGTCTTCACTATTCTTGGGGCTATTTTTTTCTATATCTATAAATATATTTTCAAAGTTCCAAAATATAAATTTAAATCTTTTTTATAAATTATCTTTAGTTTCTAATTTAATTTTTGTAAGTTTAGTTAGTTTTTATGTTATAAAGTATTATATTTTAAATGGAGTTTTATTATAAATCCGTGAAGAAATTTTCACGGATTTGTATAATTATTTTTTATCTGCTTCTACTGGTGCAGTTAATGTATCTTTAACATCACTTGCTGCATCTTTTACAGTTTCAACAGCTTCTTTTGTCTCTTCTTTTACTTCTGTTGCACTATCTTTAGCTTCTTGCTTTGCATCTTCTACTGTTGCTTTAACTTCCTCTTTTGCTTCAGTTACAGCTTGTTTTGTAGATTCAACTGCTGATTTAGTTTCTTCTTTCACAGACTCTACTGCTTTTGCAGTTTCAGTTTTTGTAGCTTCTACCTTTGTATCAGCTGGTTTTTTATCCTCTGTACACCCTACAAATAATAAAGATGCTGTTGCTAGAGATAATAATACTTTTTTCATTTTGCGTTCCTTTTGTTTTTTATTTTTATTTTTATCAAATAAATTGTGGAATAGTATCAAAATAATTGTGAATTAATTGTTAAAAAAATAAGTTTTTTTATAATTTATAAAAAATAAAAATGGAGGAGCTAGTCGGACTCGAACCAACGCATGTCGGATTTGCAATCCGAGGCATTACCAACTTTGCTATAGCTCCAATAAAGTAAATCAAAAAGATAAATTTGATTGTTTAAGTGGCAGAGGACAAGGGATTCGAACCCTCGGAGGCGTGAACCTCGCCGGTTTTCAAAACCGGTACAATCGACCAACTCTGTCAATCCTCTACTCTTAAGTGGTGCGAATGGTGAGAATCGAACCCACACTCCAAAACTGGAACGGGATTTTAAGTCCCGCGCGTCTACCTGTTCCGCCACACTCGCATATTTTTTAAGAACCTTTTTAAGTTTTTACTTAAAATGGACTGGAATTATAGTGGCTTTTTTTATATTTGTCAAGACTTTTAAAAAAAATATTTTAATTTTATAAAAAATAGATACTTTAATAATATATAAAAATGAATATTTGTATAATCTATACATATTTTTTAAAATTAAATAAGGATAATTATGAGAAGTGATGAAGTAAAAAAAGGTTATGATAGAGCACCACATAGATCTCTTTTAAGAGCAACAGGATTAAAAGATGATGATTTCAACAAACCATTTATAGGTGTTGCAAACTCATTTATAGAGATTATTCCAGGACATTTTTTCTTAGATAAAGTTTCAAAAATCATTAAAGACGAGATTAGAAAAAATGGTTGTGTACCTTTCGAATTTAATACTATTGGTGTTGATGATGGAATTGCGATGGGTCATGATGGAATGCTTTTTTCTCTTCCTAGTCGAGAATTAATTGCAAACTCAATAGAAACAGTTATGAATGCACACAAACTTGATGCTATGATAGCTATTCCAAATTGTGATAAAATTGTTCCCGGTATGATTATGGGTGCTTTAAGAGTTAATGTACCTACTATCTTTGTAAGTGGTGGAGCTATGCAAAAAGGTTATACAAAAGATGGAACACCAATAGATTTAGCAACTGCTTTTGAAGCTGTTGGAAAATTTGAAGCTGGTGAAATAAGTGAAGAAGAGTTAAAAGATATTGAGTGTAATGCCTGTCCTAGTGGTGGTTCTTGTTCTGGAATGTTTACTGCTAACTCTATGAATACACTTATGGAAGCTATGGGAATTGCCTTAAGCGGAAATGGAACAATTTTAGCATTAACAAAAGAGAGAGAAGAGTTATATAGAAAAGCTGCTAAAAGAGTTTGTGAACTAGCTTTAGATAGAGCAAATCATGAGAAATTTAAATTAAGAAATATTTTAAATGAAAAAGCTGTAAGAAATGCCTTTGCAGTTGATATGGCAATGGGTGGAAGTTCAAATACAGTTTTACATATGTTAGCTATCGCAAAAGAAGCTGGGGTTAATTTTGAATTAAAAGATATAAATGCTATCTCAAAAAGAGTTTCTCATATTGCAAAAATTTCCCCTTCTTTAACAACAGTTCATATGGAAGATATAAATAAAGCTGGTGGAGTAAGTGCCGTTATGAAAGAGATGACAAAAAGAGGTGATGATATATTACTTGATAATCTTACAGTTACAGGAGAAACTTTACTTGAAAGAATAAAAGATGCAAAAATCTTAGATACAAATATTATCCATACTATTGATAATCCTTATTCAGAAGTTGGTGGATTAGCCATTCTTTATGGAAACTTAGCAGAACAAGGTGCTGTTATTAAAACAGCAGGTATTACAGGAGCTAGAGCTTTAAGTGGAAAAGCTGTTTGTTTTGATGGACAAGCAGAAGCAATTAAAGGAATAGTTAGTGGAAAAGTAAAAGCTGGAGATGTTGTAGTAATTCGTTATGAAGGTCCAAAAGGAGGACCTGGAATGCAAGAGATGTTGGCACCAACTTCTTTAATTATGGGAATGGGACTTGGAGATAAAGTTGCATTAATTACTGATGGAAGATTTAGTGGAGCAACAAGAGGAGCCTCTATTGGACATGTAAGTCCAGAAGCTGCTGAAGGTGGAATGATAGGATTACTTAAAGATGGAGATATTATAAATATTGATGTTGATAAATATATTCTAAGTGTTGATTTAAGTGATAATGAAATTGCAAAAAGAAAAGCTGAATTCAAACCTCTTAAAAAACCTATAAAATCATCATGGCTAGGACAATATAGAGCTTTAGTTACAAATGCAAGTAGCGGAGCTGTTTTAAAAACAGATTTATAATTTAAAATAGGATAAATCCTATTTTAAATTTACTCTTTATTAACTTTTTATTGTAAAATAGTTTACACTATATTGTCATACTTCTTAAGTTATAAATTTCAATATTTAAGGATTTTAATTTGAATAAAAAATTGTTTTTCACATCTATTATATTGGCTAGTTCACTTTTTGCAAAAAATATAGAATTTGAAGAGATAGGTAAAAACCCACAAAGAATAACTCCAAATTCATCTGCTGAAATCTTATCTTTTAATAATAGTATTAAATCGTCTGTAAATTCTATTGTTAATATTTCAGCAAAAAAGAGTGTAAATTCAAATATTAATACACTTCCTATGCAAATGTTTGATGATCCATTTTTCAAAAAATTTTTTGGAGAAGAGTTTACAAACCAATTTAAACAAAATAGAGTTCAAAGGTCTCTTGGTTCTGGTGTTATTGTTACTAAAGATGGATATATTGTAACAAATAACCATGTTATTGAAAATGCAGATGAGATAAGTGTAACTATTGGGGATGATCCAACAGAATACACTGCAAAATTAATAGGAAAAGATAGTGATAGTGATATTGCTGTTATTAAAATTGATGCAAGTAAAGACCTAACACCTATAAAATTAGGGGACTCTGATTCTTTACTTATTGGAGATATAACTTTTGCTATAGGAAACCCTTTTGGAGTTGGAAATACTGTAACAATGGGAATAATTTCAGCTTTAAACAAAGATAAAGTAGGAATAAACAAATATGAAAATTATATTCAAACGGATGCATCAATAAACCCTGGAAATAGCGGTGGAGCTTTAGTTGATAGTAGAGGGGCTTTAATTGGGATAAATACAGCGATTCTATCAAAAAGTGGTGGAAATGATGGAATAGGATTTGCTATTCCTGTTGATATGGTAAAAGATGTTGTAGGAAAACTAGTAAGTGATGGAAAAGTTGTAAGAGGTTATTTAGGAGTTGCTATAGCTGAACTTGAAAAAGATTCAAAACTAGTTTACAAACGAAGTGAAGGTGCTGTTGTTTTAGATATTTCAAATGATACACCTGCTGCTAAATATGGTTTAAAAAGAGGAGATTTAATCTACTCAATTAATGGAAAACCTATAAAAGATAGAAATGCATTACAAAATACAATTGCCTCTTTCAAACCAAATGATAAAGTTAATTTGGGAATAGAAAGAGATGGAAAAGATATAAGTTTAGATATAATTTTGGCAGATAGATCAACTATAATTGGAATTCAAAGTGAAACAAATAGTTTCCTTGGTGGATTAAAACTAAGTAACATAACAAATGAGACTATAAAAAGATATAGACTCTCTAATGATACAAATGGAGTTTTAGTAACTGATGTTGAACCAAAATCAAAAGCTGAAAAAGCTGGTTTTTTAGCTGGAGATATAATTGTACAAATTGAAGATATAGAGATAAAAAATCTATCAAATATAGAAACTGCTTTAAAAAAGTATAATGAAAAACATAAAAGAGTTTATATAAATAGATATGGTCAAACAATAATGTTTGTAATTCAATAAAAAGGATCTACCATTATTAAAATACTTATGATAGAAGATGATTTAGAATTAGCACAAATCATCTCGGATTATTTAAAAGCGTTCGATATCCATGTTACAACGACTGATAGCCCTTACAATGGGCTCTCTATGCTTGATTTGAATAAAGATTATCAATTATTAATTCTTGATTTAACTCTCCCTGAAATTGATGGTCTTGAACTTATTCCAAAAATTAGAGAAAAATCTCAAATTCCAATAATTATTAGTTCAGCAAGAGATGATATATTAGATAAAGTTATGGGTTTAGAACGAGGAGCTGATGATTATTTACCAAAACCTTATAATCCTAGGGAACTTCAAGCAAGAATTAAAACTATTTTAAAAAGAGTTGATTCAAGTTCTTCAAATAAAAAAGATAATGAAAATCAGATTTTTGAATTAAGAGAGAGTGACATTCAAATAATTTTTAAAGATGTTGCTTTAAATCTTACATTAGCAGAATATGATATCTTAAAACTTCTTATACAAAGAAATCATGGAGTTGTGTCAAGAGAAGATTTTATTTATACAAGTGATAATATAGAAGATGATTCATCTTTAAAAAATATTGATGTAATTATTTCAAGAATAAGAACAAAAATAGCAAATATCGATAATAGTAGACAATATATAAAATCAGTTAGAGGTATTGGTTATCAGTTAATATGATAAAAAACATCTCTATTTCTACTTTTATAAATATTATTTTTACTCTTGCATTTATATCCATTTTTGCAACTTTTGCTATATTTATTAAATATGATAAAGAGAGACATGATTCAAGTTTACAAAATAGATATGAGTTAATAGCCGAAAACTTTTTAATACTTTTTCAAGACTATCCAACAAATGAAAGATTGGTAGAACTTTATAAAAAATTTAATGTAAGACCAATAGATAATAGAGATAGAATTTTAGAAATTATAAACAATGCTCAAGAACTTACAATTACTCAAAACTATTTAGGAACTTATAGAGTTTATAAATTTGATGAAACTTTCTATATTTATGTTCAACAGTATGGTTATAATATTATGTTAAGAGATACAAAACATCATAATTATAGTGTTGCATTTATCTCTATTGGATTTATTGCTGCATTAATAATATTTCTAATTTTATATGAAATCTTAACTAAAAAGTTGAAACCTTTAAAAATTTTGAATAGACAAATAATAGAGTTTTCAAAAGGGAATAAAGATATAAAACTAAATTATAGTGGAAATGATGAAATAGGAACAATTGCAAGAAATTTTAATGAAGCAATAAATATTATAAATAATCAATCAAAGTCAAAAGATCTGTTTATGAGAAATATGATGCATGAGCTTAAAACTCCAATTACAAAAGCTATGTTTATTGCTGAAACTTTGGAAAATGAAAAAACTAAAGATAATCTTCAAAAAGCATTTAGAAGAATGGATGATATAATTAAAGAGTTAGCAACTGTTGAAAAACTCACTTCAAAAAATACTATGATTTATAAAGAAAAAGTAGATTTTCTTACAATTTTTGATAAGACAATAGATTTAATGCTAATAAACCAAAAAAATCTTGAGCAAGATATTATAAATTTTTATTTTGAAGTTGATATTTATATGATGTCAATAGCTCTTAAAAATTTAATAGATAATGCTCTAAAATTTAGTACAGATAAAAAAGTAAAAATAGAAGCAAATAATAAAAGTATAAAAATAATATCAACAGGAGAGGTTTTAAAAAATAGCCTAGATTTTTATACAGATGCTTTTTATCAAGAGGATAAAAGAAGCAGTGGTTTTGGTCTTGGGCTTTATATAGTTAAAACTATTGTAAATTTACATAAATATAAACTAAAATATAAAAATAAAGATGGAAAGAATTATTTTATTATTGATTTAGAAGATAGATTAAAATAGTTTCTTATAATTTATAATCCAAACTCTCTATTTTCAGTTTTTTATTTATAAATGGGTCAATAATAGCATCAATTTCATCTAATTTATATTTCAACGGGAATCCTATTTTCGAAGCTGTTGCTGTACTTTCTAAAATATAAAACCTCTTATTATTTACATATAAAGCTGGGTTCCTAAGATTTTCATCTTCAAGATTTATTATGACAAAAATATGTTCAGGAACAAGTACAAAATAAGCCTCATAATCTCTTTGTTTAAGAAGTGATATAAGTAAATTTGATTTATCATCACAATCTCCAAAGTTTTGTTCTACAACTTTTTTTGGACTTTTTGCGATACTTTCGTTTATTTTATATGGAATATTTGTTACAAAATCTAAAATCTTTTGAACTTCACAAATTTTATCTTTATTACAAGTTTTAGTTAGAAAATCACTTAGTTTTTTTGTATATTCATCAACTCTTACTTGATTTACATAAGTTGAATCTCCTATATCCATAAATTGATTTTTAACTATAAAAAATGATATATAAATAAGATATATCAGATATATTAAAAAGAAAATAGAGATAAAAAGTGATAAAAATTTTACACTATTACTTTTTATCAACATTTTTAACTCTTTTTTTATTAATTTTTTTCTTTAAAAGATTGTATAAAGTTTAGAAAAAATACCAAAAAAATTGAAAATATAAATCCAGTTATAAATGCAACTACAATAATCAAAGATTTCTTAGGCTTTATTGGAAAATCATTTGTTATAAGTTCTCCAACTATATCACTATTTTTTAACTCTTCAACTTTCTTTTCTAAATCTTTTAATTTAATATTTAGCAAGTCTTCTTTCTCTTTTATTAAATTTCCAACTATATTTTGTAAACTTAGAATAAGATTTTGTGTATTTAATAATTGAATTACCATAAGCATATTTTGACTATTATCACTTGATTTTTATTTTGAAATTCTAATTGCACCATTTTAATACTCTTTTAATTTTTGTTGATTAAAATCTATTTTTTATCTAAAATAGTATTAATCTTATTTTCTATTATTTTTTAACTCATCTATCCAAAGTTTATAGGCATCTCCATTTAAATGTAAATCATCCTTTGTAAATTCACTCTTTAGAACTTTATTTGGTGCTAAGATTGGATTTAAATCTATAAAATTTATACTATTTTGCTTTGCAAACTCTTTTAAACTAATATTTAACTTTTCAACTTCTATATTAAAATCTTTTTTTCTACTCTCTCCAATATATAAAGTTGATTGGATATTTATTTTTATACCTAATTTTTGAAAAAATTCAACTATTTTTTTATAGTTATCAAATACAACTTCAAATTTTGCACCTCTCATAATATCATTTACACCAATCATAATATAAACCTCTTTTATATTTGGGCCAACTATATTTAATCTATCAAGAACTCCACTTGTAGTATCTCCACTAATCCCTCTATTTTGTACCACTTCTTGCCAAAGTTCACTCCACTCTCCTTCATCAGTTATAGAATCTCCAAGCATCATTATTTTTGCACTGCTAATATCTTTCAACATAGAAAATTGGCTCACTTTATGTTTATAATATGGATCATTTTGTATTCTCCATTCACTAGCAATCAAAGCTTGCAAAAAAAGAGTTATCAAAATTATAATTCTCATTTTTTCCTCCAGTTTTTTATATATAGTATATCAAAAAGGGCTTAGATTTAGGATTTTAAAGATTTACTTAAAATTATATACTAAAAAAATATATTATAATAACTTAATATTTATATTAGGAGGATTTATGTCAAAACAAGCTATAAAACTATTAATACCTGTATTAGTAGCAATTGCCTTGTGGTTTATTCCTGTACCTGAAGGTTTATCTTCAAATGCATGGCATTTTTTAGCAATATTTTTAGCAGTTGTTATTGGGCTTATTCTTGAACCTGTTCCAGCAGCTCTTGTAGGTTTTACTGGTGTTTCTATTGTTGCCCTTTTAGGCTTAGTTGGAAACTCTAAAGAGAGTATCAACTGGGCATTATCAGGATTTGGGAATAGTGTTATTTGGTTAATCTTTGCTGCTTTTATGTTTGCACTTGGATATAAAAAAACAGGTCTTGGTAAAAGAGTATCTTTACTTATGGTTAAATATATGGGGAAAAGTACATTAGGATTAGGATATGCTGTTGCATTTTCTGATTTAATTCTTGCTCCATTTATGCCATCAAATACTGCAAGAAGTGGTGGTAGTGTGTATCCAGTAGCTATTAATATACCTCAAATTTTTAACTCATTTCCAAATGAGAACCCGCGAAAAATTGGTTCTTATATCTCTTGGGTTGCAATAGCAACAACTTGTGTTACAAGTTCTATGTTCTTAACTGCACTTGCTCCAAACTTATTAGCTGTAGATTTAATTGCAAAAAATAGTGGTCATACTATAACTTGGATGGAGTGGGCAAAAGTTATGATTCCTTTAATGATTCCTTTATTTTTACTAACTCCTTGGCTTACTTATGTTATATACCCACCTACACAAAAAAAATCTCCAGAAGCTCCAGCTTGGGCAGCAGAAGAGTTAAAAAAGCTAGGTTCAATTACATTTAAAGAGTATTTAATGGCTACTTTAGCAACAGTTGCTCTTATTTTCTGGATATTTGGAAAAGAGTTTGGTGTAGATGCTACAACAACAGCTATTTGTATTGTTTCAATAATGGTTTTATCAGGGGTTATCACTTGGGATGACTTACTTTCAGATAAAGCAGCATTTAATGTATTTATTTGGTTCTCTACTTTAGTTGCTATGGCTGATGGGTTAAAAAAAGTTGGTATTTTAGATTATATAGGTAAAAATTCTCAAGTTATGCTATCAGATTTGAGTGCAACATCTTTAATTATTGCTCTAATAATTTTATTTTTCCTTTTACACTACTTTTTTGCAAGTGTAACTGCTCATGTTACTGCATTAGTACCTTTATTTATGGTTATTGCATCTACACTTTTACCTGCTGAACAAATAATTCCATTTACAATTATTTTTGCAGGAACTTTAGGAGTTATGGGAATTATCACTCCTTATGGAACTGGTCCTTCTCCTATTTGGTATGGTGCTGGATATATTTCTCAAGCAAAATGGTGGGCATTAGGTGGTATTTTTGGTATATTATATTTAATAACTATGATTATAGGTGTATTTATATTTATATAAGAAGTTTAAAAGAGAGTTTTCTCTCTTTTAAAAAATTGTTTGATAAATTAAAGAAATTGCAATTAAAAATAAAAATACTTTAATAATCTTTCTATAGCTATCTTGAGGAATCTTATTTTTTATTTTAAGCCCTATAAACATAGCTATTACAACTACTATTAGGCTACTCAAAGATATTGTTAATATCTCTTGTGTAAATGAATCATGGAATATAAAAATTACTATTTGAATAAGCTTTCCAGATAAAAAGCATATATTTGTTGATTGAATTACATCTTTTCTTGTATGTTTTAACTCTAAGGAATAAATTAATAAAACTATTGCCATAACATTGGTCAAGCCACCAATAATTCCTGCACTAAGCCCAAATATAACTAAAGAAGTTTTTGGTTTATCTCTAACCCAAGTCATCTCAAATTTAAATTTCTGAATAAGCAAATAAAAAAGAATTGTACAAGCTAGTAGTATCTTAAAAAATTCTGAACTACTATAAATAAGAATTTGTGTTCCTATTGCACTTCCTATCATTCCAAAACTAGCTAGAGGATAAAATTTTTTTATAGCATTAAAAAAATTACCTTCACTAAAAATAGCTATTATATTAATTAGTAGTGTCGGAATAGCTACATATAAAACTGCCGTTTTCATATCTGTAATCATAGCAAGAAGTGGTGTTGCAATAAGGGGAAAACCAAAACCAAGACTTCCTTGAATTAAAGAAGAGAAAAATAAAATTATTGATAAGACGATTAAAAAATCACTATTTAAGTCCATAATAAATCCTAAAAAAGAAGGATTTATTATATATAAATATTATTTAATTTTGAAAATTTTTATTTATAATTTCCAAAAACTCTTTTGGATTTTTATATCCAACTATTTTCGCACTTTTCACCTCTTGTTTATTTACATCCCAAAAAATAAGTGCAGGTGGTCCAACTATTCCAAATTTTTTCTGTATTTCTTTATCATCATCACTATTTTGTGTAACATCAACTTTTAAAAGTGTAAAGTTTTGAAGTTTTGCTATAACTTCACTATCTTTAAATGTAATCTCATCTAACTCTTTACAAGATACACACCAAGAAGCCCAAAAATCAAGTAATACTGGTTTTGAAGATTTTTTTATAGCATCTTCTAATTGAGTTAAATTTTGTACTTTTGTAAAACTCAATTTTTGAGTAGAAGCTACAGCTACTCCACTTGTAAATTTATCAAGAGGTTTTAGTGGATTTGTAGCACCACTTACTGCTCCTACAAATAGAATAACACCCAAGATAAATATAACAGTTGAAATTAATTTTGAAATAATATGTGTATAAATTTTTAGATAAATACCTGTTCCTAAAAATAATAATGCCCATAAATACATAGCTAAGCTTGGATTTATAACTCTATCAAGAAGCCAAATAGCAACTCCTAACATAATTATTCCAAAGATTTTTGTAACACTTTCCATCCAACCACCTGGTTTTGGCATAAATTTACCTGCACCTAAACCAATTAATAAAAGAGGAACTCCCATTCCTAAACTAAGAACAAATAAAGCTATTCCACCTAAAATAGCATCACCCGTTTGTCCTATATAAACCAAAGCACCTGCAAGTGGTGGAGCTACACAAGGTCCAACAATTAAAGCAGATAAGAATCCCATAATTGCAATTCCAACAATACCTTGTTTCTCTTTTCCTTCTGTTGTTTTATTTATTTTTGATTGTAAAGCACTTGGAAGTCTTATTTCAAAATATCCAAACATAGAAAAAGCTAAAGCTACAAAAACTAAAGCAAATATTACTAAAACATAAGGATTTTGTAGAGTGGCTTGTAAATTTGCTCCAAAAACACCTGCAATAATTCCAGCTATTGTATATGCCATACTCATAGCAAGAACATAAACTAATGACATAAAAAAGCCTTTTTTAGCACTCATATTTTCATTTTGTGAAGCTTTTACTATAATTGAGGATAAAATAGGAATCATAGGAAAAACACAAGGAGTAAATGATAAAAGTAATCCAAAACCAAAGAAAGTAGCAAGAACTATCAAAGTACTTGAATCTTTGAAAACTTGTGCAATACTATCAGTCTCATTTAAATTTTCATTATTTGTTAAAAGAATCTCATCTTTTTGTACAATTTCATCTTTTGATTGTTCAATAATTTGCTCTTTTACATCTGATTCAAAGAAGATTACTTGTTTTTCACTCATAGGTGCATAACAAAGCCCTGCTTTTGAACAGCCTTGAAATTTAAACTCTATTTCATATTTTTTTGAATCTATTTTAGATTTTAAAAGAGTATATGGAATCTCTATATTTAAACCATCAAAATGTACAATAAATTCATCATATTCTACTGGTTTTGGAAGATTTAACTCTTTTATAAGTTCAATCTTCTTTGGTTTAGTAATATTTACTTGTAATTTATCATCATACAAATAAATATCTTTTCCTAATTCTAACTTGATATTTAATCTATCTTCTTGCTTTTCAAAATTAACTTTAAAAGCCTCTTCGGGTTCTAGTACTTTATTCCCTAATTCAAGAGAAAAAGAATAGACAAAAAGCATCAATAATAAAACAATTTTTCTCAATTTTTATCCTTATTTAAACTCATTCTTACTAACTTCTAAAAGTTCTTCTACAGTTTTTACTCCGACATCTTGTTTTAAAGGTTTTCCATCTTTAAAATATATTAAAGTTGGTAACTTTCTAACCCCATATTTTTTTGCCAAAAACAACTCATTATCAATATTTACTTTAAAAATTTGAACATTATCTGGTTTTTGTATCTCAAAATCCTCTAAATTATTTGCTAATACTTTACAAGGTGGGCACCAAGGTGCATAAAAATCAATAATTACATTCTTCCCTTTTATTTTTTCATTAAAATTATCAATTGTTAGCTCTTCATAAGAAAAAAGTGCTGTAATTGATAATAAGAAAATAAACAAATACTTTTTCATCTCTTCCTTTCTTTATTTTTGTTTTATTATATTTAATCTTTGTAAAGAGTTTGTTTATTAATATTTATAACATTTAATTTTAAATAAATTATAAATTTTTATGATAATATTTTATTTTTAAGGAGAAAATATGACAAATTTAATCGATTTATATCCAAAGGAAGTAGAGCAATTAATAAATGAAAATGTTGTAATGATAGATGTAAGAAGAGAGAGTGAGTTTATAAATACTGGAATTATAAAGAACAGTATAGCACTTACATTCTTTGATGATTTTGGAAATTATAATATTGAAAAATGGTTAAGTGAATTCCAAAAATATGTAAAATCAAAAGATCAAATGTTTATCTTAATTTGTGCACATGCAAATAGAACTAAAATGATTGGAAACTTTTTAATAGAACAAGGATATACAAATGTAGCCCATTTATATGGGGGAATTGCCCTTTGGTTAGATGAAAATAGAGAGACTTTAGCTTATAAATAAACTAAAGTCTATACCTTATGCACCAATTGTATCTTTTTTTATTTTTCTTTTTGTAGGATTTATAGGACAACTAGGTTTTAAATTCTTTTCTATATAATCCATAACTTTTCCTGCTACATTTATTCCTGTTGATTTTTCAATACCTTCAAGCCCTGGACTTGAATTTACCTCCATAACAAGAGGTCCTCTTTTTGAAATTATCATATCAACACCACAAACTCCAAGCCCCATGGCTTTTGCTGCAGCTAAAGCAGTAGCTTTTTCTTTTCTATTTAATTTATAAATTGTTGCATTTCCACCTTGATGAAGATTTGACCTAAAATCTCCTTCAGCTCCTTGTCGTTTCATAGCAGCAACTACTTCACCATCTACAACAAAAACCCTTATATCACTTCCTCCTGCTTCTTCTATATACTCTTGAACAAGCAAATTTACATCCATTCCATAAAAAGCATCAAGAACAGATTTTGCAGCTTTTTTACTATCTACAAGTACAACTCCAACTCCTTGTGTTCCTTCAAGAATTTTTAAAACTAAAGGTGTCCCTCCACTTAAAGCAATAACATCTTTTGCATTTGATTTATTTGATGCAAAAACTGTTCTTGGCAAATCTACTCCATTTTTTGATAAAACTTGAAGGCTTCTAAGTTTATCTCTACTTCTTGTAAGAGCTAAATTTCCAGTTGTTGAAAAAACATCTTGCATCTCAAAGTGTCTTACCATTGCAGCTCCGAAAAAAGTTCTACTTGCTCCAATTCTAGGCACTATTGCATCTGGGATTGGTAAAACTTTTCCTTCATAATTTACAACTAATTCATTTTTCATAATCTCAATTGTACATTTTAGATAGTCAATAACTTTTACTTCCCAACCTTTATTTTTTGCCTCTTCATACAATCTTTTTGTAGAATAAAGTTCTTCATTTCTTGATAAAATATAAACTAACATTTTTAATTCCTATCTTGTTAAATTCTTTTTTGATACATCAACTAAAAAACGATTTTTGAGAAATTTTCTTCCAATTAACATTGGATATTTCATATCAGCACGATTTGTCAAAGAGACTATAGTTTTATAAGTTTTATTTGCAAATTTTACTTTTACTTGAATAAATGCTCTTTTTTGTATAGTTCCATTTGAACTCTTCACTTTTTTCTCAATATAAAGTGGCATTTGTACTATTTTATTATGATATGCTGGATGAACTTTATCTAAGAGTCTAAAAGTTACAAATTCATCTTTTATAGTTATATCATCACAATGTAGAGAGTTAGAATAGGCACCTGTATCAATTTTTGAATCTAAATCAAAAAGTTCTAAATCCAAAATTGATATTGGTTCAATTCTTCCTATTATTTGTAGTTGTGACATAACAAGCCTTTTTTTACTTAATTATATCACAAGAAAAAGAGTTTTAAATATTATTTTTTAAGCTCTTTTGCTTTTTTTAAAGCTTCAATCACTCCATCAATATTTTCATAAGGAATGTGAGCTTTCCATTGAATATCTTCACCATTTAATGCAATTGCAATACTTACAACATCATCTGTATCTTTTCCATAAGGCTCAGTTACATTTGAAACAATAATCTTCCCTTGTTTTGTTCCAGCTAAATCAAGTTCTGTTATTTTTGTAGTTTGTGACATAAATTCTCCTTAGTATTTAAGTTTATCAATTTTTACTAAAATATACTTTCTATTCGATTAAACTACTCTATTGTTGCTTCTGGTCTTCCTAAATAAAAACCTTGAAACTCATCTACTTTTAAATCTAATAATCTTTTGTAAACTTCTACACTATGAACAAACTCTGCCGTAATTTTAATATTTAAAGCTTTTGAAAAATCAATAATTGATTTTACCATTTCACTTGAGTTTTTATCTGTTGTAATATTTTTAATTAAAGAACCATCAATTTTTATAAAATCTGGCCTAATTTTTAAAATATGTGCAAAATTAGAATATCCTGTTCCAAAATCATCAATTGCTATTTTTATACCCTGTTTTCTATATTTACTTACAAAATCATCAAGAATTTGATACTCATTTATAGAGTCACTCTCTAAAATCTCAAAAACCAATTTTGCCTTATTTTCAATATCTAGTTTATCTATATATTTATCTAACATATCTATAAAATCATTATTCATAATATCATCAAAACTAATATTAAATGAGATAAATTTTTCTGTTGTTGGCAAAAGTACTATAATCTTTCCTAGCATCTGATTTACAAGATTTAAATACTGCTTTGTTTTAAAAGCTGTATCTAAAAATAGATATGGAAGATGAAATATCTCTTTTCCATGCATATCAAAATCTTTTATTCTCATTAAAGCTTCATATTTTACAATCTTATTTTCAGTATTAAAAATTGGTTGAAAAAATGGAATTACACAATCATTTGCAATAGCTTCTTTAATCTTTTCTCTCCAATAAATAGAGTTCTTAATTGACTCTTTTGTATCTATTTCTGTGTTATATACAAAAAATCTTTTATTTGATTTCTTAGCTTTATTTAGAGCTATTGTTGCTGTTTTTACAGGGTCTTCTTGGGCAATAGAAATTCCCAAAGTAACATTTATAAAAAGCTCCAAATTCTCTTTTTCTACATATATTGGTTTCTCTTTAAAAACTTTTAAACTTTCACTAATAAACTCATCATATCTTGAAAAATTCATCATTGTTGTATTTACAAGAGCAAATACATTTCCATATAATCGATAAGGAGTAACTCCAAATTTTTCTGAAAAATTATTTAAAACTTTTGCTGTTTCAACTAAAACTAAATCACCAACATTAAATCCATAAAGTTCATTTATATCAGCAAAAGAGTCAATATCTATTAAAACAATAGAAACAAACTCACAATTTTTAATATCATCTTCTAAAGCTATTCTATTTTTAATTCCTGTTAAAGAATCTATATAAAGCCTATTTTTAAATACTTTTTCTTGAATCTCAATATTTTTTCTATTCGCTTCTACTTCATCAACTAAAGTATTAAATTGTTTAGATAAATAAACTATTTCATCTTTAGATTTTTCTGTTTTATCTAAACTAGAAACTACATTTATTTTATTTACTTCAGTTAGCATTTTGTTAATAGGAGCAACTATTTTAACAGTAATAAAAACTCCAATTAGAGTTAAAACTCCAAAGAGAAGAACTGAAATATTTAGAATTAAAGAATTAACCCCTGCAGTAAAATTTAAAAAATCATCTTTATATACATTTGAAGCTATATACCAGTTGAATTTATCATTATGAACTATCCAAGATATCTTTTTATAGTTATAATTATATGGGTCATAAATCCTATTCCATTCATACTCAAGTGGCTCTTTTGTAATAGCATGGGCTTTCATTTCTTCATAAAGATATTTTTTTCCAACCCCTGGAATTATTACATCTTCCAAAGATTTTGAAGAAAACTCTCCACTTGGATCAAAAATAATTTTCCCTTTATCATCAAAAATAAAAATGTATCCTGCTTTTCCTAAAGTTAAACTAGAAACTATTAGTTTTACTTGCTCTATTAATTGCTCTTTTTCTTCATATTTTCTTGATTCATTATTTATTGCTTGTACTATTCTTTCAAATTGTCCTTTTGATATTTCTAATTCAATATTTGATAAATAATTATTTATTTTGGGAGATAAAAAAAATATAACAAATGCTATATATAATAAAAGGCTAACAATTAATAACCAAGCGATTTTAAAAAAAAGTTTTGTATTCATCTTATATTATTACTTATATACATTTTATAATTAAATTATATTTGAAATCTTTTGTCCAAATTTCACACCTTTACTTAAAAGATTTTCTAACTCTACAAAATCTTTTTCCCAAATCATAACAACAGTTGAACCCATTTTAAAATAACCTAAACAATCAGCTTTTGAAACTTCTATATTGTCATAATTATAAACTTTTATCTCTTTTGTATCTCTATTTGTTTCAACTTGTGGCTCAAAAGTAAATACCATCTGTCCAACATTTAAAGCTCCAACAAAAACCATATAAAATAGTTTTCCTTGAGCTTCACACTCTAAAATTACTCTCTCATTTTGTATAAAAAGTTCAAACTCTTTATTTAGATATTTTAAATTTACTGGATATAATTTTCCTGGAACATGAATTAATTTTTTTAGCTTAAAATCTATTGGTGCATGATATCTGTGATAATCTTTTGGAGAGAGATAAAAATTCATAAAATCTCCATTCTCAATTTTATCAAAGTTATCACTACAATAGTATGTTAAAAGCTCCTCAACACTATATTTCATGCCCTTTATCTGCAAAGCTATATCAAAATCTAGCTTTCCACATTCAGTTATTAACCCATCTGTTGGAGAGATAAAGATATTTGCAGAATCATCAATTTTTCTATCTATTAATAACTCTCTTGTAAAAAGCTCATTCAATGTCTTATAGTGTTTAGCATTCTTAAACTCTGTCATATCAAGTTTCATAAGTTTTACATAACTTGTATTTATAGTCTTTTGAATAAAACTTGGAAATTTCTTACTTGCAAATTTACCAAAATATTGTGATAAAAGATTTGTTATATGCATTACTTTCCTTTAAAATTTAATTAGATTGTACCACTTTTTTATTATTAATTTGCTTTAAACCATAAATTTTGATAAAATTTTGCCCTTAATTTTTATTTTTATAGGATATTATTTATGTTTAAAATTATTATTCAAGACCAATGTGGTTGTTTTAAAAAAAGTCATTTACAAAATAATTTAAATTTTTCTTCAAAAGATGATGCTTTACTAAAAGCAATTGAGATGAAAAATACAATGAACAAAACTTTTTGTAAGAAGCATGAGTTTCAAATAGAAGAGATTTTTAATAATCTTGTAATCAAATTTTATAAAGATGAACCTATAAACTCTTGCTGTGGAAATGGTTGTTGTATGTAAATTACAACAACTATTTTTTTAATATTTTGGTTTTAAAATATACATTTTCCCTTTCTCTTTCATTCTTCCAGCATAATTAAAAGCATCATCACCAAATCCCCAAAAAAAGTCTGCTCTTATTTCACCTTTGATTGCTCCACCAACATCAGCTGCAACCATCATTTGATTTATAGGCTCTTTTGTAACAGGATTTTTTGTACTTAAAAATACTGGCATTCCAAGAGGAATATAGCTTCTATCTACTGCTAAATTCCTTTTTGCTGTTAAAACAGTATTTAAAGCTCCTGTTGCACCACTTTCAGAGACTCTAAAAAAGATATAGCTAGGATTTGATTTAAAAACTTCATCCATTATTTTTGGATTCGCTTTGAAAAAATCTTTCATAGCTTGAACACTCATCTCATCTTTTGTGATATAGTTTTTCTCAATCAAATATGAACCAATACTAATATATGGCCAACCATTCTGTTCAGCATAACCCACATTTATGAGCTCTCCTGTATCAAGTTTTATTTTTCCACTACCTTGAATATGTAAGAAAAATAAATCGAATTTATCATCAACATAAGCAATTGGAACTAAATTTGGGTTTTTTGGATTTTTTTCTATCTGCTCTCTTGTATCATAAGGAACAATCTTATTTTTTACAATTTTCCCTCTTTTACTTCCATTTGAATTTACTCCATCCGTAACTATTAAGTTTTTTGGTGTTTTATAAATTGGATATTTATATCTAGCACTTTTTTTTAAGCTTCCATATAAAAGTGGCTCATAATAACCTGTAATTGTACCTTCATCTTTCGCTTTACTATCAAAAAGTTTATAAGGCTCAAAATTTGAGATAAAAAATCTTCTTCCATCATTTTCAAACTCTGCTTTTTTACAAACATTTTTAAACTCATCATATCTTTTTGATTTTTTACAATCTTTTTTAAAAACCTCTAAAGCATGATTTAAATCATCATCAAAAAAGCCATCAATTTCTAAAAAAGAAACTTTTTTCATACCATTTTCAATTTTATGTTCTAAATCTTCTATTACCACCTCTTTATCTTTTTCTATAACTGGTGATTGTGGAATTTGCTCTTGTTTTTTTGAACATCCACTTATTAAAAATATAGCTAAAATTATAAATATTAAATTTTTCATATACCACAACCCATTTGAGAATTTATAGAGTGTATCTCTTTTAAACCACAACTTTTACAAGAAAATTCAACCTCTTTTATGCCTGAACAACCATAGTCTTTTAGAACTCTTGTCTCAATTATCTCATTAGTAAATGTTATATTTGTACTTCTATCAACAAAGCTTTTTCTTGTCTCAAGACAACGAGGACAAGTTCCACTTAAAAGTTTAGAAAGACGGTTTTGTTTTGATTTAAAAAAAATATACAGTAAAAATATTACTATAAGAAAAGTTAAAAATAGGAAAAGAAGAGTTTGCATGAAGTAGAGATTACTCTACTTCTGCGTCGATAACATCATCATCATCTTTTTTTGCTTTTTGGTTTGCTTGACCTTGTCCTTGCTCACCCTCTTTTTTGTACATAGCTTCAGCTAATTTATGAGATTTTTCTGTTAAAACTTTTAATTTCTCTTCAATTTGCTCTTTTGTTGCATTATCATCTTTTAAAATTGCTTCTAAATCAGCTGCAGCATCAATAATAGCTTTTTTCTCATCTTCACTAATTACATTTTCATTCTCTTCTAAAGTTTTTCTAGTGCTATGTAACATTGCATCAGCTTGGTTTCTTGTCTCAATTAAAGCTTTTTTCTTAGCATCAGTCTCTTTATTTGCTTCAGCTTCAGCTACCATTTTTGCAATTTCATCATCACTTAATCCTGAACTTCCAGAGATTGTAATTTTATTCTCTTTTCCTGTTCCTTTATCTTTTGCACTTACATTTAAAACACCATTTGCATCAATATCAAATGTTACTTCAATTTGAGGAACACCTCTTGGAGCTGCTGGAATATCAGAAAGTTCAAACATTCCTAAAGATTTATTATCTTTTGCAAACTCTCTTTCTCCTTGACAAACATGGATTGAAACTGCTGGTTGATTATCATCAGCTGTTGAGAAAACTTGAGATTTTTTAACTGGAATAGTTGTTCCTTTCTCAATAAGTTTTGTCATAACTCCACCTAAAGTTTCAATTCCTAAGCTTAATGGTGTAACATCAAGTAAAAGAACATCTTTTACATCTCCTCTTAAAACTCCAGCTTGAACAGCAGCTCCAGCAGCAACTACCTCATCTGGATTTACACCTTTATTTAAATCTTTTCCAAAGAAATCTCTTACAACTTGGTTTGCTTTTGGTAATCTTGTACTTCCACCAACCATAATAATTTCATCAATATCACCTTTTTCAAGGTTTGCTTCTTTTAATGCAACTTTGATATGAGCTAAAGTTTCATCAATTAAATCTTCTGTCATAGACTCAAATTTTGCTCTAGTTAGAGATTTTACTAGGTGGATTGGTCCAGCACTTCCCATAGAGATAAATGGTAAATTAATCTCTGTTGATTCAGCACTACTTAACTCTTTTTTAGCATTTTCAGCTGCATCTTTTAATCTTTGAAGCGCCATTTTGTCATTTTTAACATCAAAACCATTTTCATCTTTAAACTCTTTTGCTAACCAATCAATAATTCTATTATCAAAATCATCTCCACCTAAGAAAGCATTTCCATCTGTACTTAAAACCTCAAATGTCCCATCACCAATCTCTAAAACTGTAACGTCAAAAGTTCCTCCACCTAAATCGTAAACTAAAACTTTCTCTTCACCTTTTTTATCTAAACCATAAGCTAATGAAGCCGCTGTTGGTTCATTGATAATTCTTAGTACATTTAATCCTGCAATTGTTCCTGCTTCTTGAGTAGCTTTTCTTTGTGCATCATTAAAATATGCAGGAACTGTAATAACTGCATCTGTAACTTTTGCTCCTAAATACTCCTCTGCATCAGCTTTTAATTTTCCTAAAATTTTTGCAGAGATTTCTTGTGGAGTATAAACTTTTCCAGCAATTTCAACTGCTGCAGCACCATTTCTATCTACAATTTTATATCCAACTTTGCTTTGTGCCGCTTTTGCATTTGGTTCATTCATCATTAAACCCATAATTCTTTTAATAGAATAAATTGTTTTTTCAGGGTTTGTAATTGCTTGTCTTTTTGCTGGATCACCAACTAAAATTTCACCTTTATCTGTAAATGCAACAATTGATGGAGTTGTATTTTTTCCCTCTTTATTTGGAATAATTTTTGCTTCTCCATTTTCATAAACTGCAACACAAGAGTTTGTTGTCCCTAAATCTATACCTATAACTTTACTCATTTTTTTTCCTTTTATTAAGTTTTTATTTTAAATTCTAAATTCATTTTTTCATAGTTTATTGACATTACGGTCAAATATTAATTTGCTATACTTACCATTGATGGTCGTAAAAGTCTATCTTTTAATAAATAACCCTTTTGTAACTCTGCAACTATTTGTCCACTTTCATGATTTTCACTATCCACTTGCATAACTGCATTATGAACATTTGGGTCAAACTCACCATCAGTTGCAACTTTTGTGATATTATGTTTTTCAAAAGTAGTTAAAAAGCTTTTAATTGTAAGCTCTATTCCCTCTTTTAATTTAGGAAGTAGCTCTTCTGCACTAATATTAGCATTTGCCGATTGTAAAGCCATCTCTAAAGTATCAAGTGGAGCTAATAAATCTTTTGCAAATTTTTCACTTGCATAATCAATAGCCATAAACTTCTCTTTTTCAAGTCTTTTTTTGATATTCTCAAAATCAGCATGAACTCTTAAAAACTTATCTTCACTCTGTTTTAATTCATCTTCAAGTCTAGAAACAACATCTTCTAAACTCTCCTCTTTTACTTCACTGCACTCTTGTGTTTCACAACAATTTTCTGTCTTTTCTAACTCTTCATTTACTAATTCATCTTGCTTTATTTCACTCATTTTTTCTCCTTAAAAATTTTTAATTTGTTCAAAAAAGTATTCATAATCTTTTGATAACTCACCAACAACAAACATCTTTACATCTTCATTATTGATTTTGCAGAATTTACAAATCCCCATATAATTTTGTGGTAAAAAACCATCAAAATAGAGTCCATCTTTTAACTCATCAAGTATAGACCCTTTTAGAAATCTATCTATTGTAAACTCATCAAAATCATAATTTAGTGCAAGACTTAAAAATTCTTTATAGTTAAAGATTTCAAAATCACTACTTTGTAAAGTATGATTTATTGTACTATAAAGCTCATAAGCTCCAACATCTTTTGAAATTTTCAAAATATCTTTTAGTGAACTTTGTAAAAAATCACTTAAAAACTTATATAAAGCAGAACTATATTTTATGCTAACTGCAAAACTCGTAAACTCCAAAATAATATATCTATTTTCAACATTTATAATATTTTGTAAAACATCGCTTTTCTCTTTTTTTAGAAAAACAGTTAAACCAATATTATTAGCTAAATACTCTAAAGCTTTTATATTTATTCCAGATAATTTAAAATTTAGTTTTCCTAACCAATACTGTTTTAAAGCTTCATTTGTAGGAGTTCTACCACTACTTATATGCTCTTGTGCTAAAAATCCCTCATCACCAAGCTTTTTAAAATATCCTCTAATTGTTGCAGTTGAGTACTCTAAATCATACATAGATTTTAATTGAGTTGAACCAATAGGTTCAAGGTGTTCAATGTATGCTTTAATAATAGATTGTAATAAAAACTCTTTTTTATCTATCATAGATTTTCCTTTTAGCACTCTATGTCTTAAACTGCTAAATAATTATAGCAAAGTGAGTCAATGTTTGTCAAGTCTTATTAAATATTTTCTAATATTTTATTTTTGCTAGATATAATCCATTTGATATTGTAGGAGTTTTGAAACTTCTTTTTGTAAGATTTAATTGATTTTTTAAATCATCTATTGTTAATTTTTTGTCATTTATTGCTAGTAAGAATCCAACCATAAGCCTAATTTGACTTCTCAAATAAGAGTTTGCTTCAAATCTAAAAACATAAATATCTCTATATTTATAAAATTTTGTATCAAAAATCTCTCTTTTTGTCTGCTCTTTTTGGCTTCCTGTTTTATGAAAATATTTAAAATCATAAACTCCTATAAACTCTTTTATTGCATTTTTTAAAAGCTCTTCATCTACATTTTTTACATAAGTTATATATTTTGTATTAAATGGATTTAACTCTTTTTGAGTAATTAAATATCTATAAACTCTTCTTTTTGCAGAAAATCTTGCATGAAAATCAGAAGCTACTTTATCTATTTTTACTATTTTTATACTAGGATTTACTCTTTTATTTATAATAGTTTTAAGTTTTTCTAAATCACTCCAATATTCTGGAATTTCACAATTAAAAACCTGTTTTGTAGCATGAACATCTTTATCAGTTCTTCCACTAAGTATAATTTTTGTTTCAATATTGATACTTTTAAAAATTTTTAAAAGCTCATCTTCAACAGTAGCTTTATTTGGTTGTTTTTGACTTCCAAAAAAAGAGCTTCCATCATAAGATATTGTAAACTTAAGATTCAAATCAGTACTCTTTTTTTGTAGTTTTACTATATAAAAGATAACCCAAAACTATCCATAAAATAGGAATAATATATAAAGAATGAAGTAAAAGTCTATCTCCTAAATATTTTATTAATACATAATAAAAGATAATAGCAACAATAGAATAAGCAACTGTCCTATTTTTTTCATATCTTGGATTAAAATATCCAAAAGTTACTACAAAAAACAAAGATATCAAAGGAAAAATAGAGGTCAAAATAAAAAATACAAATGATTCATTATCTAAATTATGCTTTAAACTAATAATCCAATAATTAAGACTTGTTGTAAATGTAAATAATGAATTATTCTCAACTATTTCGTTTATATACATTGTTTCATAATTTATTTGATTTAATTCATTATTATTCATATCAAATATAGTTCCATCTGTTAGTTTAAAAGTTAAATATCCTTTATCATTATCTAAAATAGCTTTATCACTTATTATTAATTGTTCTTTAGCATTCTCATTTTTAAAAAGTTTAACATTTTTATATATTTTATCTTCTTTCTTATCAATAAAAATTAGCCAATCACCAAATTTCTGACCAAATTCACTCTCTTTTATATTAAAATTTGCCTCATTCTTTTTATAATCAATAAATTCATTCATTAAATATTTTGTTTTTGGAATTAATCCTAATGTCACTACAAGTAAAGATAGAGAAATTAAAAGTGTAACTGGAAAATATAATTTAATGACCTTAATTGGACTAATACCAAAAGCCGTTATAACTGCCATTTCATATTCACTTGACAATTTAGATATGCTGATTGCTAATGACAAAAAGTAAGATATAGGTAATGTAAATAATAGAATCTGTGGTATTGTATATGAATATAATTGAAATAATTCAATAAAATTCATTTTAATAACTGAAGTCAAAGATACTATTTTTACCAGAAATACAACTGAAGTAATAAAAAATAGTCCCAAAAATATTGGAAAAAATGTAATTGCAAGTTGCGAATGTAAATAGTTATTTAATCTCAATAAAAATCCTTAAAAATTGATGATAAGTTAAAAAAATACTCTATAAAAAATCCCAAAGCCAATGATGGAATAAATGGGATTTCACTCTCTTTTTTGATAAATTTAAGATAAATTGCTTGTATTATAGCAATTATTGCACCTAAAAGAATAGCAAAAACTGTAAGTTCTAAACCTAAAATCACTCCAATAGAAGCAATAATAGGTATATCTCCCTCTCCTAAAGCAGTTTGTGTTTTTAAACTCTCATCTTTTAAAATTCTTGATTTTATATTTTGTATATAAAAAGTAACTAAGAAATTTAATAAAACAATAGCTCCAACACAAATAAAAGCATTTTTTAAAGCTTCTAAAAACTCAAATTTTGTAATAAAAAAAGATAAAATCAAAGCTATTAAAAGCAAATAATCAGGTACTGCTTTATACTTTAAATCATAAAAAGATAAAACGATTAAATTTATAGTAAATATTGTAAAAAGTATAATTTGTAAAATATTAAACTCCGCCAAATCTTCTTTGCCTTTTATTAAAATCTTCGATTATATTATCTAACTCATTTGTAGTAAAATCAGGCCACAAAGTATTTGTAAAAAACATCTCTGCATAAGCATTTTGCCATAAAAGATAGTTTGAAAGTCTTACTTCACCACTTGTTCTTATAAGTAAATCAACTTCACTAAATCCTGCTGTATCAAGACAAGCTTCAAAATTTTTTTCTGTTACTTCTAAATTTTTCTCATTTAACTTTTTTATGGCTCGTAAAATCTCATCTTTTGAACCATAATTTAAAGCTAATACCTGAGTAAGCCCCAAATTATTTGCTGTTTTCTCCTCTATCTCTTTTATTGTATTTTGTAAAGATTTTGAAAACTTACTTAAATCTCCAATAGCTTTAAATCTTATTCCATTTTGTAAAAATGTATCTAACTCATTTTTTAGATATTTTTCTAAAAGTCTCATAAGATATTCAACTTCAAGTTTTGGTCTTGACCAATTTTCAGTTGAAAAAGCATATAAAGTAAGATATTTAACTCCTAATTTTGCACAATGTATTGTGATATTTCGCACAACTTTTGCACCCTCTTCATGACCTGCTGTTCTTTTAAGTCCTTGTTTTTTTGCCCATCTTCCATTTCCATCCATAATTATTGCAATATGTTTTGGGGGATTTTGGCTATTCATAAGCTTTAAACTTTTTTTCTAAATTTTCTAAAATATCAAATGAGATAAGAAGTTTATCTCCACTAAAATTTTTGGAGCTATCTTCAAAAATTAACTCTATATTATTATTTGAAGAACCAAAACTATTTTGTTCATCTAAAATATTTAAGCAAACTGCATCAAGATTTTTATTTTTTAACATATTTTGTGCATTTGTCTTAGCTTTTTCTTTATCCATCTCAGCTTTAAAGCCAATAGAAAAAATATCATTTTTATTGATAGTTGCTAAAATATCTATATTTTTGATTAACTCTAAATTCCAAATCTCTCCTAAACTCTCTTTTTTTAGTTTTCCATCTACTTTTAAACTAGGAATATAATCACTAACTGCAGCGACCATAAAAAGATATGGTTTTTTCTTAGATTTCTCTTTTAGCTCTTTTTCTAAACTCTCTTGAAATTCTAAACTAGAGTTTGCTTTTATAGTTTTTATATTTTTTGGGCTATTTTCATATCCTCTTGAAGCTACCAAAGAGACATCTGCCCCTAAATAGTATAAAGCTGTTGCTAAACTTGAAGCCATTTTTCCACTTGAAAAGTTTGATATATATCGTACATCATCTATTTTTTCAATAGTTCCACCACCACTTAAAATAGCTTTTCTATTTTCCCAATATGTTTTTTTTAAAAGCTCTTTACAAGTAATATGAAAAATATCTATTGGCTCAGCCATTGCACCATTTCCAACATCTTTACAAACTAACTCTTTTGTTTGAGTACCTAAAATTTCAAAACCTAAATTTTGTAAAATTTCCAGACTCTTTTTAGTAATAGGGTTTTCTATCATATTTGTATTTGCTGCTGGTGCTAAAATAATTCTCTTTTTAAAAGCTAAAACTATTTGTAAAAGCAAATTATCAGCCAAACCACTTGCAATTTTATTTATAGTATTTGCGCTAATTGGTGCAATTACCAAAATATCTGCCCATTTTCCTATATCTATATGATTATAATCTTGACTTTTATCCCAATTTTCACTTGTCTCATCTAAAATCTTATTTTGACTAATTGCTTCAAAAGTGATAGGATTTATAAACTTCTTAGCAGCTTCACTCATCACAACTCTTACATTTGCCCCTGCTTTTATATAAAGCCTTATTAAATCCAAAGTTTTATATATTGCAATTGAGCCAGTAACTGCTACAAGTATTTTTTTATCTTTTAAAATCACGATTTTTTCTTATTCTCAAAATGTTTATAAAAGTACCCATCTAAAACTTTTGCTTTTGCTCTAGTTACAAAAAGGGCTCCTTTTTTTATATCACCTGTTACAGTTGCTCCTGCACCTATAAGTACATCATCTTGAATTATAACAGGTGCAACAAATTGTGTATCACTTCCTACAAAAACATTTTTCCCTATAATTGTTTGGTGTTTATTTACTCCATCATAGTTACAAGTTATTGTTCCACAACCAATATTTGTTCCTTCATCTATAAAACAATCCCCCAAATAGCTTAAATGCCCTGCCTTAACACCTCTTAATTCAGCCTTTTTTGTCTCAACAAAGTTTCCAATATGTGTATTTATAATCTTACTATCAGGTCTAATTCTTGCCATTGGTCCAACATCACTATTTTCTATCAAAGAGTTTTCAATAACACTATTTGTTTTTATATGAGAGTTTATAATTTTTGAAGTTCCTAAAAGTGAAACACCATTCTCAATAATAGTTTCACCCTCAATTTGCACTTCTTCTTCTATATAAATAGTATCAGGCAATCGCATAATAACACCTGCTTTTAAAAACTCTTTTTTTATTCTGTTTTGATGAATAACTTCAGCATCAGCTAACTCTACTTTTGAATTAACTCCTTTAAAATTCTCTTCATTTACAATAATAGGTTTTAAAATCTTCCCCTCTTTTATTGCCATCTCTACTAAATCAGTTATATAGTACTCTTTTTGATTATTGTTGTTATTTAATTTTGGTAAATTTTCAAGTAAGAATTTTGTCTCAAATTGGTAAATTCCTGCATTTGCAGTTGTAATTGCTAACTCGTCTATTGAAGCATCTTTTTGTTCAACTATTTTTTTAACATTACCATTTTCTATAATAACTCTTCCATAACCATCAGCACTTTGAAGCTCTAAAACAGACATAACAATTGTTGCATCTAAATCAAATTTTTCTAGCTCACTTGCTTGGATTAAAGGCATATCTCCATTTAAAACTAAAACTTTAGAATATTTTGGAACTATATTCATAACTGCTCCACCAGTTCCAGGGAAGTTTTGGTGGTCTTGAATTACAAAATTTATATTTGAAAAATATTTCTCCATCTCTTTTTTAACTTTTTCAAACTGATGATAAAGAACTACTGTAATATCATCACTTAATTTTAAAGCCTCTTTTATAGAGTAATAAAGCATTGGCTTTCCAGAGATTTTATGAAGAACTTTTGGAAGTTCTGATTTCATTCTAGTTCCTTGACCAGCTGCTAAAATAATTATCGATTTTTTATCCAAATTTTTTCCTTATATAAATTTTAAGCTAAAGCTTCATTAACTTCTTTTTTCAAATTTTCAACAACCGATTCTAAAGTACTTTTTACATATCCATCAGCAGAATTTTCTAAAATCATCTTATCAAGATTTTTCTCTCTATCTTTAAAAAATTGTGCTACTTTTCTATTTTTTACATTTTTATTATACATTAAAACTCCAGCAGCAACTAAAGTCATAATAAGCTTCGCATGTCCAAAAATAGCAGCATAATTTAAAATTGTAAATCCACTATTATCTGGCTGATTTATATCAGCTCCAGCAGCAATTAACCATCTTGCTATTTGAAAATTTCCTTTCCATTGAGTGTGATGAAGTGCTGTTCGTCCATGAATATCTTTTAAACTTAAATTTGCTTTTTTTGTAAGCAATTTTTCAACAACAGAGATATCATTTGCAATAACAGCTTTGTGAATTACTGTTCTACCTTCATTATCTTGAATATCTACACTAACACGATATTTTAAAAAGTTTACTAATCTTTCTAAAAAAATATCTTTCTCTTTTTTTTCTCTTATATTTAATCCATCTTCAACCATAAATGCTAAAGGGGTTCTTCCGCTTTTATCTTGAGAATTTATATTTATTCCATAATTTATAATGATTTTCAAAGTTTCAAAATCATTATAAAGTACTAAATCGAATAGAACATTTGTTCCATCAAGTCTTGGAATATTTATATTTGGTTTACAAGTAAGAACTTTTTTGAGTAAAATATCGTATTTTTCACCCTCTTTAAAAATTGTTGCTAATTGAGGAGTTAGTTTTTTGAAGTTTTTAGTAACTGCAATTAGCTCAACAATAATATCAATAACACTTCTTTCATCAATATCTTTAATATCAACATTTGCACCACGAGCAACTAAAAAATCTATCATTTTATAGTTTGAATAACCTTTTAAAATCTCATTAAAAATAATATTTCTATTATTCTCATCTGTGGTATTTACATTTGCCCCACATTTTATTAAAAAATCTGCATTTGTAAAATTTTTATTATCTATCTCTTTTTGTAAAGTTGTTTTTCCATTAATATCAACAGTATCAATTTGTAAACCATTTTCAATAAATAATAACGCTAAAGATAAATAGTCCCTTTTTGGTGAAATAAGTTTATATCTTCCTTCTAAATTTTTTACTTCATTTGCTTGTAAATCAACTATATATAGAAGTTCATCAATAATATTTCTATTTTTATTATCAATAATATTCAGATTTATATTCTTTTTAATCAAAGTTTCAATAAGAGAGATATTTAACTCTCCTAGAATAATTGCATTAAAAAGTACATTTTCTCCAGCTTTATTCAAAAAATTTACATTTATTCCGTGATTTATTAAAGTTATTGCAATATTTGGGTCATCTTTTAAAACAGCATAAAAAAGTGCTGTTTGGTAGTTATTATCTAATGAATTTATATCTTCAACATTATTTACAACATCTCTTAAAATATTTAGATTTTTACCTTCAACAGCATGAAAAAGAACAGTTTTATCCTCACTATCTTTTATATTGAAATCTGGTTTATATGTCATTAAAACTTGAAAAATCTTCTCATTTGCCAAAATAGCTGTACTTTGTAAAATAGTTCTTCCAATAGAGTTTTTAGCATTTATATCATAACCATTTTCAAGCAAAAAGCGAACCATTGCACCATCACTTTTTTCACAAGCTTCATCTAATGGAGTTTTTTTAAATTTATTTTCTAAATAAATATCAACACCATTATTTAAGAGTAATTTTATAGCATCATATTTTTTTAAAGATACAAGTAAAAATAGTAAACTATTACCATTTTCATCTTGTTTATTTATATCAATACCTTTTTTAATAGCTTTTTCTAATTTTACACTATCAAATTTATCAGTAAATATCTCTTTGTAAAAAGATTCTTCATCAACCTTAAAAAATTTAAACACCAAAACCCTTTTTGTAAAATGCTAATATTTTATCTAAATTTGAATTAAAAACTTTTTCTGGCTCTTTTTTGAAAAGGGTTTACTTTTTTATCGCTTTTCTCTTTATTTTTTGAGAAATCTTTTTTGCTATTTCTATCTTTAGTTTTACCTTTATCTCTTTCAAATCTTCTCTCTTCAAAACTATCATCACTTAAAAGAGTCCCTTTTAGAGATTTTTCAATAAAAGAGTTAAAAGAGTTCCTTAAAATAAAAGCTTTATCATGATCAGGGAAAAGATTTGGTAGTTTATATGAAAGCCAAAGATACAATGATATTTTTTTAACTTCATCTTCAACCAAAAGCAAATCTTTTTGTGTAATTGCTTTTTTAGGTAAAGTAATAGAGGGTTTATAATGATTTACTCTTTTTTTAATTACACTTGCAATATATGAGTTATATGCTTGTAAAATAATAGTCGATTTTGTAGTAATTGGAGCTTGAGCTAAGAGATATTTCTCTTCCAAACTCAACCCCTCTTTGCTATCTACTATTCTTGAAGCTTCCAGCATACTTGATAAATTTGCAGCTTCAAAAGGACCATCAAACTTCATATTCAAAGCAAAAAAGTTTAAAACTTTTCCTAAAGATTTTGTTTTTAAGTGCATAGAAAGGCTTTCAAGTTGAGAATTATTTATCTTTACTTTAAATGGTGGTTTTATAGTTTTTATTGGAGCTTCAAACTCCTCTTCTATATAATTTAAAATATCTCTTCTTGTTGCACCTAAATATCCTGCTTCAAAAAGTCCAAACCTCCCAGCTCGACCTGCTATTTGAACTATCTCATTTACACTTATTTTTCTTTTTCTAACACCATCAAACTTTGTATCTGTTGTAAAAAGAATAGTTTTAATAGGAAGATTTAACCCCATAGAAATAGCATCTGTTGCTATTAATATTTGGCTTTCACCTCTTCTAAATCTTTTTGCTTCATCTCGACGCACTTCTGGTGATAGATTTCCATAGATAACTGAAACAGAATATTTTTTTTGAAGTCTTTGTTTAAGTTTTAAAACTTCTGCCCTCGAAAAAGCTATCAAAGCTGTTCCATCTTCAAGTCTATCAAGGCTAGTAAATTTTTCAAGAACTATTAAAGGGTTTTTTCTTTTATGTTTTACAATTTCTAAATCTTCACCTAAATATTGTGCAATCTTTTTTATAGCTTCAAGAGCATTTACACTTCCCGTCATAATAACTTTTTTAGCAGGAACTCCAATAATAGCATTTACCCAAGCCCAACCTCTATCATCATCTTCAAGCATTTGAACTTCATCAATAACTGCAACATCAACTTCCATATCAAAATCCAACATCTCAATAGTTGAACAAATATGAGCTGCATCTTCACTTAATTGTTGCTCTTCCCCTGTTATAAGTGAAGCCTCTATTTTAGCCTCTTTTAAATCCTCATAACCTTCAAGTGCTAAAAGTCGCAAAGGTGCTAAATAAAGTCCACTATTTGCCTCTTTTAACTTTTTCATAGCATTGTATGTTTTTCCACTATTTGTAGGTCCTACATAAAATTCCAATCTTCGATTTAAACTTCTAGCTAATGGATATAGTGTTTTTAAATCGCAGTTTAATAATATTTTTAAATCTTCTTGCCAACTATTTTTCATAAATCTTCTTTTTTAAAATTCCTAGATTATATCTATTTTTACCAATATTTCCATATAATACAACTTTTAATAAAGGATTAAATTTTAATGAATTGTAAATATTTTGGAACTTGTGCTTCCTGTACACTATATGATAAAACTTATGATGAGCAACTAAACTATAAAATACAAAGAGAAAAAGAGAGGTTCTCAAATCTTACAAACTTGGATTTTAATATTATAAAAAGTGAACCTAAAAACTTTAGAAATCGTGCAGAGTTTAGAATTTGGTGGGAAAAAGATGAGCAAGGAGAGAAAGATATTTTATCTTTTGCTATGAATGATTTTAACAAAGAGATTTTAGAAATCGACTCTTGCTCTATGGTAAACCAAGATATTGCAAATCTTATGCCAAAAATTTTAGAAGAGTTACAAAGCAGTATGATTCTATCTTTTAGGCTTTTTGCTATTGAATTTTTAGTGAGTTCTACTTCTGATATACTTGTAACTTTAATTTATCACAAAAAATTAGAAGATGACTGGATAAAACTAGCATGTGAGCTAGAAACTAAACTAAATATAAAAATAATTGGAAGAAGTAGAAAACAAAAAATAGTTTTAAGTAGTGATTTTATCAATGAAACTTTAAATATCCAAAACCAAGAATTTCACTTTGCCTATGAAGAAAATGGCTTCACTCAACCAAATACAAATGTAAATATACAGATGATTGAGTGGGTTTTACAAAATATTCCTAAAAATAATAAAGATTTATGTGAGCTATATTGTGGTGGTGGGAATTTTACAATTCCTCTATCAAAAAAATTCAATAAAGTTTTAGCAACAGAAATATCAAAAACCTCTATAAAATCAGCTCTTAGAAATTGTAAACTAAACAATATAGAAAATATAGAAAATATAGAATTTATAAGAATGAGTGCAGAGGAGTTTGTGGAAGCTTTGGAAGAGAAAAGAGCTTTTAATAGATTAAAAAATATAGATTTAAAATCTTATGATTTCTCTACAATATTTATGGATCCACCAAGAAGTGGACTAGATAATACAACAAGAAACTTAGCAAAAAACTTTGAAAATATAATTTATATCTCTTGTAATCCTGAAACTTTGCATAGAGATTTAGAAGAACTGACACTTACTCATAAAATAGTGAATTTTGCTCTTTTTGACCAGTTTGCATTCACTGAACATATAGAAAGTGGTGTGGTATTGGAGAAAAGATAAGAAGTAGATAAGAATTTTCTTACCTACATTCGTTCAAATTTTTATTATCAATCCTTATTGCTTTTGACAAAACATGTGAGATACATTATTTATTAATAAATCTGTTTTTTTTAAATAATCCATTTAAATCCTATTATATAAGCTTTCATTTTTTCCATTAAACTTTTAGATTGTAAAATAAAAATTCTTATACTTTTATAATATACATTATATAATAATACCAAAGGTATAAATATGGAAATTAATAATAATAAATTACCAAAAAGAAAAGCAAAGAAAACTTTTATGTCAGTAACTGGGTATTTTCCTAGTAAAAAAAATTCTAGAAGTATATTCTTTGAATCTATGTTAGAAAAAAAACTATTTTTATCATTAGAATTTGATGAAAATGTATTAAATTACCTGGAACAACCTGTAATTATTGAATATACAAATAAAAACAGGAAAACAACTTATTGCCCTGATTGCCTTATCAATTATAAAAATAGTAAATCGAAACTAGTTGAAGTTAAATATAGTAGTGAACTTATAGAAAAAGAAGATGAACTTAAAATAAAATTTCAACAAGCAACACTATATTCAAATGAAAACAACTTAATCTTTGGTATCTTTAATGAAACATCAATTGATCCAGTAGCATTAAAAAATATGGAATTTTTATATTCTTTTGCTTTCAATCTAAAAGATGATGAAAAAGAGACATTTATTGTAAAAACTTTAAAATCTAGTCAATATACAACTATTACCGAATTATTATCTCTTCTTTCAAATAATAAATTTGAACAAGCAAAATTTTTACCATCTATATGGAAACTAGTATTTAATAATATTATAGATATAAATTATAAAACAGAACAAATAGGAATGAACTCTATAATTAGGCTAAAAAATGAATAAAATATCTTTAAAAATTGGCTCAAAAGTTTATTATGAAAATAAAGAATATGAAATATCAAATCAAATATCTACAAAAGAAATTTTAGGTAAAGAGGTAGAATTTCCTTATGAATTTAAAGTTTTGAAAATACAAAATTTAAAATCAAAACCTGACACCAAAGAAATTGATATTAGTTTATTTGATAAAAAAGAATGGGAAGAAGCTAACAAAAAATATGAAATCATAAAACCTTTTTTACATGATAAAAGAAATAATAGAAATGATATTGAAATAGTTGCAAATCAATATAATATATCAATTCCTACAATATATAGATGGATACAAGATTATAAAAAAACAGGCACAACAAGTTCATTAGTTCCAAATTTTAAAAATAGAGGTGGACCAAAGCAAAATAGATTACCAAAAGAAGATGATGCAATTATAAAATCTATTATCGATGAATATTATTTGAATTCTCAAAAATATTCTATCCCTTATATTTACAGAATTATTCAAGAAAAATTTCATAATGCTCAATTAAAACCACCTCATATAAATACTCTTAGAAAAAGAATCGCTAATTTAAGTATAAAAGATATCACAAAAAAAAGAGATTTAAAAAAAGTTCAAGATACTCATGGAATGCCAGGAAAGAATCCAAGAGGAAATTTTCCTTTAGAACTTGTCCAAATAGACCATACTCCATTGGATTTGGATTTAGTAGATGAAGAAAATAGAGAATCTATTGGAAGAGCTTATCTTACTTTAGGAATTGATGTTTTTAGTAGAATGATAATGGGATTTTATATTTCATATGAAGCTCCTAGCTTTTTTAATACTGGTCAATGTATTTTGAATATGATTATGCCAAAAGATGATTTTTTAAAACAGCAAAATGTTAATGGAGAATGGGGTATTTATGGTTTACCTCGTGAAATATCTACCGATAACGCAAAAGAATTTAGAGGTCTAGATTTAACTAGATTTTGTGAACAATATTCTATTCAAATTGATTGGAGACCCGTAGGTAGAAGCTTCTATGGTGCAAACGTCGAAAGAGTTTTTAGAACATTAAGTAGTGAAGTACATACTTTATCAGGTACAACTTTTGCAAATATTATTCATAAAGGAAATTATAATTCACAAAAAAATGCCGCTATGACTATTGGCGAATTTGAACAATGGTTTACAGAATTAGTTGTTAATGTTTATCATAAAAAAGAACATAGTGAACTAGGTATGACACCTGAAGAAAAATATTTAGAAGGAATTTTTGGATTAGGCGATTATCCTGGTACTGGATTACCTCCAATAGTTGAAGATACAAAAACTTTGCGATACTCATTATTACCTTCTATAGAAAGAACTGTACAAAAAACTGGTATTACAATCGATCACGTTACATATTTTTCTGAAGTTTTACGAAAATGGATAATTCCCCAAGGAGCATCTAAAAAAGCTTCTAGTAGATTATTTATATGCAAAAGAGATCCAAGAGATATTAGTAAAATATATTTTTATGACCCTGATATCAATAAATATTTTGAGATACCATATAGAAATATTAAGAATCCAAAAATTAATCTTTATGAATTAAGAAATACTATTGCAAAAATTAAAGCAGATAAAGGGGAAACTCATTCTATTGATGAAACAACTTTATTCCAAACATATCACAGAATGAAAAAAATTGAAGAAAATTCTAAAATACAAACAAAAAAAGCTAGACGACAAAAAAGTTCAAAAAAACATTTAGATGAAAAATTAAGAACTCAAGAAAAAATATTTGAAAAAAAGAAAAATGATCTAGATGATAAAAAATTTGAACAAATTCCATTAACTAATATAAAACCTGACTTATTTACATTTGATTTAATAGAGGAAGATTAACAATGAATCCAAATCTTGCACCACAATTTAGAAAATATTTGGAAATGAGCGATGAAGAAAGAATTTATTTTATTCAAAAAGACAAATGGATAGATTACCCTTTAGCAAACAAAGTTTTATTAAAAATGCAAGATATTTTTAATGCTCCAAAAAGTATTAGAAGCAGAGGTATGCTTTTATATGGAGATAGTAATAATGGTAAAACAGCAATTTTAAAAAAATTTTATAGAGATTTCTCAAAAGATGAATATATAGATGAAGATGGAGATTTAATTCATTTAATGCCTATTTTATATGTAATTTCTGAATCTTCTTCTGATGAGTCAGTAATGTTTAGTAAAATTTTATCTGCGATGAATGTTCCAGTCAATCATAAAGAAAAAGCTATAAAGAAAAAAGAGGAAGTTATCTATAATTTAGGAATAATGAAAACAAAGCTTATTATAATTGATGAAATTCAAAATGTATTACAAGGTCCATACAATAAAATGACTCAACTGATAACATCATTGAAAACTTTGAATAATACAACCGCAATTCCAATAATACTTGCAGGAACTCAAGATGCTATGTCAGCTATATCTATAGATAATCAAACAAAATCTAGATTTAAACCTTTGGAATTACCAAATTGGAATAATGATGAAAATTTTTCAAGATTTATAACTACTATAGAAGCCATGTTACCTTTAAAAAAAGCATCAAATCTTTATCAAAATTATGAACTACTAACATATCTTCATGAACTTTCAAATGGATGTATTGGAGAAGTTATTGATATATTAAAAGATGCTTCTATTTATGCAATTAGAACTAAAAGTGAAAAGATTACAAAAAAAGAGATAAAGGAGATTTTATGATTTCAAAAAAGCATTAAATTATCCTTTTAAAGTACATTTAAAACCTTTAGAAGATGAACTTTTAAGCTCATGGCTTACAAGAATGGCTCATATTCATTATAAATATCCTACAACATTTTTTAATTTATATCTTAATGATAATAGAAAAAGTTCATATACAAGAAGAGATATCGACTTCTATAATGACCAAATTTTTTTTGATTATCTTTTAGAAAAGAGTATCTTAGCTAAAAATGAGTTATTGAATATGTCACTAAGAGGACAAGAAGGATATCTCTTCATAAACCAAAGCCTATATCCGCCTCATCAAATAAGAAGGCTTGTAGATAAAAGAACCCATTATGGATTAATGTACTGCCCTAAATGTTTAAGAGAAGATAAAACACCATATTGGAGAAAAAAATGGAGATACTTTTTTTACACAGCTTGTTCCAAACATGGAATTTTTTTAACAGATAGATGCTGGCATTGTTATAAGCCAATAAAACTATTAAGAATAAAAGTGGGCAATAAAGTAAACTGTTGTGGTAACTGCAGTGCAAATTTGAGTTTAACCGAGACTTATCAAGATAATTTACCAGATGAATATGGGCTTGAGGCTATAAAGTGGTTTGAAGATGGTTTACAAAAAGGATATTTTGAAATCAATGGTCAAAAAATTTGGTCTGTAATGTTTTTTAATATATTTTGTAAATTATCATCTTTATTAGATAGAAAAGAAAATTTAAAATTAACAAATTTTACTATGTTAAATAATTATCACGAAATATGTAAAAAATCAAAAATATATAATTCAAAAAAATCAAGCATTATTTACAAATCATTTTATCTAAACAGTATGATTTATTATTTATTTCAGAATTTCCCAAACAACTTTAATGATTTTATTGTATTAAATAAATTAACATATAAAGAGTTTACACATGGTTTAAATTATATACCTTTTTGGTACAAAAATTTAATATCAGAACTCATACCTAAGCAAAATAAAATCGGTAGAAAAATAAATGAAAGTGAAGTTTTAGGAGCAATAAAATATTTAAAAAATATTGGTAAAAGAGTTAATATTATAAATATTGCCGAAATTGTTGGGTGCCATCCAAGTATCCACAAAGGCTTTAATAAGATTTATAAATCATTGAAATTTTAAAAACTAAAACTAGTATTATTTATATATCAAAATAGAGTTATTATTGCTATAATATAAAAAAATTAATACAAGATAGTAAAGAACTATTTTTTATTTTTTTGCTTAGAAATATTTATTAAGAAACATATTTATGTTTTATCAAGAAAAATAGATTTTTAATTGTTTTTCCAATATTTCTCTTAAATCTTCAGTATCTTTATATCTATTTTGTTGATAACTTTGTAAATCGAAACCTACTTTAGTATCATTACCATTGTCTTTTACAAACAACATTATTTGATTTGATAAATTCTTTGCTTTAGCCAATCCCATGGCATAGCCAACTTCCAAATATACATTTGCATTCATATTTGTAATATCTGCTATCAAAAGTCTATTGTGTTGAATTTGGTCTAAAATTTCATCCATAATTTGATATGAGGTACCTTTATGAAGTCTATCTATTCTTATACTCTCTAAAGGTTTATTTATCTCTTTTGCAACCTGTTTTATTGTTCCCTCTATTGCTTTAAAAACACTATCATTAGCTGTAAATTCCATTGCAATAAATATTTTATAATCTTCTGGAATATATGTTTCTTTATATGTTTTATAAAGATTTTCAAAATTATCAAACTCTTCTAATTTTGCTTTATTTTTTAGCCATTTATAAAAATCATTGATTTCACAAGATAATTCGAATATATTTCCCATTTTTGGAGATATAAAAAACGCAATATTGATAAAAGTATAAAGTTTCTTAGTTTTAATCATATCATTAATTATATTTTTAATAAGTGGAGATTCTTTTAGATCTCTAAGTATGTCGAAAAATATAGGCATTGCTTCCAAATCATCAACCTGTATTTTTTTTGCTAAATAATTACTAGATGATATCATAATATCCTGGATATCTGATTTATCACTAAATTTATCTTGAAAAATTTCTGTAAGTGTGTTTTGTGATTTTTTAAATATATATAGCCACCAATCTATTTCTTTTGCTTTAGAATCTGTTAAATTTGCTGTTGCCTCATTTAAATAATCATTTGGTAAAAGTGTTTTTGCCTTTGAATTTAAATAATAAAAAAGTGCAAGTTCATCTTCAAAATCACTTTGTTTGTCATGAGTAAAAATAAAAGTTACACCTATCTCAAAATCTGATAGTTCACTTGCTGAATTTTCTTGAAGTATTTTTTTGATAGCCGAAACTCTATGATTTCCATCTATTATTTTTATATTTGAAAGAGAGTCTTTGTTTTTTAGAGTTATTTTTAAAATACCATTAATATCTTCATTTATTTTAAAAATAGCATTATTTAATAAAACTTTTTCCTCAAATTTTATTTCATCGTGCCTAATAACCAAAATAATATCAGGCAAATATCTATTTGAACTTTTTTCTAAATATTTGATTATTTTAGCTTCATGTTCGCTGTCTCTTTTTCTTTGATAACCCTCATCATAAGTTCTTAGTTGTGCTATCTCTTTGAGTTTTAGATAGGTTTTTGCAACGGTATGATTAAAAACTTTTTTTCTTAAAGCATTTACGATTATAGGAAAATCAACACTCATAATTATTTCCCAATATTATTCTTTCAACCTCTTTTTTTGCATTTTCAAGTTCAAGTTTTGCTTCCTCTTGAAGCTGTTTTGCCTTTTGCTTTCTTCGTTTTATTTCATCTACTATTTTATTTTGAATAGTTATAGCAGGTAAAGGAATTTGTAATCTTAAAAGTGTTGGATTGTTTACATAAGCAATAGTTGCTATTGAAGCTAATCTTTTAAGTAAGCTAATAGCCACTCTTGTATTTAACCAAGAAATCAAAAAGTTTATATTTATTTGTGTTTCATCTATTGTTAAAGATGAAACATTTTGATTTATAGCTAATCTATCAAATCTATTTAATGCACTTATTCCAATAGTTCCAGCTATACAAATAATAATCTCATTTTTATAACTAAATGTAAGATATTTTTCTAAATTATTTTTAATATATTTAAATTTATCTTCAATTATCTCTCCATCTTGAATATCTGAATTTCTTAAAAATACTATCTCTTTTTCTATTGTAAAAGCATCTAGTTTTTGGTCTGGTGTTGTCCCTGTTTTTATTTTTTTTGTGATAGTTTTTAAAGTTGTAAATTTACAAGTTGATTTTTCAAATGTATCAAAAATATTTTGATAATAACTTGTGTAACTATCTGCATCGAGTCTATCTCCAAAAATATCGTCAAATCCAACTTTAAAAGTTATATTTTCTATATTATTTTCAGGCTTAACTGGAAGTTTGATGCCTAATTTATCAAACAAGTAATCATCAATATTATCTAATAAACCTTGAGCTTCTTTTTCTTTTTGTTTTTTTGATTCATAAGCTTTATCCATCATATCAATAATATTTTGTTGAATACCTAATTTCAAATTTGGTATTAATAAAGACTTATATTCTTCTGCGTTAATATTTGGTTGTCCTGCTGTTCTTTGAATTGCATTTACCCACTCTTTATAAATAGTGGTTTGTGTAAAATAGAATAAAAATTTACTTAACAATAAACTTTCATTAACTCTAAACCTTATTAAATATCCTGCAAAAATAGCATTTAATGAACTATCTAAATGAATATAAGCTTTTCCAACAGTTGCTCCGCTACGAGCAAATAAAATATCATTTAAATGAACTTTGTATTTGAGTTCTTCTTTTTCAGCAGAACGGATTCCATCTTTTTTTAAAAGTCCAAATTCATCTATATCTGTAATTCTTATATATCTACAAAAATTATTAAATTCAATCGAAGATTCATTCGCTCCATACATAGGATTATCAAATAAAACATCATTCAATTTGATAGTTTCAATTTCATTTAACTTAAATTGTAAAATATATTTGTTGTACAACGGATCTATTCTATCTTTTAAATCGCCCCGATTTATTAAAAATATTTTATTTTTATCTAAATCGAGGCTTAGTGAAAATTTATATTGCCTTTGATACATACTTCATTATAAAATTTTTTAAACTCTTCACTTACTCTTGCAAGTTCTGTTTTTTCATAATCACAAGTTTTTTTACCCTTTGCATCTTCTCCAATTTCTTCAATAATTGCCATAAATATAGGATATTTTTCTATTTTTTTCATATCTGTATTTACAGCTTCATAGATTTTGTCTCTTACTATCTCCTCTTTGAGTTTGTATTCCTCTTTTAGCTCTGTTATTTTATCTTGGATTTGTAAAATCTTATTTTCATCTATTGGATCTTTTTTCTTTTCAAGTTTTAGGTTTTGGTTTAATGGAGCTAGTTTTATTTTTAACTCTTCTCTAATAGCTAATATCTGAGATTTATGTATATCTACATATTTTTTTCTAATTTTATCTTGTTTATCTATAAACTTTTTTTCTTCATCTTCTGATTTTTTTTGAAGTACTAAAATAGAAGATTTTACACCTGCACCATAATTTGAAAAAGTATGTTGAGGAAGAGAAAAAGAGGCTAAAACTTTGAATTTTTCAATGATATAGTCTCTTACATATTGCATAGATGAATTTGTAAGTATTCCATCAGGTAAAACCATAGCGACTATCCCTTTTGCTGGTTTTAAAAACTGATAATATCTCTCTATAAAAAGAATCTCACTTTTTTGATTTTTTAAATCACTACTTACTTTGCTATCAATAAGTGCATCTATAAAATCTACATTTGAATTTGCAAATTTTTCATAGGTGCTAAAATATGGTTTTTCATCTTTGATATTTGAACCAAATGGTGGGTTTGTAAAAATATAGTTAAAACTATTCTCTTTAAAATATGTATTTTTCTTTTGGAAATTCTCAAATCTATCAAGTCCATCGTGAGTTATAACATTTGTATGACCATCATCATGTATAATCATATTCATTTTAGCAGTTCTACTAATACCACCACTTATTTCTATACCATAAAGGTTATGTTCTGCAAAACTATGCCAAAATTTGTGCCTTTGTACGGGGTCTTTTAATTTTTTTGATTTTTCTTGCATTTGTGCTAAAGATTGAAGTAAAAATCCACCACTACCACAACTTGGGTCTATTACTAAATCATCTTCTTTTAAATCAAAAAGATTTACCATAAATCTTACAATATTCATAGGCGTAAAATATTGTCCTGCATCACCTTTGAAAAAATTTGCAAAAAAATCTTGAAAAATTTTTCCTTTTATATCTAAATCTGTACCATTTAAATTGTATTGTTCAAGTTTTCCAACTAAAAAAGCTATTTCATTTGCATCAAGAATTAAATGATCATCAAAAACGTTTTTATCTTTCTCTTTATGTTGATTATAAAGCCCTTTTATTCTAATTTCCAATTCATCATTTGATTCATCTCTATCTTTTTGAAATTGATAGTGTTCTGTATAATTTGAACTTAACTCATTTACTTTTTCATCCATAATTTTTGTAAATACAATTTTACTAAATTCATTAAATGCTTCTGCTGGATTTCTTTTTCCACCATTCCAAAGATAATCATGAATCTCTTTTAAAAGAGTTTTAAGTTTATCCGTATCCATTGGTTTAATATCGTTAAATTCTCCACCTCGAATATACTTCCATTTAGGAGAATCCCCACCATATTTTGGTAAGCTTTCTATAGTTCTATCTTCTTCAGAAGTTAAATGAATAGTTATAAAATCTTTTCCATTAGTTCCAACCGCATACTCTGCCCCTCTATATTTTGCATAACTTATAGCTTGGTCTTTTGCTTCTTTTATATCTTTAAATTTTTCATTTTTTACTTCAATAACTACTAAATCTTTTTTATGTTTTTCATCAGTATAAATAATAATATCAGCTCTATTTTTATCTTTGTCTCCACTACCTCTTTTAACAGGTACTTCAATTTTTATGTTTTTAAGTGGGTATTCATATTCAAGAATATATTTTGTTAAAACTTCAGCTCTTACTTTTTCCTCTGTTGCATTCCAAGGTTGTTTAGCCCCCAGCCCTTTATTCTGAGTAGTTTTATAAATAATATGAGTTTTGTTCTCTGTAAACTCAAATAGACCTTGCTCTTCACCTAATTTTAATAATTCACTCATCTCAACCTCTAATTTAGTTATAGATAGTTCTTTACTAACCTTTAATAAAAAAGAGCGATAAAACTCTTTTTTATATATTAAAATGCCTGCGAGGGTGTTTTGTTGAGAGTATCTTTTTTTGCTGCTTTGAATTCACTTTTGTGTATATTTGAGTAGTTACAACAGATGAGTGTCCAAGGATTTTTTGAATATATCTTATATCAATATTTTCTTCCAATAAAGCTGTAGCAAAACTATGCCTAAAAACATGAGGGGTAATATGTTTCTTTAGCTGAGCTTTTTCACTATATTTTTTTATCATAAATCTAATAGACTGTTCAGATAAAATATTATGCCATTTATTAATAAAGAAATACCCATTTTTTAATATATCGTTTTTAAATAGACTGTAGTAATTATATAATGCATTTTTTACATTAATATCACATATTTGAATAATTCTTTCCTTATCTCCTTTTCCAATTATATTTATGACACCTTTTTTTATATTTATATTTTCCTTTAATAAATTAGATAGTTCAGATACTCTAATACCTGTTGCAAATAGCAGCTCCATTACAGCTATATCTCTTACTATAGATTTATAAGTGTAAGTATCTTGTTTAGATAAAGATTGCTTGTAATCATACATATATTTAAAAAATCTTCTTAATTCTTTTATATCAAGAGTTATTGGTAATCTCTTAGGTAGTTTTATTGATAATTTCATTTTTTTAAATGGGCTCAACTCAATAAATTCTTCAAATTCAAAAAAATTAAACAGAGTTTTTAATGTACCAATTTTACGTTTTACACTTTTAGCTTTTAATTCCTTTTCAAATAAATATTTTATATAATCTTTTAAATACAACTTGTCAAACATTTCAAGTGATATATCTTCACTATTTTTATATTTTAAAAATTGATTTAAATCTATTCTATATGCCTTAATTGTTTTAGCACTTAAGTTTTTTTCATATATACAATGAGATTCAAATAATTTTATTGCTTCTTGTAATTTCATATTCATCCTTATAGATTTTTGCGGTATCTTATAAATATTTATATAAAATTTTAAAGAGAAGTGAATATTTAAAATAAAAAAGATATAATTAACATTAAAAAAATTATTTACTTCGTAAGGATTTATTTTTGATTTACATAGATTTATTCTCAGGTTGTGGAGGTCTTGCTTTGGGGCTTCATAATGCAGGATGGAAAGGTTTATTTGCAGTTGAAAAAAGTAAAGATGCTTTTGCTACTTTAGAACATAATCTAATAAATAAAAATTCTAATTTCACTTGGCCTAATTGGCTAGATAAAAAAAATCATGATATAAATAATATTATTGAAAAACATCAAAAAAATCTAAAATCTTTAAGAGGAAAAGTTTCTCTTGTAGCGGGTGGACCACCTTGTCAGGGCTTTTCAATGGCGGGGAGAAGAAAAGAAGAAGATGATAGAAATAAATTAATAGACTCTTATATAAAATTTATTGAACTTGTTCAACCTAAAATTCTATTTTTTGAAAATGTAAGAGGTTTTACTATTGGTTTTAAAAATGGTAGTAAAAGAGGAGAAGCATATTCTGTTCATGTTGTAAATAAGTTAAAGCAACTTGGTTATGATGTAAAAGGTAGAATAGTAGATTTTTCAGAGTATGGAATTCCTCAAAAAAGACAAAGATATATATTAGTAGGAACAAAAAAAGATAATGCAGAAAAGTTTTTTGATCTATTAGTACAGAATAAAGTAAATTTTTTTAAATCAAAGAATTTAGAAAAAGACACTGTATCTCTAAGTGATGCCATTTCTGATTTATTACAATCCCATGGAACAAAAGAATCTCCAGATACTAAAAATTTTAGAGCAGGTATTTATGCAAAAGCAGCAACAAGCTACCAAAAACTAATGCGTAAAGATAAGAATCTTACGAAGAAAATAGCAAGTAGTCATAGATTTGCAAATCATAAAAAAGAGACCATTGAAAAGTTTCAATACATTTTAAATTTTGGACGAGCAAATAAAAATATATCAGATGAAATAAAAGCAAAATACAACCTAAAAAAAAGAACAGTTGTTCCTCTATGTAGTGATTCTCCAACACCAACATTAACAACTCTACCTGATGATTATATTCACTATTGCGAACCAAGAATTTTGACTGTTAGAGAATATGCAAGAATCCAATCTTTTCCTGATAGCTATGAGTTTAAAGGTGGTTATACAACTGGTGGAGATAGAAGAAAAACAGATGTTCCAAGATACACTCAAATAGGAAATGCAATACCACCACTTTTTGCTGAACAAGCAGGACTTGTATTAAAGGATATGATTTAAATGAAATCTAATTTTAGAGAAGTCTCTTTTAGTACACATGCTCATATAAAAAATATCATTGGTAAAGAATTAATTAATGATGATAATGTAGCGGTAATGGAACTTGTAAAAAACTCTTATGATGCAGGAGCAACAAAAGTTATTATAAAATTTAAAAATTTAGTTGAGGATAAAAATAAACAATCAGAGTTAATTATAATTGATGATGGTATGGGTATGTCTGAAAATGATATATTGACAAAATGGCTTAATATAGCCTATTCATCAAAAAAAGAAAATTTTACTCAAAATAATCGTTACCAAGCTGGGAATAAAGGTGTAGGTAGATTTTCTTGCGATAGACTTGGAAAAAAATTAAATCTTTATACTAAACAGAAGAATGGTATTTTTATTCATTTAAAAATTTCTTGGAAAGATTTTGAAGATGCAAATAGAATAGATATTCAAATTCAAGATATTCCAGTACTAATTAGAGAACTAAATGAGTCTGAATTTAAAAATGAAACTGGCTTTGATATTTTTGAACATGGAACTATAATTCAGATAACTGATTTAAATGAAGAATGGATCGAATTTAATAAAAAAAATAATTTGTTTAGTGATATCGAAATTGATAAAACAAAACTTTTGAGGTTAAAAAATAGTTTAGAAAGATTGATAAATCCAAACCAATCATATGATGAGCAGAGTTTTAAAATTTTTATAAATGTTATTGATGAGTTAAATGAAGATAGTAGCACACCATATCATGAAAAAGTTACAGGCGAAGTAAAAAACCAAATATTTGAAAAGTTAGATTTTAAAACTACATTTATAGAATCTTTTATATCGGAAGATGGAAGTAAAATTGTTACAGAATTGAAAGATAAAAATGAAACTATTTTTAGACTTATAGAGAAAAATATAGATTTCCCACTTTTAAAAGACATTAAAATTACTATTTATTATCTAAATCCTTATGCAAAAGGTTTTTTTAAAAAGCAAACAGGTATTGATTCAGTTGAATTTGGTTCTGTATATTTATTCATAAATGGATTTAGAATTCCTCCTTATGGTGATAGAGAAAATGATGCATTTGGGCTTGAAGTTAGAAAAGGACAAGGAACTGCAAGATATTTTGGCAATAGAGAAATTTTAGGAAGAATTGAAATAAATGATTTTAATAATAACTTTAAAATTATTTCAAGTAGAGAAGGAATAGTTCAAAATAGTAGTTATAAACAATTGATAAGAGATTCTGAAAAACAAAATAGAAAATATAATGGTTACTTTTACACAACATTAAAAAGATTAGAAAAGTATGTTGTAGATGGTTTAAAATGGGATTCAATACCTGAAGGGATGAGAGAACCTACTATTCAAAAAGAGATTGTAGAAGGAAAATGGGATGAATCTAATGAAATTTATAAAATTGAAAAAAAAGAAGCTATTTTAAATACTAGTGAAATTATTAAGCAAATGCTTACTGTTAATCAGAAAAATATTTTAGATTTATATATCAATGATGAACTCATAGAAAATCTTATAGAAGATGATAAAGAAAAAACAAATAAGAAATTACAAGATTTTATAAAGAATTTTGGGAATTTATCTTCTGAAATACTAGATGAAAATACACAAAAGGCTATAAAAAAATTAACAAAAAATATTGATGATGAAAGTTTATCAAATAGTTTTAAAAATATTTTAGTTCAAAAAAAACGTATCGAAGAAGAACTGGAAGAAGAGAAACAAACAAAACAAGAATTATATAAATTATTTAGAAAGAAAATTAGAGACGATAGAAAGAAAGCAAAACTAAAAGAAATTAAATTAGAGGAACAATTAAAAGAAACAGAAGAAAAATTAAATCAAAAGAAAAAACATAATGCTTTTCAAGGTTCAATTTTAGGTACTGAAAAAAAATATATAATAGGTCTTCAGCATCAAATAAAACATTCCACGAGTAGAATTCTAAATAATTTACAGTTATTCTTGGAAGAAAAAGGAGTTGATTCTTTAAATAATGATGAAAAATCTTTTTTAAAAGTTATTTCAATGGAATCTTCTAAAATATTATCCATTGCAAATTTTATTACAAAAGCAAATTATAATGTACAAGCTACTGAGGCAGAAGATGATGATATTGTTAATTTTATCAATCATTATATTAATGAGATTTATATTAATGAATCAAAAATAATAGATACTAATTTTAATGAAATCAAAATTAATACAAATGAAATTGAATATAAATGTAAATATATACCTCTAGAAATAACTACAGTAATTGATAATTTAATTTCAAATGCAGAAAATGCTAATGCTAAAATAATTTCATTTGAATTTATTAGAAATAATTGTGAACTTGTATTAAAAATTTCAGATGATGGCAATGGAATAAAACCAAATATCATTAATAATATTTTTGACTTTGGAACAACAACAACAGATGGATCAGGAATAGGATTATATAATGTAAAATCTACAATAGAAAGTATGAATGGAACAATTTCTGTAGAATCAGATGGATCAAGTTTTTCTATATTTACAATAAGGATAAATAATGAAATTAGTGTATAAGATTCTTTGGCTTGATGATAATATTGATGCTTTTATAGAAGATAGGCATATCAATAAAATTAAAGATTTCTTAGAAAATGAAGGTTTTGAAGCTGAGATTATTACTATAAAGGAAGTGGATGACTTTTTTCATAAGTTAGACGATAGCTTTGACCTCATATTAACTGATTTTCATATGAAAGATATGAATGGTGATGAAGTTGTAAGAAAAATTAGAAAAGAAAGCCATATATTTACTGAAATATTGTTTTATACTGCACAAGCTGATTTAAAGAATACAGATAAACTAGATAGAATTTCATTTTTACAAACTACAAAAAATCATCATAAACAAGTTGTAGAAAAAATTAAACTATTGATTAGTTTAACCATCCAGAAATTTCATGATATTGTTGTTATGCGTGGAATGATAATGAATGAAACAAGCGAAATGGACAATGAAAAACTTAAAATTATCAAAAAATATATTGATACAAATTTATCTGAAACAAATGAATTAAAGAATAGTATCTTAGAAAGAATTAATGAGCATTTTTCAGCTAAACTTGGATACGTAAATGGTGATTGGAAAAATAAAAATAATGGATTTAAGAACTTAATTAAAGATAATTTTGTTTTTAGTGCTGATTATAAAATAGAAACGTTAGGATGGATTTTAAATAAATTATCATTAACAGATTTTTCAGAATGTTATAAAAATGAAATAATAAATTTAAGAAACAAGTTCGCTCATGCGACACTTTTAGAAGAGAAAGATAATAATGGAAAAGTATTAAGAAAATATTTTAAATCTGGTGAAGATGGAATGACTTTTGATGAAGAATTATGTAAAACAATTAGAATAAATATTGCAAAACATAAAAAACTTTTAAAAATTCTTGATGATAAACTCAATGAGTAGGTTAATTATCTATGGAGATATTCATGGATGTTACGATGAATTCATCTCTCTTAGAAATCAAATAAATCCTCAAAAAGTTGATATTGAAGTTTGTGTTGGTGACATCATCACAAAAGGAAAAAATAGTGTTAAAACTCTTAATTTTATTATTAAGAATAATATTAAATCAATTCGTGGTAATCATGAAGACAAAATCATAAGATACTTCAATCATCAAAAATCAAATAAAAAAAATCCTATAGTTTTAGATAATGATGAACAAAATATTATAGATAATCTAACAGAAAAACATATTCAATTTTTAGAAAACTTACCACTTTTTTTGAGATTTGAAAATATAACTATTGTCCATGGTGGATTACAGAATCATATGAATTTAGATAATTTATCAAAAAAAGATAAACAAAAGATTCTAAGACTTAGATATTTAGATGGAAATTATGAATTTCTAGCTTATGGGAAAGAAGATGAAAAATCAATTTTTTGGGCAGATCTTTATGATGGAAATCAAGGTTTTATAGTTTATGGACATCAATGGTTTCAAGAAATTAAAAAGAGTAAATTTGCATTAGGAATAGATACAGGTTGTGTTTATGGAAATCAACTAAGCGCAATAGTTTTTCCTAATATTAAGGAATATCCAAATTATAAAATCTACTCTCTAAAAGCTTTATTTTAAGAATTACTAACTTTATGCAATAATCTTAACACCCATCTCTCAAGAACTTCTTCATGTTCATTTTCATCATTGATTTGAGCATGTCGATGAGTATTAAATTTTAAACTATTCAAATTATTATACTCATCTTTTATTGTTTCTAAAAGTTTTTGTTCTGAATATCTCATCTCAAGGATTTTTACAATATCTTCTTCTAATATAGTTTTTTCCGAAGATATAACCCATGTTGCAAAATCATTATTATCAGACTCTACTTCAAGTAAAACTATCCTAGTATCATTATACTCAAAAGAGCAACTAACATATTGTTTTATTCTATTATTAATCATGCATGAACTTATTATTTCATTATTTTTTGTATAACTTACAGGAATATTTTTAGGTATATCATCGTATAAAAATTCACTAACAATATTTGAATTTTCAATAAACTCTATACTTTCTAAAAAAATATCAAACATTGGTGGTTTAGATATATTATTTTTATTTTCATCATCATTTTCTAATTTTGTTTGCTGAGCAGTTTCATCTCCTGAACTTATTCCTTTTGAAAAACTTACAGATATCTCTCCTTTTTTTTCTTCACCAGTTGTTATTGAAATATTCCCACCTTTTTCTTCAAGTAATCCATAGGTAATATCTTTATTTAATAATGACAAGTTTTGATTGTTCTCAAGTTCTTTAATTGTGTGTGTACCATAAATTAATGATGGAGTTCTTGTAACCACATTAGTTTTTCTTTTTCTAGGTTTTCTACCTTTGATATTTAATTTATCTTCACCATCCGCGTCAATTTCACTATCTTTTCTCTTCTTTTTAAGAACAGTGAGCTTTTCAAAATCTAAAGTTGAATCATCATTTTGTATTTCATTTACTAAATAAGTCTTTTTATTTGATAATGTATCTTTTATTTCAAGATATCTTATTTTAATATTGAAAGTTTCTCTTGTAGGAAATAGTGCTGTAATAGGGATGATATTTGTAACTTTATTTGCCATATCCATTTTATTTTTAAAAGAAGATATAGATCTAGAAAAATCAATAAATCCTTTTTGTGAAATTTCATTTGTTAAAAATCTGTAGATAAATGGTCCATCTAATTTTGAAGCATTTGATTCTAAAACTAAAATAGCATTTGATTTATCTGTAAGATTTGAATTCTTTCTATCACACAAATTAAAAGGATTACTTTTATATAAAGCTTCTTTCATCGATGAAGACCTAAAATAATAATACAATGCTACTATATATGAAGGAATTACATATCTTTCTTCTTCATTTTCATGTACATAACAATAATTACTCCCAAATTTAAATGCATTAAATTCACTCTCACCTAAAATACTTTTAATACTATCTTTTGATAATACTTTATACAAAGGTATTTGTTCCTTCATTTTAGAAGTATCAATTTCAAGGTATTTTTCAAATTGATTCGTATCTTTATTTACAAACTTACCTTCTTTGTATATATTACCTATTTTAAATTTATATCTTAAAAGCTCAGGAGCAACTTCAACTGTTTCTACAAAATTAGTTTTTATGTTTTGGAATTGAACTAAAAAATTATGGCTATATTTATTCAAATGATTGTACTTTATTCCAAGAATAGCATTCAATTTATAATTTGAATGCTTTCCTTTTTCAGATTGCATAAAATCTAGTGTTAGATTATTAAGAGCAGTTGTCATAAATTATTATCAACTAGTGTATATTATCATTAATTAGTGTGTCTTACAAAACATATTCAAATTAAGATGAATAATATCAAGTGCTGCTGGAGTTATACCAGAAATTAGACTTGCATTATAAAGTGTTGGTGGTCGATGTTTTTCAAGTTTCTCAACAACTTCATTTGAAAGTCCTGGAAGTCCTTTATATGAGAACTCTTCAGGAATAGATAGTTTTAGCATCTTCTTCATTTTTTCTATCTGTTTTTGTTGTTTTTGAATATACCTATAATATTTTGCTTCAATAATTATCTGCTCTTTTAAATACTCATCAATATCTTTTAAACTAGGTACTATTACATCAAATTTATCTTTATCAATAGTGTTTCTTCCTATTAAATCTATCAATAAAACCTTATCATTGATTTTCTCTTCTCCAATACTTTCAAGAAGTTCTAAAGTCTCTTTTTTTGAAGTTATCCAACTATTTGCCATAAATTCAACTGCTTCTTGTAAAATTCTTCTTTTTTCTTCTACCTTATCCATCTGCTCTTTTGAGATTAATCCCAACTCATATCCATATTGGCTTAGTCTTAAATCAGCATTTTCTTCTCTTAAAAGAAGTCTATATTCAGCTCTACTAGTAAACATTCTATAAGGTTCATGTGTCCCTTTTGTAACTAAATCATCAATTAAAACCCCAATATATGCCTCATCTCTTCGTAAAATAAAAGGCTCTTTTTCATCTATGCTTAAAGAAGCATTTATACTAGCCATTAACCCTTGTGCTGCTGCTTCTTCATATCCTGTTGTAGCATTTATTTGCCCTGCATGATAAAGATTTTTTATCTTTTTAGTTTCCAAAGTGTGTTTTAGCTCTGTTGGATCAACATAATCATACTCAATAGCATATCCATATCGTACAATTTTTGCATTTTCAAGCCCCTTTACAGAGTGTATCATCTTCTTTTGAACTTCAATAGGAAGTGAACTTGACATACCATTTATATAATACTCTGTACATTTTGATGTTTGTGGTTCTAAAAATAGTTGATGTCTCTCTCTTTCACTAAACCTTTTTACCTTATCTTCAATACTAGGACAATATCGTGGTCCTGAACCTTGAATTTGTCCAGTATATATTGGGGCTCTATGAAAATTTTGTGAGATAATATCATGAGTATCAAGATTTGTGTATGTTACATAGCAAGGATATTGAGTTGGGTTAAAACTTTTTTTAGGCGTTCTAAATGAAAATGGAGTTGGTTTTATATCTCCACCATGCATATCCATAACACTAAAATCAATAGAGTTTGCATCAAGTCTTGATGGAGTCCCAGTTTTTAATCGTCCTACATTTAAACCTAACTCTTTTAATTGAATAGAAAGTGTACTAGATGGTAATTCCCAAGCTCTTCCAGCTGAATAAGTATTCTCTCCAATATGAATTAAACCTCTCATAAAAGTTCCAGTTGTAAGAATAGTTTTTAAAGATTTAAACTCTTCTCCTAACTTTGTTTTTACACCCAAAACTTCATCTTTTTCAACTATTAAAGAGCTTACTTCATCTTGATAAATATCCAAGTTTGGTGTACTATGGCAAACTTTTCTCATATACTCTTTGTATTCATCCATATCAATTTGAGCTCTAGTTCCTTGAACAGCAGCACCTTTTGAGTCATTTAAAATACGAAACTGTATTCCAGTTGCATCTGTACAAAGTCCCATTTCCCCACCAAGAGCATCTAGCTCTCTTACTAAATGCCCTTTAGCTAAACCACCAATTGCAGGGTTACAACTAGCTGCTCCTATTTGTTCAACAAGCATTGTTATTAATAGTGTTTTTTTGCCAAGTCTTGCACCAGCAAGTGCTGCTTCTATACCTGCATGACCTGCACCAACAACGATAATATCGTATTGCATTAATTTTCCTTTTTAAAGAGTATCAGATTTTTAAATATTAGTAAAAATTAGCTTCTTATGAATTTTTGGTGATTATATCCAAATTTTATCTAAAGGTTTTTTAAGTGTTTATAGGTCTTATATGAGAAATAACAAAGATTGATGAAAATATAATATTTTAACTTATAGAAATTTTTATAGAACAATGGCTAATTATTAGCCATTATCTAACATTTAAGGTGTTGGAAAATCAAGAATTGCAGTTGCAATAGAAAAGAATATCAAAACACCAACCGCATCAGTTATTGAAGTAATAAGTGGTGAACTAGCTGATGCTGGGTCTAGTTTAAATTTACTTAGTAAAAATGGTAATGACATTCCAACGATACTACCAAACATTACTATGAAAATCATAGATAAAGATACAACTAGTGCTATAGTATAACCACCTCTATAAACACCTATAAAAGTTACAGCTAAAGCCATAGTTAATCCAAGTAAAGTAGCTATAACTAGCTCTTTTCCAATCATACTGCCCCAATCTTTTAATTTAATATCTCCTGTAGCCAAAGCTCTTACTGTTAATGTAGCAGATTGAGAACCAGCATTTCCTCCACTACCTATAAGTAGTGGTAAAAAGAATACAAGAGCAATATATGCTGATATTGTATCTTCAAAATATGCTATTCCTGCACTTGAGAATATATTACCAAAAACTAAAATAACAAGCCAATAAATTCTTTTTTTATAAAGTGTTGAGATTGTTGCTTCTTTTATATTTGTTATTAAATCAGCTTTTCCATGTTTATTTACTTCAACACTTGTACCACTCATTTTTTGGAAATCTTCTTCAGCCTCTTCAATAGCTACATCAATAACATCATCATAAGTGATTATACCCATAAGAGTATTGTTATCATCAATAACAGGTGCTATAACTAAATCATAATCTTTTATTACCTTAACACAAAACTCTATTGGATCAGTAGCTTTTAAAGATATAGGATTACTTCTCATAAAATCTTCTATTAAACTTTCTGGTTCTGCCATAATCAATGCTTGTAAAGAAACACTTCCTAAAAGCTCTCTATTCTCATTTATTACAAATGTTTCATAAATAGTCTCAATATCACCTGCAATTTTTCTCAAATATGATATTGCTTCCAATGCATTCATATTAGCTTGTAATGTAGCATAGTTTGATGTCATAAGTGAACCAATTACATTTTCATTATATGATGATAATTTTATGATATCTTCTTGTTCTGCTTTATTTAAAATAGGTAAAATTCTATCTTGTAGTGTTTCTGACATTATATTAAATAAATCAGCTCTCTCATCACTTGGCATCTTTTCAAGAAGTTCTTTAATCATTGTTCTATCCATAAAATCAAGGATAGTTAATTGCATTTGCTCATCTAAATATCCAAATAGTTCTGAACTATTTTTTAGTGGCATCAAAGATATAAAATTAAAAATATCTTGAGGGTTTAATTCCTCAAAAGCTTCTATTAAATCTACTGGATATGTATTATGTAAGATTTTTACAATCTCTTTTTTACTTTGATTTTGAATAACATTTTTTATGTTAAAAATTAACTCTTTTTTATTCATATTTTACTCCATACAATTTTATTTAATTTACAATAGTTAAGTACTATAGTGATTACAATCTACAAATAAGATTTTAAAGATTATTATACAAAACTATCAACTTTGGTTTAAAGCAATTTACATGAAGTTTTAATGATTTATATGATTTTTAAGGTTTATATTAATATTTTAAATACTCAATATTATATTAATCATAAAATAAAACTTCATGAATCTACTCTGACTACCATCTGAATCCATCTCTGCTCCTTTTATGAAATATCTAAGGTTGAAACAGTTTAGAAAAATAACTCTTAATTCTTAATTAATAGAAATTTAACTTATTTATCTTTTTATATATTGTTAATAATTCAAGTTATTAACACTAGTATATTTATCTATATTCTTAAGTAAAGAAGCATCTAATTTATTTAAATTATCATTTAATGATATTTTATATGGCTTTTGCTATTATTGGGTTTAGTATTAAGAAATAATTTAAATTTGAAATATAAAGATTAAATAAAAAGGGTTTTTAAGTGTTTACAGGACTTATAAGAGAATTAGCAAATGTAGAAAGCTTTTCAAATAATATTTTAACTCTAAAATCAAACTACAAACCAAAAATTGGAGATTCAATAGCCATAAATGGAGCTTGTTTAACAGTTGTAAAAATCAATAGTAACTCTTTTAGTGTTGAACTATCTCCTGAAAGTACAAGCCTTTTAGCACTTGAAAACTATAAAAATTTAGTTCATATTGAACCAGCTATGCAAATGGGTGATAGATTTGAAGGGCATATAGTACAAGGACATGTTGATTGTGTTGGAACTATCATAAAAATAGAGAAAAAAGGAAATTCAACAGATTTCTTTATATCAATTCCTAAAGATTTTTTAAAATACATGATACCAAAAGGAAGTGTTACAATAGATGGAGTCTCTTTAACAATAAATGAAATTTTAAAAAGTGAGTTTAGACTTACAATAATTCCACATACAATAGAAAATACTCTTTTTAAAACTTATAAAGTAGGATCTAAAGTAAATATTGAAACAGATATGTTTGCAAGATATATCTATAATATGTTTAAAAAAGATGATAGCTTATCTTGGAGTGATATTGATAGGATAATGGCTAATTATTAACTATTTTTGAAATGGAGTACTTCCATAGATATAAAAATATCTCTTTTTACTCGCATTTATATATGGTTTAACTTTAGCTATTTTCATATCAGCCAAAGTTATAACTTCTGTTACGACACCTACTTTTAATCCCTCATAAAATATATTATCCATTCCAGAAGTTATCACCTCATCCCCTTCACTAATCTCTGCAAGAATTGGAATAAATTTTATTTGAAGACTACTTTCACCCTCACCAGCCATTATAATTCCAGGGCTTTTTTCATCTCCAATAAAAACAGAATATGAACAATCTTTATTTCCATTTAAAAGACCTATTGCCCTATCATCTTGATTTATAACTATTCCAGCTGCAAAATTATCTGAAATCAAACCAAAAATTTTATCACTTTGAAGATATTTTCCTAGCCAAACTCTTGTAAAATCATTAAAACTTATATATGAGATAACCTTTACAAGTTCAACTTGAGTTTCTGTTTGAGCTAAATTTAAATTTGTTAAAAACTCATTTTTTATTGCAAGTTCTTCTTTTGCAATATTATATAAAATTTTATAATCTTGTAACTCTTTATTCTCTATTTTTAGTTTTTCTATTATTTTTGCTTGATTAAAATATTTTTCAAAAGATGTAGAAATATTCAAAACATTTTTTATATAAAATGCCTTAATATCATTTATAAATGTAAAATTTTTTACAATTAGTTCATCTACTTTAAATATATAAGATAGTATAGCTATTGTAAAAAATGCTACAAAAATTAGCTTTCGCATTTGTTAATGTGTAATTAATTTTAATAATTCTGGTTGTTCTAATACTTGACTTGTTCCATAAGCAACAGATAAAAGTGGCTCATCAGAAATTTTTACAGGAAGTTTTATAATATCTGCAAGATATTTATCTAAACCTCTTATTAAAGCTCCACCACCAGTAATAATTACTCCATTATCAACAATATCACTTGCTAAATCTGGTGGCATATTCTCTAATACACTTTTTATTGCACTAGCTATCTCTCTTAAAGGCTCTTTTATTGCTGTTCTTACACCTTCACTTCCAAACTCAATAGTTGAAAGAAGCCCAGAGTTATCTCTCCCTTTTACTTGCATTTTTAGTTCTGTTTCAAGTTTTATTGCCGCACCGATTTCAATTTTTATATTTTCAGCAACTCTTTCACCAATAAATAAATTATAATTTTGTCTTACATGTTCAATGATAGCTTTATCTATTTTATCTCCACCAACTTTGATTGATCTACATAATACAAGACCTCCCAAAGATGTAACTCCAATTTCTGTAGTTCCTCCACCAATATCAACAATTACATAACCAGATGGTCCTGATACATCAATTCCAGCACCAATAGCAGCTGCCATTGGCTCTTCAACTAAGAAAACTTCTCTAGCCCCAGCACTCATAGCTGACTCTTCAACTGCTTTTTTCTCAACTTGAGTGATTCCATAAGGGATACAAATAATAACTCTTGGTCTAATAAATGATTTTCTTGAATGTGCTTTTTCAATAAAATATCTAATCATTCGCTCAGTCATCTCAAAATCAGCAATAACTCCATCTTGCATTGGACGAACTGCTTTGATATTTAGTGGAGTTTTTCCTATCATCTGCTTAGCTTCTTGACCAACTGCTAAAATTCTATCTTTTCCATGTTTTTCACTCTGAATTGCTACAACTGATGGCTCATTTATAATTATCCCTTTACCTCTTACTGAAACTACTGTATTTGCAGTACCTAAATCTATTGCCATATCATTTGAAAAAAAGCCTATTAATTTATCTACAATCATCTATTTATCCTTTGCTATAACTTTTGGTTCATCAGTTTTTAAAACAACATCTTTTGTAATAATAATTCTTTTATTTTTATATTTTGGAAGATCAAACATAATATCCAACATAATATCTTCTAAAATAGACCTAAGCCCTCTTGCTCCTGTTTTCCTCTTAATTGCTAAATCAGCAAGTTCCAAAAGAGCTTCTTTTTCAAACTCTAAAGTAACTTTATCCATCTCAAAAAGTTTTATATACTGTTTTATTAAAGCATTTTTTGGTTCAGTTAAAATATGAACCATATCCTCTTTTGTAATTTCATTTAAAGTTGCAACCATATGAAGTCTTCCAATAAGTTCTGGAATAAGTCCATATTTTACCAAATCATCTGTTTCCACTTTTGAAATAAGTTTTGATTCATCATTTTTTGATTTCTTTTCATGATTAAATCCTAAAACATTTGAACCCTGTTTTCTTTTTATAATATCTTCCAAACCATCAAAAGCTCCACCACAAATAAATAAAATATTTGAAGTATCAACTTGTAAAAGTTCTTGACTTGGATGTTTTCTTCCACCTTTTGGAGGGATATTTACTAAAGCTCCTTCAACAATTTTAAGTAGTGCTTGTTGAACTCCCTCTCCTGAAACATCTCTTGTTATACTTCTATTTTCACTCATTCTTGCAATTTTATCAATCTCATCAATAAAAATAATCCCTCTTTGAGCTTTTTCTACATCACCACCAGCAGCTTGAACAAGTCTTGTTACAACATTTTCAACATCATCTCCAACATATCCAGCTTCTGTTAAACTTGTTGCATCAGCAATTGCTAGTGGAACATCAAGATATTTTGATATAGTTTGAGCTAGAAGTGTTTTCCCACTTCCTGTTGGTCCTATTAAAAGTACATTTGATTTATTTAGTTCAATATCACTTTCAAGTTCATCTTTTCTAAAGATTCTTTTATAATGGTTATAAACGGCAACACTTAAAACTTTTTTAGCTCTTTCTTGTCCAATTATATACTCATCTAAAATCTTTTTTAATTCAGCTGGTGTTTTAATTTTAATATCTTTTGGTTTCTTTGAGTTTGAAATTTCATTTTGTACTAGAATTTCACCATTCATAATATCATAAGCTGCACCAACACAAGATTTACAAATACAAGCATTATCACCAGTTATCACAGGATTAGCTTTTGTATCAGCTGCTCCACAAAAATCACAAATTATTTTACTCATCTTTTATTATCTACTTTCTATTAAAAGGAATTCCTCTTTTTGTATTTAATACAAAACTAGCTAACTCTTTTACATATTTATTTTTATCATTCTCAAATAGCTCTTTTGCCACTTCTTGTAAAGGATTTCCTGATTCAAAAAGCTCTCTATATGCATGTTTAATCGCATCAATATCTTCTCTATTATCAAATCTTCTTCTAAGCCCCGTTAGATTTAATCCTCTAAGAATTGCTTTATTCCCTTCTGCTAAACAATATGGTGGAATATCTTGTGTAACTGCACTAGCTCCTCCAATCATTACTTGTGTTCCTATTTTACAAAATTGATGAATTGGAGTTAATCCACCAACTACAACAAAATCCTCACACTCAACATGCCCAGCTAATGTTGCTCCATTTGCAAAAATACAATTATCTCCTATAATACAATCGTGAGCCACATGAACATAGCCCATAAATAAATTATTACTTCCGATTTTTGTAATTGATCCCCCACCAGCAGTTCCAGGGTTAAATAAAGTATATTCTCGTATTTTATTATTATCCCCAATTATTAACTCAACATCTTCTCCATTGAATTTTAAATCTTGAGGAATTGTACCTATAGCAGCATGTGAAAAAATATGATTATTTTTTCCAATTGTTGTTTTTCCAGCAATAACTGTATGAGAATCAATAATTGTTCCATCACCAATTTTTACATCTTTTCCTATAATTGTAAAGGCACCAACTGTTACATTCTCACCTAAAATTGCACCATCTTCAATAATGGCAGTTTTGTGAATATTATTCATTTTAATCCTAATTATTTATCAACAATCATAGCTTTAAATTCAGCTTCAGCAGTTAGTTTCCCATCAACATAAGCTTTACCTTCAAGTACCATTAATGAACTTTTCATTTTAACTGCTGTTAATTCATAATCTAGTCTATCCCCTGGTCTTACAGGATTTCTAAATTTTGCTTTATCTATACTCATAAAATAGATAACCTTCTCTTTCATCTGCTCATCTGTAAGTCCTGAACTTTTAAGAGCTAGAACTCCTCCACATTGTGCCATTCCTTCAAGTATCATAACACCTGGATAGATTGGATGACCAGGGAAATGCCCTTGAAAAGCTGGTTCAGATATAGAGATATTTTTAAACCCTTTAATAGATTTTGATATTTCCATATCTGTAATTCTATCTACTAATAAAAGTGGGTATCTATGAGGTAAAATCTCTTGAATTTGTATAATGTCAAACATATTTTAATCCTGAATAAAAATTTGTTAAAGTTGAAGATTATATCTAAAAGTAGTTTAGTTTTTTATAATCTCTGCTACATTTGCTGAACTACCCTGCTTTAGATACTCTCTTAAAAGCTTAGAATTTTCAAAAAATCTTACTTTATCCATAGTTTGATAATCAGTTAAAAGATTATTTACTGTTACTTCATTTTGTAAAAATTCACTATGGAGTTGCTCTTTCCCCATTTTTTCAAAAAAGATATTTGCAAGCCCCACAAAATTTAATTTTACAAAAGTTTTTCCTATAAAAAAATCTAGTTTTTTTGCAATATATGAAAGTGTAAATGGAGTTCCAATAAGGGCAGCTTCAAGAGTTGCCGTTCCACTACATATAAAAGCATATTCAGCCTCTTTTAGGGCTTCATGAGCATTTCTTGAAATTGTAAACTCTTCATGATTTCCATAAGTTTTTTTGATGTACTCATCATCAAATTTAGATGGAATTACTAAAATATACTCTTTATTTGGTATTCTTTTTACAAGCTCTTTAAAAATTGGCATAAGATTTGTAATCTCTGTTTTTCTACTGCCTGGCATAAAAACTATTTTATTAGAGTTTGAAAGCTCTGTTTTAAACTCTTTTATCTCATCTAAAAGAGGATGCCCTACATAAGATATTTTCTCTTTATTACTATAAAGTTCACTTTCAAAAGGTAAAATAGAACAAAGTTTGGAACAATTCTCTTCTAAAACTTTTACTCTTCCTTTTTTCCAAGCCCAAGCTTGTGGTAAGATATAATAAATTATCTCTTTATTTGGATATGTTTGTCGCAATTTCTTTGCTAATGGAAGATTAAAACCTGAACTATCAAGAAGTAGAACTTTATCACAATCTTTTGCTAAATTTACAAGTTCATCTCTAAGTTTAAAGAAAAACCTTAACTTTTTTAAAGCATCAACAAAACCCATGATTGCTAATGAACTCAAATCATAAAGGGGATTTCCTAGCTCTTTATCAAAAACTCCAACGAACTCTATCTGGCTTGGTAAATATTTCTTTAACTCTTTTAAATGAACATTTGATGAAGTCTCCATTGCACTTACTAAAATTTTCATACTATCTCTTCTTTTATATCTTCATAAGTTACACTATTTATAAAAATCTCATATTTTGAGTCAATAACTTCATCAACAACAATCAAAGCACTTAAATCATAAGGATTTTTCAAAATTTCATATCTTAATTTTACCTCTTCACAAAAATCTAAAGGCTTATAAATAAGCTCTTTTGTTGATTTATAATTAGTTTTTGCAAAATTATTAAAAGTTTTTAAAGTTATAAATTTTATCTCATCTCGATTAAAATAGAAAATTTCATCTTTTTCAAGCTCTACTTTTCCATTTGTAAAACCCTTGTTATTTATCACTGAATATGCAAAAACATATGAAGGAATTACCTCTTTATTTACTATAACTTTTCCACTCATTAGCCTATAATTTAGAAACTTTTGTTTAATTATTTTATACTCTTTTTTTTCATCTTCAAAACGATTTCTTTTCTTATAAAGTTCTAATCTTTGCTCTATTGATTCTGGCAGAATTTGGTTTGAAATAGGATTAAACATCTCATCCATAATCTTTTTTTGATTCTCTCTTTGAGCTGTTAATCCAAAAAGGCAACCACAATAATTTTGTCTATAAAGACTATTTTCTTTTACTCTAAGTCCTTGAATTTCTCCACCATTTCCACTTCTATAATCTTTGAAAATAAAATCAACTCCATACTTTTTTGTTAGATTATCTCCAATAATTGCTAATTTTTCTTGAGACTTTTTTGGTGATATAAGTAGAGTCGTTGTAAATTTATCACAACCTAACTCTTTGGCTTTTATAACACTATTTTCTAATCTATCATCATAACAAACAGTACATCTATCTCCTTTTTCAGGTAAATGTTCCATCCCTTTTACTTTTTTTAACCACTCTTCTAAATTGTAAGCTCCTTCAAGTAAAGGAATATTTAACTTTTTACAAGAGTATTCAACATCTAAATATCTTAATCTATATTCACTATAAGGGTGAATATTTGGGTCATAAAAGTATCCTACAAGCTTTTCATCTGGATACTCTTCTTTTATCTTTTCTAAAAAATAATGGCTATCAACTGCACAACAAATATGAACTAACAAAAATAAATCCTTTTAAAATGTTTTAAATAAATAAGCTATAATTATAGTTAAAATTTTTTAAATAAAGGATTTCCAATAAAAAACATACTATTCCTAACAATTATTCTATTTTTTATCACTGGTTGTAGCCAAAAAGAGCCTCAATTAAGCTCAAATAGTGCGACAATTTTATTTAAAACTCCTAAAATGAAGTTTCACGATAAAGGTTTTATTTTTAAATATAAAGATTATACACAAGTTCAAATATTTAATGCAGGAGTTGCTATTTTAGATATGAAAATTTATGAAGATAAAGTTTGTAAAAGCACTTTTAAATGTCAAGATATTGAAGTATTCAATAGTGAAAATTTAAGCCCTACTTATCCAAAAAATTTCTTAAAAAATCTTTTTGACAAGGGTGAAAAAGAGGTAATTCATAAAGATAATCAAAATGGTGTTTTAATTAAAATCATTAGGGATTAAAAATCTAAAATCCCTAACTCTTTTAACATCAAATTATATAGAAAGTTTTATCTCCAAAAGGAAAAACTTCTATAATCTTTTAAGTTTTGCATACCCTTTTTTAATCAATTTTAATAAAGGTCTTCTATATGAACTAAATACATATTTTTTAATTTCATAAGCCAATCTTCCTTTTACAGTTAAAAGCCCATAAATATCCCCTGCTGCAAATTTCCCACCAAGAGCAATTAGAATACCATCTAATTTTGGATCACATTTTATTAAAGGTTTTTCATCAATCAATCTTAATACATTTTTTCCTGCATTTGTTCCACTAATTCTTGCAATTGTTACATTTGGAGGCATTATTTCGCCTTTACTATTTTTAATCTCTGCAATATCTCCAACAGCAAAAATATTATCATATTTATCAGTTTGCATAAACTCATTTACAATAATTTGTCCTCTACCATTTCTAGCAACATCTAATTCACTAGAAATCGTTGAAGCTTCAATTCCTCCTGTAAATATTATAAAAGAGTGCTGAATTTTTGTTCCATTTGAGAATTTACAATAACCATCTCCAACTTCTTGAAGCTTGATTCCAGTTATTACATTTATTCCTAAATCTTTTAATCTTTTTTGAGAAATATTTATTAAATCCTCCTTTAATCCAGGAAGAATAGAAGATGAACTACTTATTAAAGAGATTTGTAAATTATCACAAGAGAAATTCCCTCTTTGAAAAAATTTATTTGAATAATGAGCCATTTCAGCTGCTATTTCAACTCCAGATAAACCAGCTCCAACAACCACAATATGAGTATCTGCACACTGTTTTAACTCATCTCTTACTTTTGCAAAAAGTTGTCTTTCAAAGCTTTGCTTAAATGTAATTGCTCTATGTAATTTTTTAATATCATCAGCATCATTTAATCCTGGAATTGATTGAGGAAAGAATGTTCTTGTTCCTGCTGCCATAATTAAATAATCAAACTCTACAGTCTCTTGCTCTTCTGTATATATTTTTTTTGCAGTTTGGTCAATTTTTCTAACCTTTAAGTTTTTAAACTCCAAATGATTATGATTAAACCCTTTACAAAGTGTTGTTAAATCTATTGTTACATCTGCAAAAGTTGAATTATTTGCTATTAAATCATAAACTTCAGGTTGTAAATTATGATATGTATGTTTATCAATTAAAGTAATTTTTATATTTTTATTTTTTACCAATTCGCCTAATGCATAAATTCCTGCATATCCTCCACCGATTACTACGACTCTCTTCATATAAGATAAACCTTTAAATTTTAATTGATTGTTAGTACAAATTTTTGTATTAATTTGGACAGAATAATAATACGTAATTCTATAATTAGCTCTTTTAGGATATGATAAAAAGTAACAAATATCTATAAAATTCTTTTTTAGAATGTTTATATATGTTACTTTTAGAAATAGTAGGAGTAAAGATGAAATATTTTGGTGCTCATGTAAGTGCTAGTGGAGGAGTATATAATGCACCTTTGAATGCTATAAAAATTGGAGCAAAAGCTTTTGCTCTTTTTACAAAAAACCAAAGACAATGGAATGCAAAAGCTTTAGATAATAAAACTATAGATTTGTGGTTTTTAAATCTTGAAAAAAGTAAAATTGAAACTAAACATATTTTACCTCACGATTCATATTTAATAAATCTAGGTCATCCAGATAATGAAGCTAGAGAAAAATCATTAAATAGCTTTATAGAAGAGGTTCAAAGATGTGAAATTTTAGCTCTTGATAAACTAAATTTCCATCCAGGAAGCCATCTTAGAGAGATAAGTGAAGATGAGTGTTTAGATAATATTTCAGACTCTTTAAATAGAGTTTTAGACAAAACAAGTGGTGTAAAACTAGTCCTTGAAAACACTGCAGGACAAGGAAGTAATCTGGGTTATAAATTTGAACATCTTGCTTATATAATTGATAAGATAGAAGATAAAAGTCGTATTGGTGTATGTATTGACACTTGTCATATGTTTACAGCTGGTTATGATATAAGAACAAAAGAGACTTATGATAAAACTTGGGATGAGTTTGGAAAAATAGTTGGATTTGAGTATTTAAGTGGAATGCATATAAATGATTCAAAACCACCTTTGGGAGCAAAAGTTGATAGACATGATAGTTTAGGAGCTGGACAAATTGGTTGGGACGCTTTTAGATTTTTAGCTAATGATTCTAGAATGAATGATATTCCTTTGATTTTGGAGACTATTGATGAATCAATTTGGGCACAAGAGATAGAAACTTTATATAGTTTTATCAATTAAGTAAGAAAATAGATTTAATCTATTTTCTCATTTCCTCCTAAAGAAGCATATAAACTTACTCTATTTATCAATTCAATTAGTTTCATATCTACTAAAGCTCTTTGTGTATCAAATAATATTTTTTGTGTTACTAAAACATTTAAGTAATTTCCTAAACCATATTTATATGAACTTAATGCCACTTCATAACTTTTTTTAGCTGTATTTACTAAATCTTCTTGTGCATATAATTGTTTACTTATATTTGCTCTTTCAACTAAAGCATCAGATACATCTTTAAATGCTGTTTGTATAGTTTTTTCATATTGTGCAAGAGCTATTTTTTGTTGAGCATTTGCATAATCTAAATTTGCTCTATTTTCTCCACCTTTAAATATTGGCAGATTTATACTTGGAATAAAAGACCATACAGTTTGAGAACCTCCATTAAATAAAGAACTCAAAGAGTTACTAGCAAGACCATAATCTGCTGTTAAAGTAATTGAAGGAAAAAATGCAGCTCTGGCAACTCCTATATTTGCATTTTTTGATTTTAAATTGTGTTCAGCTTCAACAATATCAGGACGAGAAAAAAGAACTTCTGATGAAATCCCAGCTTCTATTAACATCAAACTATTTTCACTATCTTTAAAACCAGTTGGCAATAAATCATTAGAAATAGTTGTTGATACTAACAGTTCTAAAGCATTTTTATTTTTTTCAATAATTGTTAAATGATTTAACAGATTAACTTCTGCTTCTTTTAAATTTGTTTGTGAACTAAAAACATCATCAATTAAAATAATTCCCATATCAAACTTTTTTTGTGTTAATTCAGCATTTAATTTTAAATTATTTATACTATTTTCTAATAGTTTTATTTGTTCAATATTAGATGAAAAAGTATTCCAAAGATTGATAACTTCTGATATTAAACTAATTTTTGTTGAAGTTGCTGCAAATTTTGTAGCTAAATAGCTCTCTAATGCAGAGTCATTTAAACTTCTTGTTTTTCCAAATAAATCAACCTCGTAAGAAGCTCCAAATTTTGCTGAGTATGTACGAGAAATTTCTGTTTGATTATTTGAAGTAACATCTCTTGCATTTGTATTACTTGCTTTTGCATCAATAGATGGAAAATATTTTGATGTTTCTACTCTATAAGTTGCTCTTGCTGATTCTATATTTAAAATAGCTATTTTTAAATCTTTATTATTTTCAATAGCTAATTTAATCAACTCTTTTAACTTATCATTTTTTACAAACTCTTCCCAATTTGGTTGTATATATTCTAAATTGCTATTATTTGTACTATTTTTAAACTCTTTTGGTATTACTGAACTATCATATTTAATATCTGGCTTTAAACTACAACCAGAAAATATAAAAATAGTTGTTAAGATAGATAAAAACTTAAGCATCTTTTATACCTTTTTGCTCTTTTTTTCTTACAAGCTTCGCTTGTTCGCTTTGTGTTGTAAATATTTTTTTAATTAAAACAAATAGAAGTGGAACATAGAATATTGCTAAAATAGTAGCTGTTAAAGTTCCTCCTATAATTCCAGTACCTATTGCAATTCTACTATTTGCTCCTGCTCCACTTGAAATTGCTAAAGGTATAACTCCAGCAATAAAAGCTAATGAAGTCATAATTATTGGTCTAAATCTTAAACTTGCTCCCTCAATTGCAGATTTAATTAGAGGTTTTCCATTTTTATAGGCAGTTTCAACAAACTCTATAATTAAAATAGAATTTTTTGCAACAAGACCAACTGTAGTTAAAAGTGCAACTTGAAAATATACATCATTATTTAATTCTCTAAAATAGACTGCTACAACAGCACCAATAATTCCTAGGGGAACAGCTAACAATACAGATATAGGGATACTCCAACTTTCATATAAAGCAGCTAAACATAAAAAGATAACTAACAAAGATAAACTATACAAATATATTGCTTGTCCACCTGATAATTTTTCTTGATAAGATAATCCACTCCAAGAAAAAGTAGTATCTGGATTATTAGCTTTAGCTAGTCTTTCCATCTCATCCATTGCAATTCCAGAGCTTACTCCATAATTTGCTTGTCCTTGAAATAAATAAGAGGCTAAACCATTGTATCTTGTTAATGATTTTTCAGCTGGTTGCCAAGAGATATTAGTAAACTCTTCAAAAGATACCATTTTATTTTCATTATTTCTAATATTCCATTGATATAAATCTTCTGGTTTTGCTCTAAATTGTGCATCTGCTTGAACATAAACTCTTTTTACTCTTGACCTATCAATAAAATCATTTACATAATTTCCAGCCCAAGCAGCACCTAAAGTATTATCAATATCTTCATAAGATAAACCTAATGAATATATCTTCTTTTTATCATAATTAAGTTTTAGCTCTGGTGTCTCTTCTGTACCTTCAACTCTTGCTCCAACTATTATTTCACTTGATTTTACAGTTTCTAATAAAGAATCTTTTGCTTTAAGTAGCTCTTCTCTTGTCATATTTGCACCTGCTTGTAGTTGAAACTCAAACCCATCTGAATTTCCAAGCCCAGGAATAGAAGATGGATTCATTACATAAACTTCAGCATCTCTTATAAAATATTTTGAGTTACTATCAGAAAAAGCTATCATTGCTCTTTGGGCAATAGCATCTGCATAATTATCTTTACTCTCTCTTTTACTCCAATTTTTTAATTCAATAAAACCTAAACCACCATTTTGTCCATTTCCAGTAAATGTAAATCCAACTATAGTAAAAATAGAATTAACACTATTTTTCTCTTCTATTAAAAAATAGTCTCTTATTATTTTTTCAACATTTTCAGAACGAGTTGCACTAGCTCCAACTGGAAGAGTAAATTGAAGCATCAAATCACCTTGATCTTCAGAGGGTACAAAACCTGTTGGTAATTTTAGGAAAAATAGAATTGTTACGGCAATTATTACAATATAAGCAACCATCCATTTTATAGGTTTATTTAGAAAATTAAAAATGCTCATTTTATATTTTCTTGTCAAATTATCAAATTTCTTATTAAACCAGATTATTGGACCAGTTTCTTTATCCTCTTTATGAGGTTTTAAAAATGTTGCACAAATTGCAGGTGATAAAGTGATTGCTACAATAACAGATAAAACCATTGAAGAGATAATTGTAACTGCAAACTGTTTGTATATAATTCCTGTTGAACCACTAAAGAATATCATTGGTAAAAATACAACTGAAAGAACTGTAGCAACACCAATTAAAGCACTTGTTATTTCACTCATAGCAATAATAGTTGCCTCTTTTGCTGGAAGTTTTTTCTCTCTCATATTTCTTTCAACATTTTCTACAACAACAATAGCATCATCAACCAGTAATCCAATAGATAATACCATAGCAAACATTGTCAAAGAGTTTATAGAAAATCCTAAAAAATTTAAAATGGCAAATGTTCCTAAAATTACAACAGGAACAGCAATAGCAGGAATTATAGTTGCTCTCCAACTATTTAAAAACACAAACATTACAATAACAACTAAAAATATTGCTTCAAAAAGTGTTTTTACAACTTCTTTGATAGATGCTTCAATAAAAATAGTTGTATCATAAGGATATGAGATTTTGTAACCACTTGGTAAATAATTTTCAAATGAAGATATATACTCTTTAACTTTTTTTGCTGTTTCTATAGCATTTGCACCAGAGGATAACTTTATACCTATACCACTTGCTTGATAACCATTTACTTTTGATATAAATGAGTAATCTTGACTTCCTAATTCAACTCTTGCAACATCAGATAAAAGTACATTTGCTCCATTTATATTACTTTTTACTACAATATCTTCAAACTCTCTTACATTTTCTAATTTTGTTCTAGATACAACATCAGCATTTAACTCTTGGTCTTTTAAGTGTGGTCTTGCACCAATACTTCCTCCTGATGCTTGTGTATTTTGTATAGCAATTTCTCTATTTATATCCGATGGCATTAAGTTATATGATTTTAATTTTTTAGGATCTAGCCAAATTCTCATTGCATATTCTGCACCAAAAAGTTCAACTCCACCAACACCATCTACTCTTGAAAGTCCATCTTTTATATTACTAATCATATAATCAGAGATATCATTTTCGCTAGATTTTCCTGATTCATCATGAATAGAAAGTATCATTAAATAATCAGTTTGAGCTTTTACAACACTAACTCCTTCTTTTCTAACATCTTCAGGAAGTCTTGGTAAAATTTGTTGGACTTTGTTGTTTACTTGAACTTGTGCAATATCTGGATCTATTCCTTTTTCAAAAACAACATTTATTGTTGAAGCACTCGAACCACTTGTAGAAGAAAAATATAATAATCCATCTAATCCTCTTAACTCTTGCTCTATAATTTGAGTAATACTATTTTCAATAGTTTTAGCTGTTGCTCCTGAATAAGTTGCTCTTATTTCGATAGTTGGAGGGGCAATATCAGGGTATTGTTCTACAGCTAGATTTTTTATAGAAAGTATCCCTACTAACATTATAATTAAAGATATAACCCAAGCAAAGATAGGATGATGAATAAAAAATCTAGCTATCATTTTATCTCTTCTTCTGAATTATTTAAATATAAACTATTAACATTTTTTGGAATAACTATACTTTTTTCACTTATCTTACTCAAACCTTCAATTATAATTTTATCTGTTTCCAAAATACCATCTGTTACAAGCCATTTATTTCCTATTGCTCTTTCTACGGTTATATTTTTTATTTTAATACTATTATCATCTTGTATAACAGTAACTATATAATTTGATTTTGCATCCAAAGTAACAGCTTGTTGAGGAACTAAAAAGGCATTAAAATTACCATTTTCTATTATTGTATTTACAAACATATTATCTAATAGTTCACCATCTGGATTTGAAAATTCTGCTCTTAAAGTTACATATCCTGTATCTTCATCAACTGATATTTCTTGAAGTTTTAGTTTTCCAGTATGTTTATATATTGTATCATCTGGTAAAATGATGTTTACATTTATATTATTCTGTTTTAAACTATCTTTATTTAATTTTTTTAATTTAAATAATTGATTATTAGACTGACTTAAATCTACATAGACTTTACTTGTATCTCTAATTGTAGTTAATGCATTTACTTGATTTTGAGAAACTAATGCTCCAACAGTATAGTTAGATATTCCAATAAACCCTGAAATTTGTGCTTTTATTTTTGTTCTATCCAAATTAATCTTAGCACTTTTAACTAAGGCTTTATTTTGCTCAACTAAAGCTAAGGCTTGTAAATATTCAGCTTTTGCATCATCTGCTTCTTGTTTTGATACTACATTAAATTTTACAGATTCTTCATATCTATCATTTTTTAATTTTAGTTTTATTAAATTTGCTTCTGAATTTTTTAAATTTGCTAAAGTCTCTTCATAAATAGCTTGATATGAATCTGAATCAATAATATATAAAACATCATCTTTTTTTACATAACTCCCCTCTTTAAAAAGTTGTTCTTTTATAATTCCATCAATTTGTGGTCTAACTTCTGATTTATAAATTGATTTTATTCTTCCTGATAACTCTTGTTGTAATGGAACTTCTTGTTTATTTAGTATTATATATCCAACTTCAATCTCATGTGTTTCTATTGAAGACTCACTAACTTTTTCACTATTACATCCAATCAATAAAACAATAAATAATAATAAAAATATTCTTTTTAAGTAAAAATACATCATTTAACCTTTATAATACATACGTATGTATTTAATATTCGGAATAGTATTTAAAGAAGTATTAAATTTTAATTAAATACTATGTAATTAAATAGGAGTTATAAATTGAGTACAAAAAGTAAGATAGATAAAAATCACTTAATAAGTATTATAGAAGAGATTATTTTAGAAGATGGTCTCTCAGGTTTAAGTATTAGAAAAGTTGCCTCAAAAGCAAATATTTCAATAGGTGGAGTTCAATATATCTTTGGAAATAAAGAAGAGATGATAAAAGCTGTTTTAGAAAAAAATGAAGAAGATTATACTCATCAAATAAAGATTTTATCAAAAGATGATACTTCTAAATACTCTCAATTAAAAGCACATATTGAATATATTTCAAATCATAATAGTACTAAAGAATTTGATAAAATATCTAAAATTATCACCATTCTTTTACAAGAAAAATTTGTTTTAGAAAGCTTACAAAATTGGTATAAAACATCTTTAGAATCTATTGATACAAATACAGAGGAAGGTAAAAAACTAAGATTGGCTTTTTTATTTTCTGAAGCAATGTTTACCCTAATAACTTTAAAATATATAGATTTATCTGATAAAGAGCAAAAAGATATCTTTGATGACTTAAAGAAATTTTTACTTTAAGTTTTTTTTGCTACACTTTCCATCTCAATACACTTGTATTGTAATATATTTTGAAAGATTTTTATGAAAAAAAGAATAATTAACTTTAAATTTATTATGGCTATTGCTCTAATTGAAATTCTCTGTTATATGGCTGTTGATATGTATTTAGCTTCTATGACAGATATTGCTGCATATTTTGGAACTTCTTATTCAAAAGTACAATTATCACTCACTTTTTATCTATTTGCAATGGGTATTGGACAGCTATTTTTTGGTCCAATTATTGACTATTTTGGAAGAAAAATACCTCTATTATTTGGAATTTCTTTATATGCTTTATGCTCTTTTGCTATTACAACTGCATCGAATATAGAGTTATTTTTATTATATAGAATTATCCAAGGTTTGGGAGTTGCTTTAATATATGTTTGTTTAATTAGTATGGTAAGAGATGTATCAAAAGGCAAATTAGCTGCAAAAATATTTGCTATTTTAATAACAATAGGAGCTATAACACCTATCTTAGCACCAGCAATAGGTGGTTATATAGACCAAGTTTTTGGTTGGAAAGCAGTATTTTATCTCTTATTTACTTTAGCTATTTTAATTGTAATTTTGTCTTTTTTTATACTTCAAGAGACATTAAAAGATGAAAAAAAGGTTATTATAGATTTTAAAAATATTTTTGTTATATATTTTAATATCATAAAAAATAGCAATTTTCTAATTCCTGCTATTGCAACTTGTTTGATGTATATGTTTGTATTTGGTTATATTGCAGGGGCTTCTTTCTCATATAAAGAGATTTTTAATCTTGATTCAAAAACATTTGGTTTAGTATTTGGAGCAACTGGAAGTGCACTTTTATTTGGAGCTTTGTTATCTACAAAATTGTTACAAATTTTAAATATGAAACAACTTTCAATAACTGGTTCAGCTATTATAATTTTTGGTTCAATAATAAGTTTTATAAGTGCAAATATACCTATGATTGGTTTAGATGGTATAGTAATTGGATTTTTTATCTCATTTTTTGGTTTAGGTTTAGCAGAAGCTAGTCTATTTTCAATAGCTATGTCTTCACAAAAAACTTCTTTAGGTGCAACTGCTGCCTTACTAGGCTCTTTACAACTTTTACTTCCAGCAACTTCAACTTTAATAGCAGGATATTTAGTAGAAATCTCTATTTTTTATTGGTTAGGATTCTTATTTATTTTAACTCTTTTATCATTCTTATTTACTTATATAGTTTTTACAAATAAAAAAAATATCTCAACTTAAAATATGATTTTTGATATCAGTAATATCAATTTGTGAATGTTGTAAATATTTTTTAATATAAAATAAAAAATCTCCACTTTCTAAGAAATCATTAAAAATCTCTTTTTCTATATATTTTTTATTAACTAGCTTTTTAAATAAATCTAAAATCTCACTTGCAGATTTTAGAGAGTTTGAAGAAATTAATATTTCAAATATTTTATTATATTCATCTTTTTTGTTTGTAGCAATATTTAAATTTGAAAGTTCTTTTAAAGATTGTTGATGATACATAAAAACTTCTATATATTTATTAACGACTTATATATCGTTGTTTAAATATTAGCAAAAATTATATTATCCACGGCTTAGATATATATATCGTTAGGAAGAATTTTATTGAGTGATGTAGTTGTAGATTTAGAAACTTATAGTGAAGAGATATTAAATATTGTTTCATCTAATGTTAAAAAATATAGAGAAAAGAAAGGTTTAACACAATTACAATTGGCCCTTGAAATTGGTATGAGTGGAAGTGCTTATTTAGGTCGTGCTGAGATAAGAAAGGATAATCACCGCTTTAATTTAGTTCATCTAGCAAAAATATCAAAAGTTTTAGATGTAGATATTAAAAAGTTTTTTGAAAAATAGATATTTACGTACTTTTATAATCTAAAACTATCAATATTATTTAATCTTTCACAAAACATTTTTCAAATGTTTTGCATAATCTATTGCAGCTTCTATTGAGGAGAAACTTGTAACATAATCTATTTTTGCTCTCTCTATCTTTTTGAATACTCTATTATTCAAACCAGAAAAAATAAGTTTCTTATTTTTTACTTCAAAACCATCAATAATAGATTTCAAAGCAACCATAGCAGTCATATCCATCATTGATACATTTCTCATATCAAGAATTACTATATTTTTTTCATCATTTACATTTAATAGAGTTTTTAAAGCCTTTTGAGCTGCTCCAAAAAACATTGGACCATTAATACTATATATTAAAATCTCTTTTGGTAAATCTGGATAATTAATTTCACTACTACTTACAAGTTCAATAGAGTATAAATCAATAGTTCTTTTTATAAATAAAATAGATGCCAAAGCTATTCCAACTGCAACTGCAACCTCCATATCTATTAAAACTGTCAAAGAAAAACATGTAAGTAATACATAAATATCATCTTTTGGTGCTGTTTTTAAAATATTAAAAAAGTGTTTAACTTCACTCATATTCCAAGCAACCATTATTAAAAGTGCTGAAAGACTTGCCATTGGAAGATAAGATATATATGGAGCAATAAATAAAATTGAAGCTAAAATAAATAAAGAGTGAACTATAGAAGAGAGTTTAATAGTTCCTCCTGAGTTTATATTTGCAACTGTTCTTGCAATTGCGGCAGTTGCTGGAATTCCTCCAAAAAATGGAACTACCATATTTGTAATACCCTGACCTATTAGCTCTTTATTTGGATCTGTTTTATTTCCTGTCATTGCATCACTAATAACAGCACATAAAAGTGACTCTAAAGCTCCTAAAATTGCTATTGCTATAGAGTGTGGTAGAAGTTTTAAAAATAGGTCAATATTTATCTCATGAGATGGTAAAAATTCCCAAGGAAAAGAGAATTGTAAAGGAATAGGAGGAATTCCATTTCCACTTACCCCATTTATATCATAAGTAAAAGTTGAATTTATTGTTGATATATTTAAACCAAATTTATAATTAAAATAGGCAACAAAGAGCGTTATAATACCTAGAGCAACTAAAGCTGAAGGAATCTTACTTTTTGTTTTTTTCCATAAAATTAAAATCAAAAGAGTAGAACTAGCAGTTAAAAATTCATAAAGATTAAAAGTATTAAAAGAGTTAAAAAGTAAAACAATTTTGTCAATATAAGTTCCACTAAAATTCTCTATTGTAAGCCCAAAAAAATCTTTTATTTGAAAAGTTGCAATTACTACTGCAATTCCTGAAGTAAATCCAACAGTTACGGGATAAGGTACAAGTTCTATTAAATTTCCAAGTTTTAAAAGCCCAACAATTATTAAAATAACTCCTGACATAAGTCCACATAAAAGCAGTCCAGTAATTCCAAATTGTTGTACTATTGGAATTAAAATTACTATAAAAGCAGCGGTTGGTCCAGAAATATTTACCTTACTACTTCCAAAAATAGCAGCTATTATTCCTGCAATAATAGCTGTATAAAGACCAAGTTGAGGAGGAACACCTGTTGCAATAGCAAGTGCCATAGATAGAGGCAAAGCTATTATTCCAACTGTAAGACCTGATAAAATATTATTTTTCATCATTTTTTACTCTTATAAAAATAGGATTTGCGACCTTATTTTAAATTATAAAACATATATTTTGTGGTTAAAATCTTCTATATTATCTTTAAGCTTTTTTTGCCAAAACTGATATTTAACTTGATCTCTTGATTGTTCAAAAAGTCCAGTTTTATATATATTTGAAAGCATCTCTTGAGCTTGTCTTACGCCTTTTTGCCCTGCAAAATCAAGCAACTCCAAACCTTTTTCTATATCGACTTTTGTATTTATCCCTTGAAGATAAAATCTTGAAAGCTGATATGCAGCAACTGGGTCAATACTACTTGCTTCTTTTAGAAGTTCAAAAGATTTATTAACATCTTTATTTACTCCTTCTCCTTTATAATATAAAAAAGAGATTGGAAGATTTGCATAGATATTTCCATTCTTCTTTGCAATATTTAAATATTTTACACCATTTGTATAATCTTTTTTATCTACATAATATGTCCCTAATCTTATTTGTGCAAAAGAGTTTGTATTCTCTATTTTTTTATAACAAAGAAGTTTCTCACTATCTTTTTCCATTTTTTGGCAAATATTCGCCTCTTTTAATGGTTCTTCATAATTATCACTAGAACCAAAACTTAACATTTCAGGCATTTTAAAAGAACATGCCGTAAACATTAAAGCTATAATTGTTGAACTTAAAATCTTTTTTTTCATCTATCTTCCGTAAATCTCTTTTATAAAATCTTTATTATTTTCATCTAATTTTGATTGCCAATATATACTCTTTTCAAAATCAGGATCAATATATTGAGAATTTGAATAAAGAATTTGTAATTGACTTTGTGCATCTCTTACCCCATTCTCACCAGCAAATTCTAAAAGCTCAATTGCATCTTTTATTTCATTATCCTTTAAATAAAAAAGTGATAGTTTATAAGCTGCTATTGGGTCTAATTTTCTTGTCTCTTTTAAAAGAGAAATTGCTTTTTTATCATCCATTTCAACACCAAAACCATTTATATAAAGCTCTGCAATTAAGGCATTTGCATAAAAGTTTTTCTGTTTTTTTGCTATTTCAAATCTATTCATTGCCTCTTTAAAGTTACCTTTATATTGGGCATCAATACCTAATCTTAATTGTGCAAAACTATTTTTATGGGCAATTAAATCATAACAATCTAGTTCTACATTAAAATTCTGATTTCTACACTCATTTGCAATTTCTTGCTCATTTCCTACTGCTTCAATTACCTTTGTATTTGAACAAGCAGCTAAAAAAAGTAGCATAAAAGTAAGTGTTAATGGTTTTAAAATTCTAGTCATTTTGCCTCTTTTATTTGAAATGCAACTATTTTATCATTTTTTTATTCATTTGCAGTTAAGAGATAAAAAGATAATATATAACAATTAAATATAAATATTTGGGGATAAATGTTAGAAGTAATCGACTTTTTAAAAGCAAAAAATATAGAAGAAACAAAATTTTATGAACAATTAAAATGCACTATTGATGAAGCAAAGATTTTACAATATCTATCAAAAGAGTATATAAATGGTAGAGATATCTTAAATGTAATTGATGTTTTAGGACAATTTTATAGTATTGAGAAATATGAACATTTAGAAAAACTTGATATTATAAAATCACTTTTAGAGTATGGTTGGATAGTTCAAGCCTCATTTGATCAAGTAAAACTAAATGAAGCCTCAAAACTAGAACTAATAAACTCAAATGTAACTCTTTCAAGCTCTTACTTAAAGATGTTAGAGAGTGGTAGTAGTGATTTTATCTTACCTGAAATCAAAAATTATGGGGATCATCTTGAATATTTACAAGACCAATTTTTAAAGATAGATTTAGCTCAACAACTAAATATTGTAAAAAAGAATTTTGATACAAATAGTCCTAGTTTAAGTAGATTAAAATCAAAACAAGTTCTTTTAGAAAATAGAATAAAAGATAGAATAAGTGCAACAACAAGCCCTATTATGCTTGAAGATTTTTTCAAAGACAATAATCTAACTCTTCAAGAACAAACACTATTTTTAGCTCTTTTAAAAGAGGAGTATAGTGGAGGAGATGGAACATTAAGAGAGATGAATTATTTAATAGATTTAATCTCAAATGATGATTATGAGAAGATAAAATATAGAAGTTTACTTGAAGAAAGCTCTACTTTAATCTCAAAAAACCTAATCGATTATGATGAAGTTTTAACACCTTTTGGAGGGATTAATAGAAACTTTTATATTCCTGATGAAGTTTTATATAAAATCTCTCATCCAACAAAAAAAGGCTCTACAGTTACAAAAATAAAGCTTGGAAATATTATAAAAGAGCAAGAGATTTTTGAACTAACTAGCACAACAAAAACTTTAGATGATGTTGTTTTAGCACCAAAAACAAAAGAGACTTTAGATTCACTTTTAAAGCAAGTTGATAAAAATGTGATAAATAGACTTAAAGCTTGGGGAATAAAAGATAAAAAAAGAGGTATTGATGCAAAAATAATTTTTTATGGAGTTGCTGGAACAGGGAAAACCCTAACTGCATTAGCTTTAGCAAAATCCTTAAAAAAAGATGTTTTGAGTTTTGATTGTTCAAAAATTTTATCTATGTATATAGGTGAAAGTGAAAAAAATGTACGAAATATTTTTGATAAATACAATGAGATAAAAGAGCAAACAAAAAGTGAACCTGTTTTACTTTTAAATGAAGCTGACCAGTTTTTAAGTTCAAGAAGCAGTGGAACGGGAAGTAGTGCAGATAAAATGCATAATCAAATGCAAAATATATTTTTAGAACAGATTGAAAAATTTGATGGAATTTTAATAGCTACAACAAACTTACTTGAAAATCTTGATAAGGCATTTTCAAGAAGATTTAACTATAAAATTGAGTTTTTAAAACCAAATTTTGAACAAAGAGTTGCTCTATGGAAAAAACTACTTCCAGCAAATCTTCCACTAGAAACTGATTTTGATATAGAAAAAATAGCTAAATATGAGCTAACAGGTGGTCAAATAGAACTTGTTATAAAAAATACTGCTTATAAACTTGCTGTTTTAGATGATGCTATTTTTAAATTAAGTGATTTCGAAGAGCAAATAAGCAAAGAGAAAAAAGGTCAATTTGATAGTGAAAATAAAGTTGGATTTTTTTAAAAGGTAAATTATGACACATATAGATTTTGCACATCCATATTTTGGTGCTTTTATGATGTTTATTTTAAGCTTTACTATTTTTGGAACAGCTTTATTTCTTTCAAGATTTATAAGTAGAAAAATAGCTAGATTAAATACAGAAAAACTAAAAACAACGATTTATGAGTGTGGAGTAGAAGTTACTAAACAACCAAATAAGATATCAACTCAATTTTATTTAGTGGCACTTTTATTTATACTTTTTGATGTTGAGATTATTTTTATGTTCCCTTGGGCTATAAACTTTAAAACACTTGGTTGGTTTGGCTTTATTGAAATGCTTATGTTTTTACTAATTTTAGCAATTGGCTTTTTATATGCTTGGAAAAAAGGAGCTTTACAATGGCACAGCATAAGATAAACTACTTTCAAGACAATGGAGCTGCTATAAAACTTACAACTATTGATAAAATAGTAAATTTTGGAAGAAGTAACTCTCTTTGGCCAATGACTTATGGACTTGCTTGTTGTGCTATTGAGATGATGGCAACAGGTGGTTCAAGATATGATTTTGATAGGTTTGGAACAATTTTCAGAGCAAGTCCTAGACAATCTGATGTATTAATTATTGCTGGAACTTTAACAAAAAAACATGCAGAATTTTTAAGAAGATTATATGACCAAATGCCTGATCCAAAATGGGTTATCTCTATGGGGTCTTGTGCAAATACAGGTGGTATGTTTAACACTTATGCAACAGTTCAAGGAGCAGATAGAATTATTCCTGTTGATATCTATCTTCCAGGTTGTGCTCCACGACCAGAAACTTTACAATATGCTTTAATGATGCTTCAACAAAAGATTAAAAAAGAGTCTATTTTTAGAAATATAAAAAACAAGAGGCTAATATGAGAGAATATAGTAAAAAAGATGATGTACAAAAAAAGTCTTACTATAATGATAGATTTTTTATTAGCCCTACTCAAGAGATTTCTAATGTAGATAGTGATGTTATTTTTGCTAAAGATTTAGGAGTTTTAGAAAACAATTTAAATATAGACAAATCATATATTTGCCACACTCATTTAGTTTTAGAAATAAAAAAAAGCGGAATTTTTACTCTTTTAAAAGAGCTAAAAAAACTTGAATATGATATTTTAGTTGAACTATCTTGTGTTGATTATTTGGCACAAAAAAACTCTTTTGAAATTTTTTATGAACTTCTATCAATCAAAAAAAAGAAAAGAGTTAGAGTTAAAACTACTATTTTAAAAGATGAAAATATAGAGTCTGTTTCAAAACTTTTTAAAAGTGCAAATTGGAGTGAAAGAGAAGTTTATGATATGTTTGGGGTAAAATTCTTAAATCATCCAAATTTAAAAAGACTTTTAATGCCAGATGATTGGTATGACCACCCACTTAAAAAATCTTATCCTCTTCAAGGTGATGAAACTGCTTCTTGGTATGAAGTTGATAAAATTTTTGGTAAAAGTGCAAGAGATATTATTGGTCCAGAAATTAGAGATAGTTCAAGTATAGATAGATATGATACTACAAGATTTGCGAGACTTGGACATGAAGTTCCTTATGGTTTTGAAGCAAAAGAGGAAAAAACAGATATAAAATATCAAGAAGAGAATCAAAAACTTGTAAAAAATCTTGACCCAAATAAAACAAAAACTTTGGAAAGAAGAAAATAATGCAAACAGCAAATAGACTTAAACCATTTTTTGAAAATATTCATTTCCAAAGAGATGATAATACTATGACTGTAAACTTTGGACCTCAACACCCATCAGCACATGGTCAATTAAGACTTGTTTTAGAATTACAAGGTGAAGAGGTTGTGAAAGCAAGACCAATGATTGGTTATTTACATCGTGGTATGGAAAAAATGGCAGAAAATATGATTTATAATGAGTTCTTACCAACAACAGATAGAATGGATTATATCGCTGCAACTTCAAATAACTACGCTTATGCAAAAGCTGTTGAAGAGCTTTTAGGCTTAGAAATTCCAAGACGAGCAGAGTGTATTAGAGTAATTTTACTAGAACTAAATAGAGTTGTTTCTCATCTTTTTTGGCTTGCAACTCATGCTCTTGATGTGGGAGCAATGTCTATGTTTCTATACTGCTTTAGAGAAAGAGAGTATGCACTTGATTTAATAGAGGATTATTGTGGAGCAAGACTTACTCATAGTGCTATTAGAATTGGTGGAGTTCCTTTGGATTTACCAAATAATTGGATAGAGAACTGCACAATATTTTTAAATAATCTAAAAAAAGAGATACAAAACTATGAAAATCTTCTAAATGAGAATAGAATTTGGAGAATGAGGCTTGAAAATGTTGGAGTAATCACTCAAGAGATGGCAAAGGATTTTGCAGTTTCAGGAGTCGCTTTAAGAGGAAGTGGAATAAAATGGGATTTAAGAAAAGAGCTTCCTTATAGCATCTATAATGAACTTGAATTTGAAGTTCCTATTTCAAATAGTTGTGATTCTTATGGAAGATATAGACTTTGTATTGAAGAGATGAAAGAGTCAATAAAAATAATAGAGCAAGTTTTTCCTAAATATTATGAAACAACTAGCGAATTAATGACAAATGATCCACGATATATAAGTCCTACAAAAGAAGATGTTATGACTCAAAACTACTCTTTGATGCAACACTTTGTACTTGTTACGCAAGGACTTCGCCCACCAATTGGAGAAGTTTATGTAGCAACGGAATCTCCAAAAGGAGAGCTGGGATTTTATATAAAAAGTGATGGAAGCCAATATCCATATAGAGTAAAAGTTCGAGCACCTAGCTATTTTCATACTGCTTTACTTGAAGAGTTACTTATTGGTTGCCAATTAGCTGATGTGGTTACTATAATTGGAAACTTAAATATTGTTTTTGGTGAGATCGATAGATGAAAAGAGTAGATTTAAGAGAGCTAAAAGATAATTTTTATGAAAAAATGTTAGAGATTTTAAAAACTTTAGAAAATGAAGAAGTTATTATTTTTCTATTTGAAATAGGAGACTTCTCTCATATTCAAAGAGTTGCAGATTTTATTTATGAAAATGAATTCACTCTTATGAATTCACTAAAATTCAATGAAAAAGATTGGACAGTTGTTATAAAAAATATAAAACCCGAAATAAAAATATCAAAAGAGGAGATAGCAAATGAAAAGAATTGAAGAGTTAAAAAATAGTGATTATATAATCTCAATTGGAACTTTTTTCGAAGAAGAGAGTTTAAAAAATATAGTCTTAAATAGAGCAAAAAATATAAATTTTGTATATATGTCTCCTATTGATAATCATCTATTAAAAAATAGCTACAATCAATTTATAAAATATGAAGCAGGAAGTGAAGAAGCAGTTATTACCCTACTTTTAAATGCTTTTGCAGACCATTTAGATACAAAAACAAAAGAGTTTTTAGATGAACTAGATTTAGGATATTTATCTGCTGAAAGTAGTGCTGGGGAAGAGGAGTTTGAAGAAGCCTGCGATTTAAGCTTTGAAGCTAATAATAAAGTTTTAATTATTGGAGATGATATAAAAAATCATCCAAGAATTGAGAATATAGCAAGGTTAATTGGAAGAGTGGAAAAATTTACAGAACTTTCAATTATTATTTTAGATGAAGAGTTAGAGAAAAAAATAGAGCATTTTAAAGATGAAGTTTTAGAAGATATTGACAATTTAAAATCATTTAATGGAACAATCATTTATGAGATAGTTGATGATGAAAAATATTTAGTTGCTAGTCAAACTTTTTTAAATATTGCAAAAATAAAAGAAGGAGACTCTATAGAGATTTTTACAAAAAATCAAAACTATAAAAGAGTTACTAAATTAGATTCTAATCTTCTTGGAACAATTGCTCTTTTAGGTGTAGATAAGCTTTCAAAAGAGTATAGATACAAACTAGCAAAAATTGAAAAGAGTGAATAAATGAGCCAAATAAAGCTTACAATAAATGGCAAAGAGTTTATAGCAAATCCTGACGAAACTATCTTAAATATTGCAAGAAGAAATAATATATTTATTCCTGCAATTTGCTACTTAAACTCTTGCTCTGCAACTCTTGCTTGTAGGCTTTGTTTAGTTGAAGTTGATGGAAAACAAGTTTATGCTTGTAATGCAAAAGCTAAAGAGAATATACAAGTTATTACAAGTAATGCTAATATTGAAAAAGAGCGAAATGCAATAATGCAAGTTTATTGTGTAAATCATCCTTTGCAATGCGGAGTTTGTGATAAAAGTGGCGAGTGTGAACTCCAAAACTACACTTTATATATGCAAGTAACTAATCAAAATTACTCAATAAAAGATACACATAAACCAAAGCAAAAATGGGGAGTTATGAACTATGACCCAGCTTTATGTATAGTTTGTGAAAGATGTGTAACTGTTTGTAGTGATATTATTGGTTCTAACTCTTTAAGTACCACAAAAAGAGGTGGTGAAGAGCTTGATAAAAGCCTAAAAGATAGTATGCCAAAAGATGCTTACTCTATGTGGAATAAACTAAATAAATCTCTAATAACTCATGATAGTGACTCTTGTATTAGTTGTGGAGAGTGTATTGCTGTTTGTCCAACAGGAGCAATGATTAGTAATAATTTTCAATACACTTCAAATGCTTGGGAGTTAGAAAAAGTTCCAGCTGCAAATCCATTTTATAGTGATTGTTCATTTATGTTTTATGAAGTAAAACAAACAAGTATTGATGAAACTAGAAAAAAAGTTTATAGAGTTACAAATGAGTTCCATTTTCAAGACCTTTGTGGTGCTGCTAGATTTTGTTTTGATTATGAAAATAAAGATGCCCTAAAAGATAAACTTGCTTTTGATAGTGCAATAGAAGCTTTTAAAAAGGCAAAAAATATAGTTTTCAACTCATTTATTACAAATGAAGAAGCTTTAATTCTGCAAAAAATAGCAAACTTTACAGATGCAAAACTTGTAAATAATGAAGCAAAATTGTATAAAGAATTTTTAGAGAACTACTCAAAAACAAGTGGTAGTTCACTTTATAATGGCTCTTTAGAAACGATAAAAAATAGCCAATTTATAGTAAGCATTGGAAGTGCTTTAAAAACTGATGCTCCTTCAATTAAAAATACAATAAACAATAGTGTAAAAGTAAATAAAGCAACAGCACTATTTTTTCACCCTTTAATTGATACAAATTTAGAGTTAGTTGGTAAAAAAGGAAGAAATACTGAGTTTATCTATCATAAACCAAAACTTGAAGAGTATATTTTTATACTCTTACTGAAACTTTATTCAAATAATCTTCCAAAAGAGTTTGAGCATTTAATAAATTTTGAAGATAGCTTTTTACTTGAGAAATTAGAAAAAGATGAGAGTCTATTGGAGCTTTTTAATAGTTATAGTAAAGATAAAGATAGTTTTACTTTAGTAATTGGTGAAGATATTATTACACATAAAAATGCAGAGTTTTTAGCAAAAATTATTGGGCTAATTGCAAAATATACAAACTTCAAAGTTCTAATAATTCCACCAAAAACAAACTCTTTAGGAGTATCTTTAATTTGTAGTTTAGAAAATAGAGTTGATGGCTTTACAGTTGGATACAATGAAATTGCAGATTTTACATTAGCCTCTTTTGGGAAAAAAGATTTAGATATGCCAACACTTCTTGAACAAGAGGGAACTTTTACAAATTTAGATAAAAGAGTTGTTCCTACAAATGCAGCATTAAAATATAATGGTTATAGTTTAAATGATATATCAAATACTCTTTTAAATAAAGATATTGAATATACTATAGAGTATACAAAAGAGCTTCCAATAAATAGTGGATTTAGCAAAAAAGAGTTTGATAGTTTGCCAAATGATTTTTTAAATAGTGGCTTAGAAAATAGAGGTTACTTACTAAATAGTTTTAGTGTAAATCTTGAAAATAGTATAGAAATTCCGAAAATTGAAGCTTTAAATTTACAAGAAAATGAGTTATATGTATATAGAAAAAATCCATTAAATCAAGTAAATGAGTTTACAAGTGTCTCAAAAGAGTTTAAAAATAATTTAGAAGATGGGATTTTCTTCTCTAAAGAGCTATTTTTAGAGTTAAATCTTGAAAAAGGTGCAAAAGTTGAAGTAACAACACAATATAAAACTCTTATTTTAAATGCTTATATAGATATTCAATTAGCTGGAAAAATACCCTATATTTCAACTTTCTTAAAAAATGAAAACAAAAAACTATTTTTAGAGAATAGATATGAAATAGCAAAGATAAAAAAGGTTTAAAATGGAAGCAATAATCATTGAAACTCTTATAAAAATCTTTGTAGTTCTTGCTGTTTTTAGCTTTCTTGCAGGTTTTACAACATATATTGAAAGAAAAATTCTAGCATTTTTTCAACGAAGAGTTGGACCAAATCTTGTAGGTCCTTATGGGCTTTTTCAGCTTATTGCAGATGGAATAAAACTCTTTACAAAAGAGGATGTCGTACCTTCTAATGCAAATAAAACTATCTTTATGATAGCTCCACTAATTACAGTTAGTACAGCTTTTATAGCAATGAGTGCTGTACCATTTTTACCAGAGTTTACAATATTCTCATATACAATAAAACCAATAATTAGTGATATTAATGTAGGACTTCTATTTGTTTTAGCAGTCTCTTCAGCTGGACACTATGGAGCACTACTTGGAGGAATGAGTAGTGCTTCAAAATGGGCATTACTTGGAGGAGCTAGAACAACAATTCAACTTTTATCTTATGAAGTTGTATCTGGACTTGCACTAATTTCTCCTCTTATGCTAGTAGGAAGTCTATCATTAATTGATATAAACAATTTTCAAAGTGAAGGAGTTTTCTCATGGCTAATTTTTTCTCAACCTTTAGCTTTTATTCTTTTTGTAATCTCTGGATTTGCTCAAACAAATAGAACTCCTTTTGATTTATTAGAACATGAAGCTGAGTTGGTTTCAGGATATGCAACAGAGTATTCAGGACTTAGATGGGGAATGTTTTTTATAGGTGAATATGCAAATTTATATACAATTTCATTTTTAATAGCACTTATTTTTTTAGGTGGATTTAATCCTCTTTGGTTTATACCTGGTGGTATTGCAATAGTTTTAAAAGTTATGTTTTTAATCTTTGTTTTTTTATGGACAAGAGCAACTTGGCCACATATTAGACCTGATCAATTAATGTGGCTTTGTTGGAAAATTTTAATGCCTTTAGCATTCTTAAATATTTTGATTACGGGCTTTGCCCTTATGTTTTAGGAAAAAAAGATGAACGAAAAAGATTATAAAATAGTTTTAGAAGATGATTATCCTAAATCAAATTGGGATATTTTCAAACAAATTGTAAAAAGATCAATTAAAGGAGAGCTTTTTATTGGGCTTAAGATAACTCTAGGGATATTTTATAGAACACTATTTAAAAATGAGAGTGCAACAGTCCACTATCCAAAAGAGAAACTTCCTCTAAGCCCACGATATAGAGCAGTTCATAAACTTTTAAGGCTACTTGAATCAGGAAATGAGAGATGTATTGGTTGTGGACTTTGTGAAAAAATTTGTATTTCAAAATGTATAAAAATGGATACAAGAATAGATGAAACTTCAAGAAAAGAGGTTTTAGAATATACAATAAATATGGGAAGATGTATTTTTTGTGGATATTGTGCAGAAGTTTGCCCAGAACTTGCTATTGTTCATGGACAAAGATATGAAAATGCAAGTGAACAAAGAGCCCATTTTACACTAAAAGAGGATATTCTAACTCCTAAAGATAGTATAAAATGGCAAATCGAGTATGATGGTTTTGGAAGTGTTTCAAAAGATGCTGACAAAAAAATCAAAAAAACTCCACTATCTTATTAGGATAAAAAATGTTTGAAATAGTAGCTTTTACAATTTTTTCAATTTTAACAATCTCAATGTTTTTAATAACTGTTTTAACCAACAACACTCTATATGCACTAAGTTCACTTGCAGCTGGAATGATTTTTATTTCAGGATTTTTCTTCTTACTTGATGCAGAGTTTTTAGGAGTTGTTCAAATAGTTGTTTATAGTGGTGCTGTTATGGCTTTATATGCTTTTGGAATGATGTTTTTTGATACTTTAAGTGAAGTTGAAGAGAAAATAAATAATCCACGACTAAGCTTTTTTCTATCAGGAACTATTGCTTTAATTATTGTAATTATTTTAATAGCTCCCGTTTTAGGACAAAATATAGAAGTACAAAATCCAGTAAATAGCGAAGTTTCAAATAGTGTGAATATAGGATTAACCCTATTTACAAAATATCTTTTACCTTTTGAAATGGCAGCTTTAATGCTTTTAATTGCTATGATTGGAGCAATAGTATTAGCAAGTAAAAAGATGAATATCTCATTTTCAGAGATTGAGGAGAAACAAATTGATAAACTATTAAAAGATAATGAAGCTATAAAAAGGGGTGAAATATGAGTTTAAACTACTATTTAATCCTTAGTGCCATTCTATTTTTTATTGGAGTTTTTGGAGTAATTAGAAGAAAAAACCTCTTAATGCTATTTTTCTCAACAGAGATTATGTTAAATGCTGTAAATATTGGTTTTGTAGCAGTTTCAAAGTATTATAATGACCTTGGTGGTCAAATGTTTGCATTTTTTATAATAGCTGTTGCTGCTAGTGAAGTTGCTATTGGGCTTGGACTTTTGATTTTATGGTATAAAAGAAGTGGCTCTTTAAATCTTGATGATATTGCAAAGATGAGAGGTTAAAATGGAGAAATTCTTATATATAGCTCTTTTTGCTCCTTTAATAGCTAGTTTAATATCAGCTATTTTTGCATTTTTTAAACCTTTAAGAATTATTGGCTATTTTAACTCTTTACTTATTTTTATCTCTATGCTTTGTAGTTTTTATCTTTTCTCTTATATTTATGAAAATAATTTTGCTGTAGAGATAGTTCTATTCGATTGGATAGTAATTGGAAATTTAGATTTAGCTTTCTCTTTTATTTTAGACCATATTAGTGCTGTTATGCTTTTAGTGGTTACCATAGTTTCTACAATGGTTCATTTTTACTCTATTTGGTATATGAGTGAAGATATTGGATTTAATAGATTTTTTAGCTATTTATCACTTTTTGTTTTTTCAATGCTAGTTTTAATTTTAGCTGATAACTTTGCTGTTTTATTTATAGGTTGGGAAGGTGTTGGTGTTTGTTCATATCTTTTAATAGGGTTTTATTATAAAAAAAGAAAAGCTTCAGCTTCTGCAAATGAGGCATTTATTGTAAATAGAATTGGGGATATGGGTTTAATGATTGCTATGTTTTTAATCTATTGGAATATAGGAAGCCTAAATTTCGATATAGTTTTTAAAACTATTTCATATTTAGATAATAGCACCACTTTATTAATAGGTATTTTTCTTTTTATTGGAGCTATGGGAAAATCTGCTCAATTCCCACTACATACTTGGCTTGCAAATGCGATGGAAGGACCAACTCCTGTTTCTGCTTTGATTCATGCAGCAACAATGGTTACAGCGGGAGTTTACTTAATAATTAGATGTAATGAAATATATCTTTTAATTCCAAATCTAGGTCTAATAATTGCTTATTTAGGCTCTTTTGTTGCAATTTTTGCAGCTTCTATGGCTTTAGTAAATAATGATTTAAAACGAATAATTGCTTATTCAACTCTATCTCAATTAGGATATATGTTTGTTGCAGCTGGAATTGGGGCTTATAGTATTGCCCTATTTCATCTATTTACTCACGCATTCTTTAAATCAGCTCTATTTTTAGGAGCAGGGAATGTAATGCATGCAACAAATGGTAATTTAGATATTAGGAAAATGGGAAATTTATATCCAAAAATGAAGCTAACTGCTCTTATTATGATTATCTCTTCCTTAGCTTTAAGTGGTATTTTTCCTCTTGCTGGTTTTTTCTCAAAAGATAAAATTTTAGAGAGTGTTTATAGTCAAAATTACCTAATTTTATATACAACTTTACTAATAACTGCCTTTTTAACAGCCTTTTACTCTTTTAGACTTATTATGAGGGTATTTTTTGTAAAAGCAAACTATGAGGAAACAAACTCTTCTATTCACGATGCAAAAAAATTAGCATTAATCTCTATATCTCCTTTATTATTTTTAGCAATAGTTTCAGGTTGGTTTGAAAAAAGTTTTGAAGAGTTTACAACAAGAGTTCTTCCAACATTTACAATAAATCTAAACTATGAAGTTGTTTGGCTTCTAATTTTAATAGCTAGTTTTATATCTATTTTTGGAATCTTACTTGCAACTTTCAAGTATAAAAAAGAGGAAAGAAAAGAGAAAGAAGTAGGATTTCTACAAAATATTTTACTAAAAGAGTATTACATTCCAAAGATTTATAAAGAAGTTTTAGTAAAACCATATTATAGATTTTCAAAATTTATCAATATCTATATTGAGACAAAATTAATAGATAATACTATAGATAAAATTGCTTATTTTGCTTATGATTTAGGAGCAAAACTAAGACCTATTCAATCTGGAAATTTATCAACATCATTAAGACTTATGGTATTTGGACTTTTAGTAGCCCTTATATTTATCATAGTTTTATTAGTTTATTAAAGGTTTTTTATGGAACATATTTTAACAATGCTTATATTTTTTCCAGCAGTTGCAGCAATTTTAGGATTTTTAATAGAAAAAGAGTCTATGAGACAATTTGCAATAGTGGTTACTTTTGTTGAATTTGTTTTATCTATTATTTTATACTATAACTTTGATATATCTAGTGCTGATGTCCAATTTATGGTAAATATCCCAATAATTAGCTCTTATGGAATAAACTATTTAATAGGTGTTGATGGAATTTCTCTCTTTTTAATAATTATGGTTACTTTTATGACAATGATTGCAGTTATAGGATTAACTGAAAAAAGAGATGTAAAAAACCTCATCATTACAATGCTATTTTTAGAAATGACAATGGTTGGAGTTTTTGCAGCATTTGATGTAATTCTATTTTATATATTTTGGGAACTTACTATTATTCCAATGTTTTATATTATTGGGTTTTGGGGATATAATAAAAGACTTTATGCAGCTGTTAAATTCTTTTTATATACCTTTACAGGTTCACTAATAATGCTTATTGGAATACTATATTTTGGATATGTATATTATCAAACAACTGGGGTTTGGAGTTTTGCTTTATATGATTGGATGAATATAAATCTACCTTTTGATTTACAACTATGGCTATTTATCGCTTTTTTCTTTGGATTTGCTGTAAAGATGCCAATGTTTCCATTTCATACATGGTTACCTTTAGCACATGGTCAAGCTCCAACTATTGGTTCTATTGTTTTAGCAGCAATTTTATTAAAAATGGAAACTTATGGATTTATAAGATTCTCTTTAGGACTTTTTCCCGATGCTAGTGTATATTTTGTACCACTTCTTGCAACTTTAGGGATAATTGCAATTATTTATGCTGCTATGATTGCTTATGCTCAAGAGGATATGAAACAACTAATTGCATACTCTTCAATTTCTCATATGGGAATTATAACTATTGGAGTTTTTGCTTTAAATGTTGAGGGAATTTCTGGAGCTGTTTTTTTGATGATTGGGCATGGTATTGTATCAGGAGCTTTATTTATGTGTGTTGGGCTTTTATATGATAAAACAGGAACAAAACTTATAAAAAATTTTGGAGGACTAGCTAATAATATGCCACTTTTTGCTAGCTTTTACTTAATTGTTCTAATGGCATCTATTGGTCTTCCTTTGACTGTTGGATTTGTAGGAGAGTTCTTATCTATTTTAGGATTTTTTAAATATTCTCCTATTTTAGCCTCAATTACTGTTTTAACAATAGTTTTAAGTGCTATTTATATGCTAAATATGTATAAACAAACTTTTTTTGGAAGATTAAAAAAGATAAATCTTAATTTAAAAGATATTTATGGAAGAGAGCTAGTAGCCTTAGGTTCACTTGTTATTATTATATTATATTTAGGTATTTATCCAAAAATAATTTTAGACCCATTAAATGTCTCTGTTACAAATCATCTTCAAATTATGCAAAATAAAGCTATAAAGATTGAGACAAAAGATAAATTAGATGAACTAAATTCTATAAAAGGAGCACCAAATGAATGAGATTAATATTAGTTTAGAATCTTTAAATCTAAATTCAATTGCTCCTATGGCAATAGCTATTATTGGTGCATTAAGTATTATTCTAACAGATATTTTTAATAAAAATCTACATAAATCTTTATATGTTTTTTTGGTAGTTCTCTTTTTAGTATTTGACCTTTTTACTCTTATAGCTTTTAATAGTGAACAAAGAGGAGTCTTTGATTTGATACTTCTTGATGGAGTAGCAATTTTATCTCAAATAATTATTATTTTAAGTGCGATTATATTTATATTTTTTGCTATGTCAAAACTTAGATTTCAAGAATATAGAATGGCTGAATATTTTGCACTTTATCTATTTATAATTGCCTCTTTTCAATTTATGGTTAGTAGTGACTCTCTAATCTTAATATTTATTGCTCTTGAGAGTTCATCTTTAGCACTTTATGTCTTAATAGCAATGCACAATAAAATGGCTAGTTTAGAAGCTAGCTTAAAATATTTTACAATGGGAGCAATTGGTGGTGCTTGTTTTGTATTTGCTTGTATGCTTTTATACACTGTTACAGGTTCTCTTGAACTTGATAGTATTGCAACCATTCTTACAACAGAAAATTTTTTAAGTAAAGATAATTTTTCAAACTATATTTTAGTTTTAACTGCATTTTGTTTTATGTTAGTATCTTTAGGATTTAAACTCTCTCTTTTCCCATTTCATATCTGGGTTCCTGATGTTTATCAAGGTTCAACTTCAGTTATGGCTGGATTTTTATCTATTGTTCCTAAAATGGCTGTTTTTATTGTAGCTTTAAGGTTTTTTGAAATATTTATACAAGTAAATGACCAAATTATAAATGCCCTACTTTATACTATTGTAGTTTTAACTATGACTATTCCAAATTTAATAGCCCTTCACCAAACTGATGTAAAAAGAATGCTTGCATACTCATCTATTGCAAATACAGGAATGGCAATGGCTACTTTAGTAATAGCAACTCATCAAGCAGCAGTTACACTTTTCTTATATTGGATACTTTTTGCAATTACAAATATCGGTGCTTTTGGAATGCTTTGGGTAAATAGAGGAAAAGGCTACACAGATTATACCTCTCCATATCACTTCAAACACTTTAGTGGTTTTGTAAAGGTATCTCCTGCAACTGCAATTATTTTAGGAATGTTTCTATTTTCTCTTGCTGGACTTCCACCATTTTCACTATTTTGGGCAAAAATGTATCTAATTGGAAGTGCAATAAATGCAAATGAAATAGCTTTAGCAATTATTATTGTAATAAACTCTGTAATTGCAGCATTTTACTATCTAAGACCTGTTGGAGCAATGTTTTTAAAAGACCCAGATGAATTTACAAAAAAAGAGTTTATGAGCAATGCAACAAATGTTACAAAGTCAATAATAGCTCTTGTTGTAATACTTTCAATAATCTCAATTTTATTAGTTGAACCACTTTTAAATATAATTGAACACTATTTAAAGGATACTATATTTTAATGAGATTTATAACTATATTTTTACTCTTACTAAATTTTACTTTTGCAAACTCTTTAAATCTTACAAAAACTGATTTAGTGATTTTAAATAAGATTAAATCTTTAACGGATGAACCAATTATGAAATACTCTTTAATGGCAATAGCTATAAAAGAGTCAAGTGTAGGCAAAAATATAGCAAATTTTAGTAGTAACGATTTTGGACTTTTTCAATCAAATATAAAAACTGTTTTAAGTAGACAATATATAAATGATACTCCAGCAAATAGAAAATACTTTGCTTTAAAACTTATTAATGATGTTGGTTTTGCAACTGCAAATGCAATTATAGAGTTAGAGTATTGGAGAAGTGTACATAAAGATAATTGGGTTAAAATTTGGTCAAGTTATAATACTGGTTTTTCATATAAAAGTGACACTGGTTATCTTTATGCAAAATCTATCTTAGAAATTATAAAAAAACTAAAAAATGAGTATAAATTATAATACCATTTTTATCTCTTTATGCTCTCCTAAAAGTCTAAAAAGTTCAACTCTATCATCTTCATTATGCACAAGAAGTTTTAAATTATAACTTTTAAATTTTCCTTTTGTACTTGTTTTTGAAGCATTTATACTATGTTCTCTTTCAAAAACAATCTCTTTTACACATTTTTTTACATTACAATCTTCTAAAACAACAAGTTTATACTCCCAAGAGCAAGGGTAATTTAACTCCAGTTTTTTATTACTTAAATCTATCATCTTTTAAAATCTCCACTTTTCCCACCGCTTTTTTCTTCAAGCTGAATATTTGAAATAACCATTGATTTATCAATAGCTTTTACCATATCATAAATTGTAAGAAGCCCTATACTAACACCAGTTAGTGCTTCCATTTCAACTCCTGTTTGACCATTTAGTTTAGCTGTTACAAAGAGTTTAAAACTATTTTCTTCTGAATTTTCTTGAATATCACAATTAATCCCTGCCAATAAAAGAGGATGACACATAGGAATTAAATCACTTGTCTTTTTTGTTCCCATAATTGCTGCAATTACGGCTGTTTGTAAAACTGGTCCTTTTTTTACAACATTTCCGATAATAGCCTCATAAGCCTCTTTACTCATTGTAATTTTTCCACTTGCAATTGCTACTCTTTTTGTATCACTTTTCTCTGAGACATCTACCATTTTTGGTCTATTATTATTATCAAGATGTGTTAAATTCAAAGTTTATCCTTATAAAATTTATATTTTATTCTATAAAAATGTAGGTTAAATAGATATTAAGAATAGTTTAAATATAATCCAACCCTAAATTTTAAAAGAAAGAGGGTGATTTTAGTGCCAGGCATTAAAGTTAGAGATAATGAATCTTTTGACGAAGCGTATAGAAGATTTAAAAAACAGTGTGACAGAAACCTAATCGTTACTGAAGCAAGAGCTAGAAGATATTTTGAACCAATGACTGAAATCAGAAAAAAACAAAAAATTTCTGCTAGAAAAAAAATGTTAAAAAAACTATACATGTTAAGAAGATACGAATCAAGATTATAAGATTTGTTATTTCCGAAGAAAAAGCCCAGACCTTTTGGTTTGGGCTTTTTTTATTTTAAAGCCAATCTTGATACAATCTTTGCCAAGAATTTAAAAGGACAAAAATTGATAAAACAAATCAAAAATATAAGTGTAGCTCACTCACCAGATGCAGATGATATTTTTATGTATTATGCTATTAAATTTGGTTGGATAGATATAAAAGATAGTAAATTTCAAAATATTGCAGCTGATATAGAGACTTTAAATCAGGCAACTCTAAAAGGTATTTACGATATTTGTGCTATCTCATTTGCTCTATACCCTTTTGTAAAAGATGATTTTGCCTTACTTAAAACTGCTGTTTCATTTGGCGAGGGGTATGGACCAAAACTTATCAAAAAAAAGGGCACAAACCTTAAAAAGAATTTTAAAGTAGCACTTAGTGGAGAGTTTACTACAAATGCCCTACTTTTTAAAATAGCATATCCAAATGCTCGAATTTCATATATGAACTTTTTAGATATTGAAAAAGCAGTTCTTGATGGAGTTGTTGATGCGGGAGTTTTAATTCATGAATCAATTTTAACTTATAGTAGTGAACTTGAAGTTGAAAGAGAGATTTGGGATATTTGGGTTGAGCTATGTGAAGGAGAAAACTTACCACTTCCACTTGGTGGAATGTGCCTTCGTCGTTCAATTCCACTTAATGATGCTATAAAATATGAAAATGCACTTATAAAAGCTGTTGATGTGGCAAATAAAAATAGAAAAACTTTAGCACCAATGCTACTAGAAAAAGGGCTTATAAGAGTTGATGCAACTACTTTAGATAAATATTTAGACCTTTATGCAAATGATAATTCAGTTAAAATGAGTGAAATTCAATATAAAGCAATAGATAAACTGTTTGAATTAGGCTATAAAAATGGACATTACCAAAACTTAATCAAAGCCCAAGATTTCTTAATCCCAAGTGAATATGAAGAGTTAAGAAGTAGATGAATCAAAATATAAATGAAGTAAAAATAGTAGATTTTAAAAGATACTCTTCTATTCATATTGGTGGAATAAAAGAGGTTTTGGTCATAAATGAGCTAGGTGATTATAAAGATTATCAAATAATTGGAAGAGGAAATAATCTACTAATTTCACCAAATTGTGAAAAAAGATTTGCCATTTTAGGTGATAGTTTTGATTATATAAAAGAAGAAAATGAATTATTGTATGTTGGTTGTGCAACAAGTAGCGGAAAACTTTTAACATATGCTAGAAAAAACAATATTGCAGATTTAGAGTTTTTAGCAAAACTTCCAGGGAATTTAGGTGGTTTAGTTAAAATGAATGCAGGGCTTAAATCTTGGGAGATTTTTAACTATATCCACTCTATAAAGACAAAAGATGAATATATTCTAAAAAAAGATTTAGACTTTTCATATAGACATACAAATATTGACTCTATTATTTATGAAGCTATTTTTAATATCAAAAGAGGTTTTAGCAAAGAGAAACAAGATGAATTTGTAAGAATGAGAGACAATCAACCTCAAATGGCAAGTGCTGGAAGCTGTTTTAAGAATCCAAAAGGTGATTTTGCAGGGCGACTTATAGAAGCTGTTGGACTAAAGGGTTATAGAGTTGGAGATATGGAGTTTTCAAGCACTCATGCAAACTTTTTGGTAAACCATCAAAATGGAACATTTGATGATGCTATATATTTGATAAATCTAGCAAAAGTAAAAGTAAAAAAAGAGTTTAATATAGAGTTAGAAACAGAGATTATAATTTTTGAGTAATAACTTTACTAATTTATTTTACAAAATTAAAAGAGATATAATTAAGCATTAATATACCCTTCATTTGGCAAGATACACAAAAATGATATCTTAAGGAAAATGAAATGTATATTGTTGCAAATATGGTTTTTTATACTTGTGGAAAACTACATATTGAGAAGATAACTTCTAATAAAAATTTAAATCCTTTACAAATTACTAAACTTACAAATTCTAATTTAAAAACTTATTGGTTTAGTAAATTTTATGGGAACAGCTATAAATATATAGAATTTGATTTTAAAAATAGTGAAAAAGTATTTAAAAAAGATATTGATAAAAAAGTTGAGAAACTAACTATAAAAGTTCATCTTACAGGGATAACTTCTGTTGAAATATATTTTAAATTACCAAATAAATTAGAATCAGCTTTTGATAAATATTTGGATAGCTTTATTGAAAATTATTCAAAAGAGATTTTTGATTTAATCTATGAATTAAATATGGATTTAAATAAAAATGGCTTTTTAACTCTTCCTGAAAACTTTAAGTTTTCAACTCTAATCCTAGATAAAAACTCTTCTGTTGATAGTTTTAATAACTCATATTTATTCAGAGTTCATTACTTTACATCAGATAAAGAGAATTATAAAAAAATATCAGAGTACTACTTAAAAGAGAAGGTGAAATCAGAAAATACAATTGTTGAAGTTGATGAAGATCTTTATGAAGCTACAATATATAAAGATTCTGTTTTATGGTTTAGTAAAGAAATAGAATTATCTGAAGTAAGTGAACTTTTAGATATAGATTCAAATACTATGAATGAAAGTGTTATTTATAAACAAGCTGGCGAATTATATACAGACCTAATGTATAAAATTGATTTTAAAAAAAGATTACAAGTAAATTCAAATACCCTTGTAGAAATGCACAAAATCAATAGTTATTTTTTACAAAAATGTAATTTCGCAAAACTTAATTCTATTGAAAATATAGATGGTTTAGTATATATACAAAAAAATATTGAGAAATTTGATACTTTAAAAGAGATTTTTGAAAAGTCAGAAAAGAATTATTTAGATATTTGCGAAGCAGTAGAGTCAAATGAAAAAACACAATCTGCTAAAACAGTTCAATATATTTTAGTATTTTTAACACTTCTTACAATTATTTCTGTTAGTCAAGGAATTATAGATTTTATAAATATAGATTTTAGAAAAGAGCATTCACTAGAGATAAGTTTAATTTCAAAAGTTGAACTAATAATTCTTTTATTAGTAGTTGTTTTATTTATATTTTTTAAAATACATAAATATATAAAAAAGAGTTAGGTTTTTCTTGCTTTTAGATAAAAAATTATTTATTAAAATTAATATTTCACAAAATAATAGATAAACAATTAAGAAAACCTTACAAGTTTTATGATAAAATGCAAACTTTTAGAAAATATGAAGGTAGTTTAAGTGAAAAATTTAGTAATAGTAGAGTCTCCAGCAAAAGCAAAAACAATCTCAAAATTCTTGGGTAAAGATTTTACCGTTATGGCTTCTATGGGGCATGTAAGAGATTTACCTAAATCTACTTTGGGTTTTGACCCTGAAGATAATTTTAAACCAAACTATCAAATAAGTACAGATAAGAAAAAAGTAATTGCCGATTTAAAAAAGCAAATTACAAAAGATACAACTATATACCTAGCAGCCGATGAAGATAGAGAGGGAGAAGCTATTGCTTGGCACTTAATTCCTGCATTAAAAATAGAAAAAAATCCTATAAAAAGAATAGTTTTTCACGAAATTACAAAAGATGCAATACTTAAAGCCTTAGAAAATCCAAGAGATGTTGATCAAAATCTAGTTGATGCACAACAAGCAAGAAGAATATTAGATAGAGCAGTTGGATATGAACTATCTCCTCTTTTATGGAAAAAAGTAAGATATGGTTTAAGTGCTGGAAGAGTTCAAAGCGTTGCAGTTAAAATAATAGTTGATAGAGAGAATGAAATTAGAGCATTTGAACCAGAAGAGTTTTGGAAGATAAAAGCTGATTTTATAAATCCTGAACTTTCAAGTGAACTAGCAAAAAAAGATGGTAAAAATATCAAAGTAAGAAATGAGAAAGAAGCTAGAGAGATAGAAGCTTCAATAAATAATGGAATTTTTACTTTAGTTGATATAGAAGAAAAAGAGAGCCTAAGAAATCCAGCAGCTCCATTTACAACTTCAACTTTACAGCAAGAAGCTTCAAGAAAAATAGGACTTAGTGTTGCTCAAACTATGATGATAGCACAACAACTATACGAAGGAAATACTGCAAATATTCCAAATCATACTGGTGGTTTGATTACTTATATGAGAACAGACTCTTTAAATCTTTCGTCAATTGCTACATCTATGGCTAAAAAAGTAATTGAAGAGGAGTATGGAAAAGATTATGCTCTGGCAAAACCAAGAACTTTTAAATCAACTGCAAAAGGTGCTCAAGAAGCACACGAAGCGATAAGACCTGTTGATATGAGTTTGAAGCCATCAATGGTAAAAGAGTATTTAGATTCTGCACAATATAAGCTTTATAGCCTTATTTGGAAAAGAACAATAGCAACTCAAATGAGTCAAGCAAAAATAGCAAATACTACATATAAAATAGAAGCTGGTGCAAAAAAAGAGTTTGAGTTTCAAACAAAAGGACAAAGAATTATTTTTGCAGGATTTATGAAAGCTTATACAGAAGGGAGTGATAATCCAGAAGCTGCTCTTGATAGTGTTGAAAAAATATTACCAAATATCAAAGTTGGAACTATTTTAGAGTTAGAAAATTTAAGTAGTGAGCAAAACTTTACAAAACCACCCTCAAGATACACTGAAGCTTCATTAGTTAAAAAACTTGAAAGTGAAGGAATTGGAAGACCATCAACTTATGCTCCAACAATTTCAACTATTCAAGCAAGGGAATATGTAGTAAAAACTGAAGATAAAAAACTTTCACCTACTCCTACTGGAGAAATTGTAAATAGTTTTTTAACTGACCACTTCTCAAATATTATAGATTTAGGGTTTACAGCAAAAATTGAAGAAGAGTTTGATGAAATAGCCGATGGCAAAAAGATTTGGGTAGATGTTATGAAAAACTTCTATACAGGTTTTAAAGATACAATCAAAGATAAAGAAGAGAATATCAGTAAATCTGACTATGTTCAAGTTCGAGAATTAGGAATTGACCCAAAATCAGGAAAGCCTGTAAGTGCAAGAGTTGGAAGATTTGGTCCTTTTGTTCAAATTGGAACAAAAGAGGATGAAGATAAACCAAAATTTGTTGCAATTCCAGATAATTTGAATATGGATACAATCTCTCTTGAAGAGGCACTATTTTTATTTACTCTTCCAAGAGTTGTTGGAGTTGATGATAATGGAAATGAGATTAAAGCAAATATTGGAAGATTTGGTCCTTATTTACAAGTAAAAACAAAATACTACTCTTTAAAAACTGATGACCCATATACTGTTAATGAAAAAAGAGCAAAAGAGATTATTAGTGATATTGATGAAGCAAAAAGTAAAGCTTTAATAAAAGAGTTTACAAAAGAGAAAATCCAAATCTTAAATGGTCAATATGGAGCATATATAAAACAAGGTAGAAAGAATTTCAAAATTCCTAAAGGAAAAGTTGCAGAGAGTTTAACACTAGAAGAGTGTTTAGAAATTATTGAAAAAGATAATAAAAGCTCTAAAAAACCTGCAAAAAAAACAGTTACTAAAAAAGCTACCACAAAAGCAAAAAAAGAGTAGATGAAAATAGCAATAGTTTCAGATAGCCATCACAAAACTCTCTATTTAAAAGAGTGTATTGATTTTTTAAAAGAGGAGGGTTGTGAATATTTAATCCATGCTGGAGATATTTGCTCTCAAGAGGGTTTAGAAATTTTAAAAAACTCCTCTTTAAAATATATAGCAGTTTTTGGAAACAATGATAGAAATCTTTTTGAATTTAGTGATAAATATAATATAAAAGCTGAACCATACTATTTTAAAATAGATAATATTAGCTTTAAACTTATGCACTTACCACTTCACCTATCTCCTGATACAGATATTATTATTTTTGGACATACTCACAAATTTCATTGTGAATATAAAAATAAAAAACTTTATATAAACTCTGGAGAGGTATGTGCTAGAGAAAAACCCTTTATAGAGTGTGCAAAACTTGAGATTAATGCAAATGAGTATATAATCACACACTATTTTAAGAAAAATAATGAAAATAATTTTATGAAAGAAGAGTTTAAATATGAGCAATAATCAAATATATTTATGTGCAATATCAAATATTGAAAGTGGAACGTGTAATGAAGATTGTAAGTTTTGTACACAAAGTGTAAAGTACAAAGCAGATATTCAAAGATATAGAAGAAAAGAGATAGAGCAAATAGTTGAAGAGGCAAAAAGAGCAAGAGAAAATAAAGCTGTTGGATTTTGCCTTGTAACTGCTGGAACAGGGCTTGATGATAAAAGACTTGATTATGTATGTAGAGCTGCAGCTGCTGTACATAAAGCAGTTCCTGATATTTCACTTATCGCTTGTAATGGAATAGCTAGTTATGAGCAATTAAAAGAGTTAAAAAAGCATGGTGTTGAAAACTATAATCACAATTTAGAAACAGCAAGAGAGTTTTATAATCAAATTTGTACTACTCACTCTTGGGATGATAGATATAACACTTGTTTGGATGCAAAAAAAGCTGGTCTTCATCTTTGTACTGGAGGGATTTTTGGGCTTGGTGAAACACAAGAAAATAGAATTTCTATGCTTGAATCAATTGCAAGCCTAGAGCCAATGTCTGTTCCAATTAATTTCTTCCATCCAAATGAAGCTTTACCTATAGTTAAAAATCCTTTATCTAAAGAGGAAGCATTTAAATTAGTTGAGTTATCAAGAAGTTATCTACCAAATCAAATGCTTATGATTGCAGGTGGTAGAGAGTTAATGTTTGGCGAAAATCAATATGATGTATTTAAACATGGAGCAAATGCTATTGTTGTTGGAGATTATTTAACAACTGGTGGGGCTAGTGCTGAAGATGATATAAAAGCAGTTACAGCTTTAGGATACGAAATAGCTTTAGCCTGTCATCAATAAATAAGAGTAAAAACTCTTATTTATTTCTTACTTATAGAAATAATAGAATCACTATAATCAAAATTATAATTATCTGGTTTAGAAGAAAGTTCTACAACAACTCTATAAAAACCATTTGAAGAGTGATTTCCTGTTGATACAGCTTTAAAATTACTAGAATTTAAAGTGTATCTAGTCCCACTAAAATTTCTTTTCCCTTTAAAATCAATTACCAACTTATTCTCTTTATTGATTGAAAATTTTTTTGAAACTACATCTTGAGTGCTAATTAAAAGCTTATTGTCATTATAATCCACTTTTACAAAAGGTAAAATATTTTTTGATATAAGCGTCTCATCATTTAAAACATCTGCTCTAGGCTTTACATAAACAACTTGTTCTGGTTCTTTGCTTAACTCTTTTTTAACTAATGCTTTTGCTTTTTGTTCAGCTTCATACTTAGTTTTTAACATCAAAGAATCAACCTCTTTTTTGGAATAAGATTTCTCTTCTACTTGAGTAGGTGCTCTTTTTTCAACTTCTTGTGTTGATGATTTTTTTGAGCTATTTTGATAATCTCTTATAAACTGTTCCTCTTCCAAATCTGTTATACTTTTAGATTTTGAAGATGATTCAATAACTTTTCCTGTCTTCTCTTCATATAAAATAAAAGGATTCTCTCTAGCTTGTAAAGATAAACTTAAAAAAGCTGCTATTGTTGTAGATAGTAATAGAGTTCTCATTCTTCTGGCTCCAAATTTTTTAGTTCAAAATACTCTTTTTGTAAATAGGCATTCTCTTTTTGTAATCTTAAAATTTCATTTTCAAGATACTCTTTTTTATATTGCAAAGAGTTATAAACTTGTAAAGAGTTATCACCAAAAAGAACATTTGTTACATAATATGAAAAATATATTGTTGCTAATAGCGATAAAATCGCTATTAACAAAAAAATCCCTAAACCACTTCTTTTTTTCTTCATTATTTTTTAGAGAATGGTTCTTTCCCTAAATATTCAGCATAGCCAATTTCTGCGCCAATTTCAAGAAGTCTATTATATTTTGCAATTCTATCACTTCTTGCTGTACTTCCCGTTTTAATTTGCCCACAATTTAAAGCAACTGCAAAATCAGCAATAAATGCATCTTCACTCTCTCCACTTCTATGACTCATAACGCAGTTATAGTTATTTCTTTGAGCAAGTCTAATTGTCTGCATAGTTTCACTTACACTTCCAATTTGATTTGGTTTAATTAATACTGCATTTGCAATACCTTTTTTTATACCCTCAGCAACAATACTTGCATTTGTTACAAATAGATCATCTCCAACCAATTGAACTTTGTTTCCTAATCTTTGAGTTAATGTTTGCCAACCATCCCAATCATCTTCACTTAATCCATCTTCAATCGAAACTATTGGATATTTAGCACATAACTCTTCATAATATGCAACCATCTCAGAACTACTTAATTCTCTATTTTCACCTTTTAATACATACTTACCTGCATCATTGATTAATTCACTAGCAGCTACATCAAGTGCTATAGAGATTTGCTCCCCTGCTTTATATCCAGCTTTTGAAATAGCTTCCATAATTACAGCTATTGGCTCTTCATTAGATTTTAAATTTGGTGCGAATCCACCCTCATCCCCAACAGCAGTGCTTTCTCCCATTTTATCAATAATCTTTTTAAGATTTTGATAAATTTCAGCTACTGCTCTTAAACCTTCATTAAAGTTTTCAATTCCCGTTGGCATAATCATATACTCTTGAAAATCTACCGAGTTATTTGCATGCTCTCCACCATTTATAATATTGAACATAGGAACTGGCATAGTCATAGCATTTGCCCCACCTAAATATCTATAAAGTGGTATATTAAGAGAAGTTGCCGCTGCTCTTGCTGTTGCCATAGAGACACCTAAAACTGCATTTGCTCCCAAATTTGAGTAGTTATTTGTTCCATCTAGTTCTTTCATAATAGCATCAACTTCAGCTTGATTAAATGGGCTTTGTCCAATTAATTCATCAGCAATTCTTGTATTTACATTTTCAACTGCTTTTAAAACCCCTTTACCAAGATATCTATTATCACCATCTCTTAACTCTAAAGCTTCTCTTTTCCCAGTACTTGCACCACTTGGAACTATTGCACTAGCTTTTGTACCATCGCTTAGAATAACTGTTGCTCTAACTGTTGGATTTCCTCTTGAATCCATTACTTCATCAGCATAAACATTATCAATGTATACCACTTAGGTCTCCTAAATTTATAATTTCTTAAGATTATAGCTAAAAAAAATTTGTTGTTTGCTTTTGTAAGGAAAATTTAAATAAATGTAGTTTGGCAAAGGGAAATAAATCCCTGCCAATTTAGAATCTTTGAAGAGTTTTAACTATTTTTAATCATCAAGTCCTGCAACTTCATCACCATCATCACTTCCACCAGCAATAATAGCATCATTTATACCCATAGAGCTAAGAATTTTATCCTCTATCTCTTTTGCAATAGTAGGATTATCTAATAAAAATTGTTTTGAATTCTCTCTACCTTGTCCTATTTTAGTATCTCCATAACTAAACCAAGCTCCTGCTTTATCAATAATATCAAGCTTTACTCCATAATCCACAAGCTCTCCTGTTTTAGAAATACCCTCTCCAAACATAATATCAAATTCAGCTTGTTTAAATGGAGCTGCAACTTTATTTTTTACTACTTTAACTTTTACTCTATTTCCTATAGAGTTTTCACCTTGTTTAAGTGTTGCAATTCTTCTAATGTCAAGTCTTACAGATGAGTAGAATTTAAGTGCATTTCCACCTGTTGTAGTTTCTGGACTTCCATAACCAGTCATTCCTATTTTCATTCTTATTTGATTGATAAAAATAACAGTACAATTCATCTTGCTTAAAAGACCTGTTACTTTTCTTAAAGCCTTACTCATAAGTCTTGCTTGAACTCCTACTTGTTGGTCATCCATATCACCATCTATCTCAACTTTTGGAGTTAAAGCTGCAACAGAGTCCACAACTACTAAATCAACAGCTCCACTTCTAATAACAGTTTCAAGAATTTCTAAAGCTTGCTCTCCAAAATCTGGTTGAGATACTAGTAAGTTATCAGTATCAACACCTATATCTTTTGCATATTTTACATCTAATGCATGTTCGGCATCAATAAAGGCACAAACTCCTCCAGCTTTTTGAGCTTCAGCAATAGCATGTAAAGTTAAAGTTGTTTTTCCTGAACTCTCTGGTCCATAGATTTCAATAACTCTTCCTTTAGGAAGTCCTCCAACACCTAAAGCTAAATCAAGCCCTAAAGAACCTGTACTTATAGCTTCTGTGGGAATTACCTCTTTATCTCCAAGTCTTATTAATGTCCCTTTTCCAAAAGCTTTATCTATTTGTTTTATTGCAAGTTCAAGTGATTTTTTTTGGTTTTCATCCATAATTTTTACCTCATCTTTTATTTTATTTTGAAATCTTAGCAGAATTTTTTAGAAGTTATAAAAAATATTGCAATTTGTAATACTTTTTATTTTAAAATATTATCAACACCATTTTTCTGAATATTTTCTACAACTTCAATTGATTTTATATGAGAATTTACTCTCTTTTGCATAGTATAAGTTTTTATATGATTTGCCAAAATTTTTGTATATTTTTTATAATTTCTTGAATTTTTTTCAAAAGTTGCAAGCTTTTTTTGTATTTTTAAAATATCTTGCGGTATTGAATTTTCCATTTTTATAAACCTTCTTAACAAATCTAATCTTTATATTATTACATATAGTTAATTAAAATATAAAATTAGATATTATATTCAAATATTAAATCAAAGGTTCTTTTTATGTTTAATGGGAAAAATATTTTAATTACAGGTGGAACAGGAAGTTTCGGTAAGAAATATACTAAAATCTTATTAGAAAAGTATAAACCAAATAAAATCATAATTTTTAGTAGAGATGAGCTAAAACAGTATGAGATGTCTCAAGAGTTCAATGATAAATGTATGAGATATTTTATAGGTGATGTAAGAGATGCCCAAAGATTAAAAAAAGCAATGAAAGATGTAGATTTTGTAATCCATGCAGCTGCTCTTAAACATGTACCAATAGCTGAATACAATCCAATGGAGTGTATAAAAACAAATATAAATGGTGCACAAAATGTAATTGATGCTGCAATTGATAATGGTGTTTCAAAAATAATTGCTTTATCAACAGATAAAGCTGCTAATCCTGTAAATTTATATGGTGCTACAAAATTGGCTTCAGATAAACTTTTTGTTGCTGCAAATAATTTAGTTGGGAAAGAGGATATAAAATTCTCAGTTGTACGATATGGAAATGTTGTAGGTAGTCGAGGCTCAGTTGTTCCATATTTTCAGAAATTAATTAGTGAAGGTGTAAAAGAGCTTCCAATAACAGATAAAAAAATGACAAGATTTTTTATTACTCTTGAAGATGGAGTGAACTTTGTACTTAAAAACTTTGAAAGAATGCAAGGTGGAGAAATTTTTGTACCAAAAATTCCATCTATGAAGATAGTTGATATGGCAAAAGCTATGGCTCCAAATCTAAATCAAGAGATTATTGGAATTAGACCTGGAGAAAAACTTCATGAAATTATGTGCCCTGCTGATGATAGTCATTTAACACTAGAGTTTAATGATCACTATGTAATAAAACCAACTATAAAATTTACAAGTGGAGCTGATTATACTAAAAATCTTTTAGGAGAAGTAGGAGTTCCTGTTGAACAAGGTTTTGAATATAATTCAGGAAATAATACAAAGTGGCTAACAGATAAAGAGTTTTTAGAAATGGTTAAAAAGATATGATAGATTTTATACCTTATGGAAAACAGACTATTGATGAAGATGATATAAATAGTGTAATTGAAGTTTTAAAATCTCCTTTTTTAACTACTGGACCAAAAATAGAAGAGTTTGAAAAAAAGTTAGCAAACTATTGTAATGTAAACTATTGTATTGCTGTAACAAATGGAACAGCAGCACTTCATCTAGCTTCAATGGTACTTTTAAATAAAAATGACAAAGTTTTAACAACACCAAACTCTTTTTTAGCAACTTCAAACTCTATTTTATATGTAAAGGCAAAACCAATTTTTGTAGATATTTACGAAGATGGGAATATAAATTTAGATTTATGTGAAGAAGAATTAAAAAAAGATTCAACTATAAAAGCAATTTATGTAGTCCATTTCTCTGGAAAAGCTGTAAATCAAGAGAAATTAAAATATCTAAAAGATAGATACAATATAAAAATTTTAGAAGATTGTGCACATAGTTTAGGTGCAAATTTTGGAAATATAAAAGCTGGAAGTTCTACTAATAGTGATTGTTCAATTCTATCATTTCACCCTGTAAAACATATTACAACAGGTGAAGGTGGAGCAATTACAACTAATTCAAAAGAACTTTATGAAAAATTATTAGAACTTAGAGCACATGGAATGCAAAGAAGAGTAGATATTGCACCTTGGTACTATGAAATGAACTCTTTAGGATTTAATTATAGAATTACTGATATTGCTTGTGCCTTAGGAATTAGCCAATTAAAAAAAATCGATAATTTTATTGAAAAAAGAAAAAATATAGCAAAAAATTATGATAAAGCTTTTTTAAATTCAATAGTAAAACCTTTATACAATTTTGATAAAGATTCATCTTACCATCTTTATGTTGTTAGAGTTGATTTTAGTAAATTAAATATTACAAAAATCAAGCTATTTAATAAAATGAAAGAAAAAAATATAGGTTTACAATTACACTATATTCCTATAAACAAACAACCTTTTTACAAAAATCTAGGTTATGGAAAAGAGAATACTCCAATTATGGACAGATATTATGAAGAGTGTTTTTCTCTTCCTATGTATCCAACTTTAACTATTGAAGAACAAGAATATGTAATAAAAAACTTATTGGAATTATTAAATGACTAAATGTATAGCTATAATTCCTGCTCGTGGAGGGAGTAAAAGAATTCCAAGAAAAAATATAAAAGATTTTCATGGAAAACCTTTAATTGCTTATAGTATAGAAATTGCTTTAAAATCAAATCTTTTTGATAAAGTTATAGTCTCAACAGAGGATGAGGAAATAGCTAAAATAGCTAAAAGTTTTGGTGCAAGTGTTCCATTTATAAGACCAAAAGAGTTAAGTGATGATTTTATAGGAACAGGAGCAGTTATCGAACATACTATAAATTTTTTAAAAGAAAAAGGAGAAAAGATAGATTTTATTTGTACTATCTATGCAACTGCTCCTTTTTTACAAGAAGAATATCTGATTGAAGGTTTTGAAAAGTTAAAAAACTCAAATGCTAAAAATGCTTTTTCATGTACTTCTATGCCATTTCCAATTCAAAGAACTTTTAAAATAACACCAGATGAAAGATGTGAAATGTTTTGGAAAGAAAATTTTTCAAAAAGAAGCCAAGATTTAGAAGAGGCTTTCCAAGATGCAGGACAATTCTATTGGACAAATTTAAATGTAAAATCAGATGATATAATTTTTGGTAAAGATAGCATCCCTATAATTTTACCTAGATATTTAGTTCAAGATATAGATACTTTGGAAGATTGGACTAGAGCTGAATTTATGTATGAAGCTCTAAAAAAAGATGAAAAGTCTAAAAATATGGAAAAATAAAAATGAATATTTTAATAAGAGCTGATTCTTCTTCAGATATTGGAACTGGACATATTATGAGAGATTTAGTTTTAACTAAACAATTTGATAAAGATAATATTATCTTTGCTACACAAGATTTAGAAGGTAACATAAATCATAAGATAAAAGATGCTGGATATGAACTAGAAATTTTAAAAAGCAATAATTTTGAAGAGTTAAATGAACTTATAAAAAAATTAAATATAGAGATGATAGTAATCGATAACTATAATATAGACTACAAATTTGAAAAAAAATTAAAAGAACAAAATCCAAAACTAAAAATCTTTGTATTTGACGATATATATGAAAAACATTATTGTGATATTTTGTTAAACCATAATATCTATGCAGATAAAAAAAGGTATAGAAACTTAGTGCCAAATAAAAGTGAGTTGAGATGTGGAGCAAAATATACACTTTTAAGAGATGAGTTTTTAAAATCAAAAAATCAAAAAATCAAAAAATCAAAAACTAAAACAATATTTGTAGCAATGGGTGGAACTGACCAGAAGAACCTAAATATTAAAATACTAAAAACTATAAAAAAAGTTTCTAAAAATATAAAAATAAATCTTGTAACTACAACTTCAAATAAAAATTTAGAAAAATTAAAAGAGTATTGTCAAGATAAAAAATCAATCAATTTATATATAAATTCAAATGAAATAGCAAAACTTATGAATAAAAGCCATTTTGCTATAATAACTCCTAGTGTTACTGCAAATGAAGCTTATTATTTAAAATTGCCTTTTATTGTTATAAAAACAGCACAAAATCAAAAAAAGATGTATAAGTACCTTACAAAAAATGGCTATTTTACTATAAAAAATTTTGATAAAAAAAGGCTAAAAAAATACATAAAACTATTTTTGGAGAAAAAAATATGAAAATAGGAAATTTTGATTTAAACAAAGATGGGACATTTATCATTGCAGAACTTAGTGCAAATCACAATGGAAGTTTACAAACAGCACTTGAAACTATAAAAGCAGCAAAAGAAATAGGTGCAAATGCTATAAAACTTCAAACATACACAGCTGATACTATCACTTTAAATAGTAAAAATCCCGATTTTATGATAGATGGTGGAACACTTTGGGATGGTAAAAATCTATATGAACTATATCAAGAAGCTTATACTCCTTGGGAGTGGCACAAAGAGTTGTTTGATTATGCACGAAGTTTAGATATTGATATTTTTTCAACACCTTTTGATAAAAGTGCCGTTGATTTTCTTGAACAGTTTAATCCAACATCTTACAAAATTGCCTCTTTTGAGATAACTGATTATGAGCTTGTAAGATATACTGCAAGTAAACAAAAACCAATAATCATAAGTACAGGAATAGCAACTATTGATGAAATACAAGATGTAGTAAATATTTGTAAAAGTGTTGGGAATGAGAATATTATATTATTAAAATGTACTAGTGAATATCCAGCAAAGCTAGAAGAAGCAAATCTAAAAACTATCCCCAATATGAAAGAAACTTTTGGTGTTGAAGTTGGATTTTCTGATCATACCTTAGGACATATTGCTCCTATTGTTGCAGTTACTTTGGGTGCAAAAGTTATAGAAAAACACTTTATTTTAGATAAATCTATTGGAGGAGCTGATAGTGGATTTAGCCTTGATAAACAAGAGTTTAGTGAGTTAGTAAAAGCTGTAAGAGATAGTGAAAAACTACTTGGAATTGTTGATTATAGTTTAAATGAAAAACGAAAAAAACAGCGACGATTTGCTAGAAGTTTATATATTTGTAAAGATGTAAAAGTTGGTGAAAAATTTAGCGAAGAGAATATAAAAAGTGTTCGTCCTTTTTATGGACTTCACCCAAAACACTTAAAAGATATTTTAGGTAAAACTGCTAAAAAAGATTATAAATTTGGGGATAGAGTTGAAAATAGTTTTTAAAGATTTTATCTTTTTAGATGAAAATGAAAGTAAAGAGATTTTAGAACTTAGAAATCAAAAATATATAAAAGATAATATGTTAAATAGAGAAAATATAAGTTTAGAAAATCATATAAACTTTATCAACTCTTTAAAAACTTTAGAAGATAGAAAATATTTTGCTATTTTAGAAGGAAATGAGATAATAGGTTCCTTAAACTTTATAAAAAATAAAGAGCTTATCTGGGGATTGTATTTTAAAGAAGAAATAAATCCTATCTTAAAATCTTGTACAACATATCTTTTTTTAGAGTATATTTTTAATAAATTTGATGAAAAGATAAACTCTTTTGTAAAAAAAAGTAATATTGTTGCATTGAACTTTAATAAAAATTTTGGATTTAAAAGTTTTAAAGAAGACGAAGAGATTATATATTTAAAACTATCGAATAAAGATTGGCAAAATCAAAAGAATTCAAAACTACTAAAACCAATTAAAAGATATTTAGATAAAATAGAGTATCAATTTAAGGATTAGAAGATGAGAGAAAAGATTGAAAATATCATATATGAAACATTAAAAGAGCTAAATGAAGAGTTAGAAAATGAAGCCTTTGAAAACCCAAGCTTAAAAACAAAACTTTATGGTGGAAATGATAGCTTAGACTCTTTAGCATTAGTTAGTTTTATTGCTGATTTAGAAGATAAAATTTCAGATGAGTTTTCAAAAAATATCGTTTTAGCAGATGAAAAAGCTATGAGTTCAAAAACTTCTCCTTTTAGAAATATAGAGAGTTTAACTTTATATATTAAAGATTTATTGGAAAATTAATGAATAAAATCATAGTTATAACTGGAACTTCAAAAGGGATAGGAGAAGCTTTAGCTTTACACTATTTATCTAAAAACTGTATTGTAATTGGTTGTAGCAGAAGCAAAGCTTCGATAAATCATAAAAATTATAGGCATTTTTCACTAGAAGTTAATGATGAAAAAGCCGTTGTAAGTATGATAAGAGAGATAAAAAAAGAGTTTAGTCATATTGATATTTTAATAAACAATGCAGCAATTGCATCTATGAATCATATTTTGACAACTTCACTTGAAACTATTTCAAAACTTTTTAATACAAATTTTTTGGGAACTTTTTTATTTACAAGAGAAGTATCAAAAGTAATGATGAAAAAAAAGAGTGGACGAATTATAAATTTTACAACAGTTGCAAAACCTTTAAAACTTGAAGGAGAGGCTATTTATGCTTCAAGCAAAGCTGCTATTGAGAGTTTTACACAAACAGCTTCAAAAGAGTTAAACCCTTTTAATATCACTGTAAATGCAATAGGTCCAACACCAATACAAACAGATTTGATAAAAGCTATACCAAAAGAAAAAATTGATGAACTTTTAAATAAACAAACAGTAAAAAGGTTTGGTACTTTTGAAGATATTATAAATGTGGTAGATTTTTTTAGTAGTGATAAAAGTGGTTTTATTACAGGGCAAATAATCTATCTTGGTGGAGTAAATTAATGAGTTTTTTATTAGATAAATTTAAAAGTTTTTCTTTAAAACCTATACTAATATTTGACGAAACTTCATACACTTATGAAAATTTTATAAAACAAATAGAAAAGTATATAAAAACTTTAAATGAAGACCAAATAAATTCAAAAGTTGTAGCAATTTTAGGAGATTACTCTTTTTACAATCTTGCACTATTTTTTGCTTTATATGAAACAAAAAATATTATAGTTCCTATTACTACAAATATAAAAAAAATACAAGATGAGTATTTACAAGAGTCATTTTGCCAAATTTGCATAAAAACTTCTAAAAATGAATTAATAATTTCCAATTTAAAGCAAACAAATTCTCATACTATGATAGATAGTTTAAAAGAAAAAAATAGCTCTGGATTAGTTCTATTTTCAAGTGGAAGTACAGGAAAACCAAAAGCGATGATACATAATCTTGATAATCTTATAAACTCTTACAAAGATAAAAAAGAGAAATCTATGAATATGTTGGTTTTTTTAATGTTTGACCATATTGGTGGATTAAATACAGTTTTTAATACACTGTTTATGGGAGCTTGTTTGATAATACCAAAAAATAGAGATGCAAAAAATATTTGTCAATTAATTGATAAATATAAAATCATGGTACTTCCAAGTAGTCCTACTTTTTTAAATCTAATTTTAATTTCCGAAGAGTATAAAAGTTATGATTTAAGTAGTTTAAGAATGATTACTTATGGAACTGAAACTATGCCACAATCTCTTTTAGATAAACTCAAAAAAGCTTTTCCAAAAGTAAAATTTTTACAAACTTTTGGAACAAGTGAAACAGGAATTAGCACTACTAGTTCAAAATCTTCAAACTCGCTATTTATGAAACTTGAAGATATAAATTGTGAGTATAAAATAGTAGAAAATGAGTTGTGGCTTAAAAGCACTACTCAAGTTTTAGGTTACTTAAATGCTTCAATGGATAGTTTTACATCAGATGGTTGGTTTAAAACTGGAGACCTAGTCGAAGAGCTTGAAGATGGTTATCTAAAAATCATTGGAAGAAGCAAAGAGATTATAAATGTAGGTGGGCAAAAAGTAAACCCAAGTGAAGTTGAAAGTCTAATTTTAAATCTTGATTGTGTAGATGATTGTATGGTTTATGCTGAACAAAATGCGATAACAGGACAAACAGTTGTTTGTGATGTAGTTTTAAATAAGGAAATAGATAATATCAAAAAAACTATACGACTTTTTTGTAAGGATAAGCTAGATACTTTTAAAATCCCAACAAAAGTAAATATTGTGGAAAAAACAAATTTTAGTGATAGATTTAAAAAAATTAGAAGGAAGGAGAATATTTGAAAATAGTTATTTTTGGTACAGGAGCAGCAGGAAGAGCTATATATAGAACTTTTAAAAACAAGCACAATATCATAGCTTTTGTAGATAGTAATAAAAACCTAAAAGATACATTTTATGATGATATAGTAGTAAAGTATATTGATAAAATTAGTAGTATAGAGTTTGATAAAATTGCAATTTCTGGAGTGTGGATAGAGGAGATGCAAAAACAGTTAATAGCTTTAAATATACCAAAAGAAAAAATATGGCTTGTAGAAGATACAGAGCTTTTATTTTCTAGCAAAGAAAGAGTCAAAACAACAGATTTTCTTATAAAAGAGTTTGCAAATCTTATGAAACAATCAAATATCTCTTACTATATAGAAGGTTCTTCTTTACTTTGTTTATTAAGAGGGCAAAATTTATCTGATGTTTCAGATGTAGATATATTAGTAACATCAAAAAAAGATATAGAAGAAATTTGGGAAGTTTTAAATCAAAGTGAAATTTTTAAAAACCAACAACTAATAAAAGTTGTTTATAAAAATGATAAAATCCTCACAAAAAAAGGGGAAATAAACAAAATAATAGTAAAGAGTAATGACCAAAACATAAAAACCGAACCAACAATTATAGATATAAATCTAGCAAGTGACATAGGAAAGTATTATATACTTGATTATGAAGAGGAGTCTTATCACTACTACAATAAAGAGTTTGTAGATAGTGGAAGAAATTTTAATTATAAAGATATTATACTTCAAATTCCTAAAGATGCTGAAAAATATGTTGAACAAGCTTATGGTAAAAGTTGGAGAACTCCAGCTAAAAAATGGTCTTATTTGGATTATGGAAATATATTATTATCAAACTATAAGCTAAAAGAGTTTATGGAAAAGGGAGTATAAAGTATGACAATAGTTTATGTAAGCTTAATGGCTGATTTAGTACATGCGGGGCATATAAGAGTATTAAAAGAAGCAAGTAAACATGGAGAAGTGATTGTTGGATTGTGGACATTAAAAGCTTGTGGTGAAGTAAATGATATAACATACTTAGATTATGATAAAAGAAAAGAAGTACTTGAAAGCTTTTCAATGGTAAAAAAAATTATTCCACAAAATAGTGCTAGTTATAAGGATAATTTATTGAAACTTAAACCACATTTTGTAGTTCATGGTGATGATTGGAAAAGTGGTTATCAAAAAAAATATAGAGAAGAAGTAATTGAACTACTTAAAGAATGGGATGGCAAATTAATAGAAATTCCGTATAGTAGTGATATCTCAGATCTTAAAATAAAAGAAGAGAAACAAAAACTTGGAATTACTAGTACAGCAAGATTAGGAAGACTTAGAAAATTAATTGAAGCAAAACCTATTGTAAAAATCTTAGAAGTGCATAATGCTTTAAGTGGTCTAATTGCAGAAAATGCAAGTGAACAAACAGCAGATGAAGAGATAGTGACTTTTGATGGTATGTGGTCAAGTTCTCTAACAGATAGTACATCAAAAGGAAAGCCAGATATTGAAGCAGTTGATACAACAGCTAGAATGACTACTATAAATGAAATCTTTGAAGTTACTACAAAACCTATGATTTATGATGCAGATACAGGTGGAAAGCAAGAACATTTTGAATTTACTGTTAGAACACTTGAAAGAACAGGAGTAAGTGCAGTAATAATAGAAGATAAAACTGGATTAAAGAAAAACTCACTTTTTGGTACAGAAGTAGAACAAACACAAGATAGTATTAAAAACTTTTGTGAAAAAATAAAAGCAGGTAAAAAAGCACAAATAACAGATGAGTTTATGATTATTGCAAGAATTGAAAGCTTAATTTTAGATAAAGGTATGGATGATGCAATAGCTAGAGCAAGAGCATATGTAATTGCTGGTGCAGATGGAATAATGATTCATTCAAGATATAAAGATCCAAAAGAGATTATAGAGTTTATTACACTATTTAGAGAAAATGATAAAGATACTCCACTTGTAGTTGTACCAACTTCTTTTAATAGTGTAACAACTAATGAGTTTGCTGCGATGGGTGTAAATATAGTAATTTATGCAAATCATATGCTAAGAGCTGCATATCCTGGAATGATGAAAGTCGCTAAATCAATATTAAAATATAAAAGAAGTTTTGAAGCAGAATCTGATTGTATGGAGATAAAAGAGATTTTAGATTTAATTCCAGGAACTAGATAATGAGTATAAATAATAAATATAAGGTTTACAAATGTACTTAATCTTGCTTTCTGATATTCATGCGAACTTAGAAGCATTAACTTCTGTTTTAAAGGATATTAAAGATAAAAATCTTTCTAAATATCGTTTTTGTATTTTAGGGGATGTAATAAATTATGGTGTACATACCAATGAAGTTTTAGAAGAATTAAAAGCCATAGAACCAATTACTGAAGTTTTACTTGCAGGTAATCATGAAATGGCTTTTCTTGGTATTGAAGATAATCGTTTTTCATCACAAAGAGGTAAAGATGCTTTAAATATAATCAAAGACAATATAAGCATTGAAAATAGTAACTATATTAAAAATATTTTTACAAAATCTTTTGTTAGTAAAATAATAGATGGTAAAAAATATCTATTTATTCATGGGTCTTTAGATGATATTTTTTGGGGTACAATAAATCCTTCAAATATAAATGAAAACCTATATAAAGAGTATGATGTTGTATTTTCAGGACATTCTCATAAACCACATTTTTTTGAGATTTTTTATAAAGATGAAAATTCACAGTTAAAAGAAAGAAAAAAAACAATTTTTATAAATCCTGGCTCTGTTGGACAACCAAGAAATTTAGATAATTCTTCTCAATATGCAATTTTCGATACTCTTACAAATAATATACAATTTTGTAAAGTCTCTTATGACATAAAAAAAGAACAAGAAGCATATAAGAACTATAACATTGATAAATATTATAAAGATAGACTTGAAAAGGGTGTATAAATGAGAGAAGTTATAGTTATTAGTGGTGTTACAGGAATGACTGGCAATGAACTCGCAAGACAATATGTGAATAAAGGAGTAAATGTAGTTGGGTTTGATAATTTTTTTGCTAGTTCGATAAGAAGTGTATCAGATTTAGAAAGTAATAAGCATTTTACCTTTTTTGAATATGATATAAATAATATAGAGCAGATGAGAAAATTACAAAAATATTTAGAGCTTAATTATAAAGATTATAATTTATATTTTATTAATTGTGCAGCAGTAGTACATACTAAACATTTTTATAATGTAAATGATACATTTGAAACTAATGTTTTAGGAATGAAAAGTTTTTTAGATATGGCAATCGGATTAAGAGCCAAAAAATTTATAAATTGTAGTACTTCTGAAGTTTATTCTATGCAATCTTGGAAAAAAGAGGGTGTAAAAGAAGAAGACTCCATAACACTTGCAACGGTAGAAAACTCACAAAGAACAAGTTATGCAACAGGAAAATTATTAACAGAATTTTTTATTAAAGATGCTGTATTAAAAGATTTAATACAAGGTTGCTCTATTCGTTTTGCTAATGTATATAGTAATGATGAACTATATAGTGAACACATAATACCATATATAATTGATAAGCTAAAAAGTAATAACTGTATAACACTACTTGAAAATTCAAAAATAAATAGCAGAACTTTTTTACACAATTATGATAGTTGTTCTTCGATTATATCTCTTTTAGAAAGTGATAAAGCATTAGATGGAAGTGTTTATAATGTTGGTACACAAGAAGAGATACAAATATTAGAACTTGTACAAAAAATTGCAAATAAAATGAATATTAAAAACTTACAAATTTACTATGATGGATATAGAGAAAATGATCCTATTAGAAGGCTCTTAAATACTGATAAAATTAAAGCTAAGACAAATTGGAAAGAAACCATAACACTTAATATGGGGCTTGATATGTGTATTAATACAAAGGTTAAAAATAATGAATAGAGCAATAATTATTACCATAGCTGGTGAGTCAAAAAGGTTTAGGAAAAGTATAAATAAGGATATTTTAAAATCTATGTACAAAGAAGAAGAATACCCATCTATACTAGATATTTTATTAAATTATTCTCTTGATTTGTTTGATACTATTGTAATTGTTGGGGGATATAAATTTGATGAACTAGAAAGTTATATTAATAGTTTATATAATGATAAAATAGTTTTGGTAAAAAATAGTAATTATATGTTTGGAAGTAATGAATCATTATTGTGTGGAATTAGAGCCTTAGATAAAAAATATGATGAGGTACTTTTTATAGAAGGAGATTTAATTATTGATAAAAATTCTTTCCAAGCAGTTGTAGATAGCAAAAAAAATGTAATTACATACAATACTGAACAAATAGATGCAAAAACATCTGTTATTTTTTATATCAATACAAAAAATAAAATAGTATATAAGTATGATACTGGTCATGAATTTTTAGAGATAAATGAACCTTTTGTTTCTATTAAAAACTCTGCTCAGATTTGGAAGTTTATAGACTTTAAACTTTTAAAAAAGATTTCTGCTATATTTACACAAGAAAATTTAAATTATACCAATCTTGAAACTATAGATAAATATTTTTCTAAAATCGAAACTAATTTGGTAGATTTTATAAAAATCAGAAATTGGTATAATTGTAATACAATAGATAATTACAAGCAAGGAGTATCAAATGAATTCTACAAATAACAAAGTAAAAAGTTTAGCAAAAAAAATTAATAATAATGAAAAAATAAAAATAGCTATATTTGGATTAGGGAGTGTTGGTAACTATTTACTAAATTATTTTTTATCTCTAAAAGATTCTCAAATAGAAATTTTAGTTTTGGGTAGAAATATAGAGAAGTTAGAGCAAGATGTAAATATAGCTACTGTCGCAGCATCTATTAGAGGAGAATTGTTCTCTAATATTATAGTAAAAAAAGTAGATTTTAATAATATTGAAAATATAGTAGATATTTTAAAAGAAGAAAATCCAGATTTTATTGTTAATTCTTCAAGAGCTTATAGTGGAATAAAATATGGTGGAATTTCTTGGCATAATATTAGAGCATATGGAATATGGACACCATTATCAATAAGTATTATAAAAAATATTATGCTTGCTCATAAAAAAGCTTCTAGCGATGCAATAGTTATAAACACTTCATATTCTGATGCGGTGAATGCTTGGTTAAAATCATCAGGACTCAATTATCCAGATTTTGGTAGTGGAAATTTAAACCACTTAATACCTAGAATAAAATTTGCAGTAAAACAAGAACTAGGATTATCAATAAAAGATGAGATAAATGTAATAATCTCTACAAGTCATTTTCATGACGTTGTAATATCTAAAGAAGGACAAACGGAGGGCATAAATCCACTTCTTAATATTACAGTAAACAAAAAAGATGTTATTTTGGATATAAATAAAATCTATAAAGCTTGTGCAATAAATATGCCTACAGATCAAAAAAGAAATATGATGAATGCTAGTAGTAATTTTGAGATAGTAGTAAAGATTATAAAAGCATTAAGAGAAAAAAAATCTCTAACTTTTCATTCACCAGGTGCTTTTGGAGAAATTGGTGGTTATCCAATAAAAATTGATGGTAATCTTCAAGAAATAAGTTTTGATGAAAGTTATTTTTCATATGATGATATGAGAAATCATAATAAAAACTCTTTATATTTAGACGGTATAGAAAAAATAGAAGATGCAACACTTTACTATACTGATGAGCTTATAAACAAAGTAAAAGATGTTTTTAATATAAACTTACCAAAAAAAATACACTTTAATGAGATTGATGAAGTAGCCAATTTATTAATTGAGAAAATTATCAAGGTTAATATATGAAAAATATAATAATTTTTGGAGCTAGTAAGTTTGGCGAAAGAGTTTTTAATCATTTAAAAGGTAAACAAGATTTTAATGTTATTGGTTTTTGTGATAATGATATTAAAAAACATAATACAAAGTTATTTGATAAAAATATCTATTCTCCTGAATCTTTAGAAAAGCTAGATTATGATGAAATAATTATTGCTAGTTCATGGGAATTTGAAATAGAAAAACAACTTTTAAGTATGGGTATTTTTAAAAATAAAGTTAATATATTTTATTCTAATACTGAAGAGTTACAGTTTAAAGATAATAAAAATATACAAATAGCAGAGCAGTTAATGTTTGATATTGCTGAATTATTTAATCAAAATGACATTGTGTACCATGTTGATCATGGAACTCTTTTGGGTATTATACGAGATAATAAAATATTACCTTGGGATATAGATATAGATTTTGCAGTTCCTGCTTTAGAAATAGAAAAAATCAAAAAGCTATTATCTAGTTATTTACCTAGCTATAAAAATGAGTATTGCGAAGATAACAATTGGAAGATAGATATAAAGATTCGAGATATTGTAATTGGAAATGAAGAAAAAGAACTTCCTATGATTTTGACTATATATAATAGTATAAGTACCTCTAATATAAATAATGAAGTGTTAGGTTTAGACTTAGCTTTCAAATATGAACATAATGATACATTGTATTGGATGGTTTCAAAAAGAAGATTAAACTCTAAAAAAGAAATCTGCTTTCCAGCAAAAGAGTATATTTTCAAAAATAAAATAATAAAAATACCAAATGATGAAGTTATATATTTAGAAAAGCTGTATGGTAATTGGAAAAAGGTTATTAAAAATTGGCATTACAGTAAATATACAAATATTGACTATTATTCAAATTCATAATAAGATAAGTAGAAAATATAAGTTATGAAAAAAGTATATGTAGGAATGAGTGCTGATTTGGTACATCCAGGTCATATGAATATATTAAAAATAGCAGCAGGGTTAGGAGAAGTTATAGTAGGACTACTTACAGATAAAGCAATAGCAAGTTATAAAAGACTTCCTTATATGACTTATGAACAAAGAAAAGCTGTAATTGAAAATATAAAAGGTGTAAAAGAGGTAATTCCTCAAGATACTTTAGATTATAGACCAAATTTAGAACTTGTAAAACCAGATATTGTTGTTCATGGGGATGATTGGAAAGAGGGAATCCAAGCAAAAACTAGACAACAAGTTATTGATACTTTAGCCAAATGGGGTGGAGAACTAATAGAACCTTCTTATACAGATGGAATATCTTCTACACAACTAAATAAATCTTTAAAGGAACTTGGAACGACTCCAGATATTAGAAGATCTAGACTTAGAAGATTAATAGACTCAAAAGAGATTGTAAGAATTATGGAGACTCATAATGCTTTAAGTGGATTAATAGTTGAAAATATAAAAGCCAATAATGGTATAGAGTATGATGGAATGTGGTCAAGTTCTCTTACTGATAGTACTTCAAAGGGAAAACCAGATATTGAAACAGTTGATGTTACTGCTAGAATAAATACAATAAATGAGATATTTGAAGTTACTACCAAACCTATGATTTATGATGCAGATACAGGTGGAATTGCTGAACACTTTGCTTTTACAGTTAGAAGTTTAGAAAGAACAGGTGTTAGTGCAGTAATTATAGAAGATAAAACAGGTTTAAAGAAAAACTCTCTATTTGGAAATGAAGTAGAACAAACTCAAGATAGTATAGAGAATTTTTGTGAAAAGATTAGAACTGGTAAAAAATCACAAATTACAGATGATTTTATGATTATTGCTAGAATTGAAAGCCTTATCTTAAAAAAAGGAATGATTGATGCAATAACTAGAGCAAAAGCATATATTGAAGCTGGTGCAGATGGAATAATGATTCATTCAAGACAAAAAAGCCCAAATGAGATTTTGGAATTTTGTAAAATATTAAGAGAGTATAATGAAAATATTCCAATAGTTGTAGTTCCTACAAGCTTTAATCAAATCACAGCAAAAGAACTAAGTCAAGCAGGAGTTAATATAGTAATCTATGCAAATCATATGCTAAGAGCTGCATATCCAGGAATGAAAAATGTAGCACTTTCTATTTTAGAAAATGATAGAAGCCAAGAGGCTGAAGAGAAACTACTATCAATTAAAGAGATATTAGATTTAATTCCAGGTACAAGATAATGGCATTAAATACAAAAGATTTTATAAATTCACTTATAGAAGAAAACTACACACACCTTTGTGTAGTTCCTTGTAGCTTTGCAAAAGATGTTATAAATGAAGCTATAAATAATCCTAAAATAGAGTATCTTCCAAGTGCTAGTGAAGCGGTTGCTTGTAGTATTGCAGCTGGACTTAAAATGGCTGGAGCAAAACCAATAGTTATTGTTCAATCAAGTGGTGTTACAAATATGGGAAGCTGTATAACAAGCTTGCTAAAACCTTATGGAGTTACATTTCCAATTCTTACAAGCTGGAGAACATATAAAGCACCAGATAGCGAAATACAACATAAGCATCTTGCAACTGAACTTCCAACTTTAATTCACGCTTATGGATATGAAAGTCTGATTTTAGATAATAAAAATTTAACTAATACAATAGAGCAAATAGAACTTTGTAATAATACAAATACAATTGCAATAATAAAAAAAGATAGCTTCACAAAAGTAGAGCTAGATGATGAGCATAAACTAGATTTGTCAAATTATGTTCCTAGGAGTAAGTTTTTGCTCTCTTTAGATGAGAAGTTTAAAAATGATAATACACTTTTTATAGGAACAACAGGAAATACTGCAAGAGAGATGTATAGCTTTATGCCAAATACAAATAACTTCTATATGGCTGGAAATATGGGTGGAGCTTTGAGCCTTGGTTTAGGAGCAGCAAAAACAGGTAAAAAAGTAATAGTTTGTGGTGGAGATGCTGAGTTTGTAATGCATATGGGTGGACTTACAAGTGCAGGAAGATATAAAGATGAAGTTGATTTAACTTATATTTTATTTGATAATGAAACAAACAAGAGTACAGGTGGACAAAATACATATCAAAAACATATTGATTATATTGCTATTGCAAAAGCAAGTGGATTTAATGTTGTAAAAAAAACTATTATATCTTTAAAAGATTTTAATAAAACAGTAGATGATATAAAAGTAAAAAAATCATTAAACTTTTTACATATTAAGTGTGGATTTGATGATGAAACACCAAGACCACCACTTGAAGTTGTGGAGGTAAATAAATTTGACTAATTTTTCATACTATATGCCTACAAAAATTGTATTTGGTGAAAATGAACTAGAAAATATTGATAAATATTTAGATGGTAAAAAAACTCTACTTGTAACATCAAGTGGATTTATAAAAAGAGGATTGGAAGATAAAATAAAATCTCTTACTTCTTGTTTAGTATATACATTTAGTGATGTAAAATCTCATCCAGAATTTAAAGATTTAGAACTTGCTTATGAGGATATACATAAATATGAGTTTGAACAAATCCTAGCTATTGGTGGTGGAAGTGTACTTGATGCTTCAAAGTATTTCTCTATTTATAATGAAGAAAAAGATTCAAACTTTGTAACAAATCTTACAAAAGAAATAATTAATGAATGTAAGTATAAAACTATTCCTATAATCTCTCTTCCTACAACAGCAGGGACAGGTAGTGAGATAACTCCTTGGGCAACTATTTGGGATATGGATGAAAAGAAAAAGTATTCACTTCATCTGTCTGAACTTTTTCCTAAAATAGCTATATACGATGTAAAACTAACTTTAAGTCTTCCAAAAGATATTACTATTCAAACTGGGCTTGATACTTTATCTCATGCCTTGGAATCAATATGGAATAAAAATGCAAATCCTATAACTATAAACTATGCAGTAAATTCATCAAAACTAATTATGGAATATTTACCAAAACTTGCTAATGATTTACAAAATTTAGAGTATAGAACAGAGATTTTAAAGGCTTGTATGTATGCAGGACTTGCTTTTTCAAATACACAAACAGCACTCGCACATGCCATGAGTTACTATATAACAGCAAATAAAGGTGTTCCTCACGGTCTTGCTTGTAGTTTTACACTTCCAATGCTAATAGATAATATTATAGGAAAATATAATTTTATAGATAAAACTTTGATTGAGATATTTGAAGAGTTAAGCTCAAAACCACTAAGAGATATGTTAAAAAAATTAAATATCTCTACAGAATTTGAAGATTATAATATAAATAAAATAGAGTTAGAAGAGCTAAAAAATAGTTCAAAAAATAACCAAAGAGCTGGGAATAGTTTGGTATGGATAGAATGAAAATCTGTTTAACTTATAATTTTATATCAACATAGGTAATATATTATTTTTGTAGCAAGTAAAAATTAACTATTTCTCAAAAGATATCTAAAGATACCACTAAATATAGTAAAAATTATTTTATTTTATCGAATATACTGTTAAAACTATTCAAAATTTCGTAAATTTGTTTTTCTAAAATCTCATTTGCTAAATCTCTATCTTTTAACATATAAAAATATGGTAAAACTAGTTTAAAGAATCTATCAAAAATATTACATATCATAGAGTTTGGATAGTTTTCGAAAACTATTTTAAACTCTTTATAAAAATTATCTACTTTTATACCATTTAGTTTTTTTAATACTTTTTTCTCTTTTTGAATATCTTTTATATCAATACTATCTAATTTTTGTTTTGAAATATTTCTCAAACTACTTAAAAATTCATTTTTAAATATCTCTTTATCTATCTTTTCATAATTAAAATTATCTACTTTTAAAGGAAAAGAACCTTTAAAATAGGCTCCTGAACCAAGATTATAAACTTTTAAACTATTTTTATGATTAGAAATTATCTCTTCAAGACTATCTATCATATCGAGATATTCTCTAAATGTAGGTACAAACTTCTCAAAATTTCCTTTAGTATAGACTATATCATCTCTAAAATTTCCACTATCTTTTTTATTTAAATCTATTTTTCTTGAAGAGTTATGAGTTCCAATATGAGTTTTTCCACTTTCACCATCAATACTTGCATCAACTCCCAAAAGATATATTTCATTACTTCCAAGCTTTGCCAAAATATCAACACCTAAGTCTCCTACAGTAACTCCTCTTAAAAATCCGAATCCTGCAAATAACTCCAAAGCATTTTGCATAAAAAATATTTTAGTATCTTTTAATTTTGTACTAAAAAGTTCATAATCTAATTTTATTGAAACTAAAATTATAGAATTTTTATACATTTCAGGAGCTGTATTAAACTGTTCTATCATTACATCTTTTTGCCCATCAATAGCCAAAATAATATCTGGAACAATATCTAAAATTTTAAGATGTTTTAAAACAGCACTTGAAGCTACTATGATAAATTTTTCTTGATTTAAATATAGCCATTCAAAGTTTTTCTCCAAAGATACTCCAGCACCTAAGAACAGTACTTTTTTATTCTTTAGAAAAGAGTATTTTTGACTAAGATTTAATATATTTTTCTCTTCAAAGAAATAGTCATATCCTCTTTTTAGACTAATTAAGAATTCTGAGAATGGATATCTCATCTCCCCTAAATAAGTAAAAGATTTTATAAGTTCATTAATAATCTCTTCATTATTTTTATATACCAATTCATAGTGTATAAAATTATTAAACTCATATTTATATTTCATAAAATCTTTTATTATTTTATTTAACTCTATACTATTTTCACTAACTGCAAAAAATAATTTAGAATCTTTTGATAATATTTCATAATCAGTCATAAACATAGATAATCTAAATATTTCAATATTTGGTTCAATTATCAAATATGTATTTGCTTTTAAAACTTTATGAAAATCATTTATATGAACTCCCAAAAGAGTACCTATAAAAATGAATTTATTTATATTTATATCAATATTTTGGAAATTATCTATAAATTGATTTAAATATTCATAAGCATTTATTTCATTGTTATAATGATTTCTTTTTTTTAAATGCTCAATTTTTATTAAATTAAAAGCAGAACTTACACTAAAATTATTTACTCTATTTATAGAATCTGTAAATGGTTCTACTTCATATAAATTTAAACTATTTTCTAAGTAAATTAAACAAAAATTATTATCTCTAAACTCTAAAGAGTAATTTTCAATATTAAGTTTTTCAAACTCCAAAATCTTATTATATATATTTGGAACACTTTTTTTAAAAAACTCTAAATTTTTTATATAAATAGTATTTAATGTCTTTTGCAACTCTTCCAATTGTTTTGAATTATCCATTATGTTTAACTTTACCTAATCTTTTTATTTTTTAATTATCATAATTAAGTATAATAATAACTAAATTAAATGAAGATTACATTATAACTTTTAATAACTATTCTTATTTATAAAAATCTCAATCTAAAAAGAGGAAAATCTTATGACAGAAGCACAAATTCAACTACAAAATGCACTTACAACTACATTCTTAGCAAATTTGACATTTTTAAGTGAATATGACAATAAACTATACCATAGGGTAGATGAACTTTCAAGAATGATAGAAAATGGTACTTATGAAGAAAAATATGCTTTAGATTTTATTATGGAAGATGGAGATTTTGATATATATGACATAGTAAATGACAAATATTTATATAATAGAACTCCAAAAAAAAAGAATAATGAATTTATTAGAAAAGTTCAATTTGATGAAAAAGAATCTATCTTTACACTAGAAACAATATATACTACTAAAATTCTTAATCAAGATAAAATCATTGATAAATTCAATATGGAACATTTAGGAGAATCAAACTTTTTAACACAAAGAGATATTTATTCTTACTCATCAAATCTAAATGATTTTTTAGAAGATAATAAAAAAAGATTAAAAAGAATTGATAAATTTATATTTCTAGGTACACTATTAGGAAGACATATTCCAAAAATAGCAGAAAAGATAGATGCTCAAATATATTTAGTATGTGAAAGAAATCTTGAGATTTTCAGATTATCACTATTTTGTATTGATTATACAATCTTAGCAAAGAATAAAGGTGTAGTCTTTTCTATAATGGATAGTACTTTAGATGAAGAAAAAAATATAAATACTTTTCTTTCAGTATCACCCTTGGAAAATTATATATTAAAATTTTCTACTACAGGAGTGAATATTAGTGAATATATAGATAGAATACTCTCAACTTTTTTAACTATAAAACCAACTTCTTACGACTATAATAGATATTTATATACATATATTAATAGATCAACAAATATTTTATCAAATCCTTATAAAGTTCTACTATTTAATAAAATTAAAGATAATTTTGATTATTTCAAAGATTTAAAAGTACTATTTTTAGCTGCTGGTCCCTCTTTAGATGAAAATATTGAATGGATAAAAGAGAATCAAAATAAGTTTTTTATAGTAGCAATAGGAGCAGTTTATAAAAAACTCCTCTCAAAGAATATTAAAATTGATATAATAATAACCCTAGATGAACAAGAATTTTTAAATAGAACACAATTTGATGATGAAACAGTAAATAAAATAGATAGGAATACTATAATTTTTGCTTCAATGATTACAAATAAAAAAGTTTTAGAAAAATTTAATAAGGAAAATCTATTCTTTTATGAGACTTTTATTCCTTTTTACACTAATAATCTAGCCTTTAGTGGATTTAGTATTGGAGAATTATCTATAGAATTACTTCTAAATTTAAATATTAAAGAATTATATTTAATAGGTTTAGATTTTGCATTAAATCAATCAACAGGAAGCACTCACGCTCAAACAAGTAGTTCGGGATTAAATAAAAGTTTTAAATTAGAACATGATCAAGAGAAGAAAGAGTTTGGTTTAAGAAAAGGTCTTATAAAAGTAAAAGGTAATTTTCAATCAGAAGTATTTACAACAGGGTTATTTTATACCTCTATTAAATATTTAGAAAAAAGATTAATTTCAAATAATTATAAGGCTAATATTTATAATTTATCCTCACAAGGTGCATATATAGAAAATACTATTCCAAAAAGGATTAAAGATATTGAAGTTGAAAACTTTAAAGAGATTAATACTTCAGAAAATAAAATTATAAACTTACTAAATGCTAACTCTTCTGAAAACTTGGATAATAATTCTAAACAAAGAATTTATAAAGAGATAGAATTTCTGGAAAATATTTTAAGAAATGAGTTTGAGATATTTAAGAAAAGTGAATATACTACATATAATGATTTTTATAAATCAACAATATCTTTTTTATCTTCAATTACAGATTTTGAGTTTCTAAGTAGTTCTATATCACGAATTTTAATCAATTATGCACAAATTGTTTTACCTTATTTATCTTATCATTTTAATGATATAAAACTCAAAAATGAGACAAAAAAAATAAAAAAGATAAATGATATTCTATTAACACAAATATATACAATAATAAATGACTATATAAATTGTTTAAAAAGATTAAACTAAAAAAGGGGAAAAGGTTATAAACCTCTTTTCCCCCCCCCTTATAATAAAAAAGAATGATAATCAAAAACTACTTACTATTGAAGTAATCTAAGAACATTTTGTTGAACTGCATTAGCTTGGCTAATTGCATAAGATCCAGCTTGAGAAATAATATTTTGTTTGTTGAAGTTTGCAGACTCAGCAGCATAATCAACATCTCTAATAATAGACTCAGCAGCTTTAACATTTGTTGCTTGTGTCATTAAGTTTCTAACAGCTGATTCAACTTGGTTTTGAGTAGAACCTATATCTCCTCTATATCCATTCAGAGTTGTAATTGCTTCATCAATTTTAGATTGTTGATCACCAGCAATTGTTTGAGTAAGACCGCTTGCAGCTAATCCTTTTAAAGATGTTAATCCCAACCCTGAAGTATTTGATTGAATACCTGTATTAGTAATAGTATCTGAAGATTTTTCACCTACTTGAAACTTTAATCCAGCTGATGCTGATGTACTACTTGAAGACTTTTGTAATAGTGAAGTACCATTATAATTTGTCTGAGTAGCAATATTATCTAACTGTGTTAAAAGTTTATTAATATCTTTTCTAATAGACTCTCTACCAGCAGATGAAGTTGTATCAGTATTTGCTTGAATTAATTTAGACTTAATTGTATCAAGAATACTTGATTGCTCTCCCATAGATTTATCAGCAATTTGTAAAAGTGCAACAGCTGAATTACCATTTGCAATACCTTGATTAATAGATGTTGCTTGTGTTCTTAACTTATCTGCAATAGCAAGACCAGAAGCATCATCACTAGCTTTATTAATTCTAAATCCAGTAGAAAGTTTTTCTAATGAATTAGTTAAAGTCTTACTTGTATTTTGTGCAGCTTCTTGTGCAGTTAAAGATGAAACATTTGTATTAATTCTCATAATAAATCCTTTTATATTTATATGCATTGTGATAAATTTATCACATCCAAAACTTTCTTGTTTTCTTATAAAAGTCCCAAGCATAGAGTTAAAATTTTCAACTCTTCGGATTGCATCCAACCCTAAATTATTCTATAAAAGAATTATTACAAAACATTTCTTAAAATTAGATTAATTATACAAAAGCTTTTACTACAAATAGGTTAAATTGAGGGGAAAAAGAGCTTTTAATGGATAAAAGAATAAATAGATAAGAAAATAACAATAAAAGAGGTGGCTAAAAAGGATAAGAAGCTAAAATAGCTATTACATTAAAAAGGAATAGATAGTAATTTAGGTAGATGAAATGTATTAATAACTCAAAAAGAAGATGGGAGGGGGAGGAAGCTAAGAAATATAAAGTATGAATAAAAAAGGAATATGATTTAAACTAGAAAGAGAGGATAGAATAAAGTTTTGTCTAGAGCTTCGATAAATTGCAATGTGAAAAAAAGTAGGTAAAAAAAAAGCTTAGCACGATATACTGATAATAGTATAAAGAGCTAAGCTTTTGTGTGTATGTAAAAACTCAAAAGAGCTGGCGGCGACCTACGTTTCCACAAGGGGACCCTGCAGTATTATCGGCGATGAAGTGCTTGACTGCCAGGTTCGGAATGGTACTGGGTATTTCCACTTCTCTTTAACCACCAACAAATTTGAGTAAAAAAAGTTAAAGTATAAATGCTTAAAGAATATTGTAATTCTAAAAGGATTAACTCTTTCTACTCAAATTGTGATATTTGAGAATCTAATGCTAAAGTCTTTATGCTTTCATATTTGTATAACTACATATAAATCAACAAATTAAACATAAGTAAAATATGCTTAATAAGATAGTAAACCAAAGAAATGATTAAAATAAGCCAAACGTTCTATTAGTACTGGTCAGCTAAAGGGCTTACACCCATTACACACCCAGCCTATCAACCAGCTAGTCTTGCTGGGAACTTCAGGGAAAGTTCATCTTAGAGTTGGCTTCGAGCTTAGATGCTTTCAGCTCTTATCACATCCCAACGTGGCTACCCAACGATGCTCTTGGCAGAACAATTGGTACACCAGTGGTTGGTTCATCCCGGTCCTCTCGTACTAGGGACAAATCTCTTCAACTTTCCTACGCCCACGGAAGATAGGGACCGAACTGTCTCACGACGTTCTGAACCCAGCTCGCGTACCGCTTTAAATGGCGAACAGCCATACCCTTGGGACCGACTACAGCCCCAGGATGCGATGAGCCGACATCGAGGTGCCAAACCTCCCCGTCGATGTGAGCTCTTGGGGGAGATCAGCCTGTTATCCCCGGCGTACCTTTTATCCTTTGAGCGATGGCCCTTCCACGCAGAACCACCGGATCACTATGACCGACTTTCGTCTCTGTTCGACTTGTTGGTCTCACAGTCAAGCTAGTTTATGCCATTATACTCAACAAGCGATTTCCAACCGCTTTGAACTAACCTTTGTAAGCCTCCGTTACTATTTAGGAGGCGACCGCCCCAGTCAAACTACCCACCAGACATTGTCCTGAAAGAGGATAACTCTTCGCAGTTAGTAACTCAAATATTCAAGGGTGGTATCTCAAGGATGGCTCCGACTCTACTGGCGTCTAGTCATCATAGCCTCCCACCTATCCTGCACATGAATATCCAAGCTACAGTGTCAAGCTGTAGTAAAGGTGCACGGGGTCTTTCCGTCTTTCCGCGGGTAGGAGGAATTTTCACCTCCACTACAATTTCACTGGATCCCTCTTTGAGACAGCTCCCATCTCGTTACGCCATTCATGCAGGTCAGTATTTAACTGACAAGGAATTTCGCTACCTTAGGACCGTTATAGTTACGGCCGCCGTTTACTCGGGCTTCGATCAAATGCTTCGCGTGAGCTGACATCATCAATTAACCTTCGAGCACCGGGCAGGCGTCACACCTTATACATCCACTTACGTGTTAGCAAAGTGCTGTGTTTTTGGTAAACAGTCGGGAGGGACTCTTTGTTGCAACCTCTTTAGCTTTTTGAAGCAAGTTCATATACCAAAGTAGGCACACCTTATACCGAAGATACGGTGCTAGTTTGCAGAGTTCCTTAAAGAGGGTTCTTCCACGCGCCTTAGAATACTCATCCCACCCACCTGTGTCGGTTTACGGTACGGGCAACATATAATATACTTAGTGGCTTTTCTTGGCACGACAGTATCATCGATTCTCCATCTCCTCCGAAGAGTGTCAAGAGCCTGTAAGATCTCGGTCTAACGTTAAGCGGATTTGCCTACTTAACAACCTACATCCTTCGAGCCACACTTCCATCCGTGACCTCGATTAACTCTATGCGTCCCCACATCGCGCTTATATGTTGGTATTGGAATATTAACCAATTTGCCATCGTCTACCCCTTTCGGACTCGACTTAGGACCCGACTAACCCTACGATGACGAGCATCGCGTAGGAAACCTTGGGTTTTCGGCGAAGGGGATTCTCACCCCTTTTAACGCTACTCATGCCTGCATGCTCACTTCTATCCGCTCCAGCACTCCTTACCGGTATACCTTCAACGCTGAATAGAACGCTCTCCTACCACTCAATTAAAATTGAATCTAAAGCTTCGGTGTACATCTTAGCCCCGTTATATTTTCCGCGCAGAATCACTAGACCAGTGAGCTGTTACGCTTTCTTTAAAGGATGGCTGCTTCTAAGCCAACCTCCTGGTTGTCACAGTAACTCCACATCGTTTTCCACTTAGATGTAACTTAGGGACCTTAGCTGTTAGTCTGGGTTGTTCCCCTCTCGACGACGGATTTTATCACCCACCGCCTGACTCCTGTGATTCCACATATAGTATTCATAGTTTGATAGGGTTTGGTACCGCGGTAAGCAGCCCTAGCCCATTCAGTGCTCTACCCCTATATGCTACAACACAAGGCTATACCTAAATATATTTCGGAGAGAACCAGCTATCACGAAGTTTGATTGGCCTTTCACCCCTATCCACAAGTCATCCCAAGACTTTTCAACGTCAGCGGGTTCGGTCCTCCACTGGCTCTTACACCAGCTTCAACCTGCTCATGGATAGATCACTTCGTTTCGGGTCTGCAGCATCTGACTATGTCGCCCTATTAAGACTCGCTTTCGCTACGGCTTCGCACTTGGCTTAACCTTGCCAGACACCACAACTCGCAGGCTCATTATGCAAAAGGCAGTCCATCACCCTGATAAATCATAGGGCTCTGAATGATTGTAAGCTAATGGTTTCAGGTTCTATTTCACTCTGCTCGCTGCAGTACTTTTCACCTTTCCCTCACGGTACTTGTTCACTATCGATCTGTAAGTAGTATTTAGGATTGGAGGGTGGTCCCCCCAGCTTCAGTCAAAATATCACGTGTTCCGACCTACTCAGGATACCATTAAAGTTATTGAGAATTTTAATTACAGGAGTTTCACCTTCTATGCTACACTTTTCCAAGTATTTCATCTATCCTCTTTAATCTTATATCATGGTCCTACAACCCCCAATGCAAGCATTGGGTTTGTCCTAATCCGCGTTCGCTCGCCGCTACTTACGGAATCTCTTTTGATTTCTCTTCCTCTAGCTACTGAGATGTTTCACTTCACTAGGTTTGCTCCCCGTAGGGTAATATAATTCTCATTATATTGGGTTGCCCCATTCAGAAATCCACGGATCAAAGCTCTTTGGCAGCTCCCCGTGGCTTATCGCAGCCTAATACGTCTTTCTTCGCCTCTTACAGTCTAGGCATCCACCATTAGCCCTTAATAGCTTATATACGGAGCCTAAAAAAATCTTACGATTTTATTCAGGTTCCTTTTTTCTTGCCTATAAATATAATTTCTTATATTTATAAATTTGATAATATTCTTTGGCTACTATCTTATTAAACATATATATCTCTATATACTCTAATAATCTAGTTGTGTTATCTATAGTTAATTTAATATCTCTATTAAATTTTAGATATGAAATTTTTTTGTTTTAAAATTAAATATTTCTATTTAACCTTACGAAAAAAATTAAAAGACTTTAACATTATATTTTTAAATATCTTTAGAAACTTCTATTTAAAGCTCTAATATAAATCTTATATCTCTATAAAACTTATATTAAATCTCTCTTTAGTGGTGGAGAATAGCGGGATCGAACCGCTGACCTCCTGCGTGCAAAGCAGGCGCTCTCCCAGCTGAGCTAATTCCCCACTCTAATCTTTTAAGATTATTTAATGGTGGGCCTATCAGGACTTGAACCTGAGACCTCACGATTATCAGTCGAGCGCTCTAGCCAGCTGAGCTATAGGCCCATTTCACCTATTTATCAAATAATCTTTATAAACCGAATATATTATCTTGATTTTCTTTTTTTCTCTTTTGAATCATTAAGAAACAAATCTTAATTCTATTCTCTGAAAGGAGGTGATCCAACCGCAGGTTCTCCTACGGTTACCTTGTTACGACTTCACCCCAGTCGCTGAATCCACTGTGGAAGGTAGCTATTTTAGCATCCCCGCTTCGAATGAGTTCAACTCCCATGGTGTGACGGGCGGTGAGTACAAGACCCGGGAACGTATTCACCGTAGCATAGCTGATCTACGATTACTAGCGATTCCAACTTCATGTAGTCGAGTTGCAGACTACAATCCGAACTGGGAGGTATTTTATAAGATTTGCTCCACATCACTGTATTGCCGCTCTTTGTATACCCCATTGTAGCACGTGTGTAGCCCTGGACGTAAGGGCCATGATGACTTGACGTCATCCTCACCTTCCTCCTACTTGCGTAGGCAGTCTCCTTAGAGTTCTCAGCCGAACTGTTAGCAACTAAGGACGAGGGTTGCGCTCGTTGCGGGACTTAACCCAACATCTCACGACACGAGCTGACGACAGCCGTGCAGCACCTGTATGCAAGTTTCTGCAAGCAGACACTAATCTATCTCTAAATCATTCTTACTATGTCAAGTCCAGGTAAGGTTCTTCGTGTATCGTCGAATTAAACCACATGCTCCACCGCTTGTGCGGGTCCCCGTCTATTCCTTTGAGTTTTAATCTTGCGACCGTACTCCCCAGGCGGTACACTTAATGTGTTAACTGCATTACTGCAAGATCTAGTCTCACAACAACTAGTGTACATCGTTTAGGGCGTGGACTACCAGGGTATCTAATCCTGTTTGCTCCCCACGCTTTCGCATCTCAGCGTCAATAATGTTCCAGTAGATCGCCTTCGCAATCGGTATTCCTTCTGATCTCTACGGATTTTACCCCTACACCAGAAATTCCATCTACCTCTCCCACATTCTAGATTAACAGTTTTCAAAGCAGTTCTATAGTTAAGCTATAGGATTTCACTTCAAACTTATCAATCCGCCTACATGCTCTTTACGCCCAGTGATTCCGAGTAACGCTTGCACCCCCCGTATTACCGCGGCTGCTGGCACGGAGTTAGCCGGTGCTTATTCATATAATACCGTCATTATCTTCTTATATAAAAGGAGTTTACGCACCGAAATGTGTCATCCTCCACGCGGCGTTGCTGCATCAGACTTTCGTCCATTGTGCAATATTCCCCACTGCTGCCTCCCGTAGGAGTCTGGACCGTGTCTCAGTTCCAGTGTGACTGATCATCCTCTCAAACCAGTTATGTGTCATTGTCTTGGTAGGCCATTACCCCACCAACTAACTGATACAATACAGGCCAATCTCTTACCGATAAATCTTTCCCTTATTAACTTATGTTAATAAGGAGTATAAGGTATTAGCAAACGTTTCCATTTGTTATCCCTTAGTAAGAGGCACATTACCTATACATTACTCACCCGTGCGCCACTTAGCTGACAACTATAGCAAGCTATAGCCCGTTCTCGTTCGACTTGCATGTGTTAAGCACGCCGCCAGCGTTCACTCTGAGCCAGGATCAAACTCTCCATAAATTTTTTATTCTATATTTAAAGTATGTATTTATATACATAAAAATTAAATATCTTTTATCTTTTTATAGTGTTTGAAACTGACATATTTTATAATTACTCTAAATTTCTCAATTTATTGTTAGTTACAAAATTATCACTCAAATTTATAGACAAGAATTTACTTCTTGTTCTTTTTTATTTTTTTTGAATATCAAGTTTAACATATTCGGTTTACAAAGATTACTTCACTTCTTCTTTACAAACTTACTTATCCTTTTAAAGATCGTAATTTTAACCCTCTGTGGTCAAATTGGACGGGAATTATAATAGGTTTTTTCCACTTTGTCAAGAGGTTTCTTATTAAATCTAGCTTAAATTTGCGGATTTGCGTTTTATTTACCTTTTATTTACCAAATTTATATACTATAATGTCTAACTTAATATATTTATTAAGAAAAATTTGTTTTCAAACTTTAAAATAAAAGGAAGAGAAAATGTATAACAGAGATTATTTAACTGATCAAACATCTCAGTATTCACAAGAATCATCACAAGCTTCTATGATAAGCTTTTTAAAAGCTACATATCAATTGTTTGCTGGTTCACTTTTAGCAGCAACTGCTGGAGCTTATATTGGATTAGGAATTGTTAATATTTTAGCAGGTCCAATGAAATGGGTTTTATTTGCAATAGAAATTGCTCTAATTTGGTTTGTAATTCCTAGAGTTAAACATACTCCAGGTGTTAATTTAGCTGTATTATTTGTATTTACATTTATTACAGGTCTTACAATTGCACCTTTATTGTACTCTATTTTTGCAATGCCTGATGGTGCTGCTATTGTTGGACAAGCATTTTTAATGACATCTATTGCATTTGGTGCAATATCTATGTTTGCTATGACAACTAAAAGAGATTTTAGTTCTATGGGGAAATTCTTATTCATTGCTTTAATTATTATGATTGTTGCTGGTATCTCAAATATCTTTATTCAATCATCAATGATGCAATTAATGATAGCAAGTGCTGGAGCTTTAATTTTCTCTGCATTTATTTTGTACGATACACAAAATATAATAAAAGGAAACTATGACTCTCCTGTTGAAGCTGCTTTATCTTTATATTTAGATTTCTTTAATCTATTTATATCACTTCTTCAGATTCTTGGTATTGCAAGAAATAATGAATAAAATAAAAAGAGGTTAGAAATAGCCTCTTTTTTAATAAAAATATGCAAAGTAATACTTTAAGAATAATAGACGCAAACCTTAATAGATTAAGAGAAGGAATTAGAGTTGTAGAAGATATTTTTAGATATATCTACAATAATAAAGAGATTTCTATAAAATTAAAAGAGTTAAGACATCTTGCTAGAGTTGAAAATTTTTTTGAGATTTTAGAAGCAAGGGATGTCCAAAATGATGTTTTACGAACATCAATAAAAAGTGAACAAAATAGAACTGATTTAAACTCAATTTTAATAGCAAACTTTAAAAGAGCACAAGAGAGTGCTAGAGTCTTAGAAGAGCTTACAAAATTAACTTCAATAAAAGATAGTGAAAACTTTAAATATATAAGATATGAACTTTATAATTTAGAGATTGTTTTAACAAAAATAACTTCAAATTCTAAATAATTTAAACTATACTCTTTATAAAGTTTTTTTGCTTTTTCAAAAGATAGTTCATTACTTCCACTAACACCTGATTTCTTAATATAATCAAACAAAGATTTTTTATCCTCAAACTCTAAGTTATAAGAAATTTTTTCAAATTCACATAAAAAATATTTAGAAAAAGCCTCTTTTATACTTTGTTCATCTAATATTGGTGATTTAGAATTTGTAATATTTTGAATAGTTTTAAAAGTATTTGAAGTGAATAAAACTGCATTTATCTCTTTTGTAATCTTTGATAAAGCCTCTATAATTTTTTTTAAATCATTAGACCATTGTAGGGCAGATGAAGATAAAACCATATCAAAACTCTCTTTTTTTATCTCTTTAAAAAACTCAACACTGTCAAAATTTAGACATTTAACACTTAAATTCTTTGCTTTTGGATGGAGTTCACACATCTGCTTTGAGCCATCTATTGCTAAATATTTATTAAATTCCCAATTTATATTTGAAAAGATTTGTCCTGAACCACAACCTAATTCCAAAATCCTCTTAGGTTTTGATTTTAGTTCTCTCACCAATGATTTTGCACAAATTTGTTGAATAATATTATATGATTTATACTCTTTTGCATATTTTGAAAATTGGTTTTTTTCTTGCATCTATCTCTTTAAGATTAAAATTTAAGTTTTATTTTAGCTAGTTTTTAATAAGCATTGGATAAAATAGACACCATTTTTTAAAAAGGAATATAGATAATGACATCTACACTTTTAATAGTTCAATTTGTTTTAGCAGTGCTTATTGTAATTGTAGTGCTTCTTCAAAAAAGCTCAAGTATGGGGCTTGGAGCATATAGCGGAAGCAATGAATCACTTTTCGGAGCGAAAGGACCTGCTAATTTTCTAACAAAAGCAACTATGGCTTTAGGTTTAGCATTTGTTATAAATACACTAGTTTTAGGTTATACATACAATCAAGAGAGAAATAAAAGTGCTATTGATTCAGTAAAACAAGAATCTTTAATACCAGCAAATCCAACTCCTGTTCAATCTGCACCAACGGCTCCAGTTGCTCCAACAACTGATAACAAAGTACCTGAAAGCAAATAATTAATCACTTATGAAGTATCTTTTACTTCTTTACTTTTTACCTTTGTATCTTTTTGCAGATGCAAAGGTTTTTGTTTATCATAGATTTGATGATTCAAAACATCAAAGTACAAATACAAGTCTAAAAGAGTTAAAAAAACAATTTGAATATTTTAAAACAAATAATTATGAAGTTGTTCCTTTAGAAAAGATTTTAACTAAGCTTCAAAATAATGAAGAAATTCCATCAAACTGGGTTGCACTTACAATAGATGATGCTTACAAAAGCTTTTATACAAATGGTTTAAAACTTTTCAAAGAATATGGTTATCCTTTTACTCTTTTTGTATATGTTGAAGCAACTAATGATAAATATGGTGATTTTATGACTTGGGATGAGTTAAAAGAGACAAAAAAGTATGGGGATATAGAACTTCATTCATACTCTCATAAATCTTTAGTAAAACTTTTAGATGAAGATATAGAAAAAGATACACAAAAAGCTATTGAACTTTTTGAGAAGAATATGGGCTATAAAGCAAAAATCTACTCTTATCCATATGGTGAATATGATGATAGAGTAAAAAACAGACTAAAAGAATTTGATTTTATCTCAATATTAAATCAGAATAATGGTTCAATAAACTCTAAAAGCGATATTTTTGATATAAATAGAATTGCTTTAGTTGGTAATGTAAATATAGAAGAGAAAATCAAATATAATAGCTTGGAAGTAGAATGGATTGAACCAAAAGAGTATCCAAAAGATGGGATATTAAAAAGTATTAAAGCTAAAGTTGATCCAAAAATTGAGAAAGCAAAAGTTTTTGTATCTACTTATGGTTGGCAAGATGTAAAAGTAAATAATGGTATAATTGAAATTCAATTAAATAAAAAACTAAATTTAGCTAGAAATAGAGTTGCAATAAGCACGGATTATTATACTATTTCAAATAAATTATTAATCAAATAAAGGAGAATTAATGTTGAATGAAGTTTATTCACAAACAAAAGAGCAAATGGAGAAATCTATTGAATCTCTAAAAAGAGATTACAAAACTTTACGAACAGGTAAAGTAAATGTAAATATTTTGGACAACATCAAAGTTGATTACTATGGAACACCAACTGATTTAAGCCAAGTTGGTTCTGTTTTGGCAACTGATGCTACAACTATTACAATTAGTCCTTGGGAAAAAAACCTTTTAGGAACTATTGAAAAAGCTATTCAAACTGCAAATATAGGAGTAAATCCAAACAATAATGGAGAAGTAATCAAACTATTTTTTCCACCAATGACAGTTGAACAAAGACAAGAAACTGCAAAACAAGCTAAGGTTATGACTGATAATGCAAAAGTTGCAATTAGAAATATTAGACAAAATGCAAATACAAAAATTAAAAATCTTCTAAAAGATAAAGAGATAACAGAAGATGATAGTAAAAAAGCACAAGATGAAGTTCAAAAAATAACTGATAGTTTTGTTATAAAAGCTGATGAAACTTTAAAAACTAAAGAGAAAGAGATTTTAACGGTATAAATATGAATATAGAACAAATTTATAAAAATTCTAATGCTCTTCTTGAGGGGCATTTTAAACTAAGTAGTGGTAACCATTCTAGTTTTTATCTACAAAGTGCAAAAGTTTTGGAAGATCCAAAAACAGCAAAACTTTTAGCTGAAGCATTAGCAGTTGAGATAAAAAAATCTGGAATAAAAATAGATGCTGTTTGTGCTCCAGCACTAGGTGGTTTAATAGCTGGATTTGCTCTTGCAACTGCTTTAGATGTACGATTTATCTTTGCTGAAAGAGCTGAAGGTGAAATGACTATAAGAAGAGGGTTTGAAGTAAAAGAAGGTGAAAAATATCTAGTTTGTGAAGATATTATAACAACTGGTGGAAGTGCATTAGAAGCTGCAAGAGAAATTGTAAAAGGTGGCGGAGTTGTAGTAGCTTATGCGGCTTTAGCAAATAGAGGTTTTTGTCAAAGAGTGGGAAGTGAAATAGAGAGAAAAGATAACTGTAAATTACCACTTGATAAACCACTTTTTGCACTAGAAGATTTTGCATTTGAAATGTATAGTCCAGAAACTTGCCCTATGTGTAAAGAGGGTAGTATAGCTATAAAACCTGGTAGTAGAGGGAACTAATGGCAAAATGGAGAGATGTAAAACAAAATAGAATTAAAAAATCTGATGAAAAGTCTATAAAACAAGCTTTAAAATCAAATGGTTTTGCAACTCTTGGGAAAAGGCTTAAAGCCTTTTTAATTGACCTATTCCTAGTAACTACTCCAATATTTTATATTGTAATCTATTTTATAATGGGTGGAGGAGAAGGTTTTGCACAAAATAGAATTTTAGGTTGGAGTATTATTTTAATTGTTGTTTTTTTAATACTTATATCTTTATGGCTTAAAAATGGTCAAACACCAGGGCTTAAAGCTTATGGAATAAAACTTGTAGATAAAACTACAAAAGAGAAAATCAACTTTTTTCAAGCTCTTATTCGTTACTTTGCAACACTTTTCTCAATCATTTTAATAGTTCCACTTTTTTATCCATTTTTTAATAAAGAGAAAAAAACTGTACAAGATATACTTTCAAGTACAATAATAATAGATGAAGAGTAATGCTCTTTTTTAATCTATCTGCATTTTATTTTTTCTATTTTGCAGCAACAGGAATATATGTAATCTTTTTACCAAAAGTTTTAAATGATATAGGATATAGCTATTTTGATATAGGTGTGGTTCTAGCTGTTGCTCCTTTAATGAGATTTTTAGTACCTTTTTTATTTCTAAAGCATATCAAACTCGATAGCTCAATGTTTACAAAATCACTTTTTATAGCTATTTTAGGAGCTACTTTATTTTATCTTACTATTAATAATTTTTATCTATTTTTAGTAAATAATGCTATTTTAGCGGCTGCTTTATCTCTTATCTTACCATATTTAGAAATTACTGCTATATCAATTCTAGGGAAAGAGAAGTATGGAAAATCAAGGCTTTTTGGTTCTATTGGATTTATGGTAATAGCTTTAGTTCTTGCAAAACTTTTAACAAATAGTTTTGTGGCTATTCACTTTTATTTAGCTGTTATTATACTAACTGTAATTTTTTCTCTACTTTTACTAAAATATGATAAAAAAAATGATGTAATAAATAGTTCAAATGAGAGTTTGAATTTTTTTAAATATCTTCCTTTTTGGTTAGCACTATTTTTTATGCAATTAAGTTTTGGTTCTTTTTACAACTTCTTTACAATCTATGAAACAGATAATGGAATAAGTCTTGAAATAACATCTTATCTTTGGTCTTTTGGAGTAGTTTGTGAAATTTTAATGCTATATTTTCAAGCACCAATTTTAAAAAACAATCTTTTAAATATTATAAAATTTTGTTTAGCTATCACCTCTTTTAGATGGTTTTTACTCTTTTTATTTCCAAACTCTTTAGAAATTGCCTTTTTAACTCAAAGTATTCATGCTTTCTCTTTTGGGCTTTTTCATAGTGCAGTTGTGATTTATCTATACTCTATTTATGAAAATAAAAAGTTGGCTCAACAATTTATGTATGGAGTTGCTTATGGACTTGGAGGATTCTTAGGAGCCTTAATTGCTGGAAAAACTTATGGAGAATCTCTATTTTTATATAGTGCAATATTTGCTTTCATCGCTTTTTTATCACTATTTTTTATGAAAAAAAAGATTTTAAATTAAGCTAATACATATATAATTACCCTTACTTTTTATTAGGGAGAGAATTATGTGTACAAGTATTTTTACAAAAACATTAGACAAAAATTATATGTTATCTAGAACTATGGATTTTGAAATTGAGTTAGAAACATATCCGACATATATTCCAAGAGATTATAAATGGATTTCCAAAGCAGACAGCAAAGAGTATATAACAAAATATGGCTTTATTGGAGCTGGTTCATTAGGGCTTAATTTTGTAGCTGATGGTGTAAATGAGTGTGGACTTTCAATTGCAGAACTTTATCTTCCAGACGAAGTTAAATATTTAGATAAAGCCAATAGTAATAAAAACAACTTTGCCCCTCATGAGCTTATTTTATATATTTTAGGTAACTGCAAATCAATTAGTGAAGTAGAAGCTATTATTAATAATATCGCTATTGTAAATAGTCCTGTTCCAAAACTAAACATAGTAGTTCCTCTACATTGGATTATTACAGATTCAACTGGTCGTTGTGTTGTAATTGAGCCAACTACAGAAGAACTTAAACTTAAAGAAAATCCAGTTGGAGTTATGACAAATACTCCACAACTTGAGTGGCATATTCAGAATTTAAGAAACTATTTAAATGTTCGCCCAAAACAGTATGAAGCAGTAAAATTTGGAGAGTACATAGCAAAACCATTTTCACAAGGAACAGGAACTGCTGGTTTACCAGGAGGATATACACCACCTGAAAGATTTGTTCGTGCAGCATTTTTTAAAGAGCATATAGAAACTGCTAAAAATGAGCAAATGGGTGTAACTAATGCTTATCATATTTTAAACAGTGTTCGTATTCCAAAAGGAGCGGTAATAACTAATACTGGAGCTTTAGATTACACTTTATATGTAAGTTGTATGTGTAACAATAGTAAAACTTACTACTTCTCTTCATATGAAAATCATCAAATTAATAAATTAGTACTAAACGATGAGTTACTTAAAAAAAGTGAACCAATTATTTTTAAATATGATTCAAAAAATGAGAATTTTAATACATTAACAATTTAAAATAAAAAACTCTCTTTAATCTACCATTCGTTCCCAAGCTTATAGCTTGGGAATATTTTTGCTTTGATAAATTAAAATCTCTTATTTTAAATCCACTTCTTCTTTTTAAAAATATAAAATTGAAAGCCAACAACCGTAACTAAAATCAAAATAAATATATAAAAAGCATTATCAGAAGTTGCACCTGGAATCCCACCAACATTTATCCCTAAAAGCCCTGTTAAGAATGTAAGTGGCAAAAAGATTGCAGATAAAATAGCCAAAATATACATCTTTTTATTCATCTGTTCAGTTAAACTATTTACTAACTCTTCTTGAAAAAGTATAACTTTATCTCTAATTGTATCAAGCTCTTCAATATGTCTTATTAGTTGGTCTGTTGTCTCTCTTAATTCAATCTTTTGATACTCATCTATCCATAAAAGTTTTTCATTATAAAGTTTTACTAGTGCCTCTTTTTGTGGAGTTAAGTATCTCTTTAAAATAATACTTTCTCTTCTAATTTTTAATATTTCTGTTCTAAACTCTGTATTATTCTCAGCATCTAAAATATTTTCTTCCAAAAAATCAGCTCTATCTTGGATTTTATCTATTACACTATCCATTCTATCTATCATTCTATAAGTTAGTTCAACCAAAAATTCTGAAGAACTTTTTACACCTTCTCCATTCCTTAAATCTTCACTTATCTCTGATACAGATAATATATTTTTTCTACTTGTTGAAATAATTAAATCTGAAGATATAAAAATACGAATAGAAATCATCTTCTCTGGTTTTGCATTTTTCTCTAAATTTACACCTCTTAAAGCGATTAATAAAGCATCATTTAAAAGAACTGTTCTAGGTCTTGTTTCATCTGCTAAAAGCGCATCTACAGCAATAGAATCTATTCCACTTTTATTTGTAATCCAATCTTGTGCTTCCTTACTTGTATAATCAAAGTGTAACCATAAAATTTTATTAACTCTTTCTAAGTTATCTAATTTCTCATATTTTAACTCTTGTGCTGTTCCATCTTTTTGTATTAAAAAACCTTGAAATGGTTTCATGTTTTTACCTTTAATTGATACTATAAACTATCTCTTTTTTTAATTTTTGCTCTTTTATCTCAACAATAGATAAATTCTTTATCTCAAGATTTAAAAGTTCATCAAAAGTTTTTATATCTTTTTGTGCAAGTAATTTTAAAATTTCTCCTCTATAAGCTTTTGCAAAATGGCTTACAACCTTCCCATCTTTTATAAACTTCATAGTTAAATATGTTTTTTTTATAGTATAAAATTTCTCATAAAATCCTGCTCTTAAGTCTAAAATATCTTCATCTTTTAAATATTCATCTAATGAGTTTGAGAAATTATCGTTATAAAACTTCTCTATTTTTAGAGATTCAAAAGTTTCACCTTGTTTGAGTTTATAATCTGGTATCTTATCACTTGCTTTTAAAACGCCAAAAAGATTTGAAAATATTAGTGTATTTTCATCTATATATTTTTGTGCATTTTTATCTAAATTATTATAATCCAAATAATCATAAGCAACTCCTTCATATCTTTGAATTGCTTTCATAGTAGGACTTTTAAAAATATTTATTTTATATTTTTCTATAATATCAGCTTTCTTTGTTCCAAAAAGTTTTTCTAGTTCCTCTTTTGAAGCTGTTCTTAAAAAGTCATTGTAAGTGTTTACTATTTCTAATCTTTTTTCATAAAGTTCTGGAAAAATAAATGAATTTTTATTTAAAAATTCTTCATCTCCACCAGCAATTTTTGTCTCACTTGGAGAAAATAGTATCTTCATATTTATCCTTTAATTTGGAAAATTTAAAATTATCTCTTTAACACCATTTATAACAAATTGTGTTCCCATACAAACAAGTAAAAATCCCATCAATCTTGAAATTGCATCAACACCATTACGACCTACTATTCTCATAATAGTATCCGCACTTCTTAAACTTAACCATAAAATAAAACTTAGTATTAATGGAACTACAATAGATGAAACATATATTATCCACATAGGAGTTGTGTTTTGATCACTATGAACAGTTGAAGCTACACTAATAACCATAGCAATAGTTCCAGGTCCAGCAGTACTTGGCATTGCAAGTGGAACAAAAGCTATACTTTTAATTGTCTGGGTTTTAGTATCATCATCTTTCTTTTCAGGGAAAAGCATTCTAAATCCAATATATGCAACTATTAATCCACCAGCTATTCTTAATCCTGGAATAGATATTCCAAAAGTCTTCATTATAAATTGCCCAAAGTAAAACGAGATAACAAGAATAAGGAAAACATAAACTGAAGCCAAAAAAGCCTGTCTATTTTTATCTTGTTTAGTCATATTTTGACTAAGTCCAATAAACAAAGCTACAGTTGTTATGGGGTTTGCTAATGGAACTAGAATAATAAGTCCCATTGAAATAATATTTAGTAATTCAAGCATTATTTTCTCCTATAAATTTCCCATCTACATAAAACCAAAAGTTATTCTCTTTTTTAAATCGGCTCTTTTCTATAAATGATATATCATTTTTATTTTGAAATAGTGTTGCTTTAAATGTTACAAAACTTTCAAATTCAGCTTCTATAAACTCTAAAATCTCAAGCTTAACAAAATCTGTATTTACACTAAAAAGTTCAATATCTTTTTTCCAATTTAAAATATCAGTTGAAAAATCTGGATTATCTTTATGTGTTGTTTTTATAATATAGTTACTTTTACAAAATACAAATGCAGAAAATCTTGACTTCATAAGGTCAAGGGCAGTTGAAGGATTCTTTATTTTATCATGAAAAATTTTACAACATTTTTTATATTTTTTGAGACTTCCACATGGACATAAGGAATTAACAGTAAATTTCAAAATCTTCCTTTAATTTTTGAAAAATTTTATCATAAAGAACTAAAACTAAAGCCCAAAAGCCTTAGTTTCATTTTGTTAGTTTAAAGCTTTATTTATTTTTTTAAAAGCTTTATCTTCTAAATTATCTTTTTCTTTAGTTAATTGTTTAGATGGTTTTTCTTTAATTTCATCAATTTTCTTTGAAGCTATATCTTTAACATTTACATCATTTTGTACATTACCAACAACATTGTCTCCAAAACCTTTTATATTTTTTAAATCTTCTGGTTTTGAAATTTTATTTGTTTTTCTATACTCAATAATTTGATCAGCTTTTTTCTCACCAATCCCTTTTATGCTCATAAGTTCTTCTTTTGAAGCTGTTTGCAAATTAATTGCACCAAATAATAAACTACTACCTAAAGCTAAAATAGCTAAAATTTTTTTCATTCAATCTCCTTTAAAATAATTCAAAAAATTATATCATAAAAATATATTTTTCTATAACGAAGTAATGAATTTTTTTAATGCTTTATGATTTAAAATTTTAATAAAACCTTTCTCATTTTGTATAATCTCATCTTTTTTTAGCTTTGAAAGTTGTCTTGAGAAAGTCTCGGGAGTTATGTTCAAAATTTGTGCAATTTTTACCTGCTTTAAACTTGGTAATAAGCTTTCATTTTCATATAAAAATTTTGCGATCTTTTCCATACTATTTAGTGCAATATTATAGTTTATAAAATTCTCTAAAAATTTTATCTTTTTAGTAAGTGATTTTATAAAAAACATTGAAATCTCTGGTTTTTGTAAAAATTCTTCTTTAAATCTTTTATAATCTATTAAAATTACCTCCGCATCTGTTTCAAAAGAGCAATTTGCTAAAAAATTCATCTCTTCGTAATTCATAATTTCAGCTATTAATGCAGGTCCCATAAGATTATGAATTACTACTTCATTATCTTTAAAATCATGTGTATATAGTTTTGTAATACCTCTAACTAAAAGATGAAGATATTTAGATTCATCTCCTTTATAAAATAGTATTTCATCTTTTTTATATGATTTCTTAAATGATATATCTTTTAATTTTTCTAAATCTTTTGGATCTAAAAAATTAAAAAAACTATAATCATCATCTCTTTTTGGCAAACTTCCCATTTTATTCTCCATTATATTGATACCTATCAATTTTATATTAATTATTGTATGTAAAAATCTTATAAAGTAAAATTAAAGTAACCTAAATGACACATGAAAAATTTGAATCTGAGATAAACACTCTCAAAAAATTTTATGAATTATACTGCATAGATAAACATGAAAACCAAAAAATAAGACTTGAAGTATTAGAATATAAAGAAAAAAAGTTTTTTTTGGAGTTAAATTTATGTCCTATATGTTACGAAGCAATATCTTACTCTTTTAATAGACTTCAAGGATGTCCTCACGATATAAAACCAAGATGTCGAACTTGTCCAGCTCCTTGTTATGAAAAACAAAAATGGAAAGAAGCTGCAAGAGTCATGAAATATTCGGCAATAAAACTATCTTTAGGAAAAATAAAATCAAGAGTTATAAATATTTTTAGCAATTCTACCAAAGAATAGCCTCTTTTTCTAAAGATATTAAAATTTCATTTGTTTTTGAAAAATGTTTACAACCAAAAAATCCTCTATATGCACTAAGTGGGCTTGGGTGAACAGTTGTTAAAATATGATGCTTTCTTTCATCTATTAAAACTTTTTTTCGTATAGCAGGGCTTCCCCACAATAAAAATACAATATCCTTACAATTTTGACTAATATATTTAATAATATTATCTGTAAAAATCTCCCAACCCATATTTTGATGACTTCCAGCTTTTCCTTCTTCAACTGTTAAAACTGTATTTAAAAGTAATACCCCTTGCTTTGCCCAAGGTGTTAAATCTCCATCTATACAAAGTGAAGTTTTCTGTAAATCATCATATATCTCTTTTAGTATATTTTGCATTGAAGGTGGATTTTTAATATTTGCTGGAGTTGAAAAGGCTAAACCTTGAGCTTGACCAAAACCATGATAAGGGTCTTGTCCTAGAATTACAACTTTTAGATTATCAAGTTTTGTGAGAGAAAAAGCTTTAAAAATATCCTTTTTTTCAGGAAAAACTCTTGTAGCTTCATATCTTTCATCAATTTGTACTTTTAAACTTTTATAGTAATCTTTCTGTTTTTCTAAATCTATTACTTCTTCCCAATTCATAACAAATATCCTTTATCTAAAAATAAAAAAAGCTAAGGTTAAAAAACCTTAGCTTTATAATATCAAAAAATCACAAATTATAAAACTGGTGATTTTATAACCATCATTTTTTCTACACTCATATCATGCATTGAGTGTGGAATTCCACCCATTCCAAGACCTGATACTTTTGCTCCACCAAATGGCATCCAATCAACTCTAAATGCAGTATGGTCATTTACCATTACTGCTGTTGCATTCAATCTTTTTACAGCTTTTAAAGCTTTATCAATATTTTTTGTAAATACTGCTGCTTGGAAAGAAACATCAAGTTGATTTGCTCTTGCAATTGCTTCATCTAAATCTTTATATGAATAAATACAAACAACTGGTCCAAATACCTCTTTAGTTGAAACTAAAGCATCTTCAGCAGGATTTAAAATAACTGTTGGTTGGAAGCAAGAGTTAGAGATTCTTTTTCCACCAGTTAAAATTTTTCCACCTTTAGAAACTGCTTCGTTTACCCACTCTTCAACTCTATCTACTTCACCATTATTAATAAGTGGTCCAACTTCTGTTTTTGGATCTAATTGATCTCCAACAATAAGTTTTGAAGCAGCAGCAGCTAATTTAGTAGCAACTTCTTCGCAGATTGACTCTTGAACAAAAACTCTTTGAACAGAAACACAAACTTGTCCAGCATGATAGAATCCACCTTTTGCTAAAGCTGGAATCATATCTTCAATATCAGCATCAGCTTCAACTATTACAGGTGCAACTCCACCATGTTCTAATACAACTCTTGTTCCATCACTAGCTTTTGAGTTTAAGTACCAACCCACACTTCCTGAACCAATAAATGTTAAGAATGCAGTTTTTGGAGATGTTGCAAGTAATTCTCCACCTTTTCTATCACAAACAACAGCTTGAGCCCATCCATTTGGAAGCCCTGCTTCTTTTAAAATCTCAACTAATTTTACCGCACTCATAGGAGTTTGAGTTGCTGGTCTAATAATTACTGGACATCCCGCTGCAATAGCTGGAATTACTTGATGAACTGCCAAATTAAAAGGGTGGTTAAATGCAGAAATTGCAGCAACAACCCCTATTGGTTCTTTAAATGTATAAGCTAATCTATTTGCACTTGTATTTGTATGTCCCATAGCAACTTCTTTACCTTCAAATACGCTAAGATGTTCAATAGCTATTTTAATACCATTTATTGCTCTTAAAATCTCAACTTTAGAGTCCATATAAGGTTTTCCACCTTCACTAGCACAAAGAATTGTAAGATCTTCAACTTGAGAACTCATAATTTTCATAACATTTTCTAAAATTTCAACTCTTTTATATTTTGGTAACCATCCATCTTTATTTATAAAAGTTTTATGTGCTAAATCAATAGCTGCTTCAACCTCTTCAAATGTATTAAAATTTACAGTTCCAACTACTTTTCCATCAAATGGTGATGTAACTTCTATCGTACTCATATTTTCTCCTTTATATATTTTAAGATTAAAAAAAGGGGCTTTAAATTTAAAGCCCCTTTTTATTTAGCTTAAGCTTATACCATACAAGCTTTTTGTGGTAATAACTCATTTAAAATTGCATGATTTAAAGAGTAATCAACTGCTAAATCAATTAAATGTACTCCTTTACTATTTACACATTGCTCTAAAGTTTTTTCAAACTCTTCTACTGAAGTTGGTCTATAACCTTTTGCTCCATAAGACTCTGCATATTTAACAAAATCTGGGTTTCCAAGATCAAGTCCGAATGACTCAAATCCCATTCCTGTTTGTTTCCATTTAATCATTCCATAAGCATTATCATTTAAAATAACTACTGTTAAATCTAATCCTAATCTAACTGCTGTTTCCATCTCTTGTGAATTCATCATAAATCCACCATCTCCACAAACACTTACAACTTTTTTATTTGGATTAATCATTTTAGCCATCATTCCTGAAGGTAATCCAGCTCCCATTGTAGCTAATGCATTATCTAATAATAATGTATTTGGTTTTGCACATCTATAATTTCTTGCAAACCAGATTTTATAAACACCATTATCAAGTGTTACAATATCTTCATCTGCTAAAGTTTTTCTAATAGCTCTTACAGCTCTTTGTGGTAAAATTGGGAATCTATTATCACCAAAATATTTAGATAATCTTGTTCTAATTTCATCTGCTAATCTTGTATAGTAATCAAAATCCCAGTGAGCTTGAACTGTAATTTTATCTGTAAATTTTTTGATATTTCCAGCAATATCTCCAATAACATCCATTTGTGGGAAATATGTATCATCTACTTCACTTGGAAAGAAGTTTACATGCATAACTTTTGTAGCACCCTCTTTATTTGACATAAAAAATGGTGGTTTTTCAATAACATCATGTCCAACATTAATAATTAAATCCGCTCTTTCAATTGCACAGTGAACAAAGTCATCTTTTGATAATGCAGCTGCACTTAAACACATTGGGTGATTTTCATCTACAACACCTTTACCCATTTGAGTAGAGAAGAATGCCATACCTGTTTTATTTACAAAATCTGTTAATGTATTTCCAATTCTTGTTCTATTTGCTCCAGCTCCAATTAATAATAAAGGTCTTTTTGCTTTTTCAATCATAGCAACTGCTTCATTAATAACATCATCAACAGCAACTGGATATTTTACATTTTGTACTGGATAAATAGTTGTATCAGCATCTACTTTTTCATCTGCAATATCTTCTGGTAATTCAATATGAACAGCACCTGGTCTTTCTGTTGTAGCAATTTTAAATGCATCTCTTACAACTGATGGAATATTATGAGCATTTACAATTTGTTTTGCAAATTTAGTCATTGGTCTCATCATTCTAACGATATCAACGATTTGGAATCTTCCCTGTTTAGATTTTTTAATTGGTTTTTGACCTGTGATCATCATCATAGGCATTCCACCAAGTTGTGCATAAGCAGCACTTGTAGCAAAGTTAGTAGCTCCAGGGCCTAAAGTTGATAAACAAACTCCAACTCTTCCTGTTAATCTTCCATAAGTTGCAGCCATAAATCCTGCACCTTGCTCATGTCTTGTTAATATAAGTTTAATATTTGATTTTCTCATAGCTTCTAAGAAATCTAAGTTCTCTTCACCTGGAACACCAAAAATGTACTCAACACCTTCATTTTCTAATGCTTTTATAAATAAATCTGATGCATTCATCTTTCTTTTACTCCGTTTATTATGTTTTATTAAAGACTATATTCAAAATATGAAAATTTTGTAATTTTATACAACTATTTATCATATTTGATAAACAATTGGTATTATAACCATATTCAAACTATACTTTATATAATATTAATATTATTTTACAAACTGCTCTTTTTTAATTAACAAAAAGTTACACTTTTCAAAAAAAGCCTAAAAAAGGGCTTTTCTTTTCTACACATCTTTAAACTACTTTGTTACTTATTAGTTTAACTTTATATTTTGAAAAAATATTATTTTTTGCTAAACTACGAAAAAAAGGAGAAATTATGCAAAAAAAAACTACTTTAATTTTTGATTTAGATGGAACTTTACTAAATTCTATAGATGATATTGCAATTTGCATGAACGAAGTTTTAAAAAGTTTAAATTTAAAAACATATGAAATAGATGAATATAAATATTTTGTTGGTTATGGAGTTGATGTTCTAGTTGATAATGTATTAAAAGATAATTTGTCATTAAAAAATGAGCTATCAAAAAGATTTAAAGAGCTTTATGATGATAATCTTCATAAAAATACAAAACCTTATGATGGAATTTTTGAGCTTTTAGATGAACTTGTAAAATTAGATTGTAATTTAGCAGTTTTATCAAATAAACCTGATTTTATGACAAAAAAATATGTAAAAGAGATTTTTAAAAATTATCCTTTTATAGAAATTCATGGACAAAAAGCTGATGTACCAAAAAAACCAGACCCAATAGCAGCAATAAATATTGCAAAATCTTTAAATATTCCTTGTGAAGATATATATTTTGTAGGTGATACAAAAGTAGATATGCAAACAGCAAAAAGTTCAAATATGAAAGCAATTGGCGTTTTATGGGGATTTAGAGGTGAAAAAGAGTTAAAAGAGAATGGTGCTGATTTTATTGTAAAACACCCTTTAGAGATTTTAAAAATTATAAAAGAATAGTTATAAGAGTAAGATAATTTATTGACAAATAGATTTTTTGGTTATATAATGATTTCACATTTTACTAAAAAGGATTAAATTATGTCAAACGTAGTAACACAATTAAAACAAATTCAATCAGATGCTCATGCACTGTATATAAAAATTCATAACTATCATTGGAATGTAAAAGGTATGGATTTTCATCCTGTTCATTCATATACAGAAGGTCTTTACAATCAAATGTCAGTTTTATATGATGATATGGCTGAAAGAACAATAATTTTAGGTGAAAAACCTTTTTTAACTTTAGATGAATTAATAAAAGCTACAAAAATCAAAACTGAAACTGCTGATAGCTTTAAATCAAGAGAGATTGTAGAAAAAATAATCGTAGATTTTGAATACTTATTAAAAGCTTTCAAAAATCTAAGTCAAAGTGCAAGTGAAGTTACAGATAAAGGAACAGAAGCATTTGCAGATGAAAAAGTTGCAAAACTTGAAAAAGATTTATGGATGCTAAATAGTATGCTTAAATAAGTAAAATATATAAAAGAGGATAAAAGTATCCTCTTTTTGCTACAATTTCTATCTATTTAAAATATTTTACCTACATTTATACAATAATAAATTATAAAGAGTTTTTATGAAAAAATCAATTAATCATATATATTTAATAGTTTTAATATCTATTTTATCATCAGTTGCTCCTATGGGAGTTGATACTTATTTACCTTCTATTCCAGAAATTGCGAAATATTTTGAAGTAAATATCCATAAAGTTGAATTATCTTTAGCAATTTTTTTAATAGGGTTCTCAATTGGACAGATATTTGGTGGTCCAATATCTGATAGGTATGGAAGAAGATTTGGCTCAATTATTGGGCTTTTAGGATATGCAATTTTTAGTTTTTTAATCATTTTTAGTTCAAATATCTATGAACTTTGGGTTTATAGATTTTTAGAAGCATTCTTTGGTGGAATTACAGTTGTAAATGCAGCTGCTGCGGTAAGAGATAGATTTAACGGGCAAGAAGCAGCAAAAGTTTTTTCACTTATTGGAATGGTAAGAAGTTTAGCACCTCTTTTAGCACCTGTTATTGGAGCTTTTATTATTCACTTTTTCCCTTGGGAAGGTGTTTTTATATTTTTAACAATTTATGCTTTACTTGTTGCATTTTTTATTTACAAAGATTTACCAGAGAGTTTTGTCTATGTAAAACAGTCTATTTTTGAATCATATAAAATAGTTTTAACTCATAAAACTGCAATGAAAGCTATGTTAGTTTTGGCTTTAAGTTTTGGTGGATTTTTTATTATTATTTCAAAAACATCATTTATATATATTGAATATTTTCATATTTCAACAGACTATTTTCCTCTATTCTTTGGTATAAATTTTATTATTCTAATTTTTATGATAAAAGTAAATGTTAATTTACTAAAAAAATATAAAGCTTTAAATATCATAAAAAGTGCTCTTTTAATCCAAATTATTGTTGGAATAATCTTTATTCTAATTCATAAAGAGATGAACTTAGTTTTAATGGTAATTATACTTGCTTGTTATATGAGTATGATGGCATTTATTTTTGGAAATTGTATGTCTCTTGCTATTGAACATTTCTCAAAAAATGCTGGAGTTGCAAGTGGTGTTATTGGTGTCTTACAATTTGGGCTGGGAGCATTAATCTCTTCTCTTACTTTAAACTTTCATGATGAAGGGTTCTTTATAATATCTATAAGTATTACAATAATCTCTTTTATATCTTTTTTAATAATTCGTAGCTATAAATAGTTGATTGTGTTAATCAACTATTTATTTATAAGCTATATTTTATATTTCTTTTATATAATTCTAATTAAATAGGTGAAATATAAAAGGAGTTAAAAATGTTTACCTTTAATAATATCAGTACAAGGAAGAAATTACTGTTTTTTCCAACATTATTTATTTTTATTGTTATAAGTTCAGCAACAATCTATAAATATTTTAGTGATTATGCAATTGAAAGAACAAATATTGCAATTATCACAGAAGAGCTTGTACAAAGTAATTTAAAAGGAAGAATCTCTGTTTATCAATTTTTGAGAACTCCAACAGAACAAAATCAAAAATTAGTTTTAAGCAATTTTAATAATTTGATTGTAGATATATCAAAACTTAAAGATAGTTTAGTAAGCCAAGAGAATCAAAAGATTTGTGATAATATTATAAATCATACTAAAGATTATATTGAACTTTTTAAAAGTTTCTCTCAAGATAAAATAGTAAATTCTTTAAATCAAGAACCAGAGACAAACAATATTTTACAAAAAATTGCCCAAATGGTGAAAATTGGATTAAATCTTGAAGAAGAGATTATGCAGATAAATCAAAGTTCAATAAAACTTAGAGATAGTGCTTACTCATCTTTAAATACAGATTTATTAATTTTAAGTGTAGTAGCTATTACTATATTTATATTATTCTCTATACTTATTTCTAACTCTATTATTAATTCTATAGAGAGCTTTAAAGAGGGATTATTAAAATTTTTCTCTTATTTAAATAGAGAATCTAAAGAGATAAACCTAATAAATATTAGTTCAAAAGATGAATTTGGAGAGATGTCAAAAGTAGTAAATGAAAATATCTTAAAAACTCAAAAAGGAATAGAAGAAGATAGAATATTAATAGACGAAACAATAGCAGTTTTAAGTGAATTTGAACAAGGTGATTTATGCCAAAGATTAAATCTAAGTGTTAAAAATCCTGCTTTAATGGAGCTAAAATCAATTTTAAATAAAATGGCAGATAACTTAGAAAATAATATTGATAGTGTTTTAAATATCTTAGAAAAATATAGTAACTATAACTACTTAGATAAAATACCAACATATAATCTAAAACAACACCTTTTAAAACTATCAAATGGTGTAAATACATTGGGTGATTCAATAACACAAATGTTAATTGATAATAAAACAAATGGTTTAACTTTAAAAAATAGTGCTGACTTACTTTTAGTAAATGTGGATACATTAAATATATCTTCAAATGAAGCTGCTACAAGTTTAGAAGAGACTGCTGCTGCACTTGAAGAGATAACTTCTAATATTAGAAATAATACTGAAAATATTCAGAAAATGGCTATTTTATCACATAATGTTACAACTTCTGCAAATCAAGGAGAAACATTAGCAAATCAAACTTCTCTAGCAATGGATGATATAAATATACAGGTAAATTTAATAAAAGAAGCTATAGGAATTATAGATAATATAGCTTTTCAAACAAATATTCTATCTCTTAATGCTGCTGTTGAAGCAGCAACAGCAGGAGAAGCAGGAAAAGGATTTGCTGTTGTTGCTGGAGAAGTTAGAAATTTAGCAAGTAGAAGTGCTGAAGCTGCAAAAGAGATAAAAGATATAGTTGAACTTGCCACAAAAAAGGCAAATGAAGGGAAGAATATAGCTTCAAATATGATTATAGGGTATAAAGAGCTTAATTTAAATATTTCAGAAACTATGGATTTAATAGATGATATTCAAAATGCATCAAAAGAACAATTAACAGGAATTGAACAGATAAATGATGCTGTAAATAGACTTGATAGTCAAACTCAAAACAATGCAATGGTAGCCTCTCAAGCACATAATGTAGCAACTTCAACTGGTGAAATTTCAAAAATAATAGTTGAATATGCTGATAAAAACGAGTTTATTGGAAAAGATTTAATAACTTTTGAAAATGGTGGTGGAATTTAAATATCATATCTTTTAATTAAAATCAGTTACTACTTATCACTTATAGTAACTGATATATTAATTATTTATATATTAATTTCAAAAAACTCTTCACAAACCTTTTGATATTTTGCAACAGAACAACTAATCTTTATTGCATTAGAATAATCTTTAAACTCATCTAAAAATAGTTTCTTTAACTTTTCAACTTCTGCTGTTCTAAAGATAAAAAATCCTAAAATCTCTGTTTTTCTCTCCCCTGCTTTTTCAATACCAAAACTATCAAATTTCCAATTTACACCTTTTGAGAAGAAAAAAACTTCACTTACTCTTTTTTCTAGTTCATCTCTTACATTTTGATTGAACTCTTTTAAATGAATATAAAATGCTACATTACAGTTATATTCAGATTGTACTAAATCATCTAATATTCTACTCATTCTTTTGCCTTTAAAAAAATTACTTGTTGTTATAGTATCCATATTTAGCTACAACCTTTCTTGAATAAGTTCTATTAAAATTTAGTTTTAATATTAAAATTTGGTTAATAAAGTTATTATAAAATCTATAAATTTTTATCTAAGGTTTACTATTTTGAAATCTATTAAAACCACTTTTTTACTATTTTTTATAACACTTTTTTTAAGTTCTTGTGAACAAAAAGAACAATCAAAAACACAAAATCAAATACCCATTGAAGTTGGCTTTATAAATATCAAAAAAGAGCCTGTATATTTACAAATTGAACTTTTAGGAAAGGTTAAAGCAAAAGAGATTGCACTTATAAGACCCCAAATTAGTGGTATTATAGAGAAACAACTTTTTCGTGAAGGAAGCTTTGTAAAACAAGGGGATATTTTATATAAAATTGATAGTGCAACATATAAAGCAAATGTAAATCAAGCTGAAGCTTTATTAAATAGTGCAAAAGCAAATCTACAAAGTCTTGAAGCAAAAAATAAAAGAGCAGAAGAGTTGATAAAATTTGATGGTATTTCAAAACAAGAAGTTGATGATATAAAAGCTTCAAAGCTTCAAGCAATTGCCTTAGTAAAACAAAGAGAGGCTGAACTTGAAAGTGCAAAAATAGATCTAAATAGATGTGAGATAAAAGCACCAATTAGTGGATATATTGGTATATCAAATGTAACAGTTGGAGCATTAGTAAATGCAAATCAAAGTGAAGAGTTAGCAAATATAAAAGATACAAAAACAGTTTTTGTAGATTTAACACTATCTTATAATGAGATTTTAAATCTAAAAAACCTTATGAATTTTGAAGATAATATGAATGTAACACTTAAATTTGATGACAATAAAGATTATGGTATAAAAGGAAAACTTGAAGCAAAAGAGTTAAGTGTTGATGAAAGCAGTCAAACTGTAACCTTACGAGCTGTTTTTTCTAATCCAAATAATCTTTTACTATCTGGAATGTTTGTAAAAGCAACACTTGAAAGCCAAAATAAAATTGATGCCTTTTTAGTACCTCAACAAGCAGTTTTAAGGGACCAAAAAGCAAATCCAATAATTACTTTAATAACTAATGAAAATAAAACTATAACAAAAATATTAAAAACACAAAGAGCGATAGATAATAAATGGCTAGTTTTAGATGGAATAAATCAAGAAGATAAGATTATTGTTGAAGGATTAAACAAAATAAATAGTAGAAGTGTAGTTATCCCAAAAGATTTAAATACTCAAGATAAAGATTAAAAGATGATTGCTAAATTTTTTATTTTTAGACCAATATTTGCTTGGGTAATTTCACTTATTATTATGATTAGTGGTGTAATCAGCCTTTATATTTTACCAATAGAACAATATCCTGATATTGTACCACCCCAAATAAATATAAATGCTTCATATTCAGGAGCTGATGCTAAAACTGTAGAAAATAGTGTAACTCAAATCATAGAACAACAACTAACAGGACTTGATGGAATGATTTATTTCTCTTCTAGTTCAAGCTCTGCTGGAAGTTCAAGAATAAGAATCACTTTTAGTCAAGAAATAGATGCAGATATTGCACAAGTTCAAGTTCAAAATAAAGTAAATCAAATAATATCAAGACTTCCAGAAGATGTACAAAGACAAGGGGTTAGAGTTTTTAAATCACAAAGTGATTTTCTAATGATGGCCAGTGTATATGATTCAACAGGGAAAGCTGAAAAAACAGATATTAGTGACTTTTTAGTAAGTAATTTACAAGATAGTATTTCAAGAATTGAAGGTGTTGGTGATGTACAGGTTTTTGGTGGGCAATATGCTATGAGAATTTGGCTAGACCCATACAAACTTGAAAGTTATAACTTAATTCCAAAAGATGTAGAAAATGCAATTTTAGCCCAAAATTCACAAGCTAGTGCGGGAAGATTAGGAGCTATGCCTACACTTGACAATCAACAACTATCTGTTGTTGTAACAGCAAGAAGTATGTTTCAAACTGTTCCAGAGTTTGAAAATATTGTTTTAAAATCAAATTTAGATGGAAGTATTGTTAGGATTAAAGATATTGCAAGAGTTGAAATAGGAGCTCAAAACTATAGTAATGTTACAGCATTAAATGGTTTCCCAGCTTCAGGTATTTCAATACAACTAGCAAGTGGGGCAAATGCTGTTGCTACTTCAAATAGAGTAAAAGAGTTTTTAAAAGAGTCTGAATCTATTTTACCAGAAGGTTATAAAATAGCATATCCAAGAGATACTACTCATTTTATCAAAGCTTCAATAAATGAGGTTGTAAAAACTTTAATTGAAGCGATAGTTTTAGTTGTTTTAGTAATGTTTTTATTTTTAAAAAGTTTTAGAGCAACACTTATTCCAGCCATTGCAGTACCTGTTGTACTTTTAGGAACTTTTGCTGTTTTAAATATATTTGGATACACAATAAATACTCTCACAATGTTTGCACTTGTTTTAGCAATAGGACTTTTAGTTGATGATGCTATTGTTGTAGTTGAAAATGTTGAAAGAAATATGAATGAAAAAGGCTTAAATGCTAAAGAGGCAACAATTTTATCTATGAATGAAGTAACTAGTGCTTTAATAGGAATTACAACTGTTTTATCTGTAGTATTTTTACCTATGGCATTTTTTAGTGGTTCAACAGGAATAATATATAGACAATTCTCAATTACAATTATCTCATCTATGGTTTTATCTGTTATTGTTGCCTTAACTTTAACTCCAGCACTATGTTCAACTATCTTAAAACCTCATAATAAAAAGGAAGAAAAGAGAAGTGGATTCTTCTTTTGGTTTGATAATAAATTTGAGAACTTTACAAATAGATATAAATCTTGGGTAGAAAAACTACTTTTTGCTCCAAAAAGATGGATGATGTTCTATCTTATTATTATTCTATCTTCTAGCTATATTTTTATAAAACTTCCTACAAGCTTTTTACCAAAAGAGGATCAAGGAAGCCTTATGGTTCAATATACATTACCTGTTGGTGCCGTTGCACAAAGAACAGTTGATGTAGCAAATATCGTAAGAGACTATTTTATGCAAGAAGAGAGTGAGGCTTTAAATACTATTTTTACAATTTCTGGATTTAGTAGTAGAAGTAGTGGTCAGAATGTAGGAACTGCTTATGTATCTTTGCAAAATTGGGATTTAAGAGATAAAAATAATCATGTTGATGAAATCTCAAAAAGAGCAACAAAAGCTTTTAATGACCCAAAAAGTAAATATTTCATAAGAGATGCTAGAGTATTTACTATAAATCCTAGTGTTATTCAAGGACTAGGGTCTAGTGATGGTTTTGAGTTCCAACTACTTGCTAGTTCAAATTTAAGTAGAGAAGAGTTAAAAGATGCAAAAGATAGATTAATTCAAGAAGCAAATAATAACCCAAAAATAAGCTCAATAAGAGCAGATGGAACAGAAGAATCTCCTCAACTTAAAATCTCTTATGATACAAATAAAGCTTTAGCTTTAGGTATTAATATAAAAGATATAGATACAACTTTAAGTGCAGCTTGGGGTGGAAGTTATGTAAATGACTATATTGATAGAACAAGGGTAAAAAGAGTTTATATTCAAGGAGATGCACCTTTTAGAAGTACTCCTGAAGATTTATACAAATGGAAAGTAAGAAATAGTAATGGAAATATGACTGCTTTTAGTGAATTTAGCTCTTTTTCTTGGGTTTATGCACCAGAAGAGCTTACACGATTTAATGGTTTTATCTCTTATGAAATTCAAGGTAGTGCAGCAGAGAAAGTTAGTTCAGGAGATGCTATGAATGAGATGGATAGTATGGCTTCAAAATTAGGAAATGGAATAATGCATGCATATAGTGGAGCTTCATATCAAGAGAAAATTGCAAGTAATCAAACACTAATTTTATACTCTATCTCTCTTTTAGTTGTCTTTTTATGTTTAGCTGCTCTTTATGAGAGTTGGAGTGTTCCATTTTCTGTTTTACTCGTTGTTCCATTAGGAGTTTTAGGTGCTGTTTTAGCAATATTTTTACGAGATTTAAGTAATGATGTATATTTTCAAGTAGCACTTTTAGCTGTTATGGGATTAGCTAGTAAAAATGCCATCTTAATAGTTGAATTTATAAATAGTGCATATAAAGATGGAATGGATTTATTTGAAGCTGCAATAAAAGGGGCAAAACTAAGATTAAGACCTATAATTATGACTTCATTAGCTTTTATTGCAGGTATCATTCCTCTTGCTATTTCAAGTGGAGCTGGGGCAAATAGTAGAATTGCAATAGGAACTGCAATTTTAGGAGGAACAATAAGTGCCACAATTTTAGCAATATTTTTTGTACCACTATTTTTTATAATTATTAAAAAACTATTTTCAAAAGAGGTAAAAAATGTTTAAAAAATCTCTAAGTCTCTCATTTTTTACCCTATTCTTTACCTCTTGTGTATCAATGGCTCCAAATTTAGAGTTAAATAATAGTGATATTATTCCAAATAGCTTTAAAAACTATCAACAAATAGAAAAGAGTGAAAATATAAGCTTAGATAACTTTTTAATAGATGAAAATCTAAAATCTATTGTAAATTTAGTTTTAGAAAATAACAAAGATTTAAAAATAGCTCTTTTAAGAGTGGAAGAGTCAAAATCACTTTATAGAATTGAAGAGTCAAATTTATATCCAAAAATAGATGCAAATGGAAATTTTAGTAGAGAAAAAAAAGATGAAGTTATAAAAAATAGCTATAAAGCAACGGTTGGAACAGTTTTTGAACTTGATTTATTTGGAAAAAATAGAAGTTTGAATGATACTGCAAAAAATAGCTTTTTTGCTACACAATATGCATTAGATTCTACAAAATTAGCTCTTATTTCACAAACTATAAACTCTTATTTAAGCCTAGCTAGTAATCTTGAAAATCTAGCTTTACAAAAAGAGATAAACCTAAATCTAAATAGTGTTTATGAATTAACTAATAAGAAATTTCAAGCTGGAGTTATAAGTAAAGAAGATGTTCTTTCTAGTCTTGCTATGTTAAAAGAGAGTCAAAATCAGATAATAACTTATGAAAATCTAGTGCAAATTGATATAAACTCTCTTGAGTTATTATTAGGTTCAAATCTAAACGAAAAATTAATTCCAAATAGTTTAAAAAAAGATGATAGTTATGTTGCTTTACTTAAAGCGGGAATTAACTCAAATATACTTTTAAATAGACCAGATATTAAAGAGCTTGAATATAAATTAAGAGCAAAGAATGCAAATATTGGTGTAGCTAGAGCTGCTTTTTTCCCAAATATTACTCTAACAGCACAAACAGGATTTGCAAGTTCAAGTTTAAATAATCTCTTCTCAAATTCAAATAGTTTTTGGCAACTAAGCCCATCAATTAATATTCCAATTTTTAGTGCTGGTGAAAATAGTGCTAAACTAAATTTAAGCCATACACAAAAAGAGATTGCTTTAAATGAGTATCAAAAAGGGATTCAAACAGCATTTAAAGAGGTAAATGATGCCTTAGTTATTAGAAAAAATATCTATACAAAATTACAAAATCAAAAAGAGCTTACAAAAGTGGTTGAAGATGCTTATAATATAGCTTTAAACTCATATAAAATTGGGTATGGAAGTTATTTAAATATGTTAATTGCACAAAAAGCTTATATAAATTCTCAAAAAAATTTAGTACAAACCTATTTAGAAGAGTTAGAAAATAGAGTTGAAATTTTTAAAACTTTGGGTGGGAGTTTTTAAAAACTCTCCCACTCATCATCACTTGATTTTGCCTTTATAGGTTCGACTTTTTTAACTACTTTTTTCTCTTTATAATTGTCATTTTTAAGAGTAGTTTTAATCTCTGTTTTTGATGTTTTTCTTGATTGTTCAACTATCTCATCTTTTCCTAAAAATCTTTTTTCTATAACATCTTCTACTATATGTTTTGCAATAGAGTCTGTATCATTTGCAATTTCATGAGTTCTTGAGGCAATTGCAGCATTTTGTTGTGTTTGTTGATCAAGCATTGTAACTGCATCATTGATTTGAGAAATTCCACTTTGTTGCTCTTTAGAAGCATTTGAAATCTCAACTATCATTGAAGCAGATTTTTCAATATTGTTTAATAAATCCTCATATCCTTTTATCATCTCATCAGAGATATTTTTTCCTTCTTTTGCTTTTGATGTTGCAATTTCAACAATATTTTTAATCTCTTTTGCTGCTTCAGCACTTCTACTTGCTAGATTTCTTACCTCTTGAGCAACAACAGCAAAGCCTTTTCCTGCTTCTCCTGCTGTTGCTGCTTCAACTGCTGCATTTAAAGATAGAATATTTGTTTGAAATGCTATTTGGTCAATTACAGTTATTGCTTCATTTATATTTGTTACTTGGTTTGTAATCGAATCCATTGCAACTGCAGTATTTCTAGCCATTTCTTGACCTATTTTAGCTGAATTACTAACTTGACTTGAATACTCTTGCATCTTCATAACATTGTTAGTATTATTTACAACTGTACTTGTAATCTCTTCTAAAGCTGCTGCTGTCTCTTCAAGACTAGCTGCCGCTTCATTTGCACTTGTATTTAACTTATTTACATTTTCTATTAATATTTTTGAAGAATCCTCAAGTTTTACACCACTTGTTAAATTATCTTTTAACATTGAAGTAATTGCTTTTTGAAGAGCATTAATTCCTGTAATCATTTTTTCAAGAACTCCTCCTTCCTCATCATCATCACCTAACTCTAAAACTGTTCTATAATCATAATTTGAGTAAGAAGCCAATACTTCATTTATATGAACAAACCTCTCTTTAGTATGGTTTATCATCTCATTTAATTCATTTTTAAACTCATTTAGTGAAGCATTTGGTGTAGTTTTATCTATTGTTTGATAATACCATCCATTTCTAACTCTTATCATTACAGCTTTTGCTTCAGCAATTAACTCATTATCTTTTACTATTGTATCTTGAACTATATTAATATTTTCATTTATAAGTTTTGCTATCTCTCCAAACTCATCTTTCGAACTATCATCTAGTTTAATAATATTATTTGATTCTCTATTTAAAAACTTAAAGAAGCTTAAAAGCCCCTCTTTTGCATTTAATAAAGATTTTACAATACTATTTGAGATTAATATAGAAATCAGTATAAAGATGATAGTTGCTACTACTCCTAAAATTGCCAAATATAGAGTTAGATCTTTTATTGCACTATTTCCAATACTTATAAGATTCTCATTTAATGTAAAAATCTTAGCCTCTAAATCTTTTCCTATTGAAGCCATTCTTTGAATATCACCTGAATATTTACTAAAATTATTATCTTCGTCTTTTAATTTTAAATTTGACATTTTTTCAAAAATAGATAAATACTCTTCTATTAGTAAAATACTCTCATCACATAATTTTATGTTTTTTTCTACATGTATCATACCTTTAAGATTTAAAACTTCTTTACCTAAATTTTTAAAATTTCCTACTACACTATCTTTTTTTTCATTTGTAGTCTCTAAGAAAAATTGATAAACACTTATTCTTGCTTTAAGTAGATCATTTGTTATCTTACTTGCTTTTTCTGTAATTATTGTTCTATTTTCAATATGATTCATTGAGGTTTTATATAAAATTGCTGAAATTATCATTATTAAAATGAACAAGATAGGGAAAATTAATAACTTCTTTTTTGCAGTTAAATTTTTCATCACAATACCTTTAAACTTAAATTTTTATAATAATATCTAAATTTTAAATAATTTTTATTATGTTATATCAATCTAATTATTAATTCTTATAATTATAAATGAATAATTTATTTACTAAAACTTTTACCAACCAAATACCCACTTGCCCATGCAAAATGAAGATTATATCCACCTCTATTACCAACTATATCTAAAACCTCTCCAGCAAAATATAGCCCTTTGCAAAGTTTACTTTCATAAGTTCTATTGTCAATTTCACTAGTTTTTACTCCTCCTCCACTAGCTTCTGCATGAGAAAAACCTTGAGTATCTATAACTTTTAATTTCCACGAATTTAATTGATGAGCTAAAGATTTTATCTGTTTGATATTTATCTCATTTGCTTTTGTATTTATATCAATCTTACAAATATTTAGTAAAATAGGAGCAATTTTATTTGATACAAGCCCTATTAAAATATCAACAGCCCTTTTTGTTGGTAAATTTTTAAACAAAGTTTGAATTTGATTTGCCAAATCATTTACATTTATTTTAGGGGAAAAATTTATTCTAAGCTCTACATCAAAATATTGACTCAAAGATAAAACAGCTCTTTGGGAGATATCTAATATAGCAAATCCAGAAACTCCATAACTTGTAAACAGTACATCACCAAAAATCTCTTGTTCAAAATTACCATTTACATATAAAGCGACATTACACTCTTTTTTTACACCTTGAAGTTTTCCATTGTAAGTTTCTTGAGTTTGAAGTCCAACCAAAGATGGATATGTAGGATTAAAACTATGTCCAAATTTTGAAGCGATATCTAGCCCAATTTCAGTAGCATTTAGTTGAGGAGCTGCTCCTAAACCACTAGAGATAAGAACTTTATCATAATTTTTAAACTCTTTTTCATTTGCCTTAACTATAAATTTATTCTCTTTTTTATCTAAGTTTTGCACAAAATGTTCACAAAAAATATTTATATCTAACTCTTCTAAAGCTAGTTGTAAAAGATTTGTTACAGATTTGGCTTCATTTGAAAGAGGGTAAACTTTTCCACTCTCTTTTATATCTAGCATTAGCCCAATAGTTTTACAAAATTTCTCAAAGGCTTTGAAATCAAACTCTTTTAAAGCAAATTCAACAAAAGATGGATTCTCTCCAATATAGTTTTTTGATGAAATTGTCGTATTTGAGATATTACATCTTCCATTTCCTGAAGCTAATATCTTTTTTCCTATACTTTTATTTGCATCAAAAATATCAATTTGTAAATCTTTATTTAATCTTTTTGCTGTAATTGCTGCTATTATTCCTGAAGCCCCTGCTCCAATTATTGCTATTTTCAAAATATTTCCTTAATAAAAAACTGCAAACCAAATAGTTGGTTCATTTTGGCTTGTAAACTTTACTCTATGTTTTTGTTTTGCTTTTATATTCAAACAATCACCCTTTTTTAATTCTACTTCACAATCTTCAAACTCCAAAATAGCAAAGCCACTAAGAAGTAAAATATACTCGCTCTTTTCTTGTTCATACCAAAAATTCTCAGGTGATTTTTGTCCATTTGAAACAATTTTTTCTACTTTTATAGTCTCATTTTTAAAAAGTTCAAAAAATTTCTCTTCTTTTTTATCTATTGGAATTTCATCAAAAATATTATATTTCTCTATCAATTTATCTTCTTAAATATTGATTTTTAGGTATTTTATCAAAAAATATATTAATCTATAATTCATACTTGATTAAAATAGTACAGATATTACAAAAGCCCTATAAATACTATATTTATATAAATTTGATTAAAAAGCTTGACAATTTAAATAAAATTGTTTATAATTCTGCATAAATTTAAATCTGATTAAAAAACAAAGGATAGAAAAAATGCAAAAAGATACTATTGCAATCCATACTGGATATGATAAAAAGAGTGGAAATGGAGAGATGGCAGTTCCAATTTCTCAAACAACAGCTTATGCTTTTAGAGATAGTGAACATGCGGCAAACCTATTTGCACTAAAAGAGTTAGGACCAATTTATACAAGATTAAACAATCCTACAAATGATATTTTAGAGCAAAGATATGCACAACTTGAAAATGGAGCTGCTGCTCTTGTAACTGCAAGTGGAGCTAGTGCAATATTTTATGCAGTGGCAAATATTGCTGAAAGTGGAGACAATATTTTGATCTCAGATAAATTATATGGTGGGAGTGTAACTCTTTTCCATTTTACTTTAAAAAGATTTGGAATTAGTGTTAAAACTTTTAAAAGTGATGATGCTAGTGATTTAGAAAGTCTAATAGATGATAAAACTAAAGGAATTTTCTTTGAATCACTATCAAACCCACAAATTGCAATTCCAGAGATTGAAAAAATTGTACAAATTGCACAAAAATATGGAATTATAACTATATGTGATAACACAGTTGCAACTGCAAGTTTGTTTAATCCAATTTCATGGGGAGTTGATGTTGTTGTTCACTCTACAAGTAAATATACAAGTGGAAATGGAACAGCTTTAGGTGGAGTTATAGTTGAAAGAGATAATTTAGCAGAGTTTTTCAAAAATAATAGTGCAAGATATCCTCACTTCTCAACTCCAGATGCTTCATATCATGGTCTTGTTTATACAGATGTTCCATTACCAAACTTTTGTTTAAGAGCTAGATTATCACTTTTAAGAGATATTGGAGCAACTCCTGCACCATTTAACTCTTGGCTATTAATTCAAAGTTTAGAGACTTTAAGCCTTAGAGTAGAAAAGCATTCACAAAATGCTTTAAAAATTGCAGAGTTTTTAAAATCTCATCCAAAAGTTAAAAATGTAAGTTATCCAGGATTAAAAAGTGATAAATATTATGAAAAAGCACAAAAATATTTTAAAAATGGATTAGCAAGTGGATTAATATCATTTGAAGTTAGTACATTTGAAGAGGCTAAAAAAGTAATTGATAGTGCAAAACTATTCTCTGTTGTTGTAAATATAGGAGATAGTAAATCACTTATTGTTCACCCTGCTTCAACAACTCACTCACAATTAAGTGAAGAAGAGTTAAAAAAAGCTGGTGTAAATCCAATAACTATAAGACTTTCTATTGGTTTAGAAGATACAGTTGATTTAATTGAAGATTTAAATCAAGCTTTAAATTAAGGATGTAATATGCCTTTAATTTCGACAAAAGGAGTTTATGGTTTAGCTGCTATGTATGAGTTAAGTCGCCATACAAGTGATGCTCCCATGCAAATACGGGATATTTCAGCAAATGCCTCTATCCCACAAAATTACTTGGAACAACTTTTAAGTAAATTAAGAAGAGCTCAATTAGTTACAAGTATAAGAGGTGCTAGAGGTGGTTATCTTTTGGCAAAAAGTCCTGAAGATATAAAAATAGTTGATATTTTAGTTGCTCTTGAAGATGATATAAAAATAGTTGATTCAAAGGTTGATAATCCAATTTTAGATCTATTTTTTGAAGAATCTAAAGAGAAAATGAAAGAGATTTTTGATTTAAACTTATCAAAATTAGATGAGTATCAAGGTAGATATAACCAATTTTTACATTACAATATTTAAGTAAGGCTTTGTTCTCAAAGCCCTTTTGTTCGCACGAGGCGAAATTTCACCTCATTGCATGGTTTTTACTACTTTTTAGGGACTTTCAATCCCCACTTTAAAAAGTAAATAAATATAAAATTAGGTTCTCTTTTAAATAAGAACCATTTGAAAGGAAGAAAAGATGAAATATGCAAAAAATATAACAGAATTAATAGGGAATACTCCACTAATAAAACTACAAGATGCAAGTCACACAAGTGGTGCAACAGTTTTAGGTAAATGTGAATTTATGAATCCAAGCCATTCAGTAAAAGATAGAATTGGTACAAATATGATAAAAGTTGCTCTAAATAATGGTCTTATAAACAAAGATTCAACTTTAATAGAGCCTACTAGTGGTAATACTGGTATTGCATTAGCTAGTGTTAGTGCTGCTTTAGGATTAAAACTTATCCTTGTAATGCCTGCTTCTATGAGTATTGAAAGAAGAAGACTTCTTCAAGCTTTAGGTGCTAAATTAGTTCTTACTCCTGCTGAAAAAGGTATGAAAGGTGCTATTGAAAAAGCGAATGAGTTAAAAGAGGGAACTCCTAACTCTATTATTTTACAACAGTTCCAAAATGAAGCAAACCCAGCAATTCATAAAGAAACTACAGCTTTAGAAATCTTAAAAGATACAGATGAAAAAGTTGATATCTTTATTGCTGGTGTTGGAACTGGTGGAACATTAACTGGTGTTGGTGAAGTTTTAAAAGCAAAAAATCCTAATATAAAGATTATTGCTGTTGAACCTGAAGCATCTCCTGTTTTGAGTGGTGGAAATCCTGGTCCTCATAAGATACAAGGTATTGGTGCTGGTTTTGTACCTGATGTATTAAATACAAAGATTTATGATGAAGTTATTAAAATTGCAAATGATGATGCAATAGAGAGTTCAAGAAATTTAGCGAAAACAGAAGGTTTACTTGTAGGTGTATCTTCAGGAGCAAATGCTCTAGCAGCAAAAATTGTGGCTTCAAGACCTGAAAATAAAGGTAAAACTATTGTTACTATTTTATGTGATACTGGTGAAAGATATTTAAGCTCTGGGTTATATGATTATACAGAAGAATAATTCTTCTGTATAGTTTTTATAATATAGGAAATTTATGCACGAAAAACCTTATAGATCAGTTGCCAAAGCAATATCTTGGCGAACAGTGGGAACACTTGATACGATTATAGTATCTTACTTTATAACAGGAAATTTAGTTATGGCGGCTTCGATTGGAACGATTGAAGTTATTACAAAAATGATTTTATACTACTTTCATGAAAGAGCTTGGAATAGAATAAAATTTGGTACAGTAAAACCAACAGAAAACGACTATCAAATTTAAGGTATTTTATGAATTTAAAAATAGTAAATGATATTAAAGAAAAAATTTTATCTTTAAATACTAGTGATTTAATCAAATATATATTAGAAAATCACAAAAATGTAGCTCTAAGTTCAAGCTTAAGTGCAGAAGATCAAGTACTAACAGATATGATTTTAAAAGTTAATAGAAATAGTAGAGTATTTACGCTTGATACGGGAAGACTTCATAGCGAAACATATAAAGTAATGGATGAAACAAATTTAAAATATGGTGTAAAACTTGATATTTTTTTCCCAAAATTTGATAGTGTTGAGAATTTATATAAAACTCAAGGTGTAAATGGACATTTTGAAAGCATACAAAATAGAAAGAACTGCTGTAACATAAGAAAAATCGAACCTCTAAAAAGAGCTTTAAAAGGGGTTGATATTTGGATAACAGGACTTAGAGCATCTCAAAGTATTACAAGAGAAGATATGCCAATTATTGAATGGGATGAGAATTTTAAAGTAATAAAACTAAATCCTCTTATAAATTGGAGTGAGAGCCAAGTTTGGGAATATATAAAAGCAAATAAAGTTCCATACAATAAGCTACATGATAAAGGATATCCTAGTATTGGTTGTGAACCCTGTACAAGGGCTATCAAAGAGGGTGAAGATATAAGAGCTGGAAGATGGTGGTGGGAAGACCCAGAACATAAAGAGTGTGGACTTCATAAGAAGTAAAAAGGAATAAAACCTTTAACAATCATTGATTTGTAAAGGAAATTCCAAGTTCCAAAAATGAATAAAAAGGAAAAAATATTAAATGTTAGATACAAAACAATTAACACATTTAAAACAACTTGAAGCAGAATCAATTCATATAATAAGAGAAGTTGTTGCAGAGTTTGATAATCCTGTAATGATGTATAGTGTGGGAAAAGATTCAGCAGTTATGCTTCATCTTGCACTAAAAGCTTTTGCTCCTGCAAAGTTACCATTTCCACTTTTACATGTGGATACTTTATGGAAATTTAAAGAGATGATTGCTTTTAGAGATAAAAGAGCAAAAGAGGAAGGTTTTGAACTTTTAGTTCATACAAATCCTGAAGGAATTGAGATGAATATCAGTCCTTTTACTCATGGAAGTGCAGTTCATACAGATATTATGAAAACTCAAGGTTTAAAACAAGCTCTAAATAAATATAAATTTGATGCTGTTTTTGGAGGTGCACGACGAGATGAAGAGAAAAGTAGAGCAAAAGAGAGAATATACTCTTTTAGAGATAAAAATCATAGATGGGATCCAAAAAACCAAAGACCTGAACTATGGAATATCTACAATGCAAGAGTTCACAAAGATGAAAGCATTAGAGTTTTTCCACTTTCAAACTGGACAGAATTAGATATTTGGCAATATATTTATTTGGAGCAAATTCCTATTGTTCCTCTATATTTTGCTGCTAAAAGACCTGTAGTTGAAAAAGATGGTGTAAAAATCATGGTAGATGATAACAGAATGCCAATATCAAAAGATGATGTAATAAAAGAAGAATGGGTACGATTTAGAACTCTTGGTTGTTATCCACTAACAGGAGCTGTAAACTCAACTGCAACAACACTTGAAGAGATAATTGAAGAGATGCTTTTATCAAAAACAAGTGAGCGACAAGGAAGAGTTATAGACAACGATAGTGCTGGGTCTATGGAGAAGAAAAAAATAGAAGGATATTTTTAAAATGGAAAAAATTGATGATATTAAAGCTTATTTAAAAGAGCATGAAAATAAACAACTTCTTAGATTTATTACTTGTGGGAATGTTGATGATGGAAAATCTACACTTATTGGAAGATTACTTCACGATTCTAAGATGATTTTTGAAGACCAATTAGCAAGTATAAAAAAAGATAGTAAAAAGAATAATTCAACAGATAATGAATTTGATTTATCACTTTTAGTTGATGGGCTTCAAAGTGAGAGAGAACAAGGGATTACTATTGATGTTGCCTATAGATATTTTGCAACAGATAAAAGAAAATTTATCATTGCTGATACTCCAGGACATGAGCAATATACAAGAAATATGGCAACGGGTGCAAGTACAGCAAATTTGGCAATTATTTTAATAGATGCAAGATATGGGGTACAAACTCAAACAAAAAGACACTCTTTTATAAATAAGCTTTTAGGGATAAAACATATTGTTGTAGCAGTAAATAAGATGGATTTGATGGATTTTAGAGAAGATATTTTTAATAATATAAAAGAGGATTATCTAAAATTTGCAAAAGAGTTAGGGCTTACAAACAATATAACTTTGATTCCACTATCTGCACTAAATGGGGATAATGTAGTTGAAAGAAGTAGTAAATCTCCTTGGTATAAAGGTGAAACTCTAATGCAACATTTAGAAAATGTACAAATTGATAGTGATAGAGATTTAACTCATTTTAGATTTCCTGTTCAATATGTAAATAGACCAAATCTTGATTTTAGAGGATTTTGTGGAACAGTTGCAAGTGGAGTTATAAAAGTTGGCGATGAAATAACTGTTTTACCATCTAAAAAAAGTTCAAAAATAAAAGAGATTGTAACTTATGATGGAAATTTAGAGTATGCCTATGCAGAACAAGCAATTACTCTTACCCTTGAAGATGAGATTGATATAAGTCGTGGTGATGTTATTGTTAAAAGTGATGAACAAGCAGATGAAGCAAATAATTTTGATGTTGATCTAGTATGGCTTAGTGAAGATCCTCTTATAAAAGGAAAACAATATTTTATAAAAAGAGCAACAAGCTCAACAGTTGGAACTATTAGCCAATTTTATTATAAAACTGATGTAAATACTTTAGAAAGAAGTGCAACAAATACTCTAAATCTAAACGAAATTGCTAGAGCAAAGCTTGATTTAGAACAAATTATCGCCTATGATACTTATGATAAGATTAAATCAATGGGTAGCTTTATTGTAATTGATAGAGTTACAAATAATACAGTCGGTGCTGGAATGATAAGAGCAAAATCAAGTGATCAAAGTAAAAAAGATAGCTCTTATAGTGCTTTTGAAATAGAGTTTAATGCTCTTGTTAGAAAACATTTTCCACACTGGGAATGTAAAGAAATTTTTTAAAGGTTTTTTATGTCTTACAACTTAAATATGGAAAAAATAAAAAGTGATAAATCAAGCAGTGATATTATTGCTGATATTTTTTACTATTGTGTTACAGGTGAAAGAGTAACAAAAGAAGATTTAGAGCGATTTAAATGGTATGGAATTTATGCAAATGATAGTGAACAAACATTTTTTAACTTAAAAATTCCATTAAATTTAGGTGAACTAAATTTAAATCAATTAAAAACTATATCAAATATCTTAAACGAATTTGATATAGAAGAGTTAAACTTTAAAGAGGGTCAAAAGTTAGAGCTTAAAAATTTAAAGCTTTTTTCTCTTCCAAAAATATTTAATCTTTTAAAAGAGCAAGATTTATCAAGCTTTTTTGAATCAGGACATAGTATAAAGAAAGTTATAACTTGCCCTGTAAATGGTCTTGATAAAACTCAAATCTTTGATGTTGAAGAGTTAGCAAATAAATTAAATAAAACTTTTGTTGGAAATAAAAACTTCTTTAATCTACCAAACTCTTTACAGTTTGCAATAAGTGGTTACCGTGAGGGTTGTGATGCAGGATTTACTCCTGATGTTAGTTTTAATGCCTCTAAAAATGTAAAAGATAAAATAGTATTTGATGTAAAAATCTTAGATACTTACATTGGAAATATAACAAGCTCTCAAATTATCCCAACAGCTAGAGCTATTGCAAATATTTATAAAGATTTTGGTCCAAGAGAAGAACAAGAATCTACTAATTTTGAAAGCTTTATAAAAAATTTAGAATTAATAAATTTTAACAATATTTTATCATCTATGCTAGATTTTAAAATTCAAGACCCTTGTTTTATAAATACAAGAATAGAGCCAAAAAAACCAAGAATGGGAATAAATGAGAGTGTAAAAAGTGGTTACTCTTTTATAGGATTTAAATCAAAAAGTGCAAAAATCTCAAAAAAAGATTTAGAAAAACTAATTACAAGTTTAGAAGAGTTTGGTGCAACAAAACTAAAAATAACTCATAAATCGAATATTATAGTTTTAGATGTTCCTACACAAAATAACGAAAATTTAATCTCTAAGTTAAAAGATATAGAATTAACTTTTTAATCTATATCTTTTGGCTCAAATTTCTTTGCCATTAATAGTAAAATAGCTCCACCAACTACAATAATAGCTGTTAAAATAAGTGCATAATCATAACTTCCATATTTTTCAATAAAATATACACTATATAATGGTGCAATTACCTGCCCTATTCCATAAGAAGTTGTTAAAGCACCCATTAAAACTACTGGATTTCCTTTTGATAATTGTCCTCCAAGATTCATAAAAAGTGCAACAAGCCCTATAAATGTTCCTCCATATAAAACTCCACTTAAAAGATTTAGGTAAACATTTGTAGAAAAAACTGGTATCAAAATACCAACTGCTTGTAGTAATAAAGCAATTATAATTATATTTGAACTTCCAAATCTATGTGCTAATAGCATCCAAATAATACAAGATGGTATTCCAGCAACCCCAACAAGTGTCCAAGTAATACTCCCATACCCTTCTAACCCTTTAAGATTATTTATAATATCAGGTAAAAATGTAGCTTGTACGACAAATCCGACACCTTCAGCGAAATATGCCATAATCAAAACTATTACAAAAGGAGTAAAAATAGAGAAATCAAATTTTGTTTTAACTGCTTTTTGCTTAACCTCTTTATCAAAAGATAAAATGTAAACACTATAAAATGATAAAATTATTGCAAATATTGCTAAAACACTCCAAGAATCTCTCCAAGTATAATTTAAACTCAAAATAAATCTTGCAATTAAATCTGTTGTTAAAATTGAAAATCCAATCCCACTAAAATGAATCCCCATAGCTTTTGTTTTACTTTTAATAGTTAATTTCTGCATAACAATTGCTGTCCCAACAATCAAACACATAGCTCCTGCAAAACCAGCTAATACCCTTGATATCATCCAAAGTGTGTTATTATCACTATATGATAAAACAAATGTTGTAAGAATTGCTAAAACAACTCCAAATCTATACAAATAAACTTTTACATTTATATCTTTAATAAATATTGAAAATAGTGATCCACTTAAATATCCAGCAAAATTTAATGATGCTAAAATTCCTACAAATTTTATACTTAAATAATCATCCAACATAGCAGGAATTAGCCCAGTAAAAGCAAATCTAGCAACTCCTAAACCAATAATTATAGAAAAAATACCTGCTATTAAAATTGCTATATTATTATTCCTATCAAAAAGTTTTAACATTATCTCATCCTTGTCAAAATTTTGTTATCATATCACTAAAGATTATTCTATGTCAAATAATCAATAATGATAGGTGATATAAGGGAAAATGATATGGATTTAAATTTATTAAAAGTTTTTGTAAGTGTTGCAAACCATAAAAGTATCTCTATTGCATCAAATGAACTAAAATGTACACAATCAAATGTAACTTCAAGAGTAAAACAGCTTGAAAAAATCTTAGGATTAGAACTTTTTCATAGAGTTCCAAAAGGGGTAATTTTAACTTCAAATGGAGATAAATTTTACCCACAAGCTTTGGAGATAATTCATAAAATGGAAAGCTCAATAGCTAGTTTATGTGAAGATACCATATTAAGTTCTTTAAAGATTGGCTCAACTGATTGTAATGCAGTTGTAAGAATCTCCCCTTTTTTACTAAAACTTCACAAAGATTTTCCAAATACACAACTTGAACTTTTTACAGGAACTACAAAAGATATTATGCAATTAATCTTAGATTATAAAGTTGATATTGCCTTTGTTAGTGGTGAGCCCACAAATGATAGTTTAATGGTTTTAAAAAAATTTGAAGAAGAAATTGCTATTTTGGAACCTCAAGAGAAAAATACTCCAAATGTAACTTTGACCTTTAAAGATGGTTGTGTATATGATGAGTTTTTAAAAAGTTATTATAAACAAAAAAATATCTATGTTGAAAAAAGCTTATCTTTTGGTAATTTAGAGACAATTTTATCTTGTATAAAAGTTGGAATGGGAAAAACTTTACTTCCTATAAGTATAGTAAAGAAAATGGGATATGATAAAGATATAAAAATTACTATTTTGCCAAAAACTGAAGCAAATATACCAACTTGCCTAATTTGTAGAAAAGATAATATTCCAAAGATTAGTGATTATTTAAAGAAAATGGAACTATAAAAAACATTTATACAATACAAAGTAGTTCAGGTCTCTCTTTTGAACCCCAACGACACATTCCATCTAAAATAGGAATAAGTGATTTGCCACGATTTGTTAAACTATATTCAACTTTTGGTGGTATCATTGGATACTCTTTTCTATTAATCAATTCATCTGATTCTAATTCTTTTAGCTGAGAACTAAGCATTTTATAAGTAATACCACCTATTTTTCTTTGCAATTCGTTATACCTAATAACTTCATGTTCTGATAATAGATATAAAATTATCATCTTCCATTTCCCTGAAATTAAAGATAAAGTATAGCCAAATGGTGTCTCAGTTATATTCTTAGATTCTTTTTCTTTCATATACACTTTCCTTTTTGATAGTATATTACATAAAAGTACATACTTACATTTTATTTTGTATTTTAATATAATACTATCAAAATTTATAAAAAAAGGATTTAATATGAAGAAAATATTAGTAAATTTAGTTCACCCAAATTTTGAGAAATCAGTTGTAAATAAAAAACTTTTCAATGCAATTAATACACTTGAAAATGTAACAATAAATAATTTGTACTCAAAATTCAAAGATTTTGAAATAAATTCAAAAGAAGAACAAGAACTATTATTAAAGCATGATGTTATAGTTTTCCAATTCCCAATGTACTGGTTTAGTTCACCTTCTCTTTTAAAAGAGTATTTTGATATTGTACTTGAACATAATTTTGCATATGGAAATAATTATAATTTAGAAAATAAGTCTTTTGCTATTGCTGTTAGTTGTGGAGGAGATGAAAAAGCATTTTGTGAATCAGGTAAAGACAAAAAAACTGTTGAAGAGTTTCTTTTTCCATTTTTTGGTACTGCAAACTATATAAAAATGGATTATAAAAAACCTTTTATTACTTATGGAACAGAAAAAAAATTGAGTGAAGAGACATTAAATACTTTTGCAAAAAAATATATTGAATACATAAAAGAGTTATCTTAGTAAAATAGATAGAGCTATAAATTAATAAGCGATGAGTATAGTGTTTTAGTTAAACTTCTGCTGTAAGTTTTATACTCATCGATTATCAATATTTTAATTTTTCTGATTATATCAAAAATTTATTTTATTTACATTTATTTTAAAAACTTATACTAAATTTTAATAAAAGTGTAACCATATGTAGGAAAATTATAAAAATAATCCTACAACTATTGTTAAAATACCTAAAAGAGCTAAAAATACAAACCCAGAAATTGCTTTTTGTTTCCCAAACCAGATTGTATATACTGCTTTTAAAATATTATTACTTCCAGAAGCAATTATAACAGCAGATGCAACTGCTCCAGTATCTATATTATATTTCCCAGCTAATAAAGATAAAACAAATGGGTCAATATCTGTAAATCCAATTATTAAAGATAGTACATTTAATCCTGTTGCTCCAAAATTATCAACTACAAAATTTGTAATCATCATAGTTACAATAAATAAAAATGCAAATAAAAATGCTGTTCCTAACTCTAAAGGGTTTGAGTCTGATAATTCAATACTACTACTACAATTTGAAGCTTTTTTATAATATACAAAAACTACTATCAAGCAAATAACTGCAAAAGCTAAAAATGGATACAAAACTATTTTAAAAACTTCCATATTAAAAATTGCTGCAATTACAGTAAGTCTTAAATACATCATCAACGTTGCCCCAACTACTGAAGCTGTAAAAATATGGCTATTTTCTATACCTTGAGACTTTTTTGATAAAACAACAGTTGTAGCAGTTGAAGAGTATAGCCCACCTAAAATTCCAGTTAAAAGCATACCTTTTGATGGAAATAAATATTTCTGAATTAGATAACTAATATATGAAATAGTCGAAATTACTACAACTGTAAGCCAAATTTTATATAATGAAATACCTATATATGGAATGGTTGTATCTTTTGGAAGAAGAGGTAAAACAACAGCTGAAAGTAAAATAATCTTACCTAAAGTCTCTAACTCATAAATATTAATTTTAAGATTAAAACTTAAAAGCCTATTTTTTGCATTTAATAAAAAAATTATTATTACAAAAATTAAAGATACTAGCCAAAAAGGAAAAAGATTTATTAAACTTCCAAAACTATAAACAATCATTGCAACTAAGTATAAAACTATACTACTTTTTTTATCTTCTAATAATCTATTAAAAAACATAGCATAAAGTAAAGTTATAGCTAAAAATCCAACTATATAAATAGAGAAATTTTGAGGTTCAATTTTATAGAAGATAAATCCAACTATCCCTATAAAGGTATAAGTTCTTGTTGTTCCTAAAAAAATTTTGTCGTCATTTTCATGAAACTTTGCCATATAAGCTTTTACTTCTAATCCTATTAAAAAACTAAAAACTGTTGTTGCAAGGAAATATATTAAAAGATAGTTTAAATCCATTGAGAAAGCCTTATTTATAGTTAAATTTTGTAATAATAACATATTATTTTTATAAAATTACATTATTTATTAAGGTATATAAAGCTAATATTTACTTGCGTTATATATTATTTAATATAACAAAGGATTAAAATGTCAATATCATCAAATTTGACTTTAGAGCTTTTAAATCAACCTTTTTTACTTGAAAAAAGAATTGAATTACTTATGGCTATCAAAAAAACTGGTTCTATAAATAAAGCAGCAAAAGAAGTTCCTATGAGCTATAAAACTGCTTGGGAGACTGTTGAAGCTATGAATAATTTATCAAATACACCAATAGTTTTAAGAGAAACTGGTGGTGCGGGGGGCGGAGGAACAACCCTTACAAAATATGGAGAGAACCTTTTAACAACATATTTTTTGTTAAAAGAGGAGCAAAGAAAGTTTATTGAAAATCTAAATCGAATTACTGATTTGAATACAGGATCTTTAAAAACTATAAGGAGATTATCAATGCAAATTAGTGCAAGAAACCAAATAGTTGGTATAGTTGAAAATATTTCATTAGGAGCAGTTAATGCTGAAGTTCAAATAAAACTAAAAAGTGGAAATAGATTAGTTTCTATTATCACAAATAGTTCTATCGAGAATCTTGGCTTAACTATTGATGATGAAGTTGTTGCTGTTATTAAATCTAGTAATGTTTTATTATCTACTGAAAGTAACTTAAAACTTAGCGCAAGAAATAGTTTAAAAGGTACTATTGAAGAGATAAGTTTAGGAGCAGTTAATGCTGAAGTTGTAATAAATATTGGAAATGAGGATAAAGTTGTTGCGATTGTAACTGCAAACTCTATAAAAAATATGGATTTACAAATTGGAACAAAAGTTGATGCAATTATCAAGGCATCTGATATTATGATAGGAAAATAAGGAAAAAATATGAAAAAAATTATTTTAGGATTAGCATTTTTATGTTCAACTATTTTTGCTGGAACAATTAATGTAGCAGTTGCTGCAAATGTTAGTTATGCAATTAATAATTTAATCGCTGAGTTCAATAAAACAAACCCAGATACAAAAGTAGAAGTAGTTCTTGGAAGTAGTGGAAAATTCACAACTCAAATTCAAAATGGAGCACCATTTGATATCTTTATGAGTGCTGATATGAAATTCCCAGAAACTTTAGAAAAAGAGAATTTAACTGCTACAAAACCAGTTATTTATGCTCAAGGAAGTTTAGCAATGTTAAGTGCAAAACAATTAGATTTCTCTAAAGGAATTAAATTAATAGCTGAAGATTCTATCTCAAAAATTGCTGTTGCAAATCCAAAAACAGCACCTTATGGAACTGCTGCTCTTGAAGCTATGAAAAATGCAAACATTTTAGATAAAGTAGAAAATAAATTTGTTTATGCTGAATCTATCTCTCAAGCAGTAACTTATGCTATGACAGCTGCTGATGTTGGGTTTATTGCAAAATCATCTTTATATGATGAAAAAATGTCTCAATACAAAGAGAATGTAAACTGGGTAAGTGTTGATCCAAAATTATATACTCCTATTGACCAAGGAATTGTTATTTTAAGTAAAGCAAAAGATAATGCTGAAGCAAAAGCTTTCTATGATTTTATTTTAGGTGAAAAAGCTAAAAAAATCTTTATTGATTTTGGTTATTTAGTAAAATAAAGAAGAGTAAGTTATGATTGCAAGAGTAAAAGATATTCAAACTTTAGATAGTTTAAATATCGTAAAATTTGAGTTTAATAATATGATTTTTAAAATGATGAGTTTAGATTTAAACTCTGATGTAAAAGTTGGAAAATATGTTGAACTTTTAGTAAAGCCAACAAATATAATAATCTCAAAAAAATTTATAGATGATATTAGTCTATCAAATCAAGCTCTTGCAAAAATAACTGATATAAGAAATGGAGAACTACTTAGTTCAATCTCTTTACAAATAGCAGATACAAACTTAGAAAGTATCATCACAAAAGAGTCTTCAATAAAACTAGATTTAAAAAAAGATAATGAAGTAAATATTTTGATAAAAGCTAGTGATTTATCTATTCTAAGGGTTTTAAATGATTGATTATTTATTAAATGTAGACTATGCACCATTTATTTTATCGTTTAAATTAGCATTTATTACAACTTTGATTTTGTTTATTATATGTATGCCACTTGCTTGGTATTTATCTCAAACAAAGTCAAAATCTAAGCCATTTTTAGAAGCCCTTTCAACTATGCCATTAGTTGTTCCACCAACAGTTTTAGGATTTTATCTTCTTTGGGGCTTATCTCATAACTCTCCAATTGGTCAATTTTTTCAAGACTATTTTGGAATAAAACTAGTATTTAATTTTTATGGAATAATTATCGCTAGTTGTATTTATAGTTTTCCTTTTATGGTACAACCTCTTCAAAGTGGATTTGAAAGTTTAAATAAAAATATGATTGAAGCTAGTTATATTAGTGGAAAAAGTAAATTTAAAACAGTTTTATTAGTTGCACTACCAAATATAAAACCTTCACTATTAACTGCACTTATCATAACTTTTGCACATACTGTTGGAGAGTTTGGAGTTGTTTTAATGATTGGAGGAAGTATTCCAAATGAGACAAGAGTTGCGGCCATTGCTATATATGAATTTGTTGAAGTATTAGACTATAAAAATGCTCATATTTATAGTTTAATTATGATTATTATAAGTTTTTTAACTCTACTAGCAGTTTATATTTTTAATGGTAATCAAAAGAAAGATAGGTTTATATAGATGATAAAATTAAATATAAATAAAGAGCTTCATGGAAGTATTGGAAAAATGCTTTTAGATATAAATCTAACTTTAAATAGCGGAGAGTTTGTAGCATTAAGTGGTGTTAGTGGAAGTGGGAAAACTACTATTTTAAGAATACTTGCTGGACTTGAAGAGGCTAATGGAGAGATTATTGTAGATAATGAAATTTGGTTAGATAAAAACTACTCAAAACCTATTCAAAAAAGAGATATTGGTTTTGTTTTTCAAGATTATGCCCTATTTCCAAATTTAAGTGTAATTGACAATCTACTTTATGTAAAGAAAGATAAAGAGTTAGCAAAATATCTCTTAAGTATGACAGATATGTATGAGTTAAGAAATAGATATCCAAACTCTTTAAGTGGTGGACAAAAACAAAGAGTTAGTCTTTGTAGAGCTTTAATGAAAAGACCAAAAATACTTCTTATGGATGAACCGCTCTCAGCACTTGATCCTCTCATGAGAGCAAAACTTCAAACTGAGATATTAACTCTACATAAAGAGTTTAATACAACTACAATTATGGTAAGTCATGATCCTAGTGAGATGTATCGACTTGGGTCAAGAGTTTTAGTTATTAATAGTGGTAAGGTTATTGATGATGGTTTACCAAAAGATATTCTTCTAAAAACTCAAGGTAGCCAAAAATTTAGTTTTGAAGGTGAACTTTTAGAGATTATAAAAGTTGATGTTATAAACATAGCTATTGTTGCTATTGGGCAACAAATTGTTGAAGTTATAATAAGTAATGAAGAAACAAAATTTTTAGAGATTGGGCAAAAAGTAAATGTAAGTACAAAAGCATTTACTCCTATAATAAGAGGAGTATAATTAAAAAATTTTAAGGTACTGATATTTTATATACCAAAAATATAAGGAGAAGAAATGGCATTAAAGAATACAAATTTGGACAAATTAGATTTTGCAAAACTATATAAAAAACAGATGAAAAACTCTACTTTCAAGGGTAAAAGTAGTGGAGATTGGGATAAAAAAGCCCAATATTTTAGTCAAAATGTTATAAACAGCCCATATACAAAAGAGTTTATAAGTAAGGTTGATATAAAAGATTGTGAAACTCTACTTGATGTTGGAAGTGGTCCAGCAACAATTTCACTAGCACTTGCTGATAAATTAAAAAATGTTTATGCACTTGATTATTCAAGTGAAATGTTAAATTATGCAAAACAAAATGCAAAAGAGAAAAATATTGAAAATCTTACAACTATTCATAAATCTTGGTATGATAATTGGGAAGATGTTCCAAATGCTGATATTGTTGTAGCTAGTAGGTCAATGGAAGTAAAAAATATAAAAAAAGCTTTAAAAAAATTAAATGAAAAAGCAAATAAAAGAGTATATCTTACTACAAAAGTTGGTGGAAGTTTTGTAGATAGAGATATTCTGGCTCAAATAAAAAGAGAGATTATTCCAAGACCTGATTATATATATCTAGTAAATACTCTACATGGTATGGGAATTTTTGCAAAGGTTGATTTTATAAAAACAAAAAATTCAAAATTTGATACTCCTAATGTTGATGAATTTATCCAAAGCCTAAAATGGAGTTTAGGAAAAATGTCTAAAAAAGAGGAAAAAATTTTAAGAGAGTATTTTAATACAACTTATAAAAATAAGAAGATAAAAGAGTTCCTAATTTGGGCATTTATATCATGGGAAGTTGAAAAATGAGAAAAGTATTATTAGTTTTAATATTTACATTTAGCCTATTTGCAAATGAAAATTATAAGATATCAACACAAATTGAAGTTTCTGGTTTAGTAGAAAATATACTAAAATTAGATGTAAAAGAGCTTGAAAAAATGAGTTATTTTAAAAGTGGCTCAACTCCTGTTGTTTGTATGAGTGGCGAGACAAAAGACAATGTAGAAAGCTATGAAGGTGTTTTATTAAAAGATATTATTGATAAGGCTATTATAAAAAGCAGAGAGTAAAAAGGATTATAATAACACATATTTTAAAGTTATTGCAACAGATGGTTATGAAACAATTTTTTCATACAATGAGGTTTTTAATACAAAACTAGGCGATAATATTATAGTTTTTTATAAGAAAAATGGAAAATATCTTGAAGATTATCAAGGAAAAATTGCACTTATTAGTATAGATGATATAAAAAATGGTCCTAGACATATAAAATGGCTTGAAAAAATTATTGTAGGAAAAATCTAAACTAAATTATCAAAGCTATAAAAAGATATCTTGATAGCTTTGATATTACTACTAAAATAACAAATATTTTAAAATTATATCTTAAAACTCCAGCTACAAATGTAATAGGATCTCCAATTATTGGTAACCAAGCTAAAAGTATACAAATAGCTCCATATTTATCAAAATAGTTTTTTGACAAATTTATATATTTCTCTTTGATAAATTTTTTATTTACTAAATACTCTTCACCTTTTAATCCTAGATAGTAGTTTAAAACTGAACCAAGACTATTCCCTAAAGTTGCAATAAGCAGAAGAAGATAAATATTATATCCCTCTTTAATATTATAAATAAGCAAAGCTTCACTTCCTAGTGGAAGTAGTGTTGCTGATAAAAATGCAGATATAAAAAGTATTAAATATGCCATAATTCTCTTTTTTATAATAGATTAATCTTATCTTGGTTATAATCCAAATCTTTAAAAAGTAGCATTGAGAACATAAAAAATGTTTTGAATGCTCCTTTTTAGACCCTTTCAAGTTTTACTAAAGGCAAAGCCCCAGGATGGGAACATAGCAAGGCACCTTTTTTAGGGTTGTGATTGGGTATCTGGAAAGGAGTACTTTTTTGTACTTCAAATTTTTAAATCAAATCATTAAAATCTTCATTTAAAATCAAAAGTTTTTTATCTTTTTTATTATAAATAAATCTTTTATCACCTTTTTTTATAGCATTAAAAATAATGCCTTTTATCTCAATTTCACTCTTATTTGCTCTTTTTAAAATAGCAAAGAACTCTTTTATCGTAATAAATTCATTTGAGCTTGAGCTAGATTTAGAAAACTCTTTTTTATCTTCTATTTGTGGTTTATATATAGCTCTCATCTCATTAAAAGCACTTTGCAAAAGTTTTATTTCACTATTAAAAACTTCAATTATCCTTTTTTGATTTTTTTCAAGTCTCTCAATTTCTGAAACATACTGTTTTCTCATCCATTTTATTGACTTTTTTAAAAGTGAAATTTGTTCATCTTTTGACTCAATTACCTTATCAAAAGTATTAAAATCTAGTTTTATATTATGATTATTTGTATTTGAATTTTGATTGTTATAAGTTAAATTATCATCAAGATAAACAAAGAGTTTTCCATCTTTTTTCTGCGATTTTAATTGATTATTTTTAATTCTATAATGAATTCCTTGTAAAGATAAGCCCAAAATTTCTGAAGCTTCTTTTGTTGTAACTAATCTTTGCAAGGCTTTTCTCTTATATTTTTGAGCTATCTATTTCAATAACTGTATGAACATTTCCTCGTGGTTTAAAATCTGCTATAACTTTAAGCCATCTTGGTTCTAGCTTAGAAAAAAGTGTATCAAAAATCTCATTTGCAGAGTTCTCATGAGAGATATATCTATTCATAAAAGAGTTTATATAAATCTTCAAAGCTTTTAATTCAATAACACTTTTATTTGGAGTATATTGTATTTTAATTGTTGCAAAATCTGGATAACCACTTCTTGGGCATTTTGCCATAAACTCTGGTAATTCAATATCTATTATATAATTTTTACTATGTTCATTTGGCCAAAAATTTTCAGGATTATTTATATCAAATTCTAAAATCTCTTTTTCACCATATTTTATTTCCATTATTAACCTTTTTTTTGAATTTTTTATAAAAAGTTTTATAACTAAGATTTAAAATCTTAGTTATTTTTATACATCAAGATGTTCAACATCTTTTGCGTGAGATTCTATATAATTTCTTCTTGGTTCTACTTCATCACCCATAAATAGAGTAAATGTATCACTAGCAGCTTCTGCATCTTCTATTTTTACTCTTAAAAGCCTTCTATTTTCAGGTGTCATTGTTGTCTCCCAAAGTTGTTCAGGATTCATCTCTCCAAGACCTTTATATCTTTGAATATAAGCACCTTTTTTAGCTAAACTCTCTATTTCTTCAAGAAGCTCAATTAAATCTCTTCCATCAAATAGTGCTAAATCTCTCTCTTTTAACTTATTAAAAATAAATGTAGATTCACTAAAATATGGAGATGCAAAAAGTTCATCATCAATAATTAACTCTTCAAGACCCTCTTTTGTTTGAACAAATAATTGAATTTTATCTTGAGTTACAGTTTTTGATAAAATATTATGCCCTTTATTTTCAATAAACTCTTTTACTTTTTCATATAAAGTGCTAAATTCAAGATTTACTAAATCACTATTTTCAATTAGGTGTTTTAATACTTCAAGTAAAGAGTATCTTTTTGCTAACTGTTCAAGCATAGCTCTATATCTTGCTACTTGTTTAAATAGATCTAATAAATCATTATATCCCATACCTTCAAACTCAAAATTTTCTAAACCATTTTCAATTAAATATGAAGATAAAGCTCCATTATCTTTTAAATATATCTCATTTTTACCTTTTTTATATCTATAAAGTGGTGGTTGAGCAATATATAAATAACCTTTTTCAACTACTGGTCTTAAAAATCTAAAGAAAAATGTTAAAAGTAGAGTTTGAATATGGCTACCATCAACATCGGCATCTGTCATAATTATGATTTTATGGTATCTGATTTTTTCTTCATCAAAATCTTCACCTATTCCACAACCTAAAGCTGTAATAATATTTCTAATTTCATCAGATTTTAAAATTTTATCAAGTCTTGATTTTTCAACATTAAGAATTTTCCCTTTTAGTGGTAAAATTGCTTGATAAACTCTATCTCTTCCTTGTTTTGCACTTCCACCAGCAGAATCTCCCTCAACTAAATAAAGTTCTTTAATTGCTGGATCTTTACTTTGACAATCTGCAAGTTTTCCAGGAAGTGTTCCAACACTCATAGAGTCTTTTTTTCTAGTTAATTCTCTTGCTTTTTTAGCAGCTTCTCTTCCTCTTGCTGCCATTAAAGATTTTTCCATTACAGCTTTTGCATGAGTTGGATTTTCTTCAAAATATTTATCTAAATTATCTCCAGTTAATTTTTGAGCAATTGGTCTAACATAAGAGCTTCCCAATTTTCCTTTTGTTTGTCCTTCAAATTGAGGTTCAGGAACTTTAACAGAAACAACAGCAATTAAACCTTCTCTTACATCATCACCTGTTATTTTTGTATCTTTTTCTCTTGCAGCTGCATTTTCATTTAAATATTTAGAGATACTTCTTGTAAGCCCTGCTTTAAAACCTGCTTCGTGAGTTCCTCCATCTATTGTTCTAATATTATTTACAAAAGATAGAGTTTTTTCTATATATGTATCATTATACATCATAGCAATATCAACTTCAACTCCATCAACTTTATCACTAAAATATATAACCTCACATAAAGCTGTCTCTTTATTCATATCAGCAACAAATTGTTTAATTCCACCTTCAAAGTGGTAAACTTCTTTAATTTTAGCTGCTTCATCTTCTAATGTTATAGAGATAATTGGATTTAAATAAGCTACTTCTTTAAATCTTTTTTTAAGAATATTAAACTCATATTTTATAACTTCAAAAATAGAGTCATCAACTAAAAATTCAATAGTAGTTCCTGTTTTTCTTGGACTATCTCCTATTACTTCTAAAGTTCCTTGTGGAATTCCTTCTTTAAACTCTTGATAATGAATTTTTCCTTCTCTATAAATTGTCATTTTAAGATGTTTTGATAGAGCATTTACAACTGAAACCCCAACACCGTGAAGTCCACCTGAAACTTTATAAGTATCTTTATCAAATTTTCCACCAGCATGAAGTACAGTTAGAGCAACAGTTGCAGCACTTATACCTTCAGTTGGGTGAATTGCAGTTGGAATTCCTCTTCCATCATCTTCAATTTTAGCCCAACCATCTTTTGTTAAAGTTACTTTAATATTTTTACAAAATCCTGCCATTGCTTCATCAATAGAGTTATCAACAACTTCATAAATCAAATGATGAAGACCATTTATATTTGTATCACCTATATACATACCTGGTCTTTTTCTAACAGCTTCAAGACCTTTTAAAACTTTAATATTACTAGCACCATACTCTTGTTGTGACATTTTTATAAATCCTTATTATTATTTTTCTAAAACAATTGGCATTACAACTGTATAAAATTTATCATCTTCTAAATAAAATGGTAAATTCGACTCATTAAATCCTATTTTTATTTTTTCACTATTTGAAGTACTTAAAAAATCAAGTAGATATTTTGCATTTACAGCTAAATAGAACTCATTTGGAATATTTATATCAATATCTATTTGAGTTGTAGCAACACTATCTTCATCTAATGACTCAAAAATTATATATTTTGGATTGAATGTAATTTTAATATTTGAAAATAGTGAAGTTACAAGTTTAATTGATTCAACTAAAATATTTTTAGGTAGTGGGAAACTATATTTTAATGTTGATGGAATAATTCTTTCATAATCAGGAAATTTTCCATTTATAAGTTTTGTAAAAAATTTTGTATTTTCATTTGAAACAATTAAGTTTGTTTGGTCACAATAAATTTTTGCATTATCTAAAAATAGTTTTTGAATTTCTATAATTGCTTTTTTAGGAATAATTAATTGTATTTCATCATTTGATATATTTTCTAAATATGATAATGCTAATCTTCTAGTATCTGTTGAAACAAAGTTTATTTTTTGACTTTTTATATCTAATAATGCTCCATTTAATTCAAATTTAGGATTGTTATTATCAATAGAAGGAGTTATTTTTTTAATAGAGTTTATAAAGTTCATAGTTGAAATTGATAACTCTTTTAGATTTTCATATTTGTTTAGTATTGGATATTCATTTGCATCATAAGTTGGAAGTTTAAATATTGATTTATTCTGTTTTATTACAAGATTATTTCCATTTGTTTCTAAAGTAATATTTTCATTTTTTAATCTTTTAATAATTCCAAGTAAATTATTTCCATTTACTGTTGTTTTTCCATCTTCTATTTCAGAAATGTTATCTATTGTTGTTTCTAAACCAATTTCATAATCAGTTGCTTTTACAATTAGTTTATCATTTTGTGTTTCTAAATATACATGTGATGTTATTGCACTTGAGTCTTTTTTTTCTAAAAAAGGTTGCATTGAAGCTATAACATTTTCAAGTATATTTTTTGTAATTACAAACTTCATTTTTTCTCCTATGTTTGTTTATTTTTTAGTAAAAGTAGTAGGTGTATGTGAAAAGATGAAAATATAGTTAAAAGCACTATAAAATCGAAACTTTATAAGGTGATTAAAACTAGATATATATTCACATCTTTTCACACAACAGTTTAAAACTTCTACTCCTTATTTATGATTTTGTTCTTTAAATTTTGAATTACTAATTTAAAGTTTTCATCTTCTTCCATTAACTCATTTGCTTTTTTAATATTATGAGAAATAGAGCTATGATCTTTCATTCCTAGAACTTTTGCTATATCAGGCATTGAATTATGAGTTAATTCTCTTGCAAGATATATTACAACTCTTCTTGCATTTGCAACTGTTGCTGTTCTTTTTTTAGATTTTATATCACTTTGTTTTATATTTAATTCACTTGAAACAATATTTATTATATCAGGAAGTTTAATATTCTCTTTATTCTCTTTGATTTGTTCTTTTAAAAGCCCTTGAACCATTGCTAAATTTATCTCTTGATTAAGTAAAGATGCACTAGCATTTATTCGTATAATTACACCTTCAATTTCTCTAATAGAATTATCTAGTGAAGTTGCAATAAAATTTATAATCTCTTTACTTAATTTTATTCCGTTTAATTCAGATTTTTTTTCAATAATAGCTATTTTTGTTTCAAGTCCTGGTATTTGGACATCAGCTGTTAATCCCCATTCAAATCTTGATTTTAATCTATCAACAAGACTAGCTATTTGAGAAGGAAGTCTATCACTAGTCATAACTATCTGTTTTTTTGCATTATGAAGTTCATTAAAAGTGTGAAAAAACTCCTCTTGAGTTTGTTCTTTTCCACTTAAAAATTGAACATCATCTATCAATAAAACATCACAATTTCTATATTTTGCACGAAAATGTTCCATATTTTTATTTTTAATTGAAAATGTAAAATCATTCATAAATTGTTCAATTGTTACATAAATTACAGTTTTTCCATTTTCTAAAGCATGATTTCCAATTGCTTGTAAAAGGTGAGTTTTTCCTAGACCTGTTCCCCCATAAATAAATAGAGGGTTATATTGAATACCTGGTTTTGTAGCAACTGCTAAAGAGGCATTATATGCCATTTGATTTGAAGAACCAACAACAAATGAATCAAAAGTGTAAGATGGATTTAAAATAGTGCTTTCAGAACTTTGATTTTCAACTTGCTCTTTTAAAATCTCTTTTTTTGTCTTTTTTTCACCAGCTAGTCTTATCTCTATTTTTGGTTTTGAACTATCATAAATTTCAAAACAGTGTTGGATTAAATCTGTAAATTTACTTTTTATCCATGAAGCTATATATTTATTGTTTACTTCAAAAATAGCAATATTTTCATCTGAAGATACTTTTTTATAAACTAACTGTTTTAAGTATCTTTCATAATCGTTTTGATTTGCTTCTTTTTTAATAAGTTCTAAAAAATCTTTACTTGTCAT